>NZ_UUPU01000008.1 GCF_900591205.1 Pseudomonas viridiflava
CGTTAAAAACCGTGACTTGCCCGTTGTCATTCCAGGCATAGCGCGTGTCCATCTGCGAAAAACTGGCCCAGTGCCGGACACAGCGTGCCGCCTTGCCAGAGCGTTCCCACTCCCAGAAGAAGCTCGCACCACCCGCCAGCCCGCGTTCCAAAATGACGTGCTGTTCGTCGTACCGGTAAACCTCGCTTTCGCCGACGGCATTGGTCGCTGAGACCAGCCGGCCAGCAACGTCATAGGCGTAGGAAACAATGCAAAACTCGGTCACCCATTCAAAGGGCTCATGGCCCTTGGCGCGCTGGATCTGGTAGTCCACCGCCACGATGCGACCAGACTCATAACGCAAGAACAGCGAGCGCCCCACGCCATTGTCCAGCCGCTCGATCCGCCCCGAATAATCCCGCGAAATACGCAGCCGGTTGTCATACGCATCGCTGATCGAGACCAGCACACCATCGCGAAAGTGGTAGAAGCGTGAAGCCTGAGCCAGCACCAGTTCATCGGGCTCGGCACCCAGGTAGATCGCGGCTTCAGCGAGGCTATTGGTGATCGCCGGTCGCGAAGCCGTTGGTAGAGGAAACTGAGTACTACGGTTTTCGTGGTCGACCCACACCACCGAATCGCCCACGACAGAAAGCCGCTGCGCCAGCGAATGACTCCAGCCAAACCCCAACCCGCACTCCACGTCCACCGCACTGGTGCGATACAAGCGGGTCCACTCAAACGGCAAAATCCCGTCCAACACACCGTCGGTCAGGGTCAGCAATTCCTCACCGGTGACCATCGACACCGGGCAGCCGTTGGTGGCCGTCTTATCCGCCGGAGCGGCAGACTCCCCGTTGAGGTTTTTACCCGAGGAGGGCACATCATCGACATGCTCCTGGCGAACCAGCACCGTCTGCTGCGTCTTGCTGCGCACCACCGGCACCGCGTTGGAAACCAACTGCTCCCCAGCCTTCAACTGCGCAGCCGGCACTGCTTTGATCGGTGTGGCCGCACTGCCGAGCAGCAAGGGTTTAACCGCTGTCACATGCGGCTTCAATTCAGGCCCTGCAAGCTGTTTGGCCAGCATCTCAAGCAGGTCCCGCGCACGTCCGGATTTGCTATGGTCCAGCACCTGAGTACCCAGGCGCACCGCCACACCCATACCTGCCGTCGCCCAGATCAGCAGCAGATTGATCAATACTTCGCCGGTGATTTCCCCCATCAGCTCATTCATCTGTGGCGGCGGCAGCATCCGTATCCAGCTGACCACCGCCGACACATAGATAAACAACAGCGGTTCATCGCTGAGCATCAGCAAGCCGTGAGCGATCTGGTCGTTGCCCAGCTTCAGCAGCTCATCAAGTTCGGTTTGGGAGATGTATTGCAGCAACTTCTCGCTGTTGGGCTTGATGTCCGCCAGCAGCTCACACAGCTGCGTTAGGTTGTCCCACAGGTTGTAAAGCGCTTTGCCCATGCCGCTGAGAAACGCCGTTTCCAGCACTCTGCGACGATCAAGCGGGGTAGCGTCGGTGTAGTCTTTCCATTGGTCCTTGAAACTATGGGTCCACTCCTGGCGCAGGCGCACTTCCAAGTCCAGGATCACTGACTGATAAGACGCGTACAGCGCCTTGACGTGATCCTTGGAAACCGTGGGATAGAAGGTGACTTGGTACTGCTGGTCGCGGGTGCATTCCGTGATTTCAAGAATGCCGCTGGGGCCGATGGTGTGATGGAGGGGCGCACCCAGCGGGCTGCCATCCGCTGCAATGGCTTGCAACATCACCGGCGTGTTGCCGATCGGCACGAACTGCGTGCTTTCGAACATATGCACCAGGGTCAACGAGCCCTGGGCTTTGCACACGGCCACGGTGCTACTGGGCTTTTTGGCGGAGACTGGCGCGACCAGCGCCACCTCATCCCCCACCTTGAACACCTGCTCAACCTCCAGCGCCGAAAGGCTCCAGAAGCTTTCCGCCCAGTCGTCAAAGGTGTTCAGGCATTCTCGGAAATCACGGAAGACAACTTCAACGTCGACCGTGTCTACGTCCATTGGGGTCAGGGCCAGCCTGCCAATGGCCGGGTTCAAGACTTGGCCCCTACAAATAACGCCATCTGCAATCCCTCGCACTGTGTGATCATGCGAGGACTTTGCAGAGGTTTTTAAGGGTTATCTGTAGTGCTTATCCGGCAGTGATGTGGGAGGTTTCGGCATTTTTCGTGCGCTCCCGTCCAAGCACCAAACTGCACAGCGCCGGCAGGAACAGCAGCGTCAACACCGTACCCACCAGCACCCCGCCAATCAGCACATAGGCCAGGGACGACCAGAACACCGACAGCGTCAACGGAATAAACGCCAGCGCCGCCGCGAGTGCGGTCAATATCACCGGCCGTGCGCGCCGTACGGTGGCTTCGATGATTGCCTCGTGGATCGCCATGCCGTGGTCCTGGTTCTGGCGAATCTGGTCGGTAAAGATCAGCGTGTTGCGCATCAGAATGCCGCCAATCCCGATCAAGCCCAAAATCGCGTTAAACCCGAATGGCTGGTTGAACAGCAACAAGGTCGGCACCGCGCCGATCAAGCCCAGGGGCGCGGTGGCGAACACCATGAACATCACGCCGAACGAGCGCACCTGGAACATGATCACCGTGAGGGTCAGCAGGATCATGATCGGGAACAGCGCCGCCAGGGCCACGTTGGCCTTGGCGCTTTCTTCCACCGGGCCGCCGATTTCGATCTGGTAACCGGCCGGCAGTTTGCCGATCAGCGGTTGCAGGTCTTTGTAAACCGCCATTTCCACGTCGGGCGGTTGTACGCCGTCGATGATGTCGGCGCGTACTTCCACGGTAGTTGCACGGTTGCGACGCTTGAGGATCGGCTCCTCCATTACCGCCTGGAAGTGCCCGACCTGGGCCAGCGGCACCGAGGTGCCGGCGCTGTTGGTGAGGGTCATATTGTTCAGGTTGCCGAGGTTTTCGCGCTGGTCGCCCTGGGCGCGGGCGACCACGGACACGGTGCGGTTGCCTTCGCGCACTTCGGTGATCGGGTTGCCGCTGAGCAAGGCATTGAGCTGGGATTTGACCTCGTTGGGGGTAAAACCCAGCAGGCGCAGGCGGTCCTGATCCAGCACCAGGCGATAGCCGCTGGTGCGCTCGCCCCAATCCAGGAAAGCATCCTTGGTCAGGCGGTTGGCGGCGACTACGCGACGCACGTCTTCGGACAGGCTGCGCAGCACATCCACATTCGGCCCGGAAACACGGAACACCACCGGGAACGGCACTGGCGGCCCGAACAGCAACTGCGTAACCCGCACCCGCGCCGCCGGGAATTCACCCGCAGCAATCCGCTCACGCATGCGCAGTTTCAGCGCGTCGCGGGCATGGGAGTCAGGTGTCTGCACGATCAACTTGGCAAACGCCGGGTCCGGTAACTCGGGGTTCAGCGACAGGAAAAAGCGAGGCGCGCCGCCGCCCACGTAGGTGTCGACCATGCTGGTTTGCGGCTCTTGCAGCAGCGCCTTTTCCAGCTGCGCCGCCACCGCCTCGGTGCTTTTGAAGGCGCTACCGGGCGGCATATACACCTCAAGAATCAGCTCGGAACGGTCGGAGTTGGGGAAAAACTGCTTCTTCACCACGCCCATGCCCAGCACACACACGACAAACGCCGTGACCACCAGCCCGGTCACCAGCCAACGCCTGCGCACGCAGGCTTGCACCAGGTTGCGCAATTTCTGGTAATAGCGCCCGGCGTAGATAGCATCGTGGCCACCGGGCACCGGTTTGATCTGCGGCAACAGCTTGACGCCGAGGTACGGCGTAAACACCACCGCCACCAGCCAGGATGAGATCAGCGCAAAGCCGACGATCCAGAAAATATTGCCGGCATATTCCCCGGCGCCCGAACGTGCGAAGCCTACCGGCAGAAAACCGATGATGGTCACCAGCGTACCGGTCAGCATCGGCGCGGCGGTGGAGCTCCAGGCAAAGGTGGCAGCGTGGATTCGATCAAAACCTTCCTCCAGTTTGACCACCATCATTTCGATGGCGATGATCGCGTCATCCACCAGCAGGCCCAGGGAAATGATCAGTGCGCCAAGCGTGATGCGGTCGAACTCACGCCCGGTGAGCAACATGATCACAAATACCACGGACAGGGTCAGCGGCACCGCCGCAGCCACCACCAGCCCAACGCGAAAGCCCAGGGCCAACAGGCTGATGAGCATCACCACCGCCAGGGCCACGAAGAATTTCAACATGAATTCATTCACCGCCAGGCTGATGTTTTTCGCCTGGTCGGAGACCTTGGCGAAGTTCACACCCAGCGGCAGGTCGGCCTGGATTCTGGCCTCCTGGGCCTTGAGACTCTTGTCCAGTTCCAGGCCGTTCCAGCGCTTCTCCATGATCACGCCGAGCATCAGCGCCGGGTCGCCCTGGTGGCGAATGCGATAGCTGGGCGGGTCTTCATAGCCCCGGCTGACGCTGGCCACATCAGCGATACGCAGCACCCGGCCATTGGCTTCCAGGGGCACGTTTTCGATCAGCGACAGGCTGTCGAAAGCGCCATCGACTCGGATATAGGCCCGCGCACCGGCCGTTTCCACAAACCCCGAGGGTGCCACGGCGTTTTGTGCAGCGAGGGCGGCGAAGATCTGATCCGGCTTGATGCCCAGGGTGGCGAGGCGTTCGTACGAGAACTCGACAAAGATCCGCTGCGCCTGCTCGCCGAGGATATTGACCTTCTTCACCCCGGGCAGGTTGAGCAAACCCTGGCGCAGTTCTTCGGCCATCTGCACCTGTTGCCGGTGGGGCAGGTGCTCGGCTTCCAGGGCGTACAGGGCAAAGTACACATCGGAATATTCATCGTTGAAGAACGGCCCGATCACGCCCTTGGGCAGTTTCGCGGCTTCGTCGCTGAGTTTTTTGCGGGTCTGGTAGAACAGGTCCTGGATTTCGCTGGGGCGGGTGGACTCCTTGTAGGTCATGCGCATCGACACAAAGCCCGGCTGGGCGATGGTCTCGACGCGGTCGTAGTAGTCCAGTTCCTGCAAGCGTTTTTCCAGGCGGTCGGCGACTTGCTCTTGCATTTCCTGGGCGGTGGCGCCGGGCCAGGCGGCCGTGATGGTCATGACCTTGACGGTAAACGAGGGGTCTTCGGCGCGCCCCAGTTTGCCGAACGAGAAGATCCCGGCGGCGAGGATCGCAATAATCAGAAACAGCGTGACCGCACGGTGTTTCACGGCCAGTTCGGAGAGGTTGATCCCGCGCATGCTCAGTGGTCCTGTTTGCGGTTGAGGGCCAGCACTTGGGCGGGCAGCAGGCGTACCGCGTCACCGCTGTGCAACAGGTGCGCGCCGAGGGCAACGATGGTTTGGCCGGGGCTTACACCGCTGTCGAGCAGGGCGTCTTCCTGGCCCAGGCTGGCGACCTTGACGGGGGCGAAGCTGACCTTGTCATCAGTGCCGATCACCCACACGCCGGGGCCTTGCCCGGCGTCCTGCAACGCGCCGATGGGCACGCGGGTCTGCTGGGCCTCGCCGTTGCCTTGCAGGCGCACGGTGATGGTCGAGCCGAGCGCGAAACGGTCGACGGTGCCATGCAGCACGTAGCGGGCGCGGTAGGTGCGGGTGGTAGGGTCGGCACTGGCCGACAGTTCGCGCAGGGTCGCTGTCACCGCCTGGTCAGGCGCGCCGAACGGGAAGGCCAAGGCTTTTTGCGCGGCTTGATCGCGCTGGTTTTCCGGCAGGTTGACGACGGCCTCGCGGGCGCCGTCATGGGCCAGGCGGGCGACGATTTGCCCCTCGGCGACCACTTGCCCACGATCCACCCGTACATCGGTGATGATGCCGTCGCCATCGGCCTTGAGCACCGAATAGGTGCGGCGGTTTTCAATCTGGCTGGCGTCGGACTGCGCCGAGGCCAGTTCAGCTTCGGCGACGCGCAGGTTGGTGGCCGACTGGTCGAAGATTTGCCGTGACACCGCACCGGTACTTGCCAGGCGCTGGTAGCGGTTTTCGTCATCACGGCGTTGCCGCAGTTGCGCCTGGGCCGCATTAACCCGGTTTTTCGCCGAGCGCAGGGCCAGTTCGAAGTCGCCGATATCCAGCACCAGCAAGGTGTCGCCTCGGGAGACGTGCTGGCCGGGGTCGACCTTGCGCTCGATGACTTTGCCGCTGACCCGGAAGCCCAAATCGCTTTCGGTGCGTGCAGCCACCACGCCGGTGTAGGCGCTTTGCTGGGTGCCGGCGGCTTCGACGTTGGCGGCGAGCACCGGGCGCGGTTGCGGGACGTCGGCGGCGGTATCCGCCTTGCTGTTGCAGCCGCTGAGGATGATCAACAGGGCCAGGGGCGTGAGAAGACGCAGGGGGAGAGGGGGCATGGCGGGCTCCAGAGGGGGTTACCATTGAGTGGAAAATTATGGACATAATATTTAACTCATATTATGGTCGAAATATAAATTAATCCAGCCCCCGGATAATCCCCATGGCAAACGCCCCTTTACCTTCGCGCAGCTTGCTGTTTTTACTGGTTGCCCTGACCGCCTTGGGTGAAGTCTCAACCCAGTTGCTGATCCCCGGCCTCGGCGCCATCGAACAGGCACTGATTGCGCCGCCGGGGTCGGCGTTGCTGGCGTTGTCGGCGTTTGTCGCCGCATTCGGCCTGGGCCAGTTGGTGTTCGGGCCGCTGTCGGACCGTATCGGCCGGCGCCCGGTGCTGATCGGCGGCCTGGCGCTGTATGTACTGGCGACCCTGTCGATGCTGCTGGTCAGCGATATTCAGCAATTTATCGCCGCCCGCGTGGTGCAAGGCTTGGGCGCCTGCGCCGCACTGGTACTGGCGCGCACCGTGGTGCGCGATGTGTGGAAGGCTGAGGCGGGGCCGGCACTGGCGCTGACCATGATCGGCATGCTCTACGCGATTGTTGTCGCGCCGATGATCGGTGGGCTGCTGATCAAACTGTTCGGCTGGCATGCGCCGATCATCCTGGCGCTGGTCATCGGCAGCGTGGTGTGGCTGCTGGCGCTGCTGTTTTTTCGCGAGAGCAATCACTACCTCGACCCCAAGGCAGGCCACTGGCGTACCCTCGGCGGGCAATACCTGGACTTGCTCAAGGGCCGCCAATACCGGGCGTTCGCCGTGGCCCTGGCGTGCACCTATGGCGCCATGTTTGCGGTGATCGCGGGTTCATCGGCGGTGTTTATCAACCTGCTGGGCTTCAGCAGCCTCGAGTACGGCATCAATTTTGGTGTGATCGTGTCGATGCTGATCGTCGGTTCCACCTATACCCGGCGCAACATCCTGCGCCTGGGGCCGCAGCGGATTGTGGCGATGGGCGTGACGCTGGTAGCGGTTGGCGGGATTTCGGCGCTGGTTATTTATGAGCTGTTCGGCCTGTCGGTGCTGGGGCTGGATATTCCGATTGCCCTGGCGACCCTGGGCGGCGGCCTGGTGCTGCCCGGTTCGGTCACGGGCGGGGTCATGCCCAATGCACATCGCGCCGGCCTGGCGGCGGGGTTGATGGGTTTTGCGCAGATGTTCGGTGCCACCTGCAGCGGCTTGTTGTTAAGCCATCTGCGCGATGGCAGTGCCACGCCGATGATCATCATCCAGGCGTGTTTTGCGGTGACGGCCTTCGTCGCGTTTCATCTGCTGCGTGAGCGGCGCTCGACCTGGGTGCCGGTTGCTTGACCGACGGCTTGAGTTGTCACACTTTGTCCAAGTTATTCAGGGCCAGATGATTACGATTCTCTTTTGAGTCCAATCCTAAGGTCCACGCCCATGCTTCCTGCTTTTCGCTTCACACCCTTGGCCCTGCTTGTTGCCGGCAGCTTCAGCGCGCACGCCGACGAGCCGTTGGCGCTCAATGATGTGGTGGTGACGGCTTCCGGCTTTGCCCAAAGCGTGGAAGACGCGCCGGCCTCCGTCACGGTGATAGATGGCGAAGCGTTGCGCCGTAAATCCTACCGTGACCTTGGCGACGCGGTGCGTGACGTGGAAGGCGTGACCGTTAACGGCGGGGCGAATGAAACCGATATTTCCATCCGTGGTATGCCGGCCGACTACACGCTGATCATGGTCGACGGCAAACGCCAGAGTGCCCGCGAATCGCGGGTCAACGGCAACAGTGGCTACGAACAGAGCTTCGTGCCGCCGGCCGCCGCCATCGAGCGGATTGAAGTGGTGCGCGGGCCGATGTCCTCGCTGTACGGTTCGGATGCCATCGGTGGGGTGATCAACGTGATCACGCGCAAGGTCTCGCCGACCTGGGGTGGTTCGATCGGCTATGACTACTCGGCCCGCCAGCACAGTGACCAGGGCAATGCGCGACAGACCCAGTTCTACCTCAGCGGCCCGCTCAAGGAAGAGTGGCTGGGTTTGCAGGTGTGGGGCCGTTACCTGGATCGCCAGGCCGATGACGATATCGAACAGACCAACGGATTCAGCCAGGCCGACCATCGCGACCTCACCGCACGCCTGGCCTTCACCCCGACCATTGACCACGACATCCTGCTGGAAGCGGGCGCCACACGCCTGAAAAACGGTGACGGCACCAGCGCCAACTGGGCCACCCGCGAGCAGGAAAACAACCGCGATCACTGGTCGCTGTCCCATCAAGGCCGCTGGGGTTGGGCCACCTCCGACGTCGCCCTGTCCCAGGAGACCTCCAGCCGCGAAGGCAAGGCCACCCCGGCGCAAACCGATATCTACGGGCGCAAACCGCAAATCAAGAACAGCGTGTTCGACGCCAAACTGGTGGTGCCCACCGCCCATAACGTCAGCACCGTGGGCCTGCAGTGGAACAAAAGCGAGTTGACCGACTGGAACCAGGGCCTGGGTGACCGCGTCGACTACACCTTCTCGGTGGTGCAAAAAGCCTTGTTCGCCGAAAACGAATGGTCAGTCACCGACAGCTTCGCCCTGACCACCGGCCTGCGCCTGGATGAGCACGAAGAATACGGCGCTCACCTCAGCCCGCGTGTCTACGGGGTATGGCGCGCCACTGAACAGTGGACGTTCAAAGGCGGTATCGCTCGTGGCTTCAAGGCCCCGGAACTGCGCGCCGTGGTCGAGGACTACGCCTACCTGCGCCGCAATCGTTTCGTGATGTTCGGCAACCCCGACCTCAAGCCTGAAACCAGCACCAACTATGAAGTCTCTGCGTTGTGGAGCAACCGCGGCGACCTCTCAGGCGGCGTGACGCTGTTCTACAACGACTTCCAGGACAAGCTCTCCACCGTCACCACCGACCGGCGCTGGAACGGCTACACCATCATGGAGCGGGTCAACGTCGACCAGGCGATCATCCAGGGTGTGGAGCTCAATGGCCAATGGGACATCAACCCCAGCGTGCTGCTCAAGGCCAACTACACCTACACCGACTCCGAGCAGAAAAGCGGTGCCAACAAAGGCGCACCCCTGGCGCTTACCCCAGAACAAAAGGCCAATCTGCGTACCGAATGGGCGATCAACGACCGCACCCAAGCCTGGGCATCGCTGAGTTACTACGGTGAAGAAACCGGCAACACCCTCACCGACGAACCGGCCCCGGGCTACACCACGGCCGATCTCGGCGGCTCCTATGATGTGAGCGATTCGCTGACCCTCAACGCTTCCCTCAATAACCTCACCGACAAGCGCCTGGACGATGAAACCTACGGCACGGTGAACTACGGTCGCACGCTGTGGATGGGCGCCACACTGAACTTCTAAAGCGCCGCCGGCAATCGCACCACTGCGCACAGGCCGGCCGGTGGGCGATTCTCCAGTACCAGTTCGCCGCCATGGGCCTGGATGCACGAGCGTGCAATCGCCAGGCCCAGCCCCACGCCGCCATCGCTGACGCCGCGTTGCACGAACGGTTCGAAGACTTTGCTCAACCAGTCTTCGGGCAGGCCCTGGCCGTGGTCGAGAATTTCGATGCGCAGCCAGCCATCCTCCTGGCGCGTCAAGCAAAGGCTGGCATCGCCGGCATGGTGCAGGGCGTTGTCGATCAGGTTGGTCAACGCGCGTTTGAGGGCCAGCGGGCGACAGGTCAACAGCAGCGACGGCGCGCCTTGCCAGATCACGGGCTGCTGCAGGCGCTGGTAACGCTTGGCCAGGTCATCCAGCAGGCCGCTCAGCGAGACCGTGACGGTGGGCTCCTGCACGGCGTCATCGCGCACGAAGTTCAGGGTCTCGCGCACCATTGCACTCAGTTCCGCGAGGCTTTCGAGCATGTCATCGCGAGCCGTGCCAGGTTCCAGCAATTCCACTTGCAGGCGCAGTTCGGTGATCGGTGTATTCAGGTCATGGCTGACCGCTGCGAGCATCCGCGTGCGCCCTTCGACATGCCGCGCCAGGCTGGCCTGCATGGTGTTGAAGGCGCCAGTCAGGTCGCGTGCTTCCTGGGGGCCGCGTTCGGGCAGCGGGGCGATCCATTCACCGCGGCTCACGCGCTCGGTGGCCTGGGCCAGGGTTTTTACCGGGCGCACCACGCGGGCGATAAAAAACATCACGATCAGCAGCACCGGCAGCGTGGTCACCGGCAGGCTGTAGGCGAGTACGCGGCCCCATTCATAGGCACCGGCGGGATATTGCACCGCGTTGAGGAACCGGCCGCCCGGCAGTGCCACGCTACTGCGCAGGCGCAACGGTGCCCAACCGGCGGGGCTAAACACATGGGCGCGGGCGTCGGCGCCGCTGATGCGCTCCAGTTGCATGCCAATCGAGGCAGCGTTATCCAGTCGCAGTTGGTGGCGCAGCTCGTTGGCCAGCCGCTGCTCCTCCGGGCGCAGCTCAAACGGTGCCACTTCCGGCGTCGAGGCAATCCAGAAGCGCGTGTCATCGGTGCTCATGGCGGCCAGCAGGTGCTCGGTTTCCGCCGGGGTCAGGTCCATCGCCGTGTGGTGTGCAGTGTTCAAACGTTCCAGGCTGAAGCTACGGGACAACGGATGGATCAGGCTACCGGTGCGCTGCAGAAACAACATCGCAATGGCATTCGACGCCAACAGTGCCAGCAGCAGCAACAGGCTCAATTGGCGTACGAGCGTGCGTGGCCACAGCCGGCTCAGGGCGTGCATTCATTGACCTCGGCCGCCAGCAGGTAACCGCCGCCCCAGATGGTGCGCAGCAGGTCCGGCGCTGCTTCGTCCTGGGCCAGTTTGCGCCGCAGCCGGCTGACCTGGCGGTCGATGGCGCGGTCGCTGACGTCGCTGTCGGCAGCCGCGGTCAGGTCGATCAGGCGCTCACGGGGCAGCAGTGTGTTGGGGTGTGTGAGGAACACTTGCAGCAGGCGGCTTTCGGCGGTGCTGAGCTGGATCGGCGCGCCGGCGTCGCGGTGCAAGGTGGCGCGGCTGACGCTGAAATGCCAGCCGGCAAATTGATAGGCGCGTGCGCCGCAGGCAGTCGCGGTAGGGCCGCTAGTGCGGCCCTGGCGGCGCAGCACGCTGTTGATACGTGCCACCAGCTCGCGGGGCTCGAAGGGCTTGGTGATGTAGTCGTCCGCGCCCAGGTCCAGGCCCCGCACGCGGTCGGCGGCGGAGTCGCGGGCGGTCAGCAGGATCACCGGGGTATTGCTGCGCCGGTGCAACTGGTTGCACAACTCAAAGCCATCGCCATCCGGCAGCAGTACGTCGAGCACCACCACATCAAACGCCTGGGCCTTGAGCAGTTGCCACATGCCGGCCGCGTCTTCGGCGGTGCGCACCTCAAAGGTGTGGCGCCGCAGATAAGTGGCCAAGGGTTCGCGGATTTTGCGGTGGTCATCCACCACCAGTACACGCGGTGCGACAGGCGCAGGGGCAAACGGCATTGCAGCCCTCGGAAGGTTGAGCAGGAGAGGGGCAGATATTACTACGAGTCATTATCATTAACGCTGTTTTTGTGGCGATGCTGCGGTATACCGTCCTATCAGTGGAACGCTCAATGCTGTTTTTGCCGTCTAGCGCCAAATTGTTGCGAGAATTAAGGTGTATGCACTTTGGAGGACCACCATGAAAAAACTCATCGGCATCTATACCAGCCCCCGCGCCCATTGGGTCGGCGACGGCTTCCCGGTGCGCACGCTGTTTTCCTACGACTCGATGGGCAAGCACATCAGCCCATTCTTGCTGCTGGACCACGCGGGCCCGGCCGATTTCACCCCCACCGAGCAGCGCCGCGGCGTCGGCCAGCACCCGCATCGCGGTTTTGAAACCGTGACGATTGTGTACGACGGCGAAGTCGAACACCGCGATTCCACTGGCGCGGGCGGCAAGATCGGCCCCGGCGATGTGCAATGGATGACCGCCGCCAAGGGCATCATTCACGAAGAATTCCATTCCGCAGACTTCGCCCGCAGCGGCGGGGTCATGGAAATGGTGCAACTGTGGGTCAACTTGCCGGCTAAAGACAAAATGGCCGAGGCGGGCTACCAGACTATCGTTGACGGCGATATCCCCGTGCTGCCATTGGCCAACGATGCCGGGCACCTGCGGCTGATCGCCGGTGAGTTCGCCGGTACTCGGGGGCCTGCGCGCACCTTTACGCCGATTGACGTGTGGGACCTGCGCCTTAATGCCGGCAAACCGTTGACGCTGGACCTGCACGCGGGTCGCAATACCGCGCTGGTGATTCTGAGCGGTGCGGTACGGGTCAATGGCGAAGAACTGGCGCGCCCAGGCCAACTGGCGCTGTTTGAGCGCGATGGCGAGCAACTGACCCTGCAGGCCAGTGACGACGCCAAGGTGCTGTTGCTCAGCGGCGCACCCATCGACGAGCCCATCGTCGGCCACGGCCCGTTTGTGATGAACACCGAGCAGGAGATCCATCAGGCGTTTGCCGACTTCCACTCGGGGCAGTTCGGGCAGATGCACGCCTGACCGGTTCGCCGCAAAACCCTGTGGGCGCTGGCTTGCCTGCGATAGCATCGGCGCGGGGTAGCTAATACACCGAGGCGTCTGCATCGCAGGCAAGCCAGCTCCCACATTTTGTTTCCTGCGTGCCCATTTCATGCGATCTTCCGGTCATTCGCCCTGGAGTCGCCTGGATGCCCTCATTTATCGCTGATCACCCGATGCTGTGCGCCCTGGCGCTGATCTTTATCGACATCGCCGTGTGGCGTCTGATTTCCGCCAACCTTGCCACCTGGAAGCTCGCGGCGCGGTTGGCGATCTTTGCGGTGTTCAGTGCCGTGCTGTTCAACGACGGCATGAACCCCATGCAACTTGCGCCGTATGCCGACAACACCGCCTTGCACATGGCCGCCACGGCCTTGCAGATCGGCTGGTGGCTGTTCGCTGCGCGCACCCTCACGGTATTGCTCGGCGCGTTGATGATGCAGCGGGTCGGCCACACCGGGCGGCTGTTGCAGGACTTGATGGGCGCGGTGATTTTCCTGATCGCGATCATCGCCGCCATGGCCTATGTGCTCGACCTGCCGGTCAAGGGCGTGCTGGCCACCTCCGGCGCGGTGGCGATCATCGTTGGCCTGGCGTTGCAAAGCACCTTGAGTGATGTGTTTTCCGGGATCGTACTCAACACCACCAAGCCCTATCAGCTCGATGACTGGATCTCCATCGACGGCACCGAAGGTCGGGTCACGGACATCGACTGGCGCGCCACTCGCCTGCAGACCTCCCAGGGCAGCATGGCGGTGATTCCCAACTCCCTCGCGGCCAAGGCCAAGATCATCAACTTCTCGCGCCCGGCGGATATGTTCGGCCTGGCGATCAGCGTGCAGGTCAGCCCCCATGCGCGTCCGCAAACCGTTATCGAGGCGCTGGAGCGGGCGATGCAGGGTTGCCGGCCGCTGTTGGCCAAACCGGCACCCAGCGTGGCGTTCAAGACCTCGGCCAGTGGCGGGGTGGAGTATGAAATCAGCGGGTTCGTGCCCGCCATGCCCCTTAAGCGTGAGGTGCGTAACCAGCTGTACGACCTCGCATTCCGCCACTTGCAAGCGGCGGGCGTGGGTTTGCTGTCGGCCACCGAAAGCGGCGCGCCGCCGGCGATGTCCGCCGCACGGGCGTTGCTGGAGCGTTCGTCGATTTTCTCGACCCTGCGCCAGGAAGAGAAAGACACGTTCAGCCAAAACATGACCCTGCACACCTATCGTGCGGGCGAGATGATCCTGCCGGCGGGGGAGGTCAGCGACCATTTGTTTATCGTCGAGTCGGGTGTCGTCTCGGTGATGCTGAGCAAGGCCGGGCATAAGTTCGAAGCGGGGCGCATGGGGCCGGGCGAGGTGATCGGCGAGGCGGGGATCCTGTCGGATGAGGCGACGCTGGCGGATTTTTCCGCCAAGACCTTTTGTACGCTGTACCGCATCGAGAAGGAATATTTGAAGCCGTGCCTGGATGCGCGGCACGACATCAGCGAAGCCATGAAGACCCTGCTGGATTTCCGCCTGCACGCCGCGCAGGCCCTGACCCAGGAGGCACCGGTGGTGCCGGTCAAGAAGGGCTTTCTGCAGTGGCTGCGCAGCCGCGGTCTATGAGGGGCAAAACCGACTAACCTGCGTTTTTTGCAGGTTACTCCCCGCAATAAATCGTTTGTCCAACGGCTGGCCGATGACAAAACTGCATGTCACTCGGATAACAACAACGTTGGGCAAACCACATGCAACTCCAGCGCAATTTTTTCAACGGTCTTTTTGTCGAACCGGCCAGCGATGCCTTGATCGCCGTCTATAACCCCGCCACGCAAACCCTGGTCGGCCATGTCAGTGCCGCCACGCCCGAGGAGGCGATCGCCGCCGTCGATGCTGCCGCCCTCGCGCAGAAAACCTGGGGCAAACTCACCAGTATCGAACGCGCCGAACACCTGCGTGCGTTTGCCGATGCACTCGATGCCTGCGCTGAGGCCATCGGCACCGCCTTGGCCGGCGAATCCGGCAAAAGCGTGAGCGACGCCAGCAACGAAGCTCGCTACGCCGCGCAGATCACCCGTTACCACGCCGAATGGGCGCGACGTATCGAGGGCGAGATCATCCCCAGCGATACCCCGGACGAAAACCTGTTCCTGCAACGCGAGCCGATTGGCGTGGTGGCCTGCCTGATTCCGTTCAACTACCCGGTCTACACGCTGCTGCGCAAGATTGCCCCGGCATTGATCGCCGGCAATACCGTGGTGGTGCGCCCGAGCAACAATACGCCGCTGTCGGCGTTTGAAATCGCGCGTGCGGTGGTCAAGGCCGGGATTCCCGCCGGTGTGATCAACATCCTCACCATGGACCATGCCACCGCCGCCAGCGTCTGCACCCACAAGGCGGTTGGCCTGATTACCCTCACCGGCAGCGTGAATGCCGGTCGCATCGTGCTGGACTACTGCAAGGCCAATATCGCCAAGCCGTCGCTGGAATTGGGCGGCAAGACCCCGGCGATCATTGAGGCCGACGCCGACCTGGAACAAGCTGCCAGCGCCATCGTCGCCTCCAAGACCACTCACTGTGGCCAGTTGTGCACGGCCGTGGAACGGGTGTACGTGCACGAAAGCGTCTATGAACAATTTCTCGCGCTGCTGAAGGCCAAAATCAGCGCCGTGAAGTTCGGCGACCGCTCCACCGACGCCGCCCTGATGGGCCCACTGGTCAACGCCAGTGCACAACAGAATATCCACGCCATGGTCGAGCGCGCCGTGGCCGCCGGTGCTGTACTGGAAACCGGCGGTGTGCTGCCCGAGGGCCCGGGCCATTTCTACCCGCCGACCTTGCTCAGCGGCTGCCGCCAGGACATGGAGATCATCCAGGAAGAAATCTTCGGCCCGGTGCTGCCGGTGCTCAAGTACCGCGACATCGACGAGGCCCTGGCGCTGGCCAACGACCATCAGTTCGGCCTGTCGTCGGTGCTCTACACCGAAAACTACCGCACGGCGATGAAGGTGGCGAATGCCATCGAAGCCGGCGAGTTGTACGTCAATCGCACCCCGGCGGACCCGTATCAGGGTTTCCACGCCGGCTGGAAACGCTCAGGGCTGGGCGGTGATGACGGTAAGCACGGGATGCTTGAGTTCACCCAGACCCGTCTGGTGGTCATGAAGTACTGATCCACGAATACCGGCTGCCCCCTTAATAAAAACAATTATCAGGGCACCTGCACAGCGGGTGCCCGAGGTCATCAAGATGTCCAAGCCTGCACCCGTTGCCCAGGGTTTCGATGCCGTGTCCGCGGCAAAAAGCGACACTGCCAGTCGCTACTTCCAATTGATGTTGCTGGTGCTGGCCGCCGGGGCGATCTACCCGATTCTTTACCTGCGCCAGGTCTACCAGACCACCATGCTGGAGGTGTTCCAGATCAACCACAGTCAACTGGGCTACCTGTACTCGATGCTCGGCACGATCTTTTTGCTCAGCTACCTGCCCAGCGGCTGGCTGGCCGACCGTTTGCCGCCGCGCTTTTTGATCTTCTTTTCGCTGGTCGCCACCGGCGCCTTGGGCCTGTGGTACTCCAGCGTGCCCTCGATGACCGGCCTGATGATCATCTTCGGCTGCTGGGGCCTGACCACCGGCCTGACGTTCTGGGCCTCGGTGCTCAAGCGCGTGAAGATGATTGCCCACCACCGCGAGCAGGGCCGGTTCTTCGGCATCCTCGATGGCGGTCGCGGCCTGGTGGAAGCGTTGCTGGCGACCGTGGCCCTGGGCCTGTTCGCCTATGCCACCGAAACCCGCAGCCAGTCGGCGGCCGAGGGCTTCAAGCACGTGGTGTACCTGTATTCCTTTACCTGTATTGCCATCGGCTGCGTGCTGGTGTTGCTCAAAGACCCCAAATCCCTGCTTGAAACACCGACCGTGGAGAAGGGGCGCTTCAACCTGCTCGCCGACCTGGCCACCCTGGTGAAAATCCCCGAGCTGTGGCTGGTGACCGCCATTGTGTTCTGCGGTTACCACATGTTCTGGGCCACCTACAGCTTCTCCGACTACTTGCAAGGCAGCGGCATGACCGCCGTGATGGCCGGCACCATCACCACCATCAAGCTGTGGATGCGCCCGATCGGCGGCATCGGCGGTGGCTGGCTGGGCGACAGGTTCTCGAATATCTCGGTGCTGATCGTCGCGCTGGTCCTGGTGACCCTGGCGATGCTCGGGCTGATCGTGTTCCCGGCATTCAATAGCCTCGGCCTGTTGATCGGCACGGTGATCTTTATCGGCCTGATGACCTATGCGATTCGTGGCCTGTACTGGGCGATCCTCGACAGTTGCGACATTCCGCTGCGCATCACCGGCCTGGCCATCGGCATTGTCTCGGTGGTCGGTTACCTGCCCGATACCTTTATCCCGTTGATCAACGGCTACCTGACCGAAACCTACCCAGGCAAGGCCGGTTACAACCTGTATTTCGGCTACATCGCCTTTATCGGCGTGCTCGGCACCCTTGCGGCCCTGACCCTGCGCGCTCGAATCAAGCGTAAAACCTTCAACCAGACCGGTGCCTGAGATGAAAATCGTCGCCCTTGAAACCCATATTGTTGCCGTTCCACCGCCACACATCGGCGGCATGTATTGGCTGTTCGTCAAACTCAAGACCGACTGCGGTATTGAAGGCGTCGGCGAAATCTACGCCGCCACCTTCGGCCCCAAGGCCATGCTGCCGATCATCGAGGATGTGTTCGAGCGTTACCTGCTCAACCACGACCCGCACCACATCGAGCGGTTTTTCCGCCAGGCGTATTCCAGCGGTTTTACCCAACGCCCGGATTTGACCATGATGGGGGTGGTCAGCGGCCTGGAGATGGCCTGCTGGGACATCATCGGCAAGGCCGCCAACAAACCGGTCTACGAATTGCTCGGCGGCAAGGTCAACGAGCGCCTGCGTTCGTATACCTACCTGTACCCGGTCAACAGCCAGGGCGAGTACGACTACGACGACCCGGACCTGGCCGCCGAGTGCGCCGTCGAGAACATGAACAAAGGCTTTACCGCGCTGAAGTTCGACCCGGCAGGCCCCTACACTGCGTATTCCGGCCACCAGATTTCGCTGGAAGTGCTGCAGCGCTGTGAAACCTTCTGCCGCAAGATCCGCGAGGCGGTGGGCGACAAGTGCGACCTGCTGTTCGGCACCCACGGGCAGATGGTGCCGTCGTCGGCGATCCGCCTGGCCAAGCGCCTGGAAAAATACGACCCGCTGTGGTTCGAAGAGCCGGTGCCACCGGGGCAGGAAGACGCCATGGCCCAGGTCGCGGCCAAGACCAGCATCCCGATTGCGACCGGCGAGCGGCTGACCACCAAGTACGAGTTCTTCAAGCTGCTGCAAGCCGGTGGCGCGTCGATCCTGCAAATGAACGTGGCGCGCTGCGGCGGGCTGCTCGAAGCCAAAAAGATCGCGAGCATGGCCGAGGCTTATTACGCACAGATCGCCCCGCATTTGTACAACGGGCCGGTTGGGGCGGCGGCGAGTTTCCAACTGGCCACCTGCACGCCGAACTTCCTGATCCAGGAAAGCATCATGACCTGGGGCGGCTTCCATGCTGAGGTACTGACCAAGCCGCTGCAATGGGAGGACGGCTACATCATCCCGTCCACCGAGCCGGGCCTGGGGGTCGAGCTGAACATGGAGGTGGTGCGTAAACACACGCCGTACACCGGTTCACGCCTGCACCTGCAAATGGCGCCGACGCCGGCTGACGTCAAAGACACTTCGCCCGCCAAGGGCTAACAACAACGACTTACGCGGTAACCGTGAATGACATACGACTACATCATCGCCGGCGCAGGCGCGGCGGGTTGCATCCTCGCCAACCGGCTGTCCGCGTCCGGGCAGTACTCGGTATTGCTGCTGGAAGCCGGCGGCAAGGACAGCTCCTGGTGGTTCAAGATCCCGGTCGGTTTCGCCAAGATGTATTACAACCCGACGTTCAACTGGATGTACTACAGCCAGCCGCAAAAGCAGCTGGCCGGCCGGGAAATCTACGCGCCACGCGGAAAAGTGCAGGGCGGCTCGGGCTCGATCAACGCCATGATCTATGTGCGCGGCCAGGCCCATGACTTCAATGACTGGGCCGCCAATGGCAACGACGGCTGGGGCTTTGCCGACGTGCTGCCGTACTTTCGCAAGCTGGAAAACCACCCCCTGGGCGACACCGAGTACCACGGTGGCAGCGGCCCCATCAGCATCACGCCGATGAAGGGCCAGACCCACCCGATCTGTGACGTATTCCTCAAGGGCTGTGAACAGCTCGGCTATGCCCATAGTGATGACTTCAACGGGCCGAATTTCGAAGGCGCCGGGCTGTATGACGTCAATACCCGCAACGGCGAGCGCTGTTCCAGCAGCTTCGCGCACCTGCACCCGGCGCTGGGGCGACCGAACCTGACTGTGGAGCTGCATGCGCTGGTTGACCGTGTGCTGTTCGACGACCAGCTGCGTGCCACCGGTATTACGGTTTCCCAACACGGCGTGGCCCGAACCTTTACCGCACGCAAGGAAGTGATCCTCTGCGCCGGTGCGGTCGATACACCGAAGATCCTGCAATTGTCCGGCGTGGCCAACCAGCAGCTGCTGGCCGAGCACAACATCGCGTTGGTCAAGCACCTGCCGGCCGTGGGCGAAAACCTGCAGGACCACCTGTGTGCCAGCTACTACTACAAAGCCAATATCCCGACCCTGAACGACGAACTCAGCTCACTGTTCGGCCAGTTGAAACTCGGCCTCAAGTACCTGTTTACCCGCAAGGGCGCGCTGGCGATGAGCGTCAATCAGGCCGGCGGGTTCTTTCGCGGCAACGACGCGCAGAAGGACCCGAACCTGCAGCTGTACTTCAACCCGCTGTCGTACCAGATCCCGAAAAACAACAAGGCCAGCCTCAAGCCCGAGCCGTATTCCGGTTTCCTGCTGTGCTTCAACCCGTGCCGCCCGACCAGCCGTGGGACCATCCGCATCGCCTCGAAAAACCCGCGGGACCCGGCCCTGATTGACCCCAACTACCTGAGCACCGAGAAGGATATCGACGAGGTGATCCAGGGCAGCCGGTTGATGCGCAAAATCATGCAGGCCCCGGCGCTCAAGGGCATCACCGTGGCCGAAGTGTTGCCGGGCGAGGCGGTGCAAACCGATGCGCAGATGCTGCAATACTTCCGCGAAAACAGTGGCTCGATCTACCACCTGTGCGGTTCCTGCGCCATGGGTTCGGACCCGCAAGTGTCAGTGGTGGATAAACGCCTGAAGGTGCATGGGCTGCAGGGTCTGCGGATTGTCGATGCGTCGATTTTCCCGAATGTGACATCGGGCAATACCCATGCGGCGGTGTTGATGGTGGCGGAGAAGGGCGCGGATCTGATTTTGCAGGATGCGCAGCTCGGCTGACGGTGCTGTGGCGAGGGCGCTCGCCACACTCCAAAAGGTAAATTGACGGTCTATCCAGGACTGGATATGTTGTCTTGCATGAAAAACACCTCTTCCGAAGACATCACCCTGATCAGCCAGCTCGAACAGATCGCCGAAGGCTTGAGCAAAACCTTCAGCCCATTCTGCGAAGTGGTGCTGCACGATTTGCGCGACCCGCAGCACGCGATCCTGGCCATCCATAACAACCTCTCGGGGCGCCGGCCCGGCGACCCGGCCACTGAGCTGGGCCTGGCGCGGATTGCCGACCCGGAGTACCCGCAGATCATTGCCAATTACCAGAACCAGTTCGCCGATGGTCGCCAGGTCAAGAGCACGTCGATTGGCATCAAGGACGCCAGCGGCAAGTACGTCGCGGCGCTGTGTATGAACGTCGACCTCTCGTTGTTTCGAGGCTTGCAGGGCATGCTGGAGCAATTCGGTTCAGTGAGTGGCGACAAACCCGGCGAGTCGCTGGACCCCTCCGGTGCCGATGCGATCCGAGCGCGCATCGACCAGTTCGCCGCACGCCTGGCCACCACCCCGCGCGCACTGAAAACCGCAGATCGGCGGGTGCTGCTGCAAGAGCTTAAAGACTCCGGTTGCATGGACATTCGCCGGGCCATGGAGACCGTGGCCTCGCACCTCGGCGTGTCGCGTGCGGCGGTCTATACCTACGCCAAGTAGCGTGCGATGGCTTCAATCTCCAGCAGGTAACCGTGGTGCAGTTCGGGCACCGGCACCACTGCGCGGGCAGGGCGGTGGTCGCCCAGCGCGGCCGCGTATACACGGTCGAATTCCGGCCAGTGGCCGACCCCGGCCACGTACACCGTGACCTTCACCAGGTCCTGCGGCACGCCACCTGCGGCCTTTAGAATCGCCAACAGATTATCCAGCGCGACTCGGGCCTGCTCGGCAAACGGCGCTGACAGGTTATGTCGCCCATCCGGGCTGACCGGCAGTTGCCCGGAGATGTACAGCGCGCCTGCATGGCTGACGGCTTGGGAATAATGGCCAGCGGGTTGGGCCGCCTTGGACGTTTGGATGATAGTCATGAGCCCTCGCTGAGCAGGTTGGCGTACTTCTGGATATCAACGTTGCCGCCCGTGACAATGACGCCCACGCGCTGGCCCTTGAAGCGCTTGCCCAGTTGACGCAATGCGGCCAGGCCCAGGCAGCCGGTCGGCTCTACCACCAGTTTCATGCGTTGCATAAAGAACTTCATTGCCGCCACCAGTTCGGCATCCGACACCGTGAGGATGTCGTTCACCTGGTTGCGGATGATCGCGAAGGTGTAGTTGCCCAGGTGCTGGGTCTGCGCCCCGTCGGCAATAGTTGCCGGGG
Source organism: Pseudomonas viridiflava (assembly GCF_900591205.1). Classification (GTDB taxonomy): domain Bacteria; phylum Pseudomonadota; class Gammaproteobacteria; order Pseudomonadales; family Pseudomonadaceae; genus Aquipseudomonas. The sequence goes on from NZ_UUPU01000008.1 coordinate 21,591, forward strand.
TGTCGATATGCACAATGCTGCCCGTGCGCAAGGACTGCTGGCCGTCATTGCCGGCCTCGGGTTCGACCCCAAACAGCTGGCAATCCGGCGCCAGCGCACGCGTCGACAACGCGGTGCCGGACAACATGCCGCCACCGCCCAGGCCGACGAACAAGGCGTCCAGAGGGCCGGTAAACTCCAGCAGCTCCTTGGCAGCGGTGCCTTGCCCGGCAAGGATGTGGGGATGGTCGTAAGGCGGGATCAGGGTCAGGCCGTGTTCAGTGGCCAGGGCGCGGCCGATCTGCTCGCGGTCTTCGTTGAAACGGTCATACAGCACCACGCCGGCCCCATATTCGCGGGTGGCCGCGACCTTGGCGGCGGGCGCATCGGTGGGCATCACAATGGTCGCCGGTATCCCCAGCAACTGCGCCGCCAGGGCAATGCCCTGGGCATGGTTGCCCGAAGAGAACGCCACCACCCCGGCCTTGCGCTGCTGCGCATCGAACTGCGAGAGCGCATTGAACGCGCCGCGAAACTTGAACGAACCGGCGCGTTGCAGGTTTTCGCATTTGATAAACACCTGCGCGCCAGTTTCGGCGTCGAGGGTGCGCGAGGTGAATACCGGCGTCAGGTGGGCGAAGCCTTGCAGGCGCTGGGCGGCGGCGATGACATCGGAGTAGTCGGGCAATTGCATGGGCGGGCCTCATTTGCATGTCTGGATAAAATATCCATAACAAGACAAATAGTAAAGTTTCGTTTGTCAGCCCCGACATGCTAGCGTTTCGAACTGCCCCGACACCCTGGAGGGTTCGACGTTGATCCGAGTCAGCGATTACATCGCCAACTTTTCCCAATCCCCGCTGGCACCCTGGGCTGACCTGGCGCCCTGGGCCCTCGCCGCCCAAGCCCCGGCGATTGTTCGCCAACTGCTGGCCGAACTGCCGGTCGACGAATACACCGTGCAGGATGAAATCGCCATCCACCGCACCGCCGTGGTCGAGCCGGGCGCGTTGCTCAAGGGACCGCTGATCATCGGCGCCCATTGTTTTATCGCCAGCGGCTCGTTGCTGCGTGGCGGGTGCTGGGTTGATGCGCATTGCATCATCGGCCCCGGTGCCGAACTGAAAACCACCTTTATGTTCAGCGCCAGCAAGCTGGCGCACTTCAACTTTGTCGGCGATTCGGTGTTGGGTCACGGGATCAACCTGGAGGCAGGCAGCATCGTCGCCAACTACCGCAATGAGCGTGACGACAAGGACGTGCAGGTGCGGATAGACGGCGAGTTACAGCGCACCGGTTGCGACAAATTTGGCGGGTTGCTTGGCGATCAATGCCGGATCGGCGCGAATGCGGTGCTGGCGCCAGGCGCGATATTGGCGCCGGCCAGCGTGGTAGGGCGCGGGCAAGTGTTCGACGCAGAGGCGACGAAATAAACGCGACGTTGAAAAGATCATGGTGTCTCGGTGCGATATTAAATAGAATGAATCTCATTTGAGACTAAATCGCGCCCGTGCAGGTTGCTCGCCATGAATGATGCTGTTGTCCCGACGCACGCCCCCGAACTGACGCTGTCGAGCCTGTACCGCGACCACCGCAGCTGGCTGGAAAACTGGCTGCGTCGACGCCTGGGCAATGCCTGGGATGCGGCTGACCTCAGCCAGGATACCTTCCTGCGCGTGCTCGCCAGTGCGCAGCCGATTGCGCAGATGCAGGAACCCCGGGCGTATCTGGTCACGGTCGGCAAGCGCCTGCTGGTCAATTTTCATCAACGGCGCAGCCTCGAACAAGCCTACCTGACGGCCCTGGCTACCTTGCCCGAAGCCAGCGTGCCGTCGCCCGAACAGCGTTGGCTGGTGCTGGAAACCCTGCAGGTCCTGGATGAGCTGCTCGATGGCTTGCCGGCGGTGGTACGCCGTGCCTTTTTGTGGAGCCAGCTGGAGGGTTTGGGGTATCGCGAGATTGCCGAGCGCCTTGAGGTGTCCGAACGCACTGTGAAGCGCTATATGGCCCAAGCCTACGAACATTGCCTGCTGGTGGACCTGTGACCCGCGATGTCGCACGCGCCGCCGCTCAATGGCTGGCGCTGCTGGAGTCTGGCGCGGCCACCGAGCGCGATCATGCCGCCTTGCAGTACTGGCGCGACAGCCATCCCCAGCATGAACAGACCTGGCAGCGCGCCCAGAGCTTGCGCCAGCGTTTCAGCGACTTGCCCCAGGCGCTGGCAATGGCCAGCCTCGACCGTCCGCAACCGGGACGGCGGGCTGTGCTCAAGCGCGCTCTGGGCCTGGCTGCGCTGGTGCCGACTGCCTGGCTGATCAGCCGCCAGCTGCCTATCGAGGCGTGGCGCGCCGACGTGCACACCGCCACCGGCGAGCGCAAACGCCTGCCGTTGGCCGACGGCGCCAGCCTGCAACTCAATACGGCCACGGCGGTGGATGTGGACCTGGCGCAGCAGCGCATCAGCCTGGTAGACGGTGAGCTGGCGTTAAACGTAGCGGGCACGCAGGCGATCACGGTGCATACGCGTTACGGCGAGTTGAAGGTCAGCCAGGCCGAGGTGTGCGTGCGGCAAATGGCTTCGGGCTGCCTGGTGTCGGTGCTCAAGGGCGTGGTGCAGGTGCGCGACCTGAAGGGGCAATCGTCGACCTTGCAGAGCGGTCGGCAAGCCTCGCTGAAAACTGCCGGGCTGGGTGCTTGGGTGCCATTCGATGTGCTGCAACTGGGCTGGCGCGACGGGGTGCTGACCGCGCAGAACCAAGCGCTGGGGGATTTCCTGCGTGAACTGGAGCGTTATCGCCCGGGGGTATTGCGCTGGGATTCAAGCCTGGAAGCGCTGCGCGTGACGGGTAGTTTCCGCCTGGACGATACCGACCGCATCCTTAACCTGCTGGCCTCGACCCTGGGGTTCGAAGTACAGGCGCGGACGCGGTATTGGGTGACGCTGCGCAAAGCGGTGGCCTGATATCTGCCGTCGCAAGTAAGCTTTTTTGGTGAGCGAACTTGCAGTGGTGAGCAGGCTTTTTATGGTGAGCAGGCTTTTAGTGGCGAGCGGGCTTGCTACTGTGCTACCAGAAGTCGTATCGGTTGGCCTGGATCACGTGCGCCCGCTGCAACTCAGTCAAGGACAGTGCTTTGAGCTGCGCCAGCAGTGGGTCGCGTCGGTCCCTTGGGTGTGGCAGGTCCACCGCCAACGCTTGGCGAATGCTGCTCGGCCGGTTGTCCATCACCAGTACCCGATCACTCAGGTACAGCGCCTCATCCACATCATGGGTCACCAGCAGCAGGGCGATGGCAGGGCAGGATTTACGGGGGGCTTGAGCGGTTATGGCTGTTGCTGGAAGCAGCAGATTGTTGAAACCACTGTTGGCTGGGAAACAGTTTTTATATATCAATATCGAATAAATAAAGAGTTATATATTCCTTTTAATGTTCTCGCTGATAGCGCATTTTGAGGGCCTGCGCATTCGTGCGGATTGACCCAACAGCCAAAAGGAAACCCGACATGACCATTAAAGCGATCAACGTGCGCAACCAGTTCAAAGGCGTGATCAAGGAGATTTTGCTGGGCGAAGTGGTGTCCGAAATCGACGTGCAAACCGCGTCCGGCATCGTCACGTCGGTGATCACCACCCGCTCGGTGCGTGACCTGGAATTGAAAGTGGGCAGCGAAGTGATTGCCTTTGTGAAATCCACCGAAGTGTCGATTGCCAAACTGTAAATACGTTTGTAAATGTGCGAGGGGGCTTGCTCCCGACGGCGATGTGCCAGTCTCTGAATAAGTCGACTGATACTCCGCCATCGGGAGCAAGCCCCCTCCCACATTTCGTTATGCGTACAGTCAGTCGCGCCACCTGGTCGGGGTTTGATAACAGCCGGGGTTCGGCACGCGTTGCGAAAAGTTATGAATTAGGCTCGGAGGGCATTTGCGATAAGCAGGACCGTAGTTGTTTACATCCAGAAAGGTCTGATGGGTGGGCTGCTCGTTCCCTTGATAGCGTTGCCATCGTTTGGAACCTCGCCATGACAGGGACGTAAAACGAACAACTGACTACGAGCCTATTTATGCCTCTGTCTTCTACCCGCGTCGCGCCGTTCTTTTCTGAGTTGGATATACGCCCCCGTGAGACGTCCGCACTTTCCAATGAACAACACCGCGAACCTGTGCCTAACCACGTTCGTCGGCACAGCTTCATGGCACAAGGCAGAGATGGCAATGGCGCCCCGGGCATTTTATCGGATCATGAGGTCCCAGCGTTTTTCCAATCGGAAGTGGTCAAGGCCAAGCAAAGCGATCATCAAGCTTATGAGCATGGGTATGTTATTCCCTCTACCATAGACATTCCTGGCTACCACAATGCCATGGACGAGTACGACCTGATGAGGCTTGCAGAGAAAGGCGGGCTGAGCCCGGCGCAACTCGGCGCACTGCAGTACTACGTTGAAAGGCGGGTTGCTGAGCGGGCCACCATCACCAGTGCTCAACAGGATGTTAGAAGGTTTACGCAGATCATCACAGCCGAGGGCGTGAGAACCACGCCCACCCCGCAAAGTTATTACCTGTCCATCGTCAACCATTTGTCCAAGGGCGAATGTGCAGGGTTAGTACACCTTATGTCGTTGGCGATTGAGCAAGGTAAGGAACAGATTTTACTCGGCAATATCCATCAAGCCCTCGCCAATCCTGACTCACCTGAATCCCAAGCATTCTTCCTGAACCTTGCGAAGGTTCATAACGAAGTGACTGACCCGGGAGTTTCGCACGACCCCGCCACAGCGAAGATCGGTGCCTATACCGAAATTGCAGCGCAACTGACCAGCTCCCCCGACTCAAAAACGTTATTGATCAGCGCTCATAAACATCGCCTGAGCGCAGGGGTTATCGTTGAACCCTCAGGTCATCGAACGTACTACTATTTCGACCCGAATATCGGCTTGACCAAGTTCAATTCCGCTGAAGCTTTTGAAGCTGGGTTAAAAAAGATATTCACTCATCCCACACTCATGTACCTGGTCAAGCCTTTGCAGACTGAGCTCGGCAGGCCAATGTACAAAATCAGTGTGTTCAAACGCGATCACCTTCCCCAGATATCTGGTGCCTCCAACAACGTCAAATTTATGTATGACGCGCCCTTGGCCGGTCTTGATCAGGTTAACGTACTCAGGGTTTCAAAACTGCCGACGCCAGCGCAGCTTCGGCTTAATGCACCGCCTGCCGGCGACGCCGCTGCGACAGCCTACGAACGGGTGTTGCAAGGGTTGAAAGAAGTCCATGAGCTCAAAGGCATGTCTCAATTCCACAAGGCGTTGGACGTTTTCGAAACCGTCGAAAGGTTTATTGACGATCACCCAAACGCTTCGCAAGTGCCGACCATCAAAGCGCTGGGGCATCAGTTGCTCAATGCGATCAATCAAGCTGCCGCGCCAGAGGCGTATCCATACATCTTTGAACGTATGGAGAGAGATCGGGCCTATCTGGCTGAGGAGCGTTTTGGCTCACCGTCGTATTTCAAAACAGAACTTATCCAGGGCAAGTCAGTAGAGGTATCTGCCGCGAATGGCATCGACCCGCATAGAGTTGACGAAGTCAAAGCGACGATCGGCTCCGCGCTGCAAAACCTTTCAAAGGTTAATCCGGCTGCCGTGCAATCGGTTGGCTCTATTGTTTCGGTAGTCATTGCGAACGCTGGCGACCCTCCGCAAACACAGCTGCGTTTAAGCACCCCGCCAACACTGATTATCGGTGACGACTTTTTCAACGCGCCTCCAGGCCAGGCACGCGATGATATGGTTGCCGGCCGGCTGCAAGAGGTGCACCGGTACATGGCTGATCCCAAGGCATTTCTGGTTGCGGAAAACGCAAGACTCTCCCTTCTTACAGACGCATCCAAACCGGCGGCCCTCACAACGAGGCCATTCAGCGCGGATGCCTCGCAGGTTGACGCGGCGCAATTGCAGCGCATGGAACAACTCGACAAGACACGCCCTGCCATTCGCATTGGTGAAGTAGAGGTCAGTCGTGCCGAACTCTACAAGTTGGGCGCCACTGTCAACGGCAAGCCGATTGAAGATGCGCTGGTCAATGATCCGGATGGCAGCAAACTGGCGGCCACTGTAGAGATCGACTACTCGCGCTTTGCGGCCAACCTCAAGTCGGCACCCAGCGAGGTTGCTGAGCGTATGAATAGCGTACTTGGTGAGCTGGCGGCGAATCGTAACCTTGACGCGCCCCCCATGATCAAACGCCGGGATGGTGGGCCGGTGCCGGAAGCGCTGACGAAAGCGGTCAAGGAGATGTCGACTGTTTCTGCTGAGATGCGCGATTTTCGACTCGGTAATAAACCGGTGCCGCCAGACTTTTTCTCCGCGGGTGACACGAAAACAGCCGGCTCCAGCCAGGTCGCGGGCTTGGGGTTTCGGGCGTTTAGCACTTTTCAGGCGCTGCGCAGTGCCGTCGAAAACCTGCGAGAGGGAGATACTACGGCGGCGGCTATCGGTTTTGGCGCCGTGGGTGCGGATTATGTGGGCCTGGGCGTAGAAGCTGGCTTGAACAAGATGGCGCAGAAAGCCATCACTGGTCAGGCGAAGTCCATCATAGGCTTCAAGGCCGGCAGCCTTGGCAAAATGATCGGCAAGGCCGCAGGCGGGGTAGGGCTGGTATTCAGTGTGCCGTTTGATACCTACAACGCCGTCGATTCATTCAAGAAAGCCGATCGCAGTACGGGCAAAGAGGCACAGGACCACTACGTCAATGGCGCTTTTGCCGTCGCCAATGCTGTGACATCAACAGCGTTGGGCGTGGCATTTATGGCGGGTGCCAGTGCTGCCGGCCCGGCGGGCCTGATCGTGGCGGGAACCTTGATGGCCGCGCAAGCCATTTATTCGGCCGTACGTAGCGTAGAAAACATCGACCGATATACGCCGCTTTCAGGTGTGCAGAAGTTCAGTGTCGGCGTGAAGTCGTTCCTGGGGTTTGATCCGGGGTTCAATGTCATGAAGCCCTATTTGGAAGAGAAATACGCCAAGGAATATGTGGAGCAGAACCAAAACCGTCACGCGGCTTTTTTGCAGGGCGAGGGCAAAGAATATTTTGAGCGCGTGGTATTCGGTTCAGCCGAAGTCGAGGCCAAACAGATTCCCGGGAAAGTCCGGCTTACCCCCGCGCTTTGGTATTCACCTGTTTCCTGGTTGCTGCATCAGATCAAAGTGCCGGGCCATGTTCCTGCGGTAGTTATCAATGGCGGTAGCGACCATCTTTCAGGCCCTTTCAAGTCATTGAACGGCAATCCGGTACATTCAGTAGAAGGCGAACAGGGTGAAAACAAGGCCACGCTCTGGGATTTGGGCGACGGCGATGACTGGGCGTCAGGCGTGCAGAAAAAACCTAATTATTTTTTACTGGGAGGCGGCAAAAAAGACATCCGTGGGGGCGATGCGGACGATACGGTTGTGATCAATGCCGATGCACGCCAGACCTTGGAGCAGGCCCAGCAAGTCTCGGAAACCGAAAAGGAGGGTTTCAGCCCGCGGCAAACCTCACTCAATGGTGGGGGCGGACGCAATACGCTGACCTTTTCGGGGCCGCTCGACAGCACCTACGAGGAGGACGGCGACCCTAAAACTGCCCGTTACTCGGGGCACGTTATTAACTTCAAGACCAATACGGTCTTAATAAAAACCACAGAGTCGAATGCCGACGGCTTGAAAAAAATCGCACATTTCCAGTCCTTCTCTAATGCGACGACGGTTGCAAAAGGGGATAGCTTCGTCCAGGGCAATGACGAAAACAATCTGATCATCCTCAAGGGTGATAACGATGTAGCTTACACCGGCAAAGGCGCGAACATTGTCGTGGTCAATGGCGGCGCCGATATATATGGAGAAGGCGGCTTCAACACCTACGTGATCAACAAGGGCGATCAGGGGGTGACCATTGTAGACCCGGTTGAAAGTATCATCAGGCTCGACTATCGCGCCGATCAACTGGAGGGCTGGAGCGTGTCGCCCTCGGGGGACCTGTCGGTGAACCTGATGGGGGAAACTGATCGGCAACTACAGAAACTGGTGATCAAAAATGCGTTTCCCAAGGGCGCGAACAGCGAGCAAGCACTGCCAACTTTCATCACCAGCGACGGTACGTTACTGACGGTCAGCGCTTCACGCCAAGGCGGCACCCTCAGTCGTTTCCCGCAGGTGAACAGCATGAAAATTGTGTTTCAGGCCCCGCCAAACTAACCCCAGAGCAGGCTGACTGGCACCGCGAAGGTGCCAGTTTTTTTCAGCGATTTTGCAAACTGCGCGCCATGCGCTGCACACCTTCTTCCAGCATCGCCCGTGGGCAGCCGAAGTTCAGGCGTACGAACTGCTGGCTGTCGTCGCCGAACTCGATGCCCGCGCTCAAGCCGACCTTGGCCTGTTCCAGAAAGAACTGCTGTGGGTCGTCCAGACCCAAAGCGCTGCAGTCCAGCCAGGCCAGGTAGGTGCCCTGAGGCGCGTGCATTACCACGCCCGGCAAGCGGGTTTGCACGGCCTCAAGCAGGTAGTCGCGGTTGGCTTGCAGATACGTCACCAGCGCCTCCAGCCATTCGCCGCACTGGCTGTAGGCGGCGCGAGTGGCCTCCAGGCCCAGGGGGCTCACGCTGTCTACCATGCCGCAGCGGGCCTGGTTGAAGCGCTCACGGATCTCGGCGTTCTGCACCACCGCAAAGCAGGTCTTGAGGCCCGCTACGTTGTAAGCCTTGCTGGCCGACATCAGCGTGATGGTGCGCTGGGCGATGGCGTGGCTGAGGCTGGCGGTGGGGATGTGGCGGCGGCCGTCGAAGCACAGCTCAGCGTGGATTTCGTCGCTGATGATCAGCGCGCCATGTTCCAGGCAGGCATTGGCCACGGCCAGCAACTCTTCGCGTGGGAAGACTTTGCCCAAGGGGTTGTGCGGGTTGCTCAACAGCAGCGCACCGGCGCCGGTCAGTGCCTGGTGCAAGGCCCGCATTGGGGTGAGGTATTCACCGTTCGTCAGCTCAAACGGCACTTCGATACGCGGCAGGTTCCAGTGACCGGGCGCCAGGCGGATCGGGCGATAGTTGGGGGTTTGCAGCACCACCGGTTGGCCGGGCTGCACAAAGCCGTGCAGCGCCATATTGAAGCCGGGTTCGACACCGGGCAGAAACAGCAGGTCTTGCGGCTGCACGCGCCAGGCGTACTTGGCCCACAGGTCGGCGACGATGGCTTCACGCACATCCGGGCCGGCCACGCTGTAGCCGAGAATCTGCTGGTCAAGGCGCTGGTGCAGGGCTTGCAGCACGGCAGGTGGCGCGGCGATATCCATGTCGGCGATCCACATCGGCAGAACGTCCTGCGGGTAACGGTTCCACTTGGTGCTGCCGGTGCCGAGGCGTGGGTGGATCGTGTCGAAATCAAAGCTCATGGGGGGCTCGTGTCAATGAAGCAGGCAGGAAATGCCGATGATTCTAACCCGATAAAATCCAGATACCAGCCCCGGTAAACCGCCTCTCACTCAGTGGGCACAGGCTCCTGCAACGTTTGGCAAAAAGGCCCGCCCGGCGCGGGTGGTTGGGACGGGTATGTGTCGGGCGTTATCTGCACCTGGCTTGTGGCGATCATGCCGTCCTCAAATGTCGCTTCGACGAACGATGCGTGCCAGCCTGCCTTGGGCGCGGTGCCGGTTGGCGCGACTGTTTGCGAGGCAGGCAGTTGGGTTGGCACGTAACGAATGTTGCAATTGAAGCGAAAGTCCCTGGCGGCCGGATTGTGGGCGTCCCAGCGAACCACGCGACTAGGGACTTCTGAAAGCTTGAAGCCGCCTCCTGCAACCGGGTTAACGCTCGGCAAAGGCCGACCGTCACGGACCCGCTTGAAGAAAGCAATCAGGGTATCGGGCAAATAGGCGCGAATGTCATGGGCGCTATTGGGCAGGGACCTCAGGGTTTTCTGGCCTGGCAAGCTGTCGTAATAGTTGCGACTGCTGTCCGGGGTGAAAAAATCGTCGCCGCTGGCATTCACGATGTATTTGGGCGTGCGCAGTCGGTGGGCATACGCGGTGTCCAGATAGCGCAGCGGGTCGATGACCTGCATAAGCTTGTCAAAACCCTCGGTATTGAGCTGCGCCGTGACACCCTCGCGGTAATAGTCGATAAATGCCAGCGGCCAGCTATGACCATACACCTGGTAGGCGTGTTCAAAGGCCGGTTTGCCACTGAGTGTCTCGAGGACTACCGGTGCGATTGCGGTGACGCGCGTGTCCACCAACGTTGCCAGCCATACGGCCCAGGCGCGTTTTGACGCGCCGGTCAGGATGTAGCCGGAAGTTTTTACCGCCAGCTCCCGATCTGCCAGGTCCATGCTCTTGATGATGGCTTCCATCACCGGCACGTTCAATGCCTTGAAAGGGTCGGCGGCGGGGGCCTGCATGAAGAGCTTCCAGCTGTGGGCAACGCTGTCGTCTTCCGTGCGAGGTTTGCCATCGTTGTTGTAGGTCAGGTATTGGTTGGGCGCATCATCGACCACCACCACACTGGATCCGGTTTCGCGAGCGATGCGCAGCAGGCTGTCGCGGGTGAAGTTGTTCGGCGCGCCAGGAGCGGAACCCGGCAAAGGGTGATTGACGCCGTCGTTGACTACCAATATCGCGGGTTTGTCGCGTGACACTTCGTGCGGAACGTAGATTTCTACCCGATGGCTCCAGACGGCAGGGGCGACCGTGCCGTTGCGCCCCCAATCCTGGGAGATGAGTCGGTAACGGCTTATTTGCACGTCGCCAACCTGTTCAACGCCTTCTGCCGTGTAGTTGGGAGGAATCAATGCATGGGCTTTTTTATAGCAGCCAAGGACTTCGCTGTAGTTTTCTCGGTTTTGTTGGAAGCACGCCATGGCGTCAGACGTGACCTCGGCAGGGGTCTTGCAGGCATTGATCAGCACAAGCGAACCCAGCATGGCTGACAACCTGAGAAGACGGTACGGAGAGAGCGACATGGTTGCACTTCCTTGCGGTTAACCGGGAAGTGGCCATTTAATGCGTGGCAATCGCTCTGCGCTACTGTCAAGTCTGACAGGTACAGGCGACTGGAAAGGTTAACCCGCGCCGCACTTGATCAACCAGGTCAATCGTTTAGTTGCACGATGCCTTCGCGTACCGCAAACATCACCAGGCTTGCGACATCGTGAATGTGCAGGCGATGCATAATCTGCGAACGGTGTGCCTCGATCGTTTTGATACTCAACCTCAGCCCTTGCGCAATATTGCGAGTTGTCTCCCCCCGGGCGATCAACCTCAGTATTTCGAGTTGCCGCACCGTCAGCTTTGAATGCGATATGTACTTCGCTTCTTCGCGAGTTTGTTTCACCGCCTGATTGACCACCAATGAGACTACTGGAACTGACAGGTACTGACCGCCACTTTGCAGGGCCTCCAGCGCCAACTCGAGCTCCAGTACGCTTGCGCTTTTTAACAGATACCCTTTGGTGCCAAGTTGCAGGCACTGCATCACGAAGCTTGAATCCTTGTGTACCGAGATCATCAGGATTCGACTGCTGGGGGCGTTGATCGACAGGCTTTTGAGAAGTTTTATGCAGGCCACGCGTTCAATATCCATGTCGAACAAAATAATGTCCGGCTGCAGGCGCGACGCAAGTTCGAGGGTGGTACTTTCATGGTCGGCTTCTGCAATCACTTCGTATTGCTGTTTTTGCTCCAGTAGTGCGCGCAGGCCGGCACGTAACAGTGGATATACATTAGCTACAAGGATTCGACAACGCATAGGCTTCAGCCAAAATCGCAGAGAACATGAGGCAGCGTTGAATGCGCTGCAGTAATTTATTGGGTAGTGTCCGTGAGTGCATGGGTTAACGCGCACGTTGTAACATGCGAATTCTTTTCAGGCGTGGCGGGCGTTATCGGCAAATTCCTGGATTAGACGGGCGAATCTGTTAAGCGGCTCAACGGTTTGAGCCGCGCCCAACTTGATGGCTTCCTTGGGCATGCCGAACACCACGCAACTGGCCTCATCCTGGGCGATGGTCTGCGCGCCATTTTCACGCATCGCCAGCAGGCCGCGTGCACCGTCGTCGCCCATGCCGGTCATGATAATGCCCAAGGCGCTGGGCGCCGCGTGTTTGGCGATGGAACGAAACAGCACGTCTACGGACGGTTTATGCCGATTAACCGGCGGGCCGTCCAGGACCTCGACCTGGTAGTGCGCACCATTGCGCTTGAGTTGCATATGAAGTCCTCCGGGGGCCAACACTGCCAGCCCGCTGTGCACCCGATCCAGATGCCGGGCCTCGCGCACCTCTATCTGGCAGATCTTGTCCAGCCGACGGGCAAAGTCGGCGGTGAATTTTTCCGGCATGTGTTGGACGATGACAATACCTGGGCAATCACGTGGGAGCTGTCGCAAGACGAACTCCAGTGCTTGTGTACCACCGGTGGAGCAGCCCAGGGCGACGACTTTTTCGGTGGTGCGCAACACACTGGCCGGTGCAATCCGCATGCCTGCTGCGGTGGGCGCAGGGAGGGTGGGCAGGCTGCGCGGGCGGGTTTTTGCAGCTTCTTCAACCTTGCGGATCAACTCGCCCGACAAGCCCTCCAGGCTTTGCTTGAGCCCCAGGCGCGCCTTGGTGAACACCCCCACCGCGCCGGCGGACAGCGCCTCCACGGCCACACTGTTGCCGTGCTCGGTCAGTGTGGAGCAGATGATGGTTGGTGTCGGGCGATCGCGCATGATCTGGCGCAAAAACGTCAGGCCGTCCATGCGCGGCATCTCGATGTCGAGCACCAGTACGTCGGGCCAGTCGCGGCGCATTTTTTCGATGGCGTAGAGCGGGTCGGCCGCCTGGCCGATAACCCTGATCCCCGGATGACTGGCCAGGCAATGGGTGAGTACCTGGCGCACCAACGCTGAGTCGTCGACGATAAACACTTTGATCATCAGAACAGGCTCCGCACCGGCGTCGACGGCTCGCCGTTGCGCAAGCACTCAATCACGCCGCTGCGGCCGTTGACCTGCAAGCGCCGGTAATGCTCGCCGTTCAGGTCGCAGGCGTCGACCGACCAATTGCGCAGGCTGAACTGTTCGCGAGCAAAGGCGCTGTTGCCGTCGCCGACTCTGCGTCGTGGATTGCCCTCGAAACGCACCAGGCTACCGCCCCCGAAAATACCTTTGCGGTACTCCTCAGGTTGGGTGCCATGGCGGGCCATATCGGCGTGGATACGTTTGAACACCGCCTCGCCGTAACGGGTGTCGAGGGGGTTGTTTGCGCCTGGATCGTTGGGCAGCAGGAAGTGCGAGACTGCCAGCAGCTGCCGGCGAGGGTGCCACACCACGACCGCGACACAGCTGCCGAGCAGCGTGGTGACCACGCCGTCGTGAGTGCCGAAAAAGTAATCGCCGGGGCGCAGGAATATCGACGGTTTCATAAAAGCTCGTAGACCGAGGGGCAGACCAGGCGCATGGGCAGATCGAATCCGTGAATGCTTTCTGCATGCCCGATAAACAGCAGCCCGCCGACGCGCAGCTGGGTGATCAGGCGTCGCACGATCCGCTGTTTCTCTTCGTTGTTAAAATAAATCAGCACGTTGCGCAAAAAAATCACATCGAAGGGCCCGAGCGATTCCGGCAACGGTTGAGTGATGTTGATCTCGCGCAGGCTGACGCGCTCGCGCAGGGCTGCCTGCACGCGGAACCGCCCGCGCATGTCATCTATGCCGTTCAGGCAATGGCGCTTGAGCCAGCCTTCGGGAAAGTACTTGGCCTGGGCCATGTCATAAATGCCCTCGTGGGCACGGGCGAGCATGCTCTGGCTCAGGTCGCTGGCCACGATGGACCAGTCCTGGGTGCGTGCGCTTTCGCTGGCGACCATCGCCAGGCTGTACGGCTCTTCGCCGGAAGAACAGGCGGCGCTCCAGATTCTGAGCGGCCCACGCTGCGCGGCCAGCCACTCGGCAAAGAAATCAAAGTGTGGATGCTCGCGAAAAAAATACGTTTCGTTGGTGGTCAGTAAATCCACCACCAGACGCCGCTCATTGATGAACAATGGGTTATCGAGTAACTGCAAGTAATCGGCGTAGCTGTCCAGCCGGTAGTGGCGCAGGCGCTTCATCAGGCGCCCGGCCACCAACGGGCGCTTGTTCGGCGCCAGCTGAATGCCCGACGCTTGGGCCATGAGTTTTTGCAGGCGGCGAAACTCGTATTCCGCGAGTTTCGGCAGTTTTAATAGGGCGGACATTCAGAGGCCGTTCTTCACAGCGAGGCTCAATTGCTCGATGTCATCGAGCGACAACACCTGGGCAATATCGAGAATAATCGTGAACGCCTGTTCATTACGGGCCATGCCCGCAATGAAGTCGGTACGAATCCCGGCCCCGAATGGCGGCGGCGCCACCACGTGCTGCGGGTCGATATCGAGCACCGCGTCCACGGCATCCACCACCAGGCCGATCGGCTGGGTGGTGTCGCTCAAGGCCAGTTCGATGATGACGATGCAGGTGCGGTTGCCCGCCTGGGTCAGCTCGAAACCGAAGCGCGCCGCCAGATCAAGCACCGGCACTACATTGCCGCGCAGGTTGATAACGCCATGGATAAACGCCGGCATCATCGGCACGGCAGTCACCTGCGCGTACTCGATGATTTCGCGCACCAGTTCGATCGGCAACGCGTAGTCCGCCTCACGTACCCGAAACGACAAGTGCTGGATACTCAGGGGCTCGACCGGCGCATCGGCGCTTTGAAAACGGTGGTTGGCGAGAGCAGTCATGGGCGCAGTACTCAACTGAAACTGACGAACTGGCCTTCATCGGCCGTCGTCCTGCCCTTGGACCAGCTTTGCGAGGCGCTGGGGTAATTGTCCTGGCTGCGCGGCTGGCTACGCTTGAGTGCCGGAGTGTCTTGCTCGAAACGAAAGAACCCGATCAGCTCCTGCAATTGCCCGGCCTGGGCATTCATTTCTTCGGCGGTGGCGGCCAGCTCTTCCGACGCGGCGGCGTTTTGCTGGGTGATCTGGTTCATCTGGCCCATGGCAATGTTGATCTGCCCGGCGGCGCCGCTTTGTTCCTGCGAGGCGGCGGTGATTTCCTGCACCAGGTCCGAGGTTTTCTGGATATTCGGCACGATCTCGCTGAGCAGGCGGCCGGCCTGTTCGGCCAGGTGCACACTGCTGGAAGCCACCTGGCCGATCTCTTGTGCCGCGACTTGGCTGCGCTCGGCGAGTTTGCGTACTTCGGCGGCAACCACCGCGAAGCCTTTGCCGTGTTCGCCGGCGCGGGCAGCTTCGATGGCGGCGTTGAGGGCAAGCAGATTGGTCTGGTAGGCGATGTCGTCGATGATGCTGATCTTGTCGGCGATTTGCTTCATCGCCAGCACCGTATCGCTGACCGCACCGCCGCCTTGCACCGCGTCGTTGGCGGCTTTACCGGCTATGCCATCGGTGATCTTGGCGCTTTCGGTGTTCTGCGCGATAGACGCCGACATTTCCTCGACCGAGGCGCTGGTTTGCTCAACGCTGGCGGCTTGTTCGTTGGCGGCCTGGCTCAGCGACTGTGACGTGGAGCTGACTTGTTCAGAGGCCGAGGAGAGTGAGTCGGCCGAGCTGCGTACGTCTCCCAGAATACTGCGCAGGCGCTCGGTCATGTTTTGCATGGCGGCCAGCAACTGGCCGGTTTCATCGCGGCTGTTGATCGGCAAGTCCTGGCTCAGATCTCCGGCTGCCATGCGGTTGGCAGCGGCCACGGCGCCGTTCAACGGCTGGGTGATGCTGCGGGTCACCAGCACACCAATCACCACACCGAGCAAGGTGGCGGCGATGACCAGCGCGATCATTTGCAGGCGCGAGCGGTCAGCGATTTCGGAGATTTGCTGGTTGGCCTCTTTGGCGCGCTCCTGTTTGTTGCGGCTGACTTCGCCGATCAGGCGGTCGATCTGCTCGCCGCTGACCACGGCTTTAGGCAGCAACTCGGTGACGTCGCTGGCTTCCTGCAACTGGCTGGACTGCTGGTGCAGGGTCAGCACTTGGTGCACCAGGTTTTCGTAGTCCTTGAGCGGGGCTTCCAACTGGTCGACCTGGGCCATGCCTTCCTTGGTGATAAAGCTGGCGCGTGCCTGGCCGATTAACGTGCGGGTTCTCTCAAGGGCCGCTTTGGCCTGGTTCGCCGCCTGTTCCCGCGCGGAATGGTTGGTTGACAGCAGGCTCTGGCGCATCGAGCGGCCAGCCACGATCAGCTGGATGTTGGCTTCTTGCAGGGTGCTCAAGCCCGTCACATCCAGCTCGTACATGCGGTCGGACAGGCTATTGACCTGTTCCAGGTTGCGGATGCCGATAAAACCGATGATCGCGGTCAACGCGACGACCACCAGAAAACCAGCGGTGAGTCGGATGCCTATTTTCATGTTGCGAACAAATTGCATGCGGCTTCTCCTGAAAAGGCTAGGCAAGGGGTTCTAAAAGGGTTGCGTCGGTTTCGGCCGGGGCCTGTAGCTGGCGGAACAGGCTGGGCACATCCAGAATCAGCGCCACTTGCCCGGAGCCCAGGATGGTCGAGCCGCTGATGCCGCGCAGGTGCCGGAACATCTGGCCGAGCGGTTTGATCACGGTTTGCAGCTCACCGAGCAGGTGGTCGACAATCAGCCCGGCGTGCTGCCGGCCCTGGCTGACCACCACGATATTGCGGCGCCGGGCCGTGCTGGCGGGCAGCCCGAAGTGCTTGTCCAGGGCAATGCACGGCAGCGGCGTACCGCGCAGGTTGAGGTAGCCGTAATTGCTGCTGAGCAACGCGTCGCTGGCCTCCATGCATTCGGTGACCATGTCCAGCGGGATAACAAAGCTGTCCTGGCCAACGCCGACGTGAAAGCCGTCAATGATCGCCAGGGTCAGCGGCAGGCGAATCCGGAAGGTGCACCCCGCGCCTTGCTGCGACTCGATCTCGATGCTGCCGCGCAGTTGCTCGATGGCGCTGCGCACCACGTCCATGCCCACGCCGCGCCCGGAGAGGTCGGAGACCTGTTCGGCGGTGGAAAACCCGGCTTCGAAAATCAGCAAGTGAATCGCCGGGTCGCTCAGTGCCGCGTCGGCCTCGATCATGCCTTTGCCCACGGCTTTTTCACGGATGCGTGCGGTGTTGAGCCCACGGCCGTCGTCACTGATTTCCAGGACGATCATGCCCGAGTCGTGGTAGGCGTTGAGTTGCAGGTTGCCCTCGGCGGGTTTGCCGAGCGCGAGGCGTTCAGCCGCAGACTCGATGCCATGGTCGATGGCGTTGCGCACCAGGTGGGTGAGCGGGTCGGCAATCTTGTCGATCACCGACTTGTCCAGTTCGGTGTCGCCGCCCTGAATGCTCAACTGGATGTGCTTGTCCAGTTGCTTGCTCACATCGCGGACCACACGGTGGAAGCGGTTGAAGGTGTCACCGACCTCGACCATGCGCAGTTTCAACGCGCTCTCGCGGATTTGCTCCACGTGCTGGTGCACCGCCAGGGCGCTTTCGATACAGGCGTTGTCGCCCGTGCGTTTGGCCTGCATTTGTGCGCCTGCGGTGCTGATCACCAGCTCGCCGACCAGGTTGATCAGCTCATCGAGCTTGTGCGCCGCGACCTTGACCAGGCTGGTGTCTTGGGTGCGGCGCTCGCGGACCACCGCAGGTTTTTGCGCAGGTGCGGCGGGGCTTGCTGCAGGCTCGGTGAGGGGCTCGACGGTGAGGGTGCAGAAGTCGAGGATAAACTCGAACACATCGACGATCTCCTGCCGGCTCGCGGCGCTGCGCAGCGTCAGGGCGAACCCCAGGTAGCAGGCTTCGGGGTCGAAGGTGTCCAGGTTCGGCAAGCGCTCGGTGCGCGTTTGCAGGCTGACGACTTCGCCCAGGCGGTCGAGGTAGCGCAGGAAGGCCACCGGGTCGAACCCGTTGCGCAGCAAGGCGTCGCTGAAGTCGATGGAGATCTGCCACAGCTGCGCTTCAGCGCTGATGGCGGGCGCGGCCGGTGGTGTATCGACGCAGGGCGTGTGCTCGTTCAGGCCGCGTGCTTGGGCCAGGGTTTCGAGCAACACGGCTTGCTGGGCCAGGTCGGTGTGCAACTCGCCGGTGTCGGGGTCGACGGCTTCAAGCATCACCCGAAGCTCGTCCATGCACCGCAGCATCAAGGAGGTGAGGTCCTCGTTGAGCGTGCGCTGGCCGTCGCGCACTTGCATCAGCAGGCTTTCGAGGTGATGCGTCAGATTGACCAACGGCGTCAGCGAAAAAATTCCGGCCGAGCCCTTCAGCGTGTGCACGGCGCGGAACAGGCCATTGACCGCGTCGCTGTCAGCGGGCGCGGTTTCCAATTGCAGCAGGTGGTCTTCGGCATCCTTGAGCAAGTCCCGGCCTTCGCTCAAAAAGCCCTGGAGCAGTTGGGTCCACTGTTCGCCACTGAGCATTGTTCAGTCCTCGATCCGTGCGTTGGGAAACAGCGATTCCAGGCGCAGCAATGCAATGCTTTCGCGCACCGCCGGGGTGGCGTCAACCACTGTGACCGGGCTGCCGCCCTGGGCCAGCGTGCGCTGTATCACCAGCAGCAGTTGCAGGCCCGCGCTGTCGAAATCGCCGATACAGCCAAGGTCGAGTTGCCAGGCGTCGGCGTGCAGCGGCAGCAGTGCGACAAAGGCATCACGGGCATCGCTGGCCTGGTAAATGCTCAGGTCACCGTCGATACGGATGCGCGTCGGGCCGCCGAAAGCGGAAGGGGTCAAGGTGAACATGGGCTCAGCCCATCAACTTTTCGACGGCGGCCAACAGGTTCTGCGGTTGGAACGGCTTGACGATCCAGGCCCTGGCGCCGGCTGCCTGGCCTTCGGCTTTTTTCGACTGCTCGCTTTCGGTGGTGAGCATGATGATCGGCGTGAAGCGGTACTCGTTGCGCGCCTTGACCGCCTTCACCAGCCCGATGCCGTCGAGGTTCGGCATGTTCACGTCGCTGATGATCAGGTTGATCTTTTGCCCGGTCAGCTTGCTCAGCGCGTCGCGGCCGTCGCAGGCTTCAAGCACCTGGTGGCCGGCGCCGGTGAGGGTCATTTTTACCAGTTGGCGCATGGACTGCGAGTCATCGACGATCAGAATAGTCTTGGCCATGTTCGGCTCCCTCGAAAGTGAAATTACCTGGAAAGTCGCAGCCTCAGAAAAACGTGACTTCGGCGCTGGATTGGGTTTTGGGCTGGCCATGGCGTTCTTCATCAGTGGTAAAGCGCTGACGTAAACGGTCCAGCCACGCATGGGCGTCGTGCAGGCTCGGGTCGTTCGCGAGGATGGCGTCGAGCAGGTGCTGCAGGTCGGTCTGTACGTGTTCGAGCATCTGGTCGGTGCGGTCCTGGAACTGCAGGCTGACCATGATGGCCTGGATGTCGCGCTGGGTTTCGCGGGCATCGTGCTGCAGCGCGTGGGAGGCATCGGACAACTGGTTCAGGTTGTCGCCCAGACGGCTCATCACACCGCTCACCGACTGATTGAGGAAGTCCAGGTTGCTTTGTTCGCTGGTGCCCAATTCGGTTGCCGCCGCGATGGTGGTCTGGATCGCGTGGGTAATCTCGCTGACTTTCTCGTCCATCGCCAAGCCGGTCTCGGCGGACAGGGTCGACAGCTTGCGCACCTCGTCGGCAACCACTGAAAAGCCCCGGCCATACTCGCCGGCCCGCGCCGCTTCGATTGCGGCATTCAGCGCCAGCAGGTTGGTTTGCTTGGCAATTTCCTGCACCCGCCTGGCCATGTGCTGCAACTGGCTGGCGTAGTCGTCCAGGTGGCTGATGGTGTCGAGCAAGGCATGCTGGCGCCGGCTGCTGGCGCGAAAGGATTCGGTGACCTGCTGCAGACGTTCGTTGGCATCGCGCAGGCTTTCGCCGACACCGCCATTGCCGAGTACATCACTGGAGTTGTTCAGGCTCTGTTCGAGGCGCTGGGCAATATTGTGAAAGCGCTGGAACAGCTCGCCGATATTGCTTTGCAGCAGGTCGCGGGTCCGACCCAGGCTGTCGCGCCAGCTGGGGGCGACCACCTCGATCAGCTGCCAGTCGCCAGCGTTTGCCGGGATGGCTGAAGGCTCGATCGCAATCGGCGAGGCGCTGCTGGCTGTGATGGTTTTTGACGGTCGCAAGGCGAGCAGGGCGAGACCGCTGAGCAACAGTCCCGCAGGGGTCAACAGGTGGACGGGCGCAACCCATCCGATGGCCGCCAATGCAAGGCCGAACCAGGCCCCAAGATAAATTCGCATCTCCAGCTTCCATTGCAGGGTGTCAGTTCGGCGGATGATAGCGATGGCGTAATGATGTCAGTATAAGGACAACCCTTAATCCGTATTTTGGGTCATAAGAGGTTTAGGGTTTTTTTGGTTTGCCTAGTCTTGATCGTTCGATCAGCTAAAGACGATTGCATCCCGTGATTCAAGAGCATGGCCGGTTGCTGCGCGAATGCTGGGGAGCGATTGCGGGAGTAGGGTTTAGGCGTAAGGGCGGCTCCACAGGTAATAGGTCACCTCGGGCCGGCGTGGCAAGCCATCCGTCTCGCCCGGCACGCGCACATCCGGCCCGAGCATTTGCATGCTGCGCGGCGTTACGCCCAAACCTGTGGGGGTTTGCGGTAGCGGGCTAAGTGATCGCTCCCACAGTGCGCGGGAGCGATTCACTGATCAGTGCTTGACTGGCGTCGGCAGCGTCACGAGGTTGACGTAGCCGTCCCAGAATGTCTTCTGGTCGACGCCAAACACCACCTTGGCCTTCTGCGTACCTGCCGGTGCGCCTTGCTTGTAACCCAGTGCGCGGCCGTAGTCGGGGCCGAAGGTCGCGTCCACATCCACCCACAACTCGCGGGATTCGGTGACGATCTGCGGGCTGACCAGGTACAGCGCCGGCAGGCTGTCCCAGGTGAAGCTGTGGTAGCTGGGGTCTTTGTCGAACAACGGCCCGAATTCATGCTTGTACAAATCGGCAATCGCACCTTTTTGTGCAATCACCCGTTGGTAGACCGCTTTGTCGAAGGTGACTTTCTCGCACACGTCGTTCGGGAAGATCACGTGTTCGATCGGCGAGCGCAATACGATCTTCGCGGCCTCCGGGTCGAACCACCAGTTGAATTCCGCCGCCGGGGTGGTGTTGCCCGGGATCTCCAGGGCGCCGCCCATGTACACAATGCGCTTGATCAGCGGCACGATATCCGGTGCTGAACGAATCGCCAGGGCGACGTTGGTGAGTGGGCCGACGGCAAGAATGGTCACCTGGTGCGGGTTGGCGCGTACGCTGTCGACGATAAATTGCGCGGCGGTCTCCTTGCGCAGCTGGGTGTGAGTGGCCAGGCCGTCCGGTGGCGCGACCCATTGCGTCGGCGAGGTTGGGCGCGGGTGCTTGAAGGCCCCCGGCCAGCCGGAGCCGAACAGGGCTTTTTCCGCCTCATAGGTGGCGTAGTCATGCAGCAGCGGGTAGGCGGCGCCCGAGTAGACGCCGATTTCTTTTTCTACGCCCATGCGTTCTACGGCCTTGAGGGCGTCGACCTGTTCCTGGTCGACCCAGGCGTTGCCGCTGACCAGGGTCATGCCCAGCAGGTCGATGCGTTTTTGCGCGTGCAGCTGGGCGAGCATGATAAAGGCTTGGCCGTCATCGTTGAGCACGTTGAAATCGGTGTCGAAAATGACTTTTTCCGCGGCCTGCGTGGTGCCGGCACACAGGCCGACCGCGACAAGCAGCGCGCAGCTTTTGAAAAAACCGTGCATGGTGATTCATCCGCAAAAATTGTTGTTGTTAACGGTTCACCAGTTTCGCCGGCAAGGCGATGACCAGGAAGCTGCTGAGGATCAGGCAGCCGGCGAAAAACCACAAGGCGCCCGCGCTGCTGCCGGTGACGTCGATCGCAACCCCCATCAACGAGTTACTGACCAGGCCGGCGATATTCGCCAGCGAACAGGCCAGGGCAAACCCGGTGGCCGCTGCGGTGCCTTTGAGAAAGGTCGCGGGCAGGCTGAAAAACACCGGCACCGCGCCGATGATCGCGGCCGAGGCTATCGCAAACAGTGCCACGGTGGCCGCCACGTTATGGGTAAAGAAGGTGCTGGTGGCCATTGCCGCTGCGCCGATAAAAAACGGCACGATAATGTGCCAGCGGCGCTCGCGGTGTTTGTCGGAACTGGCGCCGATCAGCAGCATGCCGAGCAGCGCGGCGACGCTCGGCAGCGCGGTGAGCACGCCGATATGGAAAGTGTCGGTAACCCCGGCGTTACGGATAAAGGTCGGCATCCAGAAACCCATGGCATAGGCGCTGAGCAGGATCGAGAAGTCGATACCGCCAAGCATCCACACTTTGAGGTTGAAGAAGCCATCGCGAAAGCTGTGTTTGCTGGCGCTGGCGCCGGCTTCGTCCTTGCGCAGTTCGCTTTCCAGCAGGGCCTTTTCGTCATCCGACAGCCATTTGGCTTGCTGGAAGGTATTGGGCAGCGCCCAGAAGGTCAGTACGCCGAGCAACACGCTGGGCACCGCTTCGATCAGGAACAGCCACTGCCAGCCGCGCAGGCCACCCATATGGTCGAAGTGGCCCATGATCCAGCCGGACAACGGGCCGCCGATCACGCTGGACAGCGGCAGGCCGATCATGAACAGCGCAATGATGCGCCCGCGCCGATGGGTCGGGAACCAGGTGGTCAGGTAATACAGCACGCCCGGCAAAAAGCCCGCCTCGGCGGCACCAAGCAGAAAGCGCAGGATGTAGAACTGGGTGGTGGAGGTGACCAGCATGGTGCAGGCCGAGAGCAGGCCCCAGGTGATCATGATGCGGGCGATCCAGATTTTCGCGCCGACCCGTTCCAGCACCAGGTTGCTGGGTACTTCAAAGATGATATAGCCGACAAAGAACAAGCCGGCGCCGAGGCCGAACGCGGTTTCGCTGAAGTGCAACTGGTCGAGCATCTGCAGCTTGGCGAAGCCGATGTTGATGCGGTCGAGGTAGGCGGCCAGGTAGCAGAAACACAGGAACGGAATCAGCTTCCAGGTGATCTTGTGATAGAGCGTGTTGACGGGGTCGGCGAGCGTGGTCGCGGGCGCTGCATTCGCAATGGGCATTGGGTGTCTCCTGGCGGTGACTTATGGTTTTTATACAGCCGCTTTTGTTCCAGCACTTCGGAGTGCTGTAGAAGCGACTTCCAAAGGCAGTGTCAGAAGACTGCAAGCTGCGCCGATTTTTTTAGTGTGGGAGCTGGCTTGCCTGCGATGGCGGTGGTTCAGCAATATTTCTACTGCCTGACACTGCGCTATCGCAGGCAAGCCAGCTCCTACATTGAGTCGGGGCGGCTTGCAGTTTTGTACAAGACCGCGCTCTATGGCGCGGTTCTTAGTAAATCCTTATTGCTCCCTGAACTTGCTCATCGCCTCCTGCTTGCTCACCACGTCGCCATACTTGCTGTCGATATCGAACAGGTTGGCTTCATGGGGCGCGGGGTGTCGATCGCCGACGCACTCACGCACGACGATGGTGCGAAACCCGTGCTGCACCGCATCCACCGCCGTGGCGCGAATGCAGCCGCTGGTGGAGCAGCCGGCCAGTACCACGGTGTCGATGCCTTGAGCGTGCAGCATCGGGGCCAGGCTGCTGCCGAAAAATGCGCTGGCGTATTGTTTGGTGATCACCACTTCATCGGCCCGGGGCAGCACGTCGGTGCAGAACGCCGCGAGTGGGTTGCCCTCGACCATGTCCTTCATTACCGGGGCTTTCCTGACCCAGATCCCACCATCCGCGAAATGGCCGGGATGGTAGCGGATATTGGTGTGCACCACCGCAATCCCATGCTCGCGGGCACTGGCCAGCAGCTCGACACTTTCGGCCACGGCGGTGACTACACCCGGCGCAAACAGCGGCGCACCTTCGGTGGTGTAGCCCTGCATAAAGTCGATCATCAGCAGCGCGGCTTTTTTACCGAAGCCGATACGATTACCCCATACACCCTGGTAGTTGGCGTCGACGGATTGTTCGCTCATATCTTCGAATCCTCATTTTGGCATTACACATACCCTGTGGTGAGCGCGCTTGTGTGGCCACAGATGCTCGGCAGCCACAGAAGCTCATTCTGCCGGCTTAGTAAGCGCCAGAGAGCAGGGCGCCGGCTCCAGGGACGATGGGTTCCAGGTCCAGAGCCTTGAGCATGGCGTAGGTGGTGGCGATGGCGGCGGTGAGCACCGGTTTGCCGGTTTGCGCCTCGACCTTGGCCACCACCGGCAGCGACTGCATCTGTACGCAGGCCGAGAGCACGATCACATCGACGCCTTCCAGGTTCATCCCGGCGACGATGGCCGGCAGGTTGGCCGGGTCATGCCGGGCGACTTCGAGGTTGTCGGGGATCTCCAGGGCGCGCCAGTCCACCACGTCAAAACCTTCTTCGCGGATGTAGTTCACCACCAGTTCGGTCAGCGGTTTCATGTAGGGCGCGACGATTGCGATGCGCTTGGCGCCCATTACTTTCAGGCCCTCGATCAGCGCGCCGGCGCTGGTGATTACCGGGGCGTTCGCGTCGTTATCGGCGGTGGCCTTGCGCAGGCGTTGTTCGGAGTTGCGGTGATAGCCCAGCCCCATGGCCATGATCGCCACCAGGCACGCATAACCCAGCACGTCGACCTTGGCATCGGACAGCTCGACGGCGCAGCGGTCGGACTCGCCGTCCATGGCCGCCAGTTCTTCCTTGCGCACCTGCTTCATGCGCATGCGGCTGGAGTGGAAAGTGAAGCGCTCGGGACGGATCGCCTGGCGCGCGCTGAGCATCGCCGGAATCTCGGTTTCCATGGTGGTGTTGGAACTCGGCACGATCTGGCCGATGCGGTAGAGCTTCTGCATGGGGGTCTCCTTATTGTTGTATGAGGAAGTCGCCGAGGGCATGGAAGAAACCGTCCAGGTCATCCCACGGAATCATGTGCCCGGCATTCGGCACGCGAACCACCTGGATGGCCGGTTGCAGGTGCTGGATCTCGGCAATGTCTTCCTCCAGGATGACTCCGCCACGCCCGGCCACCATCAACAGGGCAGGGGCCTTGAGGTGGGGCAGGTGCTGGTGGAAGTCCACTTCGTGGAAGTCGTTGAAGGCGCGCACGATGGCGGGCTCAAAGCAGGTGTGCAGCCATTCGGCGCGCAGTTGCAGTTGCTCTTCGGTCCAGGTGGCGCAGAAGGCGCGCATCGCCTGCGCGTCCATGCCCACCAGGGACTGGCGGATCGAATCGACGTACCACGGCAATTTGCTCGGGTATTCACGGCGACCGGGGCCGGACATCGGCGGGTCGATCAGCACCACGCGATTTACGCCCTGGGGATGCTTGACGGCGCTGTGCACGGCAAAGCGTGCGCCCATGGAGTGGCCGACCAAGTGGTAGCTGCGCAGGTCCAGTGCATCGGCAAAGGCGCCAATGTCATCGCTGCAGGTTTGCGCGCTGTAATCCAGCTCGGGGCCGGTAGAGGACAAGCCGCGTCCGCGCACATCCAGCACATACGTGTCGAACTGCGCGCCCAGGCGCTCAGCCACAAAACCCCAGGTGATCGCCGGGCTGGTGATGCCCGGGACCAGAATCAGTGCCGGGCCCTTGCCGCCGTAGCGCAGGTAGTGCTGGCGAATCCCGTTGGCCTGCACGTTGGCGCCATACAAGAAGGTGCTCACGCGGCCACCCCCGATTTCAGTTCCTGGGCGTACAGGTCATAGCCATAGACCCAGGCCGGATCTTCCTGGGTGCGCAGCCAGGTGTTGGCGTTGGACACCGCCTGTACGCGGGAGGCGCGTTCCTTGCGGTTGGCTTCGTAGAGCTGGAACGCGGTGCGGTAGTCGCTGATCCCGGTTTCCTGCAGGCAGCGGGTGAGCATGGCGGCGTCTTCGATGGCCATGCCGGCGCCCTGCGCCATGTGCGGTTTCATCGGGTGGCAAGCGTCGCCCAGCAACACCAGGCGGCCACGGCTCCAAAGCGGCAGTGGGTTGCGGTTGCGCAGCGGCCATTTGGTCACGCTTTCGGTGGACTCGATCAGCGCCTGCACGGTGGGGTGGTAACCCTTGAAGGCGTCGAACATCTCTTCGCGGCTGCTGTCGACGAACGCGCCCTGGAAGTCCCATTCGGCATGGGGCACGCCGGTCACGTAGTAGTACTCGTCGCGTTTGCCGGTGGTGTAGTAGACCATCATGTGGCGGTCCTCGGTCCACCACTTGATGCAGTCTTCGAACTTGAGGTCGTACTTGGCCAGTTGATCGCCACGGATCAGTGCGCGGTGCGCGACCCAGCCGCTGTACAGCGGTTTTTCTACGCCCAGCAGCTCTTCGCGGATCTTCGAGTTGATGCCGTCGGCGCCGATCACGATGTCGGCGTAGGTCACTTCGCCGTCGGCGAAGGTCAGGCGCACCTGGGTGTCGGTTTCTTCCAGGGTTTCCAGGCGTTTGTTGAAGTGCAGGGTGCCGGGCTTGAGGGTCGACATCTGCAGGGCATGCAGGTCGCCACGGTGCACGGTGATGTAGGAGGCGCCGTAGCCGGTGAGCGGGATGCGCGAGAGGTAGTCACCGGTTTCGCCGCAACGGCTGAACCAGTGTTCGGGGTGCGAGCCCATCAGGTCCAGCTGCTTTTCGATGCCCATGCGGCGGAAGATTTTCATGATATTGGGGCCCATGTGAATCCCCGCGCCGAGCCTGGAGAACTCCGGTGCCTGCTCGTAGATATCCACATCAAAACCGGCTTGTTGCAACAGGGTGGCCGCGGCGGCACCGCCAAGGCCGGCACCGACAATGGCGATTTTTTGTGTGCTTCCCATGGGGCGTGATCCTCTCTGTTGATTTTTTGGCGGCATCTGTCCGCAAGGTTTTTAAAGTGTATACACTCATTTTTTAAAATGGGAAGCCTGCTTTTATAAATTTATTTTTTGGCGGTATTTGTCCCCTGTAACGCATTATTCCCAATAAACACTAGGTCTGTTTCGATAGGTAACGCTTTGGTGCGATGCTTGCAGTCTGCCTGTAAATAAGGTCTTATCATTATTAATTGGCGTATACGCTATAAAAATGCACCAGGGTGAAGCGCGTCGCCAGAACTTGGTGCAGCCCCACAGGAGACAGGAAAATGCCGGTAAGCGATTGCG
Organism: Pseudomonas viridiflava; assembly: GCF_900591205.1. Taxonomy (GTDB): domain Bacteria; phylum Pseudomonadota; class Gammaproteobacteria; order Pseudomonadales; family Pseudomonadaceae; genus Aquipseudomonas. Next base: position 48,661 of record NZ_UUPU01000008.1, read on the forward strand.
AACTGACCCAGATGTTTGAACATGTGCTGACGCTGTCGAAGGTCGATCCGACCCAGAGCGTCGCCGTGCTCAAGAGCCATTACTCCGACCCGCGCACCGTGCGCGCCGCGATGGATGCGGCGCAGCGCCTGGGGGCCAAGGTGTATGCGGTGGAGCTGCCGTCGTTCAACCATCCCCGAGCGATGGGCAACGACATGACCGCTTACTGCGGCGACACCGCGCTTACCGGCAACCTCGCGGCCCAGCGCGCCCTGGAGGCGGCCGACCTGATCGTCGACACCATGATGCTGCTGCACTCACCGGAACAGGAGCAGATCCTCAAGACCGGCACGCGCATCCTGCTGGCCGTGGAGCCCCCGGAAGTGCTGGCGCGCATGCTGCCCACCGAGGCAGACAAGGTGCGCGTGCTGGCCGCTGAACAACTGCTGAAGCAGGCGCGTTCGATCCATGTGAAGTCCCGCGCCGGCAGTGATTTTCGCGCTGCATTGGGGCAATACCCGTCGGTGACCGAATACGGGTTTGCCGATGAACCGGGGCGTTGGGACCATTGGCCGAGCGGGTTCCTGTTCTCCTGGCCGAATGAAGAAACCGCCGAGGGCGTGCTGGTGCTGGACATCGGCGACATCCTGCTGCCGTTCAAGACCTACACCCGCGAGAAGATCACGCTGGAGATCGAGAAGGGCTTTATCACCAGGATCCACGGGGGGTTCGAGGCCGAATACCTGCGCGACTACATGAAGTATTTCAACGACCCCGAGGTGTATGGCATCTCCCATATCGGCTGGGGCTTGCAGCCCAGGGCGCAGTGGACGGCCATGGGCTTGCACGACAAGAACGACGGGATGTGCATGGATGCGCGGGCGTTCTACGGTAATTTCCTGTTCTCCACCGGGCCGAATACCGAGGTGGGCGGCACGCGCAAGACCCCGTGCCATATGGATATTCCGCTGCGCAATTGTGATGTGTACCTGGATGATGAAGCGGTGGTGATCGCTGGGGATGTGGTTGCGCCAGTAGCCTCCCTGGCTCGCTGAAGATCCAGGTGTGTGTGCGGGCTTGCTCGCGAATGCGCTGTATCAGTCACTGAAGATGTCGACTGAACCGCTGCATTCGCGAGCAAGCCCGCTCCCACATTTTGAACGGTGTTTCTTCAGCAAGATCCTTGAGTCATTCGCCTATCCCCGCCATCATGCCTCCCCATCGCACATCACCCACTGAGCCCGCCGTGCCTGATTCCTATGTCTTTTCTGAACAAGTTGGCCACCTGTTGCGCAAGGCATACCAGCGCCATCTGGCGATCTTTCAGCAGAATGTCGGCGACTCGCAGCTCACCGCCGTGCAGTTCGTCACCCTGTGCGCCCTGCGCGATCACGGTGCAAGTTCGCTCACCGAACTGGTCAAGGCCACGGCCGTGGACCAGGCGACCATTCGCGGTATCGTCGAGCGGCTCAAGGCCAAGGAACTGATCACGCTGGAGCCGGACCCGCAGGACAAGCGCAAGGTGGTGGTGGACTTGTCTGCCTGTGGCGCCGAATTGGTCGCCCAGACTGCGCCGCGTGCAGCGCAGATCAGTGAGCTGACCATGAGCAACCTCAACCCCGCCGAGCGCGTGGCGGTGCTGTTTCTGCTGCGCAAGATGATCGACGATCCGCAAGACTGATCCCCTGTGGCGAGGGCGCTTGCTCCGGTTGGGTCGCGAAGCGGCCCTAAAAGATGGGCCTGCTGCGCAGTCCAACGCGAACAAGCGCCCTCGCCACAGGTGTTGAGTACGGCTTCTGGCATCGTTTTTGCTCCGAGTTGATGTAGCAGCCACTTCATGAGTCAAGTGTGTCGCGAGGCCCCAGGTCCGCGATGCTTTTTTTTGGCTGTTTCATGTAGTGATTGCTTCATCAACTGTTACGGGCGAAGCGAATGATCAGCCAGCACATTACGGTAACGCTTGAGGTCAATGGCAACACCTGCGAAGTCAGCGCAATGGCGGACACTCCGCTATTGCTGGTGCTGCGCAATGACCTGGCGCTCAACGGCCCCAAATACGGTTGCGGCCTGGGGGAGTGCGGCGCCTGTACGGTCATCGTCGATGGCGTCGCCGCACGCTCCTGCGTGTTCCCGTTGGCGGGCGCGGCGGGGCGCGCAATCGTCACTCTCGAGGGCCTGGGCACACGCCAGGCGCCGCACCCGGTACAGCAAGCCTTTATCGACGAGCAAGCCGCGCAATGCGGCTATTGCCTCAACGGCATGATCATGACCGCCAAGGCGTTGCTCGACCGTAACCCCAACCCCAGCGAAGCCGAGGTGCGCGCTGAGCTGTCGGGCAACCTCTGCCGTTGCGGCACCCATATCGAAATCCTGCGTGCAGTGTTGCGTGCCGCTCAACTCATGACCGTGGATGGCCGACCATGACCGATATCTCCCGTGACCAGTGGCTGGCCAAAGCCGGCGTGTTATTGATCGTCGATGATGTGCTGCCGCCTTCGGGGCCGGTGGCCAAGGGCGGTAGTCCGACGGTGAAGCCCAAGGAGCTGGGGCTGTTTATCGCGGTGAACGATGATGGTTTGGTCTACGCGTTCAATGGGCATGTGGACCTGGGCACCGGCATTCGTACCTCGCTGGCGCAGATTGTGGCCGAAGAGCTGGACCTGACGATGGACCAGATCAAGATGGTCCTGGGCGACACCGAGCGCGTGCCGAACCAGGGCGCAACCATTGCCAGCGCGACCTTGCAGATTTCCGCGATTCCCCTGCGCAATGCGGCCGCCGAAGCGCGGCGATTTCTGCTGGCGCGGGCGGCAGGGCGTTGGGGCGTGAGTACCGCCGGGCTCAAGATTGAGGCCGGCGTTATACAGGCGCCGGACGGGCGCACCACAACCTATGGCGAGCTGGTCAGCGGGCAGCATGATCAACTGCGCATCAGCGGCGATGCGCCGTTAAAAGCCATCGAGGATTACCGCCTGGTGGGCAAGGGCGCCGCACGCGTGGATATCCCCGGCAAAGCCACCGGCGAGTTGACCTACGTGCATGACATGCGCGTGCCCGACATGCTCCATGGCCGCGTGGTGCGCCCACCTTATGCGGGGCTGGATGGCGGGGATTTTGTCGGCAATAGCCTGCTGAGTGTGGATGAGGCGTCCATCGCGCATATCCCGGGGATTGTCGCGGTGGTGGTGATTCGCGATTTTGTCGGCGTGGTGGCGCTGCGCGAAGAGCAGGCGATCAAGGCGGCCCATGCGCTGCAGGTGCACTGGAAACCCTGGAACAACGCCTTGCCGGACATGAGCGATGTGGAGCAGGCGATCCGCGACAACCCACGGGTACGTCGCACCGTGCTCGACCAGGGCGCTGTCGACGATGCCCTGGCCGGTGCCAGCCAGCGCATGCCGCGCAGTTATTTGTGGCCGTACCAGATGCACGGTTCGATCGGCCCGTCCTGCGGCGTGGCGGATTACCAGGCGACGGGCAGCCGCGTGTGGTCCGGCAGCCAGAACCCGCATCTGCTGCGCGCCGACCTTGCCTGGTTGCTGGAATGCGATGAAGCGCTGATCGAGGTGATCCGTATGGAAGCCTCCGGTTGTTACGGGCGCAATTGCGCCGACGATGTGTGCGCCGACGCGTTGCTGTTGTCCCGCGCCGTGGGCAAGCCGGTGCGGGTGCAACTGAGCCGCGAGCAAGAGCACCTGTGGGAGCCCAAGGGCACCGCGCAATTGATGGACGTAGACGGCGGCCTCAACGCCGACGGCAGCATTGCCGCCTACGATTTTGAAACCAGTTACCCGTCCAATGGCGCACCGACCCTGGCGCTGTTGCTCACCGGCCGCGTAGAGCCGGTGGCGGCGATGTTCGAGATGGGCGACCGCACCTCGATCCCGCCCTACGACATCGACCACCTGCGCGTGAGCATCAACGACATGGCGCCCATCGTGCGCGCCTCATGGATGCGTGGCGTATCGGCGCTGCCCAACACCTTTGCCCATGAGTCCTATATCGACGAGCTGGCGTTTGCCGCCGGGGTCGATCCGGTGGAATACCGTCTGCGTTACTTGAAGGATCAGCGCGCCATCGACCTGGTGAAGTCCACTGCCGAACGCGCCAACTGGGCCCCGCGCACCGCGCCGATGCAAACCCCCAATGAAGACCACCTGTTACGCGGTCGCGGCTTTGCCTATGCGCGCTACATCCATAGCAAGTTCCCCGGTTTCGGCGCGGCATGGGCGGCCTGGGTGGCGGACGTGGCCATCGACAAACAGACCGGCGATGTGTCGGTGACGCGGGTGGTGATCGGCCATGATTCGGGGATGATGATCAACCCGGCGGGGGTGCAGCATCAGATCCACGGCAATGTGATCCAGTCCACCAGCCGCGTGCTCAAGGAGCGCGTGACCTTTGAAGAGTCGACGGTGGCGAGCAAGGAGTGGGGCGGTTACCCGATCCTGACCTTCCCGGAAATCCCCAAGATCGACGTCATGATGATGCCGCGCCAGGATCAGCCGCCCATGGGCGCCGGTGAATCGGCGTCGGTGCCGAGTGCGGCGGCGATTGCCAATGCGATCTACGACGCCACCGGGATTCGCTTTCGCGAGTTGCCGATCACCCCCGAGCGCGTGCTGGCGGCGCTGAATGCCGCCACCTTGGGCGAGCCGGCCAAGTCACCGCGAAAGCGTCGCACGTGGTGGTTCGGTGCGCTGTTTGCCACCTTGGGCGCGCTGTTGGCCACAGCTTGGCCGTTTCATAATGAAATCGCACCGATTGCGCCGCCCAGCGCGGGCACCTGGTCCAAGGCCACCCTGGAACGCGGGCGCTTGCTGGCGGCCGTCGGCGATTGCGCGGTGTGCCATACCGCGCCCGGTGGCGCGACCAATGCCGGCGGGCTGGCGATGCAGACGCCGTTCGGCACGCTGTACAGCAGCAATATCACCCCGGATGTGCAGACCGGCATCGGCGCCTGGTCCTACCCCGCCTTTGAGCGAGCAATGCGCGACGGGATTGGCCGCGATGGGCGCAACCTGTACCCGGCGTTTCCCTACACCGCGTTTCGCAATATCAATGATGCGGATATGCAGGCGCTGTACGCCTACCTGATGTCCCAGGCGCCGGTCAGCCAGGCGCCGACGCCGAATGCCATGCGTTTCCCGTTCAATATGCGGCCGTTGATGGCGGGGTGGAATGCCCTGAATTTAAGGCGCGGCGAAATCACCCCACAGCCTGAGCGCAGTGAGCAATGGAATCGCGGGAATTATCTGGTGAACGGTTTGGGCCACTGCGCGGCATGCCATTCGCCACGCGATTTTATGGGCGCGCAGAAGGGCGGTAAATCCTTCCTGGCCGGGGGCATGGTGGATGGTTGGGAGGCGCCGGCGTTGACGGGGTTGTCCAAGGCGCCGACGCCATGGACCGAAGATCAGCTGTTCACCTACTTGAGCACCGGTTATTCGGATGCGCATGGCGTGGCGGCGGGCCCGATGGGGCCGGTGGTGAGTGAATTGTCGAAGCTGCCCAAGGCGGATATCCGTGCCATGGCGGTGTACCTGGCATCGCTCAATGGCGAGGTTGCGGCTGAGGCTCAGGTGGCAGCGGCGGTCACGGTGCCCAACCCGAACGGGCGACGCGTGTTCGAAGGCTCGTGCAGGGCCTGCCATGCCGATGGCCTGGGGCCGACACTGTTTGGCGTCAGTCCGTCATTGGCCACCAACACCAACGTGCACAGCGATCAGCCGGACAACTTGATCAAGGTGATTTTGCAGGGTATCAACACCCCGGCGACCAAGGATCTGGGCTATATGCCGGGGTTCAAGGACAGCCTGTCCAACACTCAAGTGGCGGATCTGGTGGCGTACCTGCGCGGGCAGTTCGCGCCGAATGCAGCGGCGTGGAAGGGGTTGGAGCAGAAGGTCGCACACCTGCGCGCCAACCCCGGCACCCATTGATATCTCAAGGCTGATGAAGATCAACTGTGGGAGCTGGCTTGCCTGCGATGAGGGCGGTTCAGTTGCTGAAGGGTTAGCTGACGCACCGCTATCGCAGGCAAGCCAGCTCCCACCGTTTGATTGGGTTTCTACAGTGGCGTCGGGGACACTCCGCGCAGCACCAGGTCGCTGATAAACCCCAGCCAATCCTGCTGCAGACCTTGATCCGCGAGGTTTTCCCCCAGGAACGAGCTGAGGGTATGGCGGTTGGAGTTATAGAAGTAGCACAGCGAGGCGATCATCAAGTACACGTGCTTGAGGTCCAGATCCTGACGGAACACGCCCTGGGCCTGACCCGCTTGGATAATCGGCCGCAGCACGCCGACCGCTTCCCCCGACAGCCTGCGCAGTTCGCCGGACTGCTGCGCGTGTTTGCCCTGGTGCAGGTTCTCGATGCTCAGGATCGCCACGAATTCGGGGTGCTTGACGTAGTAGTTCCAGATAAACGCCACCAGCTCGTGCAGGGCCTGCAAGGGTGAGTTCAGGTCCAGCTTGAGCTTGCTTTCGGCCTTGTTGAATTGCTCGTAAATGTGTTCCAGCACGCAGACGAACAGGTGTTCCTTGCTGCCGAAATAGTAATAAAGCATGCGGTCGTTGGAGTCGGCCTCCTTGGAGATGGTGTCGACACGCCCACCGGAATACCCGTCGCGGGTAAACACCTTGACCGCCGCCTGCAAGATGCGCGCACGCGTCTGGTCGGCCTGTTGGGCCCGAATACCGGTCTTCTTGATCCCCATCTCAAAGTGCCTTGCAGCCTGTCTGGGCGCGAAATATAGCATGCGCTTTTTCTGGGCCGTTCTGTGACCGACAAGTTCTGTAATAAAAACGCCATTGCGCTGGGGATTAAATCCAGGACGGGCTATTTTGGTGCATCTCAATAACTAGAGTAGCCATGGATGAAATACCAACCCTTCAGCCGTACCTTGATTGCCACTGCCCTGGTGTTGACGGTCAGCGGTGTACACGCCGCTTCCCAGGCCCCGGTGGCCGGTGAAAATGGCATGGTGGTGACGGCCCAGCATTTGGCAACTCATGTAGGTGTGGATGTACTCAAGGCCGGCGGCAACGCAGTGGATGCGGCCGTGGCCGTGGGCTACGCGCTGGCGGTGGTGTACCCGGCGGCGGGTAACCTCGGCGGCGGCGGGTTCATGACCGTGCAACTGGCCGATGGGCGCAAGACTTTCCTCGACTTCCGCGAAAAAGCCCCGTTGGCGGCCACCGCCGACATGTACCTGGACAAGGCCGGCAACGTGGTCGAGGGCCTGAGCGCCAAGGGCCACCTGGCCGTCGGCGTGCCCGGCACGGTGTCCGGGATGGAACTGGCGCTGAGCAAATACGGGACCCTCAAGCGTGCTCAGGTGATTGCCCCGGCGATCAAACTGGCAGAAAACGGCTTCGCGCTGGAACAGGGTGATATCGACCTGCTGCACACCGCCACTGGCGAGTTCGAAAAAGACCAGGACATGCGCGCAATCTTCCTGCACAACGGCCAACCGTTGCAGGTCGGTCAGAAACTGGTGCAGAAAGACCTGGCCAAGACCCTCAAGGAAATCTCCGCCAAGGGCAGCGACGGCTTCTATAAAGGGTGGGTGGCCAAGGCCCTGGTGGATTCCAGCCAGGCCGGTAAGGGCATCATCACCCAGGCCGACCTCGACAAATACAAGACCCGTGAACTGGCGCCCATCGAGTGCGACTACCGTGGCTACCACGTGGTCTCGGCGCCGCCGCCAAGCTCGGGCGGTGTGGTGATCTGCCAGATCATGAACATTCTCGAAGGTTACCCGATGGCCGACCTGGGCTATCACTCGGCGCAGGGCCTGCACTACCAGATCGAAGCGATGCGCCACGCCTACGTGGACCGTAACAGCTACCTCGGCGACCCGGACTTTGTGAAGAACCCGATCGACCATCTGCTGGACAAGGACTACGCGGCCAAGCTGCGTGCCGCCATCGAGCCGCAAAAGGCCGGGGATTCCCAGGCGATCAAACCGGGTGTGTCGCCCCATGAGGGCAACAACACCACGCACTATTCCATCGTCGACAAGTGGGGCAATGCGGTGTCGGTCACCTACACCCTCAACGACTGGTTCGGTGCCGGCGTGATGGCGAGCAAGACCGGGGTGATCCTCAACGATGAAATGGACGACTTCACCGTCAAGGTCGGCGTGCCGAACATGTACGGTCTGGTCCAGGGCGAAGCCAACGCCATCGCGCCGGGCAAGGCGCCGCTGTCGTCGATGAGCCCGACCATCGTGACCAAGGATGGCAAGGCGGTGATGGTGGTCGGTACGCCAGGCGGCAGCCGCATTATTACCGCCACCTTGCTGACCATCCTGAATGTCATCGACTACAAGATGAACATCCAGGAAGCCGTTGACGCGCCGCGTTTCCACCAGCAGTGGATGCCTGAGACGACTAACCTGGAGACCTTCGCGGTCAGCCCGGACACTCAGAAGATTCTCGAAAGCTGGGGCCATAAGTTTGCCGGGCCACAGGACGCCAACCACTTGGCGGCCATCCTGGTGGGGGCGCCGTCCCTGGGCGGCAAGCCGGTGGGTAACAACCGCTTTTATGGCGCGAATGACCCACGCCGTAACACTGGCCTGTCGCTGGGCTACTGAAATGTAGGAGCGGGCTTGCCCGCGATTGCGGTGTGTAAGTAGACCAATGGGTCGCTGATACACCGCCTTCGCGGGCAAGCCCGCTCCCACAGGGATCGCAGTGTCAGGGCTTAAGCAGTTGCTCCACTGCTGAAAACGCCGCCTTGCGGCGTGTCTCCCAATCCCCGCGAATCACCACCACCGGCTGTCGATGCCGGTGCATCCACGCCAGGCTGTCCTGGAAAAACGCTTGGCGATCCGCCAGTTGCGGTTGGCAACGCTGACCGTCGGCAGTCCATTCCACGTCGTCCGGGGAGAGCAGCAGGTGCAGGTCGTAATGCCGAGCCTGCAGTTCGTCGTCGAGCCACGCCGGGCAGTCGCCGAACAGCGTCTGGCTCCACAGCTGGTTGGCCAGCAGATGGGTGTCGAGGATCAGCAAGGCGGGCTGTTCGGCGCGGGCGGCGTCTTCCCAGGCCAGTTGGCCACGGGCAATTGCCGGGATATCCGCCAGGCTGGTCTCGGGCTGGTGATGGTCGATGAAGTAGCGCACGTATTCACCCACCATCAGGCCACCGAAGTGCGCGTGCAGCTCAGACGCCAGCCAGCTTTTGCCGCTGGACTCGGGCCCGGCCAGAACCACTACCTTCATGCGTGCAACGCCGGATCGGCGCGCCATTCGCGCCAGCCTTGTAAGGCGATCACGGTGAACAGCGCGTAGAGCGCAGCGGTCAGGTACAGCCCTTTGTAGAGGAACAGCCCGACGAAAATCACATCCACGGCAATCCACAACGGCCAGCACTGCACGCGTTTCTGCGCCATCCACATTTGCGCCACCAGGCTGAAACCAGTGAGGGCGGCGTCAAGCCAGGGCTGGGCCGCGTCGGTCCAGTGGGCCATGGCGGCGCCGAGCAACAGGCTGCCAACGGCACCGACGGCCAGGCTGGCCATGATCGCCGGAACACCCAGGCTGGTGACCTGGCGCCCTTGTTTGACCTCTCCGGCGCGGGTCCACTGCCACCAGCCATAAAGTTGCAGCGCGGCGTAAACCACTTGCAGCAGCATGTCGGAATAGAGCTTCACGTCGAAGAACACCCAGGTGTAGAGCAGCACCATCACCAGGCCGATGGGCCAGCACCAGGGGTTCTGCTTGACCGTCAGCCACACGGCGATCACCCCCAGGGCAGCGGCGAACAGTTCAAGCCCGGACATGGCGGTTCCTTGGGAAAGTGGCAGAGGGCGGGGATTGTAACCAGAGGCAAGCGATCTTCAAAACACCGAAGGGTAAATGTGGGAGGGGGCTTGCTTCCGATGGCAGTGTATCAGTCATGCATGTATCGACTGAATGACTGCTATCAAGAGCAAGCCCCCTCCCACAATGGGGGTTGCGTCAAACCTTGAACTGACGCAACAACCCATCGAGTTGCTCGCTCAACCCGCGTAGATGCACGCTGGCCAGGCTGGACTGTTCCGCCGCCAACGCGGTGCTTTGGGACAAACCGGCGGCCTGGGTGACGTTCTGGTTGATGTCTTCCACCACGTGGGCCTGTTGCAGGGTGGCGCTGGCAATCGAGGCATTCAGGCCATTGAGGTTGCGCAGGGCCTGGCCGATGGCGGTGAGGCTGGCGCCGGCCTGGCCGGCTTGCTCGATGGTCAGTTGCGAGGCGCTGTGGCTGTCGCTGATCACCTTTACCGCCGCTTCGGAATGACCTTGCAGGCGTTCGATCATCACCTGGATTTCAGCGGTGGATTTTTGCGTGCGCTGGGCCAGCAGGCGCACCTCATCGGCCACCACGGCAAAGCCACGGCCTTGTTCGCCGGCGCGTGCGGCTTCAATCGCCGCGTTCAGTGCCAGCAGGTTGGTCTGGTCGGCAATCGAACGGATCACCTCCAACACGCCACCGATCTGCGTGCTTTCGCTGGACAGGGTGCGGATCACTTCCACCGCCTGGCTGATGGTGCTGGAGAGCTGGTCGATCTGTTGCAGGCTACCGTCGATATTGACCTGGCCCTGCTGCGCCTGGGCCTGGGCGTCGCGCATTTCACTGGCGGCGTGTTCGGCATTCTTGGCCACGTCTTGCACGCCGTAGGTGACCTCATTGATCGCGGTGGCCACCAGTTCCATCTGCTGGGACTGCTGCTGGCTGCGGTCATGGGCCTGGCTGGCGTTGCTGCCCAGTTCCGTGGAGGACTGGCCCAGCGCGTCGGCGCAGACCTGCAATTGGCCGACGACCTGGCGCAACTTGGCGGTAAAGCTGTTGAAGTGCTGCGAAAGTTGGGTGATTTCGTCGCGGCCATGGGTATCGAGCGTACGGGTCAGGTCGCTTTCGCCGCTGGCGATATTGCCCATGGCGTTCACCGCCGCCTGCAGCGGGTGCACGATGCTGCGGGCGATCAACGTCACCAGCAGGGCCATTACCAGCGCAATCCCCAAGACGATAAACGAAGCCTTCCACACCTGGCCTTTGAATTCGGCTTGTACGTCATCCACGTAGACCCCGGAGCCGATGATCCAGCCCCAGGGTTCGAACAGCTGGATATACGAAGTTTTCGCCACCGGCGCGTCGGCCCCAGGCTTCGGCCAGCGGTAGTTGACGATGCCGGCGCCCTTGGCCTTGGCCAAAATCACGAACTCATTGAACACGGCAAACCCGTCAGGGTCACGGATGGCCGAGAGGTTCTGGCCGTCGAGCTTGGGGTTGGCCGGATGCATGATCATCACGGGCGTAAGGTCGTTGATCCAGAAATAGTCATCATGGTCGTAGCGCAAACCGCGCACTGCGTTCAGGGCCTGTTTCTGGGCCGCTTCACGCGTCATGACGCCGGTGGTTTCGAGGCTGTGATAAAACGTCAGAATCCCGCTGGCAGTCTGTACCACGTGTTGGGTCTGCTGGCGCTTGGCCTGGTACAGGTCGTCATTAATCTGCTTGAGCATCAGTAAACCCAAGGCCAGCAGCATTAACACGGCGACTATCAGGATCAGCCAGAGACGTCGGCTGATCGACATATTGCGCAAACTGTTCATCGTCCTGTCACTCCTGGCTTTTTATAATTGTGGGTGTCGCATCGACTTTTACGCCTTGTCTGATAGGCTTTCGGCCTGTAATCGCAAAACCTGAGTACCGTCTGATTTTTCACGGAATTTTTGCAGGCCGGCGTTGAAAATCAACATCGGGCCTTGAGTGTGCTCGTCAGTGAACATTAAAAGATAAACAAGGCATGCCGTTGAGCCTGACCTTTGGGGGAAGTATGGATTTGTGGACCGCCATTCAGGCAGTGATTCTTGGCGTCGTGGAAGGGCTGACGGAGTTTTTGCCGATCTCCAGCACCGGCCACCAGATCATTGTTGCCGACTTGCTGGACTTCAGCGGCGACCGTTTCAACGCGTTCAATATCATCATCCAGCTGGGCGCCATCCTGGCGGTGGTCTGGGAGTTTCGCGGCAAGATCCTCGAGGTGGTCACCGGCCTGCCGACGCAGCGCAAGGCCCAGCGCTTTACCGTCAACCTGCTGATTGCGTTCCTGCCCGCCGTGGTGCTGGGGGTGATTTTCGCCGACCTGATTCACCATTACCTGTTCAACCCGATCACCGTGGCCACGGCGTTGGTGGTGGGCGGCGTCATTATGTTGTGGGCCGAGCGCCGCCAGCACGAAGTGCATGCCGAAACCGTCGATGACATCACCTGGAAGGACGCACTCAAGGTCGGCTTCGCCCAGTGCCTGGCGATGATTCCAGGCACGTCGCGCTCGGGCTCGACCATTATCGGTGGCCTGCTGTTCGGCCTGTCGCGCAAGACCGCTACCGAGTTCTCGTTCTTCCTGGCCATGCCGACCATGGTCGGTGCCGCGGTGTACTCGGGCTACAAGTACCGCGAGCTGTTTCAGCCGGCGGACCTGCCGGTGTTTGCCATCGGGTTTGTCACCTCGTTCATCTTTGCGATGATTGCGGTCAAGGGCCTGTTGAAGTTTATTGCCAGCCACAGTTATGCGGCGTTTGCCTGGTATCGCATTGCGTTCGGCTTGCTGATCCTGGCGACCTGGCAGTTCGGCTGGATCGACTGGGCAGCGGCCAAGGCATGATGATCCAGCACCCGCGCCTCAAGGCGGCGCTCTTTGTACTGCTGTGCGCGGCGCCGCTGTTGGGCGCGGGGTTGGTGTGGTATCGCGGCGAAACGGTGATCCCGCTGGCGGCGTATGGCGTGGTCAGCGTTATCGCGTTTTTCCTGTATTGGAGCGACAAGCGCAAGGCCCGCACCGACAGTTGGCGCACCCCGGAAAATATCCTGCACGCCGTGGAGCTGGCGGGTGGCTGGCCGGGGGCGCTGATTGCCCAGCAGGTGTTTCGCCACAAGACGCGCAAGGTGTCTTATCAGGTGTTGTTCTGGGTGATTGTGCTGCTGCACCAGGTGTTCTGGCTGGATCAGTTGTTCCTCGGCGGCACGCTGCTTTCAATCTTCTAGCAACAGCCCGATCTGCGTGCGCTTGGGCAGTTTGCTCACCACCAACTGGTGGGAGCGCTGCAACAAGCCACGCAGTTCCTCGGCGCCCAGCGGGTAGGGCGTGTTCATGATCACCCACTGCGCTCGCGCCAGGTACGGCGCCGGGTGGATGCCCGGGCGGTCCACGTGGCCGAGGAACAACGCCTTGTCGACCTTGAACGCCAGCGAATCACCGCGCAGGTTTTGCAGGGCGAACATCTTGTTGCCAGCAATCGAAAATACCCGCACGCCACCCCACTTGTAGTCCTCGCGAGCGCCGGGCAGGCTCAGGCAAAAGTTCGCGACTTGTGCTTCGGTCATGTTCATAGCAAGCGATCTCCACAGCCTTTGAAGCCTTCTTCAAGGTAGTCGATCCAGGCGCGAATGGCCGGCAGCACGCCACGCCGATGCGGGTACACGGCCTGTAGCCAGCCGCCCGGCAAGGACCACTGCGGCAGCAACTGCACCAAGCGGCCGCTGGCCAGCTCCTCTTCGCAGTACATCATCGGCAGCACCGTAAAGCCCAGGCCCATGATCGCGCTGGCCTTGCGCACGATGAAATCATCAATGCCCAGCCGGGCCTCCATCACCAGATCGCGGGGGTTGCCCTGCGGGTCGAGAATCCGCTGATGCACCATGCGGTCGGCCTCGAGCGCCCCCAGTATGGGCAATTGTTTAAGGTCTTCGAGGGAATTGACCTGATGCTCGTGCATCAATGCGGGGCTGGCAACCAGTACGGTCTGGGCCTGGCGCAGGCGCTTGGTCACCAGCAGCGGGTCTTCATCACCCGATTCGCGTACGCGCAGGGCCACGTCGATACCTTCGGCCACCAGGTCGACACGGCGGTTGACCAGAGTCATTTCCAGCTGCACTTGGGGATGAGCCGCGAGAAAACCCGCGACTATCTCGGGCAGGATGTGCTGGGCCATGCCGATCGGGCAACTGACCCGCAGCCGCCCACGCGGCTCGCTGGACATACTGGCCACGGCCTCGTCGGCCATTTCCGCTTCCAGCAGCATGGCCTGGCAATGGCGCAGGTAGCGCTCGCCAACGGCGGTGAGGGTCAATTGGCGGGTGGTGCGTTGCAGCAGGCGCGCGCCCAGGCGCTCTTCCAACTCGGCGATGCGCCGCGACAGCCGCGATTTGGGAATCCCCAGCAGCCGTCCGGCCGCCGCAAAGCCGCCGGCTTCGACGACTTTGGCGAAATAATAGAGGTCGTTGAGGTCTTGCATGATCGGCCCATTGTCCCGTTGATGGGACAAACTATCGCATTTCAGGTGTCTTATCGCCTATTAGTTTCATGCGTAGTCTTACCAGCATCTTATCGACACCGCTGATTCTAATTGGAGCTTCCCCATGAAACTGTTGCATATCGATTCCAGCATCCTCGGCGACAACTCGGCTTCGCGTCAGCTCAGCGCCGGCGTGGTCAAGGCTTGGCAAGCGGCTGAGCCGGGTGTGGAAGTGACCTACCGTGACCTCGCCAGCGAAGGCATCAACCATTTCTCCGGCGCGACTCTGGGGGCATTGGGCACCGCCGCTGAACTGCGCGATGCCGCGCAAAAGCATGAGGCCGACCTCAGCGCGTCGTCGCTGGCTGAATTTCTCGCCGCCGACGCTGTAGTGGTTGGCGCGCCCATGTACAACTTCACCATCCCAACCCAGTTGAAAGCCTGGATCGACCGCATCGCTGTTGCCGGTCAGACGTTCCGCTACACCGAAGCCGGCCCGGAAGGTCTGTGCGGCAACAAGAAAGTCATCATCGTGTCCACGGCCGGTGGCCTGCACGCTGGGCAAGCGTCCGGCGCCGCCCATGAAGGCTACTTGAAACTGCTGTTCGGCTTCCTTGGCATCACCGACATCGAAATCGTCCGTGCCGAGGGCCTGGCCTACGGCGACGAAGTACGCAGCAAGTCCCTGAGCGATGCCAACGCGCAGATCAACGAACAATTGTTCGCGGCCGCGTAAGGCTTGTGTAAAGTTCGCCTTCTCTCGGTTTCAATCTGAAACCGAGCGCCTAAACTCTGTATTCTGGCCGCCTCAAAACGACCGGAGTACGGAGTTTTTTCGTTTTCCCGCTGTCACTACTTTGGCCCAGGTTATGCACGCATGGGTTTACCACCCGGTGCGAGTACCTTGAACCATGGACTTTTCAAATAGACATGCCGCGGATGTTGTACGTGGTCACGCAGCAAAGGTGGACATCCTCATGATGCGTCTTTGTGCTGTTATGGTTCTTTCCCTGCTCGGCGGCCTGATTTCAGTGCACGCCGCGCCTGCGCCGCACCCGCATTGGAGTGTGGGCTTCCACCGCATGACCTTTCTCGACCCGCTGGACCTGCAGCCGATGAAAGCCGTGGCCTTTTACCCCTCCACCGGCGACGAGCACACCACTCAATTGGGCGCCTATCACGTCGCCGCCACCGAAGATTCCAAGATCGCCATTGGCCGGTTCCCCATGCTGATGCTTTCCCATGGCAACACCGGCACGCCGCTGGGCCTGCACGACCTGGCCACATCCTTGGCGCGCAAAGGGTTCGTGGTGGTCGCGGTACTGCACCCCGGCGACAACTATAAGGACCACAGCCGCCTGGGCACGGTGAGTAACCTGTACGGCCGGCCGATCCAGATTTCCGAAGCGATCACCGCCACGTTGGGCGATCCGATGCTCTCGCCGTTCGTCAACGTGGATCAGGTAGGGGTTATCGGCTATTCGGCCGGCGGCGAAACGGCGCTGATCCTGGCGGGCGCCAAGCCGGATTTCGACCGCCTGCGCCGCTATTGCCAGGAACGTCCGGAAGATCGCGACGCCTGCACCACCAAAGGCGAGCTGGTGGTGGACCGCGACGACCTGCAGCCGCAAGCCGATCCGCGTATTCATGCCTTGATGCTGATGGCGCCGCTGAGCCTGATGTTCGGCCGCCACACCTTGGCCGATGTGCATGTGCCGGTGCTGCTTTACAGCGGTGACGGCGACAAATTGGTGGCCGTGGACAAAAACGCCGCCGCCCTGGCGCGCAAACTGCCGGAGCCGCCAGACTTCAAGCTGCTGGCCGGGGCAGGGCACTTCGTGTTCATGGCGCCGTGCGACAGCGACCAGTTGGCGGCGATGCCGGCGATGTGCACCGACGCCGATGGTGTCGATCGCGAAGGCATCCACCGCGACCTGATCTCGGAGGCCGGGCGCTTTTTCAGCCACACCCTCGGCCAATCCACCCGTGCCGGCTTGCAGACCGCAGATCAGTAAGCGCGTCGCTTGAGCAACACCGTCAGACCCAGTGCCGTGACCGACAGCAGCGCGGCGCCGAAGAAAATCCAGCCGTAGCCGAGGTTCAGCGCGACGGCCCCCATCAAGGGCCCGGCAATCGCCAGGGCCAAATCAAAAAACACCGCATACGCACTCAGCCCCGCACCTCGGCTGGTGTTGGGCACTTGCTTGATGGCTTCCACGCCCAGCGCCGGGTAGACCAGCGACAAGCCGAAGCCGGTCAACCCGGCACCGATCAAGGCAATGCCGGTGGACGGCGCCAGCCACAGCAGGGTCAGGCCCAGGGTCTCGATGGTCATGCAGGCAATCGCCGCCCGAAAGCCGCCAAAGCGGCTGATGGCCGAGATAAACACCAGCCGCGACAGGATAAAGCACACGCCAAACACCGTGAGGCAGTAAGCCGCGCCGGCCCAGCCGCGATTCAGGTAGTACAGCGTGATAAATGTGGTGAGCGTGCCGTAGCCGATCGAGGCCAGGCACAAGCTGGCGCCAAACGGCGCAATGCGCCCGAATACCGCCCAGAACGGCAGCCGCTCGCCGCGTACCACCGGCACCGAAGGCTCATTGCGGATCAGCACCAGGCCCAGTGCCGACAAGACCGTCAGGGCGATGCCGAGGCTGGTGTAGCCATATTGCGCGACCATCACCACGCCCAGCGGCGCACCGATGGCGATGGCGCCGTAGGAGGCAATGCCGTTCCAGGAAATCGAGCGGGCGGTGTGTTCCGCGCCGACCGCACCCATGCACCAACTGATGGTGCCTACGCCGATCAGCCCTTGGGCCACGCCCAGCAGCAGCCGTGCAACGATCAGAATGCCCAGGCTCAAGGCCGGCAGGCTCTCTACCAATGTTGCGAAAAACGTCAGCACCCCACTCACCAGAATGCCGGCCAGGCCCAACACAATCGCACGCTTGGTGCCGACGTTGTCCGACATACGCCCGGCCATCGGTCTGCTGAGCAGCGTGGCCAGGTACTGCGAGCCGATGGTCACGCCGGCCACCACCGCGCTGAAACCCAGTTGCTCGTGCACATAGCCCGGGATGACCGCAATCGGCAAGCCGATGCAGATAAACGCGATGAAGGTGTAGAAGACGATGGAGACGATCTGCAAGGTGATCGACATTGAACTGGGGGCGGCGGCAGGCATGGTCACTCGTTCGCGGGCGGGCGGTGAGGGCATGATGGCAAGGGCTTGCGGGAAAAGAAAGCAGGCTAACTACTTTGTCTGAGTGGCGAGCGGGCTTGTTGTGGCGAGCGGGCAAGCCCGCTCGCCACACAAGCCCGCTCGCCACAACAAGCCTGCTCGCCAAACTCTATGAGTGCTTAGAACACCACGCCCTGGCTGCGCAGGTAGTCGTCGTAGGTGCCGCTGAAGTCGATCACACCGCTTGGGCTCAACTCGATGATGCGGGTGGCCAGGGACGATACGAACTCACGGTCGTGGCTGACGAAGATCAGCGTGCCCGGGTAGTTTTCCAGCGCCAGGTTCAGCGCCTCGATGGATTCCATGTCCAAGTGGTTGGTCGGTTCGTCCATGATCAGCACGTTCGGCTTTTGCAGAATCAGCTTGCCGAACAGCATACGACCTTGCTCACCACCGGAGATGACCTTGACCGACTTGAGGATCTCGTCGTTGGAGAACAGCATCCGGCCCAGGGTGCCACGGATCACTTGTTCGCCTTGGGTCCACTGGCCCATCCAGTCGAACAGGCTCATGTCGTCTTCGAAGTCGTGGGCGTGGTCCTGGGCGTAGTAGCCCAGTTCTGCGGCGTCGGTCCACTTGATGCTACCGGCGTCCGGGGTCAGCTCGTTGACCAGGGTGCGCAGCAGGGTGGTCTTGCCGATACCGTTCGGGCCGATGATCGCCACACGCTCGCCGGCTTCAACCTGAAAGCTGAAATCCTTGAACAACGGCTTGCCGTCGAAGCCTTTGGCCATCTTTTCGACCATGACTGCCTGGCGGTGCAGCTTTTTGGTTTGTTCGAAGCGGATGAACGGGCTCACGCGGCTCGAAGGCTTGACCTCGGCCAACTGGATCTTGTCGATCGCCTTGGCACGGGACGTCGCCTGCTTGGCTTTCGAGGCGTTGGCCGAGAAGCGGCTGACGAACGATTGCAGCTCGGAGATCTGCGCCTTCTTCTTGGCGTTGTCCGACAGCAGCTGCTCGCGGGACTGGGTCGCCACGGTCATGTACTCGTCGTAGTTGCCCGGGAACAGGCGCAGCTCGCCGTAGTCCAGGTCAGCCATGTGGGTGCACACGCTGTTCAGGAAGTGACGGTCGTGAGAGATGATGATCATCAGGCTGGAGCGCTGGGTCAGGATGTTTTCCAGCCAGCGGATGGTGTTGATGTCCAAGTGGTTGGTCGGTTCGTCGAGCAACAGCACTTCAGGGTCGGAGAACAACGCCTGGGCCAGCAATACACGCAGTTTCCAGCCTGGGGAGACTTCGCTCATCGGGCCAAAATGCTGTTCCAGGGGAATGCCCAGGCCCAGCAGCAACTCACCGGCGCGGGATTCGGCGGTGTAGCCGTCCATCTCGGCGAACTCGGTTTCCAGCTCGGCCACGGCCATGCCGTCGTCTTCGCTCATTTCCGGCAGCGAGTAGATACGGTCGCGCTCGGCCTTGACCTTCCACAGCTCCTCGTGGCCCATGATCACGGTGTCAAGCACGGTGAATTCTTCGTAGGCGAACTGGTCCTGACGCAGTTTACCCAGGCGCACATTCGGCTCCAGCATGACCTGGCCGCCGGACGGGTCGAGGTCGCCGCCGAGGATTTTCATGAAAGTCGACTTGCCGCAACCGTTGGCACCGATCAAACCATAACGGTTGCCGGCGCCGAACTTGACCGAGACGTTCTCGAAGAGCGGCTTGGCGCCGAACTGCATGGTGATGTTAGCTGTGGAGATCAATTACTTTACCTATCAATGGGTTGCGAGCGTGGCGGCAGGAGCCTTCAGGCATGCATCAACAGCGACATCAAGGCGCGAAACCCGGTCGCTGAGCAAAAAATGGGGGATGTGTGTTGGAATTTGGCGCGCATTGTCGCATATGTCAGGCGACAGTTGTATGGCAGGCGAAAGATGGTTTTATCAACGTCTCCGGCATGGCCAGCCACAACAGCGCCAAGGCCACGGCCGCCACGCCGGCCAGGGTCAGGAAGGCCGCGTTGTAACCCGCCTGCTGCACCACAAAGCCGGCCAGGCTGCTACTCAGTGCCGCGCCCAGGCCGAACACCGTGGACAGCGCGCCCAGGCTCACATTGAAACGCCCGGTGCCCTGGGTCAGGTCCTTGACGATCACCGGGAACAGCGCGCCGAAGATCCCTGCGCCGATGCCGTCGAGCATTTGCACGGCCACCAGCCAGTAGGGGTCGCTGGACAAGGTATACAGCATGCCGCGCAACGGCAGAATCATGAACCCGGCCAGCAACAGCGGCTTGCGCCCCCACACATCGGCCTTGGCCCCCACCAGCCAGGCCATCGGCACCATCACCAGTTGGGCGGCGACGATACAGGCCGAGGTCAGCGGCGTGGCCATCTGCAGGTTGATCTGCGACAGCTTCTGGCTGACCAGCGGCAGCATGGCGGCGTTGGCCAGGTGGAACAGCGCGCAGCAGATCGCGAACAGTAACAACGGCCGGTTGGCCAGCAACACCTTCACCCCGGACGGCTGTTCGTGATCGCAGGCGTGAGCCGGGTCGAAGCCGCGTGCCACCTCGTGGTCGATGGCCTTGGCCGACACGCAACTGACCGCGACGATACTGGCCGCCGCCATAAAGGCCATCAGGTAAAACACCACCACCGGTCCGAACAGGTAGGCCAAGCCACCGGCCAGCAGGGCGGCCACCGCGTTGCCGGCGTGGTTGAAGGTTTCATTACGCCCGGTGCGCCGCGTAAAGGCGCGGGGGCCGGTGATGCCAAGGGAGATTGCGGAAATCGCCGGCGCGAACACCGAGGCGGCGATGGCGCTGGCCGCCTGGGTCAAGGCCACCAGGCTGAATGAACTGACGAACGGCAGCAGCAGGCAACTCACGGTCACCAAAATCGCTGCCGCAGCAATCACGGCGCGCTTGCTGCGCGTGCGGTCGATCAATGCACCCGCCGGGCCCTGGGTGACCAGTGCGGCGATACCGGCCAGGGTCATGACCACGCCAATACTCGCCGGGTCCCACTGGTGCACCGCCAGCAAGTAGATGGCCAGGTACGGCCCGAGACCGTCGCGAACATCCGCCAGGAAGAAGTTCAGGCTGTCCAGCGACAGGGTATTACGCAAATCGGAGTGTCTGGCCATGGCGCAGTCTTCAAGAAGGGCGTTCAACGGCTGAACACTCATTGCGTTAATGACCCGCCGCCTTTGCGTTAAGTTTCGTACGCTTGGCGGGTTTTAATCTGCGGGCGCTTGGCTTATTTTCTGCACCCCGCTGTAACGATTATCTGGAGATGCAATGGACATGCCCTCAGCTCAACAAGCGATTAACTGTAACAAGGACGCCTGGGACCAATCCGCCGACCTGCACAAAACCACTGACACCTGGAGCACCCTACTGAGCCGGGTTGGCAACCCTGACTTTTCCTGCCTGGACCCCACCATTAGCGGCTTGCTGCACGACATCGGCGTGGCCGGCAAGGACGTGGTGCAACTGTGCTGCAACAACGGCCGCGAAAGCCTGTCGTTGTATGGCCTGGGCGCACGTTCTGTGGTGGGGGTGGACCAGTCCCGGGCGTTTCTCCAGCAAGCGCGTGAACTGGCGAGTGTTTCGCCGCACAACCCTGAGTTCATCGAGAGCGATATCCACCAACTGCCGCAAAACGTGCGCGAGCGCTTTGATATCGCTCTGGTGACTATCGGCGTGCTGGGCTGGATGCCAGATGTGGCGCAGTTCATGCGCCATGTTGCCAGCACCTTGAAGCCCGGCGGCACATTGGTGATGTATGAAACCCACCCGTTTCTGGAAGTGTTCGACCCCCGTGCCGACAACCCGCTGCTGCCTGCCAGTTCGTATTTTCGCAGCGAGCCTTTTGTATTGCAGGAGTCGATTGTGTACGAAGGCCAGAGCGAGGTCGCCGGGCCGACTTCCTATTGGTACGTACACACGCTGGGGGATGTGGTGACCGCGGCGATTGATGCGCAATTGCAGATCAGCCATCTGCAAGAATACGCCCACTCCAACCGTGAAGAACTTTACGACCAGTATGAGCATCAGCCTGGCCAAGTGCCCATGTGCTTTACCCTGACCGCCACCAAACGTGAAGCCTGAGCGGGCTTTTCGCCAGTCAAAAAAAAGCCCGCGAGAAGAGGCGGGCCAAGGGATTCACTGGAGTAGGTAGGCTTTACCCTATAGGCCGGAAAGTGAAGGCTGTGTGAAAACGCCGTCGCAAATTCGGATGGCGCGCAGTTAACCGCGCCGCACAAAGGTGCGCATGGTTTGGCCCGGGCCGGTCCTGAAAACGACTGGCCTGGGCATCCCTTCATCGGCTGCAATGAACACAAACTCATCGCCTTCGAGGCGATAACTGGCGGGCAACTGTTTGCCGGCGTCATCCCCTATGGCGTCCACCCAGGTAATGCTCTTGGGAACGGTGGTGCTGTCCAGGGAAAACCGGCCGGCCAATAACACCTTGCCCTCGACAGTCCTGACTTCGAAGCCGTCACCGTCAATCGTGGTGATAGCGCCTGGGGCGCTGTGTGCATCCACGGGGTTGAGCACGCCGCTGTCTTCGAGCGAGGTTTGCTCCCAGGCACCTTGAAGGGCTTGGAAATCCGGGTCTGAAAGGGGGGGCATAGACATTCCTTTGGCTGGGTTGATTCGTCATTGCATGCAAGTGCGACGTTAAGTCGGGCCTTTTTCCGTTCCCGGCATACGCCGTTTTTCGCGCCCATCATGCAGCACATATGCCTCGCGGGCCAGCGACCAGAGGCCCTTGGTGAGGCACTTGCCCAGCACATTCAGAAGACAGCTTTTCACAATTCTTAGTTAACTTTTGGTTACAACCTGTGGCTAAATAACTGCCAATGGTCATGAATCGGGTTGTCACTCAACCGCTCGTGCCACTTGTGTGAATTGTGATTTCAGGTGCTGCTATTCATCCTCGGCCGTTGTGGGCACGCAGGAGCAGCCTGTTCTCTTCTGACGTGTGACGAAATCCCTTGAAACTCATTATTGTTGTTCTCTACGTTGCCTCCATCGCGTATGTACACCTGCGCGGTCGGGTGCGGCATAAGCTGGGGCGCCAACTCAGTGATCATTCGACCTTTCTGGCACCGATCAACTGCTTCCTTTATCTGTTCTCCAAGCTGCCCAGCCGACCCTACCTTTCGCCGAGCGATTTCCCCGACCTGAGCCCGTTGCAGGAACACTGGGAGGAAATTCGCCAGGAAGGTCAGAACCTGATGCGCGCCGGTGAAATCAAGCGCTCCGACCAATACAACGACGTGGGCTTCAACTCGTTTTTCAAATCGGGCTGGAAGCGTTTTTACCTGAAGTGGTACGGCGACAGTCACCCATCGGCGATGAAGCTGTGCCCGCGCACCACTGAGTTGGTGCAGAGCATCGGTTCGATCAAGGCGGCGATGTTTGCCGAGCTGCCACCGGGCTCCAAGCTGGTGCGCCACCGCGACCCGTATGCGGGTTCCTATCGTTACCACCTGGGCCTGGATACCCCGAATGATCCGGGCTGCTACATCAACGTCGATGGCGAAAACTATTACTGGCGCGATGGCGAACCGGTGATGTTTGACGAGACCTATATTCACTACGCCGAAAACACCACGCAGCAGAACCGCATCATTTTGTTCTGCGATATCGAACGGCCGATGAAATACCGCTGGGCTGCGGCGTTCAACCGCTGGTTCAGCCGTAACGTGATGGCGGCCGCAGGTTCGCCCAACGATGCCGGCGACAAGACCGGTGGGTTGAACCGCGCCTTTACCCGCCTGTACACGATCCGTTTGCGTGGCAAAGAGCTGAAAAAGCGCAACCGCACACGTTACTACCTGGAAAAGTGGGCGATCTTCGCGGCATTGGCGGCGATCTTCGTGCTTATCTAGTGCGCAGTCTGGGCGCAACTCACTTCGGTGGCGTAGCGCCCAGCTTGTCCCACATCTTGCGGCTGATTTTTTGCCGGTTGGCATAACCGGCCCACGGATCCGCCGTCAAGCCCTGCAGGCGCTTATGCAAATTGGCCACCGTCCATTGTTGTGCGCCACGCAATCCTTGCAACTCCTCGCGACTGATCGGCACCGACACCGGCAGCCCCGGCCGTGCCCGCACCGAGTAGGCGACCACCGTACTGGCGCCGCGTGCATTGCGCAGGTAGTCGATAAAGATCTTGCCCACGCGGTTTTTTGGCCCAGAGGTGGCGGTAAAACGCTCGGGCAGTTGCTCGGTCATGAACTGGGCGATGGCTTTGGCAAAGGCTTTTACCGTGTCCCAGCCATCGCGCCGCGCCAACGGTACGACCAGGTGCAGGCCCTTGCCGCCGCTGGTCTTGATAAAGGCATCCAGCCCCAGTTCATCGAGCACCGACAAGGTCAGTTGCGCCGCTTCCAGCATGGCCTTCCAGGGCAGTGCGGGGTCGGGGTCGAGGTCCAGCACAAACAGGTCCGGGGTTTCGATTTTGTCTGCGGTGGCGCCCCAGGTGTGCAATTCAATGCCGCCCATTTGCACGGCGCCGATCAACGCGCTCGCGGTGTCGATCTCCATCAGGCGCGCATGGCCCAGGTCGAGTGCCGGGTCCAGTTGCTTGATGTTGGGAATGGCCAGGTGCTCTGAGTGCTTCTGGAAGAACTGTTCGCCCTCGATGCCTTCCGGCGCCCTCAATAAGGCGACGGGCCGTTTGCGCAGGAAGGGCAGAATCCACTCGCTGATGCTGTCGTAGAACTGCGCCAATTGCTGTTTTGTCGTGCCGCTGTGTGGGTCGATAACGCGCTCGGGGTGGGTGATGTTCACGCCGGCGGCAGCTTTTTTGGCGGGTTTGGAGGCTTTAAGGGATTTGGCAGTACGCGGCTGCTCGTGAATGATCTGCGCGGCGGGCTTGTCGGTACGCAACCCGACAAAAGCCGCTTGGCGCACCACACTTTCACGTGTCCATTCGGCAAATTGCACCTCGCCGACCAGGCTCGGTTCCACCCAGTGCACGCCTCGCGCCTGGGTGCTGGTGAGCGGTTTTGTCAGCGGCGACGCCTTACGCTCCAGGGGGGTGAGCTGGGCGTAGATGTTTTTTAGCGCGGCCTGGTCAAACCCGGTGCCCACGCGCCCGGCATAGACCAGCACCGAGTCATCATTGACCGCCAGCAGCAGCGCGCCGAAGCCGCTGCGCGAACCCTGGGGGCGGGTGTAACCGACAATCACGAACTCCTGGCGTAAACGACATTTGAGCTTGATCCAGTCGGTACTGCGGCTGGAGACATAAGGGCTGCCGAGACGCTTGCCGATCACGCCTTCCAGCGCCAGGTCGCACGCGCTTTCGAAAATATCGCGCTGATTGGCGTTAAAGGCTTCGGAGTAGCGCAACAGTTTGCTGCGGCTGCCCGACAGTGCGGCCTTGAGTGCCGCCCGACGTTCCTCTACGGGCGCCTGGCGCTGATCACTCCCGTCCAGGAACGGCGCGTCGAACAGGTAGTAGACAATGTCCAGGCTGCGGCCGATATCAAAGGCGTTCTGTAGCGCCTGGAAGTCCGGCAAGCCGTCACCATTGAGGCTGACCACTTCGCCGTCGAGCCAGCTGTCCTTGAGCTTGAGGGCGTGCAGCGCCTTGGCCTGCCGCGGCAGGCGCTCGGTCCAGTCGTGACCGTTGCGGGTAAACAGTCGTACTTCGCCGTCGCGGATGCGCGCAAGCATGCGGTAGCCGTCGAACTTGATCTCGTATTGCCAGTCGCCCTCCGGCGCACGGTCCACCAGGGTCGCCAGTTGCGGCCTGAAGTGCTCGGGGAGGGCGGCGCGAGCCTCCTTCGGTTTGGCGGGCGGTTTGGCACGCGGTTTGGTGCTGTGCTTACCGACTGATGCATCACTGAGTACGCTTTTGGGTTGGGCCTGGACAATGTCGTAGTCGGCGGCGGGGCGCGCCTGCGGGTCTTTCTCCTTGATCAGCAGCCACTGTTCCTTGTCACCACTGCCCTTGAGGCGCGTGCGCACCAGCGCCCAGTCGCCCGAGAGTTTCTCGCCGACCAGGGTGAATTTGAGTTTGCCGGCGGCGTAGGCGTTGCGCGGGTCGTCATGGGGTTGCCAGACGCCGCGATCCCACACAATCACATCCCCCGCACCGTACTGGCCAGCCGGAATGCTGCCCTCGAAGCTGCCGTAGCTCAGGGGATGATCCTCAACGTGCACGGCCAGGCGCTTCTGGCTCGGGTCCAGGCTTGGGCCCTTGGGCACGGCCCAGCTCAGCAGCACGCCATCCAGCTCCAGGCGAAAGTCATAGTGCAGGTTGCGTGCGTCGTGTTTCTGGATCACAAAACTCAGCGCCGATGCCTTGCGTTTGCCGGTGGGAGCGCTGCCGGCCGGTTCGGCGGTGATCTCGAAGTCGCGTTTACGGTTGTATTCGCTCAGGGGCTTTGCCATGTCGTTCTCCCGCCGATGGCAGGCTCAAGAGGCCTTTTTAGTGGATTTTTTTGCCGCCGTTTTTTTTGCCGTCGGTTTGCCGGCCAGGCTGCGCTTGAGCAGTTCGGTCAGGTCGATCACATCGGCCGACTTGCGCTCCTCGCCGCCCTCCTGGGATTCCACGTCCTCGATCTTGCCGGCCTTGGCCTTCTTCGCTACCAGCGCCATGATTTTGTCCTGGAAGCTGTCGCGATAGGCATCGGGCTGCCAGTCGGCGCTCATGTCGTCCACCAGACGCTTGGCCATGTCCAACTCGCCCTTGGCCAGGCTGGGTTTGGTCACGTCACTGCCGAGTTCCAGTTCATCCAGGCTGCGCACTTCAGCGGGCCAGCGCAGCATCACCAGCACCAGCGCCGACTCCAGGGGCATCAGTGCCGCCAGGTGCTGCTTGGTGTGCAGCACCACATTGGCCAAGGCGACCTTACGGGTCTTTTTCAAGGTTTCGCGCAGCAGCGCGTAGACCTTGCCGCCGCGTTTATCCGGCGCCAGGAAATACGGGGTGTCAATGTTCTGCAGGGGGATCTGGTCGCTCTCGACAAACGCAATGATTTCGATGGTCTGGGTCGACTTCGGATGGGCCGAGCGGATTTCGTCTTCACTGAGCACCACATAGCGGCCTTTTTCGAAGGCCACGCCCTTGACGATGTTCTCCTTGGTCACCTCCTTGCCGGTGGTCTTGTTGATGCGCTTGTAGCCCACCGGATCCATGCTGCGTTTGTCCAGCCAGTCAAAATCCACGCCCTGCGCGGAGGTGGCCGAGACCAGCGACACCGGGATATGAACCAAGCCAAAGCTGATGGCGCCTTTCCAGATTGCCCGCGGCATAAGTACGTCTCCTTAAGATGAGGCTGTCTTCTGGTGACTGGGGGGCCGTGTGAAAGTTTCCCTCGACGGATGTGCGGACAGATCGTGTTACACCTGATGAGAAACTATTTAATGCAAAAAGCCGAACCCAAGGCGTAGCGTGTTATCGAAAGCACGTACTCCTCACCTCACAGAGGCTTTGTCATGAACAGCTGTGTGCGTCACGTTGCAGCGCTGGTGTTGGGCCTGGCCCTTGCTCCCTTTGTGCAGGCGCAGAACCTGCCCGGCAGCAACAATTCCGATAACGGCCCGATTCACCGGGCCAACCCCAACAGCATGCAGGGCACTCAGCCCACTGCGCCTGCGACTCGCGGTATTCAGACCGGCCCGACCCAGCGCACCCCCACCCTGGAAAACGGTGGGATCGGCAATCGCTATCCCCAGCGCAATGCCGCCCCCAGCCGTCCGGCCACCGAAACCAAAGCCCCCACTTATGACGCCAACGGCAATCGCCGGTAAGGATTTCGCCCTATGTTTCTACGCACAACGTTGTTAGCCGCCCTTTGTGCAACGGCCATGAGCACCGTCTACGCAGCCGATGCCCAGCAGTTCCCCAGCGAGCAAGGCAGCATCACTGTCACTCCGATCGCCAAGGGCCTTGATCATCCATGGGCTGTTGCGTTTTTGCCGGACAAGCAAGGCTTTCTGGTTACAGAGCGCCCCGGTCACCTGCGGTTTGTCAGCCCGGACGGCAAGCTCTCCGCACCCCTGACCGGCGTCCCCGAAGTGTGGGCCAAAGGGCAGGGCGGCTTACTGGATGTGGTGCTGTCGCCGGACTTCAAGCAGGACCGCATGGTGTACCTGTCGTACGCCGAAGGCGGCGGCAAGGATGGCAAGGCCGGAACCGCCGTGGGCCGTGGCCGCCTGGCGGCAGACCTGAGCGGCTTGAGCGACTTCAAAGTGATCCTGCGCCAGGAGCCCAAGCTCTCCACCGGCAACCACTTCGGCTCGCGCCTGGCGTTTGACCGCGATGGCTACCTGTTCGTGACCCTGGGTGAAAACAACGACCGCCCGACTGCCCAGGACCTGGACAAGTTGCAGGGCAAAGTCGTGCGTATCTACCCGGATGGCCGCGTGCCTGATGACAACCCGTTTGTCGGCCAGGAAGGCGTACGCCCCGAGATCTGGTCCTACGGCCAACGCAACCCGCAGGGTCTGGCGCTGAACCCCTGGAGCGGCACGATCTGGGAGAACGAGCATGGGCCACGTGGCGGGGATGAAATCAACATCATCGAGCGCGGCAAGAACTACGGTTGGCCGCTGGCGACCCACGGCATCAACTACTCGTTGACACCGATCCCCGAGGCCAAGGGCAAGACCGTGGAGGGCACCGTAGCGCCGCATCATGTCTGGGAAAAATCACCGGGCATCAGCGGCATGGCGTTTTACGATGCCGATCGCTTCAAGCCTTGGCAGCACAACGTGTTTATCGGCGCCTTGGCCAGCCAGGAGTTGATTCGCCTGCAATTCGATGGCGACAAGGTCATCCATGAAGAGCGTTTGCTCGGCGGGTTGAAGGCACGGATTCGTGATGTTCGGCAGGGGCCGGATGGCTTTCTGTATGTGTTGACCGATGAAGATGATGGCGTGTTGTATCGCGTCGGCCTGAATCAGGATTAAGCGGCAAGCCGCAAGCTTGAAGCTTGAAGCTTCAAGCTTGCGGCTCCCAGGCTACAGCCCCAGCTCGGACAACCCCGGATGATCATCCGGGCGGCGGCCCAGTGGCCAGTGGAACTTGCGCTCGCTGGCCTGTATCGGCAGGTCGTTGATGCAGGCAAAACGATTGGCCATCAGGCCATTCTCGTCGAACTCCCAATTCTCATTGCCATAAGAGCGGAACCAGTTACCGGAGTCGTCATGCCATTCATAGGCATAACGCACGGCGATACGGTTATCGGTAAAGGCCCACAGCTCCTTGATCAGCCGGTAATCCAGCTCTTTGGCCCACTTGCGGGTGAGAAAACCCTTGGCTTCTTCACGGTTATGGGCGAACTCGGCGCGGTTACGCCACTGCGTGTCCCGGGTGTAGGCCAGCGACACGCGTTCTGGGTCTCGTGAGTTCCAGCCGTCTTCGGCCAGGCGCACTTTTTGAATAGCCGATTCACGGGTAAACGGCGGTAATGGTGGACGTGTTTCTGCAGTAGAGGGCATGGGGCAGTTCCTGAAAACAATGAGGGTTTAGCGAAAGTTGCTCAGCGGTGTGTGTTCAAAGCCCCAATAACGTTCGCGCCATGTGTTGCGCATTATCGGCTGCTGTTGAATCGTCCATGACCAGGGCCACGGTAATGGCGCCGTCGATCAGAATCAGCACGTGCGCGGCCTGCCGTTCAGGGTCGGGGGTGCCATGTGCTTTACACAGTTCAAGTACGTACTCGAACAGTTTGTGTTTATGCGCCTTGGCCAGCAGGCGCACCGGGTCTTGCGGGTCGCCGGTTTCGCCGCTGGTGTTGATAAACGCGCAGCCGCGAAAGTCCGCTGAGCCGAACCATGTCTTGAGTGCGCTGAACAGCGCCAACAGGCGTTCGCCGCTGCCGTCGCTGTGTTCCACTTCGGTGCGCAGCCACTGCATCCAGCGCGCATCGCGGCGTTGCAATGCGGCGATGACCAACTCGTCTTTATTGGCGAAGTAACGGTAAATACTTTTGCGCGAGACACCGGCGGTTTTCACCAGGAAGTCCATGCCGGTGGCGGCGATGCCATGGCGATAGATCAACTTTTCGGTGACGTCGAGGATGATATCGCGGGTTTCATTGCTGATGATTTCGTTCATGGCGGCAACAGTAGAACGATCGTTCTTCTTAATCAATTAAATTTTTTCCATCTGTTACCGCAAGACCTGAGCACCCCCATGGTGTAAGCTCGGGGCCTCTTCGGATTCGACCCATTGCGAGCCTTATGCCGTCGTTCTTCAAACGCTCCCTGTTGCCCAAACTGCGCGGTTTCCCCCTCACTCCCGACGCGATTGACGTGCTGTCCGGCGCCGATGCGTTTCGTCGCTGCCTGCTGGAGCAAATCCCCCAGGCCACGCGGCGTATCTACATCGTTGCGCTGTACTTGCAGCAGGACGAGGCGGGGCAAGAGATCTACGACGCCCTGCACGCCGCCAAGGCGGCGCGCCCAGAGCTGGATATCGTGGTGGTGGTTGACTGGTTGCGCGCCCAGCGCGGTCTGATCGGCGCCGGCAAGCAGCCGGGCAACAGCGCGTGGTATCAGGCCATGACCCAGAGCCACAGCAGCGAAGTGCCGGTGTACGGCGTGCCGGTGCAAACCCGCGAACTGTTCGGTGTGCTGCACCTCAAGGGCTTTGTGATAGATGATAGCGTGCTCTACAGCGGCGCCAGCCTGAACAATGTGTACTTGCACAAGTTCGACAAGTACCGCTTTGACCGCTATCACCTGATCCATAGCCAGCCGCTGGCGGACTCGATGCAACATCTGGTGGAGCACGGCCTGGTGACCTCCAAGGCGGTGCATCGGCTTGATCTGCCGAACCCGCCGACCACCCGCAGCCTGCGCAACGACATCGGCGACCTGCGCAGCCGCTTGAAGCACGCGGCCTACGACACCACGGCGGGGCAGCTGCCCAATGGCCACCTGTGCGTGAGCCCGTTGCTTGGCGTGGGCAAGAACAACCCGCTGAACCGGGTGATCCTCGAACTGATCGCCAGCGCCCAGCACCAACTGACGATCTGCACGCCGTACTTCAACCTGCCATTGCCGGTGACTCGGGAAATCAACCGCGCCCTGGCGCGTGGGGTGAAGGTCGACATCGTCGTCGGCGACAAGACCGCCAACGATTTCTACATCCCGCCCAGCGAGCCATTCAAGGTGATCTCGGCCTTGCCTTACCTGTATGAGATCAGCCTGCGCCGCTTCGCCAAGCGCCATCAACCGATGATCGACAGCGGTCAGTTGAACCTGCACCTGTGGCGCGACGGTGACAACACCTATCACCTCAAAGGCATGTGGGTCGACCAGCGTTATACCTTGCTCACCGGCAACAACCTCAACCCCAGGGCATTTCGCCTGGACCTGGAAAACGCCTTGCTGATAGATGACCCCCAAGGCCAGTGGCTGGGCCCGCGACGTACTGAACTGGCGCAAATCTTCCAGCACACCGTGCGCATCGAACGTTATCAGGACTTGCAGACCCTGGTGGATTATCCGGAGGCGGTGGGCAAGTTTCTGCGGCGAGTAAGCCGGGTACGGATTGAGCGGTTGCTTTACCGCATCTTGTAAGTCGCAGGGTAAATTCCCTGGCAACCTACGGCTTCTTGGGAGTTTGCTTACGCTGATGCCTGGCCCAAGTTCGTACATTTCCTCTCGACAGTTCTTATGGACGAGAACTCTTGCCACTGACTGGTACAGAGGAAATAGAAATGTCGAACATCTCGTCAGGCCATCGGCCAAACCCGTTTACTCCACCGGTGCTGTTACCTGTACAAGCACTTGCCCCCATGCCCGCTTCCGATGCTGCTGTTCGCGCCAAGCGCGCCGCTGAACCGCCCACAACTGCCACGCAAACAACCTCATGGACCCTTCAACCGCTGGCCACGCCCTCGGCTGAGGCGACTTCTGTCGCCGACCGCACGCTGCAAACCGCACTGGGCGGGTCGGCCTTGGGTAGCGCTGCTGACAAGAAAGTCCAGGTCCCAGCCGATACGACGATTTTCCCGCTCTACGATGCCTACCGGCGCGCGATCAATACGCCTGAAGTGAAGGCGTTCTTCCTCAAGCAGGGCATTGCGTTATCAACCGTGTTGATCAAGCCTGACACGCTCACTGGCACGGTGAGTTTTTTTGGTGCGTCGGGCGTTAAAACAGTGACCACCCACGATACCTCGGGCTGGTGGCAAGTCAGTACCAAGTTGCGTGCGGCTGCGCGAGCCCTGGACCCCGAGGGTAAGGGCTTGCCGTACGCTGGCACTGAAGACAACAGCTTCTCGCGCAATGCCATCCTGCGCTGGTATGGCGTAAAAGCGCCCATCGGCGATGGCGACTTGGCGCAGGCCCAGCAGGCGCTGTCGGCGGCCGACTGGTCTGCGCCGGCACCCGAGAAAAACGCTGAACTTCAGCTCCGGGTGCTCACCGCCAGAACCACCATTGACGCCCTGGATGCACGTGCCCATATGGCAAGTGTCCTTACGACCCTCATCGGCCAGAAACCCGATGACGAAACGCTGTCGTTGGCGGGCCTGCAGGTGCAGGTAACCTCGACACCGGCCAGCGGTGATGGGGGCAAGGTGTCGATAGAGGATGCCCTGCAATCACAAGGGCTGGGGCTGCCAAAAACGGTAGGGCAATTGCGTAATGCCGTCCGTTGGCTCACTGCATCATTGCCGCCACCACCACCCCACGGAAATTACTCCGGTCTGTTAGCCCGCAATTGGTCACCTGGGGCCTTGTCGGCTGCCGACAGGGCAGATTTGGTAGCGTTAAACGATCACGCGGTTCCAAGCGAATCGAGCGCATTCCACCTCTTGGGCAGGCTGGACGCCGGGGGCATCCTCGGTGGAAATAAACCCGAGGTGTTGCGTTATCTTGCCGATCATTTTCTTGATCGACTGCTGCATGACGCTACGGCCTTGCTGCTAGGCGACACCCTTGCCAACAATCGTTTCTTCGTGGGTGCAGCGGGCACCACACAACTCTCGGATTCGGAGCGCAGGCAATGGTTGATTGCCGCCATCAAGTTGCAGATTGATCCTGACGCCCCCGGCCGCCCTGGGACCGTCGCGGGGTATGATCTGAATCAGCCCGCCAACAGCGGGCGGCCCCTTGCACAAGTGCGTGAGGACCTTGAAGCGCATCTCAAGAAAAACCCACTGCTCGACCCCAGGGCTGCACCACTGGCGGCCCACCTGTTGCTCGCAAGTGCGGCGCCTGAGTTTCTGGTGCGCGATATTCCTTCGACACTGCGCGTGGGCTCTTCGGAGTGGGCAGACTTTCGGCTGGCCGTTGCAACCGCCGAGCGGCTGGGTAGCGCTGGGTGTTCGCGCAGCATGAGTTACAAGGAAATCATGGCCCTCAGTCGTTTGGAACCTCGAACGAGCGAGGAAGCCCCTGTGATGAATAACTATGGGATCGACATTTTGTTGGATTGGGGCCTGATGCAGGGGCTTTACACCAAGTCGGTGGACGGTCGATTTACACCGCAGCATCATGAGCAAGCCAGGCAAGCCTTTGCCGCGCAGCGAGAAGAGCTGATTAACGCCCTGAAGGTGTTTAATACGCCGCTGCCCACTCGACAGGACCTCGCGATCGCGAACCTGCAAAAGGAGTTTCCAGGCGTCAGCGTTGAACAATTGAAAGCCATGAGCGTGCACATCGCCGACGCGAATGAACGTCGCAATATGACACGCGCAGAACCGAAGACGCGCTCTCTGCTTGAGACCTACATGACTGGAGACCTGACCCAGAATCGCTGGATGCTACTGGCTCCCGGGGAGCAGCCGCCCCAGCCGCCAAAACAGACAACCCCCTATCATAGTTTCTACGAGGACTTGAGCGAGGCTCAACAAATTGCAGTAGATCAAAACGTGCACTCCTTGAACGCCAAGATCGCCAACTTGCCGAATGTTCAGGCCCAACTGCCCGATGCAGTTGATGCCTACCTGGCCAGCCTCAAGCAGGGCTTGAGCACCACGACCCGACGGATGATCGCGAATCTGCCTTTGCCCGATCGCCAAGCGCTGGAGTTGGGCAGCACCGAACCGGTTGCGTTGCGCGAACAAGTCGATGACGTACCCACCATCGAGCAGACATCGGCGCAGCGCGAAGAGCGCCGTGGGCGCAAAGGCACATTGCTACGCTGCGAATACAAAGGGGAGATCAGTTATTTCGAGGTATTCCCCGACAAGCTGCTGATTCTCAAGCGCGAAGACCTGCCGGATAAACTGCACCTGGGCGGCACCCTGCAAGACCGTCCGAAAACCTATATACCCGGTGCGCCTACCATCACCACGTTGCAGGTTGGGGACGTACAACCGTTCGATTTCGCGGCTTATAGCTCCAGCGCCGCACCTAGGCCGGGTGTGTCGTCACCGGGCATCATCATCGAAAAACTGGGGGATACGCTGGCCGCAGCACCGCCGTCTGCCGAGAGCGCCAAGGCAGACTTTGTTCCCAACAGTTTTTCTTCAGCGCGAACCCGTGAAATCGTCAACCGCATAATGCAGGACAATTTTATCCATCACCGCGACAGCGTCTTGAAGAGCGCCGAGGGCAAGTTGCCTTTGGAGCAACAGCGGGAAGCATCAGCTGAAAATGACCGAATTCTGCTAGGCATGATTCCCTTTGTAGGGGCAATCACGGATCTGGCCAATGGCAACCTGGTTGACGGTACGCGCGGTTTGCTGCTGGACACGATTGGCGCTTTTGTTGGCGGAGCAGGATCAGCCTTGAAGTCTTTCGCCAAAGCCACCAAGGCCGTCGCGCCCTTCGGCGCAAAGGCGTTTCGCGTACTGGAAAAGGGCGTTCAGGTGGTCAGTGGTTTTTTGAACCCGCTGGATGGTGCGGCGGATCTGGTGGTAGGTGCCGGCAGGGGCATCATCGCGGTGCCTAAGCTATTGACCAAAGCGCCATCGGTGTCGTTGCTGAGTACGCTAGGGGCCGCGGAAGAAAAGATGCGCACGTTTCTGGGGGTGGGCGGCGGGTTGAGGCGTCTGACGGACAATCAGGATATCAGTGCGCCCCTGACCGCTCACAACGGTAAAAATCATTCTGTGCCGGTTCAAGCGGTCCAGTTCGGTGGGAATTGGTACGCGACCAATCCGAGTAACGGCTTGCCGATGGGTACGCCGCTGGACGGGTTCGAGCCGACGACGTAACTCCATGCCCCGGACCTGATTCAGGTTCGGGATTCACTGGGTCTCGTAGGATGCTTTAGTGTTCACCACCCAGGTTCAGAATTGACCTACACACCTGACAGG
Organism: Pseudomonas viridiflava; assembly: GCF_900591205.1. Taxonomy (GTDB): domain Bacteria; phylum Pseudomonadota; class Gammaproteobacteria; order Pseudomonadales; family Pseudomonadaceae; genus Aquipseudomonas. The sequence goes on from NZ_UUPU01000008.1 coordinate 83,359, forward strand.
TTCCGACTCGTAATCTCCCTGTTGACTGTTCTTAAGGACAAGAACTCTTGCGACCTCAACCGTGAAGAGAACTTAGAATGTCGACCGTTGTTGGAAATCGTATACCCACGTCTTCGCATACTTCGGCACTTGGCCGCAGCAACGCCGCCCCCCATACGCCCTCGGTTGCACCCGAGCCCGAACGCACACCGGGCGAGCTTGAGAGCTTGCCGTTTAGCGCCACCTCACGCCGCTTGAGCGGACAACTGACACAAGCCAGGCTTGACGAACCCGCTGCCCGCCACAGGCGCGAAGCGGTGCCGCAAAGCATTGCTGGACCAGCACGAGACACGCGAAAAAGCCCGGATTCTCCAGCGCGTGCGGCCGCCGAAAAAGCGGATGAGAAGCTACAAACAGTGCTCACACATTGGCTCATTTCCGGCAAGTTACACGGTCACCCCGTACCTGAAAACTCGTCGGTCAAACCCTTCGTTGATCTCTTCATTGCGGCGGCACAGGAGCCAAAGGTGCAATCCTGGTTTAAATCCAAGGGCTTGGACCTATCGACAGTGTGTGTTTACGGTGACTGGGTAGAAGGCACTGCGGTTGTCGATGGAAAACATGTCACGCACAAATTCACGGCCAGCGACGGGTCTGGCTGGAGCGAGGTCGGCGCTAAAGTGACGGCTGCCGCGCTCCAGTTGAGCCCTGACAACCACGGGGTTTTGCTGCCGGATGAGAAGGGCGAATTTCGCCACGTAGATGTGCTGCTGGGTTTTTATGGCGTAAGGCTCCCAGACGGTGAGGTAGACGGGCATGCGCAGGGCAAACATCTTAAAAAACATGGCTGGCCGGTGATATCACAGGCGCAGCGTGAACAGTGGGCGATGCAATTAAAGCAGCAGAGTCGAGCTGAGAAAGACGGCGCCATGCGCATGCGCCTGTCTGAGCAATTGCAACCTTTGCTCGAGGTAAAGGGCCAAGACGACAAGCTGCAACTGGATGAGCTGGGCCTGGGTTCTGGACGGGGCACCTCTCTGGACCAGCGCAGTCGAAAACCACGTGAACTTTTTCTTGAATTCCTGGCGTCACCGAGATTCCAGGCATTCCTTAAAAAGACCGGTTTTGAAGCGTCAAGCAGTGAGTTCAGGCTCGATCAATTCAGGCTATCGGAAGGCGATCTGCAGATAAGCGATGGCAAAGCTCATTGGATGTCGTTGAAGCAAGCATTTGAAGATGAGATATACACGGTCTATAGAGGCGGCACGCAAGAAGAGAATATCGCCGTCCATAAGATGCAATCGGATCTTAATGACTTAATGTATATGGGCAAAAAGACCGGGGATGCCCTGTACTCAGCGCGTATTTACGACGTCCGTCAGACCTTGGCGTTTTACGCGCTCGACGTCCCGCAAACCGTCGATCAGTTACGCGCAACGCTGGGCTGGCTCAACATGCGGTTGCCGCAGCCTCCATTAGCAGGTAACTACGCAAGCATGACGCCCTATGGGCCAACGCCAGGAGCATTGTCTGCCAGCGCCACCCAGGTGCTCAAAGCTGCATCGGGCGAGGTCATGAACCTGCTCAAGGAGTTTTCCGAGGTCACGTCGGGCTTCCGTAGCTTTCCCGATGCTGACTGCACACTCGCTGCCTTTTTTGATTCGCCGGGTCTCGTCGAGGTAGCCGATAGAATCGCCCGTTCTATCAACCTCTACTCAGTGTCTGATGGTCAACCGCTTCCAAGAGCCGAACGCGTTCAACTCTTGGCGACCGCGCTTAAACTCAGTGTCAACGTCCCTTTGCCGCAATTTCCAGGGATGGTGGCTGGGTACGATTTGTATCAGCCCGCCAATATGGGGCGCACGCTCAAGGAGGTGCGTAGCGATGTGGAGAAACAACTGCAAAGCAAAGGTGTAGACGTTGAGGTGTCGGCATTGATGGCCCACCTGTTTCTCGCCCATTGCGCGCCGGAGATGCTGATCAAGAAAGACCCCGCTGTGTCTGCCGACACCGCCAAGATACTCAACCAGGACCCGGAAAATATCAAAGTCGGCTCCGCTGGTTGGATAAATATGCGCCTGGCCAGTGCGGTCGCGGGTGATCGGCGGCTGAACTTCACGCAAGCGATGACGGTTGCACGCCAGGCGCCTGCGGGGCCCAACCAGGAAAAACTGATACAGGATATGGGGGCCCCGGCACTGCTGGACTGGGGCGCCATGGCGGGTATTTATCCTGCGACCCCCGATCGGCATTACTCACTGGAGAATTACGCAGCCGCCGCTACAGCGTTTACCGAGCGGGAGCAGCAGATAAACCAAGCGTTCGGGGTTTTGGCAAGTGAGTCGCCAACCCAAACCAGCTTGCTGATCACGCACCTGGCGCAGCTCTTCCCGGAAATGTCCGAGGATGAAATTCGCAACCTCAAGCTACTTGATTACCCCGACCAGCACCAGTCACGCAACGTTGGGGTCCATCAGGGCCCCCGCAAGAACAGCCCGAAGCTCTTGACCGATGTGATACTGATGAACCAGTTCGCCGGGCAACCGCCACTTGGCAGGAACGCCGGCTGGACCAAAGGAGCGTTCATCCACCCCAAGGTTTCTCTGGAGACATTCAGGGAGCGGCTCAAAAACCTGCCGCTTATTGAGCCATTGGTGGTGCCGGCAATCCATAATTACATCTTAAATCTCGAGTCCGCACAGGCAGTGGCATTGACACAGGTGATAACGCAGTTATTCCTGCAAGACCGCCAGGCATTGGATGCGGGTAAGATCGAATTCTTTACCTTGCGTGAAGAAACCGGAGAAAAGGTGGAACAGGACAGTGGTGCTGACTCCAAAGTCCCCGCCAAGAGGGGGGCGCATGGCCTCTTGCTGCGCTATGAGACGGTGACCGCCCCACAAAGATACGGTTACTACGAAATCTTTCCAAACTCTTTGAAAATCGTCAAACGAACCGACCTGCCATACAAACTGCCACTTGATGGTAGCGTCGAAAAACCCTTCGCATCCGGCCGGTGGTTAACCGATTCCAAAGCAAACTACCGCGTAGGCTCCGAGCTGCCCTTTGATTTTGAGGCGTATAAAACCGGTTCCCAGCCACGCGACGGGGTGAAGTCCAAGGTGATTGTGGAGCGCTACGGAACGGATCTGGCACATTCCCCGATCACGAAACCCTTCGTACCCGATACCTTCGGCTCTTCCAGGACCACTCATATAGTGGAAAGGGTGCAGGGCTTCGCTTTTCAGGGTAACCGTGAAGAGCGAGTTGCCCACGCCAATGAACAGTCTGTGCTGCTCAAGCGTTCCTACCCCAGCGCGCCGGGTGCCAAGTTATTCACGCCTGAAAATGCCCGTGCGGTAATCAGCCTGATCCCTTTTGTAGGCGCTGTGGCTGATTTGGTAGAGGGCAAAACAGGTGACGGCGTGAAGGGGCTTTTGATTGACGTTGCATCGTTGCTTGCAACCGGTGGGTTGGCGGGGTTAAAGGGTTTTGCCAAGGGAGCAAAATTGCTGTTCAAGTTTAATGGCCAGCCCTTCACTAAAGCAGCGCTAAAAGGGGCGGGCACGTTTTTACGTGGTGTGTTAAACCCAGTGGAAAACGTCCCTGAAATTTTCCGCGCGCCTGGCAAGATCTATAATGGGCTGAAAGCGATCGCGAAGGGAGATCCGGCTCATATAGGAGATAACATCTATCTGCCGGTGAAGATGTTCGAGCAGTGGCGGTGGACCTCGGGCGCAATAGATACCTTGTTTTCAGGGGGCGGCGGGTCGGCGAATCAGTGGGGCGCGCGTAAAGGCTTCAGTGGCAATCAGCAGGTAGAGGCGGTTGAGAAGAACGGCTTATGGTATAGGGTCAACACCTTAAGCCGAAGGCCCGAAGGGGCGCCACTTGAGCAGTTCATACCTGACAAGAGTTGACGTATGACACGCTCCGGCATGCACCAGCCCTCCAGGACTGTCGCATGCCGGAGCCGTCAATCAGTTCAAACCCAATTTGCCGCGCAGGGTCGACAGGTCTTCAGCCAGAGTGTTGACCGGGCCAACCAGGGCTTTACGGTCGTTTTCCTTGACCTTGTCGTAGGTCTCAAAGCCGCCATCTTTGGTCTTGTACTTAGCGAGGATCTTGTCCACGGTGGCAAAGTTCTTGTCGACCTTGGCCAGGAAGGCTTTGTCCTGTTTTTCGATCTGACCACGGAACAGGTCGACGATTTTCTTCGCGCCGTCGATGTTGCCCTGGAAGTCATACAGGTCGGTGTGGCTGTAACGGTCTTCTTCGCCGGAGATCTTGGTCGCGGCAACTTCTTCGAGCAATGCTGCGGCACCGCCGACCACTTTCTCCGGTGGGAAGGTCAGGCCGTCGACGCGGGTTTTGAGGTCGTTGACGTCGGTGTTGAGCTTGGCGGTCAGTGCTTCCAGACCCTTGGTGGTGTTCTCGGAGAACAGGCTGTACTCAATGCGATGGAAGCCGGTGAAGTCATCGGCCTTCACGCCTTTTTCATGGTCGTCAACGCGTGAGTCGATGGACGCATCCAGGTCGCTGAACAGCTCGGCGATCGGCTCGATGGACTCGTAGTGTACGCGGGTCGGCGCGTACAGCTTCTTGGCGGTGGCCAGGTCGCCTTTGTTGATGGCATCGGTGAAGGCTTGGGTCTGAGTGACCAGCTCACCGATTTCTTCGGTGACGTAGATCTTGTAGTCCGACACCGGGCCTACCAGATCCAGCGGCGCGGTAGCGGCGAACGCTGCCAGTGGCGAAAGGGTCATTAACAACGACAACGCAATAGTCGACTTCTTCATGGGACGGTATCCGCTCTGGGTGTGTTTTCAGGTATGGGCAGTGGTTTGAGGGTGCGTTGCAGCGAGCAGCGTGCGCCCAATGAAATCCTTAGGCCCCGTGACCCCCGGCAAGGTGAAGAAGTACCCGCCGCCGACCGGCTTGAGGTATTCCTCCAGGGGCTCGCCGTTGAGCCGGGTTTGCACGCTGATAAAACCTTTCTCCAGGTCAGCCTGGTAGCAGATGAACAACAGCCCCATGTCCAGCTGACCGTTTTTGTTGACGCCGTTGGAGTAGTTGAACGGCCGACGCAGGATCAGGTTGGCCTGAGTCTGCGGGGTGCGCGGGTTGGCCAGGCGGATATGGGCATCGAGCTTGGTCAACTTGCCTTCCGGGTCCTTGCTGTAGTCGGGCACCTGGGTCTCTTTCTGGCCATCCATGGGCGCGCCCGTAGTCTTGACGCGGCCGATGATGCTTTCCTGCTCTTGCAGCGGCGTGCGGTCCCAACGTTCGACGAAGTTACGGATGATCCGCACCGCCTGGTAGCTGCCATTAGCGGCCCAAGCGGGCTCGTCGCTGCCGGGTTGCACCCAGACGATCTGGTTCATCGCGCTGTCATCGTTGGAGTTCGGGTTGGCCGAACCGTCACGGAACCCCAGGAAGTTGCGCGCACTTTGTGCCGGCTCGCCAGCTTTGCTGGGCGCCTGGGGTGGCACGCTGCCTTCCTGCTTCCAGCGCACCAGCAGCAGGTCGGGCAGGTTTTTCACGATGTCGCGCAGGGCGTGGATATTGGTGTCCGGGGTGTTGGAGCAAAATTGCAGGCTCAGGTCGCCATGGCACTGCGCCGGTTCCAGCGCGTCGTTGGGGAACCCCACCATGCGGCTCAGGCGCTTGGGCTTGACGGCGGTGAGGCCGAAACGCTCATCGAACAGCGATTCGCCGACGGACACGGTGATGGTCAGGTTGTCCGGCGTGACCACCGGGCCAAGAATGCCGGAATCGGTAGGCGGCAACTTGGGGTCGACTTGCGCCACGGGGCCGCCGGTCATCAGGAACGCTATACGCTCGTTCAGGGTGCGGAACAGGCGCTCCAGGTCTTCACGGTCGTCGGCCAGTACGTCGAACGCCACCAGCATGCCGCAGGCCGGGCGTGGGGTGACGATGCCGCTTTGGTGCTTGCCGTAGAAATCGTGGTGGTCCTGGGTTTTGTCACTGCGTGGTGCGGTGGTGACTTGCTCGGCGGCGGCTGCCATGGCCGGGCAGGTGAGGGTGCTGCCAGCGATGGCGGCACCGGTGGCGGCCATGCCTAGCAGGACGCGGCGGCGTTGTGCAGAAAACTGTTCTGAATCACTCATGTAGTTGGTCGTCTTCACTGCAGGCCGGAGAGGCCAAGGGCTGGGTCGATTCCATCGAGTGCAACGGCCAGAGCCTTGGCCTTGTCCGCGATCTGCTGGCGCTGATCGGCGGTGACGCTGTCATACGTGGCGTAGCCTTTGTTCACTTTGAAGCCTTGCAACTCGGTATCGAAGGCGGCCAGGGCGCTGTCGATTTTCGGCAACAGGTCGGCAGCGGATTTGCTCAGCAACGGACGCATCAGCTCGACCACCTTGTGCGCGGCTTCGAGGTTGGCGGCAAAGCCATTCAGGTCGACGTGGCTGTAGCGTTCCTCCTCACCGCTGACGGCACGCACATCCGCCAGGCTGTTGAGGTTGCGCACCACGATGCCGACCAGTTGCTCCGGCGGCAGGGACTGGGCCAGCAACTGTTGTTTGAGCGCGCTGACATCCGTGACCAGACGCTGCGCAACCGGGGCCAGGCCGTCGAGGCTGCGTTGCTGGAACAGGCTGTATTCAAGGCGATGGAAGCCGCTGAAGGCCGGGTCCTGTTCGCGCTTTTCAAAGTAGTCGGCACGGGCATTGATGGCGTTGTCCAGCTCCGCCAGGCGCTGCGAGGCCGGGGCCAGTCGCTGGTAAGCTTCGCGGGCAGGGACATACAGCGCCTGAGCCTGGGCCAGGTCACCGGCGGCGATGGCGTGTTGCAGGGCGGTCACAGCCTTGACCAAGGCGCTGCCCTGGCTGCTCAAGTACACGCGAAACTCCGACAGCGGCCCGATAAACGCCACCATCGACGGCTTCGCCTTGGCTTGGGCGTCGGATTCGGCCGTTGGCGTCACATGCAGGGTGCCACGCGGGTTGCTCAGCAGGCCACAGGTGATCGCATAGTCGCCGGGCAGCAGGTTGGCGTTAATCACCTGGCTCAGGCCGGGGGCGATGTTCTCGCGCTCTTCGACCACCAGCACACCGTCGAGGATTTCCCATTCCACCGCCCGATCGGAGCGGTTGATGATCCGGAAGCTGGCGCGCCCGGCGGGCACCGTCAGTGCATTCGGCTCGCAGGCGTGGCCATGGATGGTCACGGCGATTTCATTGTGGTTGGTCTGGCGCTTGCTGGCGGCCAGTTGCGAGGCGTAGTAGAACAGGCCACCGGCGGCGATCATCACGACCACCGAGCCCGCCACGGCCCAGCGCAAGGCGCGGGGTGGCGACGCCGGTTGAGGGGTTGGGTTGGACAAGGGACGGTCCTTACTGGCTGGAAACGGAAGAAGAGGTGGCGGCAGGCTTGGCCGGGGCCGCGGGCAGGAAGAACATCACCAGGGCCACCACCAGGTAAATCAGATAGGCGCCCAGGGTGCTGATGGTCGGTGCTTCCTGGTAGCCGAACATCCCGGCCAGCACTGAGCCCAACGGGCTGTCCATCGGCAGCACGGCGCTGAAATCGAACAGCACGGTTTGCAGGTGGTTCCACACTCCGGCTTCGTGCAGCGCCTGCACCGAGTTGGCCAGGATGCCGGCGGCCACCACCAGGATAAACAGACCGGTCCAGCGAAAGAACGCGCCGAGGTTCAGGCGCATGCTGCCGCTGTAGATCAGGAAACCCACGATAATCGCCAGGATCAGGCCGAGCAGGGCGCCAATCGGTGCGCCGGGGCCTTCGCTCTGCTGAAATACGGCGAGCAGGAAAAACACGGTTTCGAGACCTTCACGGGCCACGGCAAAAAACACCATCAGGATCAGCGCTGTCACCTGGTGTTTGGAGCCGGCCAAGGCGTGATCGAGGGATTCGTGCAGGGAATGCTTGATGGAGCGCGCCACCTTGCGCATCCAGAACACCATGGAGCTGAGGATGCCCACGGCCACCAGGCCGACAATGCCTTCGAACAGTTCCTGCTGCTTTTGCGGGAATTCCGCACTGACCAGCTCCAGGCCACCGCCAACCAACAGCGCCAGCGCCGCCGCCAGGAAAACCCCAACCCACACGGCCGGCATCCATTGGCCGCGCCCGGTCTGTTGCAGGTAACTGGCAATGATGCCAACGATCAGAGCGGCTTCAATGCCTTCGCGCAGCATGATTAGAAAAGGAACGAGCATTCGCCACCACAGCATAACTAGATAGGGTGCTAATTTGTAACATAATGATACTCATTACTAAACAAGGAATATTGACGTTTACTGAACACTGGCTGAACGGTGGTGGCGAAGCGCAACCGCCTTTATGATGCACGCCATCTTGTGCGCGACCGGATTGCCCAACTTCCCATGTCGGAAAAAGACACCATTTCCATCCACCTCGTGCGCGAAGCGCTGTTGCAGAGCTGTGCGCCAGGCGCGGCCAGCGTTGAGGTGCTGACCAAAGCCGGGATCGACCCGGCGCTGCTGGCCGAGCCCACCGCACGGGTTTCGGCCACCACCTACGCACGCCTGTGGCGCCTGCTGGCACGGCGCATGGATGACGAGTTCTTCGGCATGGACCCGCGCAAACTCAAGTCCGGTAGCCTGGCGTTCCTGTGTCGTGCGGCCATGGCGCAATCGACGCTGGGCGCCAGCCTGGAAACGGGCCTGGGGTTTTTATCCTTGGTGCTTGAACAACTGCCTGCCCAGTTGGTTCGCCAGCAAAGCCTGACGGAGATCGTGCTGCTGGAGCCTGAAGTGCAGCCCAAGCGGGCGTTCACCTATTTCACCTATTGGATGATCGTCCACGGTGTGGCCTGCTGGCTGGCCGGGCGGCGGATTCCGATCCTGGCCATCGAGCTGCGCGGCCCTCAGCCGGATTTCTGTGATGACTACCAGGTAATGTTTTCCGACAACCTGCGGTTCGATCGGCCACGCACGCGCATGATCTTTTCCGCCGATTGCCTGGACCTGCCGATCAAGCGCAGCGTGGAAGAACTCAAACGCTTCCTGGCCCATGCACCGGCGAACATCCTGGTTAAATACCGCGACCCCGACAGCCTGGCCACCCGCATCAAACACGACTTGCGCCAGATGCCGCCCGACACCTGGCCCGAAACCGACGGCCTGGCCTCTACCCTGTGTATCTCTGCGTCCACACTGCGTCGCCGTTTGGCCGAAGAAGGGCAGACCTATCAGGGCCTTAAAGACAGTGTGCGCAAGGAGCTGGCGGTTGTGTGGCTGGCCGAGCCGCAGATCAGCTTTGCCGAGATTGCGCAGCGATTGGGGTTTGCTGATACCAGTTCGTTCTACAAGGCGTTTCGTAAGTGGTCGGGGTCGAATCCGGGGCACTATCGCAGCCTGATTCTCAATGACGACAGCCGCTCCTGACAGACGCTGGAGTTTACTGAGTAGCCCTTTTCCCAAAGTTAAAAAAGCCCCTGAAATCCAGGCGCTAAACCCACGACAACCCGACAACGCGTTCCTTACATTTCGCGGCCATCTCCATTCGACAAGGACCGAATGCATGGCTCAGCCTTATGCGTTTATCAACGAGCGGCCGCAAACCTCGGTCGAACTCAAGGCCCGTCTTGACTTAAGCAAGTCGGCTACCGAAAAGTTCGACCTGCTGAATAACCACATCCGCAATGTCGTGGTGTTACCCGGCCAACTGGTGATTATCGGGGACCCCACGACGGCGATGTGTACGCCGGAGGAAAACCGCTTGAAACAAGTGGCCTGGAGCATCCGCCACAGCGTGATGGCCGAAGGCGGCGCTGACTTTGCGTTGCACAACTATGACCTGCTGCAAAAACTGCTGGGCTATACCTCGCTCGGAGTGGGCACGGCGGGGGATGCTTGGAATCGCCACCTGACGGCCATCGTCAAAACCCTGGAAGAGATTGAGGCGTTGCACAAACAGTCCCTGCGCCGAGGTGGCGGGGCTGCGCGAGATGAGTTTCTGGCGCGCCGGCAAGTGCTGTTTTCCCGACTGGAAGCGCAGATGCGCGATTGGGGGGAGTAAAGGTGGGGCGCTCGGTGAGTATTTAGGTGAGAAAGTTTATGAATATTGACTACTTGTTCAACCAACCTCTGAAGTTGTGGTTGGCTGCAGGCGCCATGAGTCTGCTGCTTATTATCAATCTGCTTGGCTTTTTCCTGGTATGTAGACGTCTGGATGAAATGGAGGGCTATTTAGACAAATGCAGCCTTGTCACCTTTAGCAAAAGGTTCTGGGGGAATTCGTTACGAGGGAGGATGGTTCGACTTTGCGCAGTCATGGCGACCGTTACAATGCCATCGTGGAACATAAGGCGCGGTGTTCTGGACCGCCAGCAAGTGCAGGACTTCCCCCAAGGTCTTAAATATTTGCTTCGGAGCATGATGTTTAGCGGCACGCTTCTTCTAATGGTTGCCACCGCCGACACCGTCTATGAATGGCTACGCCACTAACCAAAAAAAAGCCCCGTGACCGAATGGACCACGGGGCAAAAAATTGGCTGGATGCGACCAACCAAAGGAGCTCTTTACCTCACTTGCTGCTGGCCACCACCGTATCCGGCTGCCAGCCACCACCCAACGCCTTGTAGATCGCGACAATGCCGCGATACAGGTCCACTTCGGCCTGGGCTTGGGAGTCTTCGGCGGCCAGGCGTTCGCGCTGTGCGTCGAGCAATACCAGGAAGTCCACCGTCCCTTCGCGATAGCGGATCGCAGCCAGGTCGGCGGCGGCGCGGCTGGACTCACTCTGACGGATCAGCGATACCAGGCGCTGTTGGCGTTTGCCGTAATCACTGAAGGCATTTTCCGATTCTTCCAGCGCCAGCAGCACCTGCTGCTCATAGGTCGCCAGGGCGCCATCCGCTTCGGCATTCGCACCGCGCAAGCGCGCACGCACGCTGCCCAGGTCAAAGGCGGCCCAGGTAATGCTTGGGCCCAGGGACCAGGCATTCGCGGCCGCCGAGCCGATCTGCGAGCCACGCCCGGCGGTAAAGCCGAGGAAGCCGCTGAGGCTGACCCGTGGGAACAGGTCGGCCTTTGCCACGCCGATACGCGCAGTGGCGGCGGCGAGTTTGCGTTCGGCGCTGAGGATGTCCGGGCGACGTTGCAGCAATTGCCCTGGGTCGCCGATCGGCAACGCCTTGGCAATCGCCGGCAGGTCTTTGGGGCTCAGGTCTACGCTGAGCTTGTCGGGGCGCTGGCCGAGCAGGGTGGCGATGCGGTTACGCTCGCGCACTTGTTCGGCTTGCAGTTGCGGCACGCTGGCTTCTACTGCTGCGAGGCGTGCGTCGGCGCGCTCCACATCCAGTTGGTCGCCGACGCCGGCATCACGCAGGCTTACGGTGATGGTGCGCGATTCCTGCTGGTTCTTCAGGTTGTCCAGGGCGATGCGTTCACGCAGCTGGGCACCGCGCAGCTGGCCGTAGGCATCCACCAACTCGGCAATCATGGTGACTTGCAGTTGATACAGATCCGCTTCGGCAACCTGCTGGTCAGCGTCGCTGGCTTCCAGGTTGCGACGGATACGCCCGAACAAGTCGACTTCCCAGGCCATGTCCAGGCCCAGGTCGTAGCGCTCGCTGTTGACGCGCTGGGTGGTCTGGCCCGGGATCTGGCCTTTGCCCACGTCGCTGCTGACGCGGCTGGTGACCACCGGCATGATGTCGTTGGCTGCGTCATCACGGATGGCGCGGGCCGCCCGCAGGCGGGCAAACGCTACACGCAGGTCACGGTTGCCGCTCAGCGACTGGGTGACCAGTTGGTCCAGGGTCGGGTCGTCGAACTGCTGCCACCAGATGCCTTCATATTTGGCATGGTCATAGCTTTTGGTGTCGGCGGCGGCCGTGATGTTGGCCGCCTCCAGGTTCTGGGTTTTGTAGTCCGGGCCTACGGCACAGGCGCTCAGCGCCAGGACCAGCAAGCTCGGCAGAAAGACTTTCACACTCATTGCTGTGCCTCCAGCTTCAGGGCCTTGGCCGCTTTGCGCGCCTCCTGGCGCTCCACATAGCGACGGATCAGTACGTAGAACACTGGCGTCAGCAACAGACCGAAGAAGGTCACCCCGATCATCCCGGAGAACACCGCCACGCCCATGGCATGCCGCATCTCGGCACCCGCACCGCTGGACAACACCAGAGGCACCACACCCATGATGAACGCGAACGAGGTCATCAGGATCGGCCGCAGGCGCAGGCGGCAGGCTTCCAGCACCGCGGCGAGCGGGTCGAGACCTTCCTGCTGTTTATCCTTGGCGAACACGACGATCAGAATCGCGTTCTTACACGCCAGGCCCACCAGTACGATCAAGCCGATCTGCGTGAAGATGTTGTTGTCGCCGCCCGAGATAATCACCCCGGTAATGGCCGACAGCAGCGTCATCGGTACGATCAGGATCACCGCCAGCGGCAGGCTCCAGCTTTCGTACTGGGCGGCCAATACCAGGAACGCCAGCAGGACGCAGAGCGGGAACACGAACAGCGCAGTGTTGCCCGAGAGGATTTGCTGATAAGTCAGGTCGGTCCACTCGTAGGTCATGCCGTTGGGCAGTTCATCCTTCAACAGTTTTTCAATTGCCGCCTGGGCCTGGCCGGAGCTGTAGCCCGGTGCGGCGTTGCCGTTGATTTCAGCGGTGATAAAGCCGTTGTAGTGCATCACGCGGTCCGGGCCCGAGGTGTCGCTGACCTTGATAAAGGTCGCCAACGGGATCATCTCGCCTTTGTTGTTACGCACTTTCAGCTGGCCGATCTGATCGGAGTCCTGGCGGAACTGTTGCTCGGCCTGCACGTTGACCTGGTAGGTACGACCAAAGCGGTTGAAGTCGTTGGCATACAACGAACCCAGATAGACCTGCAGGGTGTCGAAGATGTCGCTGATCGCCACGCCGTGGGTCTTGGCCTTTTCGCGGTCGATGGCGGCATCGACTTGCGGCACGTTGACCGTGTAACTGGTGAACAGACCGAACAGCTCCGGCACACCGTGGCTCTTGGTGATGACGTTTTGCACTTCTTTGTACAGCTCGTCATAGCCGAGGTTGCCACGGTCTTCGATCTGCAGACGGAACCCGCCGATCGTACCCAGGCCCTGTACCGGCGGCGGTGGGAAGATCGCCATGTAGGCTTCTTCAATGTTGGCGTATTGGCCATTCAACGCACCGGCAATCGCACCGGCGGACATGCTCGCATCTTTGCGCTCATCGAACGGCTTCAAGGTCACGAACACGATGCCGCTGTTCGGGCTGTTGGTGAAACCGTTGATCGACAGGCCAGGGAACGCAATCGCGCTTTCCACGCCAGGTTGTTTCAGGGCGATGTCCGACATGCGCTTCATCACGCTTTCGGTGCGGTCCAGGCTCGCGGCGTCCGGCAGTTGGGCGAAGGCCACCAGGTATTGCTTGTCCTGAGCCGGTACGAAACCGGTCGGGGTATGGGCAAACCCGAAGAAGGTCAGCACCATCAGGCCGGCGTATACAAACAGGGCAATGCCACTGCCGCGAATCACCCGGCGCACGGTGCCCACGTAGCCATGGCTGGCCTTTTCGAAAAAGCGGTTGAAAGGACGGAACAGCCAGCCGCCAAAAAGCTTGTCGAGGACCTTCGAGAAGCGATCCTTGGGCGCATCGTGACCGCGCAGCAACACGGCGGCCAGGGCAGGGGACAGCGTCAGCGAGTTGAACGCCGAGATCACCGTCGAGATCGCGATGGTCAAGGCGAACTGTTTGTAGAACTGCCCGGTCAAGCCACTGATAAAGGCGGCGGGGATGAACACCGCGCACAGCACCAGTGCCGTGGCGATAATCGGGCCGGTCACTTCGCTCATGGCTTTTTCAGTCGCCTGGAACGGCTCCAGGCCCAGCTCGATATTGCGCTCGACGTTCTCCACTACCACGATCGCGTCGTCCACCACGATGCCGATGGCCAGTACCAAGCCGAACAAGGACAGGGCGTTGAGCGAGAACCCGAACAGGTGCATCACCGCAAACGTACCGATCAACGATACCGGCACCGCCACCAACGGAATAATCGAGGCGCGCCAGGTCTGCAGGAACAGAATCACCACCAGCACCACGAGGATCAGCGCTTCGAACAGGGTGTGCACCACCGCTTCGATGGAGCCGCGTACAAAGATCGTCGGGTCATAGGCGATGCGGTAATCCATGCCCGCCGGGAAGCTCTTTTTCAGCTCGGCCATTTTGCTGCGCACATCGTTGGAGATGTCGATGGCATTGGAACCGGGGCGCTGGAAAATCGGAATCGCTACGGCAGGCTGGTTATCAATCAGTGAGCGCAGCGCGTATTGGCTGGACCCGAGCTCGACCCGTGCGATGTCCTTGAGGCGCGTGATTTCACCGTTGTCGCCGGCGCGAATCACAATGTTCTCGAACTCTTCCTCAGTGACCAGACGGCCCTGGGTATTCACCGACAACTGGAAGCTGGTATCCGACGGCGCAGGCTGGGCGCCGAGTGCGCCGGCTGCGACCTGACGGTTCTGCTCGCGGATCGCGTTGACCACATCGGTCGCGGTCAGGTTGCGTGAGGCCGTCTTGTTCGGGTCGAGCCATACGCGCAGGGAGTAGTCGCCCATGCCGAACAACTGCACGTCGCCCACGCCGCCCAGGCGGGCCAGCTCATCCTTGATGTTGAGGATCGCGTAGTTGGACAGGTACAGCATGTCGTAGCGCTGATCCGGGGAGGTCAAGTGCACCACCATGGTCAGGTCGGGGGATGCCTTGTCCACGGTGATACCGATGCGCGTCACTTCCTCAGGCAGTTTGGGCTGAGTCCGGGTCACACGGTTTTGCACCTGCACCTGCGCGTTATCCAGGTCGGTGCCCAGGGCGAAGGTGATGGTCAGCGTCAGCTTGCCGTCGGCGGTCGACTGCGAGGACATGTACAGCATGTTCTCGACGCCGGTGATGGCTTGCTCCAACGGAGCAGCCACGGTTTCACCGATGACTTTAGGGTTGGCGCCCGGGAAGTTGGCGCGTACTACTACAGTCGGCGGCACCACTTCCGGGTATTCGCTGATCGGTAGCTGGAACAGCGAGATCGCACCAGCGATCAGGATCAACAGCGAGAGCACCGCTGCGAAGATCGGCCGCGAAATGAAGAACTTGGAAAAATTCATCTTGAGTCGTATCCCTTAACCGCGTGGAGTCGCAACGGCTGCGAGCTTGGGCGCGGTTTTTTCCGGCGCCACTTGCTCCAGGTTGCTGGCTTCAAGCGCTTGTCGTTGTTGTGCCAAGGCTGCGAGGGTTTCCTTGCTGGCCATCGGGATGGTTTCCGGTGCGACCGGCGACCCAGGGCGAACACGCTGCAGGCCCTTGACGATAATCGTGTCGTCTTTGTTCAGGCCACTGCGCACGATGCGCAACCCTTCGATCTTCGGCCCCAGTTCCACCGAGCGATACGCCGGCTTGTCGCCGTCCATCACCAGCACGAATTTCTTGCCCAGGTCGGTGCCCACGGCTTCGTCGTTGATCAGTACGGCGGAGTAGGTGCCGCTGCCCACCAGCTTCAGGCGTGCGTACAGGCCAGGGGTGTATTCGCCCTTGCTGTTATCAAACACAGCGCGACCACGGATGGTGCCGGTAGCCGGGTTGACCTGGTTGTCGACGAAGTTCATCTGGCCCAGGTGGGGGTTGCCGGTTTCATTCGACAGGCCCAGGTACACAGGGGTGGTAGCACCACGACGGCCTTGGCGGGCCAGTTCGGTGTACTTGAGGAACACCCGCTCATCAGCGTCGAAGTAGGCGTAGACCTTGTCGGTGGACACCACGCTGGTCAGCGCGGTGACGTCGGCGGTCACCAGGTTGCCGGCGGTGATTTCGGCACGGCTGACACGGCCGCTGATCGGCGAGGTCACGCGGGTAAAGCTCAGGTTCAGCTTGGCCAGGTCCAACTGCGCCTGAATCCCGGCGACGGCGGCGCGGGCTTCCTGGGCGGAGGTGGTGCGCGAGTCGGCCAGTTCGGCGGAAATCGCATTGCTCTGGCGCAGGCGCTCGCCACGTTGCGCTTCGTTATCGCTGCGTGTCGCGGCGGCACGGGTTTGTTGCAATTGCGCTTCAAGGCGGCGCACTTCAGCCTGGAACGGACGCGGGTCGATCTGGAACAGCAGGTCGCCTTTCTTGACCAAAGCGCCTTCGGTGAAAGCGACTTGGTCAATCTGGCCAGAGACCCGCGGACGAATCTGCACGGTTTCCGGTGCCTCCAGGCGACCGGTGAACTCATCCCACTCGTTGACCGGTTGTTCAAGCACTTTGGCCACGCTGACTTTGGCAGCCGGCATGGCGGCCGCTTGTTCCGGAGTTTTGCCGCACGCGCTCATCACCACCACGGCCAAAATCGCCAGGGGGAAGCGCAAATGTTTGAGTGACTGTTCCATGAGGTGCATCCGCCAATGTATTTGAGATGGGCGGATCATGCGCGGCGAGGTGCTATGTCACGAATCGAATGAAGCAAAGGTAACTATCATTCGGAATGATATAAGCGCGAGATTAGCCCTCTAGGATGCGGGTTTCGTTAGGGGGCTATCAATAGGAATGATGACAAAAGACTGTTGCTGCCATCGCAACGACGATCGCCGGTCAGGTTCACTGCACCCTGGGACGGTGGCCCGATATGCGGTATCACCGCTGTTCGACACGGGCGTAATTATCTGTCCTTGATCAGTTTGAGCATTGCCTAAGCCAGAAACAATTTGTCACATGCAAGGCTATTTTCCGACTTCTGTTGAAATAGGCAATAAATTCCCTTGATCAGGCAATCACCTCTCCCGGCTAACTCCACATACTCCGTTCAATCGTGAGGCCGCGCTCAACGGGCCTGCACCTCAACCCAGTGGCCAGCCCGTAAAAGGCTTGCCGATCACGCTGGGAAACTCATCGGAGGAAGGCCGGGCCGGTTCGCATTTCATGAAAAACCTTGATCTCCAAGTTATCCAGCAAGCCACAACGTGGCTCGAACAAGGTCGCTGCGTTTGGTTGTGCACGGTGCTTGCAACCTTTGGTTCGGCACCGCGAGGGCCCGGGTCTCTATTGGCAGCCCTGTCGACAGGCGAGTTCTGCGGGTCACTCTCGGGAGGCTGTGTCGAGGAAGATTTCCTTGAACGGTTAGGGCGCCATGAGTTTGTCGAGCACAACCATGTCGTGCGTTACGGTGAGGGCGGGCTTGCACCCTCACTGGAGCTACCGTGTGGCGGCGTACTCGACGTACTGGTCGAACAGTTCGAACCCGATTGCGCAGCGAAAGCGCACTTCGCAGTACTGTTGGGCTCTCTGCAAGGACGCCAGCGCGTGGTGCGGCATATTACGCTTGGAACCAATGCCCGACGGACTCAGAGCGATGCAGGTGCCACTGCGCCGGTCGTCGTTGAAGCCGACCAGGTGCGGATTCGTATGGGGGCAGCCCAACGATTATTGATCGCCGGTCTGTCCCCGGTGGCCGAGTTCTGCGCCGGTTTTGCGGTGGCGTTGGGCTATGAGGTAATCGTATGCGACCCGCGCCCCGAGTTGACCGGCGCCTTCAGCATGGCCGGCGTGGAAGTACTCAAGGTGTTTCCTGCCACGTTCATTGCCGAAGGCGGATGCCATGACGGCACAGCCATTGTCGCGTTGACCCACGACCCGCGCATGGACGACCTGACGTTGCTGGAGGCCGTGAGAACCAGCGCTTTTTACATCGGTGCCATGGGCTCCAGGCGGACCAGCGAAAAGCGTCTTGAGCGGGTCAAGCGCATTGGCGCGTTGGCGCCGCAGATGCTCGAACGCATTCATGCGCCGATTGGACTTAACTTGGGGAGCAAGACCCCAGCCGAGATTGCCCTTGCAGTCATGGCGGATATTGTTCGCTTTAGCAACGGAGTCGCTCGTGACCAACTCTAGACCAGTGCTGATCAAGGAATCCTATGTGCAACCTGTGCTTATGAAAGAACCGATGGCGTGCGCCGTCGGCCGCCTTGCGGGCGCGGTTGATCGGGTATTGGGCAGCGATGATGAGAGGATTGGCGCATTGCCTGGCCTGAACCTGTACCGCCGCCCCGACATCACGGCACCCATGCACTGTATTTACGGCCTGGGCATTGGCGTGACCTTGCAAGGTTGCAAGCGGGTATTGGTCGGCAGTGAAGTGCTGACCTACGGGCCCGGCCAGTCCATGGTCACCAGCGTGGATCTGCCGGTCATTTCACAGGTCAGCCAGGCGAGTATGGCGCACCCGTTTCTGGGGATTATGTTGGCGCTGGACAACGCCACCGTCATGCAAATCGCTGACCGCATGAAACTGTCCCAACGCATGCGAGAGGACGAATTTCGGGCGGTGACCGTGCAACCCCTGGACGCGGGTGTGCTGGATGCCGTACGGCGCCTGGTGGAGCTGCTGGGCGAGCCGCAATTGCTTGAAACCCTGGCCCCGCTGATCAAGGAAGAACTGATTGCGCGGCTGTTGAGCGGTGCCCACGGCCCGCAGTTGCTGCATGTGATCGCAGCCGGGTCGCCCAGCCAGCACATTGCCAGGACGGTTGCCTGGCTGAAACTCAACTATCGTCAGGCCCTGCGCATGGATGACCTGGCCGCCCACGCTCACATGAGTCCGTCGACGTTTCGCCAGCATTTTCGCGCCTTGACGGGCATGAGTCCGTTGCAATATCAGAAGCAACTGCGGCTGCAAGCCGCACGGCAGTTGATGCTTAGCCAGGGGGTGGATGCAAGCAGCGCCGGTGGCATCGTGGGCTATGAAAGCTCGTCGCAGTTCAGTCGTGAATACAGCCGTCTGTTTGGCGAGCCACCGCAACGCGACATCAAGCGAATCCGTGTCTAGCAGCGTCGGATAGTGGAGGGGGCTGTCGCTGCGGTGGTGTTCCCGTTGCCGTCCGTTGAACCGCGCCGTTGCAATAACTCAATCTGATCGGCCGGCACCAGCGTGCGTAAGGTTTTGTAGAGCACGCGGGTTTCCAGCAGGTTCCACACCCGCAGCATGGTTTCCAGCGCATCCAGGGGTTTGCTGATGAAATCTCTGGCACCGAGCGCCAGGGCGCGCAGGCGGGTGTCGCGGGTGGCGTCGGCAGTGAGCACGAGGATCGGCAGGTATTCGCCATGGGGGATGCGCCGGTTGAGCTGTTCCAGCACCGCAAAACCGTCGAGCTCGGGCATGTGCAGGTCGAGAATCACCAGGTCCGGTTCGAAGCTGTTGAACAGCTCCAGTGTGCGTAATGGCTCAGTGCTGCTCAGCACGTTGTTCAGCCCTTCGCGCGCCAGCAATTGCTCCACCAGGTCGAGATTCGGGCGTTGGTCGTCGATGATCAAAATACGCAGGTCGAGGTTCACGCGGGCTCCGGAAAGTACTGGTCGAGGTGGGCAAGAAACGCGGGTACGTTAATCGGCTTATTCAATATGGCCGTCGCGCCCGCGTCATGCAGGGCCTGGCGGGTGAGGTCGCTGGCGTCGGCGGTGATCATCAGCACCGGTGTGTATCGGGTGATCGCAGACCGGCGCAGACGCTGCAGTACAGCCAGGCCGTCGATGTCCGGCAGTGACACGTCGAGCAGAATCAGCTGCGGCACATGTTGAGCTGCCAGGTCCAGGCCCAGCTGGCCTTGCATGCTGGACAGCAGCTTTATTCCGGGCCTGCGGTGCAGCAAGGTTTCGATCAGCGCCAGGCTGGAGAGGTTGTCTTCGATATACAGCACCTTGCCCTGGATCGCGGGAGCAGGGCGTACCGGCCTCGTATCGACTACGGGCGCGAGCAAGTCGCCGGCGGGCTGCACGCGCACGAAGGGCAGCTCCAGGGTGAAGCGTGAGCCGATTCCGTGTTGGCTGTGCACGCTCAGTCTGCCATTCATCTTTTCCAGCAGGCTTTTACTCAGCGCCAGGCCCAGGCCGCTGCCTTCGACATTCGGGTCGGCCCCCAAGCGCTCGAACGGTTTGAACAACTGCCCGATGTGATCGGCCGCGATGCCTCTGCCGGTGTCGCAGACGGACACGCCGATGCGCTGCCCCTCGACCATGACTTCAATGCTCACCTGACCCTGAGGCCGGTTGTACTTGATGGCATTGGACAGCAGGTTCAGCAGCACCTGGGTCAGGCGTTGCCGATCAGCCACGATGCCGATATCCGCCGCCAGCGGTGGCAGTGGCTGTAACTGGATACCCGCGTCGCCAGCCATGGGTGATACCAGCGCCAGGGCTTCTTGCAGCACGCCCGCCAAGGGGATCGGTTCGATGTTCAACGGCAAGCGTCCCGCCTCGATCTTGGCAAT
This sequence comes from Pseudomonas viridiflava, assembly GCF_900591205.1. Lineage (GTDB taxonomy): Bacteria > Pseudomonadota > Gammaproteobacteria > Pseudomonadales > Pseudomonadaceae > Aquipseudomonas. The sequence continues at coordinate 103,593 of NZ_UUPU01000008.1, forward strand.
ATCCAACACTTCGTTGATCAGCGTCAGCAGGTGCTGACCGGCGCGCAGGATGTGACCGACCTGGGGCTTTTGCGCCACCGCCGAGTCCATGTCCAGCAGTTGCGCAAAGCCCAGGATCGAGTTGAGCGGGGTGCGCAGTTCGTGGCTCATGCGTGAGAGAAACTCGCTCTTGGCCCGGCTGGCGCGTTCGGCTTCCTCACGGGCGGTGCCCAGCGCAATCTCCGCTGCGCGACGGTCGGTGATGTCGCGGGTGATCTTCGAGAAACCACGCAGGGCACCGGTGCTGTCGTACTGCGCGGTGATCACCACGCTGGCCCAGAAGCGCGTGCCGTCCTTGCGGCAACGCCAGCCTTCTTCGGTGTAGTCACCGTCGCGAGTGGCCTCGCGCAGCGCCATGTCCGGGTGTTGCGGGCATTCTTCCGGCAGGTAGAACAGCGAGAAGTGCTGGCCTATGATCTCCTGCTCGGTGTAGCCCTTGATCCGCTCGGCGCCGTTGTTCCAACTGGTGACATGGCCTGTACTGTCGAGGGCGAAGATCCCGTAGTCCTTGACCCCATCAATGATCAGCCGCAAGCGCTCTTCATTCTCGCGCAATGCACGCTCGCGCTCGGCCAGCAGCACGCCGGCCTCCACCAGGCGCGTGCCCAACTGGCCAATCTCGTCGTTTTCCGGCGGATGCGGCTGCAGCGGCTGACCGAGCGCCAGGCGTTGCGCATTGCCCTGTACTTGCTGCACCCGAGCAACAATGCCCCTGGACAGAAACAGCACCGCGACGATGGCCCCAAACAGCCCGCAGATGGCCGCCAGCCAGGTGGACAGCAGCAGCCGCTGGCGTGTTTCGGCAGCCGCCATAGTGCGTTCGGCGAGCAACGAGTCCTCAAGGGTGAGCATGGTGCCGATGTGCTGGCGCAAGGTATCCAGGATGTGTTTGTTGCTCACCAGAATGCTGGTAATCGACTCAGGGCTGGTGGTCGAGTCGTTGAGCATGTCCTCCAGCCCATCAATTTTGCTGTTGATCAGCGGCGTGATCGACGCGAGCTGTTCGCGTACCCGTTGATCACGAACATTATGGTCGAGGCGGCGCAGGGCTGACTCAATCTGCGGCTTGGCGTTGAGATACCCCGGCAGGAAATCCTCGCGACGGGTCAGCAGGTAGCCGCGCACGCTGGCGGCGGCTTCGGCCAGCAGCGTGTGCACGGCGCGGATATCGCCTTGTACACGCAGCACGCGGCGCACGTCTTCTTCGGCGCGGGCGGTCTGCCGTTCGGTGATGTAGATCAGCACCAGGGACAACAACAGCACCACCAGCGGCAGCGAAATCACCACCAGCGCTTTGCCGCGCAGGGGCAGGTCCGCCCAACGCCTGGCGTACATGCGCATCATGGTTGCGTCACCAGGCCCAACGCGATACCCCGCACGGCGGCCTGGGTGCGATCGGCCGCACCGAGCTTGCCGATCACCCGTTCGACGTGGGCTTTGGCGGTGCCGGTGGTAATCCCCAGGTGCGCACCGATTTCCCGGTTGCTCATCCCGTTGGCGACCAGCCCGAGCACCTGGCGTTCACGGGGAGTGAGGTTTTCCGTGGCCGCCGCGCCATTGGCGTTGCGCTCGGTCATGCGCCGCAGCAGGCGAGCGCTCACCGCACTGTTGAGCGCTTCTTCACCGGCGGCCACCCGTTGCAAGGCGTCGATCACCTCGTTACGGCTGGCATCTTTCAGCAGGTAGCCTACCGCCCCGGCATTCATCGCGGCTTCCAGATGGTCAGGGCTGTCATCCATGGTGAAAATCACCACCTTGACGGCTGGCAGGCGCTGTTGCAGCAGGCGGGCGGCGCCGAGGCCATTGAGCACCGGCATACGAATATCGAGGATGACGATGTCGGGCAGTAACTGTTCGCACAGCTCCACCGCTTGCTGGCCATCCCGGGCCTGCCCGACCACTTCAAATTGCGGGTGACCGGCCAGCAACGCGACAAACCCGGTGCGCGTGACTTCATGATCATCCGCCAACACCAGGCGTAATACGCGGCTCATTGCGGTGTTCCATTCAGGTGGGCGGGCACGCGGGCGTGCAGTTGCGTTCCGTCGCCCATCGCGCTGGCGCAATCGAGCACGCCGCCCAACAGGCTGGCGCGTTCGTGCATGGTGGCGAGCCCGAGGTGCTGGGCATTCTGGGTGTCAAGTTGTTGGCCTGGGGTAAAGCCTTTGCCGTTGTCGTTCACCCGCAGCGAAGCCTGGTCGTCGTGCAGCTCCAGGGCCAGTTGCACATGGCTGGCCTGCGCATGCTTGAGAATATTGTTGATAGCTTCCTGGCCGATTCGGAACAAGGCGATTTCCACCTGACTGGGCAAGCGCTCCGCGTAGGCGGTGGTCCACTGGACGCTGACGGCGGCTTCGCGCAGGCGGTCAGCCTCTTTGTCGAGCGCCTTGAACAAGCCGAAATCATCCAGCACCGTCGGGCGCAGGCCGGCGATCAGTTGCCGGCCTTCACCGACCGAGTGCTGAGCCAGGGTCAGAATCGCCTGCAGGTCTGCGTTCAACGTACCTGGCAGCGTCGGGCAGCGGCCGGCGAACCCTTGCAGGCGCTGATGTAAGCCCGCGAGGGTTTGCGCCAACCCGTCGTGCAGGTCGTATGCCACGCGTTTGCGCTCGTCTTCCTGGGCCCGCAGCAGCCGGTTGACCAGCTCGGAAAGCGTCCTGTCGCGGGTTTTGAGGGTGGTCAACAATCGTTGGTTTTCCAGGTGCGCGGCCAGCAGTGTGGCGAGCAATTGCAGGGATTCACTGTCTTCATGGTCTGGCGCGCGCAGGCTGACACTGTTGCCCAGCACCAGTACGCCAAAGGCATCGCCGTCGCCGCCGCGAAGCGGTACTTGCAACACACTGGGCAGGGCGCTTCCCGGTAGCTCCAGCCAGCACGGTGCGCGTAAGCGGCGATCGGCGACGGCGCTGAGGCTACTCAGTCGGTCCTGGCTGCCATGGCGTGCTGTGATAGTGGCGCACCCACCGGTGTCCCATTCCTGAATCAGCCCGTGGTCCATCGCAAGAAATGCGCTCGCCCGTGCCAGCACGCGTTCGCGCATGGCATCAGGCGCCAGTTGCGGTAATGCCTGCCCGGTGTCCACCAGCAACCGCAAACGCGCAGTGCGACTTTCGGATTGTCGATAATGTGCACGGATAGCCAGGGCACTGCCGGGATCGTGTGGCGTGTTTTGCATGCTTGGGGTCCGGTGTCACAGGCGCGCAGGCGCGAGGGAGGCTATTAAACCTTGTTGAGCGGGTTGGGCGCTATCTGCCAAATGGCATAGTTAAATGACTCCGGTTGGCCGATGGCGAGCGGGCAGGCGATTGGCAAAGTGTGCTCACCCACAACAGGAGCATTCCAATGAACTTCAAAACCGTGTCGATCGCCGTGATTTTCGCCTTGAGCGCCCCCTTTGTTCTGGCTGCCGAGACGTCACCCTATGTCTACCGCGAAGTGGCCCAGGCACCTGCCAATGTGAAAGACCGCGAGATTGCCGGGTTGTTTGACCGTTGGAACAGCGCCTTACAGACCGGTAACGTCAAGACAGTGGTCGACTTGTATGCGCCGGGCGCGGTGTTGCAGCCGACCGTGTCCAACCAGGTGCGTAGCACGCCGGAGCAGATCACGGACTACTTCGATCACTTCCTGGTGCTCAAGCCGGTAGGCCAGATCAACTACCGTGAAATCCGCCAGTTGGGGACTAACGTGGCGATGGACAGCGGGGTCTACACGTTCACCCTGACTGAGGCGAACGGCAAGACCCGTCACGTGCAGGCACGCTACACCTTCGTCTACGAAAAGGTTGGCAGCGAGTGGAAAATCCTCAACCACCATTCCTCGGCGATGCCTGAAGTGCAGGCGAAGCACGCCAAGCAGTAACCGCCGATTCAAAAAGTCCACGCCCCTTGCGGGTGTGGACTTTTTTGCGTTTGCGCCACGTCAGATCGGGCAAGCAATCGCGTCGATCAGGCAACCTCGGCGTGTCGGGGGCACAGCATACTGGCGAGGACTTACCCAATCTATAAGCGTCAAGTACGCCTTTTTTGGAGAACACTCATGCGTTCGCCTGACCGCGGCACCCAGTTCAGCCAGCTCGTTGAGTTCGTCGTCGAGCCCCCTCATGTGCAGGATCTGGTGACGGCATTGATCGAGCGCGTCGAGCGCTTTACCTGTCTCTGCCCTGGATTTATCAGCGCGCAGGTGCACGTCAGCGAGGACGGCGACCGGGTGCTGATGCAACTGTTGTGGCCCTCCAGGCAATACAGCGAACTGGCGATTAAACGCTCCCAAACGGTTGAGCCCGATCTGTTTCATCTGGCACGCCAGCACCACGCCAGCGCGCTGTTATTCAGCACCTTCAATACGGTAGCGCTGGTGCGCACAGTATCGACTGCCGAAGGTGAGGATCAATGACGCCTGCGGGGACGCTCAAGTGGGCGCATGTCTTGCCGGAGGAAAGAACAGCGCTGGTGCTGGGTTTCGCGTTTCATTTCTGCGTGCTGGCCAGCTACTACCTGGTGCGGCCTTTGCGTGACGCATTGGGCCTGGAAGGCGGCGCAGACAAACTGCAGTGGCTGTTCACCGCGACGTTTGTGGTGATGCTGCTGATGGTGCCGCTGTTCGGCGCGTTGGTGTCACGGCTGCCGGCAACGCGGTTTATCCCGCTGATCTATCGACTTGTGGCAGTCACCATGCTGATGTTTGGTGTGTTGATTGCCGCAAAGAGTGCGCCTGTGCAGGTCGGCCAGGTGTTCTTCGTGTGGATCAGCGTTTACAACCTGTTCATCGTCTCGATTTTCTGGAGCGTTCTGGTCGACCGCTTTTCCAGCGAGCAAGGCTTGCGCTTGTTTGGCTTTATTGCAGCGGGCGGGACGCTGGGCACGTTCATTGGCCCACTGTTGGCAGCCACCCTGGCCACCTGGCTTGGGCCGATTGCACTGACGCTGGCGGCAGCCCTGCTGCTGGAACTGGCGGTACGTTGCTATCGGGCATTGTTGTCACGCACCGATGCGCAGGCGACGTGCCAGGCGCAAGGGCAACGCGGGATGGGCGGCAGCATGCTTGCCGGTCTCACGCTGATTGTTCGTTCACCCTATCTGCTGGGGCTGGTGGTGTTCATGCTCCTGCACACCACGGCTGCCACTTTCCTGTACTTCGAGCAGGCTCGGATAGTCGCTGGGAGCTACGCGGATGTGGCCAGCAGAACCCGGTTTTTTGCGCTCATTGATCTTACCGTTTCGGCGTTGACCTTGATCTTTCAACTCTTGCTCACGGCACCGTTGATTCGCCGGGTTGGCGTCGGTGGTGCGCTGGTCGCGCTGCCCGTAGTGACGCTGGTGGCATTCACTGCAATGGCGTTGTCACCCGTACCCGCGACGGTGGCGTTGGCGCAGGGCCTGCGTCGTGCGATTGAATTTTCGGTGGTGCGTCCGGCGCGTGAAGTGCTCTGGACCGTCGTCAGCCGTGAGGAAAAGTACAAGGCCAAGAACGTCATCGAGACCCTGGTGTATCGAGGTGGGGATGCGGTCAGCGGTTGGCTGTCGGTCGGGTTGGCTGCGGTGGGCGCGGGGTTTGGTGTTATCGCCGTGTTGATTGTGCCGGTCGCAGGCGCGTGGGGCGGGGTGTGCTATTGGTTGGCAAGACGTCAGCGACAGATGGCTGCCAAGGCATCAGTTCAATGAACTGATGCCGGATTGGGCAATTATTGTGCGCCGTCCAGCAACCATTGGGCGATTGACTTCGCGTCGGCGTCGGGCACCTGAGCTTGCGGTGGCATCGGCATCGGCCCCCATTTGCCGGTGCCGCCAGCCTTGATGCTGGCTGCCAGTTGCTCAGCCGTGGTATCGCTGCCAGCGTACTTTTGCGCGATGCCTTTCCACGAGGGGCCCACCACCTGCGTATTGGCTTGGTGACAGCCCACGCAAGCGTAACGCTGCACCAGTGCCTGGCTCGCCAACGCCTGGGCTGGCCACACGGCGCTGGCCAGTGTGCCCAGTGACAGAACAAGCGTGGCGAGCATGGCGCTGTGTGCCAGGAAGGGTGCCTGGGGAACCCCCGGTAATTTCAGGTACTGGTTCAATTGGATTCTCTCTCATCAAACAAAAAGGCGGTGCAGTTGACTGCACCGCATGGCTCAGGCGAGCTTGAAAGGCAATTCACGTACAGGCTTGCCGGTGATCCGCGCTAGGGCGTTGGCGAAAGCCGGAGCCAGCGGCGGCAGGCCAGGTTCGCCCATGCCTGTGGGCGGTTCCGCACTCGGCACCGTGTGCACCGAAAACTCCGGCATATCGGCGATGCGTGGCACGCTGAAGTCGGCAAAATTGCTTTGCTGCACCACGCCTTCCTTGAGGGTGATGGCGCCGCCCGGCAGGCACATCGACAGCCCCATCAAGGCGGCACCCTGTACCTGGGCTTCGACGCTGCGAGGGTTGACCACCAGGTTGCAATGCACGCCTGCGGTCACGTGGTGCAGCACCGGACGGCCGTCCTGTACCGAGGCTTCGACGACATAGGCCACCACCGAACTGAACGACTCATGCACCGCCACGCCCCAGGCGCGACCCTCCGGCAGTTGGCGCTTGCCGTACTCACTCTTGTCCACCGCCAATTGCAACGCCGCGCTATGGCGCGGGCTTTTGTCGGCGAAGAGTTTCATCCGATAAGCCACGGGATCCTGCCGGGTGGCTCGGGCAATTTCATCAATCAAGGTCTCCATCACGAACGCGGTATGCGTGGAACCCACACTGCGCCACCACAGCACCGGCACGTTGAGCTTGGGGTGATGCACCGTCAGGCGCATCGGAATCGGATAAGGCTCACGCAGACCTTCGGTGGCGGTGGGGTCAATGCCATTTTTTACCCGGCCACCGAACATGGTGCCCGTCACGATCGACTGCCCGACCAGCACGTGATCCCAGGCCAGGACATTGCCGCTGTCGTCGAAACCGATGCGCGCGCGGTGCAGGTGCATGGGGCGGTAGTAGCCGCCCTTGATGTCGTCTTCGCGGCTCCACACTGTGCGCACGGGGACGTTTAACCCCGCCGTTCGTGCTGCCTTGGCCACTTCACAGGCCAGCACCACAATGTCGCTGGTGGCAATGCCGCGCCGGCCGAAACCGCCGCCAGCCGTCTGTACGTTGATCTGTACCTGTTCGGGCTTGAGATTCAGCACGCGTGCGGCCGCCGCGTTGTCGGCACCGGCAAACTGGGTGCCGACCCATAACTCGGCGCGGCCCTGCGACAGTTGGACCGTGCAGTTCAGCGGCTCCATGGGTGCATGGGCCAGGTACGGAAACACAAACTCGGCTTCAAGGGTATGCGGCGCCGTTGCCAGCGCAGTCATATCCGCATCGTACTGGAGGGGGCCAGGGCGGCCTGCCAGCACTTTGTAGTCGGCCAGTTGTTGCTCGCTGTCGACCTTTTCCACCGACGCCGTATCCCACTGAACGTTGAGTGCATCACGCCCTTGTTTGGCCTGCCAATAGCCTTCAGCCACGACCGCCACGCCTTCAGCACCGCCATCAAGCGGCACGCGATACACCGCCTTTACTCCACGGATGGCGCGTGCTGCGCTGTCATCCAGCGCCGCCAGCCTGGCGCCGAATACCGGGGGGCGTGCCACCACGGCGGTCAGTTGCTCCGGCAGGCGCATGTCAATCCCGAAATCCTGCCGGCCGCTGCTCTTGGCCTTGGCATCAATGCGCGTCGTGGCCTGGCCAATGATGCGGAAATCCTTGGGGTCCTTGAGGCTGACCTGGTCCGGCACCGGCATTGCCATCGCGGCTTCGGCCAGTTCGCCGTAGCTCGCGGTGCGGCCCCCCGGCCCGAGCACGCGGCCGGCGCGGGTACTCAAACGGGAGACGTCGACGTTCCAGCGCGCTGCCGCAGCTGCCAGCAGCATGGCGCGAGCACGGGCACCCAGTTCGCGGTACTGGGTGTAGCTGTTTTTGATGGAATTGGAGCCGCCGGTCAGGTGCATGCCAAAGCGGGGGTCCTGATAGGCGATATCACTGGTGCCGTTGCGACTGCGCACCAGGCTCCAGTCGGCATCCAGCTCTTCGGCGAGAATCATCGGCAAACCGGTTTGTACGCCTTGACCGAACTCCAGCCGGTTAATGGTGACCGTGACTTCGCCATTGGAGGCGATCTGTACAAAAGCGTTGGGTTGTTCAGTCGGCTTCAGCGGCTCTACCGCCACGCCGTTAGCCTGCTGTGCCAGGGCCAGGTGAGGAAAGGCGCCCAGGGCCAGGCCGCCGATACCCAGTATCTTCAAGAAGCTACGCCGTGCGTAAGTGGCAGGGCCGTCGACCTGGTCGCGCTCCAGCATATGTTGCAAAGCGCGAGGCAGTTCCTCTGGAAAAAGATCGTTCAACATGGGGCAGCTCCAGTCAGGCGAGAGCTTTGGCGGCGTCAGCCACCGCAGCACGGATGCGCATGTAAGTGCCGCAGCGACAGATGTTGCCCATCATTGCCGAGTCGATCTCCGCCGCCGTGGGCTGCCTGCCCTTGGGCTGGGCCTTGAGAAAGGCCGTCGCACTCATTATCTGGCCGCTCTGGCAGTAGCCGCATTGCGCCACGTCGTGTTTGACCCACGCCTCGTGCACGGCCGTGCCGACGGGGTCACTGCCGTCGGTTGCCGCTTCGATCGTGGTGATCCTGCGACCCTGGGCGGCCGTTATCGGCGTGACGCACGAACGAATCGCCTGGCCGTCCAGGTGCACGGTGCATGCGCCACACAGCGCTGCGCCGCAGCCGAACTTGGTGCCGGTCATGCCCAGCGCATCGCGCAGGGTCCAGAGAATGGGAGTGCCGGGGTCGACGTCGACGGTGTAGTCACGGCCATTGATAGTGAGGACGCTCATCGTTGACAGCTCTCTTGATAATCAATCGGGGTCAGTGTTTTCAACACGGGGGGCGTGCCCCGGCGACAGCCGTCACCGGGTCATGCGTCAGGCGGTAAATTCAATAAGCGACGCAATGCCGGCGCGTCGGTGTTGGCTCTGAAGCCGACGCCGCCGCGTTGAAAACTGCGCGCTGTGGACAGATCGCCAGTGATGACCGGCTCACCGGCGACATCGCGTACCAACTGCGCAGCAACTTGAAGCGCCTCGGGGTCATTGCTGGCGATGGGCACGCCCAACGGGTCACCGATACCACGAGCGGACGCATTGACTGCCGTGGCATCCACCGCACTGAAGGCCCTGACCAACCGGGTGCCGGGCAAGTACTTGGCCGAGGTTTCGCCGACACCGTTGGCATAGGCTTCGCGTGAGAGGGGATTGCCTTCATCCGGCGGAGGGTTGGTCGCATCCAGCACTATTTTGCCGCGCAGTTGCGGGGCCAGGTCGCGTCCGAGTTGGGGCAGGGCGTTGTAGGGCACGGCGAACACAATGACCGATCCGAACGCGGCGGCCTGCTGGGGAGTGCCGGCCGACGCGAGCGGGCCGAGTTCCCGCACCAGCGCGTCAAGCTCTGCCGGGTTGCGTGTGGAGAACATCACGCCATGGCCTGCCTTGACCAGCAGTTGTCCGATGGTGCCACCGTGTGAGCCGGCCCCGATGATCGCGATGCGCAGTTTTTCTGTCGCATTGGCGGTGATGGGGCATAGCCCAAGCGTCCAGAATGTAACGAGTGCAAACACGATAGAGCGAAGAAATACAGGCATGTTAAAGGTCCTCTTAAACCAGGTGCTGACCGAAAAATCCTGACAATTTGTCGACTGCAGGGCCTACATATTGCGGTTTGTCGTACATGTCGATATGCGTCGCGCCGGGCACCAGGTGCAGTTGCTTGGGCTGCTTTGCGTTCTTGTACGCCACTTCGCTGAAGTACAGGCTGTCGGCGTTACCGCCGGCGATCATCAGCACAGGTCGGGGTGAAATCGTCTCGATCTGATCAAACGCGAAAAACGCCATCTGCGCGGGAAGGGCGGAAAAGACTGAGCGGCCGGGAGCGTTCGGGTGCTGGCCGCGCTGCGTGCGGTAGTACTCGTAGCCTTCGCGGTACATGACCGGCGTGCTGGCGGTAAAATCCTTGCTTGATTCCGGCACCGTGGGTGTCAGCCGAATCGGCTCGCCACGCGCTTCGCGACTGCGTTGCGCCGAGGCGTCCTGCAGCAGCTTCATTCGCTCCTCGTAGCTACGTACATTGGCCAGACCGTTGCGGCGCAGGTCACCAATATCCGCGGCGCTGACGGTGGCCACGGCTTTGATACGTTGCTCTGTCTGGGCTGCGTTCAGCACATAGCCACCGCCCCCGCAGATGCCCAGGGAGCCGATGCGATTGGCATTTACCTGGGCCAATGTGTTGAGGAAGTCCACCGAACTGCTGATGTCATCGACGCGTGCGGTAGGCAGTTCCATCAAGCGTGGTTCACCGCCGCTGTCGCCTTGGTAAGAAGCGTCGTAAGCCAAAGTGATAAAGCCCTGCTGTGCCAGGCGCAGCGCGTACAAGCCTGCGGTTTGCTCTTTGACGCCCCCGATGGGGTGAGTGATGACGATAGCGGGGTACTGCTTGTTGGCATCGAAGTTGGCGGGTTTGAACAGGTTGGCGGTGATATGACTGCCCGTATTGCGGTTGGGGTAGCTCACGCGCTCGACCGAAACCCCCTGTGTGTCAGGCTGGCCAATGACGGTGGGGCCGGAGGCGGCTTTCGTTTGAGCAGACGCCAGGCCCGGTGCCAGCAATCCAGACCCGGCAATGGCAACGCCACACAGCGCTATTGCTGAGGAACCAATGAAAATACGGCGATTTTCGTCTACGTCTTTTTTTTTCATGGCTGACTCCGGGGTCGGCATGGGTACGGATAGTAAAAAGTATAAGAGGGCGCCCTGATCGCTCGTTTGCTCAAACGGTGGAGATGATTGCCTGATATGGCGATATTGAGTGCCCGTCGTGAGCGTGCAAACAGCGGAGCACCAAACGTCTTGAATCGGGCAATGATGCCGCTGGATCAGGCAATTTCAGGCGCGATTAACTTTTCATACTCACCGCGCGCCAACGCTTTCCCGACCCGTGTGAGTAGGTTTTATGAATAACAACCCAATTCGATTTGCCTGCAACGGCTGCGGCGTTTGCTGCAAGGGCCGTCTGATTCCCCTGACGTTGAGTGAGACCCGGCAATGGTTGCAGCGAGGACACGACGTGGCCGTGCTGCTGGAAGCATTCGATGAGTCGACCTGGACTGCACAGCCCGGCCAATACGCGCACAGCGCGAAGCGTGCGGTTGAAGTGGTGAGTGGGCGTGCACCCGTTCGTGTCGTTGCGATAATGGCTGCCAATGCGCTTGGGCAGTGCCCGAACCTGGGTGCGGATGATCGGTGCGATATTTATGAGCAGCGGCCGCTGGTGTGCCGTATCTATCCGATGGAAATCAACCCGTTTATTGCCTTGCGTCCGGAAGACAAAGCCTGCGCGCCGCAGGTCTGGGAAACCGGTGAGGTGTTGTTCACAGACCGGATCGTCGACCCGCTGCTCAATGACCAGGTCGAGCGCTCCCGACAAGCCGACCGCGACGATGCCGAGGCGAAGATCGCCGTGTGTGAAGATCTGGGGCTGAACGTTGCCGCGTGGAAAGGCAATGCGCTGGCAGTTTATTTACCCGCGCACGCGACACTGCTGGCGGCGATCAATCGCTACGATGCGGGGCAACATTCCCCAGCCGCGCAGGCGTGGAAGGTGCGAGCGGATGACGAGGCCTTGCGCACGCAACTTGATGTACTCGGTGTGGCATTGGCTGAGCAGGGCCCGGCTGACTATATTTTCCACCGGGTCTAGACGCTCGACAGGCGACGCGGGCGCGTCGCCTTTCACGCTCACCTCAGGAATCGACCAGGCCAAGCGCCGCTTGATGCAGGCGCTGTCCTTGTACGGGGATGCGCGCCAGCGCCTCTTCGAGGGTGTGCAGGTCTTGTTCGGTCAGCCGAACAGCCGTTGCACCGAGGTTCTCTTCCAGGCGATGCAATTTTGTCGTGCCGGGTATCGGTACGATCCAGGGCTTGCGTGCCAGCAACCAGGCCAGGGCGAGTTGGGCCGGGGTTGCACCCTTGTCCCCGGCGATTCGCTTCAAGGCATCCACCAGCGCCATATTTGCCAAACGCGCCTCGGCTGAAAAACGTGGCACCGCACTGCGGAAATCACTTTCGTCAATTTTGGTGTCCGGGGTAATCGAGCCTGTCAGGAAGCCCGCGCCCAGTGGGCTCCACGGCACAAAACCTATACCCAGTTCTTCGCAGGCTGCGAGTACGCCGTTATGTTCGACATCCCGAGTCCACAGCGAGTATTCGCTCTGCACCGCGGCAACCGGTTGGGTCGCGTGCGCACGACGAATGGTTGAAGCGCTCGCCTCGGACAGGCCCCAGTGCTTGACCTTGCCTTGGGCGATCAACTCACCGACCGCACCCGCAACGTCTTCAATGGGTACGTTGGGATCGACTCGATGCTGGTAGAGCAGGTCAATCTTGTCGACCTTCAGCCGCGCCAGCATCCCGTCCACGGCCTTGCGCAAGGTGGCAGGGCGACTGTCCAAGCCATAACGCGATCCATCCGGGTTCAAGCCGAAGCCGAACTTGGTCGCGATGTGTACGTTATCGCCATAGGTGGCGAGGGCATCGCCCACCAGTGATTCATTGATAAACGGGCCATAGACCTCCGCCGTATCGAAGAGGGTGACGCCGCGTTCGACCGCTGCGTGGATCATGCTCACGCCCGCAGCCTTGTCCAACGGTTGGCCGTAGGTGGTATTCAACCCCATGCAGCCGTAACCCAGTTCTGAAACCACCAGCCCATTGGTGCCGAGTGTCCTGGTTTTCATGCTGTTCTCCGCTGTTGATTCCCATAAGCGCCACTGCATTTTCCAACCGCAGTGCGCACCGCTTGGCACGCATGCGCGTCCAAGAAACGTGTCTATGTTGGGCGCCTTTGCGGTTGGCTATTTGCTCGATTCGGGGGAAGCCTTGCCTGAACTGACGATTATTCAACGGCCGCAAAAATTCAGCCCTGGCGGGCTCGAAGTTCATCGGAACAGGCAGTATTTGCCTTGAATCAGGCAAGTCGCAAATTGGCTGCAACGCCGAAGATAGGCGCGCTTTAAACCGCCCGCGTTGAACCGGAGTGATACATGTCGAAGTTTTTCATTGAGCGCCCGATCTTTGCGTGGGTACTGGCGCTGATCGTTATGCTGGTGGGCACGTTGTCGATTCTTAACCTGCCCATCAATCAATACCCCACCATCGCTGCGCCCGCTGTTGCGATTCAGGTCAACTACCCTGGTGCTTCCGCCCAAACCGTGCAGGACACCGTGGTGCAGGTGATCGAGCAACAAATGAACGGCATTGATAACCTTCGCTACATTGCGTCGGAGAGCAACTCCGATGGCAGCATGCGCATTATCGTGACATTCAACCAAGGCACCGACTCTGACATTGCCCAGGTCCAGGTGCAGAACAAGCTTAACCTGGCGTCGCCATTGCTGCCGCGTGAGGTGCAACAACAGGGCTTGCGGGTCACCAAGTTTCAGCAAAACTTCATGATGTTTATCGGGCTGGTGTCCACCGACGGCCAATACACCAAGGAAGACTTGTCGAACTACATCGTTTCGAACATTCAGGACCCGATTTCCAGAACCTCCGGCGTGGGTGACTTCCAGGTGTGGGGCACTCAATACGCGATGCGTGTGTGGCTCGATCCAGCCAGGCTCAACCAGTTCCAGCTGACGCCGGTGGATGTGACTGCAGCGATTGAAGCGCAGAACGTGCAGGTCGCTTCGGGTGCGATTGGCGGCCTGCCTGCGCGCAGTGGCACAGTGTTTACTGCGACGATCATAGGCAAGACGCGCCTGCAAACCTCAGAGCAATTCGGAGACATCTTGCTGAAAGTCAACGGCGACGGTTCCCAGGTGCGCCTGAGTGACGTGGCAAGCATTGGCCTGGGCAGTGAGAACTACAGCATAGACGCACAAAGCAATGGCCGGCCCGCTTCGGGTATTGCGATCCGCTTGGCCACTGGCGCCAACGCGCTGGACACGGCCAAAGCCATCCGCGCGACAGTGGACCGCTTGAAGCCATTTTTCCCGGCCGGCGTCGAGGCGATTTACCCGTATGACACCACTCCGGTGGTCACTGAGTCGATCAAGGGCGTGGTCTACACGCTGATGGAGGCGGTGGTGCTGGTGTTTCTGGTGATGTTGCTGTTTCTGCAGAACCTGCGCGCCACGATCATCACCACCATGACGGTGCCGGTGGTGCTGCTGGGCACCTTCGGGATACTCGCCGCAGCGGGGTTTTCGATCAATACGCTGACCATGTTCGGCATGATCCTGGCCATTGGTTTGCTGGTGGATGACGCCATCGTTGTGGTCGAAAACGTCGAACGGGTGATAGCCGAGGAACATTTGTCGCCCAAGGCCGCCACGCGCAAATCAATGCAGCAGATCCAGGGCGCCCTGATTGGTATTGCGCTGGTGCTCTCGGCGGTATTGCTGCCGATGGCATTCTTCGGCGGTTCCACCGGGGTGATCTACCGTCAATTCTCGATCACGATTGTCTCGGCCATGGTGCTCTCGGTGTTCGTGGCCTTGATCTTTACGCCGGCGCTGTGCGCAACGATGCTCAAACCGATTGACCCACTTGCGCACGGCAAGCCCAAACGCGGTTTTTTTGGCTGGTTCAACCGAGGTTTTGATGCCTTTGTGAATGGCTACGAACGTGGGGTCGGCCAGATCATCCGTCACAAGGTGCCGGGCTTTGTGGTGTACCTGGTGATCGTTGCCGGCATGGTCTGGTTGTTTGCGCGTATTCCGGCCTCGTTCTTGCCTGCCGAAGATCAGGGTGTGATTTTTACGCAGGTGCAGACACCGGCCAACAGTTCGGCCGAAACCACGCAAAAAGTCCTCGACCGCATGACGCGTTTTCTACTCGATACAGAGCAGGGTGAGGGCAAGGCCGTGAGTTCGGTGTTTACCATCAATGGCTTCAACTTTGCCGGCAGGGGACAGAACTCAGGGATTGCGTTTGTACTGCTCAAACCCTGGGATGAGCGCGACAGTGACAACACGGTGTTCAACGTTGCACAGCGCGCGCAGCAGGCGTTCTTGAAATACCGCGACGCGATGGTGTTCGCCATTGTGCCGCCTTCCGTGCGGGAGCTGGGCAACGCCACGGGTTTTGACTTCTACCTGCAAGACCAAGACAACGTGGGTCATGAAAAACTCATGGAGGCGCGCAGCAGGTTCATTGAGCTGGCCGCGCAAAGCCCGATCCTTGCGGCCGTTCGGCCCAATGGCCTGACCGATGAGCCGCAGTACCACCTGACCATCGACGATGAGCGCGCCCGGGCGATGGGGATTTCCCTTACCGACATCAACACCACCCTGTCGGTGGCGTACGGGAGCAGCTACGTGAACGACTTCATTGACCGCGGCCGGGTCAAGCGGGTGTACGTGCAGGGTGACCCGGACTCACGTAACTCGGCCGAAGACCTGTCCAAATGGTTTGTGCGTAACGACCAGGGCCGGATGGTCCCGTTCTCGGCATTTGCCAGCGCGGAGTGGGGGTTCGGCTCACCGAAATTATCGCGCTACAACGGTGTGCCCGCCGAGCAGATTCTCGGCACGCCGGCGCCAGGTTACAGCTCGGGAGAGGCCATGGACGAAGTCGAGCGTATCGCTGCAGAGCTGCCGCCAGGTGTGGGTATCTCGTTCACAGGCTTGTCTTATGAAGAACGTCTTTCGGGCTCGCAGGCGCCGGCTTTGTACGCACTATCAATACTGGTGGTGTTTTTGTGTCTCGCGGCGCTGTATGAAAGCTGGACGATTCCGATCGCGGTGATGTTGGTAGTGCCCCTTGGCGTGATCGGCGCCTTGATGGCCACCGCCATGCGCGGGCTGTCCAACGACGTGTTCTTCCAGGTAGGGCTGTTGGTGACCGTAGGGCTGGCGGCAAAAAACGCAATTCTGATCGTTGAATTTGCCAAAGAACTGCATGAGAAAGGCAAACCATTGATTGAAGCCACTGTTGAGGCGAGTCGCATGCGTTTGCGGCCGATCATCATGACCTCAATGGCCTTCATCCTGGGCGTGCTGCCGTTGACCATTTCCAGCGGCGCCGGCTCCGGCAGCCAACACGCCATCGGCACCGGCGTAATCGGCGGCATGATTACCGCCACGGTGCTGGCCGTTTTCTGGGTGCCGCTGTTCTTCGTCGCCGTGTCGTCGCTGTTCAAAGGCAAGCCCAAGCAGGACGATACGGCGACGGAAGACGAGGCAGAGCGCTGAAGCGATCAGAAGTCCAGCGTCACGCCGCTATACAAAGCACGCCCGTCACCCGGTGAATGCAACGACGCACGCGCACCGTCGGGGTCATACCACACGTACTCGTAATAGCGGTTGGTGAGGTTTTTAAGCTGCAGGTCAACGCTGACCGACGGAGTCACCTGGTACGTAGCCCCCAGGTTCATCAGGACATAGCCGCCGTAGGTGCCTTTGGTGTTCTCGCGCTCCAGATAGTAGTGCGTCTGGCCGTTCATCCAGGCGGTGAGTTGCAGGGCTGGCGTGGCCTGGTAGCTGATACCGGCGTTGTAGAGGTGGTGGGGGATGTGGTCGATTTCCTGGCCTTTGCTGTTGGGCAGCGTCGCGCTGGGCTGGAGGATCTTCGAGTACTGCCAGGCGTAGGCCATCCAGATCTCGGTGCGCTCATTCGGGTGCAGGTTCAGCTGGGCGTCGTAACCCCAGCGGCGGGTTTCGCCGACGTTATCCGACTCGCCGCTGGGGTCATTGAGCCGGCGGCTGACTTCGCCACTGGCTTGCTGTTGCCAATACGCCACCCGGCCGTCGATCCAGTCGGCGGGGCTGAATTTGATCCCGGTTTCCCATCCGTCATTGATCGACGGCGCCAGGTCGGTGTCCCTGGGCGGAATCTTGTAGGCCGCCGCGCCGGTGCCAACCTGGAACGTGCGCCCCCAGTTGGCATAGAGGCTGGCCACGTCCCAGGGTGAGTACACCACGCTGAGCTTGGGTTGTTTGATCAGCCCGTAGTCATTGATGGCGTAGTCCATGCCGGTCATCTGGTTGGTGAAGTCACCCTGGATCTTGTCGACGCGGTACGCCGGGATGATCTTCAGCGACTCAAACGGCTGGATCTCGGCCTGGAGGTAGGCGCCGTAAGTGTCGAAGTCAAATTGCTGGTCGCGGGTTTGTGCCAGGCGCACCCGGTCTTTGGTGCGGTAGCGTTCGCTGGTGTTTTGTTGCTGCTGTACGTCTGCGCCGCCTTCCAGGGCGAAGTCGTGAAGCCAGCTGACCTGCGGACGCCATGTCAGGGAGGTGAGGGCGCCGTACTGGGTTTCGTAGGCGTCGCGCTCCTGCTGGGCGCTGGTGCGCCAGTATTGCGTCCAGCGTCGGTCGTCAAAGGTATTGACGTAGGTTTTTGCCGACCAGGCCAGGTGCTCGGCCAGTTCAGTGTCGAAATGCACGCTCAACTGGTTCATCCGCCGCGTGCCTTTGTCGGTGGCGTTGTAGCTGTTGGTCATGGTCGGATGGCGGTGGGCATCCTCTTCGCTCAAGTAGCCGGGCTCCTGCGCCGCAGTTTCGTAGTGACGGGCGATCAGCCCAACGCGGTAGCTGTCGTCGTCCGGGGTGTAGAACCATTTACCCGACAGCGAAAACTTGTCCGCCTGCGCGTGATCACGGTAACCGTCGGATTTTTGGTAAGCGAAGAAATAATTCTGCGTCCAGTTGCTGCCCTCGATGCCTTTGGCGAGCTGAGCCTCCTGGGTGTTGTAACTGCCATAGCGCAGCCGCGCCTGGGTGTACTCGCCGCCGGCGCGGGTGAGCATGTTCACGTTGCCGGCGATGTTGTTCAGGCCATAGCGCGCATCGCTGGTGCCGCGCACCACTTCGATACTGTCCAATTCCAGCGGGAAAATCATGTCCATAAACGGCATGTTGCCGTCATTGCTGTTGCTCGGAATGCCGTCGATCAGCAGCTTCACCGCATTCACTTCACCTTCGCCATTGAAGCCGCG
This sequence comes from Pseudomonas viridiflava, assembly GCF_900591205.1. Taxonomy (GTDB): domain Bacteria; phylum Pseudomonadota; class Gammaproteobacteria; order Pseudomonadales; family Pseudomonadaceae; genus Aquipseudomonas. The sequence goes on from NZ_UUPU01000008.1 coordinate 121,629, forward strand.
AAATGAGATCTTGCCGGAGGTAGTGCCCTGGTTGAATTCGGTGAGCATCACCCCCGGCGCACGGCTGAACAGCTCCCAGCTGTAGTTGACCGGCATCTTTTGCAGTATGTCCGCGCCGAGAATATCCACCGAACTCAGCACACTGGCAGTGTTCAACGGGCCGCTGTTGCCGGTCGCGCCCTGGACCGTGACGGTGCCGAGGGTCAGGGTCGAATTTTCGCTGTTGCCGGTAGCTGTGAGCGAGTGCAACGTGAGCAGGCCGGTAGAAAGCAGCGGCCACAGGTAACGCGAACCCGGGCGGCGCTTGGTGCCGGGCACAAAGAATGAAGCAGGCATGAGGCAAACCTCTTGATGACCAAAAGACGAACACAACGAATGTGAGGTCGATCAGGCAACAGGTGAGGCGCGTGGGCTCAGGTTCGGCCAGCGGATCCTGGGGTGCAACACTGGCAGGGGCGGGTTGTCGAGGAGGGTGTCGGGTGTGAAGCGCGGCAGCCAATGCCGGTAATAATCAGACGGCAACGCGGCCAGGCCCGCATGCCCGCAGCAGCAGTCGCCGTGTTTCATCGCGGTTTTGGCCGGGCCCGACTGCAGCGGGTCGATCAGTTTGCCAAAGCCTGGTGGCAGGGCTTGCGAGGCGCTTGCGGAGCAAAATCCGCCCCACAGCATCAGGCCGACATCCGGCGTCTGCATCGCGCGGCTCAGCGGCATGGCCAGCATGTTCAGCAACAGGGCCAGGCAGGCGACCCAGGGGCTTATGCGTTTGAGCGTGACCATCACAGATGTCGAGGCAAAGGGGCGGGTATTTAGCCGCAGTTCGGGCATGAAGTAAAACGCGCTATTTTGCCGCAGGCAGGGCGCGTGCAGTGTTGGTGGCGCAACAGCGGTTCAATAAAGTGTTCGATCGCCCTGGCCGCGCTGTGGTGGCGGGCTTACTCGCGATGGCGTCATATCAGCCGGCACAGGCATTGGCTGACACACGGCTATCGCGGGCATGCCTGCTTCCACATTGGCGCTCTAACGGCTTGGCATGAATTGTGTTGTCAGTCGCTTGAGCTGACCCGACAACGGGAGGGAAATCCCCACCTTTACATAAGAACCCACACCCATGCACAACGTCTTGCAACGCACAGTTATCGCCAGCCTGCTGGCACTCGCAGCTCTGGGCGGGCCGCTGTCTACCGTCGCCCAGGCCGCCAACGATCAACAGTTCATCCCGCTGGCAACCTACCGGGTCGGGGCGTATGCCTCCAGCGGGATTCCGTGGTGGGCGGGGGAGATCGACTACTTCCGCTACATCAACGAGGTGGAGGGCGGGGTAAACGGCGTGAAGCTGGTCTGGCAGGAATGCGAGACCGAGTGGAAGACCGACCGCATCATCGAATGCTACGAGCGCTATAAAACCGGCCTCGACGGTGCGCCCACCGGGTTCTTCTTTACCCATAGCACCCCGGCCTCCTATGCGTTGATGGATCGCGCCGCCGTGGACCATATCCCGTTGATCGACGGCGCCGGCGGGCGCACCGAGTCGACCGACGGCCGCGTGTTCCCGTATGCGTTCCCGTTGCTGCTCAACTATTACGGCCAGGCGTCGGTCGGCATCAACTACATCGCGCAGCGCGAAGGCGGCCTGGACAAGCTCAAGGGCAAGAAGATCGTCACGGTCTACCACGACTCGGCGTATGGCCGCGAAACCCAGGCCGCCATGCAGTTGCTGGCTGAAAAGTACGGGTTCGAGAATATTCAGATCCCCGTGGCCGACCCGGGCAACGAGCAATCCACCCAATGGCGCCAGGTTCGCCAGATCAACCCGGACTGGGTCTTTCTGCGCACCTGGGGCGTGTCCACGCCGGTCGCGATCAAAACCGCCGTGCGTTTTGGCGTGCCGGTGGACCGCCTGATCGGCGACGTGTGGGCCGGCTCCGAAGCTGATGTGATCCCCGCCGGCACCGCCGCCAAAGGCTACCAGGCGCTGGCGCCATTCCCGGGTGGCGACACGTTCGAAATCCATAAAAAGCTCAAGCAATTCATCCTTGATCCGGGCAAAAGCAACCTCAAGGACCCCAGCTACTTCGGCAAGGTTTACTACAACATCGGCTTGATCAACGCCGCCATCGCCGTGGAAGCGCTGCGCACCGGCCAGGCCAAATTCGGCAACCGGGCACTCAACGGCGAGGAAACGCGCTGGGCGTTTGAGCATCTGGATATCGACGCAGCGCGCCTCAAGGCCATGGGCTTCGAAGGGCTGCTGGCGCCCTTGACGCTGTCCTGCGCCGACCATGAAGGCGGCGGCTCAGCCCGGGTGCAGCAGTGGGACGGGCAAAAGTGGGTGCTGGTGACCGACTGGCTGCAGGCCGACCGCGCCACCTTGCGCCCGTTGATCGAAGCCAAGTCGGCCGCGTATGCCCAGGAGAAGGGCATCACCGCACGTGACTGCTCGGCGCAGTAAGCCTCAAGCGGCGCTTGCAGTGACTTGCCGGCCAGGGATGGCCGCAATCAGCTCACGCGTGTAATCGCTGGCAGGTGCGTTGAAGATGCGCTCCACCGAACCTTGTTCAATTACCCGGCCATTGCGCAACACCAGCACTTCATGGGCAAAGTTGGCGACCACCGACAAGTCGTGGGACACCAGCACATAGGCAATCCCCATCTCGCGTTGCAACTCTTGCAGCAAGTCGAGGATGTGCGCCTGCACCGACACATCCAGGGCGCTGACCGGTTCGTCGAGCAGCAACAGGTCGGGCTTCAGCGCCAGGGCCCTGGCGATGGCGACCCGTTGGCATTGGCCGCCCGACAGCTCACGCGGCAAGCGGTCCAGAAAACTCACAGGCAAGTGCACGCGGCTGATCAACTCACGCGCCGCGTGCTCCAGCGCCGCGCCTTTGAGCAAGCCGAACGACACCAGCGGCTCGACGATGCTGTCGAACACGGTGAAGCGTGGGTCCAGCGCGGCAAACGGGTTTTGCTGCACCAGTTGCAGGCGCTGGCGTAGCGGGCGGAAGTCGCGCCAGCTGAGGTCGGTGACGTCCTGTTGCTCGAACCACACCCGGCCACGGCTGGGTTTCTCCAGGCCCAGGGCGATGCGCAGCGCAGTGCTTTTGCCCGAGCCGGACTCACCGACGATGGCCAGGGTTTGCCCGGGGTATACCTGCAAGCTCAGGTCCTCAAGCGCCACAAACGTCGCGTCCTCACCCTTGACCTTGGGCAGTGCGAAGCTCTTGCCGACGTTTTGCAGGCGCAGAATCGGTGGCTGCGTCGAATCACGGCGCGCCTGGGGCTCGCGACGCTTGGCGAACGCCGGGGCGGCGGCGATCAGTGCCCGCGTGTAGTCGTGCCGGGGCGCGACCAGGATTTGGCGTGGCGGGCCCTGTTCGACCACTTCGCCGTGCTGCATCACCAGGATGCGGTCGGCACGGTCAAGCGCCACGCCGAGGTCGTGGGTGATGATCAGCAACGAAATCCCACGCTCACTGACCAGGCGCTGCAAGTGGTCGAGGATCTTGCGTTGCACCGTCACGTCCAGCGCGCTGGTGGGCTCGTCGGCGATGATCAGGCGCGGGTTGCCGGCCAGGGCGATGGCGATCAGCACGCGCTGGCGCATGCCGCCGGACAGCTCATGGGGGTACTGGCGTGCGCGCAGTACCGGCTTGTCGATGCCCACCTGTTGCAGCAGCTCGACAATGTCGGCGTCGACGCCGGGGTAGCGCTTACCCTTGGCCAACACCAGCGCTTCGCCAATCTGCTGGCCGACGCGCAGGGTCGGGTTGAGGCTGACCATCGGGTCCTGGGGCACCAGGCCGATGGTGCGCCCGCGCAGGCTGCGTTTCTGGCGTTCGCTGGCGTGGGTCAGGTCGTGACCGTCCACCCACAGCTCACCGGCGCTGATCTGCGCGTTATCCGGCAGCAGGCCGAGGATCGCGTTGGCCAGGGTCGATTTGCCTGAGCCGGACTCGCCGACAATCGCCAGCGTTTCGCCTTGGGCGATGGTCAGCGACAGGCGATTGACCGCCAGGTTACCGTGCCGGTAGCTCACGCTGAGTTGGCGAACATCCACTAAAGCCGTCATCGCTGGATCTCCTCAAAGGTGCGGGCGATATGGTTAAGGCTGAACACCACCGCGACCAGGAACAGGCCCGGCAGCAGGGACACCCAGGGCGCCGTGATCAGAAAATGCCGCCCGTTGGCGATCAGCGTGCCCCATTCCGCCGCCGGCGGGGCGGCGCCGAAGCCGAGAAAGCTCAGGCCGGCGGTGGCGAGGATCGCCGCGCCAAAGTCCAGGGTCGCCAATACCGCCACCGGGCCCCAGGCATTCGGCAGAATGTGCCGCAGCAAGGTCCGGCCCCAGCTGGCGCCGCCCAGGCGTGCGGCTTCGACGTAAGGCAGGGTCTTGACGCGCAGCACCTCGGCGCGGGTGGTGCGGGCGAACCCCGGAATTATCCCGACGCCCACGGCGATGGCCACCGGCACCGTGCCGAAGCCGATGGCGGTGACGATCGCCAGCGCCAGCAGCAGGCCGGGCAGGGCCAGCAACACATCGACAAAGCGCATGATCACCGCATCGACTCGGCCGCCGGCAAAGCCGGACACAATGCCCAGGCCCAGCCCGCCCAGCAGCGCGATACCCACCGCCAGAAAGGCCGCCAGCACCGACAGGCTGGAGCCGTAGACCACGCGGGTGTACAGGTCGCGCCCCAGTTCATCGGTGCCGAACCAGTGGCTCAGGTTGGGCGCGTTGAGCTTGACGGCGGGCGCGGTGGCGTAGGGGTCGAAGCTGGTCAGCCATTGCGGCACTACCGCTGCGACTAAAGCGAACACTACGATCAGCAGCGCCAGGCTGAAACCTGGCCTGCGCAGCAAGGGCAGCACCGCCGCCGATGCGCGTTGCCGACGGGTTCGGCGTTGCCAGAGGGGGGCCGCACGGCCCAGGTTCTGCTCAAGGATCGTCATGGTCTAGGACACCTTTGGCGTGTGGGAGATGCGCGGATCGAGCCAGGGGTAGAGCAGGTCGACCAGCAGGTTGACCACTACAAATGCTGCCGCCGACACCGCGACAATCGCCAGCACCACCGGAATGTCCTGGCGCAGCACCGCTTCCTGGGCCAGGCGACCGATGCCGGAGCGGGCGAAGATGGTCTCCACCAGCACCGCACCGGAAACGGTGTTGCCGACTTGCAGGCCGATCAGCGTGAGAATTGGCAGCGCTGCATTCTTGAAGCCGTGGCGCGCCTGCACCTGGCCACGGCTCAGGCCCTTGGCGTAGGCGGTGGCGATATACGACTCTTTCCATACCCCCTGAAAGCTGCGCTGCAGCACCTGGGCGTACACCGCCGCACTTGGAATCGCCAGGGTGATCGCCGGCAACACCAGGCTTTCAAACCCACGGCTGCCGGTGGCCGGGAACCAGCCGAGGCCGAAGGCGAACACCTGGATCAGCAGCAGGCCCATCCAGAACACCGGCACCGAGAACCCCAGGGAGGGCAATCGCGCCAGGGCTTTTTTCAACGGTTGCCAGCGAATGTAGGCGGTCAGGTAGGCCAGGCCGATACCACCGACCAGCGACAGCACAATCGCCAGGCCGGCCAGGGACAGGGTTTGCGGCAGGCGTTCGGCGAGCAGCTCGGCCACCGGGCGGTTGAGCGACAGCGACTGGCCGAAGTCCCCGCGCAGCGCGCCCAGCAGCAGGTCCACATATTGCTCGAACAGGCCCTTGTCCAGGCCGTAATAGGCCCGCGCCTTGGCCAGGTCGGCCACCGACAGCGAATCGGCTTCCATGCCCGAGGCGCTGAGCATGATCGACAGCGTGTCACCCGGCAGCAGGTACAGGATGAAGTAGGTGATGCTATAGGCGCCCCATAGCACCAGCACGGCCTGGCCGATACGGCCGATCAGGTAGCGACTCATGGCGTGCCGATCTCGATATCACCCAGCAGCGCGAAGCCCTCGGCGGTCCAGCGGAAGTTTTTCACCTTGGCCGCCGTCGCCGCCTGCCACACACGCTCATACACCGGGAACGCCGAGCTTTGATCAATCAGCAGGTCTTGCAGGTCGCCGTAGGCGGCTGCACGTTGTTGGCTTTGGGTGGCGGTGATACCGGCATCAAACAGCGCCGTGGCTGTTTGCAGGACGGGCGGTTCGTAGGTGTTGGTGGCCACGGTAGAGCTGTTGGCGCTGCGCGGATCGAGGATAGTCTGCAGGATGATCGGGTCGGCGCGGGTCATGTAGTTGATGGTCAGGTCATAGTTGCCGGCGGCGTTGTTGGCCACCCATTCGGCGCGGGTCACCACGCTGAGTTTCAACTCGATACCGACCTTGCGCAGTTGGTCCTGAATCAGCACGTCACCGGCGGTTTCGGCCGGGCTGATGTTGTAGCTCAGGCTCAGGCGCTTGCCGTTTTTGTGCCGGTAACCGTCCGTGCCTTTAGCCCAGCCGGCTTGATCCAAGAGTTTCTCGGCACCTGCCGGGTCATAGCCGAGCTTGCTGCCCTGGCTTTTGAAGTAGGGCGTGGTCACGTCGAAAATTCCGTCCACCACCGGGAACTCAGCGTTGTACACGGTGCTGGCGTAGCTCTTGCGGTCGATGGACTTCTGCACTGCGAGACGCACCTGTTGATCGGCCAGGATGCGTGCGCCACGCGTGTTGGGGTACAGGTTCAACGCAGGGCCCGGCAGCGAGCGGCTCTGGATGGTTGCGCCCTTGGACTGGAACAGTTTGAGGTCGACTTCCGAGAACGGGTTGCGCGGCCACAGGATATCGGCCTTGCCTTGCAGGAACAGGCCGTTGCGCACGCTTTCTTCAGGGATGTAGCTGATGTCCACAGCCTCCAGGTGCGCTTCGCCCTGGTTTTTCATGTTGGCCGACGCCCAGGCGTAACCCTTGCGTTTGGTCAGGTGCGCGCCGACTTCCGGCGTATAGCTTTGCAGCACGAACGGCCCGGTGCCGATGATCTTACCGAGTGAGCGCTCCTTGGCCGTCAATGCATAGGAGGCGGGCGCGAGGATCGCCAGGTTGGTGGTGGACGTCGCCTGCAGGAACCCTGCGTTGGGCTTGGCCAGTACCAGTTTGACGGTGAAGTCGTCGAGCACTTCGGCGTGCTCAAAACCCGCCAGGTAGGTGGCGCCGAAGGTGGCCGGCAGTTCGGTGGCCAGCGCCTTGTCGCTGTCGAACGCGGTCTTCACCGCCTTGGCATCGAAGCGCTCGCCATTGCTGAAGGTCACGTTGTCGCGCAGGTGGAAGGTATAGGTCAGCGCGTCGTCACTGATCTCCCAGCTTTTAGCCAGCCAGGGGATGATCTTGCCGGTTTGCGGGTCCTGGTCGGTGAGGGATTCGGCGACATTGCGCAGCAGCACCCGGTGCTCCAGCCAGTAGACCTGGAACGGGTCGACGCTGACCAGCGTCGTGTTGTCGCCGAAGAAGGCAATATTCAGGGTCTTGCCCGCCTGGGCCTGATCACCCGACGGTGAGCAGGCGGCCAGGCTCAAGGCCAGGGCGCAGGAGGCCAGCAGACGGCTTGGCAATGTGGATCTGTTCAATGGAGTGCCCTCGTTTTCGATTCGGCTTAAAAGTCGTAGGCCAGCTTGGTGTACCAGTAGCCGCCGCCCGGGTAGAACGGCGGGTTGCCGTAGGCCGCCAGGCCCAGGTTGCTGTAGACGGCATGTTTGTCGGGGCGTACGTCGAAGATGTTGGTGCCGCCGATGCTCACGGTGAGGCTGTCGACGAAGGTGTAGCTCACGTCCAGATCGGTGATCCATTTGGCGCCGAAGCTGCGATCGCCCGTGGGGTTGACCGCCAGGGTCTTGACCGCGCCGTAGCGGGCAGTCTGCAGGTTGACGGCCAGGTCCTCGACCTTCCAGTTGGCGCCCAGGATCCACTTGGTTTTGGGCGAGGCGTCAGTCAGGTCGCCTTCACGGTCGCGGCCCACCAGGGTCACGCCTGAACCCGCCAGCGCACTTGGCGTGTCGCGCGAGCCTTCGATGGTGGTTTTGTTCCAGTTCAAGCCCAGGCTCCAGCGCACATCACCCCAGGCATCCAGCGGCGTGGTGTGGTCGGCGACCACGTCCAGGCCACGGGTGCGGGTGTCGAAGGCGTTGGTGTAGTAGTTGACCCAGGTGCCGGTAGGCACGCCCTGAGCAGCGAGAATCGCATTGATCGCGCCATTGCCTTGGTCATAAATATTGCTGGTCAGGGCGATGCGGTCATCAATGTCGATCAGGTAGGCGTCGGCGGTGATGCTGGTGCGCGGCGCCGGTTGCCAGGTCAGGCCAAGGCCGAGGTTGCGCGACTTCTCCGGCTTGAGGTCATCGCCCCCCAGCGCCTTGGCCAGGTTGCTGCCCGAAGGGGTCAGGCGCGTGACCGCCGGCACCACATTGCCGTTCACATCCACGGCCACCCGGTTGTCGGCCACGGTGTAGCCGATCTGCGTCAGGGACGGCGCACGGAAACCGGTGCCGACCGTGCCGCGTACCGCCACGGTGTCGGTCAGTTCGTAGCGCGAATTGACCTTCAGGCCGAAGGTATTGCCTGAATCATCGTCGTAATGTTCCACCCGGCCGGCCAGGTCAAGGAACCAGCGCTCGGTCAGGTCAAACCCGAGGTCCAGGTAACCCGCGTAGTTATTGCGGATCAGGCTGACTTCATCCTCGGGGCGAATCGTGACGGCGGCCTGTGCGCCCGAGGCGGCCGGATAAGTGCCGGTGATATAGGCTTCGGGGTCGCCGGCGAACGTACTGAAATGCTCCCAGCGATGCTCCAGGCCGGCCGAGACCTGCACCGGCGAGGTGAGATTGAACAGGCTGTCGTAGCGGCGCGTGAAGTCGAGGTTGTTGACCCATTGCTCGAAGCGAAAGGTCGCCAGGTTGTCGAATTTGGTCGGCGAGGCGGTGCCCAGCGACGGGTTGATATTGAGGTCGCTGGAGTGGTGGACGTTGTTGCGCCCGTAGGTGGTGCTCAGGTCCCAATTCCACTCGGCCAGTTGGCCCTTGCCGCCGAACAGCAACTGGTAGTCGCGGTCCTTGATGTTGTTCAGCGGGAAGTAGCCGTCGGGGAATACCTCAGGCACGGCGGCCCGACCGGTCGGCAGGCGGAAGTAGTTGGCCGCCTCGGCATCGCGCTCGCCGTAGGTGGAGAAGGAGTAAAGCGTCAGGTCTTCCAGCGGCAATTCGGCGTTGTAGGCGAGGTTGAAGGCTTTGAGGTCGGGGTCGCCGTTCTTGATCGCCACCCGGTCCCAGGCGGCTTCTTTGGCCGGGTCGTTGAAGGCGCGCACGCTGCTGTCGGCCTTGTCGTTCCACGAGGCTTCGCCACGTTTGCGGGCGTCGGCGGAGAGGTGGAAAAAGCCTCGCTCGCCGAGTTTGAAACCTTGGTCGCCGGCGACCTTGATGGTTTCGCCCTGGCCGGAGTACAACTGCCCATAGCTGGTTTCCAGGTGCCCGCCGTTGTTGGCGGACTTGAGGATGATATTGATCACCCCGGCCACCGCGTCCGAGCCGTATTGCGCGGCAGCGCTGTCTTTGAGTACTTCGATATGGTCGACCGAGCTGACCGGGATCAGGTCGATGTCCACCGCATTCGCGCCGCTGTTATCAATCGAACCGCGCTGGCCGGTGGCGCCGTTGTGCCGGCGTTTGCCGTTGACCAGCACCAGGGTGTAGGCCGGGCCGAGGCTGCGGTTGCTCAGGGGGCGCGTCACCGAGTTGTAGCCGGCGATGTTGGTGCCGAAGTTGAACGAGGGCAGCAATTTGGCAATCGCCTCGGACAGCTCGGCGCGCCCGGTCTTGAGCAATTGTTCACTGTTGATTACGTCAATCGGCGCCGGGCTGTCGGCAACGGTGCGTTGTTGGCCGCGCAAACCGGTGGAGATCACGGTCACGGTGTCGAGCTTGGCGTCGTCGTTTGCCGACTCGGCGAAGGCGGGCGCAGCCGCCAGCAGCACAGAGCTGGTCAACAGTGATAGGTGGAATTTTGTGCGCAGGGCGGGGCGTGTGGTGTCTGGCATGGGGGCAACCTGGTGGCTTGGGGTACGTCCTCCGCCAGGTATGGGGTCGGTCTGTGAAGCGAAGATATATCTATAAAAAACCGTGGGGAAAGTCTTTTTTGGAATAAGCTAATTATTAGATATTGTTATTTTGTGATTTTTTAAGATCATCTATTTTTATTATGTGTCTGGCGCGTAGTGCTGCTGGTCGCTTGATGTGTCAGGTGTCGTGGCCTGTCATAATCCGCTGGCGATTAACTCGCTACCGATCACCAGCGGCAATCCAGCCGGATCTTAGAACCCATAGGAAGTCCATGCGATTGAGGGTGCTGTTCAGCCGATTGAGCGCGTTTACCATCCAGGCGCGCCGGGCACTTGGGTTGGTGTGGGACACGTCGCGCCCATTATTCATGGGGCTATTGCTGGCCACGATCATTGCCGGTCTGCTGCCGGCGTTGGCTGCCTGGATCGGCCAGCGCATCGTCGATGGCGTGGTCCAGGCCATGCAGATTCATGCGGCCGGCAGCCAGGCGCCGGTCTGGCCGGTGATGCGCTATGTACTGGCCGAGGCGGGTGTGCTGGCGCTGCTGGCCGCCGCGCAACGCGCCTTGTCGATGCAACAATCGTTGCTACGGGTGCAGTTGGGGGTGAAGGTCAACCTGATGATTCTGGAGAAAGCCCAGACTCTCTCGCTGCTGCAATTTGAAGACGCCGAGTTTCACGACAAATTGGTGCGCGTGCGCCAGGGCGCGTCGACCCGGCCGCTGAGCCTGGTGACAAAGGGCCTGGGTCTGGTGCAGAACCTCATCTCGCTGATCAGCTTTGCGGTGCTGCTGGTGCATTTTTCGCCGTGGGCCCTGGTGATTCTGGTGGTCGGCGCGTTGCCGGTGTTCTTCGCCGAGACGCATTTTTCGGGCAATGCGTTCCGCCTGTTCCACCGCCGTGCGCCGGAGACCCGCCAGCAGAATTACCTGGAATCGCTGCTGTCCCACGAAGCCCACGCCAAGGAGGTCAAGCTGTTTGGGCTGGCGCCGCTGTTCCTCAAGCGCTACCGCGACAACGCCGAGCGCTTGTATGCCGAGGACCGCCAATTAACGGTGCGCCGAGATGCCTGGGGCTTTGCCTTGGGCCTGCTGGGCACTGCGGCGTTTTACCTGGCTTACGCCTGGGTAGTGCTGGACACCGTGCGCGGCCAGACCAGCCTGGGCCAGATGACCATGTACATCGTGTTGTTCAAACAAGGGCAAAGCGCGATCACCGCCAGCCTCAGCGCGATTGCCGGTTTGTATGACGATAGTTTGTTCCTGTCGGACCTTTATGAGTACCTCGAAACCCCCGTGGTGGTGCCGCGTGGCCGGCTGACCCAGGGCGTGCGTCCGGGTGATGGCCTGCGCTGTGAGCAGGTGGGGTTCAGCTACCCGAATGCCGAGCAGCCGGCGCTGAGTAACATCAACCTGCACCTGGCGCCGGGCCAGAGCCTGGCGTTGGTCGGTGAGAATGGCTCGGGCAAGACCAGCCTGATCAAACTGCTGACGCGTCTTTATGCCCCGGACCAAGGCCGTATCCTGCTGGACGGCAGTGACCTGCAAGACTGGGATGAACACACACTGCAGCAACGCATCGGGGTGATTTTCCAGGATTACATCCGCTACCAGATGAGTGTTGGCGAGAACCTCGGGGTGGGCGATGTCGAGGCGTTGCACGACGAGGCGCGCTGGCGCACCGCTGCGACTCAAGGGGTGGCCGCCGAATTCATCGAACGCCTGAGCAATGCCTATGCAACGCCATTGGGGCGCTGGCTTGGCGGGCAGGAACTGTCTGGCGGGCAATGGCAGAAGGTCGCTTTGTCACGCGCTTATATGCGTCAGGAGGCAGACCTGCTGATTCTTGATGAGCCGACGGCCGCCCTGGATGCGGGCGCGGAGGCGGCAGTGTTCGAGCACTTTCGTGAACATGCCAAGGGGCGCATGACCCTGTTGATTTCCCATCGCTTCTCCAGCGTGCGCAATGCCGACCACATCATTGTGCTGGACGGTGGGCGGATTCTGGAGGAGGGCAACCACGCTCAACTGATGGCGGCGGGCGGGCGTTATGCCGAGTTGTTCGATGTTCAGGCGCGGGGTTATCGCTAGGTCCCGAGCGCCTGTTGAATCGTGGCGAATTGTGTCAGACAGACCCTCAGGTCAAGGCGGCTGAGTTTCCGGCACTGGCAACGGCCGAAGGTCAACGTCGGCACCTCAAGCCTTGTGCGCGGTAGATCCGTCACCTTTCAAGCCGCCCGTAACGGTCCGACGCTTACCTGGAATGCCGCATCAGCACAGCCAACGATACCTCCAGGGTATCCATTCAGACCTTATCCATATTGGACGCCCCATACCCCAGGCGTCAGCCTACGCCCAATGAATTAGGCCCCAATAACTATAAAAGAGGCGCAACCATGACCGTGCTATTGAGTGAGCGCAGCCAGATCTTCCAGCGTGCCGATGCCTACGCGGTATCGGACTACGTCAACCAGCATGTGGGCAGCCACTGTATTCGCCTGCCGCCCAAGAGGCGCCCGCAGGCGAGTATCAGCCACCGCACCTTCTCCAGCCTGGACTTGTGCCGCATCAGCTATGGCGCGCCGGTACGGGTCACGTCGGTGGCGCTGCAAACCATCTATCACTTGCAGATCCTGCTGACCGGCCATTGCCGTTCCACTTCCCGCGGCGTGGAGCACGTGTTCGGGCCGGGTGAGATCCTGCTGATCAACCCGGATGACCCGGTGGACCTGACCTATTCCGCCGACTGCGAAAAATTCATCATCAAGTTACCCGTACGCCTGCTGGAAAACGCCTGCCTTGAGCAGCACTGGAGCCTGCCGCCGGCGGGCATCCGTTTTGCCACGGCGCGCCATGCGCTCAGCGAAATGGGCGGATTCCTGCAGTTGCTGGGGCTGATCTGCCATGAGGCGGAAAACGCCGCCGAGCCGCAAATGCAGGGCCTGTACGAGCGCATCGTGGCGAACAAGCTGCTGGTGCTGCTGGGCAACAACGTGTTGCGGGTGATCCCCCAGCCGGCTCAAGGCGGCGGCTTTGAGGCGGTGCGCGAGTTTATCGAGCAGCACCTGACCGAGGACATCAGCGTCGAACAACTGATGGCGGTCGCCAAGGTCAGCGAGCGCTCGCTGTATAGCCTGTTTGAGCGCCAGGTCGGCGTGTCTCCGCGTGACTACGTGCGCCGACGCAAACTCGAACGGGTGCACGCGCGCCTGCAACTGAGCACTGCGCGCAGCGTGACCGAGGTGGCGCTGGACCATGGGTTCATGCACCTGGGGCGCTTCAGCGAAGCCTATCGCAAACGCTTCGGCGAGCTGCCTTCGCAGACCTGGAAGCGCCATCGCTAGGCGCCCTGCGCCAGGCGGATAGTGATGTGCAGAAAGCGGATATTGGGGAGCCGTTAAACCCCCTACGGTGAGGGTGCCTGATACAAGAACAACGGAGGGCCTGCCCCATGATCAGCACACTCGACCGCCTCGCCAACCAATTGCGCGAGTCCGTTCAGGAAGATCCCGCTACCGGGGTTTTCCGTTGCCGCCGCGACATCTTCACCGACCCCGCGCTGTTCGCCCTGGAAATGCAGCATATCTTCGAGGGCGGTTGGCTGTACCTCGCCCACGAGAGCCAGGTGCCCGAGGTCAACGACTACTTCACCACCTGGATCGGCCGCCAGCCCGTGGTCATCACCCGTGACAAACAGGGCAGCCTGCACGGGCTGGTCAACGCCTGCGCGCATCGCGGCGCCATGCTGTGCCGGCGTAAACAGGGCAACAAAGGCTCGTTTACCTGCCCGTTCCACGGCTGGACATTCAGCAACGCCGGCAAGCTGCTCAAGGTCAAGGATGCCAAGACCGGGGCTTATCCGGACAGCTTCGACTGCGACGGCTCCCATGACCTCAAACGCCTGGCGCGCTTTGAAAACTACCGTGGTTTCCTGTTCGGCAGCCTCGGCGAAGACGTGCCGGAACTCAGCGATTACCTGGGAGAAACCCGCGTGATCATCGACCAGATGGTCGATCAGGCACCGCTGGGCCTGGAGGTGCTGCGCGGCAGTTCGTCGTATGTCTACGACGGCAACTGGAAGCTGCAGATCGAGAATGGCGCCGACGGCTACCACGTCAGCTCCGTGCACTGGAACTACTCGGCGACCATGGGCCGGCGCAATTACGCGGCCGAAGGCACGCGCACCGTCGACGCCAATGGCTGGTCGAAAAGCCTGGGCGGCGTCTATGCCTTCGATCACGGGCATATCCTGCTGTGGACGCGCCTGCTCAACCCCGAAGTACGCCCGGTGCACGCACACCGCGCCGAGCTGGCCGAGCGCCTGGGCCAGGTGCGTGCCGACTTTATCGTCGACCAGACCCGCAACCTGTGCCTCTACCCCAATGTGTACCTGATGGACCAGTTTTCTACGCAGATCCGAGTGGTGCGGCCGATTGCGGTCGACAAGACCGAAGTGACGATTTACTGCATGGCACCCATCGGCGAAAGCGCCCAGGAGCGGGCGACGCGTATCCGCCAATACGAAGATTTTTTCAACGTCAGCGGCATGGGCACCCCGGATGACCTGGAAGAGTTCCGCGCCTGCCAGACCGGTTACCAGGGCGCGAGCAGCTTGTGGAATGACCTCAGCCGTGGCGCCAAACAGTGGGTCGAAGGGCCCGACGAGAACGCGCAGGCGATGGGCATGCACCCGCAACTCAGCGGGGTTAAAACCGAAGACGAAGGCTTGTTTGTGCGCCAACATGCGCATTGGGCCCAGAGCCTGCAGCGGGCGATCCAGCGCGAACAACAAGGGCTGATCGCCAGCGACCGGGAGGTGCAGCCATGAGCCTGCCACGTGACCGCCTGCTGGGCTTTCTCTACCGCGAAGCGCGCCTGCTGGACGACCGCCAATGGGATGAATGGCTGGCGTGCTACTCGCCCAAGGTGGAGTTCTGGATGCCCGCCTGGGACGACCACGACACGCTCACCGAAGACCCGCAAAGCGAAATCTCGCTGATCTACTACCCCAGCCGTGACGGCCTGGAAGACCGCATTTTCCGGATCAAGACCGAACGCTCCAGCGCCAGTACGCCCGAGCCGCGCACCGTGCACATGCTCACCAACCTCGAAGTGCTGGCCGACGACG
The DNA here is from genome assembly GCF_900591205.1 of Pseudomonas viridiflava. GTDB lineage: Bacteria > Pseudomonadota > Gammaproteobacteria > Pseudomonadales > Pseudomonadaceae > Aquipseudomonas. Next base: position 136,765 of record NZ_UUPU01000008.1, read on the forward strand.
GCGCGCAGGTGGAGTTGCGGTTCAACTGGCAGACCCTCAGCCATCGCTACAAGACCACGGACAGCTATTTCGGCACCTCCTTCTATCGCCTTGATACCCGCGCCGAACAGCCGCTGATCACGCGCAAGAAAGTCGTGTTGAAAAACGACTACATCCACCAGGTCATCGACATCTACCACATCTGAGGACACCGCCATGCGCTATGCCATTGCCCTGAACTTCGAGGATGGGGTGACCCGTTTCATCGACTGCAAGGTGGGGGAGAAAGTCCTCGATGCTGCCTTCCGCCAACGCATCAACCTGCCCATGGACTGCTCGGACGGCGTGTGCGGCACCTGCAAATGCCGCTGCGAAACCGGCACTTATGAGCTGGGTGACGACTATATCGACGACGCTCTCAGCCAGGACGAAGCCCAGGAACGGCAGGTGCTGACCTGCCAGATGGTGCCGCAGTCCGATTGCGTGATTGCCGTGCCGGTGTCCTCCAGCGCCTGCAAGACCGGCACTGCGCAATTTGCCGCGACGCTTACGAGCATTGTCCGGCATGCCGATGCCGCGCTCGAGGTGAGGTTCGAGCTGGATCAGGCACCGGTGTTTTTGCCTGGCCAGTACGTGAACATCGCAGTGCCCGACAGCGGGCAGACGCGCTCGTATTCGTTCAGCAGCGGCCCCGGCGACCGCCGTGCGAGCTTTCTGATCAAACACGTGCCCGGCGGCTTGATGAGTGGCTGGCTGGAGCGCGCCCGCCCGGGCGAGAGCGTGTCGATGACCGGGCCTTTGGGCAGTTTCTACCTGCGTGAAGTTGCGCGGCCGCTGTTGCTGCTGGCCGGCGGCACCGGCCTGGCACCGTTTCTGTCGATGCTCGAGGTGCTCGCGCAGCGTCGGGAAAGCCGCCCGATCACGCTGATCTACGGCGTGACGCGGGATCAGGACCTGGTGTTGGTCGAGGCGCTGCAAGCCTTCACTGCGCGCTTGCCCGATTTCAGCCTGGTGACCTGCGTGGCCGACGCGCACACCGGGCACCCGCGCCAGGGCTATGTGACCCAGCACATGGCTGATCAGGCGCTCAACGGCGGCGATGTCGATGTGTACTTGTGCGGCCCGCCGCCGATGGTCGATGCGGTGCGCCAGCACTTCAAGCAGCAAGGCGTGACCCCGGCCAGTTTCCATTACGAGAAGTTCACCCCTAACGCCATCGCCAGCAGCGATGCGGCCTGAGGACATGCGCATGCATCCACGTTTCCACAACAAGGTCGCGCTGGTCACCGGCGCGGCGCAGGGCATCGGCCGGCGGGTCGCCGAACGTTTGCTGGAGGAGGGCGCCTGGCTGGTCGCGGTCGATCGCTCGGAGCTTGTGCATGAATTGCAGCACGAGCGGGTGCTGATCCTCACCGCCGACCTGGAACAGCACGCCGAGTGCGCCCGGCTGATGGCTGCCGCCCAGGCGCGCTTCGGGCGCATTGATATTCTGGTCAACAACGTCGGCGGCACTATTTGGGCCAAGCCCTTCGAGCACTATGCCGAAGAGGAAATCGAAGCCGAAGTGCGCCGCTCGTTGTTTCCGACGCTGTGGTGCTGCCATTGCGTGTTGCCCTACATGCTGGCGCAGGGCGGCGGCGCCATCGTCAATGTGTCCTCGGTGGCCACCCGTGGGGTCAACCGCGTGCCCTATGGCGCGGCCAAAGGCGGGGTGAATGCCCTGACCGCGTGCCTGGCCCTGGAAACCGCCGGCAGCGGCATCCGCGTCAACGCTACCGCGCCCGGCGGCACCGAGGCACCGCCACGCCGTATCCCGCGCAACAGCCAGCCGCAGAGCGAACAAGAGCGGGTCTGGTATCAGCAAATCGTCGACCAGACCCTCGACAGCAGCCCGATGAAGCGCTACGGCAGCATCGACGAACAGGCTGGCGCGATTCTGTTCCTGGCCTCTGACGAAGCCTCCTATATCACCGGCGTGACCTTGCCGGTAGGCGGTGGCGACCTCGGCTGACTGGCTTTTTTACCTGCTGACACTGACTCACAACAACAATAAAGAGAGCACTGCCATGCGTACCCATGATGTTCATTCAATTATTGATAATGCGCCGTTCAACCGTTTCCACTGGCTGGTCGTAAGTCTGTGCGCCTTGCTGTTGATTTTTGACGGTTATGACTTGTTTATCTACGGCGTGGTACTGCCGTCGATCATGCGCGAGTGGGGGCTAACCCCCTTGCAGGCCGGTGCCCTGGGCAGTTATGCGCTGTTCGGCATGATGTTCGGCGCGCTGATCTTCGGCACCCTGGCCGACCGCTTTGGCCGCAAGAAGGGCATCGTTGTGTGCTTCGCGCTGTTCAGCATTGCCACAGTGCTCAACGGCTTTGCCAGCAGCCCGACCGAGTTCGGCATCTGCCGGTTTTTCGCCGGGCTTGGCTGTGGCGGGTTGATGCCCAACGCGGCCGCGCTGATCAATGAATATGCACCGAAGAAATTTCGCAGCACCTTGATGGCCTTCATGTTCAGCGGCTATTCGCTGGGCGGCATGTTCGCCGCGTGTGTGGGGATTTTCATGCTGCCGGCCTATGGCTGGCAGTCGATGTTTTTTGTCGCGGTGATCCCGCTGCTGCTGTTGCCGTTGATTGTGTACTGGCTGCCTGAATCCATCGGTTTTCTGATCCGTCAGGGCCGCTTTGAGCAGGCACGTGCGCTGCTCAATCGCCTGTCACCGCACACCGCGATCCAGGCCGATGACGAACTGCTGGTCACCGACAGCAAAGGCAAGGGCGCCTCAGTGGTGGAGCTGTTCCGCCATGGCCTGGCCGTGCGCACGGCAATGATCTGGGCCGCGTTTTTCTGCTGCTTGCTGATGGTCTACGCCTTGAGTTCATGGCTGCCAAAACTGATGGCCGGCGCCGGTTACAGCCTGGGTTCGAGCCTGTCATTCCTGATTGCGCTGAACCTGGGTGGCATGGCCGGGGCGATTGTCGGCGGGCGTTTGGGCGACCGGCTGAACCTGACCACCGTGACCATCTGTTTTTTTATCGCCGGGGTGGTCTCGATCAGTCTATTGGGCATCAACAGCCCGATGCCGGTGTTGTACCTGCTGATCTTTATCGCGGGCGCTACCACCATCGGCACGCAAATCCTGCTGTATGCCGGGGCGGCGCAGCTGTATGGCTTGTCGATTCGCGCTACCGGCCTGGGCTGGGCGTCCGGCATCGGGCGCAACGGCGCGATTGTCGGCCCGCTGTTGGGGGGCGCGCTGATGGCGATCGAAATGCCCCTGCAACTGAACTTCATGGCCTTTGCGATTCCCGGCGCTATTGCGGCGCTGGCCATGAGCGTGTTCGCCCTGAATGAACGGCGCACCCGCGTGGTTTTGCCGACCGCCCAGGCGCTGTGACCTGCCAGACCGTCGATAACAATAACCAAGAGCAACGACATGAACACACCACGTATCTGGCTCACTCTGTTGGGCGTGCCCCTTGCGGCGACGGCTGACGAGGGCGGTTTTTTCAAGGATTCCACGGCCACCTTGCAGGCCCGCAACTATTACTTCAGCCGTGACTTCTCGGATATCGTCGGCGCCAATAAGCAATCCAGGGCCGAAGAGTGGGGCCAGGGTTTTATCCTGACCTACAAATCCGGTTATACCCAAGGCCCCGTGGGCTTTGGCCTGGATGCGCTGGGCACCCTGGGCCTCAAGCTCGACAGCAGCCCGGACCGGGCCAATACCGGTTTACTGCCGGTCAAGGACGATGGCCGTGCGGCCGATGACTACAGCCGCCTGGGCCTGACCTTCAAGACCCGGGTGTCCAAAACCGAGCTTAAAGTCGGTGAGTTGCAGCCCAACCTGCCGGTGTTGGCCTTCAGCGACATCCGCCTGCTGCCGCCGAGTTACCAGGGGCTGAATATCAGCTCCAGCGAGATCGCCGGCCTCACGTTGCAGGCCGGGCACTTGACCAGCACCCGCCTGCGCAACGAGGCCGGTGACGAGAAGATGATTGCCATGCTCGGCCACGTGCCGCAGCGCGGGGCCGAAAGTGATGCGTTCAACTACGTCGGCGGCGATTATGCCTTCAACAGCAATCGCACCAGCGTCAGCCTCTGGCATGGCCAGCTCAAGGACATCTACGCCCAGCGTTTTGTTGGCCTCAAGCACAGCCAGCCGCTCGGGAGCTGGGTGCTGGGCGCCAACCTGGGCTACTACGATGCACGGGAGGATGGCGCCAAACTGCTCGGCAACCTCGACAACCAGGCGTTCTTCTCGTTGCTCTCGGCCAAGCGCGGCAGCCACACCTTCTATGTCGGTTATCAGGCGATGTACGGCGCCAGCGCCTTCCCGCGGGTATTCGCGAATATCACGCCGCTGGGCAACGAGGTGCCCACTTACGAGTTCGCCTACACCGACGAGCGCTCCTGGCAGGTGCGCTACGACTACGACTTTGCGGCGTTGGGCATCCCAGGGTTGACCACCACGGTGCGCTATATCACCGGCGATAACGTGACCACCGGGGCCGGCTATGAGGGCAGGGACCGCGAGCGTGACCTGGATATCGGTTATGCGGTGCAAAGTGGGGTGTTGAGCGGCCTGGGTATTCGCCTGCGCAATGTGATGGCGCGCTCCAACTACCGCAGCGACATAGATGAGAACCGGCTGATCCTCAGCTACACCTGGAAACTGCTTTAAACCCCACCCTGGCAGGTGCCCATCACCGTGTAGGTGACGGTGTGGCTGACGCCCTGGCTATCGAGATACACCAGGGTCGCCGGCTCCACCTGACAACTGCCAGGTACTGGGCTGGTGGACACGACGTGCTGGATATCCAGCGTCGGGCGGTCATTGCCGCCGGCGGCGAAAGCGCCGCTGGCGGTAAAAAGCAGGACAAGGCTGAGAAGTCGGATGTTCATGCGGTGGCCCTCTGTTCAGTAGGCTCCAGTGTAGTGGCTGCCACGCGGGGTTAAAGCCACGAACCGGTAAATCACTCGTACGTATCACGTAGCAATCAAGGTGCAGGGCTGATGGATCTACTCAACGCTATGCGGGTGTTTGCACAGGTCGTCGACAGCGGTAGTTTTGCGGCGGCGGCAGAGCAGTTGAGGCTGTCTGGCGCGCAAGTTTCCCGGCGGGTCTGCGAGCTGGAACAGCACCTCGAAACGCGCTTGCTGCAGCGCACCACCCGGCGGCTGCGCCTTACCGAATCAGGCGAGCGTTTTCTACTGCGCTGCCGCGGCATTCTCGACGACGTCAACGCCGCCACCGCCGAAGCCAGCGGCGCACACCTGAACCCACGCGGACGCCTGCGGGTGCACTGCATGAGCGGGCTGGGGGTGCTGATCACACCGCTGATCGCCCGCTACAGCGAGCGCTACCCCGAGGTGTCCATCGAGCTGACACTTTCACAGCACAACCCGGACCCTCTCGAGGAAGGGCACGACGTGGTCATTTGCATCGCCCATGCATTGCCGGACTCGGCGCTGGTCAGCCAGACGGTCGGCCAGTTATTCAGTGTGACCTGCGCCGCCCCCCGCTACCTGGCCAAACACGGCATGCCCACGCATCCGCATCAGCTGCTGCAACACCGGCGCCTGCACTTAAGCGACTTTCAGGAAGATGAGTGGCTGTTCAAGAGCGAGGAGGGCGACATTGCCATTGCACCCGACAACACGTTTAGAACCAACGTCGCCGACGCCATGGTCAAGGCGACACAGGAAGGCATGGGCATCAGCCTGCTGCCGTTTTTCAGCGCCTACCCGGCCTTGCAGGACGGCTCGCTGGTGCGGGTACTGCCGGCCTACACGCTGCGCGAACGGAGTATTTTTGCGGTGTACCCGTCGCGGCGGTTTCTGGATGCCAAGGTGCGCACCTGGGTGCAGAGCTTGCGGGCGCAACTGCCTGCACTGTTGGCTGCGATTAGCGCAGACCTGCTTGCGCTTCATCCAGATGATCAATCTGCTTGAAACGCTCGACCAGAAAATCAATCAGGCTGCGCACACGCGCTGACAGGTGCAACTGCTGTGGATACACCGCATACACATCTGCGCGGGTAGGGCTCTGGTCCTCCAGCACCAACCGCAAGCGGCCGCTGCGCACGTAACGGGCGATGTCCCATTCGGCGCGAAGGAGTATGCCATAACCTTCCAGCGCCCAGTTCAGAGCCACTTCGCCGTCGTTGCAGCCCAGGGCTCCACGCACTTTGATGTTTTGGGTGCGACCGCCGTTGGTGAAACTCCACACCCCATAGGGCGTTTCGTTCTGGCGCAGGAAGATGCAGTTGTGTTGCTGTAAATCCGCCAGCCGCTGGGGAACGCCATGCTTTTCCAGATACAAGGGCGAGGCGCATAACAGGCGACGATTGGAGGCGATCTTGCGCGCATGAAAGGCGGCGTCCGGCAGCGTACCGAAACGAATACCCAGGTCAAACCCATGGGTGGTCAGGTCGAGTGGGTGGTCGCTGATTTCCAGCAGTATTTCCACCTCCGGGTACTGCGCGAAGAATGCGCCCAGCGCCGGGCCGATATAGCGACGCCCGAAGCCCAGCGAGGCATTGACCCGAATCAGCCCTTTGGGGGTCGCCCGACTGCTGCCGATCAGCTGCTCAACCTCATCTATCTGGGTCAGGATGCGCGCGGCATGCGAGAAATACACTTCACCTTCCGAGGTCAGGCTCATCGAGCGCGTGGTGCGGTTGACCAGGCGTATGCCCAGGCGTGCCTCCAGCGCGGTCAGGCGTTTGCTCACCGCCGGCGGTGTCACGCCCAGTTCTCGCGCCGTCGCGGCGAGGCTGCCTTTGTTGGCCAACAAGTAGAAAAAAGACAAATCCAGGGTCTGGCTCATTCGTAACTCACATTCATCTATGTAGTGATTTTGAGTAACTCACGCTTATTTGTTCACTACATATACTCCGTTCACACCCTGCTTGAACACCCCGTTCAGCAGGCACAACAAGAACGTGATGAGAGTGGAGTTTATTGATGAGCGCCTACAAAATTGCTGCAGTTCCGGGTGACGGTATCGGTGTTGAAGTGATCGCCGCCGGTGTCGAGGTGCTGCAAGCCTTGTCGAAAAAGTCCGGTTTCCAGCTGGATTTCAAACACTTCGATTGGAACTCGGACAACTACCTGAAAAACGGTTACTACATCCCGGAAGGTGGCCTGGAAGAACTGAAAACCTTCGACGCGATTTTCTTCGGCGCTGTCGGTGCACTCAACGTACCGGATCACATTTCGCTGTGGGGCCTGCGCCTGCCGATCTGCCAAGGCTTCGACCAGTACGCCAACGTACGCCCGGCTCGCGTGCTGCCTGGGGTCAAAAGCCCGCTGCTCAACGGTGATCAGATTGACTGGGTGGTGGTGCGTGAAAACTCCGAAGGCGAGTACTCCGGCAACGGCGGGCGCGTGCACCGGGGCCTGCCGGAAGAAGTCGCCACGGAAGTGTCGGTGTTCACCCGTGCCGGGGTCGAGCGTATCCACCGCTTCGCCTTCGAACTGGCGCAAAGCCGTCCACGCAAACACCTGACCATGGTCACCAAGTCCAATGCCCAGCGGCACGGCATGGTGTTGTGGGACGAGATCTTCTACGAAGTCGCCAAGGACTTCCCGGATGTGAAGATCGACAAGGAACTGGTCGACGCCGTGACCACGCGCATGGTGCTCAAACCCTCGACGCTGGACGTGATCGTCGCGACCAATCTGCATGCCGACATCCTGTCTGATCTTGCCGCCGCACTGTCGGGCAGCCTGGGCATCGCGCCGACCGCCAACCTGAATCCGTCGCGTCAATTCCCTTCGATGTTCGAGCCGATCCACGGCTCGGCCTTCGACATCACCGGCAAGGGCGTGGCTAACCCGATTGCGACCTTCTGGACTGCAGCGATGATGCTCGAGCACCTCGGTGAGCCGGCCGCGGCCAAGCAATTGATGTCGGCCATTGAAGCGGTCACTGAAAGTGGCCTGCACACACCGGATCTGGGCGGCAACGCCACCACCCGGCAGATCACCGACGCCGTGATCGCCCTGATCGACCGCTGATATTTTCCACTGCGGCACAACGCCAGGGGGCAGGCCAGCGGCCTGACCCCTTGGCATTTCCTGACAACAATAAAAAATCAGGGCCCTGTCATGAAAAGAATATTTGGCAAACTCTACGTACAAGTGCTCATCGCGGTGATTCTCGGCGCCATCGTCGGGGTGCTCGTGCCTGACACCGGTGCTGCGCTAAAGCCCCTGGGTGACGCGTTCATCAAACTGATCAAAATGCTCCTGGCACCGGTGATTTTCCTGACGGTGGTCACGGGTATCGCCAAGATGGAGAACATGAAAGAGCTTGGGCGCGTCGGGTTTCGTGCGCTGATCTACTTCGAAGTGGTGTCCACCCTGGCCCTGGTGGTCGGGCTGGTGGTGGTTGATGTGTTCAAGCCCGGCGTCGGCATGAACATCGACGTCGCCACGCTCGATACTTCAAGCCTGGCCACCTATACCTCGGCGGTCAAACACGCATCGTTCATGGATTTCGTCATGAACATCATCCCCGACACCATCATTGACGCTTTCGCCAAGGGCAATGTGCTGCAGATCCTGCTGTTTTCCATCCTGCTCGGCGTCGCGCTGGCATATGTGGGGCCACGCGGGAAAGTCTTCGTCGACACGCTGGATAGCCTGATGCAGGGCATGTTCCGCATCGTCAATATGGTCATGCGCCTGGCGCCTATCGGTGCATTCGGCGCCATTGCCTTCACCATCGGCAAGTACGGCTTCGGCTCGTTGTTCTCGCTCGGCAAACTGATGGCCTGTGTGTACCTGACCTGTGCCCTGTTCGTGATTTTTGTACTGGGCCCGATTTGCCGCTACAGCGGTTTCAGCCTGTGGAAGTTCCTCAAGTTCATCAAGGAAGAACTGTTCACCGTGCTCGGCACCAGCTCTTCGGAGTCGGTGCTGCCGCAGATGATTTCCAAGATGGAAAAGGCCGGTGTGTCCAAGCCTGTAGCCGGCATGATCATCCCCTCGGGTTTGACCTTCAACCCCGACGGCCAGGCGATTTACTACACCATCGCAGCGATCTTTATCGCGCAGGCCACCAACACACCCTTGACCCTGACGGATCAGTTAATTGTGCTGGCGGTGTTGATGTTCACCTCCAAAGGCTCGGCCGGTGTCACGGGCTCGGGGTTCATCATCCTGGCGGCGACGTTATCGTCCCTCGGCACCATTCCCGTGGCCGGTATGGTGCTGCTGTTGGGCGTCGATCGCTTCATGTCCGAAGCACGCGCAATTACCAATACCATCGGCAATGGCGTCGGCACCATGGCCATCGCCAAATGGGTCGGGGCGCTGGACAGCGTGAAGATGCACAAAGCCCTGAATGGTGAACCCGAAGACAATCCGTCCGAGACCGCTCAGGCAGGTCGCGCCGCGGTCGCTATCAGCCCGTTGAGCGCCACGAGGGCGTAGACGCGATCAGTCGGGATACGTGACTGCTGCCGTCCACGTATCCCGCTCAAGGGGGCATGCCTGTCAAATCCGGGCGGTGAAATAGCGCGCAAGCCGCCACCTGAGGCTATACCTAGAGCTCAGTGTTCCTTCGATGACAGACAAGGAGTTCGACGATGAAACCAGGACTAATGATCGGCACGGTGTGCATCGCCTTGATCGGGGTGGTGGGGTGTTCCAGCAACGTTACACAGCCGGACGAGTATTCCGGGTTTCTCTCCGACTACAGCCAGCTGAAGGAAGCCAAGTCACCCTCAGGCGCAGAAGTCATGCGTTGGGTGGACCCCAACCTGAACCTGAGCCGCTATAGCGCGGTGTACATCGAGCCCACCCAGTTCTACCCCAAACCGCAAGGCACCAGCAAGATTCCCGAAAGCACCTTGCAAGGCATCAACACCTACTACAACCAGGCGCTCAAGCGTGAACTGGAAAAGTCCCTGCCACTGGCCAACGCGCCCGGCCCTGGCGTGATCGTGGTGCGGGCGGCGATCACGGCGGTCAGCAGCAAGACCGAAAGCCTCAAGCCGTATGAGTACATTCCTGTCGCCTTGGTGGCCGCAGCGGTCAGCACCGGCACCGGGATTCGTGACCAGGAAACCACCCTGGGCACCGAAGCCCAATTCCTCGATGGCGCCAGTGGCAAGGTGATCGCCCAGGTCGTGCGCAAAGGCACGGGCAAGCCGTTGTCCAACGACTCTCAAGTGATGAAAGCCGATGACGTAAAAAGCGTGATCGACGGTTGGGCGTCGGACCTGCACCAGTCGTACCTGAAGCTCAAACGCTGATGTGCCGCGCCCGGGGTTTGCGCCCCGGACCGGATAAGCCCGCGACTACTTCATGTAGGGCACGCCGTTTGAACCCAGCAGTTAGATCCAGACTCGCTAGGGCCTCGAAAGAATCAGTTGGTTTGTGCGGGGGCAGGGCACATGTTCAGGCCGATAAAGCGTGCCTCTATTTTGCTTGCGGCTCGCCCATCAGCGGCAGTCTGGTCAGCATGTTTTTGAGTGCCAAGGTGTCCCACGGCAGGTGTTCGGCAATGCCGATTCCAACCACATCGACGACTTTGGCCACATCACCGAGCAGGCGAATCACCTGTTCCATGGTCATTTTTCCTTGAGCGACACCGTCCCACGTGCTGGCCGGAACGTCAGGGTTGGCGAACAACAATGAACGAAACAACGTCGGGTCCAGCACGTCGAGGTCGAAGTGGATCGCCAGATGCTTGGCCCCTGTCGATTTCAGCCACTGCAAGACAGGTGCGCTGGAGTGCGCCAGTTCGTCAGGGCTCGCGCTTTGCAGCCCCAGCCTGGCAATCATGGCTGTTTCAACGTGCATCGTTGGTTGCAGGCCCGCATACATCACATTGGCGGGTTTGACCGGGCGCTTAACCGCTTTGAGAAAGTCAGCGTCGCCTTCGCCCAGCAGGTTTCCCAGCACCATCGCGTGGGCATGCTGAAAGTCTTTGGGCGTCAGAATATCCGGGTGAGCATCAACCCAGAGAATGGCCAAATCTCCCTCGTAGCGTTCGTTGAGGTAAGCAAAGGGCGCCAGATCCACCAGGCAGTCGCCGCCCAGAACAACGAGGCGATCCGGTAGGTGCTTGTCGATCAGCACACGCGCATCGTGCAGCTGGCGCAGCAACGCGCTGCGGCCGACGATGCCGTCTTCCAGCACAAGTGTTGAGCCGTCCGGGAGGCTGACGGGCACCTCTTCGACCGGGCCGCTGTGTTCAGGCGCCAGCCACGACAGCAGTTGGGCCCCAAATTGATAGGACGGGTTGTTGCCACCTTGCCATTGCGGGAAGAGCAAGCGCAGGGTCTTGCCATTGGCGTCGGGCATTCGAACTTCTCCGGTTCAGGAATAAACGTAATCAGCCGCGCCGGACTTTGTTCAAAATCGAAGCTGGCCGGTATCGCAGGGGCGTTACCGTATTCGTTTATCTGGCGAAGATATATCGGGCTATAGTTGACGCTTTGTTGCACAGAGCGCGCATATGGACCGATTAACAGCGGCAAAAGTGTTTCTTGAGACGGTGGCCAGGGGCAGCATTTCGGCGGCGGCCGCGCACCTGGATATGTCCAGGGCGATGGCCACGCGCTACATCGGCGTGATGGAGGAATGGGCCGACATCCGCTTGCTGCACAGGACCACGCGCAAACTCAGCCTCACGGCAGCGGGCGAGCAACTGCTACCGATTTGCAAAGAACTCGTAGCGCTGTCGGCAGACGTCAAGGTGCTGGGGGCGCAAGCCGAGAGTGCGCCCAAGGGATTGCTCAGGGTCACTGCGCCGTCGATCTTTGCCGAATACTGCCTGACGGACCTGCTGATGGAGTTTCTTCAGCTATATCCGGCCGTCACCATCGACTTGCAGATTGCGGATGGCATGACCAACCTTGCGCAAGAGGGGATTGACCTGGCGATCCGGGTGACTGACAACCTCGATCCGAGTGTTATCGCGAAGCAGCTCGGCGAAGTGGACTCGTTCATCTGCGCGAGCCCTGCCTATCTCAAGCGCCATGGCATGCCTGGGGACGTGCGAGACCTGGCCGTCCACAATTGCCTGACCTACGCGTATTACGGACGCAGCCTCTGGCATTTCATCGTCGACGGTGAAAACGTCAGCGTGCCTGTCACCGGCAGCTTCAGCACTAACGAAGCGTCGATCATCGTGCGCGCTGCATTGAGCGGAACAGGCGTTTCGATGCTGCCGCATTTCGCCGCCGCGCAGGCCATCAAGGACGGGCGTCTGGTTCGACTGTTTGCTGAGCATCGCATCAAACCCATAGGCATCCATGCCGTTTACCTGTCACGCCAGCGAATGCCGAACGCCCTCAAGGTGTTGATAGACTTTCTGTCAACGCGTCTTGCCGATTGAGGGCGGCAATGTTCATCAAGAAGCCGGCGAGCTTCGCTAGCGCAGGTTTGAGTGAGTGGCCGAGGGCCGTCAGCGCGTAATCAACGCGACGGTTCGTTGCAGTGCGTTAAAGCGCATCGGGCCCGCCGATAAAATCCCCGCGACCATGCAGCAGAACGAAGACGCTTACGCTCATCTGGTCAAGCAGTATGAGTACTGCAAGGCGCGCAAGCTGACCGAGCTGTTTTACCGATTGGGTGAGCGTTTGATCAGTGATCGGCTGTTTGAGGATTTCGCCGGCGAGTTGGAGCTCAGACCAGCCTTCAGGAAGGAAAGTATGCGCCCACATAAATTGGCTACTCACAAAGCAAAATCGACGTGACGGGGCCACTGAGCCGGGAGTCAATGGCTATAATTATCTGGCCACTGCCGGTTGGACCTGACCGTTTAACCCGTTAATCTTGTTTTGCATGTTATTGAACCTCAACAACGGGAATCCGCTCGGGTGATCAAACCGATATTGCTGGTACGTCGTCGCTTTGCCTCTATCCGATGGCGTACTCGGGTGACACTCTGGGTCGCTGCTACCCTCGCAGGGTTGCTGGTTGTGATGTTCGCCCGGTTGGCTGACCTGGCGCTGATGCAGTTCGCCCAACAGACCGCCGCCCGGCCGTGGCTGCCGTTTATCTATACGCCGCTGATCGGCATGTTTGTGGTGTGGATGACCTCGCGTTTTTTTACAGGGGCTCAAGGTAGCGGTATTCCCCAGGTGATCGCGGCTACGCGGTTGGCCCACCAAGGCAAGCCCGTGAATAAGTTGGTATCGTTGCGTCTGGCCCTCGCCAAGATAGGGCTCGGCACTTTGGCCCTGACCGGTGGTTTTTCAGCGGGGCGTGAAGGGCCCTCGGTGCAAGTCGCCGCCTCAATCATGCATTTCTTTCACCGTTACCTGCCCAACGCACGCATCATTCGCCCTGAAGATCTCATCCTGGCCGGTGGTGCAGCGGGTATTGCTGCTGCCTTCAACACGCCCTTGGCCGGTGTGGCCTTTGCGGTGGAGGAGCTGGGGCGCAAGTTGGAAACCCGCACCAGCGGGGTGTTGCTCAGCACGATCATCTTGTCGGGTATGGTCGCGATTGCCTTGCAGGGCAACTACAACTATTTCGGGCACTTCGACGTACAAGAGGCCAATCTCGATATCGTTCTTCCGATACTGGCGATTGGTATTGGCTGTGGTGTCTTGGGGGGATTGTTCAGTCGGATGCTCCTGTGGCCACAGCGGTATCGCAGTTTTGTCGTCTGGGAATGGCGCCGCCTGCATCCAGTCTGGTTTGCAGGTGGCTGCGGCATGATCGTGGCGATTCTCGGTTGGCTCAGCGGTGGGATGTCCTTTGGCAGCGGTTACGGGATCACCTCGCATATCATCGTGTCCGATGTTGGTTTGCCGTGGCACGCGCCGATTACGCGTTTTCTTGCGACCGTCGTGACTTATTTTTCCGGCATACCGGGCGGTATTTTTGCCCCCTCTTTGGCGGTAGGCGCCGCTGTCGGGGCCAATGTCGCTGAATACTTCGCCTTGGCGGCACAGCCCATCATCGCACTGTGCATGGTGGGGTTTCTGGCAGCAGTCACGCAGTCGCCGATCACCTCTGCAATCATCGTGATGGAGATGATCGACAGCCATGGCATGGTCATCAGTCTGATGGCTGTTGCACTGATTGCCAAAGCAGTCAGTGCCAGGATGGGGCCCGAGCTCTATCAGCAGTTGGCGCGTGGCTTCCTGCAATCGGACGGCAGTGGCGTCGCCGCGCAAAAAGCCAACACGTAGAGTGGGTCAGTGCAGCAGCGGTCGCGCCGCTGCGCTGAGCTTGTGCCGGTCCTCTTCCAGTACAAGCGCAGTGTTCGCGTGCTTGAGCAGCAGTTCTGCGTGCCGGGTACAGGCCCCCCTGAACATCGCCGGGTTTATCTGTGCCAGGCTTACAAGGGCCTTCATCATGCGCAGGTCGACTTCCACTAGACCCGCGCCATCTCTGGCAATCGGTGCGAAGAAGTCATCGAACAGGTCATCCACGGTCAACCCGCGCAGGTAAACTTGCTGGCAGTCAGCGTCGATTTTCGCGGCGGGTTCTTTAGGTTTACCCCAACATGTCAGGCTTCTGACGCCGCGCCCAATGACGTCAATGGCGGTGCCGGGGTCATTGACGGCCGGGGACAAGGCGCGGGAGGCGATCTCCGACAACACTGACAAGCCGAAGCGGGGGTCGTGTTCGAACGTTCGACGCACGCCGATAGCCAGGGTAGCGATGATTTTTTCGTTGCTCGACGCCAGTTCTTCCCTGCGTTCCTTGCCCAAGCTGACGATTCTTGCGAGCGGCATGCCGACATGCACAAAGCTTCCCGGCAAGACGTCCATAAATATCTGTATCTCGTCTGCTTTGGCGATCGCGCCTAACGCCTGAACGTCAATGTGCTGGACGTACCCCGTGTGGAGGCTTGTGATGATCAGCGCAGAACAGGGGATCACTGACTCGCAAGGGTAGGCGGCTGCCCCCAAATACGGCCATTGGACTCGATGGTTAATGGCATCAATGGCTGCCTGCTCGACACGGTCAATAGTTTCTCCCACCCGCCCAAGCTTGGACAAATGATCGATCCAGCGCAGCAGCGTGTAGACAATCAGAATGACCACGGCAATGGTTACCGCAAATAGCAAAACCCTCCCTTGTGTACCGTAGGCGCCGGTACTCAGCGCAATGATCCCAACCAGGCTGAACAGGAATGAGCCTATAAAGGTGGCCAGGGCATTTTGTGTCGTGGTGTCTTCCATCACCAGTGTGGTGGCACGGGGCGTCACGCCACTGCTCGCCGCACCGTAGGCGGTGACCATGGTGCTTAACGAAAAGGTCGTCACCGCGAGCATGCTTGAGGCAATGATGCCCAATATCTTATCGACGGCGTCGGCACCGATGCGGGCGGGCAACGATTCGGGAATAGAGTCCTTGAAGACTACGGCGAGTAACGCGGTGGCAATACCCAGCAAGGAAAACAGACTCGCCCTGAACCAAAGCCGTTTGGTCAATTGGTGTAGCACCCAGCGCCAGCGTGCGAGCATTTTTTATACCTTCTGCAAATAACACGACGGGACCTACCGCAAGGATTCAGGGAAACGAAGGCGGTAAGTTGATTATCCTTAATGGAGTCTTTTGTCGGGCCGAGGGTTCATCCAGCGTCCTTGGTTGCCGCACACGCAATGACTTGCTTGACCAATTTACCGATCGACATGCCTTGGATCAGGATAGAAAAAATGACCACCAGGTTCGTCAGGAAAACCACGATATCGCGAGCCGCGCCTGGGGGCAGCGACAACGCCAATGCCACCGATATCCCGCCGCGCAGGGCGTTCGCAACTTTAATTTTTTTCAGCATTTCGGGGGTTCATGCAAGTCGAGTTACAGGAGATCAGCGACCAGCTCTATCGTTTTGTTGCATTTGATACGCTGCCAAAGGAATCGGTAGACGCCATCACTTGGCGGGTAGAAGTGAGTTATTTCAAGGCCGGCAGCGATATCCTTGAAGTGGGCGCGATCATTCATGACTTGCACTATGTGCGTGGCGGTGCGGTGCGGTGCGGTGGAGATTTACCGTCCCAATGGCGAGCGCTACAACCGACTTGTCGAAGGCGACATCTTCGGTCAGGCCAGCTTGTTGCGCAGTAACAAGGTGAGTTTTCCCGCCCGTGCTTTGGAAGATAGCCTGATCTATTACATACCCGCCGACGCGTTCGCTCACCTTTGCGCGCAGCATGATGTTTTCGCCGACTTCGTTGAAGCTGAGGGGCACTCCAGTCTCAAGACTGCCGTTGAGGCGCACGGGCGTGCAAGTGAGCTTATCAGCTCAAATGCCGAGGCATTATCTCCCGGTCCTTGGTGTGGGTCACGTCGGATGCCTGCGTCGGCGACGGGCGAAAATCATGACAGACGCATTGTCGCGGCAGGTCGAAACGCTGACGAAACATCGTTGAGGCGTTGCGCCTCGATCTTGGCGGTCTTGGCCCTGAGCGGTGCGGTTGGGCTAGCCACATCGCGGCGTGCGTCGCGGGCAATGCCGCGGGCCTCCTTGAGACCAATGTCGGGGTAAGCGCCGTTGGAGAAACGGTTTTCCTTGCCATGCAGCCGACACTTCAATCGTCAAACCTTGGAAGGGGATTTGCCGACCTTGCTCTACGCCCTTACCTCCAAGTAGAGACCAGGAACTTCGCCGTCAGCATGCTTGCCACATTCGGTCAGCGAGCGGATCAAGGCATCGCTGAGTTTTCGTTTGAAAACAACCGCATTATCTGGGGGCATCGGTGGGGGCATCCTTTTTAAGGAACCGAAATTTGCCCCCAATAATGCCCCCATGAGTCGTGGAATCCATTGGATTTAGACAGACGGCAGCGGACTGAAATAACCAATAAGTTATTGTTATAAAACGGTTTTATGGAATTTAATGGAATTCCATTACAGGCTATCGGGGTCCCCAAAAAACATCTGAATCCGTGACCGCAACCAGCGCTCACCCGGATCATTGTCCTGCGAACCCCGCCACGCCATGTGCAGTTCGAAACTGCGCACCGGCAACGGTGGCTCTTCTGCGCGCAAACCACCGGCTGCGGTCAGTGCTTCGGCGGCGTAGTCCGGCACGATGGCGACAATATCGGTGCCTGACAGCAGCGTACCCAGCCCGTTGAACTGTGGCACAGCCAGTACTACATGGCGTTTGCGATCAAGTTTTTCCAATTCTTCGTCAATAAAACCGCTCAAGTCGCCGGCGAATGACACCAGCGCGTGGGGGCGGGCGCAGAAGTCGTCCAGGCTCAGGGCGCCCGGCACGCTGTCGGCGCGCAGCAGTTTTGGCAGGCTGCGGCGCAGGACTTTGCGCTTGGCGTTGGCCGGCAGGTCGGCGGTGTAGCTCACGCCGATGGAGATTTCGCCGGACGCCAGCAGGCCAGGCATCAGGATGTAGTTAACACGTCGCACCACCAGCACGATGCCGGGGGCTTCGGCGCGCAGGCGTTTGAGCAGTTGCGGCAGCAGGGCGAACTCGACGTCGTCGGACAGGCCGATACGGAACACAGCGGTGCTGGTGGCCGGGTCGAACTCGGCGGCGCGGCTGACGGCGGTGGAAATCGAGTCCAGGGCCGGGGAGAGCAGGGCGAAGATTTCAACCGCACGCGCCGATGGCTCCATGCTGCGCCCGGTGCGCACGAACAACGGATCGTCAAACAGCCCACGCAAGCGCGACAATGCGGCGCTGATGGCCGGCTGGCCAAGGAACAATTTTTCGGCGGCGCGGGTCACACTGCGCTCGTGCATCAAGGTTTCGAATACGATCAAGAGGTTAAGGTCGACACGACGCAGGTCGTTACGGTTCATCTTGTGTCCTGGAAGAGTCTGCAAGCTTGACGAGAGCGGCCACATGTAAACAATGACCGGCATGAATCTTACGGGGAAAGGCTGGTACTCTGCACCGGCTAATTGAGTTTTCCTACGACACTTGAGGTCTATTCCTCAGTTGCGGAATCAATGACAGACATGTCGACTATTAATGGCGACCGGTGGTCTTACCCGGAAAGCCCAGATAGAGTTCATGGCATTAGAGGTTACTTTGACGAGGTTTGCGATGTCCCGCACGATCCGTTTTCACAAGTTTGGTCCGGCCGAGGTGCTCAAGTGCGAAGAGCATGTAGCCGCGCAGCCCGCACCGGGCGAAGTGCAGGTGCGTGTCGAGGCGATTGGCATCAGCTGGTATGACATTCTGTGGCGTCAGAACCTGGCGTCCTCCCATGCCCGCCTGCCGTCCGGCCTTGGTCATGAGATGGCTGGGGTAGTGGTCGCCGTGGGCGACGGCGTGGATGACTTGGCAGTGGGCGACAAGGTCGCCAGTTTTCCGGCCGAGAGCCCCAATGATTACCCGGTGTATGGCGAACAGATCGTCCTGCCCCGTACAGCCCTGACCCGTTATCCGGATGTCTTGAGCCCCATCGAAGCCAGCGTGCATTACACGCCGTTGCTGATCGCCTACTTTGCGTATGTGGACCTGGCACGGGTCAAACCCGGGCAGTTTGCGCTGGTGACCGACGCCAGCCACTGTGCGGGCCCTTCGTTTGTGCAACTGGGCAAGGCCCTCGGTGTGCGGGTGATTGCCGCCACCAAGGACAGCGCAGAGCGCGAATACCTGCTGTCCCTCGGTGCGGAAAAGGTGATTGTCACTGAAGAACAGGACCTGCTGATGCAAATCAACAAGTTCACCGACGGCCGCGGCGTAGACGTGGTGTTCGATGGCTTGGGTGGCCCGCAGATGTCGTTGCTCGGTGATGTGCTGGCGCCGCGTGGCAGCCTGGTGCTGTATGGGCTGCAAGGGGGTAACCAGACCCCATTCCCGGCGTGTGCGGCGTTCCAGAAGAACATTCAGTTCTTTGTGCACTGCATCGGGAACTTCACCGGCAAGCCTGAGCTGGGCATCATCCAGGATCAGGTGGCCTTGCAGCGTGCCTTGCGCGATATCAACCAGTTGACGGCCGACCGCGTGTTAATACCACTGAAAACCACGGTGTTTGCGTTCAGTCAGTTCGTGGAAGCGCACCGCTACATGGACGAATGCCCGTGCCGCGAGCGTGTTGCATTGCAGGTTGAAGCTGTTTAAGACGTAGGAATATTCGCAAACGGATACTCCTCACCTTTGGCGCATGGGGCAAATGCGCCATTTGACAGGGCTGAACCCTCGTGCCCCACAAGCGTCGCCCCTGGCGCTTGAGCCCCTGATTCCTGCCTTTACCCCCGGACGCCGCCCTGAATTCCAGCGCGGCGTCGTCATGTGCGTGGCCCTCATCAATCGTCTGTCGCTCATCTGCACTGGTTTGTGCCGAGCTTCTGTATCTATTAATCATTATTCCAGCCCTGATAATTGCGCCTTCACTTTCATCTCAAGGATTGAGCAATGATTGAACTGTCGCGCGTTATTCGAACTAATCCGACCGCCGCTGTGTTGTGTCAGGGAAACAGGCACTCGCACGTAAGGTCTCGGCCGGCAAGTGGGGCAAGTGGGGCATGTGAGATAGTTACTTGGATTAATTTGTCGGACTCTTCTCTAAATTCTCGGTTAAAGATCTGTAGGAGTTTGTCGGAACGGTCCTAAGGTCGTCGCTTTGCCCCATTCCAGCCCAGTAAATATGGGTGTTTTTGGCGTAGGCCGTGTCCGGTAGGCCCCGTGTCGTTTTGTTACGCAGTGCTAGTCTCCAGTCATCGGCGCATGTAACGGCGCACGAACTTCCTACACACGTAATAAGTCGGGCAATTACTGTTAGCAGTTGCTCGAAACTGATATTTCAACTCAGGTAGTAGAACGATGAGCACTATTCACGAACAGGCTATGAATTATGTTTACCAGCAAGTTCTGCAACGTTTGGTTGGACACTTTAACCGTGCAGAGCGCACGGCACTTCAACTGTTGATACAACGCATCGCCGTCGCGGCGGGCGGTATGGGGCTGGTGGGGGACTACAAGGTGCTGGTAGCCCATGGTGGCGGGGAAGTCAGCAGTTATACCCTGGCGTTGCTGCGCGCTGCGCAATTGTCGATTGCCGGTCGAGCCCCGCGAACCTTTCAACTGCGGGTCGCCACCTTGCGGCACTCCGGGATGACCGAGGGGCAGCTCGAGACCATCAACCGTGGTTACAGCCGCTTGTTTCTCCACGACGACCCCCGGGTGGAGTTGTTGATGGTGGAAAACCAGGAAGTACTGCCCTTCAATCACCTGCGCCCGGTCTCGGCCGTCGGGCGAGAAATCAGCCAGCGCAACAGGCTGATGGTCGGGCATCTGACTTCCGGGGACTGCCGTGCAACGCTGTGCAGTGACACCTACCTGGCCCTGGGGGATTTCTACCAGCGTGTCAGCACCTGGCACGGCGGTGTTCATGCGCTGGTCAGCGGCGACTCCCCGCGCAAGCAAAGCCATTTGCTGGCCTGGCTCAAAAAAACTGCCCAGGGTGCCGGCGTGCCGATCCCGAAAACCTGGCCGCTTTCGCTCAATGGCTTGTTCGCACGCATGGAAGAGTGGAGCACCGGGTATTACCGCGATGTGTTCGGCGAACACTATGTGGCGCATGACAACCCCAGGGCCGGCCATCGCCACTTGGCTTACATCGGCATTGCTGACCTGCTGGGCGACATAGACCTGACGGCATCGCCTTTACTCGGCGAGTTCATGGGCTATGCGCCCGACCCGCTGGGTTTTCATTTCAGTCATCCGGCGTTTTCGATTCCCTTGCTGATGGCCCATTTGCGTGGGCTGCAGGCTCAATGCCTGCGAGAGCTGGACTATGTAGAGGGCGTCGAAGGCTTTATCCAGCAGGTGCTCCCGTATATGCGCAGTCTGTACTTGCCCGAGTCGGTGCTGGCCGTGGCAAGCACCGCTGAGGGGCGTATGGCGTCGAGCGCCTACGCCAATCAGTTCTTCGGCCTGGATGAAACCCAACTGACGTGCCTGCTGTTCTCGCCGTTTATCCATCACGGCGAACGGCTGGAAGGTTATTTGCGCCAATGCCATCCGGGCATGCTGGTGGCGTTGCCCGAATTGCATAAGGTGCTGCAGGGCAAACTGTCCGCCGAAATGCTGCAGCAGTGGGTCGTCGATACCAGCGGTTTGCCCATGCCGTTGTTGCAACACTTGTATCGCAAACGGCCGCTGGCAGGCGCCAATGGCACGCTGGGCAATACCCGTGCTACGCCCCGCGGCACTGCGCACGCCCTTCAATTGTCCGGCCGATGATGCTGCGCGGCGAGCGGCAGGCGGATTTCGCGTACCAGGCGGTGTATCGCTACATGATCAGCCTGATCAACGAAGTCGGCACCGATGCCCGGGTCAAGTTGCCCTCCCTGCGGCAATTGTCCGGGCGCCTGAATGTGTCGATCTCGACGATCCAGTACGCCTATTCGTTACTAGAGAAGGAGGGCAGGGTCTATTCGGTAGCCAAGTCGGGCTATTACGCGCTGCCCATGTCGGCAAACCCGTCAAACACCGCAGGGGGCGATTTGCTCGATCGGCTCTACGCAGCGGCCCGCCGGCCCGGCATGGTCGTGCTCAGTGGCGATGAGCCCGCACTGCTGGCGTCCCTGGATGCAGCCCTGTTACGGCTGGAACGCGATCTGGTGCGCCATTACCCGCGCCATTTGCAGCCGTGGGCCCAGCCGTGTGGCGTATGGGAGTTGCGTGCGGTGTTGGCGGCGCGCTACACCTCGTCGCCCACGCGCTGCTGGCATGCCGATGACGTGTATATCGGTGCCGACCTGCGTGGCGTGCTGGATATCCTGATCGAAGTGCTGGGCTTGAGGGGCACCACGGTGATTGTCGAGTCACCCTGCGACTGGCTGATCCTGCGCCTGCTCCAGGATGCCGGGGTGCAGATCATTGAGTTGCCCTGGACGCCGGAGGGGAGGCTGGACCGTGCGACCTTTGATCAACTGTTGCGCAATGAGTCGGTGCAGCTGGTGGTGTTGTCATCGGTCGTCAGCCTGCCTTCGGGGGTGGCGCTGCCTGCCGAAGACCGCCTGGAAGTGGCGCAGCTGCTGGACCGCCATGGCTGCTGGCTGCTGGAGAACGACACCTTTGGCGAACTGAGCTTCCAGGCGCCGCAAGCGCCACTGCGGTCTCTGGTGAACCCGGACCGGCTGATCGTGTTTTCCTCATTCGAGAAGGTGCTCGGCTCGGAAGCGCCCTACGGTTATGTGCTGGCGCGACGCATGGGCGGTGAATTGCAGCGCCAGTTTCTGCTGCGTTCGTTCCGCCTGTCATCAATTCGCCAGCGAGCCATTGCGCGCCTGTATCAAAGCGGGCGTATCGACCAGCATCTAAGTGCACTGCGTCAGCTACTGTGTGAGCAGGCTGAGGAAGTGAGCCATCGCCTGGGCCAGCACCTGGGGGATCAAGTCACTTTTCGGCCGCCGACTGCCGGGGCCACATTCTGGCTGGGCTCCACGCGGGCCGTGGACATGCGCCAGGTGTTCCAGCGTCTGCTGGCCCAGCACGTGGTGATGGCACCCGGTGAGTTATTCAGCGTCAGCGGTCTCCATCACCAGCACCTGCGCATGAGCCATACCTTTCACGGGCAGCCCAACCTGAATACGGCCCTGATGGCATTAAGCGAGGCGCTGCGCCAGGCTCAGATTGGCTGATCGCCAGAAGTTTCTCTTGATGCTGTAGGATTGATACCGTCGCGCAGCAGTCCAACTCTCAGTAAACTGCCATTTTTTCCGAATCCTTCTTTCCGAGGTTTATGCATGACAATCAGTCCTTTTGCGGGCAAACCGGCGCCGGCCCAGTTGCTGGTGGATATCCCGCGACTGGTCACGGCCTATTACACCGGCCAGCCTGATGCAGCAATCTCCACCCAGCGCGTGGCCTTCGGCACCTCCGGGCACCGTGGCAGCTCGTTCGAGCTGAGTTTCAACGAATGGCACGTGCTCGCCATCAGCCAGGCGATCTGCCTGTATCGCCAAGCCCAGGGCATTGATGGCCCGCTGTTTGTCGGCCTGGACACCCACGCGCTGTCGACGCCTGCCGGTGCCAGCGCCCTGGAAGTACTGGCCGCCAACGGTGTGCATGTGATGCTGGCTGAAGGTGATGAGTACACACCAACCCCGGCTATTTCCCACGCCATCATCTGCTACAACCGTGGTCGCACCAGCGGCCTGGCTGACGGCATCGTGATTACGCCGTCGCACAACCCGCCGCAAAGCGGTGGCTACAAGTACAACCCGCCCAATGGCGGCCCGGCCGATACCCACGTCACCAAGTGGATCGAAGCCAAGGCCAACGAGCTGCTGGTCAATAAACTGGCCGGGGTCAAGCGCATCACCCACGCCCAGGCGCTCAAGGCCGACACTACCCATCGCCATGACTACCTCAACAGTTACGTGGCCGATCTGGTCAACGTGATCGACATGGATGCCATCCGCAGCGCCGACCTGCGCCTGGGCGTGGATCCGCTGGGCGGAGCAGGGGTGGGCTACTGGTCGGCGATTGCCGAGCACTACCGTCTGAACCTGGATGTGGTGAATACCGAGGTTGATGCCACGTTCCGCTTCATGAGCGTCGACTGGGACGGGCAGATCCGCATGGACCCGTCCTCCAGCTACGCCATGCAAGGCTTGATCGGCCTCAAGGAGCGGTTTGACGTGGCGTTCGCCTGCGATCCGGACCACGACCGCCACGGCATCGTGACCCCGTCCGGTGGCTTGTTGGCGCCAAACAACTACCTGGCGGTGTCCATCGACTACCTGTTCCAGAACCGTCCCGACTGGCGCGCCGATGCGGCCGTGGGCAAGACCGTGGTCAGCAGCGGCCTGATCGACCGCGTGGCCGCACGTATCGGCCGTCGTCTGTACGAGGTGCCGGTGGGCTTCAAGTGGTTTGCCGATGGCCTGTTCGAAGGCTCGTTGGGCTTTGGCGGTGAAGAGAGCGCCGGCGCGTCGTTCCTGCGCAAGGACGGTAGCGTGTGGAGCACCGACAAGGACGGCCTGATCCCCGCACTGCTGGCCGCAGAAATGACCTCGCGCAAAGGCCAGGATCCAAGCCAGATCTACCGTGGGCTGACCGACGCCTTGGGCGAGCCATTCGCCATCCGGGTCGACGCCAAGGCCACCCCGGCGCAAAAAGCCTTGCTGGGCAAACTGTCGCCGGACCAGGTGACCTCCACGC
Source organism: Pseudomonas viridiflava (assembly GCF_900591205.1). GTDB lineage: Bacteria > Pseudomonadota > Gammaproteobacteria > Pseudomonadales > Pseudomonadaceae > Aquipseudomonas. The sequence goes on from NZ_UUPU01000008.1 coordinate 160,821, forward strand.
AGTTGGCCGGGGAAAGCATTCAGCAGATCCTCAGCCATGCGCCAGGCAATAATCAGGCGATTGGCGGTTTGAAAGTCATTACCGAAAACGGCTGGTTCGCCGCACGACCTTCGGGCACCGAGGACATTTACAAGATCTACGCCGAGAGCTTTATTGGCGAGGATCACCTCAAGCAGTTGGTGGAAGAGGCGCAGGTGTTGGTTGATGGCGCTATCAGCGCCAACTGACCCCAATGTAAAAAATGTGGGAGGGGGCTTACTCCCTCCCACAGTTGTTTTTGGTCAGGCTTGAGCTCAGGCCAGGTCGACCAGCACGATCTCGCTGTCTTCAATCGCGGTGACGCGCAATACCTGCTCCGCCTCCACCGCGACACCGTCTCGAGCGTGTGCACGCAAGCCATTGACTTCAATCGTTCCGGTCGCCGGCACCAGATACGCCCGACGGCCAGGGTCCAGGTAGTATTCAGCACTTTCCCCGGCTTTAAGGTTGGCCGCCACCAGGCGTGCGTCCGCACGAATGCGCAGGCTTTCGCTGTCACCGGCTTTGCCGCTGGCCAGGGTTACAAACCCTTCGCGATCGCCTTTGGGGAACGGCTTGGCCCCCCAGGACGGCGGCAGGCCAGCCTCATTCGGGATAATCCAGATCTGGAAAATCTTGGTCGGCGCGGCCTCCAGGTTGTATTCGCTGTGAGCGATCCCGGTGCCGGCACTCATCACCTGCACATCGCCTGCCTCGGTACGACCCTTGTTGCCCAGGTTGTCGGCATGGCTGATGGCGCCTTCACGCACATAAGTGATGATCTCCATGTCGCGGTGCGAGTGCTGCGGGAAACCGGTGCCGGGGGCGATGATGTCGTCGTTCCAGACCCGCAAGTTGCCCCAGTGCATGCGCTTGGGGTCGTGGTATTCGGCAAATGAAAAATGGTGATGGGCGTCAAGCCAGCCGTGATGGGCGCCGCCTAGGGAGTTGAAAGGTCGAAGTTCAAGCATGATCGTCTCCTGTTGATGGCGCCTATGATCCAACAGGCCATGATCTATAAAAAGCGTAAAAAATGCCTGATTCCCATCGAAATGTTAGATGGATTGCTGGCGTTTTGACTTTCACTTCATCGCCTAACTGCATGACAGCAAAGCAATTGGCTGGAACTGAACGTCGATTCCGGCGACCATGGTGCTCTTGTCAAAACCAAGCTCATCGCAGGAGTCCGCGTGCCGCAACACAAGCCTGATTTGCCCCCAGAACTGCGACCTATTGCCGAAATGCCTTTGTTCAAGCGCCTGGCCGCTCGCCTGTTCGGCCATGGCCTGACGCGCTTGCGCGCCCAGCATCGTTTTTCCTGGCTGCATGGGCAGGCTGACGGTTTCCGTAGCGGCCACGAAGCGGGCGTGGAGTATGGCTATCGCGAGGGCAAGGCAGACGGCATTGAAGAAGGCCGGCAAGTCCTGCTGATTCGTGACTTTCGCCCGGATGAGCACCGGGCGCCAGGCGTGGACGACCACCTGTTCGATGATTGGCGCCTGCCGCTGACGGCCGATATCAAGAAGCGTATCAAGGCTGATGTGGCCCGCTTGCTACCGGCCCATGCCCAGCCCAGTGCCGCGCAATGGAAGATGATCTTCAGTGACACGCCTTCAACGTCGGTGATTGCCGGTGCCGGCGCCGGTAAATCCACCTCGCTGGTACTGCGCATTTTGCTGCTCACCCATTACCTGGGCTTCGAGCTGAGTTCGATGACCGTGGTGACCTTTACCCGCGAGTCACGCAAAGACTTCGTCAGCAAGCTCATGCAAATCCTCGGTTTGTGGGGCCAACCCGTTGGTCTCAAAGAGGCTCAGGCTGTGGTGCGGACCTTTCACTCGCGCATCTTGCCGATGGTGCGCAGCTTGCCGGGGTTTGAGCGACTGCAGGCTTTCGAGAACCTCAGCGCCGGTTCCGAGGAGGCGGACAGCAACCCCTTCGACCTGCGCATCAGCGACGCCCAGCGCCAACAGATGAACGCCTGCTATCACCGGCTGCACGGCCGCCATACGCGGTTCCGCGAGCTGATTGCGCCGCTGGCACGCCAGGGCCTGCAACTCAGGGAGCTGGAGCGTGATCACCCGGACGTACAGAAGCGCGTGGCGGTGACCGAACTGGCCGCCAAGCGCGATGAAGAACTCTGCGATGTGCTCGAAGACCTGTGGTTTCGCGCCGGCGCCTGGCCCATCAAAGGCATTGAGCCGAGCCGCCAGACGTTCGAAATCAATGGCGCACAGTTTCATTGTCACGGCTACATCCCGGAGCTGGACGCCTGGGTGGTGCTGGGCTTCGACGCGCGGGAAAATCCACAGATCAGTCGGCCGAACTCGAAATTGTCGGTACGTGCGGAGTGGGCGGTCAAGCGCACACTGTTTCAAGCTTTCTGCCGTAAGCCTTTGATATGGCTCGATAGTTACGACTCATCAAAGCGTCTTTTAAGCAGTTTGGCCGGTGATGCCAGCGCCGGCCCCGGGTTTGAATACAAGGTCAAAGGCGAACTGGCCTCGGCGCCGCTGCTGGACAGTTTTGTGATGGCGGCCGGGTTTATCGAGAACCTCGGGCTGGACGTGCCGACCGCCGTTGGCCAGATGAGCTTCCCCAAGGACGACCCCGACCGGTTGTTTTTTGAGGCGCTGAGTATTTTCTGGAAGGCCCTGGAAGATCATCTGCTCGATCAATCGCCGCCGATCATGACCTACAACCGGATGTTTTCGCTGTTCGGTGAGAACACCCCGGAAAACCTCAAGCTGCTGAGTGATCCGCTGCTGCGGCCGATGTCGCATTTGATGATCGACGAATTTCAGGACGTTTCGCCCCAGATCGTTTCGTGGATTCGCGCCAGCTTGCGCGAAATCCGCAGCCGTGGCCCGGCGATGCACGTGGGGCGTGGCGCGCAGCGTTCTTCGTTGTTGTGTGTGGGGGATGACTGGCAGTCGATCTATGGCTGGCGCGGCAGTTCGCCGAAGTTCTTCATGGACTTCAACCAGCAATTTCCATCACCGAGCACCACTCGCGTGATGCTGGCAGAGAATTATCGCAGCCATCAGCACATCATTGATGCCGCTGAACATATCGTGCGTGCGGCGCCGGCAATTCCCGGCAAAAAAGCCAAGGCCGCGGGTAGCGCCAAGGCGTTAGTGCCGGTTGTGGTGCTGGAGCGGGACGATGTCGCGCTCGGTCGGCAACTGCTTGAGCATTATCAGAAGGGTGAGTCGATCTTGATGCTTTATCGAAAAAGTAGCGATAAGTTACTGATTCAAGAACATATTCAGTCTGTAGTTAATGTGGATTCTAGCTTGCCACCTCAATCGCGCAGGTTGAAGCAACTGACCTATCACAGTGCCAAGGGCCTGCAGGCAGACGCGGTGTTTCTGCTTGGGGATTGCCAGCACGTGACCAGCTCGCCCTACAAGAACCAGGTCTATCGTATGGCCGGCCTGGGCAAGGATGGCGACAGCGAGCCATATGACACGGCGCAAAAAGACGAAGTGCTGCGCCTGGCATATGTAGGCATTACCCGAGCGGTGAGCCACTGCTATTGGTATGTGGAAAAACCGGAAGGCCCGGCGGTGAATGTGCCGAAGGCGTCGGAGCGGGTCGATGGGAAAAAAGCGTTTTTTGACGATCGGCGCGCCTGAAGACCGTCGATTATCAATATGGGAGCGGGCTTGAACGCGAAGGCGGTGGTTCAGCCACCCTAGATGTCGACTGATATGCCGTCTTCGCGGGCAAGCGCACTCCCACATTAGAGAGTGAGTGCCTGAAAAAACGGTAAATCAGGCCCGCAACGACAACGGCGGAACAAAGGATTCCAGCTCATCCTCCACCGCTTCGATAATGCGCTCCACATCAGCGGCGTTCATCACCGTTGCGCAGGGGATGCCGGCAATCGCAATCACCGTCTCGCCGCTGGCCCGGTCAAACAGGCGGGCGATCATGCTGCCGGGCGCGTCCATGCTTGCCTCGAAACCCAGCGGATGAAAATGCCAGCGCATCAGCTGGCAGGCGTTGGGGAATGTCACTTTGTTCATCTTGCCCACCTTGTTCATTGAGCGCTTCCTTTAGCTCGCGGCAGGGAGCCATAACCTTCACTGGTCGTGGCGTCGAAGTTTCAAAATAGCATTCGTTCAACCGTCCAAGTGGACTTTTTTCGCCCCGTTCGGCGGTTGTTTTGCATTCAGTTGATGTGGGTCATGCCTCGCGCAAAATCAGGCAAAAGGCCATTAGTCAGAAGCGCCAATCAGCCATTGAACGCGCCGGTAAAATTCGGCAATCTCCGGGGTTTACTCGCCGCAGAGCCTTCCATGCCCGACATCGCCCCGGACGACGATCACCAGCACTCCCACACCACGGGCGAGCTGGTGTTGCGCCATCATCTGTGCTGGCGCCATCGAGACCTTGAGGGGGTGATGTCCTACTACCACCCGGACATCCAATACCACGATTTTTTCCAGAACCGTGTCATCGGTTATGCCGAGTTGCGTGAGTACCTGCAAGCCAGCATGCCGCGTGAGGCTGATGAGGCGATTGAACACACCGACCGCATCCGCGCCGATGGCGACACGGCGTTTATCCAGTACCGCATCACCTTGCGCGGCAGCCAGGGCCTGGTGTCGTTTCGCACCAGCGAAGCCATCACCGTGCGCGACGGGCTGATCTGGCGGGTCAATGAGTACGCCTCGCTGGTGCACGAACAACCCGCCCAGGCACTGCGTCCCACGGTCAGCCGCCTGGGCCTTTCGCCCCAGCAATTGGGGCATATGGCCAATGATCTGCAGCAATACTTCGAACTCAAGCAACCTTATCTGGACCCGGAGCTGGACCTGCAGCGGGTCTCGCGGGAATGTGGCTACAGCCGCAATCAGATTTCCTACCTGCTGAACCAGGTGCTGGGGCAAAGCTTCTACCGCTACGTCAACCAGGCGCGGCTCCAGCATTTGCTGGCGGCCATGGACCACGCCGTGCCGCCGATCAAGGTCGATGACCTGGCCTTCGCCGCCGGTTTCAACTCGCTGTCGGCGTTCTACAGTGCGTTCCGCCAGCACACCGGCCAGTCGCCCAAGGCTTACGTCAAACAAATTTCCCTGCGTGCACGCGCGCAAGACAGCCCATAACGCCGCACTCTAGGATCGACCCTATCGAAACGAGGTAGGGGAACCTGGCATGCCGGCATGGCGCAATATCAGTTTATGGATGGACCAGTTGGACGACCCGCTGCAGGCGCGGCCGGCCCTTGCGCATGACCTGGACGTCAACGTGGCCATTATCGGCGCCGGCTACACCGGCCTGTGGACCGCCTATTACCTGAAACGCCAGGCGCCTGAGCTGAAAATCGCGATTATCGAAGCGCAAACTGCCGGCTTTGGCGCCTCGGGCCGTAACGGCGGCTGGCTGATGGGCAACTTGCTGGGCGAAGACCGTTTACTCGCCGGCCTGGCCCCCGAACAACGCCGCGCCTCGTTTGACCTGTTGCACGCCATACCCGACGAAGTGGCCCAAGTGTTGGCCCGTGAAGGCATCGACTGCGATTACCGCAAAGGCGGCGCCCTGTACTGCGCCGCGCGTTACCCGGAGCAGGAAGCCAGCCTGCGTCGCTACCTGGACACACTCTATGCCCAGGGCCTGACTGAAGCCGACTACCGCTGGCTCGGCCCGCAGCAGTTGGCCGAGCACATTCGCATCGCCAAGCCGTATGGCGGCATCTACGCCCCGCATGTTGCGACCATCAACCCCGCCAAATTGGTGCGCGGCCTGGCGCGGGTGGTGGAGAGCATGGGCGTGAGCATTTATGAGAACAGCCCAGTCACCCACTGGCAGTCCGGCAGCCTGCGCACCGCCCAGGCCAGCGTGCGGGCAGCTTGGGTAGTGCCGGCGGTCGAGGGGTATGCCAATACATTGCCGCCGCTGGGGCGCTATCAATTGCCGGTGCAAAGCCTGATTGTCGCCACCGAACCGTTGCCTGCCAGCACCTGGGATGAAATTGGCTTGAGCCAGGGCCAGGCGTTTGGCGAAAGCAGCCGCCAAGTCACCTATGGGCAGCGCTCGGCAGATAACCGGCTGGTGTTCGGTGCCCGTGGCGGCTATCAGTTTGCCGGCAAGCTGCGGCACAACTTCGATTTGACCGACAGCGAGGTGGAGCTGCGTCGCTATCTGTTTGGTGAACTCTTCCCACAGCTTAAAAACGTACGGATTACCCATTCCTGGGGCGGCAACCTGGGCATGTCGAGAAATTTCCGACCGCACATGCTGTGTGACCACCGCACCGGGATCGCACTGTCCGGCGGCTACGGCGGGGAGGGCGTCGGCGCCACGAACCTGGGGGGGCGAACCCTGGCCGACCTGATTCTGGGCCGCGACACTCCGTTGGTTGAGCAACCCTGGGTGCTCCGCGAGCGTGGCCTGGATGCGCTCAGAGCCTGGGAGCCCGAACCCTGCCGCTGGCTGGGGTACAACGCGATCATTCGCAGTTTTGTCCATGAAGACCAGGTGTTGGCCAACCCCAACAGCGCGCCGTGGCGCCGCAAGCTGGCGACCGGCGTGGCCGGGTTCATGGAAGGTTTCATGCACTAAGTCGTTTCACTCACACGGGAAACCCCATGAGCATCACTCAATTCAAAGACACCCTGAATGCCCCTCTGCCGGACTCCGCGCCGGTCGCCGTGCCTTTGGGCGAGCCGATCGCCGTGGCCTCGACCTTGAGCGTGGAGCGCAACGACGGCGTCGAAACCGGCATCTGGGAATGCACCCCGGGCCGCTGGCGTCGGCAGATCAAATCCCAGGAGTTTTGCCACTTTATCCAGGGCCGCTGCACCTTCACCCCCGACAGCGGTGAAGTGGTTCACATAGAAGCCGGCGATGCACTGATGTTGCCGGCCAACAGCACCGGGATCTGGGATATCCAGGAAACCGTGCGCAAGACCTACGTATTGATTCTGTAACGCTTTGATCCTTGATCGCCTGCCATAAAAACAGCCCTAAAACCGCCAGGAAATCGAACCATGAAAGCCATTGCCCTGTTGCCCTTGATGTTGGTGGCCTCTATCAGCCAGGCCGCCGAGACGGTGAAAATCTACAACTGGTCGGACTACATCGCGCCGGACACCACCAAGAACTTCCAGAAAGAAACCGGTATCGGTTTTACCTACGACGTCTACGACAGCAACGAAACCCTCGACGGCAAGCTGATGACCGGTAAATCGGGGTATGACGTGGTGTTCCCGTCCAACCATTTCATGGCGCGGCAGATCCAGGGTGGCGCCCTGAAAAAACTCGACAAGAGCCAGTTGCCCAACTGGAAAAACCTCAACCCCGTGCTGCTCAAGGCCCTGGAAAACAACGACCCGGGCAATGCCCATGGTTTCCCTTACCTGTGGGGCAGCACCGGCATCGGCTATAACATCGACAAGGTCAAGGCCGTGTTGGGCGATAACGCGCCGGTGGATTCCTGGGACCTGATCTTCAAGCCCGAAAACATGGCCAAATTGCAGAAGTGCGGGGTGGCGATCCTCGATAACGGCCCGGAACTGCTGCCTGCCGCGCTGAACTACCTGGGCTTGCCACACCACAGCAAGAAAGCCGAGGACTACAAAAAGGCTGAAGACCTGCTGATGAAAGTGCGGCCTTACGTGGCGTACTTCCATTCCTCGAAATACACCGCCGACCTGGCCAATGGCGATATCTGCGTGGCCGTCGGCTTCTCGGGCGACATCCTGCAGGCCGAAAGCCGTGCCAAGGAAGCCAAGAACGGCGTGAATATCGGCTACAACATTCCCAAGGAAGGCGCCGCGATCTGGTTTGACATGGTCGCCATGCCCGCCGATGCGCCCGACGAAAAAGCCGGCTATGCGTTCATGAACTACCTGTTGCGCCCGGAAGTGATGGCCAGCATCACCAACTACGTGCACTACGCCAACGGCAACCAGGCGGCCGACAGCCTGGTGGACCCGGCGATCAAGGCCGACACCAAGGTTTACCCGAGCCCGGAAATGATGGGCAAGCTGTTTGCGTTGGAAGCGATGCCGCTGAATATCGACCGGATCCGCACCCGCGTATGGAACACCATTCGCACCGGTCGCTGAGTTAGCGCAAGGGCTGTGTGCGGTGGGGCGGGCGCATGAGGGACGCTGGCAAATGTGGGAATAGCGCTTGTGTGGGAATAGGGCTCATGTGGAATAGGGCTTGTGTGGCGAGCGGGCTTGCCCGCGTTGGGGCGCGAAGCGGCCCCATCCCTAGGCAATGCAGTGTATTTGGTCATACGTGGCGGCAGGTCTTGGGGCTGCTGCGCAGCCCAACGCGGGCAAGCCCGCTCGCCACATAAGCCCGCTCGCCACACAAGCCGGCTTACCACATGAGCCCATCTACCACACAAGCCCGCACCCATAATTGGGTTAGCGGGCTTTTGTCCCGGTAATAGGGGGCAGTCATAAGTAATTAGTTAGTGGCTGTTTAATATTGCCAATGACACCCTGCCAATATATTGGATCCACTTATCAAGTGCCTGTCGCAACTTAAGCGGCTTTACCGCTATTTAATATTTAAATAAGTGGCACTGTCTTTTGTCGGACAAAACCAAGTGCGCCCAATAGATACGGCCTCGCAAATTTTCAAGTTGTTTGCGCGCCTGTTTTTCGCCGGGAAATAGAGGTAGACGAAAGATTTCAAGTTGTGTCAGTTTTCTTACGCCTTCAAAAGAGGCGAGTGATAGGACGATCTCGCCCGCGGGGCTCCTATCGAACAAAGACTGATGCACTTGCAAACAAGGAAGTACGTTTATGTCAAAAGTAAAAGACAAGGCTATCGTGTCGGCGGCGCAAGCCAGCACCGCTTACTCGCAAGTCGATAGCTTCAGCCATCTGTATGACCGTGGCGGCAACCTCACGATCAATGGCAAACCCTCCTATACCGTTGACCAGGCGGCCACCCAGCTGCTGCGCGACGGCGCCGCGTACCGGGACGTTGACGGCAACGGCAAGATCGACCTGACCTACACCTTTTTGACCTCGGCTTCCTCGAGCACCATGAACAAACATGGCATTTCGGGTTTCAGCCAGTTCAACGCACAGCAAAAAGCACAGGCCGTACTGGCCATGCAATCCTGGGCAGACGTGGCCAACGTCACCTTCACCGAGAAAGCCACCGGCGGTGACGGCCACATGACCTTCGGCAACTACAGCGGCGGCCAGGATGGCGCGGCAGCCTTCGCCTACCTGCCCGGCACCGGTGCAGGCTACGACGGCACGTCGTGGTATCTGACCAACAACAGCTACACGCCAAACAAGACCCCGGACCTGAACAACTACGGCCGGCAGACCCTCACCCACGAAATCGGCCACACCCTGGGCCTGGCCCACCCTGGCGACTACAACGCCGGGAATGGCAACCCGACTTACAACGACGCGACCTATGGACAGGACACGCGTGGCTACAGCCTGATGAGCTACTGGAGTGAGAGCAACACTAACCAGAACTTCAGCAAAGGCGGGGTCGAGGCTTACGCGTCCGGCCCGCTGATCGACGACATCGCGGCGATCCAGAAACTCTACGGCGCCAACTACAGCACCCGCGCCGGCGACACCACCTACGGCTTCAACTCCAACACCGGGCGGGACTTCCTCAGCGCCACCTCCAATGCCGACAAGCTGGTGTTCTCGGTGTGGGACGGCGGTGGCAATGACACCCTGGACTTCTCTGGTTTTACCCAAAACCAGAAGATCAACCTCAATGAGGCTTCGTTCTCCGACGTTGGCGGCTTGGTGGGCAACGTGTCCATCGCCAAAGGCGTGACCATCGAAAACGCTTTCGGTGGTGCGGGCAACGACCTGATCATCGGCAACAATGCGGCCAACGTGATCAAGGGCGGCGCCGGCAACGACCTCATCTACGGCGGTGGCGGGGCGGACCAACTGTGGGGCGGCGCGGGCAATGACACGTTTGTGTTCGGCGCCAGCTCCGACTCCCGGCCGGGTGCGGCGGACAAGATCTTTGACTTTACCTCCGGTTCCGACAAGATCGACCTCAGCGGCATCACCAAAGGCGCGGGCCTGACCTTCGTCAATGCCTTCACCGGGCATGCCGGCGATGCGGTTCTGACCTACGCGGCAGGCACCAACCTGGGCACCTTGGCCGTCGACTTCTCCGGGCACGGCGTGGCGGACTTCCTCGTCACCACCGTAGGCCAGGCGGCGGTTGGCGACATCGTGGCGTGATGCGCGGGCGCGGCGTTCCGGCGCCGCGCCTTCCAGGAAGGAGCTTGCAATTGAAGCGTTTTTTTCAACTGATCGCCTGCGTTATGCAGGTGATGTTCGTGTCGGCAGGAGCCCACGTCATGGCGAGCAGTCTTGTTTTACCCACCACCGCACAACTGGCCGGTCATTGGCAGTTGCTAAAGCAGGATAAGGTCTGTGCGCTGGACTTGCTGGAACAGGCGAATGCCCTGGCCGGTGATGTGGCTTGCGCCGAACAATGGCTGGGGTACAAACCCCTGAGCTGGACGCCGACCCCCGATGGCATCTGGCTGATGAATGCCGAAGGCAGCGGTATTACGCATTTGAATCTCCAGAACGAAGGCGAATATAAAGGGTGCACACCCTCAGGCGACGAAGTTGTATTACAGCGAGCACCTTAGTTGTTCGTTATAACGCTATAACCCGATTTTAATAGTTGACCGCCTCGGACTCAGGGGGGGGGGGGGGCAACTATTGCCCGTCATTCGCTCAGAGAAGACCAAACACTATGGCGAAGTCCCGTGCCGTTGCGCCTTTATTCAAGGCGCTGGGTGAATACAAGAGCATTTTGATCAGCATTGGCTGTTTCACTGCATTGATTAACCTGTTGATGCTGGTGCCGTCGATTTACATGCTGCAAGTGTATGACCGCGTACTGTCCTCGCAGAATGAAACCACCCTGGTGATGTTGACGCTGATGGTCGTGGGGTTCTTTGCGTTTATCGGCACGCTGGAAGTCATCCGCAGTTTTATCGTGATCCGCATCGGCAGCCAGTTAGAGCGGCGTTTCAACTTGCGCGTGTACCAGGCCGCGTTTGAACGCAATCTGCAGCGCGGCCAGGGGCATGCCGGGCAACCACTGGGGGATTTGACCCACATCCGCCAATTCATCACCGGGCCGGCGCTGTTCGCGTTTTTTGATGCGCCGTGGTTCCCCCTCTACCTGTTTGTGATTTTCCTGTTCAACGTCTGGCTCGGCGTGTTGGCCACCGCCGGTGCGGCGCTGTTGATCGGCCTGGCGTGCCTGAATGAATACCTGACCAAAAAACCATTGGGCGAAGCCAGCGGTTACTCCCAGCAATCGACCCAGTTGGCCACCAGCCATTTGCACAATGCCGAGACCATCCAGGCCATGGGCATGCTGGGCGTGTTGCGCACGCGCTGGTTCGCCGTGCATTCGCAATTTCTAGGCTTGCAGAACAGGGCCAGCGATACCGGCTCGGTGATTACCTCGCTGAGCAAATCCCTGCGGCTGTGCCTGCAATCGCTGGTGCTGGGGCTGGGCGCACTGCTGGTGATCAGGGGCGATATGACGGCCGGGATGATGATCGCCGGCTCCATCCTGATGGGCCGGGTGCTGAGCCCCATTGATCAGTTGATTGCGGTGTGGAAGCAGTGGAGTTCGGCCAAGTTGGCCTACCAGCGCCTGGATGACTTGCTGCGCGAATTCCCCCCGCGAGGCGAGCAGATGAAACTGCCGACGCCCTTGGGCCAGGTGAGTTTCGAACAGGTCAGCGCGGGCCCGCCCGGGCGGCGCATGCCCACCCTGCATCAGGTCAGCTTTAACCTCGGCGCCGGCGAAGTGCTGGGTGTGCTGGGCGCCTCGGGCTCCGGCAAATCCACCCTGGCCCGCGTTCTGGTGGGTGTGTGGCCGACCCTGGCCGGCACCGTGCGCCTGGATGGCGCCGATATCCATCGCTGGGACCGCGACGACCTCGGCCCGCACATCGGCTATCTGCCGCAGGACATCGAACTGTTCAGCGGCAGCATCGCCGACAACATCGCGCGTTTTTGCGAGGCCGACCCGGAGCGGGTGGTGCGCGCCGCGCAACAGGCCGGCGTGCATGAACTGATCCTGCGTTTGCCCCAGGGCTACGACACGCTGCTGGGCGATAACGGCGGCGGCCTGTCCGGCGGCCAGAAACAACGGGTGGCCCTGGCGCGTGCGCTGTACGGCGGGCCGCGCCTGATCGTGCTGGATGAACCCAACTCCAACCTCGATACCGTCGGCGAAGCGGCGCTGGCCAGCGCTATCGTGCAGATGAAAGCCCAGGGCAGCAGTGTGGTGTTGGTGACCCATCGCTCGTCGGCTCTGGCCCAGGCTGACAAGTTGCTGGTGCTCAACGAAGGGCGCTTGCAGGCGTTCGGGCCGAGTCAGGAAGTGCTGCGGGCGTTGTCCGCTCAGCAGGAAGCCCCGAGGGAAAAGCCCGGGGTGAGTTTCAGTCGTCAGTATCAAGCCGGAAGGAATCCAGGCGCATGAGCAGCCTTACTGTTGAACCCCGTTTCAAAGAGCACGACGCCCGGTTTTTCGTGCGCATGGGCTGGTGGCTGACCGTGGTCGGCGCCGGTGGGTTTTTCCTGTGGGCCAGCCTGGCGCCTCTGGACCAGGGCATCCCGGTGCAGGGCACGGTGGTGGTGTCGGGCAAACGCAAGGCGGTGCAAACCTTCAGCCCCGGCGTGGTCAGTCGGATTCTGGTGAAGGAGGGGGAGTTGGTGAAGCAAGGCCAACCGCTGTTTCGCCTCGACCAGACCCAGAACCAGGCCGACGTGCAGTCCCTGCAGGCCCAGTACCGCATGGCCTGGGCCAGCGTGGCCCGCTGGCAGAGCGAACGCGACAACCGCCCCGGCATCACCTTTCCCGCCGAGCTGAGCACCAACCCCGACCCGGCCCTGGCGCTGGTGCTGGAAGGCCAACGCCAGCTGTTCAGCAGCCGCCGCGAAGCCTTTGCCCGTGAACAGGCGGGGATTCGCGCCAATATCGAGGGCGCCACGGCGCAGTTGGGCGGCATGCGTCGTGCGCGCAGCGACTTGACCGCCCAGGCCCAGTCCCTGCGCGATCAACTGAGCAACTTGCAGCCGCTGGCCGACAACGGCTATATCCCGCGCAACCGGCTGATGGAGTACCAACGCCAGCTGTCCCAGGTGCAACAGGACCTGGCGCAGAACACCGGCGAAAGCGGCCGGGTGGAGCAGGGCATCCTCGAATCGCGCTTGAAATTGCAGCAGCACAGCGAGGAATACCAGAAAGAAGTGCGCAGCCAACTGGCCGATGCGCAATTGCGCAGCCTGACCCTGGAGCAGCAACTCACCTCGGCCGGGTTTGACCTGCAACACAGCGAGATCAATGCGCCAGCCGATGGCATTGCGGTCAACCTCGGCGTGCACACCGAGGGCGCGGTGGTGCGCGCCGGTGAAACCCTGCTGGAGATTGTGCCCCAGGGCACGCGCCTGGAGGTGGAGGGGCATCTGCCGGTGCACTTGGTGGACAAAGTCGGCACGCACTTGCCGGTGGATATCCTCTTCACCGCCTTCAACCAGAGCCGCACACCGCGGGTGCCGGGTGAGGTCAGCCTGATTTCGGCCGACCAGATGCTGGATGAGAAGACCGGCGCGCCGTATTACGTGCTGCGCACCACGGTGAGCGAAGCGGCGCTGGAGAAACTGCAGGGCCTGGTGATCAAGCCGGGCATGCCGGCCGAGATGTTCGTGCGCACCGGTGAACGCTCGTTGCTCAATTACCTGTTCAAGCCGCTGCTGGATCGCGCCGGCTCCGCGCTGACCGAGGAATGAGCATGAAACGCTTGCTTATCGCCTTGCTGTTCACCTGCGCCAGTGCCGAGGCGGCCATGGGCCCGTTCGATGTCTACGAACAGGCGTTGCGTAATGATCCGGTGTTTCTCGGCGCCCTCAAGGAGCGCGACGCCGGCCTGGAAAACCGCACCATCGGCCGCGCCGGCCTGCTGCCCAAGCTGTCCTATAACTACAACAAAGGCCGCAATAACTCCCAGGCCACCTTGCCTGACGGGCGCGGCGGCAATTACCACGACGACCGCAACTACAACAGCTACGGTTCCACCTTCAGCCTGCAACAGCCATTGTTTGACTACGAAGCCTACGCCAACTACCGCAAGGGCGTGGCCCAGTCGCTGTTCGCCGATGAAAGCTTTCGCGACAAGAGCCAGGCGCTGCTGGTGCGGGTGTTGACCTATTACACCCAGGCGCTGTTTGCCCAGGACCAGATCGACATTGCGCGCGCCAAGAAGAAGGCGTTCGAGCAGCAGTTCCAACAGAACCAGCACTTGTTCCAGCAAGGCGAGGGCACGCGCACCGATATCCTAGAAGCCGAGTCGCGCTATGAGTTGGCGACGGCCGAAGAGATTGAAGCGCTGGACGAGCAGGACGCGTCTCTGAGGGAACTGGGCGCGTTGATCGGCGTGCAGAGCGTCAATATCCAGGACCTGGCGCCGCTCAACCAGAGCTTCGCCGCGTTTACCCTGACCCCGGCCAACTACGACACCTGGCATGAGCTGGCGATCAGCAACAACCCCACCCTGGCCTCGCAGCGCCAGGCCCTGGAAGTGGCGCGTTATGAGGTGGAACGCAATCGCGCCGGGCATTTGCCCAAGGTCACCGCCTATGCCAGCTCGCGTCAGCAGGAGTCGGACAGCGGCAACACCTACAACCAACGCTACGACACCAACACCATCGGCATTGAAGTCAGCCTGCCGCTGTATGCCGGTGGCGGCATCTCGGCGTCCACGCGCCAGGCCAGCCGGGCCATGGAACAGGCGGAGTACGAACTGGAAGGCAAGACCCGCGAAACCCTGATCGAACTGCGGCGCCAGTTCAGTGCGTGCCTGTCGGGGGTGAGCAAATTGCGCGCCTATCAAAAGGCCCTGACCTCGGCAGAAGCGCTGGTGATTTCCACCAAGCAAAGCATCCTCGGCGGCGAGCGGGTCAACCTCGATGCGCTGAACGCCGAGCAGCAGCTCTACAGCACGCGGCGCGACCTGGCCCAGGCGCGTTACGACTACCTGATGGCCTGGACCAAATTGCATTACTACGCGGGTAATTTGCGCGATACCGACCTGGCCAAGGTCGACGAAGCATTTGGCCCCGCTGACCCAAAAAGTATTTCAAGGTGACATTCCCGATTCCAACAACAAGAGAGGCAATAACATGGGCGTGTTTGACTACAAAAACCTCGGGGCCGATGGCTCCAAAGCATTGTTCGCCGATGCCATGGCGATCACGTTGTATACCTACCACAACCTGGATAACGGCTTTGCCGTGGGCTACCAGCACAACGGCTTGGGGCTGGGCCTGCCGGCCACACTGGTCGGAGCACTGCTCGGCAGCACCGATTCCCAGGGGGTGATCCCCGGTATCCCGTGGAACCCCGATTCGGAAAAAGCCGCCCTGGACGCACTCCACCAGGCCGGCTGGGCCCCCATCAGCGCCAGCGCCCTGGGCTACGGCGGCAAGGTCGATGCGCGGGGTACGTTCTTTGGCGAAAAGGCCGGCTACACCACGGCGCAGGTCGAAGTCCTGGGCAAGTACGATGACGCGGGCAAGCTGCTGGAAATCGGTATCGGTTTTCGCGGCACGTCCGGCCCGCGGGAGAGCCTGATCAGCGATTCCATCGGTGATCTGATCAGCGACTTGCTGGCGGCGCTGGGCCCCAAGGACTACGCGAAGAACTACGCCGGCGAAGCGTTTGGCGGCCTGCTCAAAAACGTGGCCGAGTTTGCCGGCGCGCATGGACTCAGCGGCCACGATGTAGTGGTCAGCGGTCACAGCCTTGGCGGGCTGGCGGTCAACAGCCTGGCCGACTTGAGCAACAGCCAATGGGCGGGGTTCTACAAGGATGCCAATTACGTGGCTTATGCCTCGCCGACCCAGAGTGCGGGGGGCAAGGTGCTCAATGTCGGCTACGAGAACGACCCGGTATTCCGTGCACTGGACGGCTCGTCAGTCAACTGGTCGTCTCTGGGCGTTCACGACAAGCCCCATGAGTCGACCACCGACAATATCGTCAGCTTCAATGACCACTACGCCTCGACGCTATGGAATGTACTGCCATTTTCCATCACCAACCTGCCCACCTGGGTCTCGCATTTGCCAACCGGGTATGGCGATGGCATGACGCGCATCCTCGAATCCGGTTTCTACGAGCAGATGAGCCGCGACTCGACGATTATCGTCGCCAACCTGTCGGACCCGGCACGGGCCAACACCTGGGTACAGGATCTCAACCGCAACGCCGAGCCGCACAAGGGCAATACCTTCATCATCGGCAGTGACGGCAATGACCTGATCCAGGGGGGCAAGGGCGCGGACTTTATCGAGGGCGGCAAGGGCAATGACACGATTCGCGACAGCAGTGGGAATAACACCTTTTTGTTCAGCGGGCACTTTGGTCAGGATCGGATCATTGGTTACCAACTGACGGACAAGCTGGTGTTCCAGGACGTCGAAGGACGCGTGGATTACCGTGAGCACGGCGCGGATACGCTGATCAGTGTGGGTGGAGATTCGGTGACGTTGGTGGGGGTCAGTGGTTGGTCGGGGGAGGGGATGGTCGTTAGCTGATGTGAGGTGATAACCCGATCAAGGTGGGAGCTGGCTTGCCTGCGATGCGCACGACTCGGTTTGGCAGGGGAACGAGTTGATGCCATCGCAGGCAAGCCAGCTCCCACATTTGATCGGCGTTGTTTAGTCTTCCTTGCGGACCGTGGCCACGTCATCGGCCTTGATGCGAATGCGCTTGCCGGCGATGTCGGTGAACTCGTAGAAACCGTCGGCGGTCTGGGTTTTTGGGGTGTCCTTGGTCAAATACTGAGTACCATTTTGCAGCGTCACGACGGTTTGCGTTGCGCAACCGGCCAATACCAGAAAAGTGAGTGCAACCAGTGGCAGACCCAAATTCTTCATGTTCATTACCCTTACCTTTGACCTTGAAAAGTCCCACGCCAGGGGCGCGGGCAACAAATGTTACGCCATCGACTCCCCATCTGATCACTTTTATGCAGAAAGTTGCGTGCGCCATTTATCCATTAGCGATTGCAACCAGGCGTTTGCGACGGCACTCTGTATGCATAACCAGTATTTGATCAATGCGTACCATGGCCAACCCCCTCGAAAACCCGCTCTATTACCTGCATAACTTCTGCCAGGTCCTGCATTGGCTGGGGCAACGCTATGCAGACCTGCTCGACCCTGACGAACAGCATTTCATTCAGCAATTTGACAGGTTGGCGCAACCGTCCCAGGCGCTATTGGTGCGCATGGTGATGCGCAAGGGTGTGCATTTTCGTGCGGGCAAGCTGCATTACCTGGAGATCGGATGCCCTCACGCCGCTGCCGGGCCATTGCTGGAACTGGGCTGGGTGGACGCGCACTGCCCGCTGGCCTTTGAGGAGCTGTTCGGGTTGCTGCAAAAGAGCGAAATCCTCGGTGCGTTCACACCCTGGATCGACCAGCCCAAGGCCAGGAAAACCGATTGGCTGGAGGGGTTGGCAGCGCAATTCACCGAGCCGCGCAGTTTTGTGCAATGGTGTCCCGACCTGGCAGATACCCTGTACAGCCTCACCGTGATGCAGCTGTGCGACCGCCTGCGCTTGATGTTCTTCGGCAATCTGCACCAGGATTGGTCCGAGTTCGTGCTGGCGGACCTGGGTATCTACACCTATGAAAAGGTCGAATTTTGCGCCGAATCCCGTGGTTTGCGCACCCGCGATGACGTACACGGGTTTCTGTTTCTGCACCAGTGTCAGCAAGCGTTTGAAACCGGCGAGGCGCTGGAGGCGGTGCTGGCGCAGGTCGCGACGCTGAGCACTGACAACCCCTGGCTGGAAAAACGTCGGGCCAAGCTGTTGTTCCAGATCGGCCAATACTGCGAGCGCAGCGCCGAACTGGACCTGGCGCAGCAGATCTACCGCGCCTGTGCGTACCCTGGCGCCCGCGCACGGCTGATCCGCGTGCTGGAGCGCCAGGAGGACTACGCCCAGGCCATGGCCCTGGCAAATGCCGCGCAACAGGCGCCGGAAAGCGCCGCCGAACAACAGCACCTGTTGCGTGTGTTACCGCGCTTGCGCCGCAAGCTGGGCGAGCCGGCTTTGCCCAAGGCCAAGCCCCGGCAGGTCACGCGCCTGGACCTCGCGCTCACGCTGCCGGAGCCACTGATGTCGGTGGAATACTGCGTACAGGCGCACCTGAGCGAGCCGGATGCGCCGGTGCATTATGTGGAAAACGGCCTGATCAATTCGCTGTTCGGCCTGCTGTGCTGGGAGGCGATTTTCGCGCCGCTGCCGGGTGCGTTTTTTCACCCCTTCCAGCGCGGGCCGGCGGATCTGCACAGCGAAGACTTCCACCAGCGCCGTGCAGGGTTGTTTGCCGCATGTTTCGAGCAACTGCAGGACGAGCGCTACAAGACCACCTTGCGCCAGCGCTACCACGACAAATGGGGGGTTCAATCGCCCTTCGTGTTCTGGAACCTGCTGAGCGAAGAGCTGCTGGAACAAGCCCTGGAATGCCTGCCCGCCGAACATCTGCGCTATTGGTTCGAGCGGCTGTTGCTGGATATCCGTGCCAACCGCGCTGGCATGCCGGACCTGATCCAGTTCTGGCCGGCGCAAAAGACTTACCGCATGATCGAGGTCAAGGGTCCCGGCGATCGCCTGCAAGACAACCAACTGCGTTGGCTGGAGTTCTGCGGTGAATACCAGATGCCGGTCACCGTCTGTTACGTGCGCTGGGCGGAGCAACCGGCTTGAGCTACACCGTGGCGGTGCGGGCACTGTGCGAGTTCACGGCCAAGATCGGCGACCTGGACCTGCGCTTTACGCCGTCGCCCAGCGCCCAGGAAGGCATTGTCGGGCATCGCACCGTCGCCTCGCGGCGTAGCGCGCATTACCAGAACGAAGTGGCCCTGGACGGCGAATACCAGCAGCTCAAGGTACGGGGCAGGGCCGACGGCTATGACCCGGATGCCAATCGCCTCGAAGAGGTAAAGACCTACCGCGGCGACCTCGACGCCCAACCCGCCAACCATCGACAGCTGCATTGGGCCCAGGTCAAGGTGTATGGCTGGCTGATGTGCCAAAAGCTCGGCCTTACGGAAATTGACCTGGCACTGGTGTACTTCGACATCGTCGGTGAAGGCGAGACCGTGCTCAACCAGCGCGCTCAGGCCGCCGAGCTGGAGGTGTTCTTCAACCAGCAATGTGCCTTGTTCCTTGGCTGGGCCCAGCAGGAAATGCAGCACCGCGAAGCCCGTAACAGTGCTGCGAAAGCCTTGAGTTTTCCGCATCCCGACTTTCGCCCCGGCCAGCGCGCCCTCGCCGAGTCGGTGTACAAGGCCGTCACCACTGGCCGTTGCCTGATGGCTCAGGCGCCTACCGGAATCGGCAAAACCATCGGCACGATCTTCCCACTGCTCAAGGCCCTGGCGCCGCAGCAACTGGACAAGGTGCTCTTCCTGACCGCCAAGACCCCCGGGCGCAAGCTTGCCCTCGACGCGTCGCAGGTACTGTTCAGCAGCAGCCCCGAGCTGCAACTGCGCGTTCTGGAGCTGGTGGCGCGTGACAAAGCCTGCGAACACCTGGACAAAGCTTGCCACGGTGATTCCTGCCCGTTGGCCAAGGGCTTTTACGATCGCCTGCCGGCTGCGCGCATCGCCGCCTCCAAGGTGCGGCTGCTGGACCAGCGCAACCTGCGCGACGTAGCCTTGGCCCATGAGGTGTGTCCCTATTACCTGAGCCAGGAAATGGCGCGTTGGGCCGACTTGGTGGTCGCCGACTACAACTACTATTTCGACTTTGGCGCCATGTTGTTCGGTCTGGCCCAGCTCAACCAGTGGCGTGCGGCGGTGCTGGTGGACGAGGCCCACAACCTGGTGGAGCGCGCCCGTTCGATGTACAGCGCGAGCCTCGACCAGTACACCCTGAAGACCCTGCGCGACACAGCCCCCGAGCCGTTGAATAAACCCTTGCAGCGCCTGAACCGTGAATGGAATGCGCTGCACAAGGACCAGCTCGCGCCTTATCAGGCGTATGCCTGCCGCCCGGAAAAACTGCTGCAGGCCCTGAGCCTGTGCACCAGCGCCATGGGCGACTACTTCAACGAGCATCCCGAGGCGCTGGCGGGGGACCTGCAAGCCTTCTACTTTGAGGCCCTGCAATTTGCCAAGGTCGCGGAGCTGTTCAACGAGCACTTCATCTTCGATATCAGCAAGCGCCAGTTCAGTGGCAAGCGCAGCAGTTCAACCCTGTGCCTGCGCAATGTGGTGCCCGCTGAGTTCATTCGCCCTCGTTTGACGGCGGCGCGCAGCAGCGTGCTGTTTTCTGCCACTCTGAGCCCGCGCCACTATTACGCCGATTTGCTGGGTTTACCCACGGATACCGCGTGGGTTGATGTGGAATCGCCGTTCAAGGCCGAGCAATTGCGGGTGCGCATTGTCGATCAAATCTCCACACGCTTTGTGCATCGCCAGGCATCGCTGGAGCCGATCGTCGACTTGATCGCCCGCCAGTTCGCCGCGCAACCGGGCAACTATCTGGCGTTTTTCTCAAGCTTCGACTACCTGCAACAGGTGGCGCACTTGATGGCCCAGAGGCACCCGCAGATTGCCCTGTGGGCGCAATCACGTGGCATGGCCGAGGCCGAGCGCCAGGCGTTTCTCGATGAGTTCACCGAACACAGCCAGGGCATCGGCTTTGCCGTGCTGGGGGGCGCGTTCGGCGAAGGTATCGACTTGCCCGGTGCCCGCCTGATCGGCGCTTTTATTGCCACCCTGGGGTTGCCGCAGCTGAACCCGGTGAACGAGCAAATGAAGGCGCGCATGGGCGCGATCTTCGGCGCCGGTTACGACTACACGTATTTGTATCCCGGCATCCAAAAAGTCGTACAGGCGGCAGGGAGGGTGATTCGTAGCCAGCAGGACAGGGGCGTAGTGATGTTGATCGACGACCGGTTTGGCGAAACACGGGTGCGCCAGCTGTTGCCGCGGTGGTGGGCGCCGGTGACTAAAACGTGACGCCGCTCAGTTGCTCGCTCAAAACCCATAACCGCAGGGCCTGCTCCGGATCTATGGCCCAGGGGTGGACGCCGCAGCGTTTGGTTTCATCCTGAGCGAGGGCCGCCACATCACAGTCTTCACAATACAGGCCGCCCAGCCCATCGAGTTGAGCGCTGACGCCACACCACACCATCGTCGCAGCACCTTGTTCGGGGCTCTTGTAATGACTGGCCGAACGAACATTGCCTTGTTCATCCAAGGCGCCGACAAATGCCAGGTCGTCCTTGTCCAGGTAGCGAACCAGATCGGTGAGGATTTCGCCAGGATGCACGGAAAACGCGCGCACGCCGTGGGATTTGCCATGCTGATCCAGCGCCACGGCAAACAGGGCGTTGGCGGTTTTTGACTGGCCATAGGCGAGCCACTTGTCATAGGTGCGCTGATCAAACTGCGGGTCTTCGAAATGCAGCGGGCTCAGGCGATGACCAAGGGAGGAGACCGCCACCACGCGTGCGCCGTCAGCTTTGCACAGGGCCGGCCACAGCCGGGCGGTCAGTTGGAAATGGCCCAGGTGGTTGGTGGCGAACTGCGCTTCTACGCCATTGGCATTGCGCTGCAGCGGGGTCGCCATGATCCCAGCGCTGTTGATCAACAGAGGCAAAGCCCGGCCGGACGCCAGGAAGTCTTGCGCGAAACGCTCAATGGACAGCGGATCGAGTAAATCCAGGCTCGCCAGTTCAACGCCCTGAATGCCACGTAAATTGCGCTCGGCCTTGAGCGCGTCGCGTGCGGGCACGATTACCTGTGCGCCCGCGCCGGCCAACGTCCGCACGGCTTCCAGCCCAATGCCGGAATAGCCGCCGGTAACGATGGCAGTCATACCGCGTAAATCTTTATTCGCCAACGCTTGTGTCGCTGTCGTTGCTGCGTGGAATCCACTGTTGATCGGGGTTTGTTTGCGGTTCATAAAGCCTCTCCTCTCTGGGAGCCCTATAGTGTTTTTAAGAGGTCGGACGCGGAATAGCCTAAAGTCTGTATTTATGTCGCGATCGTCCGGAGCTTTTTGAATTATGGATACCCTGTCCGATGTGGTGGCGCTGTTGCGCAGCCACCGTGCATATTTTGCGGGCCTGAAGGCCGGCGGCGACTGGGCGCTGGATTTTCCACCGCCGGGGGGAATCAAGTTCAATGCGGTGGTGGAGGGAGAGTGTTGGCTGGAAGTGGAGGGAATGCTGGCGCCCATGGCAGTCATACCCCGCGTAAATCTTTATTCCCCAACGCTTGTGTCGCTGTCGTTGCTGCGTGGAATCCCCTGTTGATCGGGGTTTGTTTGCGGTTCATAAAGGCTCTCCTCTCTGGGAGCCCTATAGTGTTTTTAAGAGGTCGGACGCGGAATAGCCTAAAGTCCGTATTTGTATCGTGATCGTCCGGAGCTTTTTGAATTATGGATACCCTGTCCGATGTGGTGGCGCTGTTGCGCAGCCACCGTGCATATTTTGCGGGCCTCAAAGCTGGCGGCGACTGGGCGCTGGATTTTCCACCGCCGGGGGGGATCAAGTTCAATGCGGTGGTGGAGGGAGAGTGTTGGCTGGAAGTGGAGGGAATGCTGGCGCCCATCCGCTTGTACGAAGGCGATTGCTTTTTACTGACGCAAAACCGACCGTGGAAGTTGTCCAGTCACCTGTCGCTGGAGGGCAGGGATGCACGGGAGGTCTACAGCGAGGCCGTAGGCGGTATTGCCAGCTTGGGAGCCACGGTTGACCTGTTTCTGATTGGCGGCCTGTTTACCTACGGCGACGAAGCCCGTTTGTTGCTGGAAGGTTTACCGCCTGTGGTGCGCATCAGCGCCCGATCCGATCAGGCCAGCGTGCTGCGTTGGTGTCTGGAACGTCTGGCCTGGGAATATGCCAGCCCAAAGCTGGGCGCGGCGTTGATGACCGAGCATTTGGCGCAAATGATGCTGGTGCAAATCCTGCGGCTCTATCAATCTTCCCTGGGCGCCAGCAGCACCGGCTGGTTGGCCGCGTTGACGGATCCAAAGCTGGCGCCGGTGCTGGCGCAAGTTCACGCAGCACCGGAGCGGCGCTGGACCCTGAGTGAAATGGCCTGCACGGCCAATCAGTCGCGCTCCACTTTTGCCTTGCATTTTAAACAACGGGTCGGCATGGCACCCCAGGCATATCTGACCCGCTGGCGTATGCACCTGGCCGTACGGGCCTTGAACAGCTCCAGCAGCAGTGTGTCGAGCATCGGTCAGGCGCTGGGTTATCAGTCGGACAGTGCATTCAGCAGCGCCTTCAAGCGCCTGATGAATTGCTCCCCACGGGAATACCGAGAGCAAAACCTACACAAGGAGGCCAGTGATGAACGCTATCGAGCAGTACAGGATTCAGGTCAACGGTATTGATTTGAGTGTGCACGTCGCGGGCCCTGAACAGGGCCCGCCGATCTGGCTGCTGCATGGTTTTCCGGAGTGCTGGCACTCCTGGCGCGAGCAGATCCCCGCATTGGTTGGCGCAGGTTATCGAGTGTTCGCCCCGCAGATGCGTGGTTATGGGCAATCGAGTGCGCCGGCCGAGGTCGCCGACTACGATCTGTTGACGCTGTGTGCCGATATCCAGCAGGCCATGGCTCACTTCGGCCACGATCAGGTGGTGATGGTCGGGCATGACTGGGGGGCTGTGGTGGCCTGGCACCTGGCGCTGCTGGAGCCCGAGCGCATTACGCAGTTGATCACGATGTCGGTGCCGTTTGCCGGGCGGGCGCGCAGGCCGGTGATCGAAATCCTGCGTGAGCTGTACGCCGACCGCTTTAACTACATCGTGTATTTCCAGACCCCCGGAGTGGCCGAGCAGGAGTTGAACGCCGATATCGAACGCACGCTGCGCTTGTTCATGCAGGATCAGGATGTGTTTTTGCAGAAGAAACCGCCGCATGCCCGGTTGCTTGA
Organism: Pseudomonas viridiflava; assembly: GCF_900591205.1. GTDB lineage: Bacteria > Pseudomonadota > Gammaproteobacteria > Pseudomonadales > Pseudomonadaceae > Aquipseudomonas. The sequence goes on from NZ_UUPU01000008.1 coordinate 184,810, forward strand.
GGGCGCGACAACCCCGGGCGCCTTGCCGGCATGGTGTTCACGCGAGGACTTGGACGTCTATGTGCAAACCTTCGAAGAGCACGGGTTTCGCGGTCCGCTGAACTGGTATCGCAATTTCGAGCGCAACTGGCAGCGCACCGAGTTCCTCGCAGGCAAGCAGGTGCTGCAACCCACCCTGTTCCTGATCGGCGATCGCGACCCGGTCGGCGTATTTGAAGCGCATACCCTCAAGCGTATGCCGGAGGTGGTGCCCGACCTCGAGCAGCAGGTCCTGGCCAACTGCGGCCACTGGATCCAGAACGAGCAAGGCCAGCGGGTTAACGCGTTGATGCTCGCGTTTCTAGGGAAAAGGTAAAGGTCGCGCCGCGACCGGGCCGGTCCACCAGGCGAATGCTGCGCCCATGCAGTTGCAGGATACGGTGCACGATGCGCAGCCCCAGGCCGCCATCACGGCGTGCGCCGCCGATGGTAAAGGCGCGCAGGAACAAGCCTTCGCGCAATTCGGCATCAATACCCGGGCCGCTGTCGCTGACGGTCACAGCGACGCCATCGGACACAGTCGCCAGGATCACCTCGACTTCGCCATTCACCGGCGTATGACGCAGGGCGTTGTCCAGCAGGTTGGTCAGCACCCGTTCGATCAAGCCCAGGTCGGCCAGCACCGTGGGCACCTGGGGTGGCAGGGTGGCGGTCAGGGTGATGGCGCGTGCTTCGGCGGTCAGTTCGAACTTCTGGAAGATGTCCTGCACCAGATCCGGCAGCGAAAAACCTTCGATCACTGGCTGCACAAAGCCATGTTCCAGGCGTACCAGTTCCAGCAACGACTGGGCCAGGCCGCCTACCTTGCGGCTCTGGTCCAGGGCAATGCCGAGGTAGCGGCGACGTTCTTCGGGGCTGAGGCTGGCGTCCTTCAGCGACAGGGTTTCCAGGTAACCGTGCAGGGACGCGAGCGGCGTGCGCAGGTCATGGGAGATATTGGCCACCATCTCGCGGCGTTCCTGGTCCTGATGGGTAAGGGCGCGCCACTGTTCGCCGAGGCGGTTTTCCATCTGCACAAAAGCATGATCGAGCACGGCGATTTCGTCACCGCTGTCGAGTTCCGCGGTGGCGGGTTGTTGGGTTTTGGGCGCGCCATTGATATCGAACTGGCCGACCTTGTCGGTGAGCTGGCGCAAGGGCCGTGTGATCCAGGCAAACGCGATCAACCCCGCCAACAGGCACAGCAGCGCCACCAGACCGATGGACCACAAGGCGATCTTCAACGCCATGCCGGTCGCGTCCTTGGCGTCATACACATCATGGGCTTCGCCCAGCAGCACCACGTACAGGAAGCCGGTTTGCCGGCCGTTGGCGTTCAGCGGCGCCGCGCTGAACACCTTGCGCCCGTCAACGCTGCGTGGGTCGTCGCCGAGGATCGGCAGCATGGCGCCGCTGAGGAAGCGACGGATCGGGGCCAGATCGACCTGATCCCGCAGCAGGTGCCCGCTGGGCGCCGCGTTACCGACCACACGGCCGTTGATGTCCAGCAGGTACACCTCGACGCTCGGGTTGACCAGCATCAACTGGCTGAACAGGTTGCGCACCGCGTCGGGCTTGAGGCCATCGGCGTCCATCAATTGGGTGTCGCGGGCGATGTGTGCCGCCAGGTCACGGGACAGGCCCTGCACCACTTCCAGCTCATGCATGCGGTTGGAGCGCACTTGCAGCCACGCCGAGGTGCCGCTGCAGATCACCAGCAACACGGCAAATACCACCGACAGGCGCTGGGTCAGGGTCAGCTTCATGCGGGGCTCTCGGCAAATTTATAACCCCGGCCCCACACCGTAAGGATGCGCGCCGGGTTGGCCGGGTCGGTTTCAACTTTGGCGCGCAGGCGGTTGATATGGGTATTGACCGTGTGTTCATAGCCTTCATGGCTGTAGCCCCATACGGCGTTGAGCAGGTCCATGCGCGAGAACACCTTGCCGGGTTGGCGGGCGAAGAAGTACAGCAGGTCGAACTCCCGTGGCGTGAGGTCCAGGCGCTGGCCTTGCAGTGTCGCGTCGCGGGTCAACGGGTTGATGAACAATTGGCCAAGGTCGAGGCTGCCGGCGTCCATCTTCAAGTTGCGCGCCATGGCATCGACCCGGCGCAGCAGGGCCTTGACCCGTGCCACCAACTCCGGCATCGAAAACGGTTTGGCCAGGTAGTCGTCCGCGCCCAGTTCCAGGCCCAGGATGCGGTGCAATTCGCTGGAGCGCGCACTGGTGATGATGATCGGCGTGTAGCGCGTCATGGCGCGGGCGCGGCGGCAGATTTCCAGGCCATCGACGCCGGGCAGCATCAGGTCGAGGATCAGCGCATCCCAGCCGCCTTGTTCCAGCAGGCGCAAGCCTTCGTTACCGTCGGCGCTGTGCACCACCTCAAACTGCTCGTCACGCAGGTGCAGGCAAATCAGGTCGGCAATGTGCGCATCGTCCTCGACCACCAGGACACGTTTGGGCTGATCCATGTAAGAGAAACCTTCACTTGTAGTGCGCGCATTGTGCGGCTTTTGCCACAGTGTAGTTATCACGAATTGTTTAACTCTGCGTGAGGATTCCGCGACCGCCCAACGCGCACGATAGCCCCATTACCAAACCGAGCACGGCTCCTTCAGCAAGCGGGCCTGCCGTACGAACGGGCTAATGTGGCGAGCGGGCTTGCCCGCGTCGGGCTGCGTAGCGGCCCCAAAAAAGCGCGAGCGCTAGGCACTCCAACGCGGGCAAGCCCGCTCGCCACAGGATCAAATGAGGAGAACCCCATGTACTCACGTCGACAAATACTGCTGGCCGGCGGCGGCCTGGGTGTCGCCGTCCTGGCTGGCGGCCTGTTGAAACAGCTCAACATGGTCACCGAGGTGCAGGCCGCCGAGACTTTCGAGGTCAGCCACACCGACGCCCAATGGCGCAGCCTGCTGAGCGCCGAGCAGTACAGCATCCTGCGCGAGGAGGGCACCGAGCGCCCCTACACCAGCGCCCTTAACGACGAACACCGCGCCGGCACCTTCGCCTGTGCCGGCTGTGCGCTGGCGCTGTTCTCCTCCGCGACCAAGTTTGACAGCCACACCGGCTGGCCGAGTTTCTGGCAGCCGCTGGACAATGCGGTGGCCAGCCGTACCGACACCTCCTATGGCGTGGTGCGCAAGGAAATTCACTGCCGTCGTTGTGGCGGCCACCAGGGGCACGTGTTCGATGACGGCCCTGCACCCACCGGCCTGCGCTATTGCATGAATGGCGCGGCCATGACGTTTACCGCGGCTTAAGCCGATGCCTATCTATTTGTATAAGGGAAGATCCCATGTGGCTTCTGGTTCTCGCGTACCTGGGCGGCGTGCTGACAATCGTCAGCCCGTGCATCCTGCCTGTTCTGCCTTTTGTCTTCGCTCGCACCGGGCAGCCGTTTTTGCGCAGTGGCTTGCCGCTGTTAGCGGGGATGGCGGTGACATTTGCCCTGGTCGCCTCGCTGGCGGCTGTGGGCGGCTGGGTGGTGCAAGTCAATCAATACGGGCGCTGGCTCGCGTTGCTGTGCGTGGCCCTGTTCGGACTCACGCTCCTGTTGCCGCAATTGTCCGAGCGCCTGACGCGCCCGTTGGTAGCTGCCGGCAGTCGCCTGTCGGAAGCCGCCGGGGCCGACGCCAGGCCGCGGCCGGGCGCCTCGTTTCTGATCGGTGTGGCCACAGGATTGCTCTGGGCACCCTGCGCCGGGCCCATCCTCGGCTTGGTACTGACCGGCGCCGCGCTGCAGGGCGCCAGCATCGGTACTACCTTGCTCTTGCTGGCCTACGCCGCCGGTGCTGCCACCTCCCTCGCGCTGGCGTTGCTGGTCGGCGGTAAAGTCTTCGGGTTCATGAAACGCTCCCTCGGCGCCGGTGAGTGGCTGCGCCGTGGCCTGGGTGCATTGATGCTGGCCGGCGTGGCGGCAATCGCCCTGGGGCTGGACACTGGCGTGCTGGCGCGGCTGTCGACCGCGTCCACCGGTGGCCTGGAACAAAGCCTGGTGGACACCCTCAGCGCCAAGCCGCAGCAGAATAGCGGGGCAATGATGGCGGGCGGCGCAATGATGGCTGCCGCCAACCACAGCGACGCACTGCCGATCGAAGGCGCGTTGCCGTCGCTCGATGGCGCCGTGCAATGGCTCAACAGCCCGCCGCTGAGCGCCCAAGCGCTGAAAGGCAAAGTGGTGCTGGTAGATTTCTGGACCTACTCCTGCATCAACTGCCTGCGCAGCTTGCCCTATGTAAAAGCCTGGGCCGAGAAATATCACGACCAGGGCCTGGTGGTGATTGGCGTGCATGCGCCGGAATTTGCCTTTGAGCGCGACGTGAACAACGTCACCCAGGCGATGAAGGACCTGGGTATTACCTACCCGGTGGCCATCGACAACAACTACAAGGTGTGGCGCGCCTTCAACAACCAGTATTGGCCGGCGCATTACTTTGCCGATGCCAAGGGCCAGATTCGCTATCACCACTTTGGCGAGGGCGATTATGCCGAGTCGGAGCGGGTGATCCAGCAGTTGCTACGTGAAGCCGGTGCAAAGAACGTCGCGGGGGGCTTGATCGAAGCCGACGCCAAGGGCGTGCAGCAGGCGCCGGACACCCATGAAGTGCAATCGCCGGAAACCTACCTGGGCTTCCAGCGCGCGGAAAACTTCGTCACCACCGGCACCCTGGCCACCGACACAGTTGCGAACTACCCGGCAGCCGGCAACCTGGCCCTGAACAACTGGACGCTGGAAGGACACTGGAACATCGGCGGCCAGCAAGCCACGCTCGATCAGGCCGGCGGGCGCGTCGTGTATCGCTTCCATGCCCGCGACCTGCACTTGGTGCTGGCCCCTGGCGCCGATGGCAAACCGGTGCGCTTCAAGGTCACGATTGATGGCCAGGCCCCAGGCGATGCCCACGGCACCGACGTAGCGGCGGATGGCAGCGGCACCGTCACCGAGCAACGCCTGTACCAGTTGGTGCGTCAGCCGGGTGCAGTCAAGGACCGCACCTTCAGCATCGAATTTCTCGACCCACACGTGTCGGCCTATGCCTTTACCTTTGGCTGAAGTGAAAACCCAACCTTTGTGGGAGCTGGCTTGCCTGCGATGGCAGCAGGACAGCCACCTCATCGGGCCCTGATACACCGCTATCGCAGGCAAGCCAGCTCCCACACTTGACCGCGAACTGGAGTGAGTTTTATGAAGCTTCTCAGATTTTTACCGGTACTGGCTTTCGCCGCTTTCATCGGCCAAAGCTCAGCCTTCTCGTTCGGCGCCGCCGACGACGCCGTGATGATCGCGCCGCCCGCCTTGGACCTGCCCGCCGAGCCCGGCAACCTGCAAACCGCGGTGTTCGCCGGCGGCTGCTTCTGGGGCGTACAGGGCGTGTTCCAGCATGTTCAGGGGGTTAAAAACGCCGTGTCCGGCTACGACGGCGGCGCGGCCAATACCGCCCAATACGAGGCCGTCAGCGAAGGCAAAAGCGGCCACGCCGAGTCGGTGTCAGTCACCTACGACCCAAGCAAGGTCAGCTACGGCAAGCTGCTGCAGATTTACTTCTCGGTGGCTCACAACCCCACCGAACTCAACCGCCAGGGCCCGGACACCGGCACCCAGTACCGCTCGGAAATCTTCGCGCAGAATGCCGAGCAGCAAAAAGTCGCACTGGCCTATATCGCCCAGTTGGACGCGGCAAAAGCCTTCGACAAGCCGATTGCGACCAAGGTTGAGATGGGCAAGGCGTTCTACCCGGCGGAGTCTTACCATCAGGACTTCCTTACCGAGAATCCGTCCTACCCGTACATCGTGATCAATGATTTACCGAAAGTTGCACAGCTGAAAAAGCTGTTCCCCGACCAGTACCGCGCAGAGCCCGTCCTGGTCAAAAACCAATAAACACCACAAAACCAAATGTGCGAGCGCGCAAGCCCGCTCCCACATTTTGACCGGCTGCGTGCCTCAGACCACTTCCAGGTAGGAGCTGTGGATTGCCCGCGCCAGCTCCCGCACGGTGTCGATAAATTCGGTCAGACGGCTGTGCAAGCCGTCTTCGAGAATCTCGTCTATGCCCGTATACCTCAGCCGCGCCTCGAACTCTGCGGCCAGGCGCTGCGCCTCACGCCCATAGCTGCCGGGCAGGTCTGCAAGGATATGGCTCAACTCCTCGATGCACGCATGCAACGAGCGCGGCACGTCGCTGCGCAGCAGCAGCAACTCCGACACTGAGCGCGCATTCAGAGCATTCGGGTACAGCTCGGTGTAGGCCTCGAACGACGACAACGCACGGAGCAGGGCGCTCCACTGGTAATAGCCGCGAGCCGACAGGTCGCTGACTTCTTCCGATTCCTCGCCGAACATCTCGTAGCGCGCATCCAGCAGGCGCAAGGTGTTGTCCGCACGTTCGACAAAGGTGCCCAGGCGGATAAACCGGTAGGCGTCATTGCGCATAATGGTGCCGGAGGTCGCCCCACGGAACAGGTGCGAACGCTGCTTGACCCAATCGCAGAAGTGGCTGATGCCATGCCGCGCCAGGCCGCCGGCGGCGATGCTACGCATTTCCAGCCAGGTGGCGTTGAGGTTTTCCCACATGTCGGCAGTGATACGCCCGCGCACGGCGTGGGCATTGCCCCGGGCGGCGCGCAGGCAGTTGTAGATGCTCGCGGGGTTCTCTTCGTCGAGTGCGAAGAAATGCAGCATTCGCTCGGCATCCAGGGTTTGGTGGCGTTCCAGGTAACTGTCCAGGGTGCCGCTGCTGAGCAATGACATCGCCAGTTCGTCCAAACCATCGCTGCGCCCGGCCTGAGGCATCAAGGACAACGAATAACTGACTTCAAGCATGCGCGCCAGGTTCTCGGCGCGTTCCAGGTAACGGGACATCCAATACAGATCTGCGGCGGTTCTACTCAACATACTCAGCCCTCCACCACCCAGGTGTCCTTGGTTCCGCCGCCTTGCGACGAGTTGACGATCAACGAACCTTCCTTCAATGCCACGCGGGTGAGGCCGCCGGGGACCAGGCGGGTTTCCTTGCCCGAGAGCACAAAAGGCCGCAGGTCGATATGACGCGGGGCGATGCCGTTTTCGACAAACGTGGGGCAGGTGGACAGGCTCAGGGTCGGTTGGGCGATGTACGCATGCGGGCGTGCCTTGATGCGTTGGCGGAAGTCCTCGATCTCGGCGGCGCTGGAGGCCGGGCCGACCAGCATGCCGTAGCCGCCGGAGCCCTGGGTTTCCTTGACGACAAGTTCCGCCAGGTTGGCCAGCACATGGGACAGCTCGTCGGGTTTGCGGCACTGGAAGGTCGGCACGTTTTGCAGGATCGGCTCTTCATCCAGGTAGAACTTGATCATTGCCGGCACGTAGGGGTAGATCGACTTGTCGTCGGCCACACCGGTGCCGATGGCGTTGGCCAGCACCACATTGCCGGCGCAGTAGGCGGCCACCAGGCCGGGCACGCCCAGCATGGAGTCGGGGTTGAAGGCTTTCGGGTCGAGGAAGGCGTCGTCGATACGCCGATAAATCACGTCCACCGGCTTTGGCCCGTCAGTGGTGCGCATGAATACCTTGAGGTCGTGCACGAACAGGTCGGCGCCTTCCACCAGTTCCACGCCCATTTCGCGGGCCAGGAACGCGTGCTCGAAAAACGCGCTGTTAAAGCGGCCCGGGGTCAGCACCACCACATTGGGGTTGTCCAGGCGGCTGGCGCTTTTCAGGGTTTTGAGCAGCAGGTTGGGGTAGTGGTCTACCGGCGCAATGCGCTGCTTGGCGAACACTTCGGGGAACAGGCGCATCATCATCTTGCGGTCTTCGAGCATGTAGCTCACGCCGCTGGGGGTGCGCAGGTTGTCTTCGAGCACGTAGTAGGTGCCGTCGCCATCGCGCACCAGGTCGACCCCGGAAATGTGCGAATAAATATCGCGGTGCAGGTCCAGGCCGATCATGGCCTTCTGATAACCCTCGTTGCCCAGCACCTGGTCTGCGGGAATGATCCCGGCCTTGATGATGCGCTGGTCGTGGTAGATATCGGCGAGGAACATGTTCAGCGCATTGACCCGCTGGATGCAGCCGCGTTCGATCACGCTCCATTCACTGGCGGGAATGCTTCGGGGGATGATGTCGAAGGGGATCAGGCGCTCGGTGTCTTGCTCGTCGCCATAGAGGGTGAAGGTGATCCCCGCGCGGTGGAACAGCAAATCGGCTTCGCGACGACGCTGGGCCAGCAATTCCGGCGGCGTGTTGGCCAGCCAGCGGGAGAAATCCTGATAGTGCGCACGGCAGTCGCCGTTTGCGTCATTCATTTCATCAAAGAAAGATCGAGCCATTCCAGTACCTTGTCAGTGCCGAGGGGTGCATGGGGTGGCACTGCCGCTTTAAAAAACGCATTTTTTTATGAGCCCGTGGCTGATGGTGCCAACGGACCTGGTCCTTACTTTCTTATGGGGTCGGCTCTGGGTCGGGGGGTAACGATTGCTCCTGTATCCGGGCAGATGAATGGATAAAGCAATGCTTGTGCCGGAATGCGCACTTGGCACTGATTACTCGGACGCGAACGAGCATTTGTGGCGAGCGGGCTTGCCCGCGTTGGAGTGCGCAGCGCTCCCGCTTTTCTGGGGCCGCTACGCAGCCCAACGCGGGCAAGCCCGCTCGCCACACTTGTCACCCACTGCCTGCCCATCACGCGGGCAACAGATGCTCCAAATTGGTGCACGAACAAACTGAACTTCGTACTGCCGCGATTCTTCTAAAGAGCCTCAGCCCAGCATGGAGCACGGATGTGCCCAGAATCATTTCACCTCACACCCCGGAATCGAGCCTCACCGATCACAGCGAACACAACGCCAAGATCTTCGGCTCGCCCAAGGACCGCCTGGACTTCTATCGGCGCGAAATCCAATACGAAACCACCATCCTGGCCAACCGCACCGACGCCTACCTCACGGCGCAGTCTTTCCTGGTGATCGCGTTTGTTTCCGGCATGGGCAACCTCAACCCGGAGTGGGGCAAGCTGTTCACCCTGGTGGTGCCGGTGTTTCTGGCGTTTCTTGGCATTCTCAGCTCCTTGAATGCCTGGCCGGGCATTCGTGCCGCCTATGAAATCATCGACCACTGGCATTACAAGCAAAGCGAACTGCTGCGCAGCGAGCCGGTGATGGGCATGGCCTACGATGAATCGCCGCTGTTTTCGGAGATGGAGTCATCCCACAAGGGCTATCGCAAGTCGCTGCTGTTCTCGATGCGTGCGCCATGGCTGTTCATGGTGTTTTGGGTATTGCTGGGGGCCTACGCGTTTTATATCCAGGTGGATAACCCGGGTTCCTAAGCAATTGGAACTTCGCCCGTGCGCGCATGACCTTACCTTTACGCAGTCTGCGTTTTTCAACCGAGGTGACCCATGAGCACAGACAACGATCCCCAAGTCAGCAACCGTAACGACCCAGCCATCGACGGCGGCGAGCCGGCTCCCGGTACTGCTGCCGACGCGCCGAAAGACCCGAAACCCGCCGCCGACCCCAAGGCCCGGGAAAACGACTACAGTCCAGACTTCAAGCCCGAGCGCGAGCCCAAGCCTGAAACCGATGCCGATATCGACACCCAAGGCGGTTAAAGGAGACGGTCATGTCCAAAGAACTCGATGAAGAACTCAACGACCCAGGCAACGAAGACCCGGGCTCGCTGATGGATGATGCAGAAGTACCACTCAATGATCTGGATGAAGCGGCGGATGTAGGCAATACCGAAGATCAGGACTGAGCTTTCACCTTGGCACGTCGTTCATACCACGCCAGCATCGGCTGGGTACTGAGGCCATGAACGACGATGCTCAAGGCGATCACGCTAAGGGTCAGGTTCACCGCCACCGCGCTGCTGGTGCCAATCAGCCCATGGTTGAGCGCGTAGAACAGGTAGTAAATGCTGCCGATCCCACGAATCCCGAACCAGCCCATCAAGCCGCGTTGCTGGCGATCAATCAGGCTGCCCCAAGGCATCGCCCAGACACTGAACGGGCGAATCACACAGAACAGCAGCGCCGCCAGCGGTAGTGCGCGCCAATCCCAATGGCTGATCAGCACGATCCCCAGCAGCGTCACCAGAAACACCTCCATCGAACGCTCCACCAGGCTGCCGAACGACAGCATGTCGCCCATCATCACGCCGGCGGCGATCTGCGTGTCCGCAAGCTCGCTGACATCGCCTTGCAGCGCACGCTCAGGCTCCACCTCCAGATGGCCCACCACCGGCAAGGCCAAATGCTCCGACGGCGTCTGCGCGTTACCCGTGGAGCGAAACTCCGCCTGACGCAAGCCCAGCCCGGCGGCGAATACCGACAAAAAGCCATAGCCGCCCAGCGCCTCAGCCACGACGTAGGCCAGGGCGATCAGCGCCAGGGTCAGATAATCGTTGGGCGATAAGGTGCTGTCGGCATTGGTGATGCGCATCCATAAGGTCATGCGGCCGATCCCCCGGCCCATCCAGTAGCCGATCAACAGACCGATCGGCACCGCCCACAGCAAGTTTTTCAGCGCCCAGCCACCCAGCCAGTCGCCGTCAAACCCGCCGTGCTGCATAAACAGCAGGGCAAAAATCACAAACGGAAAAGCCGTACCATCGTTCAGGCCCGCCTCACCCGACAGGCCAAAGCGCAGTGCGTCGTAGTCCTGGGCGTTGTTGACCTGCACCAGACCGGCCAGCACCGGGTCGGTCGGGGCCAGAATCGCGCCGACCAGCAGCGACACGCCCCACGACAATTCAAACAGGTAGTGCAGCGCCAGGCAGGTGCCGAGGATCGTCAGCAGCATCACCGGCCCGGCCATGCCGAACGCGATACGCCACGTGCGGTGCTTGAGCGGCAAACGCAGCTTGAGGCCGCTGACGAACAGCGAAAACAGCACTGCGACCTCCGTGAGGTGCTCCATCCAGCGCGCCGAGTCCTTGATGTCCAGGTGCAGCAAGTCCACGCCCAACGGGCCAATGCCCACGCCCAGCAACAGGCACACGGCCGAGGTGGTCACCGGCATCCAGCGCAGGTAGGAGGAGGTGAGGGCAAGGGTAAGCAATACCGCGCCCAGTACGGCCAACCATAGGATAAAAGTCATCGAGTGTGTTCCGGGCCGTGGTCTATCCATGTTGGAGGACCACGGCCGGGTGCCGGTTCAATGTGATTCTATCAACTGTGAGCCGAGGGTTTGGAGCCTCTTAAGCGGGGCTTGATCGAGTACCTGCGCAAGCAAATATCACGCGCCCACTAACCCGCGCTTTTCCAGTAGCAGGCGCTCAAGCTCAGCCATCGGCAACGGCCGGCTGAACAGGTAGCCCTGGATCTGATCGCAGCCGGCTTCCTTCAGGAAGGTCAGCTGTGCCTGGGTTTCCACGCCTTCGGCCACCACCCGCAGGTTAAGGCTGTGCGCCAGCTCGATGATGGTGCGGGTGATGGCGGCGTCCTGCGGGTTGCTGGTGACTTCGCGGATAAACGCGATGTCGATTTTCAGCGTATCAATGGGGAAACGCCGCAGGTAGGCCAGGCTCGAATAGCCGGTGCCGAAGTCATCAATCGAAATTTTCACCCCCATCGCCCGCAGCCGTTGCAGGCTGGCGATGGTGTGCTGGGTGTTTTCCATCAGCGAACCCTCGGTCAGCTCGACCTCCAGCCAGTGGGGCGCGACCCCGGTGCGGGCCAGAATGCTTGCGATATCGGCAATCAGGTCGCCCTCGATCAATTGATGGCCGGACACGTTCACCGACACTTCAACCGCCCCCACCTCGGTACGCTGCCACAGGGCAATCTGTTCGCATACATTATTGATCACCCAACGCCCTACGGGGGCGATCAACCCCAGGCTTTCCAGGATCGGCACAAACACCGCCGGTGATACCGCGCCATAGCCAGGGCGGTCCCAGCGCAGCAAGGCTTCCAGCGCACAGACCTGGCCGCCGGCCAGTTCGACCTTGGGTTGGTAATGCACGGTAAAATCCTCGCGCTTAACCGCCTGGCGCAGGTCATCCTCCAAGGCTTGTCGCGCCAGGTCATGCACGCTCATGCCGGCCATCGTGGTGGTTTGCTGTTGCAGTTGGTGCTCCAGCATCACGCTATGGTTTTTCAGCTGATCGCCACGTGCCTTGAGCCGCAGCAGGTTGCGTACGCGTAACCACAACTCCACGCGTTCAACCGGCTTGCTGATGAATTCCTCGGCGCCGGTTTCCAGCCCACTGACACGCGCACTCGCCTCACTGAGGGCCGAGAGCATGATGATCGGGATATCCGCCGTGGCTTCGTTGCCCTTCAACTGGCTGGCCACTTCATAGCCGTCCATGCCCGGCATCATGATGTCCAGCAGGATCAGGTCCGGCGGCTGTTGCGCCACCAGCCGCAAGGCTTCCTCACCGCTGCCCGCCGTCAGGGTCTGGTAGCCCTCGTGTTGCAGCAGGGTTTCCAACAGTTTGCGAACCTGCGGTTCGTCGTCAACGATCAACAGTGTTGCGGGTTGGCTGGCCATGGAGAGGACTCATGTGAGGGGGCTGATGTTCTTATGCAGCAAGCTGTCGATCACCTGGTACAGCTCTTTGTAGCGCAGCGGCTTGATGACGTAGGCATCGCAGCCGGCCAGCCGGGTCTTTTCCCGGTCTTCCTTCATGGCCATGGCGGTCAAGGCAATGACCGGGATATGCGCGGTGTGCGGGTCTTGCTTGAGCAGCGAGGTGGCGGCCAGGCCGTCCATGCCGGGCAGTTGGATATCCATCAGGATCAGCGCCGGTTGTTTTTCCCGGGCCAGGGTCAGGCCGCTTTCGGCATCGGCGGCCCACACCACGCTATGCCCGGCGTTCATCAGCAGTAAGCGCGCCAGGCGCATATTGGCTTCGTTGTCTTCGACGATCAGGATTTCGGCCATATGGCCTCCGGCGCGAGATGCAGCGGCAGCCACACCACAAAGCGTGTGCCCAAGCCTTCGCGACTGGCAACGGCGACGCTGCCGCCATGCAGGTCGGTCAATTGCTTGACCATCGCCAGCCCCAGGCCGGTGCCTTCGAATTTGCGAGCCAGGCTGCTGTCGATCTGGCTGAACGCCTTGAACAGTTTGCCCATGTCGTCCTCGGCGATGCCGATGCCGCTGTCACTCACACTCAGTTCGAGAAACTGCTGGTGGGCACTCGGTTGCAGGGCAAAGCTGTGCTGTGGCCAGTCACCGGGGATCTGCCCGACCTGCTCGCGGGGCACGCGACGCACCGCCAGGGTCACGGAGGCGCCGTGCTCGCTGAACTTCACCGCGTTGGCCAGCAGGTTGTAGATGATCTGCTTGGTCTTGCGCAGGTCCAGTTCGAGGATGCCGAAATCGTCCTGGCTTTCCAGCTTCAACTGGATGCGTTGCAACGCGGCCTTTTCGCGCACGATCAACAGGCTGTTGGCCAACAGGCCCGCCAGCTCCACGGCCTCCAGCTCCAGGTCCATCATCCCGGCTTCGACCTTGGACAGGTCGAGGATGTCATTGATCAGCGACAGCAGGTGCTGGCCGCTGGTGAAGATGTCGCCGATGTACTCGCGCTGCACCTCGCTCATATCGCCGACCAGGCCGTCTTTCAAGGCTTCCGAGAAGCCAATCACCGCATTCAGCGGGGTGCGCAGTTCATGGGACATGGTGGCGAGGAATTCGGACTTCATGTGGCTGGCGTGCTCCAGCTCCAGGTTCTTTTCTTCCAGTGCACGCTCAAAGCCTTTGCGCTCGGCTTCTTCCTGTTTGCGTGCGGTGTTGTCGGTGCCGATCAGCAGATAACCGATGATGGTGTCGTGGCGGTTGCGCAGGGCGGTCACCGAGACCATGGCCGACAGGCGGCTGCCGTCCTTGCGAATATAGGTCAGCTCGTAAATATCCTCGATGCCACGCGATGCCTTGAACACCAGGGCTTCGAACCCCGGGTTGATCGGCGTGTCGAGTTCCAGGCTCAGGGCGGCGGCGCGGGTGATGAGTTCGGCGGGGTCGGAAATGTCGGCGGGGGTAATGCGGTTCAGCACATCGTCGGCGGCATACCCGAGCATGCGTTCAGCGCCGACATTGAAGATCTGAATCACGCCTTTTTCGTCGGTGGCGATGCTGGAGAAGTAGGCGCTGTTGAAAATCGCGTCTTGCAGGGCACCGGTCTTGAGCAGGGTTTTCTGGCGTTTGAATTCGACGATTTTTTCGGCGCGCGACTGGGCTTCGGGCGGGTTCAGGGTTGGGCTTTTATCCATCGCAAGGGCGTTCCGTGACGTTCAGGCCCGCCACCGTCAAACGACGAGGGCGCAGAGCATGCTCACAGAAGATCCCATGGAGGCGATGAGGAGGAGATGAGGTCTTTGGACAATAGCAGAGATTATGGCGTTTTGATGGCTGAAAACCGGTATGGGCTGAACTTTGCCCTTCAATTGAATGGTTCAGGCGGTTTTCTGGCAACTTGCCATGATTAAACGTTTCATCAAACGATAAATGGCCAACGCAAGCGCTTGCGTAAGCAAATGTATCTGATTAGAGTCAGCGGCACTCGACTACAAAAATAATAAACGCAGGAGCTCAATCATGAGCCTTGAACCCTTGCTTGAGATGCAGGGCATCAGCAAGACCTTCAATGGTCTGCGTGTGCTCAAATCGGTCGGCCTGAAGGTCTACCCCGGCGAAATCCACGCCTTGATGGGGGAGAACGGCGCCGGCAAATCCACCCTGATGAAAATCCTCTCCGGCGCCTATCAGGCCGACCCCGGTGGCGAAATCCGCATTGCCGGGCAGCCCGTCACCAGCTTCACGCCCGCCACCGCAAAAGCCCTCGGCATCGCCGTGATCTATCAGGAGCTGAGCCTGTGCCCGAACCTGAGCGTGGCCGAGAACATCTACCTGGGCCGCGAACTGCGCCGAGGCTGGACCATCGACCGCAAGGGCATGCAGGCCGGCTGCAGCGAAGTGTTGCAGCGCCTGGGCGCCGAGTTCACAGCGGCCACGCCCGTCAGCAGCCTGTCGATTGCCGAGCGCCAGTTGGTGGAAATCGCCCGGGCGCTGCATGGCCACGCCAGGATTCTGGTGATGGACGAACCCACCACGCCGCTGTCGTCCCGCGAGACCGACCGCCTGTTTGCGCTGATCAAACAGCTGCGCAGCCAGGGTCTGGCGATCATCTATATCAGCCACCGCATGGCCGAGATATACGAGCTGTCGGACCGGGTATCGGTGCTGCGCGACGGCCAGTACATCGGCGAGTTGACCCGCGACGCACTGTCGGCCGAAGTGCTGGTGAAAATGATGGTGGGCCGCGACCTCTCCGGTTTCTATAAGAAGGAACATGCGGCGTATAACCCCGGCAACGTGGTGATGCGTGTACGTGACATGGCCGACGGCAAACGCGTGCGCAATTGCAGTTTCGACCTGCATGCCGGTGAAGTGCTGGGCATTGCCGGACTGGTGGGGGCAGGGCGCACGGAGCTTGCGCGGCTGATCTTTGCCGCCGACCCGCGCACCTCCGGAACCCTGGAAGTGGTGGGAAAGACCGTCACCCAACTGCGCAACCCGGCGGATGCGATTCGCGCAGGCGTGGTGTACCTCACCGAGGACCGCAAGGCCCAGGGGCTCTTCCTCGACATGAGCGTGGCCGACAACATCAACGTCTGCGCCTGCGTGCCGGACGCCCATGCGGGCGGGGTGCTGGATCGAGGCCATGGCGCGCAACGCTCGAATGACGCGATCAAATCGCTGTCGATTCGCGTGGCGTCGGGCAAGGTCAGCGTGGGTTCGTTATCCGGCGGCAACCAGCAGAAGGTCTTGCTGGCGCGGCTGCTGGAGGTCAAGCCGCATGTGCTGATCCTCGACGAACCCACGCGTGGAGTGGACATCGGCTCCAAATCCGAAATCTACCGCATCATCAATCAACTGGCGCAGGCCGGAGTGGGCATCGTGGTGATCTCCAGCGAATTGCCGGAAATCATCGGCACCTGCGACCGCGTGCTGATCATGCGTGAAGGCCAGTTGGTGGCCGAAGTCGGCGGGGCTTCCGGCCACGTCATTTCCCAGGAACGTATTATTGACCTCGCCACCGGTGGCGATCAGGTGGTTGCCCATGGCTGATTCAATGATTGCAACAACAGGCAAAGCGGAACGTGTTCGAGAACTGATGCGCACGGTCGGTATGTTGCCGGTGCTGGTCTTGCTGTTGGTGGGCTTTGCCCTGGCCAGCGAGAACTTCCTGACGATGCAGAACCTGTCGATCATCACGCAGCAAGCCTCGGTCAACGTGGTGCTGGCGGCAGGCATGACCTTTGTGATTCTGACGGCGGGCATCGACCTGTCGGTGGGCGCGATCCTCGCGGCCTCGGCGGTGGTGGCGCTGCAGGCGTCGATGTCACCGCAGTTCGGCATGTTCGGGATTGCCGCCGGTGTCGGCTTTGGGCTGTTACTGGGGCTGGTCAACGGTGGGCTGATCGCCTTCATGCGCCTGCCGCCATTTATCGTCACCCTGGGTGCGCTGACGGCCATGCGTGGTCTGGCGCGTTTACTGGCGGATGACAAAACCGTGTTCAACCCGGACCTGCCGTTTGCCTTTATCGGCAATGACTCGATTCTCGGCGTGCCTTGGCTGGTGGTGATCGCCGTGGCGGTGGTGGCGCTGTCGTGGTTCATCCTGCGTCGTACGGTGATGGGCGTGCAGATCTACTCGGTGGGCGGCAACCCGGAAGCGGCGCGTTTATCGGGGATCAAGGTGTGGAAGGTGCTGCTGTTCGTCTACGCCATGTCCGGTGCGTTGGCTGGGCTCGGCGCCGTGATGAGCGCCTCGCGTCTGTTCGCCGCCAACGGCCTGCAACTGGGCCAATCCTATGAGCTGGATGCGATTGCCGCGGTGATCCTGGGCGGCACCAGTTTTACCGGCGGCGTCGGCACCATCGGCGGCACGCTGATCGGCGCACTGATTATCGCGGTACTCACCAACGGCCTGGTGCTGCTGGGGGTGTCGGATATCTGGCAATACATCATCAAGGGCATCGTGATCATCGGCGCGGTTGCGCTGGATCGCTATCGCCAGTCCGGTGCACGGACCTGATTTAACTCCCATAACAATCACAAGAGAGTCCCGTATGAACCTTAAACGCATGTTTCCCGTCGTTGCCTTGGCTGCCCTGATGTCCCAAGCCGTCGAAGCCCGAGAACTCAAGGCCCTGGGCATCAGCATGGGCTCGCTCGGCAACCCGTATTTCGTGACTTTGGCCGATGGCGCCACGGCGCGGGCCAAAGAGTTGAACCCGAACGTCAAAGTCACCTCGGTGTCGGCCGACTATGACCTGAGCAAGCAGTTTTCGCAGATCGACAACTTTATCTCGTCCAAGGTCGACCTGATCCTGATCAACGCCGTGGACCCTTCGGCCATGGCATCGGCGATCAAGAAAGCGCGGGACGCCGGGATCGTCGTGGTGGCGGTGGATGTGGACGCCAAAGGCGTGAACGCCACCGTGCAGACCGACAACGTCGAAGCCGGCAAGCTGGCCTGCCAATACCTGGTAGACAAGCTCTCGGGCAAGGGCAATGTGATTATTCAGAACGGCCCGCAAGTCACTGCCGTGACCGACCGCGTCAAAGGCTGCAAGGCCGCGCTGGCTGCGGCGCCTGAGATCAAGGTGTTGTCCGATGATCAGGACGCCAAAGGCTCCCGCGAAGGCGGCTTGAATGCCATGCAGGGTTACCTCACACGCTTCCCGAAAATCGACGGCCTGTTCGCGATCAACGACCCGCAAGCCATCGGCAGTGACCTGGCGGCCAAGCAACTCAAGCGCAGCGGCATCATCATTACCTCGGTGGACGGCGCGCCGGATATCGAGAACGCGTTGAAGACCGACACGCAGATCCAGGCGTCGGCCAGCCAGGACCCATGGGCCATGGCCCAGACGGCAGTGAATGTGGGTAATGACATTCTGAATGACAAGGCCCCGGCCGAGGCGGTGACCCTGCTCACGCCAAAACTGATCACCCGCGACAACGTCGCTACGTACAGCGGCTGGTCGAGTAAACACTGAGGGGAACCGCGCCGTGGTGACGATGGATGACGTGGCAAGCAGGGCAGGTGTGTCGTCGTCCACCGTGTCTCACGTGTTGAACGGTACGCGCAAGGTCAGCGCTGCCACGGTGCAGGCGGTTCAGCGGGCGATCCAGGAGCTGGGTTACATCCCCAACACCCTGGCGCGCTCGTTGGCCCGTTCCAGTACCAGCACGATTGGCGTGGCGATTTCGGCGCTGTCCAACCATTACTTCAGCGAGACGGTGCACGCGATTGAAACCGAGTGCGCCAAACACGGCTACATGATGCTGTTCGTCGACACCCACGATGACCCGGAGCAGGAACTGCGGGTGGTCACAGCGCTGCATCACCGGCGTGTCGACGGGATTTTACTGGCGCCGTCAAACGGTTCAATGGCCCTGGAGTATTTACGGGCCAATGAGATTCCGGCGGTGCTGGTGGACCGCATGATGAGCGAGCAATTTGATCAGATCGGCGTGGACAATGCCCAGCCCACGCAGGCGCTGATTGCCCACTTGATAGCCCATGGGCACAGGCGTATCGGCTTTATCGCCGGGCGCGAGGGTTTCAGTACCACGGATGAGCGGGTGGCCGGTTACCGCGCGGCGCTGCAAGCGGCGGGGCTGGGGTTTGATCCGCAGTTGGTGGTCAACGGCGGCTCGGATACCGCGCCGGCGCGAGAGGCCACAGCGCAATTGCTGGCCTTGCGTGAACCGCCCACCGCGATCATGGCCGGCAATAACCTGATGACCCTCGGCGCCATGCACGCGCTGCGTGACGCGGACATCGAGGTGCCGCAGCAGATGGCCCTGGTGGGTTTTGATGATTTTGACTGGGCGGATTTTTTTGTGCCGCGCCTGACTTTGATTGCCCAGCCCGTCAAGCAACTGGGCGCTCGGGCGGTGCATATGTTGTTGCAACGCATGGCCTCGCCCGATGCACCGCCCCAAAGCGTGCGCCTGGCCCCGACCCTGCAACGGCGTAATTCATGTGGCTGTACTGGATTGGAATGACCCGCGTATGAACAACCCTGTTTCTCTCGGCATAGACCTCGGCACTTCAGAACTCAAGGCGGTCCTGATGGACGCCAACGGCGCCGTGCTGGCCCATGCCGGTGTGCGCTTGAGCGTGTCACGGCGTCACAGCGGCTGGTCCGAGCAAGCGCCGCAGGATTGGTGGCACGCGTGCCTGCAGGCGCTGGACCAACTGCGTGCCCATGAAGCCTATGCCCGCGTGGCGTGTATTGGCCTGTCGGGGCAGATGCACGGCGCGGTAGTGCTGGGGGATGACGACCGCGTGTTGTACCCGGCGATGCTGTGGGACGACTCGCGGGCCATCGCCGAGGCTGAAACCCTGGGGGTGGGGTTTGCCGAGGTCACCGGCAGTCTGCCGATGGCCGGGCTGACCGCGCCGAAACTGCTGTGGCTGCTACGCCACGAACCCGAGGTGTTCAAGGCAATTGACTGCGTGCTGTCGCCCAAGGATTACCTGCGTTTGTGCTTGAGCGGGGAACGGATCAGCGAAATGTCGGATGCCGCCGGTACGTTATGGCTGGATGTGGCGCAGCGTGAATGGTTCAGCCCCATGCTGCACGCAACCGGCCTTGAGCTACGGCAGATGCCCCGGCTGGTGGAGGGCGGCGCGGCGAGTGCGGTGTTGACTGCGAACGTCGCGGCACGCCTGGGCTTGTCACCTGGGGTGGTGATTGCTGGCGGCGGCGGCGACAACCCGGTGGCGGCCGTCGGCATCGGCGCCGTCAACGCCGGTGACGGTTTTATCACCCTGGGCACCAGTGCGGCGATTGTCGCGATTACCGATCACGCCGCCGGTAACCCGGCCAGTGCGGTGCACAGCTTCTGCCACGCGCTACCCAACCGCTGGTACACCATGGGTGCCATGTTGGCCGGCGCCAGTTGCTTGCGTTGGGTAACGCGCCTGACTGGCACGGCGGATGAGCAGACGCTGCTGGACCAGGTGCAGGCGCAATTACCGCTGGGGCAGCCGGTGCCGGTGGATGCGCCGCTGTTTCTGCCGTACTTGGCGGGTGAGCGCACGCCGCATAACGATCCCTTGTTACGCGCAGGCTTTATGAGCCTGGGCCATGACTGCACCCCGGCCATGCTCGGTTATGCGGTGATGGAAGGCGTCGGCTTCGGCTTGCTCGACGCGTTACGTGCCGTGCAGTCGACCGGTGCCGACGTGACGTCCTGTGCCCTGGTGGGCGGCGGTGCGCGTAGCACGTACTGGGCGCAGTTGCTGGCCAACATCCTGCAGCGGGAAATCTTCACCTTGCACGGCAGCGAATTGAGCGCCTGCATCGGCGCGGCGAAGCTTGGGTTGCTGTCGATCGGGCAGGGCGCCGAGTTGTTGGCGGCGGGCATGCCGGTCAAGACACGGTACGCGCCTGACCCAACGCAGCACCCGGGGCTGATGGCGCGCTATGCCAGGTTCCAGGGGTTGCTGCCGGCTGCCACGGCGCTGCATGCCTGAAGCGATTGCGGCGAGCGGGCTTATTGTGGCGAGCGGGCTTGCCCGCGTTGGGGCGCGAAGCGGCCCTGTATTTACTGCAAATATTTTGGGGTGTTTTTGGGGCTGCTGCGCAGCCCAACGCGGGCAAGCCCGCTCGCCACAAGAAGCCGGCATATCACAAGAAGCCCGCTCGCCACAACAAGACCGCTCGCCACAAAAGAGCGGTTTGCTGCTAATCAGCCAGCGGCGGTAAGCGCCGTTTGACCGGGGTTTTCTTGACGATGGCCGTGTTGGTTTCGGCATAGGCGTTGAGCCGGTCGAGGAGGGTGTCCAAGTGGTCCATGGTGCGCACGTGCAGGCGGGCGATAAAGCAGTCATCGCCGGTGACCTTGTCGCACTCGGTGAACTCGGGGATCGCCTGGATCTGGCGTTCCACCTCCTGCAATTTGCCGGGCAATGGGCGAATCCGCACGATGGCCTGTAGCAGGTAGCCGAAATGTTTGGGGTCGATGTCGACAGTGTAGTGGGTGAGCACACCGCGCTCTTCCAGGCGACGCAGGCGCTCGCCAACGCTGGGCGAGGACAGCCCGGTGATGCCCGCGAGGGCCTTGAGTGAGAGCCGCGAGTCATCCATCAAGGCGGCGATCAGTTGCTGGTCGATAGTGTCAATCATGCTGTCTGCCTAATAAGAAAAGGTGATTGTCGACATTTGCCTTTTTTTGTCGCTGGAGCCGCTGTCCGCCAGATTGCCATAATTGAGCCTCACTTGAGGAGCATCAATCGTGGACGCATCTATCCGTCGCGGGTCGTGGGAAATGGTCGCCGCCATGCTGATCTCGGGCACCATCGGCTGGTTTGTACTGGTGTCGGGCGTGTCGGTGATCGAAGTGGTGTTCTGGCGTTGCGTGATCGGCGCGCTGACGCTGTTGCTGGTCTGCGCGTTGCTGGGTTACCTGCGCCTCGACTTGCTCAGTTGGGCCAAGCTCGGGTTGGCAATGCTCAGCGGCGTGGCCATCGTCGGCAATTGGCTGCTGTTGTTTGAGTCCTATTCCCACGCCTCAATCGCCATCAGCACTGCGGTGTACAACGTGCAGCCGTTTATGTTGGTGATGCTGGCGGCGGTGTTTCTCGGGGAAAAAATCACCCTGCAGAAACTCGCGTGGTTGAGTGTGGCATTCCTGGGGATGTTGGCGATTGTCACCGCCCATGGCGAGCAACAGGCCGGTGGCGCGGATTATCTGGCGGGCATTGCGCTGGCCCTGGGCGCGGCGTTGCTGTATGCGATTGCCGCGCTGATCATCAAGCGCCTGAAGGAGGTGCCGCCGCATCTGATGGCCTTGATCCAGGTCACCACCGGTGCAGTGTTACTGGCGCCCCTGGTGCCGTGGCACAGCCTGGCGGAGTCGAGCAATGCCTGGGCCGCGCTGGTGACCCTCGGCGTGGTGCATACCGGGCTGATGTATGTGTTGCTGTACGGGGCGATTCAGAAACTGCCGACCGCCATTACCGGCGCGCTGTCGTTTATCTACCCGATTGCGGCGATCCTTGTGGACTGGATCGCCTTTGGGCATCGCCTGGGCTGGCTGCAGTGGCTGGGCGTTGCCGCAATTTTACTGGCGGCTGCCGGGTTGCAGCGGGGCTGGTGGTGGCCCCGCTCCCCGAGGGCTAGTGCGTGCCCTGAAAGATGATGTTTTCCGGATTGAAGTGGCCCACACCGCTGCCCGGCTGCGGCAGACCGAGGATATGCCCCTTGATCTTGCCCACCACGTGCATCTCGCACGGCTTGCAGTCGAACTTCAAGGTCAGCACTTCGTCGCCGTGGATCAGTTGCATCGGCGCCACCTTGGTCTTCACGCCCGTCACACCCTTGGCCTGTTTCGGGCACAGGTTGAACGAAAAGCGCAGGCAGTGCTTGGTGATCATCACCGGTACTTCGCCGGTTTCTTCGTGGGCTTCAAAGGCGGCGTCGATCAGCTTCACGCCGTGACGGTGGTAGAAGTCGCGGGCCTTCTGGTTGTAGACGTTGGCCAGGAACGACAGGTGCGCTTCCGGGTACACCGGCGGCGGGCTGGTCTCGGCCTTGCGCCCACCACGCGGGTGCGCGGCGATACGCGCGGCGGTCAGCGCTTCGATCACTTCGCGGCGCAATGCCTTGAGCTGCGAGTTGGGGATGAAGAAGGCTTGCGGCGCGTCCAGCTCGATGTGGGTGGCGTGATACTCGGTAGTGCCGAGTTGACCAAGCAGATCGCGCAGGGTCTCCAGCGCCTGTTCCGGCTTGTTGGCCACGCCAAACGGGCCGGGCAGGGTGACGCTGGCGCGGATGCCTTCTTCGCTGGTGGCGGTGACTTGCAGTTGGTCTTCACGCAGGCGTGCGACCCATGCCAGGCCGATACGGCGCTCGGCGGAGGTCTTGAGCAATGCCTGTTGCCAGTTATGGTCCAGGTTGCGGTTCAGCGGGTGGTTGGGCCGCAACTGATGCAGGCCGGCCGGCATTTCATTCGGCTCGACGCGGTAGCGGTAGCGCTTCTGGCCATCTTCCTCGAACTCGCCTTTGGCTTCTGCGATGTTCGCACGGAACCCCACCACTTCACGCTTGATCAACACATTGAGGCCGTCGCCATTGGACAGCGGCTCATGGGTGACTACCTGCAAGTCACGCTTGCCGGCCTTTTCGACTACACCCACCGGCAGGCCGGTAAAGGTCGGGGTGTCGAAGGCGCCGATGTCGATCTTGCGGTCGGTGACGAAATAGTCGGTGCTGCCACGGTGGAAGGTTTTTTCCGGGTCGGGCAGGAAGAAATGCGCGGTGCGGCCGCTGGAAGCGCGGGCCAGGTCCGGGCGGTCTTCAAGGACCTCGTCGAGGCGCTGGCGGTAATAGGCAGTGATGTTTTTCACATAGCCCATGTCCTTGTAGCGGCCTTCGATCTTGAACGAGCGCACGCCGGCTTCGACCAGGGCGCGGATGTTGGCGCTCTGGTTGTTGTCTTTCATCGACAATAGGTGTTTTTCAAAGGCCACGACGCGGCCCTGATCGTCTTTCAAGGTGTACGGCAGGCGGCACGCCTGGGAGCAATCGCCACGGTTGGCACTGCGGCCATTCTGCGCGTGGGAGATATTGCACTGCCCGGAAAACGCCACACACAGGGCGCCGTGGATGAAGAACTCGATGGCGGCATCGGTTTCGTCGGCGATGGCGCGGATTTCCTGCAGGTTCAGCTCACGGGCCAATACCAACTGCGAGAACCCGGCCTGGTCGAGAAACTTGGCGCGGCCCAGGGTACGAATGTCGGTCTGGGTACTGGCGTGCAGCTCGATCGGCGGAATATCCAGCTCCATCACGCCCAGGTCTTGCACGATCAGCGCGTCGACACCGGCATCGTAAAGCTGATGGATCAGCTTGCGCGCCGGTTCCAGCTCGTTGTCATGCAAGATGGTGTTGATGGTGGTGAACACGCGGGCGTGGTAGCGGCGGGCGAATTCGACCAGTTGAGCGATATCGCTCACCTCATTGCACGCGTTATGACGTGCGCCGAAGCTTGGGCCGCCGATGTAGATGGCGTCGGCGCCATGCAGGATGGCCTCGCGCGCGATGGCGACATCGCGGGCCGGGCTGAGCAATTCCAGGTGATGCTTGGGCAAGGACATAGTTTTTTTAGTCAGGCTTGTCACGGTTGAAGCGCGCATTGTAGCTGTGAAATGCCTGACCGGCACCACCTCAGGCTTGAGCGGCCATCGCGGTGACTTCCACGCGCATGCCCTCTACCGCCAATGCGGCCACGCCAACCGCAGCGCGCACGGGCCAGGGCTTGGCGAAGAAGCGTTTGTAGACCTCGTTGAACGCGGCGCGGTCGGCCATATCGGTCAGATAAATGGTCAGGTGCATCACCCGGTCCATGGAACTGCCGGCTTTTTCCAGCGCGACTTTCAGCGCTTGCAGGGTGCATTCGCTTTGCGCGGTGATATCGCCCAGTTCCAGGCTGCCGTCGGCGCGGGTCGGGATCTGGGTGGAGACCAGGATGCCGTTGAAGCCGATCACGTCGGAAGAAATGGAGTCGGCATCCGGGTCGGGGGTGTAGGACAGGTCGTGGTTGGCCATGGGCGCCTCTGGTTGGCAATAACAGAAGGCGCCATGGTCCCCGAAAATCAGAGCAGGGGCAAACCGCAGCTTATGCCCAGCGGCGGAACAGCACGCTGGCATTGACGCCGCCAAAGCCGAAGCCGTTGGACAGCGCGTATTCCATCGCCATCGGCCGTGCCGCGCCGCGCACCATGTCCAGGCCGTCGGCGAGCGCGTCCGGGTGCTCCAGGTTCAGCGTCACCGGCGCCACCTGATCGCGCAGCGCGAGCACGGTGAAGATGGCTTCGATGCCACCCGCAGCGCCGAGCAAATGGCCGGTGGCGGATTTGGTCGAGCTGATGGCCAGGCCGCCGGTGGCGCCGAATACCGTCTTGATTGCTGCCAATTCGCCTTTATCACCCACCGGCGTCGAGGTGGCGTGGGCATTCAGGTATTGCACCTCAGACGCCTCGATCCCGGCCTGGCGCAATGCCTGGGTCATGGCCCGACGCGCACCATCGCCGTCTTCAGGCCCGGCCGTCATATGGTAGGCATCGGCGCTGGTGCCATAGCCCACCAGCTCGGCAATCGGCTGCGCGCCACGTGCCAGGGCATGTTCGAGTTCTTCGATGACCAGGATGCCGGCGCCTTCGCCCATGACAAAGCCATCGCGTGCCTGGTCGAATGGCCGCGAGGCGCGCTCAGGCGTGTCGTTGAAGTCACTGGACAACGCCCGCGCCGCGGCAAAACCGGCGAGGCTCACCCGATGGATTGCGGCTTCGGCACCGCCACATACGGCTACATCCACTTCGCCGGCGCGGATCATCCGCGCCGCGTCGCCAATGGCCTGCACCCCTGCCGCACACGCGGTGACCGGTGCGCCCAGCGGGCCTTTCAAGCCGTAGTTGATCGACACATGCCCGGCGGCCATGTTGCTCAGAAACGAAGGGATGGTGAACGGCGACAGACGCCGCGGGCCTTTGCTGTCGGTGGTGCGAACCGCATCGGCAATCGCCGGGAAGCCGCCCACGCCCGAGGCGATGATGGTGGCGGTGCGCTCCTGCGCTTCAGACGTTTTGGGGGCCCAGCCTGCTTGCTTAAGTGCCTCATCCGCCGCCGCCAGGGCGAACAAGATAAAACGGTCCATCTTGCGCTGCTCCTTGGCCGCCAGCAGGCGATCAGGATCAAACCCGGCTTCGGGGTCCTGCAACACGCTCTGCACCTGACCGCCGATGCTGATAGCAAGGTCGCCAATCAGTTCTTCCGGCAGCCGACGGATCCCCGATTGCCCGGCCAACAGGCGTTGCCAGGTGGATTCCACGTCAGCACCCAGCGGCGTCAGCGCGCCCATGCCCGTCACGACTATACGTTTACTCATGATCAATCGACTCCGGTTATGTTGAAGACCTTATGGACGTCACTATCATCATGAAAGTAACATGCCCTCACACAACTTTGCACACGCACACAGGAACCCGCATGCAGCGCACATCCCTTACCAGCGACGAATGCCCCATCGCCCGCAGCCTCGACCGGGTAGGGGAGTGGTGGAGCATCTTGATCATGCGCGACGCGTTGCACGGCTTGCGGCGCTTTGATGAGTTTTCCCGCAGCCTGGGTATCGCGCCGAACATGTTGACGCGCCGCCTGAATGCGCTGGTGGAGGCCGGGATGCTCGAGCGTCGCCGCTACAGTGAACGCCCCCCGCGTTATGAATATGTGCCGACGGCCAAGGGCGAGGATTTTCGCATGGTGCTGATGTCGCTGGTGGCCTGGGGCAATCGGCATTACGCCGAGGAGGGCACCAGCGTGGAGGTGGTGGAGCGTGATTCGGGCCGACCGTTGCAGCCGATGATGGCGAGCGCCGAAGGGCAGGTGGTGGCCTGGGAGCATTGCGTTTTGCAGGCAGGCCCGGCAGCCAGCGAAGGCATGCGCGAGCGGCTGGCGTCGGGCGGCGCAAAGCGCTGACAGGCCGCTGTTTTTCACTGTTATTTGACGTCAGAAAATAATCATTTTTACCGCGTAAAGTCGCGTATTTCGCAGCCGATAGCCAAGGATGAAACAAGGTTCTTCGCACGGCTGAGGGTACGTCATGTTCAATACAGCACTTAAAACAGAACTGGCGGCCAGGACGGCCGAAGTCACCGAATACAAAGGACTGATAGCGGCACTGGAGCGCTCGATGGCCGTGGTCGAATTCGACCTTAACGGCAAGGTGCTGCGCGCCAACGACAAATTCCTCAAAACCCTGGGCTACCGCAGCGACCAATTGGCCGGCAAGTCCCACCGCGACTTTTGCGCGCCCGCGCTGACCAACAGCCCGGCGTACGCGCAATTTTGGGGTGAGCTCAAAGCCGGCAAGTTCGTGTCCGGCACCTTCAAGCGGGTAGACGCCAACGGCAAGACCATCTGGCTGGAAGCCAGTTACAACCCGGTACTGGACGACCGCGGCCAGGTGCTGAAAGTGGTCAAGTACGCGCTGGACGTTACCGCAAAGGTCGAGCAAGAGGCGGCCACCCGCAGCAAGCTGGCCGCGCTGGACCGCGCAATGGCGGTGATCGAGTTCGACTTGCGTGGCCAGGTGCTGGAGGCCAACCCGAACTTCTTGAACCTGATGGGCTATTCGCTGGCGGAAATCAAAGGCAAACATCACCAGTTGTTCTGCGAACCGGCGCTGGTTAACAGCAATGAATACGCAGACTTCTGGCGCCGCCTGAACAACGGTGAGTTCTTCACCGGGCAATTCAAACGCCAGGGCAAACACGGCCGTGTCGTGTGGTTGGAGGCCAGCTACAACCCGGTCTACGACGGCGACGGCACGTTGATCAAGATCGTCAAGTTTGCCAGTGACATCACCGAGCGCGTCGAGAAGTTCGAGGAGGATTCCCGAGGTGCGTCCCGGGCCTACCATATTTCCTCCGAGACCGAGCGCTTTGCCGAGCATGGCACCCAGGTCATTCAGGAGACCGCCAGTGAGATGCGCCGCATCGCCGACAACATCGGTGCGTCGGCGCGGCTGGTCGGGCAGTTGGGCGATCGTTCGGAGCAGATTACCGCCATCGTCAATACCATCCGCGGTATCGCCGACCAGACCAACCTGCTGGCGCTGAATGCGGCCATCGAGGCGGCACGCGCCGGGGATCAGGGGCGAGGCTTTGCGGTGGTGGCCGATGAAGTGCGGCAACTGGCAGGGCGCACCAGCCGTTCCACGGCGGAAATCGCCGAGATGATCGGCATGATCCTTTCCGAAACCCGTGATGCGGTGACCAGCATGAACGCTACCCAGGAAGGCGCGCAACGCGGCGTAAGCCTGGCAGATCAGGCCGGGTCGGTGATCCTGCAGATTCGCACCAGCACCAGCGATGCCGTGCAGGCGGTGAGCATGTTTGCCTCGAAGCTGGATGAATCGGAGGTCATCCCCAAAGCCGCCATAGGCTGGGTCGGGTAACCCCTGAACCTGTGGCGAGGGAGCTTGTTCCCGTTGGACTGCGTAGCAGCCCCCTCTTTTGGGGCCGCTGCGCGACCCAACGGGAGCAAGCTCCCTCGCCAGAGGGGGCGCTTTACAGCAGGGTGAACGGGTAGTCGACGATCAACCGCAGCTCGTTCAAATCACCATCACGCTGGTCGGCATTCGACGCCACGATGGCATCGCGCACGCGCAACGACAGGTTTTTTGCAGGGCCACTCTGGATCACGTATTTGGCTTCCACATCGGTTTCGTGGTGCGCACCATCGGCGCCGTAGTCGCCCGCATAGGCGCTGCCGACCGGAGTGTGGGTGCCGTTGATGTCCGAGCCGTTGATATAGCGAGTCATAAAGCTCAGCCCCGGCACGCCATAGCTGGCCATATTCAAATCATAACGAATGCCCCAGGACTGCTCGCCCGGGCCGTTGAAGTCGCCCCACTGCACCGAGTTGGCCAGGAACACCGAGTCGCCGCCTTCACCGGCGCCATTGTTGCCGGTGCCGATGTAGTCAAAAGGCGTGTCGCCATGCACCTTCTGGAACGACAGCGTCAGGGTGTGGGCCTGCAGGAACGAGTAAGCCGCTGCCACCGAATAAGTCGTGTTGTTGATCGCCCCGGCCTTGGCGCTGCCGGTGTCGAGGGTGCGGTACAGGTTGCCGTCGAGTGCCAGCGATTGGTCATGCCCCAGTGGGATCACGTAGTTGAGATTGGTGTAGTACTGGCGCCAGATATCCTCCAGTTCACTGGCGTACAGCGTCGCGCTCAGGGATGGCGTAAAGGTGTATTTGCCGCCGACGAAGCTCGCACTGCTGGCCGGAACATTCGCGTAGGTGGCGTACATGTCGTGGTCATGGTTGCTGGTCATGCCACTGTTGGTGCTGGTGAAATGCCCGGCTTCCAGGTCCAGGCCGGCGATTTCGCTGCTGGTCAGGTCGAAGCCGGTGGCGGTCTGCGGTAACAGGCGGGTGCCGCCAGTGGCGAAGACCGGCGCGGTGGGCTGCATATCGCCGAATTTCAGTTGAGTCTTGGAGATTTTTATCTTCACCGCCGCACCGACGGAACCGTAGGCATCTTCAGGATCGCCATGCCGGTCGGTCGGCAGGTTGCCGGTGCCGGCGTCCGCGTGTGTGGCGTCGAGTTTCAGCCCGCCGTAGGCGTAGGCATCCACGCCGAATCCGAGGGTGCCCTGGGTGAAACCCGAGGCGTAGTTGAGCATCGCGCCCTGGGTCCAGTCACGGTTATCGGCCCGGCCGCCTTCACGGTTGCGGTCAAAATAATAATTGCGCAACAACCCGGTGATGCTGCTGCCTTCGATAAAACCTTTTGAATCGGCCTGGTCGGTGACCGCGTCGGCCAGCGCGACTTGGCTGATACTGGCGCACACCGCCAGCGCTAACAGGCTGCACTGTTTGATCATGTTCTTAGTTCCCCGGAATAATTAACGCGCACACAAACATCGCACTTATTGGATGGCGCACGCCGTTGTTTTGGCAGATGTTTTTAAGGTCGGGCGTTAAGTTTTTTATTGTGTTCGACAGGGTTGCCGAAGCTGATTCTAAGCACAGTTCACGCGGCCCGCAGCCAGGCACAGGATTAAACTTGATTAATTAAACTTCACTATTTTTAATCGGCAGTGGGTGTAGCGTTGGCGCTGTCTTGGCCGCTCTGCCTGGACAAAATCCTTTGGTTACCGCCGCAGACTCTGCGGCGGATTTTTTCGTGCTTAGTTAAGTAAGGCTGTATCAATACTTAACGCGATAGCTATATAAGTCGTTCATGGGCGCGGCCCACAGCATTGCCGACCAGATGCAGCAATGGCTGGAGGAGGAGGGCAGTGATGGTTTCAACGTGATGTTCGCGTGGCTGCCGGGCGGGCTCGATGCCTTCGTGGACAAGGCCGTGCCGCAGCTGCAAGCGCGGGGGATGTTCCGGCGCGAGCATGAAGGTTCAACCTTGCGGGAGAACCTCGGGCTGCCTCGGCCGGGGGACCGATTTTTCAGCTGATTACTCTTTTACATCCATGAACTCTTGCGCCCAGGCCACGTAGCTTTCCGGCAACGTGTAGGTGTGCGTAAGCTCGGTCGCGCTGAGGTTATCGGTGCTGTGAGTCAACTGGCGCTGGGCGCGCAGGCTGTCATAAGTGGCCTTGATCGCGGCAAAGTAAGCACCATGGCCGGCAACCACCACGCGCACACCGAGGCTGGCCAGACGCTTGGCGTCATTCAGTTCAGGGTTGCCATACGTCACCAGCATCAGCGGCACTGTCAGGTTCTCCGCGATCTTCTCCAGGTGCTCGAAATCCGTCACACCGACCATGCAAATCCCGTCGGCACCGGCTTTTTGATAGGCCCGGGTGCGCTCGATCACCGCCTCGGTCGGCAACACGCCGGCGTTGGTGCGAGCAATGATCGCCAGCTGCGGATCAACCCGAGCTTCCAGCGCCGCCCGGACTTTGCCGATGCCTTCGTCGATGGAGATCAGGTCAGTGGACTTACGCCCGAATTGCGCGGGCAACAAGGTGTCTTCAATGGTCAGTGCAGCGACACCGGCGCGCTCAAGCTCTTCTACGGTACGCATCACGTTGAGGGCGTTGCCGTACCCGTGGTCGGCGTCGGCAATAAAAGGCAGTTGGGCGACACGGCCGATACGGGTGGCCTGTTCAACGAACTCACTCAGTGTGATCAACGCAAAATCGGGTGCGGCCAGTACTTGCAACGAGGCGACGGAGCCACCCAGGATGCCAACCTCAAACCCCAGGTCGGCGGCGATACGCGCCGACATCGGGTCAAATACGGAAGCGGTTTCAACGCAGGCAGGTGTTGCAAGTAATTCACGGAAATTGCGGCGTAGCGCTGAGTGAGATTTTTTCGGCATGTTCTTTCCTGGCTCTGGTCATCGTCAAGTGACGATCAATGTCTATTCGTGGTCGCGCGAGATTACCATGCAGGCAGGCCGGGCATTATGACGTTTAAGAATGGGGTATGCGCGAAACACATACTCGTGCTCTTTATTTGTGCAGTCACTCCTGATGCGAGGAAAATTACGCGTGAACGTGCATGTTAGAGTGCTTACCTATCTCTGTTCATGAAGTGAAGAATGAATCGTCCGTTGTTTGTTTCTCTCGATGGGCCCAAGGGCGTCGGTAAAACCACATTACTGGAGGCCGTCACGAAGGTACTGAGGGCAGATAACCAAAAGGTCATCCGGCTGTGTGAGAGCAAAAGCGATCCCTATAGAGCGCAAACAATGGCCCTGGTGAACAAACTCGTCAGGCATCCCACGCGGGATTTGGAGTTTGACGTATGTGAACGCTTTGCAGATAGCCGTAGATGGATCTCCCACCAGGTGCTGGTTAAACAGCCACCAGGCAGCATCATCTTGATAGATCGCTGGTATCCGTCGGATGCCGCGTTTCGCCAACTAGTCCCGTTTGCAGAGATTCTACAGCTGAACATGGATCGCAACGTGCAAGTGCCGGATCTGCATGTGGGCGTTGTCAGCGCGCCTGATATTTCATGGAAAAGGGCTGCGGCGCGGCGCCGCGGCCTGGGCAGTACGCTGATCCATGCGCAGGAACAGCATGTCGCATGTACTCACGCTTTCGAGCGAGCGGTTGCGGACCATGGCTGGGTTTTATGCCGTAATGAAGGGACGATCGAAGAGGCAACGATGCAAGTGGTTTCTGAGATCTATGGTGTGTTGATGGCGCGATAGATCGTTCTACAACCAGCGACTGCCACGGCGCAGGAAAATGGGTTGGTTATTCATAAACCGATATTCGTGATTTAACATAATATACATTATGCGTAATATCGTATTGGGTAACCAGGGGCAGTGCCGGCCAGATTTCAACAGGCAAAACCCCTGTCTGGCTCAAACCTGAGCAAACCCTCCATCCACAAACAGTTCGCTGCCGGTCATGAAGCTGCTCTCATCCGATGCCAGGAACAACGCCGCCGCCGCAACTTCTTCAGGCTTGCCAATGCGGCCCAAGGGAAGCTGCGCCGTCATGTCATTGATGATCGCTTCCTTCTGCCCGGTGCCTGAAAGCGCCAGGTCCAGACCGGGTGTCGAGATCGGCCCCGGCGAAAGTACGTTGACGCGAATGCCGGTGCCTTTCAGGTCCAGTGCCCAGCTCCTGGCGAAATTACGCAGTGCGGCTTTAGTGGCGCTGTACACGCTGAATGCCGGTGTGCCCATGGTGCCTGTGGTCGACCCGGTCAGGATCACTGAGCTGCCGGCGCTCATCAGTGGCAACGCTTTTTGCACGGTAAACAATGTGCCTTTGACATTGATGCCGAAGGTACGGTCGAACGATTCCTCTGTAATCGCGCCAATCGGCTGGAAATCCCCGAGGCCCGCATTGGCGAACAACACGTCCACCCGGCCCTTGGCTGCCTTGACCTGAGTAAAGATGCGCTCCAGGTCGTCCAGATTTGAAATGTCACCCTGGATGGCGATGGCTTCAGGGCCGATCAGTTGCAGCGCTTTATCCAGTTCTTCCTGCCGACGTCCTACGATTACTACCTGCGCGCCTTCAGTTGCAAAGCGAATGGCGGTTGCCAGACCGATGCCGCTGTTGCCGCCGGTAATCACCGCGATTTTCCCGTTGAGCCTGCTCATGATGAACTCCAATGCATGATGTCGAGGCCCAACTGTAGATCTACACTATTCTTTTGAATAGTATGCACCTTTTAGTAAGTACCCCATTGGAGCCGTACGATCATGGCTAACAACTCATTCACCTGTGGTCTCGAAGCCGCCCTTGCGGTGATTGGCGGTAAATGGAAGCCCCTGGTGCTGTTCAACCTGGCGCAAAATGTTCATCGTTATGGTGAATTAAGACGCGCGATTGGCGGTGTGACCGATAAGGTGCTGATCCAGCAACTCAAGGAACTGGAGCGCGACGAGATCATTGCCCGCGTGGACTTCCACGAGATACCGCCCAAGGTCGAGTACTCGCTGACACCTTTCGGGCACTCCCTGGCCACCGCGCTGGGCGCGTTGTGCCAGTGGGGCACGCAGCATATGCAAACGGTTGAGCGGATCGCCGAACGGCGTACTGCCCTCTCCCGGTCCTGAGCCCCCTGCCCCTGATATCCAACTCAACTAAATGACTATTTAGTTGAGTTAAATCAATACGTTACATTCTAAACCGGTCAACCGACTGCGACAGCTTGCCTGCCAGGTTAGATAACTCGTCTGTGGTCGACGCCGTCTGGCTAATTACCCGGCTATTACTCTGCGACATCCCGGCGATCATCTCCACCTGATGGGCAATTTCATTGCTGGCCAGGCTCTGCTCACCGATGGTTCGGGAGATATCGTTGACCATCTCGGTGGTATTCAACGTGGCCTGGAGAATCTCGCGAATCGCCCGCTCCACATCGGCAGTCACGGCCATGCCCTTATCGACCTGTGCAACGCCCTCCTCCATGCTGGTGACGGCTTCCCGCGTGCTTTGCTGGATGCGCCCTACCATGCTGGCGATTTCCTGGGTCGAAGCGCTGGTGCGCCCGGCGAGGCTGCGGACCTCGTCGGCGACTACCGCAAAACCGCGCCCCTGCTCACCGGCACGGGCCGCTTCGATCGCGGCATTCAGGGCCAGCAGGTTGGTCTGGTCGGCGATCCCCTTGATCACCTGGATAATGCTGAAAATCGCCTCGGACTCTTTATCCAGCGTGCGGATAACCTGGGCCGATTGCTGTGCGGAACGGGCGATGCCGTCCATGTCACTGACCACTTGGTGAATCACCCGGCCGCCGTCCTTGGCCAGAATCTGCGCCTGGTTGGCCATGTCCAATGCGCGTCCGGCATGCCGCGTGATTTCCTCGATGCTTGCGGTCATTTCACTCGCTGCAGCGGCCATGGTACTGGCCGCTGCGCTTTGTTGCTGGCTGCTGTCGGCTACTTCATGGCAGCCGTGGCTCAGTTGCTCGCTCATGCCATTGACGCCATGGGCGTTGCTGCGCACCACTTCGATCATGCCACGCAGGTCGCGTTGCATGGTGGCGAGGCTGCGAATCAATGCGCTGGCTTCATCCTTGCGGCGGGGTTCGACAATCGCTTCGCTCAAGTTGCCATGGGCGATGCTGTCGGCAATGCGGCTGGCCGTTTGCAGCGGCCCCATGATGCTGAGTATTACCCAGCGGCCCTGGGCCAACAGCAATAAAAGGCTGGCGATCAACACCACACCCAGCGTGAGGTTGGCGTTGCTGATGCTCTGTCGCGTGTCGGCACTGGCCTGCTGGGTGTTATTTTCGATCTGCTCACTGAGCGTCGCCATTTGATCTTCAAGCTGGCTGAAGGCGGCGTTGAACGTTCCCAGTTCACCGCGAGCGGCTTCGGGATTGTCCAGCGCCAGTGCGACGATGCGCTCACCGGTGGCGATGTAGTTATCCAGGCTGGGGCGGATTTTTTCCAGGCTGGTCTTGAGCGTATCGCCCAGCGGCAGCTTGAGATTGTCCGCCAGCACCTGGCGAAAGTGCTCGGCATGTTCGCGCAGTGAGCTGTTGACCTCGGTCTTGCTGCTGGTGCTTTTGCCCAGGCCCACCAGCATCGCCGACAGCACATCGGCGCGCAGGGCGTCGTGCATCATGTCGGCTTCCATATGGTTGCGCAGCACCGTCATGCTGAGCTCGCTGCCCTGCACGGCATTGCCCATCCGGGTATTTCCCAGGTAGCCGGCCAGGCTCATGATCAAAGCCGTCAGCAGCCCGGTCGCCATCAACAACATCAAGCGTAGTTTGATCGTCATGCAGGTATCCCCATTGCCTGGACAGGCGGTTGGGAACCCAACCGCTTGAGCGTCTACTACCGTTATCGGCAACAGTTGGCTATTAGTGAAGCGCAAGTCAGGGCAATGGCGTCGGGGTGAAAATGTAACGACTGTGTAAACGTCATCTTGTACAGCCGCAGTCGGCTCACTAAGCTGGCCGGCCACCTGATGGCGTCGGAAAATCCATGTCTCGAAGCATCGCCCACCTTGCCCTCCTCCTGGGCTTGATCACCGCTGTCGGCCCCTTTGCCATCGACATCTACCTGCCAGCCTTACCGACCCTGGGCGCGAGCCTGCATGCCTCGCCAGCGCTGGTGCAGATGAGCCTCACGGTGTTCTTCGTGATCGTTGGCGTGTGCCAGCTGTTCTACGGGCCGATCAGTGATGTGTTCGGGCGCAAGCCGCCGATCTATGCCGGCCTGGTGATTTTTGCCGTGGCCAGTGTCGGTTGCGCCCTGGCACCGACCATCGAAATGCTGATCGCCTTTCGTGCCCTGCAGGCGTTCGGCGCGTGCGCGGGCATGGTGATTCCCCGCGCCATCGTGCGGGACCTGTACACCGGGCATGAAGCCGCCAAACTCATGGCCTTGCTGATGTTGGTGATGAGCGTCTCGCCGATCCTCGCGCCGCTTGCCGGCAGCCTGGTGATCTCGTTGTGGAGCTGGCGTGAAGTGTTCGTCGTGCTGGCGGTGGTTGCCGTGGCGTGTCTGGTGATGACCATCGTGCAGCTGCCCGAGACCCACCCGGCCGAGCGTCGCCTGGGCAAGACCCTGGGCAGTGCCTTCAGCAGCTATAGCGCGTTGCTGCGTGACCCGGTATTCATCGGGCTGTCAGTGGTGTGCGGGTTTGGCCTGGCAACCTTCTTTGTGTTTATCGGCAGCGCGCCGTTTGTGTACATCGAGTATTACGGCCTGACGCCAACCCAGTTCAGCCTCGGCTTTGCCCTGAATGCCGCCTCGTTTTTTGCCATGAGCCAACTCACTGCGCGCCTCAGCGCGCGCTTTGGCCTGGCGCCGCTGATTCGCTGGTCGGTGGTGGCCGTGGCGGCGGTCATGGCCGTGCTGGCAGCCACCACGCTATGGGTCGACAGCCTGGCGTTGACGATGACGCTGCTGTTTATCGGCTTCGGCTTTCTCGGCCTGCTGCTGCCGGCAGCCGGCGTGTTGTCATTGGAGGATCACGGTGCAGTGGCGGGTTCTGCCTCGGCCATGCTCGGGGCGATCCAGATGATCACGGCGGCCGTGTCCATGACATTGGTCGGTGTGTTCGCCGACCATACCCCGGCGCCGATGTTGATCGGGATCGCGCTGTGCGCCGTCGCGGCGATGCTCACCACACTGTGGACGCTGCGCCGCCTGCCGGCTCACTTGGCAAGCGCCCCGCCCTCCTCCTGATCGCTGCTCATTTGCGCCAGCAACGCTGCTGGCCAAGGTGGCCAGGGCCCCAAGCGCCGGCAAGTGCTTGAGCCAACGCTTAAAGCCAACCACTCGTCGGGCTTGCGCGGCATCCGTTACAACTATCGCCCGGCGCGAAACTACTAATCCCATAGCACCTTTGCAAACCTATGGAGATTGAAATGACCGACTACCCTCGCCCACCCTTCGCCCCGCAAGCGCAGAACGTGCCCGGCTCACAAAAGAAAATGGACCCGTACCCGGATTGCGGCGAGCAGAGCTACAAGGGCTCCGGGCGGTTGGCCAACAAGATCGCCCTGATCACCGGTGCCGACAGCGGCATCGGGCGTGCGGTGGCCATCGCATTTGCGCGTGAAGGGGCTGATGTGGCAATCGCCTATCTGGATGAACATGAGGACGCCCGCGAGACTGCGCGCTGGGTCGAAGAAGCCGGTCGCCAATGCCTGTTGCTGCCCGGTGATATCGCGCAGAAAAGTCTGTGCCAGGAGCTGGTCGACAAAACGGTTGAGCAATTTGGCCGCATCGACGTGCTGGTGAATAACGCCGCGTTCCAGATGACTCACGAAACGCTTGAGGAAATCGAGGACGAGGAGTGGGTCAAAACCTTCGATATCAACATCACTGCGATGTTTCGCATCTGCAAGGCCGCGCTGCCGCATATGCAGGCCGGCAGCTCGATCATCAACACCAGCTCGGTCAATTCCGACATGCCCAAGCCGACCCTGCTGGCGTACGCCGCCACCAAGGGCGCGATTGCCAACTTCACCGGGGGCTTGGCGCAGTTGCTCGGCAGCAAGGGCATTCGTGTCAACAGTGTGGCGCCCGGCCCGATCTGGACGCCCCTGATCGTGGCGACCATGCCCGATGATGACGTGCAGAGCTTCGGCAGCGAAACCCCGCTGGGTCGCCCGGGCCAACCGGTGGAAGTGGCGCCGATTTATGTGCTGCTGGCCTCGGATGAAGCCAGCTACATCTCCGGTTCACGGTATGCCGTCACTGGCGGTAAACCCATCCTCTAACCCCCGCCCAAACCCATGTGGGAGCTGGCTTGCCTGCGATTGCATCACCTGCAGAAATACCGAGGTGCCTGCATCGCGGGCAAGCCCGGCTCTTACAGGGGATTGCATGCACCAGTCCTACAGGTCAAACCGATCCACCGCCCGCCGCCGCTCATTGTCGTCCCGCACGTCATAGCTGGCGGTGGTCTGGATATTGGTGTGGTGCGCCAGTTTCTGCGCGATCGACAGGTCATGCTCCTCGATTACCCGGGTGATGAACGAGCGGCGAAAGTCATGGGGCATGATCTTCACCCCCACCTGCTCACCGCGCTGGCGGGCGATGTAGTAAATCGCGTGTTTGGTGATGCGTTCCCGGGTGATATGGCTGCCCCGGCGGATACGGTTGAACAGAAAGCTATCGTCCTGCTCGCCTTCCTTGAGCTGCTCTCGGCGAAACGCCAGCCACGCCTTGAGCTTGGCGAATGCCCAGTCCGGCGCGTACTTGATCAGCTCCTTGTTGCCTTTGCCGATCACCCGCAAGCTGCGCTCATCGAAATTGACCTGCGCCAGGTCCAGGTTGACCGACTCCGACTTGCGCATGCCCGAGCCATACAGGATGCCGATCACCGCCGCGTCCCGCAGGCCCTGGGGGCGCGGGTCGGCGGCGCAGACGTCCATCATTTCGCGGATCAGCGTACGCCGCAGGTTGCGCCCCTGGCCCAAACGGGTGCCGGGCGCGGCCTTGACCGTGCGCATGCGCAACAGGTGTTCCTGGCTGATCAGGCTCAAGCGCCAGGCTTCATTCATCACCCCGCGCACCGCATTCACGTAGAGCGATGAAGTATTCGGCGCATAGCCATCCTCGCGCAGGGCGGCCACCAGCGCGATCACGTGTTCGGGCTGCAGCAGGTGCCAGTCGATGTCTTCAAGGTTGATGTCCTCGAAGCCCAGGCGGTCGGCCGCATCCTGCAGCACATAGCGCATGGTCAGTTGGCTGGAGGGGGCCAGACGGGTGAGGTAAAGGGTCAAAGGGTTGCGGATAGACTCAGTCAAAATAGATCAGCCTTTGGATTAAATACCTCGGACAAGCTATTGTTTAATCGAGGTATTTAGTGAATTGGCGAAGGCTGAGTCTAACGCACTCTGAGTACGGGCACCAAATCACGGGGCGGTGTCGTCATCCTCGACCGGGTCTTGAGGCTGAGTCTGGGTCTGGCTCCCTTCGGCGTCCTGCTTCTGCATCAGCGCGAACCAGTGCTGGCGCATGAAGGTCAGGTAAGCCTGCGGTGCCTTGGCAAAATCCTTCTCATCGCCATAGCAACCCGGCAATGGCAGTTCGGTGCCCTGCTCCTTGTATTGGCTGACCAGCGCCTGTTGGCCGGCGACGCTGCAATCCTTGGGTAACGGCATGCCCCGCAGCGCACCGGCCTCTTCGTCCCACCAACTGGCGCCCACGCGGTCGACGCCGCGCAAGCGGTACTTCTGGGACTTGCCCACATGCATGATCAATTTGAATTCATTGGGGCTGACATCGCTGGTACAGGTGCGCGAATACCCCACGGTGGCTTGGGTGATGCCATCGCCAGCCAGGTCGGTGACCTTGGTCGCAGCCCTGTCGAAGCGCAGGGACGCGTCGAATTGGCAATGCTGCACGTCGTCGTAGAGCATCCACACGCGTTTGGGGCGGTTGCCGTCGATCAGGTACTGGGCCGCGTACACAAACGCCGACTGGGTGCCGTCGTCATCGCGCTCGCTGACCTGCTCGGCGAGCACCAGCAGGTTCTTGCCCTGGCGATCATCCCAGGTGTACGCGGCGATCTGCTTGCCCCGCACTTCGACACCCTCAGGCACCTGGTCGATGCTGGTGAGCGCAACCCCATCATCGGCCTGCACGGTGGTGACACACGCGACGGTCATCAACAACCCCATCAACACTGGCCGCAACTGGCCGCGTAAAAGCTGCACGCTATTCATCCGACTACCCTGGCAAGAGACGGCTTACTTTACCGGCACTTGGGACCCATTGCAGAGAAGATTCTTCAATAAAGTTCCACGACCTGTACTGCGTACGCCAGATCAACCAAACGCCCTACGGACAGTTCCTACTGAGCCCGCCTATCAGGCCCGGCAACGCCCCTGTTCGTTTAGCTGAACCCTAGCTGTCTACCTGTCAAATAAACGAGTTTTTCATCTGCCTTTCATATCTGTTCAACATTTTTGCGCTTAATCTTAAACATGAAACTTCAGGGCAAATTCCGCTACACCGTCTAAACTGTTGATAACGCTTGACCTTTAGCGCCGTGTTTTATCAGCGGGCTAAACATTCGCCCAATGATTACTGCTGCTTTCACGCTCCAAGTTGCTCTAACCCCCGAGGTCATGAATCTTTGAAACCCTACCCTATTCATTGCGTGTCGATCGTTATTCCGGTCTACAACGAACAAGAAAGCCTGCCTGAATTGCTGCGTCGCACTAACGCAGCCTGTAAGCAACTGGCCTACGAATACGAAATCATCCTGGTGGATGACGGTAGCCGCGACAATTCAGCCCAACTGCTGGAAGACGCCGCCGAGCAGGACGGCAGCAACGTGGTCGCGGTGATCCTCAACCGTAACTACGGCCAGCATGCGGCGATCATGGCCGGTTTCGAGCAGTGCCGTGGCGAGGTAGTGATTACCCTCGACGCCGACTTGCAGAACCCACCCGAAGAAATCCCGCGCCTGGTCGAGCAAGCCGCGCTGGGTTACGACGTGGTCGCCACCGTACGCAACAACCGCCAGGACTCGGCCTTTCGCCGCTGGCCTTCGCGCCTGATCAACCTGGCGGTGCAGCGCTCCACCGGCGTGGCCATGACCGACTACGGCTGCATGCTGCGCGCTTACCGACGCACCATCGTCGACGCCATGCTCGCCTGCCGCGAGCGCAGCACCTTTATCCCGATCCTGGCCAACGGCTTTGCCCGTCACACCACCGAGATCCTGGTGCACCACGCCGAGCGCGAACACGGCGAATCCAAATACAGTGCCATGCGCTTGATCAGCCTGATGTTCGACCTGCTGACTTGCATGACCACCACCCCGCTGCGCCTGCTGTCCATCGTCGGCTTCAGCCTGGCGGCGCTCGGGGTGTTTTTTGCCTTTGCGTTGATCGTCATGCGCCTGGCCTTCGGTGCCGACTGGGCGGGCGACGGCCTGTTCGTGTTGTTCGCCGTGCTGTTCGTGTTCACCGGTGGCCAATTCATCGGCATGGGGCTCTTGGGTGAATACCTGGGCCGCATGTACAGCGATGTGCGCGCCCGCCCCCGGTTCTTTATTGAAAAAGTGCTGCGTAACCAACCGGCAGCACCGGCTCCCGTGGTCGTCGTTGACGGCCTGGTGTCCTCCCATACCTCTACTTCTGCTGATCAGGTCTAATCATGAGTTCAAAAGCTGTTGTATTCGCGTACCACGATATTGGCTGTGCAGGCATCGAAGCGCTGCTCAATACCGGTTACGAAATTGCCGCTGTGTTCACCCATGCCGATGACCCCAAGGAAAACAATTTCTACGGTTCCGTCGCCCAACTCTGCGCCCGCAACGGCATCCCGGTGCACGCCCCGGAAGACGCCAACCACCCGCTGTGGATCGAGCGTATCGCCAAGCTCAACCCAGAGTTCATCTTCTCGTTCTACTACCGTAACCTGCTGAGCGAGCAGTTGTTGGCCACCGCCAGCAAAGGCGCATTCAACCTGCACGGCTCGCTGCTGCCGAAATACCGTGGCCGCGCTCCGGCCAACTGGGTACTGGTA
This sequence comes from Pseudomonas viridiflava, assembly GCF_900591205.1. Taxonomy (GTDB): domain Bacteria; phylum Pseudomonadota; class Gammaproteobacteria; order Pseudomonadales; family Pseudomonadaceae; genus Aquipseudomonas. The sequence continues at coordinate 225,804 of NZ_UUPU01000008.1, forward strand.
AAAGGTGAAACCGAAACCGGCGTGACCCTGCACCGTATGGTCAAGCGTGCCGATGCCGGCGCAATCCTGGCTCAGCAAAAAGTCATCATCGAGCGCAGTGACACCGGCCTGACCCTGCACGCCAAACTGCGCGACGCCGCCAGCAACCTGCTGCGCGACGCCCTGCCGCAACTGGCCCAGGGCAAACTCACTGAAACCGCCCAGGACGAAAGCCAGGCCACGTATTTCGGCCGCCGCACCGCCGCCGATGGCAAGCTGGAGTGGAAACAACCGGCTGAAGAGCTGTTCAACCTGGTGCGCGCCGTGACCCAACCGTACCCGGGCGCCTTCTGCGCCGTGGGCGAGCACAAACTGATCGTGTGGCAAGCCGAAGTGGTCAAGGGCAATGAGGGCCTGGCGCCTGGCCGTGTGATCAGCGTCAACCCGCTGCGCATTGCCTGCGGTGAAGACTCGCTGGTAGTCAAGTTCGGCCAGCGCAACGACAACGGCCTGTACCTGGCCGGCCCATCCCTGGCCAACGAGTTGGGCCTGGTCGACGGCTCGGTGCTGCGTGGCGCCGAGTCGGGCCGCAAGCCGCGCCGTACCCGCGTACTGATCCTGGGTGTGAACGGCTTTATCGGTAACCACCTGTCCGAGCGCCTGCTGCGTGACGACCGTTACGAAGTCTACGGCCTGGACATCGGCTCCGATGCCATCGAGCGCCTGCGCAGCCACCCCAACTTCCATTACGTGGAGGGCGATATCAGCATTCACACCGAGTGGATCGAGTACCACATCAAGAAGTGTGACGTGGTCCTGCCGCTGGTGGCCATCGCCACGCCGATCGAATACACCCGCAACCCACTGCGCGTGTTCGAGTTGGACTTCGAAGAAAACCTCAAGCTGGTGCGCTACTGCGTCAAGTACAACAAGCGCGTGATCTTCCCGTCGACCTCCGAAGTCTATGGCATGTGCCAAGACCAATACTTCGACGAAGACACCTCCAACCTGGTGGTCGGCCCGGTCAACAAGCAGCGCTGGATCTACTCGGTCTCCAAGCAACTGCTGGACCGTGTGATCTGGGCCTACGGCGCCAAGGGCCTGAACTTCACGCTGTTCCGTCCATTCAACTGGATGGGCCCGCGCCTGGACCGCCTGGATTCGGCACGTATCGGCAGCTCCCGTGCGATCACCCAGCTGATCCTCAATCTGGTGGAAGGCACGCCGATCCGCCTGTTCGACGGTGGCGAGCAGAAACGCTGCTTCACCGACATCGCCGACGGTATCGAGGCGCTGGCCCGCATCATTGATAACGACAACGATGTGTGCAACGGCCAGATCATCAACATCGGCAACCCGGAAAACGAAGCCAGCATCCGCCAGCTGGGCGAAGAGCTGCTGCGTCAGTTCGAAGCCCACCCGCTGCGCAGCAACTTCCCGCCGTTCGCCGGTTTCCGTGACGTAGAGAGCAAGGCGTTCTATGGCACCGGTTACCAGGACGTGGCCCACCGCAAGCCAAGCATCGAAAACGCCAAGCGCCTGCTGAACTGGGAGCCGAGCGTGGAGATGAGCGAAACCATCGGCAACACGCTGGACTTCTTCCTGCGTGAAGCCATGCTCGAAATCGCGGACAAAAAGTAATGGATGCAGGTCTTCGCATCGACGTCGACACCTACCGTGGCACCCGTGAAGGTGTGCCGCGGCTGCTCGAAACCCTGGATGAAGCCGGCGTAAAGGCGACGTTCTTCTTCAGTGTCGGGCCGGACAACATGGGGCGTCACCTGTGGCGCCTGATCCGCCCGCAGTTCCTGTGGAAAATGCTGCGCTCCAATGCCGTCGGCCTGTACGGCCTGGATATCCTGCTGGCGGGCACGGCCTGGCCGGGCAAGCCGATCGGCCGCGACCTGGGGCATTTGATGCGCCAGGCCAAGGCCGCCGGGCACGAAGTCGGCCTGCACGCCTGGGATCACCATGGCTGGCAGGCCAACACCGGGCGTTGGAGCGAAGCGCAGTTGATCGAGCAGATTCGACGTGGCGTGGACACCCTGAGCGACATTCTGGGCGAACGCATCGACTGTTCAGCCGCCGCCGGTTGGCGTGCGGATGAGCGGGTGGTGCAGGCCAAGCAAGGTTTCAACTTTCGCTACAACAGTGATTGCCGGGGCACCAGCCTGTTTCGACCAACCCTGGCCGATGGCAGCGCAGGCACCCCACAGATTCCGGTAGACCTGCCGACCTTCGACGAAGTCGTCGGGCCGGTGGTGGCTGCCAAGGATTTCAACAGCTTCATTCTTGACCGTTTCAGCGCGTCAAAGCTGAACGTCTACACCATCCACGCAGAAGTAGAAGGGATTCTGATGGCCAATGATTTTCGCCAGTTGCTGGCCCAGGCAGGGCAGCGCGGCATCGACTTCAAACCGCTGGGCGAGCTGTTGCCCGCCGACCTGACCACCCTGCCCCAGCAACACCTGGTGCGCGGCGCCCTGAGCGGCCGTGAGGGTTGGCTCGGAGTGCAACAAGCATGATCCGTCGCTGGGCCTTGCCCCTGCTCCTGTTGGCGTTTGGCGTGTTTTATCTGCTGCCGCTGGCCACCCATGGCCTGTGGATTCCGGATGAAACCCGCTACGCGCAAATCAGCCAGGAAATGCTGCTGACCGGCAAGTGGGCCTCGCCACACTTCATGGGCATCCGCTATTTCGAAAAACCGGCCGCCGGTTACTGGATGATCGCGCTGGGCCAGGCGATCTTCGGCCAGAACCTGTTTGGCGTGCGCTTCGCCTCGGCGTTGAGCACCGGCTTGAGCATCCTGCTGGTGTACCGGGTGTCGCGGCGGCTGTGGAATGACCCGCAAAAGAGCCTGGTCAGTACCGTGCTCTACATGAGCTTTGTCAGCGTCGCGGCGCTGGGCGGGTACGCCAACCTCGACCCGCAGTTCACCTTCTGGGTCAACCTGACCGGCGTTGCCTTGTGGTTCTGCTTTGACAGCACCAGCCGCAATGGCCGCCTCGGTGCCTGGGCTCTGTTGGGGTTGGCCTGTGGCATGGGCTTCATGACCAAGGGTTTTCTTGCCTGGCTGCTGCCGGTGTTGATCGCCCTGCCCTACGCCATTTGGCAGAAACGCTTTCGCGAGTTGCTCGGCTACGGGCTGGTGGCGGTGGTCGTGGCGATTGTGGTCAGCCTGCCATGGGCACTGGCCGTGCACCTGCAAGAGCCGGATTACTGGAACTTCTTCTTCTGGCACGAACATATCCAGCGTTTTGCCGGCGACGACGCACAGCACAGCGAGCCGTTCTGGTATTACCTGCCGCTGCTGGTGGCCTTCACGCTGCCGTGGGTCGCGCTGCTGCCGTCGACGATCAAGCAGGCATGGCTGGAAAAACGCCTGCCGAAAACCCTGTTCCTGCTTTTATGGCTGCTGATGCCCCTGGCCTTCTTCAGCCTGGCCAAGGGCAAGCTGCCCTCCTACATCATGCCGTGCCTGTTGCCGCTGGCCTTGCTGATGGGCTCGACCCTGGCGGACAAACTGGCTGAAGGCCGCAGCCGTGTCTTGCGCATCAATGGCTGGCTGAACCTGGTGATTGGCGTGGTAGCTTTGCTGGCGCTGACCTGGGTCCAACTGAAAAAGCCCGTGTACGAACATGGTCACGAAACCCTCAGCCTGGTGCTGGTGTTCACCTTCCTGTTCGGCTGGATCATCGTCAACCTGTTGCAGGCCGCGCGCCCTTTGAAATTGTGGGCCGCGCCCCTGATCGGCAGCGGGTTGCTGGTGGCCCTGTTGCCGGCCGCGCTGCCGCACTCGGTGGTCTACAACAAGATCCCGGACCAGTTCATCATCGACCACCTGCAGGCACTGCACCCGGCCACTGCGCTGCTGAGCAATGACCTTGGCGCCGCATCGGCCCTGTCCTGGCGCCTGGGGCGTGCGGATGTGACGCTTTACAACACCGTCGGCGAAGTGAAATACGGCCTCGCGTACCCGGATGCCGGCCATCACAAGGTGGACACTACCCAGGTTCAGCAGTGGATGAGCGAGGCGCGTAAAAAAGGCCCGGTCGGTGTGGTGATGCGCGTCAAGGGTGACGATGAGAAGGCCGAAGTGGCGCTGCTGCCCACTGACGGCCAGCGCTATGAGCAAGGCAATCTGGTGATTCTGATCTTCCCGCAGGTGACGCTGTGATCACCCTGCTGCTGTTATTGGCCGCCTGCCTGCTGACCTGCATGGGCCAGGTCGCGCAAAAATTCGCCGTAGAGAGCTGGCGCGACCTGCCGCACGGCTGGGCGCCGAAACTGCGCTCGCCGTGGCTGTGGGCGGCGCTGGTCTGCCTGGGCCTGGGGTTGCTGGTGTGGTTGCTGGTGCTGCAGCGCCTGGAAGTGGGCATCGCCTACCCCATGCTCAGCCTGAATTTTGTGCTGGTCACGTTGATGGCGCGCTTTGTGTTCCATGAACACATCGACGGCCGCCACTGGCTGGGCGTGGCGCTGGTGATTGCCGGTGTCGTGCTGCTGGGGCGTCACGTATGAGCCGCGTGAGAGGCTTTGCCTTGGCGCTGGGCAGCGTGGTGCTGGTCAGCGCGGCCCAACTGGGCATGCGCTGGAGCATGACGCGCTTGCCGTTGCCCAACGAATGGCTCAGTGCGTTCGCAGCCAATGCCATCGAACTCGGTGCCCTGGGCGTGGTGCTACTGGCCATCCTCGCCTATGCGCTGTCGATGCTCTGCTGGCTCGGTGCACTCAAGCACCTGCCGTTGGGCCGTGCCTATTCGCTGCTGAGCATCAGCTACGCGCTGGTGTACCTGCTGGCCGCCAGCCTGCCGGTGTTCAACGAAGCGTTTTCTGTTTCAAAAACCCTGGGGGTGGCGTTGGTCATCCTCGGAGTGCTGGTTATCAACTCTCGCCGCGCTAGCGTTACAAGTCCCAGGAAAAATCCATGAAAATCAGTGTATTTGGTAGTGGTTACGTCGGTCTGGTACAGGCCACCGTATTAGCCGAAGTCGGTCACGATGTGATCTGCATGGACGTCGATCAGAACAAGGTCAAGCTGTTGCAGCAGGGCCATGTGAGCATTTTCGAGCCGGGGCTGGCCGCCATGGTCAAGGAGAACCTGGAGAGCGGCCGCCTGCATTTCACCTTCGATGAAAAGCTTGCGGTCGAGCATGGCGAAGTGCTGTTTATTGCCGTGGGCACGCCCTCGGATGAAGATGGCTCGGCAGACCTGAAATACGTGCTGTCGGTAGGCGATGCAGTGGCCCGCCATCGGCACGAGCCGGTGATCCTGGTGGAAAAATCCACCGTGCCCGTAGGCACCGGCGACACCCTGCGCGCCCATATCGAAAAAGCCCTGCACTTGACGGGCCGGCACCTGGAGTTCGATATCGTCTCCAATCCGGAATTCCTCAAGGAAGGCTCGGCCGTTGCCGACTGTCGCCGTCCGGACCGCATCATCATCGGCTGTGAACGCGAAGAAGTGCGCGATGTAATGCGCGAGCTGTACGCGCCGTTCAACCGCAACCATGACCGCATCATCTTTATGGACCTGCGCAGCGCCGAGCTGACCAAATACGCCGCCAACTGCATGCTGGCGACCAAGATCAGCTTTATCAACCAGATCGCCGAACTGGCCGAACACCTCGGCGCAGACATCGAAGCCGTGCGCCTGGGGATCGGCGCCGACTCACGCATCGGCTACCACTTTATCTACCCGGGTTGCGGCTACGGCGGCTCGTGCTTCCCCAAGGATATGCGCGCCTTGATCCACAGCGCCAAGCAGGCCAACTGCTCCAGCGACCTGTTGGAAGCGGTGGAGGCGATCAACCAGCGCCAGAAGAGCAAATTGTTCGAGCGAATCAATGCGTTCTTCCAGGGCAACCTGCGCGGCAAGACCTTCGCCTTGTGGGGGCTGGCGTTCAAGCCCAACACCGACGACATGCGCGATGCCCCAAGCCGCGTACTGATGGAAGCCCTGTGGGCCGCCGGCGCCAACGTACGCGCCTTCGACCCGGAAGCCATGCAGGAAACCCAGCGCATTTACGGCGATGACCCGCGACTGATGCTGATGGGCACCCCCGAGTCCACCTTGAGCGGTTCGGATGCCCTGATCGTGTGCACCGAATGGCAGCAGTTCAAGGCGCCGGATTTCGACCTGATCCACCAGCGTCTCAAAACGCCGGTGATCTTCGACGGGCGCAACCTGTATGACGGTGAACGCCTGGCCCGCAAGGGCTTCCAGTATTACCCGATTGGCCGTGGGGATTCCTGCCAGTTGCCGATCCCCCAGCAGCAATGGATGCCTCGGGTCGTGGAAGCCTGATTCGTGAACAAAGCTCAACCGCCCCTGCTGAGCCAGACCATCCGCCGCCACTCCCTCGGCTTGGGCTTGCTGGCGCTGTTACTGTTTATCGCCGGCAGCTGGCACCAGGCGATTATCGGCTTCGACTCGCGCTTCGTGCTGTTTGCACAGGAGATGCTGCGCCATGGGCCGGGGTTTTTCCCCACCACCTACGGACAGCCGTATGCCGATTACCTGGCCACCTCGACGCTGTTGACCTGGTTGCTGTCATTGCCGTTGGGCCAGGTCACCAGCCTCACGGCCTGGTTGCCCACGGCAATGGCCTCGGCGGTGATCGTTATGCTGGTGTACCGCCTGACGGCGCCTTACTCAAGACGCTGGGGTTTGCTGAGCATCGCGGTACTGTTGCTGAGCAGCACGTTCATCAGCGAAACCCGTGCCGTATCCCTCGACCAGATGCTTGCCGCGATTGCCTTGGCGGTGTTCTACCTGGGTTACGCCCATGACCACTTCGGTGCCGGTAAACGCCTGCACTGGTTGTACCTGCTGCTGATCGTCGGCTTTGCGATTCGTGGGCCGATCGGTCTGGTCATCCCTACCGGGATGCTGTGCAGTTACTACCTGATCAACCGGCAATGGCGCCAGCTGTTCAGTTTCGGCTTGCTGGCCCTGGCGCTGCTGGCCGCCTGTGTCGGCCTGTTGCTGCTGATGGCCAAGCTCAGTGGCGGCGAAAGCTTCATGCAGGATGTGATCCGCATGCAGTTCCTGGGGCGCATGGATGGCAGTGAAGGTTCCAGCGGCGTGCTGTTTTACTTCACCAGCTCGCTGGGCAATTACGCCCTGGCCTACCCGATGGCGCTGCTGGTGCTGTTGGCGGTGGCAACCGGTGGGCGGCGTGTGCCGGACCCGGCCTTGCAACTGGTATTGTATTGCGCGGCAGCAGGCGTGCTGGTGATGCTGGGCCTGTCGATTCCCCAGGCAAAGAAGGCGCGCTATATATTGCCGATGCTGCCGATGGCGGCGATCATCGCGGCGTATCCTTTCCAGGTTGCGCAAGGCCGTGTGTTTGCTTGGTTGCGCGGGCTGATGCTGGGCCTGTGGACGCTGCTGCCGACACTCTTGGTCGTCGCGTTGGTGTTTGCGCGTCGCCGCTACCCTGAGCAGTTGAGCCATCTCGGGCTGATGTTCGGCGTACTGGGCGGGCTGCAGGTGCTGGCGTTGCTGGCGCTGTTGCGTGCTCAGCTGCGGCCGCTGGGGCCGGCGCTGGCCGCAGTGTTGGCAGTGTGGGCAACGTATATCGGGGTGGTCGAACCGTTGGTGCGCAGTGTTTACGACACGCGCACCTTTACCCTGCGCGTACATGAGCAGGTCATGCAACAGCGGGCGCCTGTGGTACTGCACGGCCTGGGTAAAGACGCCAAGGCGATCAAATACATGGTTAACCTCGACTGCGACCAGGTGCCGTTATTTACCCAGCAACCAGCTGACCTGGCGCCACTACAGGGGCCGGCCTGGCTGGTGATGAGCGAGGCGGATTACCAAGGTTTGAAAGATACACGCTTTGGCACAATCACCCCGACGCTCACCGGTGAGTTCGACCGAAACCCTTATGTGCTGCTGCACCTGGCCCAGACCCCGCGACCTTGACGCCTGCGTCGGTGCTGCCGACGAAGAAAACTCCTACGTAGCTATGCGTAATGGCTGGTGCCATTTCACTTTCCCGCATCCGAAACCCAAATGTACACTCCATGGCCATGTGCGGTAGGTATTTAACGCCATAGGTCATGCATAACAACAAGGACGCTCTGGGCCGCAGCTGTCACCGCGGCTTACTTCAAAAGAGGACAATGCCGTGCCAGATGATAGCTTGCCCAATACACGCGATGAAGTGCATGTCGGCTACCTGCCCATCCCGCCTTTGCATCGGCTGATGCAACTGCGCAATGCCCTCGTCGCGCTGAATGGGCCGCTCGGCAGTGACCCAGGGCTGCAGGCAAACCTGCGCAAGCATCTGTTCAACGCAGAAACCGATGACCGCGTCCTCGGAAAGCTCAGCACAGCGACCTCCCCGTAAGCTGATGGCCTTTAAGCTCATTATTTTTGTATTTAAGCTCCATTAATATGCATTGGCGCGCTATCGGCTGCCACGGCACACTGCATGGGTTCCTTCCCCCAAATGTTGGAACTTTCAAAGGGCTTTTCCGGGCAACCAGACAAGCCTTTTTTTTGCCTGTCATTTATGGATTGCCTTTTAATGCTTGCTCGCTGGTTTCCCGCTGCCATCAATACCCGCCCCACCGAATGGAGCCGTGCCGCAATCGGCATGGCGCTGGGCACACTGTTTAGTGTCTGGCTATGTGCCCAGTTTTTTGGCATGGAGGTGGCGCTGCACCTGCTTGGCCCACTGGGGGCGTCTGCAGTGTTGTTGTTTGCGGTGTCGTCCGGTGCGCTGGCGCAGCCCTGGTCGATCATCGGCAGCTACCTGTGCGCCGGTGTTGTGGCCTTGCTGGTGGCCCGCGTGCTCGGGCGCACGCTCGGCGGCGCTTGCCTGGCGGCGGGTATGGCGGTGGTGCTGATGTGCTGGCTGCGCTGCTTGCACCCGCCTGCCGGTGGGCTGGCCATGACGCTGGTCCTGGCCGACCCGGCCTCCGCCGCCCTTGGCTGGCATGAGTTGGGCGCTGTACTGCTGGGTGCCGGCGCCATGCTGGCCTGCGCACTCGCGTACAACAACGCCACACGCACACGCTACCCCAAGGGTGCGGCCGAGGCGCCAGTGGTTATTTTGCCTGACCCCGACGCCGGTCGAGACCCGGCCATTACCGCCGCCGATTTGAAGCGGGCACTGGCCGACATGGAGCAGTTCTACGATATAGCCCCCACAGAACTGGAACAGTTGATCCACACTGCAGAACAGCATGCACGGCGGCGCAGCATTGCTGATGTGCTGGCAAGCCGCGTACCCTGACCCCAGGCTCAGCTCCCTGCATAAATGCAAAAACGACCTGCATGATTCCGGGTTGTACTGGGCAAATTTGCACTGGTACGATCGCGAGATGATTCGCCCGCGAATATCTTGATAAAGAACAATAAAAGCAGGGAGTTACAGATGACTGCTCAGGTTTCATCCGAAGCAAGCAGCGCCAATGTACAGCAGGACGACGTACTCGCCGAAGTGCGTAATCATATAGGTCAGCTTACCCTCAACCGCCCCGCCGGCCTGAACGCCATCACCCTCGGCATGGTCCGCAGCCTGGCGCAGCAGCTGCAAGCGTGGGAGGACGACCCGCAGGTGTACGCCGTGGTCCTGCGTGGCGCCGGTGAAAAGGCGTTCTGTGCCGGTGGCGACATTCGCTCCCTCTACGACAGCTTCAAAAGCGGTGACACCCTGCACCAGGACTTCTTCGTCGAAGAATACGCACTCGATCTGGCCATCCACCATTACCGCAAACCGGTGCTGGCCCTGATGGACGGGTTTGTCCTGGGGGGCGGCATGGGGCTGGTGCAAGGCGCCGACTTGCGTGTGGTGACCGAACGCAGCCGCCTGGCAATGCCGGAAGTGGCAATCGGGTATTTCCCGGATGTGGGCGGCAGCTACTTCCTGCCACGGGTTCCTGGCGAGCTGGGGATCTATCTCGGCGTCACCGGCGTGCAGATCCGGGCTGCCGACGCGTTGTACTGCGGCTTGGCGAACTGGTATCTGGACAGCGCCAAGCTGTCGGAACTGGACCAAAAACTTGACCACCTGCAGTGGCACGACACGCCCCTCAAGGACCTCCAAGGCGTACTGGCCAAACTCGCCGTGCAACAACTGCCCGATGCACCGCTCGCAGCCTTGCGCCCGGCCATTGACCACTTCTTCGGCCTGCCGGATGTACCAAGCATGGTCGAGCAGTTGCAGCAAGTCACCGTCGCCGACAGCCATGAATGGGCACTCAACACCGCCCACCTGATGCAAACCCGCTCGCCCCTGGCCATGGCCGTAACCCTGGAAATGCTGCGTCGCGGCCGCCGCTTGTCGTTGGAGCGCTGCTTTGCTCTGGAACTGCACCTCGACCGTCAATGGTTCGAGCGCGGCGACCTTATTGAAGGAGTCCGCGCACTGATCATCGACAAAGACAAAAACCCGCGCTGGAACCCGCCGACGTTGCATGGGCTGGACAAAACCCATGTCGACAGCTTCTTCCATCACTTCGAGCAGGTTGCGAACTAAATCATGCAAGATATTGAATATACTGAAGAACAGGTAATGATCCGCGACATGGCTCGCGACTTTGCACGCGGCGAAATCGCCCCCCATGCCCAAGCCTGGGAGAAAGCCGGCTGGATCGACGACGCGCTGGTGGCGAAGATGGGCGAACTCGGCCTGCTGGGCATGGTGGTGCCGGAAGAATGGGGCGGCACCTATGTCGACTACGTGGCGTATGCCCTGGCCGTCGAGGAGATTTCCGCCGGTGACGGCGCAACCGGCGCACTGATGAGTATCCATAATTCAGTGGGTTGCGGGCCAATCCTCAACTACGGCACAGATGCGCAGAAACATACCTGGCTGGCCGACCTCGCCAGCGGTCAGGCGATTGGTTGCTTTTGCCTGACCGAGCCCCAGGCCGGCTCCGAGGCCCACAACCTGCGCACCCGCGCCGAGTTGCGCGACGGCCAGTGGGTGATCAATGGCGCCAAGCAATTTGTCAGCAATGGCAAACGCGCCAAGCTGGCGATCGTATTTGCCGTGACTGATCCGGAGTTGGGCAAAAAAGGTATCTCGGCGTTTCTGGTGCCTACCAACACGCCGGGGTTTGTGGTTGATCGCACCGAACACAAGATGGGGATTCGGGCGTCGGATACCTGCGCCGTGACCCTCAACCAGTGCTCGGTGCCCGAGGCTAACCTGCTGGGTGAACGCGGCAAGGGCCTGGCGATTGCGTTGTCGAACCTGGAGGGCGGGCGCATCGGTATTGCGGCCCAGGCGTTGGGGATCGCTCGGGCGGCGTTTGAAGCGGCGTTGGGTTATGCGCGTGATCGGGTGCAGTTTGACAAGGCCATCATTGAGCACCAGAGCGTGGCTAACCTGCTGGCGGATATGCAGACTCGGCTGAATGCGGCACGGTTGTTGATCCTGCACGCGGCTCGTTTGCGCTCTGCGGGTAAGCCGTGTTTGTCGGAGGCATCCCAGGCTAAGCTGTTTGCCTCGGAGATGGCTGAGAAGGTTTGTTCTTCAGCGATGCAGATTCATGGTGGGTATGGGTATTTGGAGGATTATCCGGTGGAGCGTTACTACCGGGATGCGCGGATTACGCAGATTTATGAAGGGACTAGTGAGATTCAGCGGATGGTGATTGCTCGGGAGTTGAGGAGTTATCAACTTTGATGGGGGTATATCCGTTATTTGGGTAATGGCGGAAATGGGTTCCGCTCTTACAGCGGGTCACTTTGGAAAAGCACCAAAGTAACCAAAGTGCTCTTGCCCCATCACTCGGCACCTCGCTCACGCTTCGGTGTGCCCTCACGCAGGCTTTGGAGCGTGGGCCGCCGCGATGGGCCATCCATGGCCCAGCGCGGCTAACCCGGCGTCCTGCCGGGTTGCCCACGCTCCAAAGCCTGCGTTCGGCCAGCG
>NZ_UUPU01000009.1 GCF_900591205.1 Pseudomonas viridiflava
GGCTGCTTTGCAGCCCAACGCGGGCAAGCCCGCTCGCCACGTTGGGAGGTTTCAGGCCCATCCCTCGCGCAACCTGGCGAAGGCCGAGTTGTCGTTGCTCTCACAGCAAATGGGCTGTTGTGGCGAGCGGGCTTGCCCGCGTTGGGTTGCGCAGCAGCCCCAAAACCTGGCGCTGAGTTCTTTCAGAAAAATCTCGGTGGTTTTACTGGGGCTGCTTTGCAGCCCAACGCGGGCAAGCCCGCTCGCCACGTTGGGAGGCTTCAGGCCCATCCCTCGCGCACCCTTCCAGCGCCGGGTTGTCGTTGTTTTCACAGCAAATGGGCTGTTGTGGCGAGCGGGCTTGCCCGCGTTGGGTTGCGCAGCAGCCCCAAAACCTGGCGCTGAGTTCTTTCAGAAAAGTCTCGATGGTTTTACTGGGGCTGCTTTGCCGCCCAACGCGGGCAAGCCCGCTCGCCACGTTGGGAGGTTTCAGGCCCATCCTTCGCGCACCGCATGGCGAATCCCCTCCAGCAACATGGCGAACGCCGGGTTGTCGTTGTTCTCGCGCCAGATCAGGTGCAACTCGCTCTGTGCGCCTTCGCCCAGGTCGATGTCGCGGAACACCACATTCTTGAACACCACACTGCTGGCGCAGCGCGGCACCAGGGCCAGGCCCATGCCCGCGTTGACCAGCGCCAGGATGGTCAGGGACGACCCCAGCCACTGCACAAACTCCGGCGTGACGCGAGCCGAGCGCAGCAGGCCGGTGAGGAGTTCGTTGAAGGGTGGGTAGGCCGAATGGGCGTACATCAGGAAGGGTTGGGCGTCCAAATCCTGCACGCTGACGGTCTCGGCCGTGGCCAGCCGGTGGCTGCTCGGCACCGCCAGCACGAACGGCTCGCGCACCAGGCATTCGGTGGCATAACCCGGCTCAAGCAAGGGCGCGCGGACGATACCCAGGTCGATGCGGCGGGCGCGCAGGGCTTCGTATTGCTGGTAGGTATTCATCTCCGACAGGTCGATTTTAACGTGGGGCTGCTTGAGTCGGGCCTCGGCGATAACCCTGGGCAGAAACTCATACACCGCGCTGCCGACGAAGCTGATATTGACCGTGCCGATATCGCCTTCGGCAAAGCGCCGCGCCGTCACTGCCGCCTGCTGGGCACGCTCCAGCAGGTTCTGGGCCTCGATAAAAAATGCCCGACCGGCAGCGGTGAGGGCAACGCTGCGCGTGGTGCGTGCGAACAGTTCAACGCCCAAGTGATGTTCCAGCAATTGGATCTGCCGGCTCAGCGGCGGCTGGGTCATGTTCAGCCGTTCGGCGGCCCGTCGAAAATTCAATTCGGTGGCCACGGTGGTGAAACAGCGCAGTTGAGTCAGCTCGAACATTGATCTAATCCAGGTATCAATCGAATGCCAAGTTAGATTAGACGGGAACAATACTCGGCGTCCATCATCGACCTGCCCCAAAAAAGACAACCTAAAAAAAACAACAGTGGGAGTCACCCTTGGACACCTTCCAGAATCCGCCCGACCCGACCGTGCTCGCCCGTGCGGCCGCCAAGGTCAAGCGTCATGTGCTGCCGTTGTTTGTGGTGATGTTCATCGTCAATTATATCGACCGGGTCAATATCGGCTTTGTGCGCAGCCATATGGAGACCGACCTGGGCATCGGCGCGGCGGCCTATGGCCTGGGCGCCGGGTTGTTCTTCATCGGCTACGCGATCTTCGAAGTACCCTCCAATCTGTTGTTGCAGCGTTACGGTGCGCGAGCATGGCTGACACGCATCATGTTCACTTGGGGCGCGGCGGCGATGGCCATGGCCTTTGTGAAGGGCGAGACCAGCTTCTATATTCTGCGTTTTGTCCTGGGCGCGGCCGAAGCCGGGTTTTTTCCCGGCATCATTTACTACTTTACCCAGTGGTTGCCGGCCGCCGAGCGCGGCAAGGCGATGGCGATTTTCCTCAGTGGTTCGGCCATCGCCTCGGTAATCTCCGGGCCGGTGTCGGGGGCGTTGCTCAACGTCAGTGGCTTGAGCCTGCATGGCTGGCAATGGATGTTCCTGATCGAAGGCTTTGCCTCAATCGTGCTCTGCGGGTTTGTGTGGTTCTGGTTGCAGTCCCATCCCCATCAGGCGAAGTGGCTCAGCGCGCCGGAAAAACACGCGTTGGTAAGTGCCATAGCGCTGGAGCAACAGGCCCGTGAAGCAGCCCAGACCACACGGCCCTCGATGTTCAAGTTGCTGGCCGACAAACAGATCGCGCTGTTCTGCTTTATCTACTTTTCCATCGCCCTGACCATCTACGGCGCGACGTTCTGGCTGCCCAGCATGATCAAGAAAATGGGCAACCTGGGCGACTTCGAGGTGGGCCTGTTCAATTCGATTCCCTGGTTGATTTCCATCGTCGCGATGTACGGCTTCGCCGCCCTGGCCAGCAAGTGGAAACACCAGCAGGCATGGGTCGCGCTGATGCTGGTGATCGCCGCCTTCGGCATGTTCATGTCTACCACCGGCGGGCCGGTATTCGCGTTTGTCGCCATCTGTTTTGCTGCGATTGGTTTCAAGGCGGCCTCGGCGCTGTTCTGGCCGATCCCCCAGGGTTATCTGGATGCGCGAATTGCTGCGGCGGTGATTGCCTTGATCAATTCGGTCGGCAACCTGGGCGGTTTCGTCGCGCCGACCACTTTCGGATTGCTGGAACAGACCACTGGCTCCATCGAAGGCGGGTTGTACGGCTTGGCCGCGACGTCGCTGGTGGCGGCGGTGGTGGTGTTTTTTGCCCGGACCACGCCACGCGGCGCTCTGCCGCCGACCCCTCATCACGCCTTGCGTCCAGGCCCACAAGGAGCCACCTCTTGAAAATTGTCCGCGTTACCGTCACCCCGATTGCCTTTCGCGACCCGCCGTTGCTCAATGCCAGTGGTATCCACGAAGCCTTTGCCTTGCGCTCGATCATCGAGGTCGAGAGCGACAGCGGCTACATCGGCCTGGGCGAAAGCTACGGCGATGCGCCGGCGCTGGCGATCCAGCAACAGGTGCAGCCGCAACTGATCGGCCTCGACCCCTTCGACCTCAACGGCCTGCGCGCTATCGTCCAGGCCACCGTCGCTGCGCATAAACCGGCGAGCCTCAGCGGTGCCGAACTGGCACCGGGATCGCATGCCAGTAAGGCAGTGAGCAATGCCTATTCGGCGTTTGAAGTGGCGTTGCTCGACCTGCAGGCGCACGCGCTGAATGTGCCGCTGGTGGACCTGCTCGGCGGCGCAATCCGCGACAAAATCCCGTTCAGCGCGTACCTGTTTTTCAAGTACGCCGAGCACATCGACTCGCCCTATAAGCCCGACAGTTGGGGAGAAGCGCTTAACGAAGAACAGATCGTGGCCCAGGCACGGCGGATGATCGAGACCTACGGCTTCAAAAGCATCAAGCTCAAGGCCGGCGCCCTGGCGCCGGAGCATGAGGTGGCCTGCATCAAGGCCCTGAAAAACGCCTTCCCCGGTGTCCCGCTGCGCATCGACCCGAATGGCAACTGGTCCCTGGAAACCGCGATTCGCATGGCTGAACTGCTGGGCGATGACCTGCAGTATTACGAGGACCCGACGCCCGGCCTCGCAGGCATGGCCGAGCTGCATAAACGCACCGGCTTGCCTCTGGCGACCAATATGGTGGTCACCGATTTTGATGAGTTCCGCCGCAGCGTGGCGCAGAACAGCGTGCAGATCGTGCTCGCCGACCACCACTACTGGGGTGGCCTGCGCGACACCCAGGTGTTGGCGAAGATGTGCCAGACCTTTGGCCTGGGCGTGTCGATGCATTCCAACTCACACCTGGGCATCAGCCTGATGTCCATGGCCCATGTGGCCGCCTCGGTGCCGAATCTCGATTACGCCTGCGACACCCATTACCCCTGGCAGGAGCCGGACGAAGAGGTGATCAAGGGCGGCAAGCTGCCGATTGTCGATGGTTGCGTGAAAATCACCCGCGCCCCAGGGCTGGGCCTGGAGCTGGACCATGACCAGTTGGGCAAGCTGCATGACCAGTACCTGAGCTGCGGCATTCGCCAGCGCGATGACGTGAAACAGATGCAGCGCTATCAACCGGAGTGGAAGGCTGTAAAACCGCGTTTCTGAAGCGGGTCGCTTCGCTTGGCCCGGTGACGTGCGTCACCGGGCTTTTTTTTGCCCCTGGGTTACGTAAAGTCTTCCTCGAAATGCTCCTGCTCACCCCGCGTGTCACTCTGGCGCCGCACCACTTCCATCTGCCGCAACTCCACTCGGCGGATTTTCCCGGAGATGGTCTTGGGCAGTTCACTCACAAACTCAATCCGCCGTACGCGCTTGTACGGCGCCAGGTGCTCACGGGCGAACTCGAGGATGTGCCGCGCCAGCTCGGCGCTGCCGGGGGCGTCGTGGGCCAGGATCAGGAAGGCTTTCGGCACTGCCAGGCGCAGTGGGTCCGGGCTGGGCACCACGGCCACTTCCATCACGGCCGGGTGTTCGATCAGCGCGCTTTCCAGTTCGAAGGGGCTGATGCGGTAGTCGGAAGCTTTGAACACATCGTCGGCGCGGCCGACAAAGGTGATGTAGCCCTCGGCGTCGATCTGCGCGGTGTCGCCGGTGCGGTAGTAGCCGTTACGCATGACCTCGGCGGTTTTTTCCGGGCTGTCTTCGTAGCAGAGCATCAGGCCGAGCGGGCGTACGTCCAGGGGCAGGGCGACTTCGCCTTCGGTGCCTGGCACGCCGTCGGCGTCAAGCAGGGCCACTTGATAACCGGGCAATGGGCGGCCCATGGAGCCCGGTTTGAGCTGTTGGCCTGGCGTGTTGCCGACCAGCGCGGTGGTCTCCGACTGGCCGAAGCCATCACGCAGCGGCAAGCCCCAGGCTTGCTGGACCTGCTCGATGATTTCCGGGTTCAGCGGCTCACCGGCGCCGACCAGCTCGCGCAGGTTCAGGCGGCTTTTGTAGCTGGCCAGATCCTCTTGAATCAACATGCGCCACACGGTGGGCGGGGCGCATAGGCTGGTCACGCGGTATTTTTCCAGGGCGCCGAGCAAGGCCGGTGCACTGAACCGTGCCACATTATGGATAAAGATGCAGGCGCCGGCATTCCACGGCGCGAAGAGGCAGCTCCAGGCATGCTTGGCCCAGCCCGGAGACGAGATATTGAGGTGCAGGTCGCCCGGCTGCAGGCCGATCCAGTACATGGTCGACAAGTGGCCGACCGGGTAGCTTTGGTGGCTGTGCAGCACCATCTTGGGTTTTGAGGTGGTGCCGGAGGTGAAATACAGCAGCATCGGGTCGGTGGCCAGGGTGCGGCCTTCGGCCTCGAAATCCTCGGGATACTCGCAGGCCGCGCTGTGTGCGACCCAGCCTGCGGGGGGCGAGCCGACGCAGATGCGGCTGCAGCCATCGCCCAGCCCGGCGAACTTGCCGACATGCGCCTCGCCGACCACCAAGTGGCGCACCTGCCCGCGCTCGATGCGGTCGCGCAAATCATCCGGGTTCAGCAGGGCCGTGGCGGGGATCACCACGGCGCCGAGCTTGAAGGCGGCGAGCATGGTTTCCCACAGCGCCACATCGTTGCCAAGCATCAGCAGCACGCGTTCGCCACGGCGTACGCCGAGGGCGCGCAGGTGGTTGGCCACCTGGTTGGAGCGCGCCGCCAGTTGCTGGAAACTGTAGCGTTGCTCGCTGCCGTCCTCTTCGACGATCCACAACGCCGTGGCCGGGTTGCCTTCGGCCATCGCGTCGAAGAAGTCCAGGGCCCAGTTGAACTCGCCCAGTTGCGGCCAGCGAAAGTCGCGCACGGCGGTGGCGTAGTCGCTGCGGTGTGCGAGCAGAAAATCCCGAGCGGCCAGGAAGGGCTGGGTCATGGTCGGTGTCCTTGATTATTGTTGTAGGGACTGACCTGCGGTTCAACCGGCAGGCTGAACCGAGTATAGGCACGCATAAATTCAGAGATGAACGCTCAAAAACACCGGTGCGTTGTGCAAAAAAGTCATGCTCAGTATTTCCAGCTGACCGATGCGGTGAGGTTGCAGGGTGCACCGCAGTGGGGGAACCTGCGGCGGATTATCAGGGGGGGGGCCGTGGTTTTCGCTGCACTGCAGGGCTTGATCGAGATTGACGGATAATACGCAAAAGTCCAGTATGGAATTATAAGTACAAAATCCTTGCTGCATTTTTCTTCGCTCTTGCCTAAACCAACAACAACTTGCGAGACACGACCATGAAGAAACTCCCCCTCATCACCGCCTTGGCCTTGGGCCTGATCGCCTCCGGCCACGTGCTGGCCGCCGAGAAAACCCTGCGCATCGGCATCGAAGCGGCGTACCCGCCGTTTGCGTCCAAGACCGAGGAGGGCAAGATCGTCGGCTTCGACTACGACATCGGCAATGCGCTGTGCGCGCAGATGAAAGTCAAATGCGTGTGGGTCGAAGGTGAGTTCGATGGTCTGATTCCTTCACTCAAGGTGAAGAAAATCGACATGGCCTTGTCGTCCATGACCATCAACGAAGACCGCAAGAAGTCGGTGGATTTCACCCACAAGTACTACTTCACCTCATCACGCCTGGTGATGAAGGACGGCGCGGTGGTGGACGACCAGTACGCCAGCCTCAAGGGCAAGACGGTGGGCGTGCAGCGCGCCACCACCACTGACCGTTATGCCACCGAGGTGTTTGAACCCAAGGGCATTACCGTCAAGCGCTACAGCAATAACGAAGAGATCTACATGGACTTGGCGGCAGGGCGTCTGGGTGCGATTTTTGCCGACACCATCCCCTTGAATGACTTCCTGCAAATGCCACGCGGCAAGGGCTACGCCTTTGTCGGCCCGGAACTCAAAGACCCGAAATACGTGGGCGAGGGCGCCGGGATCGCGGTGCGCAAGGGCAATAGCGAGCTGGTCAGCGAACTCAACAATGCTATTGACGGCATTCGTGCGAGTGGTGAGTATCAGAAGATTTCGCAGCAGTACTTCAAATCCGATATCTACGGCGATTGAGCGACATACACGGGCAAAATATGCCCTCGGCATATTGAGGATCTGTGCGGGATTGTTGTGGTGAGCGGGCTTGCCCGCGTTCGGCCGCGCAGCGGCCCCAACATCAGGCGCTGAGTGCTTTCAGGAAAAACATCAGTGCCTTTACTGGGGCTGCTTCGCAGCCCAACGCGGGCAAGCCCGCTCGCCACATTGGATTTTCGCTGGGCTGGCTCATCAGCCCTTCAACTCCTTCAAATGCTTGTACACCGTCGCCCGCCCCATGCCCAACACATTGGCCACATAGTTGGAGGCGCTCTTGCCCTTGAACGCGCCTTCGGCATGCAGCGCCAGCACCAGCTCACGCTTGTGATCACGGGTCAGCAGGTTGAGGCTCAGCTGGCGCTCGCGCATCCAGGCATGCAAAAAGGTATTGATGCGCTCCTGCCAGTCATCGCGAAACAGCGAGTCCGGCTGGGGGATCAGCTTGCTTGGTGAGAGGAACAGGTCCAGCGCCGCCTTGGCGTTTTCGAACAGTGAGATATTCAGGTTGATGCACAGCACCGCCAGGGGGCGATCTTGGGTGTCGCGCAGTACGGTGCTCAGGCTGCGGATTTTCTGGCCGTCCCAATTGAGTTTTTCGTACGGGCCGATATTCACTTCGCTGACGTCATCACTGAACATGTCCTCCAGCGCCGAGTCATCGCCAATGCTGCGCTTGGACAGATTATTGGCGATGTAATCGACTTTTTGCGTGCGCAGATCATGCAGCACCACTTCGGCGTGGGGAAAGAACAGCGTGGCGATTGCATCGCTGATCGCGCGGAAATTCTGCATGACGTTGTTGTGTTCAGCGGTGTTCATCAATGGGGCTCCAGGCGGGCGGGGCAGAGCATACCAGCGTCCAGGCCGAACCGCGTCAGTTGCTCCGGCAATGCTGCGCCGCGCACCAGTGCCGCGCTGGCCTGGCCCATGGCGGGTGACGTCTGGATGCCATAACCGCCCTGCGCCGCAACCCAGAATAGCCCTGGCACGTTTGAATCGAAGCCGCTGAGCAGATCGCCATCGTGCACAAAACTGCGCAGCCCGGCCCAGGTGCGAGTCGGGCGGCGGATGGTCAAGGTGGTGGCTTCTTCGATCTGGTAGATCCCCATGGCGATATCCAGTTCTTCGGGCTGGATATCCTGCGGCTCCACCGGGTCAGCGTTGGCCGGTGAGCCGAGGAACATGCCTGCATCGGGCTTCATGTAGAAAGCTTCGTCGAGGGCTACCAGCATCGGCCAGGCATGGCTGTCCACGCCTTCGGGGCCGGCGAAGATAAACGCCGAGCGCCGCTTGGGTTGCAGGCCGATGGGCGCAGCGCCCGCCAGTGCGCCGATCTGGTCGGCCCAGGCCCCGGCCGCGTTAATGAGGGTTGGCGCGGTGTAGCTGGCGCCCTCGGTTTGCACATGCCACAGGCCGTCGCGGTCGCGGCTTAAGCCCAGCACGTGGCTGTCTGTGTGCACTTCGCCGCCGTTGCGGCGGATACCCCGCAAATAGCCTTGGTGCAAGGCGTCGGTGTCAATGTCGCTCGCGGTCGGGTCATAGATCGCACCGTGGACCTTTTCGCGGCGCAGGATCGGTAATTTCGCACAGGCTTCATCCGCGTTCATCTGTACGACCTGCGGCACTGTGGCCTTGGCGCTGAGGTATTGCGCGTTCAACTCGGCCGGGTCGCCGTTGAAGTCCACTGTCATCTCGCCGCGTGGCGTCAGCAACGGGTGCTCGCAGAAGCCCGGTGGCGGGTTGTCGAAAAACTCACGGCTGGCCAGGGTCAAAGCACGCACCTGCGGGGTGCCATAGGCTGCGGTGTAGAGCGCCGCCGAACGCCCGGTGGAGTGATAGGCCGGGTGGCTTTCACGCTCCAGCACCCGCACTTTGGCGTGTTGCGACAACCAGAAACCCGTAGAGGCGCCGGCAATGCCGCCGCCGATAATGATGAAGTCTGCGTGGCTCATAGCTGTCTCCAAAGGGCATTCGCCAGTGCAATGTCTTCCAGGCCCAGGCCGATGGAGCGGAAAAACACGTGGCGGTCGTAGGACGGACGCGGCACCTGGTCGCTGAGCAGTTCGGGCAGGTCGCCGAGTATGGCGCTCGGGTTCCAGCCGTGCTGTTCGGCGGCGATCAGCATTTCGCCGGCCGAGCCAGGGGTGGTGCGGCGGTAGTCGCAGAACACCTGCATGTTGTTGAGGCTCTGGGGCGGTACTTCATGGGCTCGCGGGGCATTGGTGCTGATGGACGTGATGAGTGCGGGTTTGCTCAAGCGCGCCGGGTCGATCACCGGCCCGGCCGAGGAGGTGCACAGCAGGATCACGTCGGCGTCGTGCAACGCGGCATCGCAGGTTGCAGCGATCTTTAAACGCGGGTCGAGGTTTTCGAGTTGGGAATTTGCCCCGGCCAGGCTCGGCGAAAACAGGTGGATGCTCTGCCATTCCCGCAGGTTCTTCACGTAGTGCAGATGCGCCTGGGCCACCTTGCCGCTGCCGATAATCGCCAGGCGCCTGGCGTTCTGAGGGGCCAGCGCATCCACTGCCAATGCCGTAGTCGCGGCGGTGCGCGCCGTGGTCAGCTCGGCGGTATCGCACAGCAGCAACGGTTGGCCGGTTTGCATCGACATCAGCAGCGTCCAGGCCGTTACCAACGGCCCTTGCTCGCGCACGATATAGGGCGAGGTCTTGACCCCATACACACCCTCTTCAGCCAACACACCCAGGTAGTTGATGAAGTCGCCGGCCCCCTGCGGGAACGCCACCAGCTGTTGCGCCGGCTGCACCGCTTGCCCGGCGGCCAGGTCGCGGAACAGCTTGCGCAGGGTCTGAGGCACGTCGACGTGCGTGAGCAATTCACGCGCCTGTGTTTGGTCTATCACGTGGGGGATGCTGGACACGGAAAACTCCCGAACTAAACTAATTTGTCCATTATGGACTTTTAGTTTAAATGGGCAACCATCGCGAAAGGATAACTGCGTGCCAATCAGGTCTTGTTGCGCAGTGTAAAGCGAACGTTGTGCGTCCAGCACACTGAGATAACTGTCGATCCCCTGGACACATTTCTCGCAGGGTATGCGCTGAGGCCCGACAGCGTCGTGCGCACTTAGCCGGCCTTGCTGGCCTGCAGCGCGTGGTCCAGGCCGACGATGATCAGCTTGAGACCAAAGTGGAATTCATCCGTGATGGAAATATCCGACAAGTGCGGTGCGATTTGCACGGTTGCCGGGTATTTGCTCGGGGCCAACTGTTCAAAGAAGTCTCCGAGCTCAGCACTCGCGTTGTGTGAGTGCTGCCCGGCGGGGCTGAGCTGCCCGGCGAACCCGACCACATAGTGAGCAATGGTCGTGTAGGCGGAAGCTGCCAGTGGCGGCGTGAAACCGGCTTTCAAAAACATCCCCAGCACACGCTCGCGAAGCTCCAGCCCGTTTGGTCCCAGAGGAATTTGCGTCGCCAGCAGCGGGACGATGTTCGGGTGCGCACTCAACTGCTGGTAAAACCGACTCATGCTCAGCGCACACGCGTCCTGCCAGGCCAAGCCCGCGTAGTCAGTTTCATCGCTCAACAGCCCGCCCAGAAACCTGTCCGCCGCGTAGGCAAAAATCTCGTCCTTGCTCTGGAAATGCCGATAGAGCGTCGCCGTGCCGGACCCCAGGCTGTCTGCCAGCATGCGCATGTTGAACGCCTGAAACCCCACTGACTCAAGGACTTCCAGCGCCGTGGCGATGATCTTGTCGAAGGAGAGGGACGGGCGCCCGCGTGCGCCGGCTTTTTGCTCACGCACAGGTTGGTTGCGCCACCACTGAGGGCTTCCTGGGGGCATTGGGTTTTGTTCGTTTATGTTCATCGGCTGATCATGCTGTTCGGTTGACGGGACTTATAAACCGTTTGGTCATTAAGTGTCGAATGGTTCGCCTCTGGAAAAACGCCAGTTGACACGCTTATCTTGATTATGGATACACTGTATCCGTAAATCGCAAAAAGCGCTGGATGCTTTCTGAGTTCAGCCATCCCTTCGTCAATCCGTCGAGGCCCGTAATGCCTGATGAACGTTTTTTCCAGGATGCCCAGTCCCGATTCGTCGTCATCGGGGGCACGCGAATCCACTACAAGCGAGAGGGCAAAGGGCCGGTCATCGTGCTGTTGCATGGGAGCGGTTCTTCACTGCACTGCTTCGATAAATTAGTTCCTGCGTTACAGCAAAATTTTGAAGTGGTACGGGTTGATCTTGCGGGGTGCGGATTAAGTGGCGCGATGCCCGGCAGTGATTATCGGATCGAAGCCTACGTGCGCTTCGTCAAAGAGTTTGTAGAGCGGCTTGGCCTGAGCAGGTTTCAACTCGGCGGAAACTCGTTGGGCGGCAATATCGCCTGGAACTTCGCGTTGGACCATCGAGATAACGTCCAACGTTTGATATTGATGAACGCGACCGGTTACCCGGAAAAGTCATTACCAGCGGCATTCCATCTGGCCCGCAGCGCGCTCGGAAGAGTTGTATTACGTCGTTTGTTGTCGCGTCGTTCGACCGCAAAGAACCTGCGTAAGTTGGTGGGGCCGCGCACAGTCTTGGACGATGCGGTCATTGATCGGGTTTACAGCATGATGAGTATTCCCGCCAACCGAGAAGCGTTTATTCACTTTGCCAACACACACCAGCGCGACCGTTCCGCAGACATTGTTAACATCAGAGCCCCCACGTTAGTGCTGCGCGGTGAGCGCGTAGAGGGTCAGTATTTTGCGCGGGATATCCCAGGCAGCCAGGAAGTTGTTATCGCGGGCGTTGGGCGCCTGCTGCCGGAAGAAGCACCGGCGGAGATCGTCGCCTCAATAACAAATACGCTGGGTGTCATATGAAACTTGCGCGCCTGTCGTACTTCGTCGCCAAGGGTGAAACCGAGGCGTTGAGCCCCGCCGTGCGTTGCCGGTTACAGGGTGATTTCATTGCGTTATCGCAGGGCGTTACGCACTACAGGTTGGCCGGGCCGGTGAATGGCGAAGTGGTGCTTCTGGTCCCCGGCCTGACGATCCCGCTGTTTTACTGGGACCGGTTTTCAACCTGCCTGCACCAGCAAGGTTTTCGCACACTGGCCTACAGCGCTTACGGCCGTGGCTACTCGGACCGCGTGCAGGGCGCCTATGACGCAAGCTTATTTGTGCGCCAGTTGCAGGAGTTGGTCGGCGCACTCGGGTTGTCGATTGATCATGTGATCGCAACGTCGATGGGCGCGCTGATTGCGATGACGCTGTTAACCGAGCACGGGTTTAAACCGAAAACGCTGACGTTGGTCGGGCCGGCCGGGCTCACCGGTAAAACACCGCTCGCCGCGCGTATTGCAAAAGTCCCGGTGATTGCCGAAGTGTTCGGGCGGCACCTGGCCCGACAGTCGATCCTTTCGCATATACGGCACAACGTTAACACTGAGGCAGACGCGCAGTACCTCAACGCGATGATTCGTGACGCATTGAACTATGCAGGCACCATGTATGCATTGCTTTCAACATTGCGCCACTTCCCGTTAACCGCGCAGCAGACACTCTTTGATAAAACCGGAGCGCTCGAAATACCTACGTTATTAGTGTGGGGAGAGTACGACAACATAACCCCGGTTAATCACATGCAACAGGCTCAGGTATTGCTCAAGCCCGAAGCGGCATGGGTAATCAAAGCGTGCGGTCATATGGCGCCGCTGGAACGCGCCGAACAACTGTCCGGGATAATTTCAACGTTTTTAAACAATCGCCGTTTACCCCGTCGCCTTTTATAAAACCCGAGCAAGCGCCTGGAGCGTGGGCGGCCGGGATCTTTTTAATTACTGGACGTTTTTACCATGAACGTAATTCAGCGTGTCAGCAACACCGTGACCGATGTACTTATTATTGGTGCCGGCCCTACCGGACTTACCCTGGCCTGTGAGTTGGCCCGCCGTGGTATTAAATGCCGAATCATCGAAAAGTCTCCCAGACCTTTTAACGGTTCGCGTGGCAAAGGTATTCAGCCGCGTACGCTGGAAGTATTCAATGACCTGGGGGTAGCGCACGCCATTCTGCGAGCGGGCGCCAGCTACCCGTTGATGAAACTGCATCTGCCGCTCATCGGGATTGAGTGGGCGATGATCAAACACCGCAAGCAAACCCCCGATGTGCCATTTCCCAATACTTGCCTGATTCCGCAATGGCGCACCGAAGAGATCCTGCGCGCGCGGTTGCTGGAACTCGGTGGGTCAGTCGAGTGGGCGACCGAAGCCCTTGGCCTTACCCAGGACGCAGAGGGGGTGGACGTCCCGGTGGTGTGCAACGGTATCAACAGTACGATCCGTGCACGCTACGTTGTGGGTGCCGATGGCGGCCGCAGCTTTGTGCGTAAGCAATTGGGCGTGCAGTTTATCGGAACCACCTCCCAGGAAGGTCGGATGATCGTCGGGGATGTGCAGGTCGAGGGGCTGGGTCGAAATAACTGGCATGTCTGGCCCTCGCTGCGTAACGGGATGGTTGGCTTGTGCCCGCTGCCCCACACCCATCTGTTCCAGATCATGCTCAGGGTGCACCCCTGCGAGCAGGACCCCGAGCTGTCGGAGCGCTCGATTCAGGAGCGCTGGCTGGCGATTACCGGCAACAAGGCGATTCGCCTCCACAGTCCCGAATGGCTGTCGCTGTTCAGGCCGAATGTCCGGCTGGTTGAAAAGTACCGGGTGGGCCGTGCCCTGCTGGCGGGTGACGCTGCGCATGTGCATACCCCGGCAGGCGCGCAGGGCCTCAATACCGGCGTGCAGGATGCCTACAACCTGGGCTGGAAACTGGCCTTTGTCCTGCAGGGTGCCAGTGAGGCGCTGCTGGATACTTATCAGGAGGAACGCATGCCCGTGGCGGCAGCCGTGTTGGAAATATCCAGCGAACTGTTTGGCTCGGTCAGCAGTGTGCGCATTCCGAAGTTCACCCGTGGGGATGTGGAGCGCCAGTTGCAAATCAACTACCGCGAAAGCTCCTTGAGTCAGGGTGGCGCGGCAGAGCGAACGCCACTGCTGGCCGCCGGCGACAGAGCCCCGGATGCACCTTGCTCCAGTCGCCGAACCGGCAGCACTACGTTGTTTGATGTGTTCAGAGGTACTCACTTTACGGTGTTGGCCTTTGGTGAAAAGGCGATTGAAGCGGCGCGAAACCTTAACGTTGTCGAGGGTCTGGTGAGAGTCGTCGCCATTCGCCCGCACCTTATCGCCAATGATGAGGCGTATGACTTGGCCGACGACCGACTGCATGCGCGCATGGCTTACGGCATAGGCAGTTCTGAAAATGTCACGGTGCTGGTGCGTCCTGACGGTTACATCGCCAGGGTTTGCACCTGCAACTGGAAGTCCAGCACCGAAGGTTACTTTTCCGAGATCGGCTGTTCAACGCTCACGGGGTTGCATCAGGCCGGTTCAGGGCCGTCACTGCTTGACCGTATGAGCACTGGGGCCTGAGGAATTGAACGTGACCAAATCAGCGGCGGTGACGCTTTTGTACGCGCTCCTTATTGGCTTGTTGCTCGCGCTTGGCACGCTCCAATTACCCGTCGAGGTCCCGGTGCGGGTGATACAGGCAGCGTTGGTCATCGCCTTTACCCTGTGTGCCTGGGCCTTTGGGTTGTTGGCCGAGCCGCTGCCCACGCTGGCGTTTTTCCTGTTGGTGGTGCTGTTTGGTATTGCCCCGGCCAACGTGGTTTTTTCCGGTTTCAGCTCCACCGCGTGGTGGCTGGTTTTCGGCGGAAGCGTACTCGGCGCGGCGATTAACACCACTGGGCTGGGGGGGCGCATCGCCGCCGGTGTCTTCAGGGGCAATCAGCGTACGTACAACAGTTATCTGTGGCGCGTGGCCCTGCTGTGTGTGGTGTTGGCATTTCTGATGCCCTCGACCACAGGGCGCATCCTTTTGCTGACCCCCATCGTGATGGCGCTGGCCAGAGGGCTTGGTTATGCACCCGGGTCCAATGGGCATACCGGTCTGGTACTGACGGTGGCCGCCTGCAGCTACATGCCACCGACCAGTATCCTCCCGGCCAATTTGCCCAACAGCGTGCTGCTCGGCGCGGCTGAGTCCATGTACGGGATTCACCTGGCTTACGCGCCTTACTTGCTTGCGCACTTTCCCGTGCTGGGGCTGGCCAAGGCCGGGTTGATCGTCGTGGTGATCGCCAGGCTGTTCCCTGAGCGCCAGCCATGCCTGCCGGTGGCACGCACGCAGAGTGCGCCGCTGACATTGCCGGAGCGCAATTTGCTCTGGGTATTAGGGCTATCGGTGCTGTCGTTCATGACCGACTTCATTCATGGCATATCACCCGCCTGGGTATCGTTGGGCGCTGCGCTGGTATGCCTGTGGCCGGCGATGAACATCCTGAGCGTCAAGTCGTTCACCGAAGGCGTGCATGTGACGCCGCTGATTTTTGTCGCAGGTTTTTTGGGCCTTGGTGCGGTGGTCGCTTACAGCGGTATTGGACTCATGTTGGGCCGCACCTTGCTGGGCTGGGCCCACCTGAGCCCGGACCATCCGGCTGTGGCGGTGGGTGTTATCACCGCCATCAGCACGGTAATCGGCCTGGTGACGACCTTGCCCAGCTTGCCGGCGGTATTGACCCCTTTGGCAGGGGAGTTTGCCGGCGCAAGCGGGCTGAGCCTGCCCTCGACGCTGATGCTGCAAGTGCCGGTCTTTGGCCTGTTGATCTTTCCCTATCAGTGCCCGCCGATTGTGCTGGCCATGACGATGGGGCACGTCAGCCTGAAACAGGCCACCGGGCTGTTTTTACGAGTGTCACTGATGACCGTGCTGGTTTTGTTTCCGCTGGATTATGTGTGGTGGAAAACCCTCGGCCTGCTCTGAACAACACACCGCTCTGTTGCACCTGAATGCTGTCGATAAACCCACCCCGTCATCGCCTCGAAAGCTGACGAGCAGGAACGGCTGTACCCGAAAAACCCGACACACGCGTAACGAACCAAAACAACAACAAGAGGTAGTCAACGCAATGAACACTAAAACTCCCCCCTGGCATCGAGCGGCCTTGCCGCTGACCATCAGCTTCGCTGCGGGCATGCAGAGCCTTCCGGCGTTGGCCGTCTCGTTCAATATGGGCGAGATCGAAGGGCAGTTCGACTCAAGCTTGTCGGTGGGCGCCGGCTGGTCTACCAGTGACCGAGACGCCAAGCTGCTCAATAGCGCCAGCGCCGACGATGGCCGCCGCAACTTCAAAAAAGGCGAGACCTTCTCCAAGGTGTTCAAGGGCGTGCACGACCTGGAACTCAAGTACGGCGATTCGGGTGTGTTCGTGCGTGGCAAGTACTGGTACGACTTTGAACTCAAGGACGAACATCGTCTGTTCAAGGACATCGACGATACCAACCGCAAGGAAGGCGCGAAGTCTGCCGGCGCAGAAATACTCGACGCGTTTATCTATCACAACTACATGATTCGCGATCTGCCGGGCACCGTTCGCCTCGGCAAACAGGTGGTGAGTTGGGGCGAAAGCACGTTCATCTCGGGCGGCATCAACAGCATCAACCCGGTAGATGTCGCCTCTTTTCGACGGCCCGGTGCCGAGATCAAGGAAGGGCTGATCCCGGTCAATATGTTTTACCTGTCGCAGAACCTGACCGAGAACGTCTCTGCCGAGGCGTTTTACCAACTGGAATGGGACCAGACAGTGCTCGATAACTGCGGGACTTTTTTCTCGCAGATCGACGTGATGGCCGACGGTTGTGGCGGCTTGTTTGCCGGGCCGGACCTTACAGGCAGTACCGCGGCCAAAGCCGCGTTGAAACCCTTTGGGATCAATATGACATCCGAGGGCATTGAGATGCCGCGTTCCGGTGATCGCGATGCCCGCGACGGCGGCCAGTGGGGCGCGGCGTTGCACTGGTTCGCGCCTGAGCTGGACAGCGAGTTCGGCGCTTACTTCATGAACTACCACAGCCGCCAGGCGTATTTCAGCGTGGCAGGTGGCGCGCACATGGCTGACACGGGGTTCGCTCAAAGCCTGTGCGGCAATCTGGGGATCGGGGCGGGCGGCTGTGGGGCGTTTCTCTCCAGTGACAGTGGGCAGAGCCTTGCCCAGGGCTACCGGCTGGGCAGCTCCCACTACTATGCCGAATACCCCGAAGACATCCGCCTGTATGGCTTGAGCTTCAGCACCAGTTTGTCCACGGGCACCACGCTGTCCGGCGAGATCAGCTACCGCCCGAACATGCCGATTCAAATCAACGCAGTGGACCTTGTAACGGCGGTGGTTGGCGAGTCAAGCCTGACCCCGGTGCTGTCCTCGGGCGCCGTTGCGTTGACCAACAATTCAGTGATCACCGGCTACCGGCGTAAAGAAGTGACCCAGGCGCAGGTCACCGCCACGCACTTTTTCGACCAGGTATTGGGCGCCGAGCGCCTGACACTGGTCGGCGAAGTCGGGGTTACGCATATCGCCGGCCTGGAGGGCAAAGGGGGCCTGCGTTATGGCCGCAGCACGTCGTACGGGCAGGGCGCGCTTGCCGATAACAGCCTGTGCACCGGGACCACTAACACCGAAGCCCCGCAAAACTGTGACAACAATGGTTTTGCCACACCGACCTCCTGGGGTTACCGGGTGCGCGCGGCGCTGGACTACAACGATGTGATCCCCGGCGTGGCCTTGCGGCCCAACCTTGCCTGGTCCCATGACGTCTCCGGTTATGGCCCCGAACCCGGTTTCAACGAAGGCTCGAAGGCGATCAGCCTGGGCCTGGATGCCACCTACCTCAACACCTATAACGCCAGCCTGTCGTACACCAACTATTTCGGTGGTGCCTACAACGTAAACGTCGACCGCGACTTTCTGGCGCTGAGCTTTGGCGTTTCTTTCTGAGTGGAGATAACAATGAAAACATCCCATCTGTTGTTCGGCGCGGTCAGCCTGATGGCCGCTGCCGCTCACGGCGCCGTACCCGCCAGCGAAGCCGCCAAACTCAACAGCAGCCTTACGCCGGTCGGCGCCCAGCGTGCCGGCAATGCAGACGGCAGCATCCCTTCCTGGACCGGTGGCCTGCCCCAGAACGCGGGCACAGTCGACAAGTCCGGCGCGCTGTCTGACCCATTTGCCGCCGACAAACCGTTGTTCACCATCACGGCACAGAACGTCGCCCAGTATCAAGGCAAGCTGAGCGACGGTGAAATGGCCATGCTCAAGCGCTATCCGGACAGCTACCACATCACGGTTTACCCCACTCACCGTAGCGTCAACTTGCCCGAAAAAGTGACCGCGGCGATTGCGCGCAATGCGCTGCACACCCAGTTGATTTCCGAGGGTAATGGTCTGGAAAACTACGAGATGGGCACGCCTTTCCCGATTCCGCAAAATGGCCTCGAGGTGCTGTGGAACCATATTGGCCGTTATCGTGGCGGCAGTGCCCATCGCAGCCACGTGCAGGCCACACCGTTGGCCGACGGGACCTTTGTGCCGGTGTACTTCAACCAGCAGTTTGTCTACCGCGAACAGATGAAGGACTTCGACGCGAAGAACCCCGGCAATGTGCTGTTCTATTACAAGCAATTGGTCACGGCGCCCGCACGCCTGGCAGGGGATGTAGTGCTGGTGCACGAACCGCTCGACCAGGTTAAAACGCCGCGCATGGCCTGGATCTACAGCGCGGGCCAACGCCGCGTGCGCCGTGCCCCGCAGATCGCCTACGACGGGCCTTACCCGGCCTCCGATGGCCAGCGCGTTGCCGACAACCTGGACATGTTCAACGGCGCCCCTGACCGCTATGACTGGAAGCTTGTGGGCAAGAAGGAACTCTACATTCCCTACAACAGTTACAAGCTTGAATCGCCCCAGTACACCTATGCCGACGTGGTCAAGCCCGGGCATGTCAATTCAGACCTGACCCGGTATGAATTGCACCGCGTGTGGGTAGTGGAAGCCACCTTGAAAACCGGCCAGCGGCATGTCTATGCCAAGCGAGTGCTGTATTTCGACGAAGACTCCTGGCAGATCGCACTCGCCGACCACTACGACGCGCACAACACGTTGTGGCGAGTGTCCGAAGGCTATGTGACCCCGCGCTATGACAGGCAACTGCCGTGGCTCGGTGTGGAGGCTGTGTATGACCTGATCAACGGGCGCTACATCGTTTCAGGGATGCGTAACGAAGAAAAAGAACCGATTGAATTCGGTTTCTCGGCAGTGTCCGCCGAGTTCACCCCCACCGCGTTGCGCAACACCGGGGTGCGCTGACAGGGGCCTGGGCCGCCCTTATCGGCGGCCTGACTGGCGTGGGTCAGTGCGCTGCGCTGACCGTTTCACGGTAGAGCCTGGGAGGCATGCCAAACGCTGCCTTGAAGTGCCGACTGAAGTGCGCGCTGCTGCCATAGCCCCAGGCATAGGCAATGTCGGTGAGCGAGCGATGGTTCAAATCACGGTTACGCAAGTCTTGCGCGCAGCGCGCCACGCGGCGCTGCCAGATGTACTCGCTGACACTGCAACCGAACGCGTCCTGGAACGCTCGATGCAGGCTGCGCACCGAGCATTGCTCGGCAAAGGCGATGCGTTCGATGCTCAGGTCGCGGTCGGCCAAGTGCAGTTCGATATAGCGCTTGAGGCGGCTTTGCTTGTAGTGACGGAAGTCGTGTTCGAGCTTTTTCTCTTCCTGTTTGTTGCCCAGTGCATTGTTCAGCAGCCCCACAATACTCTCGCCGACCAGCGCCGCCGACTGGCTGTTCAGCAGCGGGTATTGGCTGTAGGCGTCAACGATCAGGTGCATCAACATCCGACCAAGCCCGTTGCGCGCGCTGATATGCAGGTCGTCGGCATCCAGTGCCTGCCCGGCGCCTTCATTGAACAGTAGGATGAAGTGCTCACAGCCTTGTGGGCTGCTGACATTGAAGGGTTGGGCGCAGTCGACCACCAGCAACTCGTCGGGCGCCAAGGCATTGCTGTGCTTGCCTTGCTGGAAATGACTGACACCGGCGGTTTGCAGGATCAGCATGCGCGATGTGTCGGGCGCCTCGACTGCTTTGCTCAGGTGACGGGAGTAGCGATGCGCGCTGGCGGTCATGCGGCAAAAGCGTAGTTTACCGAGGTCGCCGTACTCCAGCCGACCCTGGAAATCGGCATCGTGCAGGGGTTCTATGTGGGTGGACTCGAGGCGCTTGATGTACTCCGGCGTGCGCCCAAGGTTGTCACTCATAAACTCTTTCCACCTCATCAGGCGGTCGGAACGCATCACTTGATCGGTAGAAACGCAGGCTAGATTGCTCATGGATCGCCTCTTTTTATTGTTATGGGCTGGGCCACCCGGGTGGCCCGGCCGGTTTCCTAGAACGGGTAGTTGTGGCTCCCAGGTTGCCAGGTCACCCAGTGCGCACGGGTAAATTCATCCAGAGCATAGTGACCGTTGAAACGCCCCAGGCCCGAGTTCTTTTCACCCCCGAACGGGGCGTTGGGTTGGTCATCTACGGTGATGTCGTTAATGTGCGTCATCCCCGCCACAATGCCACGTGAAAAATTCAGGGCACGCGCCATATCTTTGCTGAATACGGCGCTGGACAGCCCATATTCACTGGCGTTGGCCAAGGTCAGCGCATGCGCTTCGTTCTCGGCGATCAACAACGGCAGCAAGGGGCCGAAGGTCTCATCGTGCGCCAGTTCGTGATCAAAGGGCACGTCCCCGTACACATGGGGCGGCAGCACCAGCCCGGATGGCGAGCCGCCGTGGAGTTGTTTCAGGCCCGCACTGTCGGCGGTGTCGATTTTGCGCAGCAAACCGTCCAGCTGGCTGCGGTTGATGACTGGGCCAATCACCGTATCAGCGTGGTCCGGATCACCGGTTTTCAGCTTGCGCACGCGCTCCACCACCAATGCCGTGAAGTCTGCATAGCGTGCGCGGTCGACAATCACCCGGTTCACACTCATGCAAATCTGGCCCTGGTGCAGGAAGCGTCCAACCACCGCCGCGTGCGCGGCAATCTCGATATCCGCATCGTCCAGCACCACCAGCGGCGCGTTGCCGCCAAGCTCAAGAGCCACGCGCTTGATGTGCTGGCCGCCGGTGGCGATACGCCCGACATTGCGCCCCACATCGGTAGATCCGGTAAATGAAATCAGGCTGGGCACCGGGTGCCCGACAAACGCATCGCCAATTTCCGCACCGGCGCCGACCACCACATTGAGCGTGCCCTCTGGAAAACCGGCCTCTTCGAACAGGTGCGCAATCAGCAAGCCTCCGGTCACGGCCGTGTCGCTGGCGGGTTTGAGCACCACTGTATTACCCAGCGCCAGCGCCGGAACCACCGAACGCATGCTCAGGTAGAGCGGAAAATTCCAGGGGCTGATAACACCGATCACACCCAGCGGCTCGCGAAACACGAAGCTCTGCTCGCCGGGCTTGTAGCTGCTCAGGATGCGCCCCTCCACCTGCATGGGCAGCCCAATGCACTCACGCACCAGGTTCAGAGTGAATTGCCATTCCATGGTCGCCTTGATACGGGTACTGCCGGATTCGCGAATCAGCCAGTCAATCATTTCCTCGCTGCGCTGTTGGATCACCTGAGCGAGTTTTTCCAGCTGGGCACCGCGTGCGGTCGGGTGCAATGTCGCCCACGGCGTCTGCGCACGGTGTGCCGCTGCGTAGGCCGCGTCAAGGTCGGCAACGTTGGCCAACGGCATCTCCAGCAAGGTTTCGCCGTTAAAGGGGTTGCGATCATTCAGGGTTGCCGAAGAGCGACCGGTACGCCAAATGCCGTCGATGAACTGGTCGCCGCTGATGGCGTAAGGGGTTGGACGTTGGGCAGTCATGGTTTTACCTTCGGGTCGATGGGGCGCGCGGTGTTAGCGAAAGACGGCGAACCGTCCGGTCTCAGGTTCTGATCCATGCGCGCCCCCAGGAATTGAGGGTGTGTTCTTCCTGCGGCCAGGTGCCTGGAGGGTCGGTTGCTTCGGTGACTTGCAACTCCGCCGAGAACTCAAGCCGGTTGCGGTCGGCGTCCACCACCATGAAGAACAGATTGTTGCCTGGCCCATGGCGGCCAGGGCCAAAGAAGATGCTGATGCGCTCCTTGGCAAAGCGGTCGCCCCAGTCGCGAATGTCGTTCCATTCGTTGGTTTCGTAACAGTGGTGGTCCCACTCGTTTTTCGAGCCCCGGAAGAACGCCAGCGAATGGTGTTCATCGTCCGAACGCAGGAAGCACACCATTAACAGGCCGCTCTGTTGGTCGACCACGCTGTCGGATACCGTGAAGCCAACGGTGTTGACGTAGAACTCAATCATCGCTTCCAGCTCGGTGGTCTGGAACACCACATGCTGCAAGCGGCCGGGCATGCCGGCCTGGGCGCTATTCATGTGCGCCTGGCAGACGCCGAAAATCGTCTGGCGACCTTGTGGGTCGCGAATCGCAAAGGCCCCAGGCGCGAGCAGCGGCGAACGTAGGTCTTCGATGATGCAGTTGCGTTTGCGCAGGCGGTGGCGCAGCGCGGCGAGCTTTTCCGGGGTCGCCAGGTCATAGGCCGCTGCCAGCAGGCCGCAGTGGTCGGCCGGGGAGAGCAGCATGGCCCGGTTTGGCCCTCTGAGAACCCAACTGCCGTCTGCCTGAGGTTGGCAGTTCATGTCCATCATGCGCTGGTAGAAGTCGATCTGCCGTTGCGGTTCTTTGCTTGCCAGGTGTAAATAGCACAGGCGGGCGGGGGTCGACGTTTGCAGTGTATTCATACGCACCTCGTGAGCGTGGCGGATGTTGGAAACGACGGTTGTGCTACCGGCTCACCGGTTGGCACAGCACCGAACAGTGATTGCAATGCCTCGGCGCTGGCGGTCTCGGTTGCACGTTGGAAAATCGCGGCCACATAACGATCAGGCCGCAACAGGAAAAAGCCGCCGCGCGTACCCAGCAAATCCTTCAGCACGCCCTGGCGGTCGTGCAATACCGTGCAGCCGGGCAGGGCTGGCGCTTCAGTGTCGGAACCCGGCAGGATCAGAATCCGCTGAACCTCCAAGTGCGTCCACAAGGGGTGCTGCAGTTGATCTACGCGTTGCTCGCGAGGGTCGCCATATTGAATCAGAGCGAAACCCGCACCGATGTAATCGTCGAGCAGGCGTTCAACGCCGTGGCTGTCGGTGAGGCTGGGCTGAGGGAACATCTGCCCGCTGGACACATTGCCCAGCGTACCTGCGCTGAGTACCAGCCCTTGGCGCAGGCGGGGTTTGGGCTTGAAGCGCATTTGCAGAAAGTAGTCGCGCAGCGGCGGTAGCAGCCCAATCAGTGCGAAGGCGCCACTGATCAAGCGCGCCCGCAGCACGCTGGCGGGCGCCATCACCACCCCCAGGTTCAGCGCGAGCTTGATCAATGCCCAGGCGTGATCGCGCCGTTCGCTTTCATAGGTTTGCAAAATCGCCGGGGCCATTTTCCCGCTTACCACGCCGATCAGCTTCCAGGCCAGGTTATGCGCATCGCGCACGCCGCTGTTCATGCCTTGGCCAGCGTAGGGTGGGGTGAGGTGGGCCGCATCGCCGGCGAGCAACACGCGATTGACTTGCCAGCGTTCGGCAATGCGCGCGTGAAAGGTGTAAACGGTTTTACGCACGATGGAGACCGCTGCGTCGCCTTTGAACGGGCGCAGCAGGGCCTGCAGGCGCTCGGGGCTGAGCATCTGTGCGTCGCTTTCGTGGTCCTTGAGCATGAACTCGAAGCGCCGCGTGCGGTGCGGGCCGGGAACCTCCACGATGGGGCGGCGTGCATCGCAGTACACGCGGGTTTGCCAGAACGCGTCATCGTCATGATCGGTGTCCACCACCAGCCAGCGGGAGGCGAAACTGGAACCGACCATATTGATCCCCAGCTGTTTGCGTACCGGGCTGCGCCCACCATCACAGGCGATCAGGTAGTCGGCCTGTACCTCCAGCAGCTGTTTGTTGCCGTCCACGATCAGCGCACGCACGCCGTACTCGTCCTGGGTGAACTCCAGCAGTTCGTGGTTGAAACGCGCGGTCAAGCAAGCAAAACGCTCAAGGCCGGTCTTCAAGGTGCATTCAAACAACGGCTGGCGGAACGCGTTGCGCTTTGCAAAGCCATACAGCTTGCCGCTGGGTTCGACTTTGCCGAAGCAACGGCCGCCAGGGCGCGTGAAGTAATGCACGCCATAGCCTTCCACCACGTCCGCCAGCACCTTCTGGCTCAAGCCCAGCGCTTGCATGGTGCGCAACGATTCATCATCAATCGAAACCGCTCGGGGTTCGGTGACAGTGCCGGGTTTGCTGTCGATCACCCAGGCGTCCACGCCCGCCTGCCCAAGCAGATTAGCCAGGGTCAGCCCGGTGGGGCCGGCGCCGACGATCAGGACACGCGTGTTGATACTGTTCAGGGTTGTCATTGTTGTTCCCCTACGAGTGCATCAGTCCAATGGCTTGGCGGATGGGTTGGCGCTGTGGGTCAGCGCGAGCATGTGCCGCGAGAGCGTGTGCGCCAGCGCGACCATCTGTTCACCCTGTTGTTGCTCCAGCGCCTTGTGTCGCTCGACGGCTGGGCGCACGCAACTGAGGCTGCCGACCACCTTGCCGTCGCCGTCGAATATCGGCGCCGCGAGGCCGTACACGCCGGGGTCGACTTCGCCTGCGCTGGCCACATAACCCTGGCGCCGCAAGCGCTGCAGCGAACGGCGAAAGTCTTCCCAGGTCGGCCCCAGGTTGCTGGCGCGTACTTCGTCCGGGTATTCCAGAAACAGCTGGCTGTGCTGGCGTGCGTTCATGTGGGCCAGAATCGCTTTAGAGGTCGCGCCCAAAAACAGCGGCCGCGGTGACCCCCGGGAATAACTGACGGTGCTGGCTAATTCACCACATTGGTGCACACACACCACTTGGTTCTTGAACAGCCGACAGATCAGCCAGACCTGCTCGCTGCACCACTGCGGCAAGTTGGTTTCCAGTAACTGCGCGGCGCGGACCAACGGGTCGCTGAGCCTCAGTTGACGGTCCCAGGTGATGATCCGTGCGCCCAGTGCATAGCGCCCGGCTTCGACCTGGAACAACAGGTTCGCCTCGGCCAGCTCACGTACGTAGCGGTAGGCGGTGGAGCGGGTAAACCCGAGCGCACTGACCATGTCTTCGACGGCCCAGATCGGCTGCGCCTCGGTGAAGATGTCCAGCACGCGCAGCATGCGCTCAAGGCTGGAACCCTTGATGTCAGCATCGCCCTCTGGCGATTGCGGTGATTGATCAATCGAGTTCATGGCTTATTGCTCGTCGACGATGGTGTTTCGCAGGGTGCCGATTTGCGATATTTCGACTTCCACCACATCCCCTGGCTGCATCCACACCGGCGGCTCGCGGAATGCACCGACCCCGCCGGTGGTGCCGCTGACAATCACGTCTCCGGGGGCCAGCTCGGTGAAGGTGGAGCAGTACTCGATCAGTGCGCCGACGTCGAAGATCATGTCGCTGGTGGCAGTGTGTTGCATCACCTCGCCGTTAAGCCGGGTGGTCAGTTCAAGGTTTTGCGGGTCGCTGATTTCGTCACGGGTGACCAGCCACGGGCCAAAGCCGCCGGTGTTCGGGAAGTTTTTGCCGGGCACAAATTGAATCGTGTGTTTTTGCCAATCGCGCACGCTGCCATCGTTGTAACAGGCGTAGCCGGCAACATATTCGAGGGCATCGGCTTTGCGGACGTGGCGCGCGGTTTTGCCGATAACGATGGCGAGTTCGCCCTCGAAATCCAGCTTGTGCGAAACCTTTGGCCGCACGATGGGTTGCAGGTGGGCGGTCTGGCTGTCGGCGAATCGCGTAAAGATCATCGGGAACACAGGCATGTCACGCCCGGTTTCGCGCACGTGGGTTGCGTAGTTGATGCCGATGCACAGCACCTTGCCTGGGTTTGGAATCACCGGCAGCAGCGTCACGTCGGCGAATGCGAAGCGCGGCAGGCTCGCCACCTGGCTGTCGCTCAGCGACCCCAGTTGCCCGAGGGCGAGTGCGCTTTTGAGGTCTGCGCCGAGGGTCTGTTTCAGCGATTGCAGATCGACCACCTGGTCGCCTTCGACGATGCCGTAGGTGTCACGGCCTTCAACAGTGAAGCTTGCAAGTTTCATTCGGGAGTCCTTTTGACGAAGGGTGCGTGGACAGAACTTGACTCTATTCGCGCATTAAAATCCTGTAAAGCGAGATTTTATATAAATCCCAAAATGCAGGAAAAATGTATTTTTTGTGGTGTCGGGCAACCGAATGCCTGCCCTCAGGAACAGGCAATTCGGTGCGCTAACGGTTGATTTACCTATGGTCTAGCCCGGGCTCATCCCTGAGCCCAGCAGCCATGCAGCGACATACGCATCCGAAATGGCACTTTGACCCGTGCGATGGGCCCGCTGGCCATCGCGCTGGTGTCGAGGATCACCAATTCGCTGCGTGCCTCGTTCAGCACGTTCAGCAGTGCAACTACGTAGCCATCGCCTTCTGCGGCATCGTTGGCACGGGGGATGAATATCGGCTCCTGGAAACAGCCGTTGTCGCCCGGATACCACGCGTCGGTGCTGCCATCCTTGAGGTTCAGGTGGGCCAACTGGTTGAAGAACTGGAAAGGCATGGGGCCGTTTTCAGGGTTGTAGGGCAGCGTCGGATCAAACGCGAGCATAAAACCGTGTTCGTACGGGCGACCGAGGTAGCGCTGATCGCAGCGAGGAAACTCGCACATATAGTCAGTGAGGGGCTGTGGCGTCACTTCATCGCGGGCGTCATTGAGGTCAAACGTCCAGCGCATCAGGCTCGACGGCAGCTCTTCGGGCGCCGGCACAAAACCGTCGGCCTGCGGGAAGAAATAAAACACGTTGCCGCCGGTGACCGGCATGTCCACATAGACCTTGCCGTGTCTATCGAAGGCATTCAGGGTATGACCCTGGAAGCTGTCCTTGGGGCCCTTGAACCAACGAATGGCCTGCGCATCGCCTTGGCGTGGCAGCACCGCAAACAACTGCGGCAGATCAGGTTGCCACTGAAAATGCTGGCCGCCGTTTTTCATGCGTTCCACATCGACGGTCAGCGGGATGAGCGGAAATACCACGTAGTGCTCGGTCACCGCAAAGTCATGCACCATTGCCGCATAAGGCGCCTGGAACCAGACCTCCTTGAGCAGCTTGCCGTCTGGCGACAGTTCGAAATAGGCCATGTCCGGCGTGCCGTCGCCCTTGGCTTCATAGCTGAAGGCGAGGAGGTTACCGGTGCCGGGGTCAATCTTGGGGTGGGCGGTAAAGGTTGCCGATTTGATTTGCCCGGCGAAGTCCCACTCGCCGAGGGTCTGAAGGGTCATCGGGTCCAAGGCCCACGGCAGTGCATCTTCCTTGAGCGCCAGCAGTACGCCGTTATGCGGGATCACCGCAGTGTTGGCGGTGGTGTTGTTTTTCGCCGCCAGAGGGTCATTGGTGTAGGCGTTCCTGTAGACGCCATTCAGTGAACGGCCTTCGCGGCGCTGCGCGATCAAGCGATCGGTCTGCACATAGCGACGCCGCAGTGACACCTTGCCATTGGCAAAGTAGAAGCCGCTGACCATGCCGTCGCCGTTGAAAAACATATCGCTGCCCAGCATGGGCGGGTATTGCGGGTCCGGTGCTACCTGGTAGAAAACCCCACGGATTGAGTCGGGCAGGTTGCCTTCGACCTCAAGGTCCAACACGTCGGCTTCGACACGACTGGGGCTGTACAGTGGCCCGGAAAATTCCGCGGTGTGCGGGAATCGGTTATTCATTGATACGCCCTCATGCACTCAGTCATTATTTTTCAAGCAGGCCGGCGGGTAGGGCCGGCGTTTCAAGTGTTGAAGGGCCGGCCGCGTGACGAAAGCGTGCGACCACCCAGCAGGAGATGACCAACGCGACGATATACGCCGAGGCTGCCAGCCAGCCGACCGCACGGAAGTGCCCGTCACCGACGACCAGCGCTGCGCCAAACGGGCCAAGGCCCTGGCCAACGAAGATCGCGGCATTGCCGAGGCCGGCGAGCCGGCCGCTTATGTCCAGCTCGGCGGCCATCGACAACAGGTACGGAAGGCTGAAAAACCACACCATATGGATCAGGCATGCCGTCGCGGCAAACGCCACCGGGCTGTCGCCGTAGACCATGATCAGCGTCGCCATCAACGCGGTGCCGAACCCCAGCAACTGTGGAAACAGCAGCCCCAGGCGCCGTCCGATAAGCCCGGCCAGCGCGGCGCCAAGTGCACCGGCCAGAATGCTGCCGCCGAGGATTGCGCCGATTTGCTGCGGCGCCAGGCCGATACTTTTACCGATGCGTTCCTGATACACCCACAGTGCCGAATGGCCAAAAAACAACAGCGCAAACAGCACAATCAACAAGATTGCGGTCAAGCCAAACGGCTTGGCCAGGTGCGTCGGGGCACCCACGGCGGCTGCATAGTGTTCAGGCACGCGCCCGCAGCCGAGCAGCGCTAAGGCACTGGCAATCGCCAGCAGATAAAATCCGCCGTTGACGCCAAAGGCCATGAGCACCATCGGCATTGAGGTCACCAGCAACATGCCCCAGAACAGATTGCCGATATTAATCACCGCAAACGTCGCGTCCTTGGACCTGCGCAGTGCGGCCGAGGCATACACCACGGCCATCACCGCGCCGCCGCTGGCACCACACACAACCCGGCATAGCAGCAGTGATGTCTCGCTGTGGAAGCGCGTACTCGCCAAATTGGCGCACACCAGGATCAGCAGGGCGACCTGTGCCACTTGCCGGCGATTGACGTGCGTCATCAGCAGCGCAAATGCGCCACAGGTGATGGCCATGGCAATCAGCTCGCCCGCGAAAATGCTGCCGATTGCGTTAAGCGGGATGCCCAGTTGGTCGATAAAGGCGCCGCCCAGAATCGGTTGGATCTGCAAGGTGCCAAGGGATGTGACCATCATCAGGCAAATAGCCGCGAGTGATTTTTTACTGTCGATGCCAGCGAGCGCATTCATCAATGCAGTACCTCATTAGGGTGAGCGAGTACAGGTCGGTCAGAAGCTGTGGGCGTAACGCACTTGCACCGCATAGTCCTGTTTCGAGCGGTTTTCCACGCCCGTTTCCTTGTAGGTGTTGAGCCAGAAGCCCTGACCTTCGCTGATTTTCCAGAACATCCCGGGGCCTATGCCCAGCACTTTTTCCCGCGAGTCGCTCAACCGGTCACCGTTGATCTGGTCGTCGGTTATCTGCCGGAAGTAATAGCCGTTGATCCCCACCGACACGTTGGGGATGACCTCGTAGGACGCCGTGAAGTTGGCCCAGGCCGACTGCCCGGCGCGGCTATCGCTCACCGGTTTGCCTTCGAAGGAGTCCTGCGAGCTGCTGGCGGGGTCGCGGTTCTTGAAGTTGTAGAGGTAATGCAGGCGCCAACTCACCTCCCAACGTGGTGCTGGCATCCAGGTTGCGGCCCAGTAGGGGTTCAGGGAGTAAAAGTTCGAGCCGGGGTTGAGGTCTTTGTGTTTGTCGTATTTACCGGTGGGCAGGATCGTGTCAAACGCTACCCGCTGCACAAACACCGGACGTCCGTGGGCATCGACGATGGGGTCGAATTGAATCTGCGGCCCGACGGTTACGTCGCCCAGCCCGGTGGCGTTGTCTTGCAGCGCTGGTCCGTTGCTGCCAAAGGTGGCATCCAGTGAAACCACCGGCACCAGCAAGCTCCACCCCAGGTGCGCGCCGCCGCCAATGGTGTCGGGCGAGTAATAGCTGAGTTGGTTGATCAACGTGACGACGTTGATTTTGGGGTTATCGAACGCGCTGTTTGCCTTGCCGCTGTTGGTGCGGATGCTGCTGGCGGTGCTGAACTTCAAGTACGTCAGATGGGACAGGCCGGGAGGCCCGGCAAAACCATCGTAGAAGCTGGTGCCGCCGAGGTTGATGCCACTGGGCTCGGTGACCGAGGGTGCTGGCGGCCCATCGGCTGCGGTCACAACTGAGGATACGAAGCTGAGCACCAGGCACGCTGGCATGTATTTGAGTGGGCTCATTGGCGTGGCTCTATTATTGGAATTGTGAGCAGAGGGAACTCCCTCGCACCATTACCCTAAGTCAAACAACCGCGCCCTACTTGAGCGGTACGGCCAGAGTTGACTGATAGCGCCATAGCGCCAGTGTTAACGCGTTCGCAGTCAGCCCACGAACCGAAACCCACCCGACAATTTGCTTTTCAAATAACCCACCAACGCACTCACCGACTTCGGCACATGCGGCGAATACGGCCGAATCAAGTAGATCTCATCGGCAAATGCGCCCTTGAGCGTCCAGCCCTTGAGCACCTGCACCAGCTTGCCGTCGGCCAGCGCGGCGTGGGCGCTGAAGTCCGGGAGCAGGGCGATGCCCAGGTGGTTGAGGGCCGAATCGCGCAGGGCTTCACTGTTATTGGTGGAAAAGCTGCCGGCGATAGGCACGGTGACGCGCTCGACGTGTTTGCCGCCGCGCTCGAAGGTCCATGCCGGCTGATCGGTGCCGCGTGGGTAGTAGAGGCAGTTATGCGCGCTGAGATCGCCGGGTTCGCGAGGCTCGCCGTGGCGTTGCAGGTAGTTGCGGGTGGCGACCAGCACCGAGCCGGTGTCGCAGAGCTTCCAGGCCACATGGGTTTCCGGCACCTGGAAGCCATGGCGCACCGCCAGGTCGTAGCCCTCGGCAGCCAGCGAACTCAAGGCGTCCGACACATCCAGTTGAATGCGTACCTGCGGGTACTGCTGCAAAAACTCCGACAGGTGTGGCACCAGTTGCTGGCGGGCGAACGCCACCGGGGCGGTGAGGCGTACCAGGCCGCGAATCTCGCCGGCCGAGTCGCGTACCGACGAGAAACTGCGGGCGATCTGTTCGTAGGCGCTGCGCACTTCACGGGTCAACGACAGCCCCGCATCGGTCAGCCGCACACTGCGCGTTGTTCGCGTGACCAGGCGTGTGCCGGTGGCCTTTTCCAGGTCGGAAATGCGTTGACTCACGGCCGACTTGCTCACGCCGAGGCGTGCGGCGGCGGCGGTGTAGGTGCCTTGTTCTTCCAGTACCGACAACCAGTGGATATGGGTCCACAAACCCTCGATCTCAGCCTTTTCCATAAAGGTATTGTTCGCATACGAGGACAATAAGTTCTGGATTCTGCTCTGGTTTGGAACAAAGCGAAAGCCTAAGGTTGGGCCCCAACGCTACCCACCTGGATCGACTGCCATGCCTACAACAATCGAGCACTACATCAACGACCAGCGCGTTTCCCGCGATGATCGCTATCAGGACGTGTACAACCCGGCTACCGGCGAAAAGACCGGCCGCGTCGCCCTGGCCAGCCGCCAGACCGTCGGTGAAGCCGTCGCCGCCGCCCAGGACGCGTTC
The DNA here is from genome assembly GCF_900591205.1 of Pseudomonas viridiflava. Classification (GTDB taxonomy): domain Bacteria; phylum Pseudomonadota; class Gammaproteobacteria; order Pseudomonadales; family Pseudomonadaceae; genus Aquipseudomonas. The sequence continues at coordinate 31,303 of NZ_UUPU01000009.1, forward strand.
GCCGGTTGGGCCGACACGCCGCCGATCCGCCGCGCCCGCGTGCTGTTCGAATACCTGCACCTGCTGCGTGAACGCAAGGACGACCTGGCGCGCATCATCGTTGCCGAACACGGCAAGGTGTTCACCGATGCCCAGGGTGAAGTCGACCGTGGCATCGACATCCTCGAATTTGCCTGCGGCATCCCCAACCTGCTCAAGGGCGAGCATTCCGATCAGGTTTCCCGTGGCATGGACAACTGGACGATGCGCCAGCCCCTGGGCGTGGTGGCCGGCGTGACGCCGTTCAACTTCCCGGTGATGGTGCCGATGTGGATGTACCCGATCGCCATTGCGGCGGGCAACACCTTCATCCTCAAGCCCAGCCCGACCGACCCGAGCGCCTCGCTGTTCATGGCCGAGCTGCTGCGCGAAGCCGGCCTGCCCAAAGGCGTGTTCAACGTGGTGCAGGGCGACAAGGAAGCGGTGGACGCATTGCTCGAACACCCGGACGTCAAGGCCGTGAGCTTTGTCGGCTCCACGCCGATTGCGCAATACATCTATGAAACCGGCGCCCGCAACGGCAAGCGCGTGCAAGGTTTGGGCGGCGCGAAAAACCACATGGTGGTGATGCCCGACGCAGACATCGAAAAAACCGTCGACGCGCTGATGGGCGCCGCCTACGGCAGTGCCGGTGAACGCTGCATGGCGATTTCGGTGGCGGTGCTGGTGGGCGATGTGGGTGACAAAGTCATCGCTGCCCTGACCGCGCGCGCCAAGCTTCTGCGCATCACCGATGGCCGCGACCTCAAGGCCGAGATGGGCCCGATTGTGTCCCGCGCCGCGTTGGAGCGTATCAGCGGCTACATCGAGCAAGGCGTGCAAGCCGGTGCGCAACTGCTGCTCGACGGCCGCGACTACGTGCCGACCGAAGCGGGCCTGGAAAACGGCTTCTGGCTCGGCGCAACCTTGTTCGACCACGTGACCCAAGAGATGAGCATCTACCGCGAAGAAATCTTCGGCCCGGTGCTGGCCTGCGTGCGCGTGAATGACTTCGCCGAAGCGATCAAGTTGGTCAACGACCACGAGTTCGGCAACGGCGTGAGCTGCTTCACCCGCGACGGCAACATTGCCCGCGAGTTTGCGCGGCGGATCGAAGTGGGCATGGTCGGCATCAACGTGCCGATCCCGGTGCCGATGGCCTGGCACGGCTTTGGCGGCTGGAAGAAGAGCCTGTTTGGCGACATGCATGCCTACGGCACCGAGGGCGTGCGCTTCTACACCAAGCAGAAGTCGATCATGCAGCGCTGGTCGGAGAGCATCGAGCAGGGCGCGGAGTTTGCGATGCCGGTGTCCAAATAACTCAAGGCTGTAGGTGATCCAATGTGGGAGCGGGCTTGCCCGCGATGGGGGAGTGTCAGTCAACCTGTTTGGCACTGATAGACCGCCATCGCAGGCAAGCCAGCTCCCACATTTTTTTGAGCGTGTTCAGGCCATTGCCTCTGCGGGCTCTGTTTAGCCTCCTTTTACGAATCATGACAAAAGGCCAGCGCCTACAGATTATTTTCGATCACGTGTTGACGGCAAAATCAATGTCGAATACTGTATATAAACACAGTGTTTAAGCGCTGATCGACCAACACCCGGCAACCTCAGCCATGCCAAACACTGTGTGCAAGTTAACGGATTAACTTGATGCACAGGCTCGTCAACCCGAGCCGTTTTTATTTATAGAGAGGGAACTCATGTCTTATCCAGAAAGCAAACTCACCGGCCTGACCGGTTTCGCCCTTGCGGCAAAAGTCACCGGCGGCTGGTCTGGCCAGGTGGTCAGTATCACCACGCTGGATCAACTCAAGGCCAATATTGGTGACACCACCCCTCGGGTGCTGGTGATCAACAGTAATATCTCGGCCTCGAGCCTGACCAAAGTGAACATGGGCGCCAACAAGACCCTGATTGGTTCCTTCCAGAACCGTACCCTGGAGAATATTCACCTGCGTGCCACCGCGCAGTCGCAGAACATTATTTTGCAGAATATTATCTTCAAGCATTCGGCAAGTATTAAGGCCAATGACGATATTCAGGTCTACCTGAACTACGGCAGTAAATACTGGATTGACCATTGCTCTTTTGTCGGGCACACCTGGTCCACCACGGACGGCAGTGAAGACAAACTGGTGTATATCGGTGAAAAGGCCGACTACGCCACCATCAGCAACTGCTTCTTCGGCAATCACAAATATGGTCTGATTTTCGGTCACCCGGCGGATGACAATAAGGCAGAGTTCAATGGTTACCCGCGCCTCACGCTGTGCCATAACCGCTTCGACAACATGGAAGTGCGTGCGCCCGGTTTGATGCGCTACGGTTATTTCCATGTGTACAACAACTACATCAATAACTTCCACCTCGGTTTTACCCTGGCGCAGAACGCCAACATTCTTTCCGAAAGCAATTACTTCGGCGAGGGTAGCCAGAATAAAGGCATGTTGGACGATAAAGGCAACGGTACGTTTACCGACATCGGCAGTGTGCCTGCGATCACTAACCAGAAGTCGCCAAAAGCACAGTGGACGGCAACTTCCAACTACGCTTACACCCTGAAGACTGCGGCGCAAGCCAAGGACTTTACGCAGAAGAATGCCGGGGCCCAGGCTGCGGCGCTGGTGTTCGGTAGTTGATTAGCTAGCTGTCTACCGAGCAGTCATTTATTACAGGTGCCACTGTATTTATATCAAGGATATAAATACAGTGATGGCCTTTGTAATTTAAATAATTCTTCATGTTGCGATAAGCTGGCTTGCATGTTAAACCTTGTTTTGCACTTGCAGAGCCAACTATCTCTTGCTCTTTCAGTTCGCCATTAAATGGCTGGCTGTTAGGTGCTATTTAATCTTCGCTTGTCACTAAAGCGTCAGTAAAAGGACATCATCATGAAACATGCGAATCACACTCCCACTCGCTGGACACGGGCCGATGCGCTGAAAGTTAATGAGAATGACCCGACGACCACACAGCCGTTAGTGAGTCCTGACTTTCCTGTCATGAGTGACACGGTGTTTATTTGGGACACCATGCCCTTGCGTGAGTTGGACGGCACGGTGGTATCGGTTAATGGCTGGTCGGTGATCTTCACCCTGACCGCTGACCGTCGTCCCCATGATCCACAATTTATCAATGCCGACGGCCGTTACGACATTAAGCGCGACTGGGAAGACCGCCATGGCCATGCGCGTATCTGCTACTGGTATTCGCGCACCGGCAAGGACTGGATCTTCGGTGGCCGCGTGATGGCCGAAGGGGTTTCACCGACCACGCGGGAATGGGCGGGTACGCCGATCCTGTTGAATAACAACGGCGATATCGACTTGTACTACACCTGTGTCACACCGGGCGCCACGATTGCCAAAGTCAGGGGCCAGGTTGTCACTTCGGACACCGGTGTGACCCTGCAGGGTTTTGATCAGGTCAAATCGTTGTTCGATGCCGACGGCACCTATTACCAAACCGAAGCACAGAATGCGACGTGGAACTTTCGCGATCCCAGCCCCTTTATCGACCCTGACGATGGCAAGTTGTACATGGTGTTTGAAGGCAATGTGGCCGGCGAGCGTGGGACTCACGAAGTGGGCCCGAACGAAATCGGCCTGGTGCCACCGGGGCATGAGGACGTGGGCGGTGCCCGCTACCAAGTGGGTTGCATCGGCATTGCCGTGGCCAAGGACCTCAACGGTGACGAATGGGAAATCCTGCCGCCGCTGGTGACTGCCGTGGGGGTGAATGACCAGACCGAACGGCCGCATTATGTGTTTCAGGACAACAAGTATTACCTGTTCACCATCAGCCACAAGTTCACCTATGCGGACGGCGTGACCGGGCCGGATGGCGTGTATGGGTTTGTCAGCGATCACCTGTTCGGCCCCTATGCGCTGATGAATGCGTCGGGGCTGGTACTCGGCAACCCGCCTTCGCAGCCGTTCCAGACCTACTCTCATTGCGTGATGCCCAACGGCCTGGTGACCTCGTTTATCGACAGCGTGCCCACCACCGGTGATGACTACCGCATCGGCGGCACCGAAGCGCCGACGGTTCGGATTGTATTGAAGGGCGATCGCTCGTTTGTGCAGGAGGCTTACGACTACGGCTATATTCCGGCGATGCGGGATGTGGTGTTGAGCCAGTGAAATCCTACTCAGGACAAGTCAGTCCTCTATAAAAAAAGCCACTCGGAGGAGTGGCTTTTTTACGGCTATTTTTTGATTTCGTAATTGATCGTTTGTGGCAGCACTTTCTTCCCCACATTGTAAAACGCGTGCATTTCATAGCTGCCTGCCACACGTGCCGCGGCCCCGATGTTAAAACAGGTGTTGTTGGTCGTCACTTTATCCTTGTTTCTGGTGACGCTGTTGGTCGGCACTTGTTGCGGCACCCCATTGTCATCCAGGCGGTAAAAAATGGCGGTCACTTCGGTAACGGTGCGCGCGTGATACACGCAGTACTCGCCGTCAGTAGTGGTGGGGGCAAATTCACCGGTAGCGGTCAAGGGAGAAACGAAGACAACGCCGGAACTGTTCAGCACTTCGGCCTCCCGGGCCGCTTCCAGTGCTTGTCTCGCCGTCTGATAGTTCTGGCTGAAGGCAAGCGGGCCACCGCGAACCTTGATCATGTTCTGGACAGCGAGTTCTGCCTGGGTCAGCGCTTTGCGTTTTTGCCAGAGTGAGGCGTCGCCGCCCTTGACGATGGACAGCGCCAGCCAGGTCTTGTCAACGAAGGGTACAGGCTCGGCACCCGTTGCATGCTGGGTGAGTTGGTGATTGGAGTAATCCAGGTCTTTCCTGTTGACGTCTGCCAATGCCACACCATCGGGCGTATCCGCCAAGCCACGGCGCACGGCCGCAGGCACCAGCATGACGATATCGCCGATCCAGGCGAAGGGATTGTACGGGCTGTCTGCCGCTACCATCCGTCCATAGCAATTGGCCGGCACGCAGTGTTCCTTGTTGATCAGCACATAGTCGCCGATGTTCAAGGGGATGTAGGAGCCGTTATTTCTAATATTGGCCAGTTGCCCGGAATTACCGGTGAAGTTGATGTCGATCTCCATGACCACATCATCTTTGTTCAAACTCAGCAGGCTTTTGGCAATTTCCTTGGCGAACACCTGTTCGGCCGCGGTGACGGGGTTGGCCAGGGACAAGGTCTGGGTGACGGACTGGATAAAGTCGAGGAACGCCGCAGAGTTTTGATTCTCGCCCTGATCGTATTCCAACACGGTCAGTTTCATGTTGAGGTGGTCGGATTCGAGGGTTTTCGGGCCGTAGAGCAGTTTGTTGAGGAAGGGCGTACCGGCTTTGTCGGACACGCCGAAGTAGGGGCCGAGTACACGAGTAACGGTATCGGACGCGGAACCGTCGTTGACCTCGGTGAACTCGGCCACAACGATCACCTCGTTCACGCCCCCCGTATCCTTCAGGTACTTGAAATAGCCATCGCTCAAGTAGATGGCAAACACATCGTCGCTGGCTTTGTCGCCGCCAGCTTTGTGCACGGTCAACAGTGGGTCGATATTATTGGTGAACAGGGTCGTTTCGAAGCCTTGTCTGCCCTCGGCGTTGGGTGCGGAAGCGGGGTTGTCGGCTTTGCGATAGACCTGCGTTGTGCCTGTTGGCACCGCGATGCAACTGGCCAGCAGCGTACAGGCGATCATCACAAAGAGGGCGCGCCAGTCGCGGCCATGATCGGAAAGATTCATCTCCCACTCCTCCTTGAATCAGCATGGCATCAAAATGATGGCGCCTGTCAATTTTGGCAAGTGTAGGACGGGTTGTAAAAAGTGCAAATTCGGATGTTTGTACATGCCTGTGCACTTGCAGAGTTTGGTTCTGTGAGCTTTGCTGATCGACAGGGTAGCGCGCAGTTGCCCGGTTGCGTTACGCATGAGCGTAGTGGATGGCCCTTCCAGCTCATAGGCCCGAGTCTCAGGAAGGTGTTCAATCATGCGCAAATTCCCTCTGTCGATCCTTGGCCTGGCTATGTTGGCAGCGCTGCTGACCACGGTGGTTACTGGCTGTTCCGGTATATTCAATGGCATCGCTGACACGCTGCTGGCCAACGAAGTGCGTTTTGACGACCGAGAAACACCCCGTACTGCCTACGCCCTTTCGGCCTCTGCCGATCCAGTGCAGTTGGTCGGGGGGCAGGGCAGCGGCCTGAGTTGCAGCCTGCCGACCGGCCTGCAGACGTTGGCATTTACCCGTGGCAGCCACCAGGCGCCGATTGCCTTACAGATGCGCCAAGCGTGTGCCTTCCACGACTACTGCTACCGCCATGGCAACGCCACCTACGGTTACAGCCAGGCAGACTGCGATTTCATGTTGCAGCAGCAAGCCTTCCGGTTATGCAAGTACATCAACCCCAACGCGACCATCAGCGACTGCGAAACCAATGCGCGCAAGGTTACCCTGGGGGTGCGCCTGGGCGGCTTCGGCAGCTTTAAAAGCGCGCGTGCTGCGCAAGACGAAAAAGCTTCCACCTTCCTGGAATTCGATCCCTACCCGGTGCGAGCCAATGCCCAGCGAGTGCTGCGCATCGCCGATGCACCGCGCCAGTGGGTTGACGAGGGCCTGCTGCCCAAAGCGGCCTACTATTTCGACATTCGGCCGTCGGGCAGCCTGGTACATGTGCTGGGGTGGAAGCCCGACGGCGGCCTGGTCTGTTCCAGCTTCCAATTGCCGGCCTCGTATGATGCCCTCAACGGTCCGCCCATGGTGGTGCGTGATGCGCCAGGCGGCGAAGACTGGTTTGTGTGGTGGAGGCGTAGCCAGTTGAGTGGGACTGCGGGCGGTTTCGCGCTGCTGCCTCCCGGTCGGGCCAGCCGCAACGACTGGGTGCAAGCGGCCGGGGGCATCCAACTGCGCACACCTGCCGGGCACTGCGAAAATAAAGCGATGTGGGGCAGGGGTGAGGCTACGCCCGCTGCTGCACCGCTGGCATTCGCCATCCATAACCAGGACTTCAAGTTTTCCGAGGTGCATCCGGTTAACGGGGCAAGCACACCGGGATTGGTGCGGCTGATGGGCCTGAGTACACATTCTTGCGGCCCGAATGAAGGCATCAAGGACCGCTCGCTGTGCGTGGTGGATGTACTGTTTGACACAACACAGCGCCGAATTCGCGAAGCACCTGCAGGCCGGCATCTGTACAGCATTGCTGAGCGCAACTGTATAAGCGATCCGGACGATCACACGTCAAAAGATCACTGCGACCGCTATCGCAATTATGTCGGCGCACCTTTTGTGGTCGCCCAGGCTACCCCACCTTTCTTGCTCTGGATGCGCCGAGGTGCCGGCAACGGCGATGGCTATGAAGACGGCGCGATAGTGCGACGTTACACGGTTGCAAAGCCTGGCACGGATGTCGCCAGCAACCTTGGCGAGCAAACCCTCAAGGCGTTCCCTGAGTCTATGGAACCGGCGTTTATTACCCAGGCAACCGCGACCAACCCAAGCTTTGTGAGCGTGATGGCGGACGGCAGTGGGGTCCAATTGCAGATGCAAAAAGCCGTTCTCAAAGGTGAGCAGGTAAAAGCCGCCACGCTGGAGTGCTTACGTGGCGCGCCCCTCTCCTGGTTGCAGCGCCCGGTTCATCTGGTAGCGGATCTTGCTGAAGCAAGCAAGAGCTACCTGGTGTTGTCGCGTGTGCGAGTGAGCGACACACACAGCAATCCGCTGGCCCAGGGCGCCGAGTTGGAAATCGCGGTGGCCACGCTGGCGGCTGATTCATGCCTCGATTCTGGCGTGCAAATGGCTGCCTACCCTGATTTTTTCAAAGGCTTTTCGACACGGCAGGAGCAACTCGACGCTGGCAAGGCCGCCGGCGCTGCGAAGGTGGAAGCTGTCGGCCGCTACGCCGAACGCGTTCGCGGCGGGCAGATGGTGCTGGCGGATATCACTGGCGACCGCATCCCCGACCTGGTTCAGGTTGCCGAGATAAACAGTGACGGCGAACACCGCTTCCAGGCCGGTTTGCTGAAGGGCCGCCTTGAAGAGACCGGGCTGCGTTTCAGCGAATTCTAAAGGCATAGCTCACCGGATGAGGCGGGGTTGGCGGGTCACCGTCGACCCGCCCGCGTACTCACGTCCACCCACACCGCCAGCACCAGAATGCTGCCCTTCACAATCATCTGCCAGTAGCTGTCCACATCCAGCATCGACATGCCGTTATCCAGACTGGTAATCACCAACGCGCCCAACAGTGCGCCATACACCGTGCCCGAGCCACCGCGCATGGAGGTGCCGCCGATAAAGCATGCGGCGATGGCATCCAGCTCGCCCATATTGCCCGCCGAGGGTGAACCGGCGGCGAGGCGGGCGGTGTTGACCAGGCCGGCGAGGGCACACATCACGCCCATGATGCCGAAGATCCACAGTTTCACCGCCTGCACATTGATGCCCGACAGGCGTGTAGCTTCCATATTGCTGCCCACTGCATACACGCGGCGGCCGAACACGGTCTGGCTGGTGACGTAACTGAAGACGCCGAGCAACACCAGCAACAGCAGCACCGGCACCGGGATGCCGTCGTAGCTGTTAAGGGTGGTAACGAACCCGGCCAGCACCGCGCCGATCACCGCTACGCGCAGCACATCGCGTACCCGCGAGTGTGCGGCCAAGCCATGCAGTGCGCGGTTGCGTCGTTGTTTCCAGGTTAAAAACAGGGTCAGAGCAAACAGTAAAACCCCGAGGCCAATACCCACCGAGTGCGGCAAATAGCCTTGGCCCACGTACACCAGCTGCGGCGAAACCGGCGCGATGGTGGTGCCGCCGGTAATCCCCAGCAGAATCCCGCGAAACGCCAGCATGCCGCCCAGGCCGACGATAAATGACGGGATGCGCAGGTAGGCGGTCATGTAGCCGTTGGCGAGGCCGATCATCAGGCCGCACAGCGCCACCAGGCTGAGATTGGCCAGCAGCGGCACGTGATAGACCACATCCAGAATCGCCGCGAGCCCGCCCAGCAACCCAAGCAATGAGCCCACCGACAAGTCGATCTCGCCGCTGATGATCACCAGCACCATGCCGCAGGCCAGAATTCCGGTGATCGACATCTGCCGCAGCAGGTTGGACAGGTTGCGCGGCGTGAGGAAGCCGCCCTCGGTCTGCCAGCTGAAAAACAGCCAGATAAACGCCACGGCAATCACCAGGGCGAGCATTTTGTAGCGGGTAAACAGCTGTTTGACCTGGTTCATCTACGCGGTCTTCCGATTATTATTGTTTTGGCTGAGCGCGGCGGCGAGCACCTGTTCCTGGGTGAGCCCCTGATTGACGAAGTCGCCGCGCAACTGGCCGTCGCCGATCACCAGTACGCGGTTGGACACCCCCAGCACCTCAGCCAATTCCGAGGAGACCATGATGATCGCCACGCCTTCGGCCGCCAGCGCGCCCATCAGTTTGTAGATCTCATACTTGGCGCCCACATCCACCCCGCGCGTGGGTTCATCGAGGATCAGCACCTTGGGCTTGGCCATGAGCATTTTCGCCAGCACGGCCTTTTGCTGATTGCCACCCGACAGGCTGGTGATCGGTAAAAACGGGCTCGCGGTCTTGAGGTGCATGCGTGCAATCTGTTGGTCGATGCTGCCCAGCTCGGCTTCGGCGTCGATGCGGGTCATGTGCGCGTAGGTGTCGAGCACCGCCAGGGTGATATTCTGGCCCACCCCCAGGTCGGGGATGATGCCCTGGCGCTTGCGGTCTTCCGGCACCATGCACAGCCCGGCGCGGATCGACTTGAGCGGCATGCGCGTGTCGATCACCTGGCCATCGAGCCACACCTCGCAGCTGTAGCGGCCGGGGTAGGCGCCGAACAGCGCCGACACCAGCTCTGTGCGCCCAGCGCCCACCAGCCCGGCAATGCCGAGAATTTCCCCGCGCCGGAGCACGAAGGAAATATCGTCGACGCGTTTGCGCTTGGGGTTGTCCACGTCATAGCACGTGACGTTGCGCGCCTCGAAAATCACCTCACCGACTTCATGCGGTTCGGTGGGGTAGAGGTTGCTCATCTCGCGTCCGACCATCTGCGTGATGATCTGTGGGATGTCCATGTCGGCCATGGCGGTGGTTGCGATGTGCTTGCCATCGCGGATCACCGCGATGGTGTCGCACACCGCCGCCACTTCATCGAGCTTGTGCGAGATATACACGCAGGCCACGCCCTTGGCCTTGAGGTCGCGGATGATGTCCAGCAGCACCTCGATTTCCGAGCGGGTCAGCGCCGAGGAGGGCTCGTCAAGAATCAACAGGCGCGCCTGTTTGTTCAGGGCCTTGGCGATTTCCACCAATTGCTGGTAGCCGCCGCCGTACTGCGACACCGGCAACGCCACGTTCATGTCCGGCACCTTGAGTTCACGCATCAGGACTTCGGCACGGTGCAGCATCGCCGGGTAGTTCATGCGCCCGCCGGGCAGGGTCAGTTCGTGGCCCATGAAGATGTTTTCGGCCACCGACAGGTCGGGCACCAGGGTCAGCTCCTGGTGAATGATCACGATGCCCGTGGCCTCGGTTTCGCTGATCGACTGAGCCCTGAGCGGTTGCCCGTCCCAGAGGATTTCGCCGTCCCAGGTGCCGTACGGATAGACTGCCGACAGCACCTTCATCAAGGTGGATTTACCGGCACCGTTCTCGCCGCACAGCCCCACACATTCACCGGGCCGCACTTTGATATTGATGCCGTTCAGCGCGTTGACACCGCCAAAACTTTTGACGATGCCGTTCATTTGCAGCAGGTAATCGGCCATGGCGGTCACTGCCCGGCTATCTGCTCTTTGGTATAGAACCCGTCTTGCTCCAACAGGTCGATATTGGCCTTGGTCAGCGGGGTAGGGGTGAGCAGGATGGTGTCGACCTTTTTGCTGCCATTGTCGTATTGCGAGCTGTAGGTGGGTTTCTCGTTACGTGCAAGTTGCACCGAGAGCTTGGCCGCTTCGGAGGCGATCAGTTTGAGCGGCTTGTACACGGTCATGGTCTGGGTGCCGTCGATCACGCGCTTTACCGCAGCCAGGTCGGCGTCCTGCCCGGAGATCGGCACCTTGCCGGCGAGCTTCTGCGCGGCCAGGGCCTGGATCGCACCGCCGGCGGTGGCGTCGTTGGAGGCGACGATGGCGTCGATCTTGTTGTTGTTTCGGGTCAGGGCATTTTCGACGATGCTCAGGGCTTCGGTCGGGTTCCATTCCTTGACCCACTGCTGGCCGACAATCTTGATATCGCCCTTGTCGATGGCCGGTTGCAGCACTTTCATCTGGCCTTCGCGCAGCACCTTGGCGTTGTTGTCGGTGGGCGCGCCGCCGAGCAGGAAGTAGTTGCCCTTGGGCGCCGCCTGCAGCACACCATTGGCCTGCATCTCGCCGACTTTTTCATTATCGAAGGAGATGTAGGCGTCGATGTCCGCGTTGAGAATCAGGCGGTCATAGGACACCACCTTGATCCCGGCCTTCTTGGCTTCGGCTACGGCGTTGGTCAGTACGGTGGCGTTGAACGGCACGATAACGATCACGTCCACGCCCCGGGAGATCAGGTTTTCGATCTGCGAAATCTGCTTTTGCTCGTTGGCATCGGCGGACTGCACGAAGACCTTGGCGTCGAGTTTTTCTGCGGCTGCGACGAAGTAGTCGCGGTCGCGGGACCAGCGTTCCAGGCGCAGGTCGTCGATGGAAAAACCGATTTTCGGGTGGGCTGAATCGGCCATCACCGGCAGGGCGAGCAGGGCCAGGGCAGTGGTGAGCAGGGTACGTTTGAATGACTTCATGGTGGTGCGTCCTTTTATTGTTGTTGGAAAGACACAGCGTGATGCGGGTAGAACTGTAGAGCGTCCTTCGACGTTCGGTGGATAGATTTGTCGCGCAAATGTCACAGCTTTTGTGGCGAGCGGGCTTGTCGAATCGTCGCACCGCCGCGTTGGGCTGCGGAGCAGCCCCAAAACCAGGCGGCGCGGTGTATCAGGTAAAAACGCGTTGCCGGTTACAGGGGCCGCTTCGCGGCCCAACGCGAGCAAGCTCGCTCGCCACATAAGAGCGCCCTGGCCACAGGTGATGTCGCTTTCAGGTATAGATAAACCGATTGACCACACCCTCAAGCATCTCCTGCCGACCACTCACGGCTTGCGGGTTCAGCTCATGGGCAAAGGCATGTTCGGCCAGTGATTCCAGGCTGAACTCACCGGCCAGCACAGCCTTGCCCAGCGGTTGCTGCCAACCGGCGTAACGCTGGTCCTTGAACTGCTGCAACCGGTCGTTCTGCACCATGGCGGCTGCACGTTCCAGGGCAAGGGCCAGTACATCCATGGCGGCGACATGGCCGTGGAACAGGTCGACCTCGTCCAGGCTCTGGCGGCGCACCTTGGAGTCAAAGTTATAGCCGCCATTCTTGAAGCCGCCAGCCTTGAGGATTTCATAGGTGGCCAGGGTCATTTCCTCGACGCTGTTGGGGAACTGGTCGGTGTCCCAGCCGTTCTGCGGGTCGCCCCGGTTGGCGTCGATGCTGCCGAAGATCCCCAGGGACACGGCGGTAGCAATCTCATGATGGAAACTGTGCCCGGCCAGGGTCGCGTGGTTGGCCTCGATGTTCACCTTGATCTCGTGTTCCAGGCCGTACTCATGCAGGAAGCCGAACACCGTGGCACTGTCGTAATCGTACTGGTGCTTGGTGGGTTCCTGGGGCTTGGGTTCGATCAGCAGGTCACCCTTGAAGCCGATCTTGTGCTTGTGCTCCACCACCATGCGCATAAACCGCCCGAGTTGCTCGCGCTCGCGCTTGAGGTCGGTATTGAGCAGGGTTTCATAGCCTTCGCGGCCGCCCCACAGCACGTAGTTGGCGCCCTTGAGCCGCAGCGTGGCGTTCATCGCGCTGAACACCTGGGCGGCGGCGTAGGCGAACACCTCCGGGTCCGGGTTGCTCGCGGCGCCGGCGGCAAAGCGCGGGTTGCTGAAGCAATTGGCGGTGCCCCACAGCAGTTGGATACCGGTCTGTTCCTGGTGGCGTTCCAGGTGATCGACCATTTGCGCGAAGTGGTTGCGATAGTCCTTGAGCGAGCTGCCTTCGGGTGCCACATCGGTGTCGTGAAAACTGTAGTAGTCGATGCCCAGCTTGGAGAAAAACTCAAAGGCCGCGTCCGCCTTGCCGATGGCCAGTTCCAGCGGGTCGCCGCTGCGCTGCCAGGGGCGCTTGAAGGTGCCCACGCCGAACATGTCCGCGCCGGGCCAGACGAAGGTGTGCCAATAGCAGGCGGCCATGCGCAGGTGCTCGCGCATGGGTTTGCCGAGGATCAATTTGTTGGCATCGTAGTGGCGAAAGGCGAGGGGGGAGTCGCTGCTGGGGCCTTCGAAGCGAACCTTCTCGACACCGGGGAAGTACAGCATGGCGTTTTTCCTTATTGTTCTTGGCGGTGTCTGGATACTAGCAACGGCACCCGGCCTGCCGATTATGAAAATCACCAAGCGATAGTGCGATTTTGAGTGGTGAGGGCTAGTCTGTAGCGACCGGCCTCAGGACAAAAACAATGAAAACCCTACCGCCCGTGCACCGCATCGCCCTGTTGTTCAACGGCAGCAAGATTTACGACCGGGGCATCATCACCGGCATCGGCAACTACCTGAGCAGTACCCGTGCCTCCTGGGACCTGTTCCTCGAGGAGGACTTCCTGTGCCGCCTCAAAGGCATCGAGCGCTGGCAAGGCGACGGCATCATTGCCGACTTCGACGACCCGCTGATCGGCGAGGCGCTGGCTGCTATCAAGCTGCCGGTGGTGGCGGTGGGCGGCTCCTATCAGGATATACGCGCCTACCCCAGGGGCATTCCCTATGTGGCCACCGATAACCATGCGTTGATGAAGCTGGCGTATGAGCACTTGATCGAGGCCGGTCTGACGCGTTTTGCCTGCTTCAGCCTGCCTGAAGCCCAGGCCAACCGCTGGGCCCAGGAGCGCGAAAAAGCCTTCAAGCGCCTGCTGCAACGCGATGGTCTGCACGCCGAGGTTTATCGTGGCCTGGGCACCAGCGCACCGCTGTGGGACAGCGCCGTGGAACAGCAGATCGCCTGGCTGCAAGCCTTGCCCAAACCCATCGGCATCATCGCTGTGACCGACGCGCGTGCCCGGCAATTGCTGCAAGCCTGCCTCACCGCGGGTATCGCAGTGCCGGAAGAGGTAGCGCTGATCGGCATCGACAACGACCCGCTGACCCGCACTCTTACAAGGGTGCCGCTGAGTTCGGTGATCCAGGGCACGGAGACCATGGGGCGCACGGCTGCCGCGCTGCTGCACCAGATGCTGCACGGCAAACCCTGTACCGGCACGCAAGTGCTGGTGCCGCCGGACGCGATCAATGTGCAGGCGTCCAGCCTGCACCAACCCTTGGGCAACCCGTATGTGATGCAGGCGCTGCTGTTTATCCGGCAGTACGCCTGCCAGGGCATCAAGACCGCGCAGGTGGCGGCTTATGTCGGCGTGTCGCGTTCATCCCTGGAAGCGCACTTTCGCAAGGAGCGCGGGTGCAGCGTGCATGACGAGATCCTGCGCTTCAAACTCGCTGCCGCCGCCAAGGGCCTGCAAAGCCGGGGCCTGGCGATTGCCGATGTAGCGCAGCAATGCGGTTTCAAGTCGGCGCAGTACCTGCACACGGTGTTTCGGCGCGAGTTTGGGTGTACGCCGCGGGAGTATCAGCAGGGTGTACCTGCAACTACATAACTCAAGAACACAGCAGATCAAAATGTGGGAGGGGCAAGCCCCTCCCACATTTTTTGGCCGCGTTCAGGCGTTTAGAACACTGCCTTTACCTGCAAGCCCAACACCAGTGCATTGTCGATCTTCTCCCCCGAAAACGCCCCCGGCTCGATGATGTATTGCACATCCGGGCGCAGGGTCAGCCACGGCGTGGCCTGGTAGCCGTAGCTGAGTTCGATCAACTGTTCGGCGTTGTTCAGGTCAGGGTAGTCCGTCCCCGCGTTGAAGGCTGCCTGCTCTTGCACATCACGGCTGCGCGTATTCGGCACGGCGCGGCCATACCCCAGGGCCACGGTGTCCCGTGGTCGACCTTCGAACGGCTTGTACAGCACCACGCCCGCGCCATACCACTTGCTGAACGGCGAAGCGGCTTCGCTGGCGGCGGAGTATTGGCCGAAGGCATGCAGTACGCGGCCCGGCGAAGAAGGGGAGGCCCACACCGCCTGATCAATCAGCAGGTAGTGACCGCCGCGCCCGCTGACTTCTTTGTCGCTGCCGATGCGTTTGACGTCGGAGCTGTCGTAGTAATAGCCCAGCTTGTATTCACCCGGCAGCGTGCCGGCGTGTTTGTAGATCAACTCGATGGGCACCACGGTGCCGGTGGTGTGCTTGGGGCTCAAATGCCAGGCGCGGCTGGAGTCGCCATTGCTGTCCGGGTCCACATTGAAGGCGGCCACGCGCAGTTGCCAGGACGGCGAAAAATCATATTTCACCCGGGCGCCCAGGCGCGCATTCGGGTAGTTGGTCCAGCCGCTGCCGCCGGACATGTTCAGCGGGTGCCCGCAGAAACCGGCATTTATGAAGTTGCACAGGATGCCGCTGTCCAGGCCGCCGAGGTCATTGCCCATGGCCATGTAACCCAGCTTGAGGTTCAGCGCCGGGCTGAACAGCGTGCGCTCGTAGCTCAGCTCGGTGAGGCGGGTGTAGAGGCCGCCGTAGTTTTCCTGGATCGGCAGGCGGTTGCCTACCAGGTCGTCGGAGGCGCTGTTGCCACGTCGGTCGTTGAGGGTCAGCTGGATGCGGTCGCCATTGTTGAAGCCATAGAGCTTGCCCAGGTCGAATTGCACACCGAGCTTTACGTTTTGCGAGTAGCGCGCCGAACGGTGCTGGCCGCCGTGGGCGTTGTAGGCGGTTTCGCCGCTGTAGTCGCCGCTAAAGCGGATACCTTGCGCGTCGAGTTCGCGGCGCAGGCCGCCCCAGTCGCCGGTCAGGGTGGTGTCGTCGGCTTGAGCGGGCAGGGCGGCGCCCAGGGCCAGGCCCAGCAACAGGCGCCCAAGGGAAAGATGAGAAGAGGGGGTCATGCGGGTTTTTCCAAAGCAGAAGGCGCGGTGCCGGGGGGCACCGCGCTTGGAGGGGTTAAGGCAGGGCGTAGGCGATCACGTAGTCGCCACGGTCGGTGGACTGGCGCGCACCGCCGGCGGTGACCACGATGTACTGCTTGCCGGTTTTCGGCGACACGTAGGTCATCGGGCCGCCCTGGCTGCCGACGGGCAGGCGGGCTTTCCAGATTTCATCACCGTTGCCGCTGTTGAAGGCGCGCAGGTAGAAGTCCTGGGTGCCGGCGATAAAGATCAGGCCGCCCTGGGTCGACAGGGTGCCGCCGAGGGTCGGCAGGCCAATCTTGATCGGCAGGTGCATGCGGATACCCAGTGGGCCGGTGTCTTCAACCGTGCCGACCGGCACTTGCCACGCGACTTTCCGGGTTTTCATGTCGATGGCGGTCAGGGTGCCGAATGGCGGCGCCTGGCACGGAATGCCGGCCACCGACAGGAAGCGGTTTTTGTTCACCGCATACGGCGTGCCCTTGAGCGGCACCGCGCCCATGCCGGTGTTCAGCGCTTCGCCACCGGACGATGCCTGGGCATTTTTCTGCGCCGGCACCATCTGGATCCACAGGCCCAGGCGCATGTCGTTGACGAAGATAAAACCATGCACCGGGTCGGTGGAAATACTGCCCCAGTTCATGCCGCCCAATGAGCCCGGGAAACTCAGCGATTTATCGGTGCCCGGCGCGGTGTAGAGGCCGTCGTAGCGCATGCCCTTGAAGTCGATACGGCACAGCAGTTGGTCGTACGGCGTGGCGCCCCACATGTCCGATTCGGTCAGGGTCTGCGCGCCGATCTGCGGCATGCCTACCGATTTAGGCTGGGTTGGCGAGTAGGGTTCGTTAGGGATGTTCGCCGCCTTGACCGGTACGTCCTTGACCTCGGTCAGCGGCTTGCCGGTGGCGCGGTCGAGCACATAGATCTGCCCGGCCTTGGTGCCGATCACCACGGCCGGTATCGCCTTGTCGCTGCCCGGTGGGGTGAAGTCGATGAGGCTTGGCTGCATCGGCAGGTCGAAGTCCCACAGGTCGTTGTGGACGGTCTGGTATACCCACTTTTCCGTACCGGTGGAGGCATCCAGCGCCAGTACCGAAGCACCGTATTTATGGTTGAGTGCGGTGCGCTCCACGCCATAGATATCGGTGGATGAGCTGCCCATCGGCAGGAAGACGGTGTTCATCAGCGGGTCATAGGACATCGGCGCCCAGCTGTTGGGCGTGCTGCGCACATAGGTGCTGCCGTCGGCCGGGGCTTTTTTGTCCTCGGGGTTGCCCGGGTCGAAGGCCCAGCGCATTTGGCCGGTGATCACGTCGAAGCCACGGATCACGCCGCCCGGCATGTCGGTCTGCACGTTGTCGGCCACACGGCCGCCGACCACCACGGTGGTGCCGGCGATCAGCGGCGCCGAGGACAGTTGGTAGTAGCTGTCCGGCACATTGCCCAGGCCGGCCTTCAAATCCACCTGGCCATGGGTGCCGAAGTCTTCGCAGAATTTGCCGGTGTCGGCATCCACGGCGATCAGGCGTGCATCAATGGTGTTGGTCAGCAAGCGGCGCTGGCACTGCGCACCGGCCGGCACGCTGGCGGCGATGATCGGCGAGCTGTTCGGCTGAATTGGTTGGGCGATTGGTGCAGTGGCGTCGAAATACGCCATGCCCCGGCAACGCTGCCATACCGCCGACTTGGCGTTGACTTCGTTCTTC
Source organism: Pseudomonas viridiflava (assembly GCF_900591205.1). GTDB lineage: Bacteria > Pseudomonadota > Gammaproteobacteria > Pseudomonadales > Pseudomonadaceae > Aquipseudomonas. The sequence goes on from NZ_UUPU01000009.1 coordinate 49,079, forward strand.
CACAGCTCTTTGCCGGTGTCGGCGTCGAGGGCGATCAGGTTGTTGTGCGGCGTGCAGATAAATACCTTGTTGCCGATCTGCAGCGGGGTGAGCTGGTCTTCCGCGCCGTTGCCGTCGCTGATGGCCACGTCACCGGTGTGGTAGGTCCACGCGACTTTGAGCTTGTCGATATTGTCGCGATTGATCTGGTCCAGCGCGGCGAAGCGGCTGCCGCCTTCGGTGTTGCCGTAGTGGGCCCAGTCTTTCTGTGCATCGGCCGCGGCTACCGGCGTGAGGCCCGGGCCGGCGCCGGTCGGTGCCACGCTGGGGTGGGCGACAAACATATTGCCCGCCGCTACCGCCACGCCCACCGCCAATACGGCGGCCACACCATAGGCACCGCGTGCAGGTCTGTTGACGAGCAGCGGGTAGACCAGCGCCACGACCATGCCGATGGCGGCAAACATGAACACCCGCGAAAACAGCGGCCAGAACACCAGCCCGACATCCGCCACGGCCCAGATGGCTGTGCCCACCAGGAACGCGGCGAACAGCCACGCGCCGGCCGGCTTGCGCAGGGCAATCAGCAAGCCGGAAACCGCCATGACTGCGCCGCCGATGAGGAAGTACCAGGAACCTCCCAGGCTGACCAGTTTGACGCCGCCGACGGCGAGCGCAAGGCCGAGCAGGGCGATGATAACGCCCAGGCCCAGGAGTAAGAATCTAGAGACGCCAGTGGCGCGCGATGCTCGTTTCATATCGAAAAGACTCGAGTGAGAGAGGGCAAAGACGCGATTTTAGCAAGATAAGTAACTGGTTAGTACATTAGAGTCCTGCAATAGACTATTACAGGTGCTGCGATGATGGGCTGAGGCTAAATGTCGCGTGTGTGGACTGAGTGTAGGCAAGCCTGGGTCAAAATGTGGGACCCGATAGCAAACGCGCTGGTGTGGCGAGCAGGCCGTTGTGGCGAGCGGGCTTGCCCGCGTAGCGGCCCCAACATCTACTGGGGCTACTGCACAGCCCAACGCGGGCAAGCCCGCTCGCCACAGGGGAGGGTGTTGGACTTTAGTCCGTCGGGCAGTACTCACTCAACGAAATGCCGGCACCACCTGTTCAATAAACAGCGCCAACGATTTCTTCTTCTCGGCATGCGGCAGGCTGTTGTCGCACCAGAAGCTGAACTCATCCACCCCCAATTCCTGGTAGTACTGGATGCGCGGGATGATTTCTGCGGCGGTGCCGATCATCGCGGTTTTGTGCAGGCTTTCCAGTTCGAACTCGGGGCGCGCAGCGAATTTCTCTTCCGGGCTCGGCTCCAGGAAACCATTGACCGGCACGCTCTTGTTGCCGAACCAGGCATCAAAGGTGCGGTAGAACCTGGAGATCGCCTTGGCCCCGACTTTCCAGCCTTGCGGGTCATCGGCGGCATGCACGTGAGTGTGGCGCAGCACCATCAGTTGCGGGCGCGGCACGCCAGGGTTGTTGTCGAGGGCGGCCTGGAATTTGTTTTTCAGGTCCAGCACTTCTTCGTCGCCCTTCATCAGCGGCGTGACCATCACGTTGCAGCCGTTGGCCACCGCAAAGTTGTGGGAGTCCGGGTCGCGGGCGGCGATCCACATCGGCGGGTTGGGCTGCTGGATCGGCTTGGGCACGCTGGTGGAGGTGGGGAATTTCCAGATGTCGCCGTCGTGGGCGTAGTCGCCTTTCCACAAGGCGCGCACCACCGGCACCATCTCGCGCAACGCCTGGCCGCCGCTGGAGGCGGGCATGCCGCCGGCCATGCGGTCGAACTCCACCTGGTAGGCGCCACGCGCCAAACCGACTTCCATGCGCCCGTTGCTGATTACATCAAGCAACGCGCATTCGCCCGCCACCCGCAATGGGTGCCAGAACGGCGCGATGATGGTGCCGGCGCCCAGGTGAATGGTGGTGGTCTTGGCCGCGAGGTAAGCCAGGAGCGGCATCGGGCTTGGCGAGATGGTGTATTCCATGGCGTGGTGTTCGCCAATCCATACGGTGCTGAAGCCACCGGCCTCGGCCATCAGGGTCAGTTCGGTCAAGTCTTCGAACAACTGACGGTGGCTGACGCTTTCATCCCAACGTTCCATGTGTACGAACAGGGAAAACTTCATGACGCTTACCTCGGATCTATTGTGATCGGCCTGTCGACTGCGGGCCCTTAAGTGCTCTCGCCAATGTGCAGCGTGCCGGTGATGACGGCTGTTCGGCGGATTGATTGTTGGTATACCATAATACGGAATATCCGCAAAACTTTTCTCTCCAACGGTTGCACCCTCACCTCACAAGGAAGGCGAGCTCGATGAACATAAAACAAAAACTGATCCTGGCCTTTGCGGTAATCGCCAGCCTACCGGTGATTCTGGTGGCTGTGCTGATCATCCTCAATGTGCGCCATGAGGCACGCGATGGGTTTGTCGACAGCAGCGGGCGCGAGATCCGCCAGGTCGACAATGCGATGCAGCTGTTTTTCGAAGGCATCAGCCAGAACGTGGCCTACCTGGCCGCGCACCCGCAGTTGCAGCGTATCAATGGTGATGTGAAACGCTACCTGGCCAGCGATGCTGCGCAAATCGCTCCCGGCGAGCGTGACCAGCAACTCTTCAGCTTGTTCGAGGGCCTGGCCAAGAGCCATTCGGCCTACACCTACCTGTCCCTGGGCACCGAAGACGGCGGCTATGTGTTCTGGCCCGGCGACCCCAAGCTTGCCGGCTACGACCCGCGCACGCGGCCCTGGTACAAGACGGCCATGGCGCAGCCGGGCAAGACCCTGCGCACCGAGGCGTATTACTGGGCTGCCGATGATGTGGTGCTGGTCAGCACCGTGCAGAGCTTCAACGACCGCCAGGGCCAGGCGAGCGGGGTGGTGAACATCGACGTTTCGCTCAAGCAACTGACCGATCTGGTCAAGCAGATCAAGCTTGGCGAGAGCGGTTACCTGATGCTGATGGAAGCCAACAACACGGTGCTGGTGGACCCGAACGACCCGTCGCACAATTTCAAACCGCTCGGCGAACTGGGTGACGGCTATCGGCAGTTGAGCGAGGCCGGCCAGGGCCTGGTGCAGGTCGAGTTGGCAGGCGAGCGCTACATGGCGTTGGTGTGGCCGTCCAAGGCGTTGGGCTGGCGCTTTGTGGGGTTGGTGCGCGAGAGTGAAGTGATGGCCGGCGCGGCACGCCTGACCTGGCTGATCGCAGCGATTGCGCTGGTGTGCGGGGTGTTGTTCGCGGTGGCGGGCGCGTGGTTCGCGGGGCTGATCGTCAAGCCGATTCGCGGCGTGGCCAGCGGCCTGGAAGGCATCGCCCAGGGTGAAGGCGACCTGACCGCACGCCTGGACGTGAAGGGCCGCGACGAGACGGCGCAATTGGCCGGCTGGTTCAACCAGTTCCTTGAAGCGATTCGCACGTTGATCCAGCGCATCGGCGAGGCCGCCGGGCAGATCCACAGCAGCTCCGGGAGTGCCACCGAAGTCTCGGTGGAAATGGCCGAAGTCGCCGAGCGCCAGCGTGAGGCGGTGGACATGGTCTCCACGGCGTTTCATGAAATGGTCGCCACCTCCAACGAAGTCGCACGCTCTTGCAGCCAGGCCGCCGACTCGGCCGACAACGGCCAGCGCCAGGCTCACACCGGGCAGCAGCAGATCGACGCGGCGGTGAGCAGTGTCGGGCGCTTGAGCCAAGAAATCGGCCACTCCGCCCAGGCCATGGAGCAACTGGAAAAAGACAGCAACGATATCCAGTCGATCCTCGGCACCATCCGCTCCATTGCCGAGCAGACCAACCTGCTGGCGCTGAACGCCGCCATCGAAGCGGCGCGTGCGGGCGAGCAGGGCCGGGGCTTTGCGGTGGTGGCGGACGAGGTGCGTGCCTTGGCCAAACGCACTTCTGATTCCACCGGTGAAATCGACGGGTTGCTCGGCAACCTGGCGCGCCGCACCCACCAGATGGGCAAGCAGATGCATGCCAGCCTGGAGGTCTCCCAGGAAACGGTGGTGTCGATCAACGATGCGCGGGCCAGCTTTGGTTTGATCCGTGAGTCGGTGGACGTGATCCGCGACATGAACACGCAAATCGCTACCGCCGCTGAAGAGCAGCACCAGGTGGCTGAAGATATCAATCGGCACATCAGCCAGATTCACGGGGATGCGCAGTTGGTGGCGAGCCTGGCCGATTCCACGCGCCAGGATGCGCAGCAGTTGACGGCGTTGTCGCAGACGCTGAATCAGTTGGTCAGCCGTTTCCGTACCTGACCACCGCTATCGCAGGCAAAGCAGCTCCCACAGGGCAATGCATTTTAAATGTGGGGCTGGCTTGCCTGGGATGCAGGCACTGCGGTGTATCAGAAATAATCAGGCAACCACGGGCAACGCACCCATCTTGCCATTGCAATACACCAGTGGCCCGGCGTTCTGCCGGGGCACGATCAGGTTCTTCACCGCGCCGACCATGATTGCGTGGTCGCCGCCTTCATATTCGCGCCACAACTCGCACTCGATCACCGCTGTGGCATTGGCCAGGATCGGGTTGCCCAGTTCACTCAGGGTCCATTCGATGCCCTGGGCCTTGTCTTTGCCCTTGCGCGCAAAGGCATAGGCTTCGGTTTGCTGGCCACCGGAGAGCACGTGGATGGCAAAGCGTTTGTTCTTGATCAGGACCGGGTACGAGTCGGAACTGTAGTTGGGGCAAAACAGCACCAGGGCCGGGTCCATCGACAATGAGCTGAAAGCACTGGCCGTCAGGCCGACGATTTGCCCGTCATCATCGAGCGTGGTGATCACGGTGACCCCGGACGGAAACGAACCCATCACTTGTTTGTAGATAGCGGCATCAATCATGGGACGGTCCTCTGGCGGTGAAGCGGATTTTTATGGGTTTGTAGGCTGATGGTATACCGTAATACAGTTGATGCAACCGCTTTTTCAGTCATCCGATGAGCGTCAACCTTTGGTCTCATAACCAATAACTACGGGGGCTTCGGCAAGAAATTGGGCCTCGGCGTGTGGCACACTTACGGATCAGATGCGCACCAGGACTACGGATCAGTCTTGTGAAAATGTTGGAATACCATAATATGGTGTTCATCTGAGGGGCCGCCATAGAGCGCCCCCGGTTTGGCGTCAAACAACTATAAGATCAGACCAGCGCGAGTTCATTTCCATGCCCCAGATGTCCCGGCAAGACCCCTTGATCGAGAATCACACGGTCGATTACGTCCCCCTCGCAGAGCGCCATGGAAAGGCCCGCGACCTGTTCACCTTATGGTTCAGCACCAATATCGCACCGCTGCCGATCGTCACCGGCGCCATGGTGGCCCAGGTGTTTCATCTGAACCTGATGTGGGGGCTGCTGGCGATTGCCCTCGGGCATATGCTCGGCGGCATCGTGATTGCCCTCGCGTCGGCCCAGGGCCCGCGCATGGGCATCCCGCAGATGGTGCAGAGCCGTGGCCAGTTCGGCCGCTACGGCGCGTTGCTGATCGTGTTCTTTGCCGCGCTGATCTATATCGGCTTCTTCATTTCCAATATCGTGCTCGCCGGTAAATCCATCGTCGGCATTGTGCCCTCGGTGCCGGTGCCGGCGAGCATCCTGATCGGTGCCCTCAGCGCCACCGCCATCGGCGTGATCGGCTACCGCTTTATCCATAGCCTCAATCGAATCGGCACTTGGGTGATGGGCAGCGCATTGCTGGCAGGTTTCATCTACATCTTTGCCCATGATCTGCCGGCGGACTTCCTCACCCGTGGCAGTTTCAACGCGGCCGGCTGGCTGGCCACTGTGTCGCTCGGCGTGATCTGGCAGATCAGCTTTTCGCCCTATACCAGCGATTACTCGCGCTACCTGCCGGCGGATATCGGTATTACACGGCCGTTTATCGCGACCTACCTGGGCGCCACCCTAGGCACCATCCTGTCGTTCGCTTTCGGGCTGGTGGCGGCACTCGCAACGCCGGAAGGCACCGAAGCGATGGTTGCGGTCAAGCAGGCCACCGGTTGGCTGGGGCCGATTCTGATGGTGCTGTTCCTGCTCAATATCATCAGCCACAACGCCCTGAATCTGTATGGCGCGGTGCTCTCGATCATCACCTCGATCCAGACCTTTGCCAGCCAGTGGACGCCCAGCATCAAAGTGCGCGTGGTGCTCTCGGGTGGGGTGCTCGCCGGTTGCTGCGTGGTGGCGTTGGGTGCGTCGGCGGACTTTATCTCGCAATTTATCGGGCTGATTCTTGCGCTATTGCTGGTGCTGGTGCCATGGGCGTCGATCAACCTGATCGACTTCTATGTGATCAAGCGCGGGGTGTATGACATTGCCTCGATTTTTCGCGCAGATGGCGGGGTTTACGGGCGCTTTAATCTGCATGCGATCGTCGCGTATTTCATCGGCATCATCGTGCAGCTGCCGTTCGCCAATACCTCGCTGTATGTGGGGCCGTGGGCCAACCTGGTGGAAGGCGCGGATTTGTCGTGGCTGGTGGGGTTGGTGGTGACGTGCCCGTTGTACTATTGCCTGGCGACACGTCAACACACCCGCAAGATCGGGGCGGCACGCTTGGGCTACACCGACTGATTCTGGTCGTGCGCTGTTCAACTGTGGGAGCTGGCTTGCCTGCGATAGCGGTGTGTCAGCCTGTGATGATGGTGAAGGTGCCGCCCTCATCGCAGGCAAGCCAGCTCCCACATTTTTGACCGAGATCGACGTGAAGTGCCCGCCGACTCTGAGGTCATGGACTCAAGCCTACCTCACACGCCCCCGCCGCCAAACTCCTCCAACGCATCGCGCAACGCGCCCTCGAAGTATTCCTTCGAGGCGCGGTCCCACAGGATGTGAAACGCTGGCAGTTCCACGCTTCCCGAGTTAATGACGATCGCGTTGACCCGCGCCGCCGACGTCTGCGCCACCATCCCCGGCTTGAACGCCGAAGGGCTTAAATCAACCCCGCACAGCTTCGCCATCACCTGCGCAATCACACCGCCACTGAGCAGCACACAGGCGTGACTGTCCTGGCGCGGCAGCAGGTAGTTGGCGCGGTGATCCAGCTCCCAACGCGCTTCTTCATCGGCAATGCGCTGGCCTTGATCCTGCACGCTACCCAGCAACAAATATTCGGTCTGGGACAACCGCGCCACCCAACTGCCATCCGCTTGCGCGGTGGCGTGGTTGGGGGCGTCCGGCAGGGTGAACCCGCGTGCGCCGAGGTATTCAGCGCTTTGCGTGCCGCGAAAGCCGACCCGGGGCAGGTCGGTCTGGTCGTCCAGGTGGCAGGGTGGCGTGAGCAATGCGTGGGCTTTCAGACTGGTCATGGCTTAACCCTCCTGGCGTTGGTTGGCGGGGTCGAAGAATGGCAATTGCACCACATCGGCCTGGACGACAATGCCGCCCTCGACGCGAATCGGGATGCGTTGCCCCGGTGTGCTCTGGTCGATCCCGGCGTAGGCCAGGCCGATGATCCGGCCCAGGCTGGTGGAGTACTCGCAAGAGGTGACGTTGCCGCTGATGTCCGGGCCGTTAAGTACCAAGTGGCCCTCCAGCGGTTGCACGCAGCCTTTGGGCAAGGTGAAACCCACGAGTTTGCGTTTGAGCGGCTGGGCTTCGAGGATGTCCACCGAGCGCCGGCCGACGAAGAACGGTTTGTTGCGGCTCACCGCCCAGCCCATGTCGATTTCGGCCGGGTGGGTCATGCCGTCGGTGTCCTGGCTGATGATCACATGGCCTTTTTCCAGGCGCAGCAGGCGCTGGGTTTCGACGCCAAAGGGGCGAATGTCAAAGGCTTTGCCGGCTGCCATCAAGGCATCCCACAACGCCAGGCCGTGGCGCGCAGGCACGTGAATTTCATAGCCCAGTTCGCCGACAAAACCGACTCGCAGCAAACGCGCCTTGATCCCGGCCACCGTGCCCTGGCGTACGCCCAGGTAGGGGAAGCCTTCGGCGCTGAGGTCCAAGTCGCTGCACAACTGTTGCAGCACTTTGCGCGAGTCCGGCCCGGCCACGTTCACCGCGCAGATCGCGGCGGTGACGTTGGCCACATCCACGTCCAGGCGCCACTGCGCGTTCCACTTGAGCATCTGCTGGTAGATACGGTCGACACCGCTGGTGGTGGCGGTGACGTAGAAGTGCTTGTCGGCCAGCCGTGCACACACGCCATCGTCGATCACCACCCCGTGCTCATTGGTCATCAGCGCATAACGCGAACGGCCCACCGGCTGCTTGAGGAAGGCAAAGGTGTACATGCGGTTGAGCAATTCGGCGGCATCCGGGCCGCGCACATCCAGGCCGCCGAGGGTCGACACATCAATCAGCCCGACCTTGCTGCGCACATGCAGCGCTTCGGCCTGCATGCAGGCTTCGCGGTCCTGGGGCTTGCCGTAATACGCCGGGCGCTGCCAGATACCGGCAGGCATCATCTTCGCCCCGGCTTGCAGATGCCGTGCGTGCATCGGCGTTTGCCGGTAGGGGTCAAAGGCTCGTCCGGCGACGTGTGCGAGTTTTTCCGCAACAAACGGCGGCCGTGCGGTGGTGACTCCGGTTTCACTGATAGTGCGCTGCGTCGCCCAGGCCACCAGGCGCGCCGTCGGCAGCGCCGAGTGGCGGCCTTGTGACGGGCCCATGCCGACGGTGGAGTAGCGCTTCACCAATTGCACATCGCGGTAGCCGATGCGGGTGGCGTTGACGATATCCGCCACTTGCAGGTCTTCGTCGAAGTCGACGAAATCCTTGCCCTTGGGGTGCGGGAAGATCGGCCAGTTGAAATTGACCTGGGCTTCGCTGCGCAACGGCACGTGCGCGACGGTTGCGCTCAAGCCGAGGGCCTGCGCGATAGCGGCGGCGGCGTTGTTGGCATCCGCCAGCACATTGTCCAACTGGTGCTGACCGTGGACCGAACCTGCGACATTCAGGCTGTTCGGCAAGCCGCTGAGGCTGAACGCCGCACGCTGGTCGTCATAGGCCAGCTTGCCACCGGCCTGGCACAGCAGTTGATACACCGGCATGTAGCCGCCGGACATGCACAACAGGTCGCAGTCGATCACCTGCGCGCTGTTGCTGACCTGGCCCTGGCCGGTGATCTGGCGCACATCGACGCCTTTCACATGGCGCATGCCTTTTTCGTGCAGGGCTTCGAATACCGTGCTGTTGCTCAGGCAAGGGATCTTGCGCTGAGCCAGGGCACCCGGCAGGGCTTTGTCGGCGGGGGCCTGGCGCAGGTCGATCACCGCAGCCACTTCCACGCCCTGGTCATGCAGGTCGAGGGCGGCGAGGTAGCCGTCGTCGTTACCGGTCAGCACCACCGCACGGTGGCCGGGCTTGACCGCGTAGAGCTTCATCAGGCGTTGCGCGGCGCTGCTCAGCATCACACCCGGCAGGTCGTTATTGCGGAAGATCACCGGCTGGTCGAACGCGCCGCTGCACACCAGGCACTGTCGCGCACGCACTTTGTACATGCGTTTGCCCTGGATCACCGGCAGGTAGTTGTCGGTAAACCAGGCGTTGCACGTGGCGTCGGTGAGCACCTGGATATTCGCGTGTTGCTGCACCGCGCCAAGCAGCTCGCGGCGCAGGGTGTCGGCGCGGGTGCCGGCGATGTCGAAGCGCGCATAAGTCAGCGAGCCACCGAGGATCGGTTGCTGCTCGATCAGCAGCACCCGGGCCCCGGCATTCGCAGCGGTGAGGGCCGCCTGCAAGCCCGCAGGACCGGCGCCGATCACCGCCAGGTCGGTAAACAGGTAAGCTTTGTCGTAATACTCGGGCTGGAATTTCAGGTCGAGCACACCCAGGCCGGCCTTTTTGCGGATGATCGGTTCCCATACCTTCCACATGCCCTTGGGCTTGTAGAACGAGCGGTAGTAGAAGCCCACCGGCATGAATTTGGAGAACTTGCCGAGGTAAGCATCCTTGTCGTTGTCCAGCGAGCCGTTGACGTTCTGCGCGCTCACTGCCAACCCGGCGCTCAGCGCATAGGCGTCCGCCAGCACGTTGGGCTCGCGCGGCAATTGCACCAGGCTGTTGGCGTCCTGGCCGGCCATGCTCAACGGGCCACGCGGGCGGTGGTATTTGAATGAACGGGACATCAGGAAACGCCCGTTGGCGAGCAGTGCGCTGGCGATGCTGTCGCCTTGCAGGCCCTGGTACGCCTGGCCATCGAAACAGAAATCGAGCGGTTGATCACGCTGGATCAGCAAGCCCATGGGGGCGGGGAGGCGGTTCATCCGACGATCTCCTTGGCGGTGTTGAAGTCGACGCGGCTGCTGAACAGTTCCTTGGGGTCGAAGGTGCGCTGGATTTCGTCGGTGACGGTGTGGCGTTCGGCGAGGAACCAGTAACTGGACGGCGTGTGCATCCACCATTCGCGCACCACACCGGCGAAATTGTCGGTGTTGAACACGTAGTCGGCCCATTCGGCATCGCTGCAGTTGACCGGGTCGGGCATTGGCTTGAACTCGCCGCCGTAGGTGAACTCGCTGATATTGCGCGGCCCGTTGAGCGGGCAAATCATGATTTTCATAGTCCGCTCTCCATCAGTGACTGGCCGCCGTGGCGCCCATTTCGTTGACTTGCTGGAAGGTCGAGAAGCGTTCGAGGCCGAACGGCTTGATCAGCTCCGGCACCTTGCCGCCGCTGGCGACCAGCTCGGCCATGGTCTTGCCGCAGATCGGCGTGGCCTTGAAGCCCCAGGTGCCCCAGCCCGCATCAAGGTAGTAATTCTTCACCGGCGACAGGCCCATGATCGGGCTGTAGTCGGGCGTCATGTCGGTAATGCCGGCCCACTGGCGCATCAACTTGGCGTTGGCCAGGAACGGGAACATTTCGATGGCATGGGCCAGCAGGCTTTCCTTGAGGTCCAGGGTCGAGCGCGTGTTGAACAGCGGGTAAGGGTCGGAGCCGCCGCCGAACACCACTTCGCCCCGGCTGGTTTGCTGCACGTAGCAGTGCAGGGCCGAGGAACTCACCAACGGGTCGAGAAACGGCTTGAACGGCTGCGTGACCATCGCCTGCAAGGGGAAGGTCTGAATCGGCGAGCGGATGCCGGCCTTGGCCATCAACAGCGAACTGTGCCCGGCAATCGCCTGCACCGCGCAGCCACACTGGATGGTGCCGCGATTGGTTTTCACCGCGGTGATGGTGCCGTTTTCGATAATCAGGTCCTGCACCTCGGTCAGCTGGTGGATTTCCACACCACGCTTGGCCGCCTGCTTGGCGTAGCCCCAGGCCACGGCATCATGACGCGCGGTGGCGCCGTCGATATGCCAGAGCCCGGCGATCACCGGCAGGTGGCCGGGGTCGAGGTTGAGGCTGGGCACCAGCTCGCGGATCTGCTGGCGGTCGATCATTTCGGTGCGCCCGCCGAAGTGCTTGTTGACCTCGGCCCGCTGGCGGAACGAACGCACCGTGGCGTCGGTGTGCGCCAGGGTCAGTTGGCCGCGTTCGGAGTACATGATGTTGAAGTCGAATTCGTTGGACAGCGACTGGAACATCTTCACCGACTCGGCGTAGAAACGGACGCCCTCGCTGGTGAGGTAGTTGGAGCGGATCACCGCGGTGTTACGTGCCGTGTTGCCGCCGCCCAGATACGCCTTTTCCAGCACCGCAATATTGGTGATGCCGTGGTACTTGGCCAGGTAGTAGGCGGTTGCCAGGCCATGGCCACCGGCGCCGATGATCACGACGTCGTAACTGGCCTTGAGTTCTTTGGGCGGTGGCAGGTCCACCTCCACCGGGTACTCCGAACTCAGCCCGTATTTCAATAGATTGAATGGCATACGGCCTCCGATTGGCTGCGTAGGGCGTGATGTTGCGCAAGGGCGGCGGTCACGGTGTTTTTCATCAGGAAGGCAATGGTCATCGGGCCGACACCGCCGGGCACCGGGGTGATAGCAGCGACGTGGGGCAGGGCGCCGTCGAAGTCGACATCGCCCACCAGGCGACTGCGGCCATCGTCGTCGATGCGGTTGATACCGACATCAATCACCACCGCGCCGGGCTTCAACCAACTTGCGTCGATCAAGCGCGCACGCCCCACGGCGGCGATCACGATATCGGCCTGCTTGCACAGGGCCTGGGCGTTATGGCTGCGCGAGTGCAGCACGGTGACCGAGCAATCGGCCTTGAGCAGCAGGGCCGCCATGGGTTTGCCGACGATGTTCGAACGGCCGATCACCACCGCATGTTTACCGCGCAGGTCGCCGCAGGTCTGTTCCAACAAATACAGGCAACCGCTGGGCGTGCACGGCGTCAGCACCGTACGGCCCTGGCTGAGGCCGCCGACGTTCTGGCTGTGAAAACCGTCCACGTCCTTGTGCGGCGCGATGGCCTCCAGGGCCCGTAATTCGTCCATCTGCGCCGGCAGCGGCAATTGCAGGAGGATGCCGTTAATCGCTGGGTCGGCATTGAGTTGGCCGATCAGGATCAACAGCTGTTCGGTGCTGGTGTCGCTGGGCAACCAGTGCTCCAGCGAGCGGATGCCCACCTCTTCGGCGCGCAGGATCTTGTTGCGCACATACACCTGGCTGGCCGCGTCGCTGCCCACCAGGATCACCGCCAGTGCCGGCTCAATGTCTTGCTCGCGCAGGCGCATCACGTCCTCGCGGACTTGCAGCAGCACGCGGGCCGCGGCGGCTTTGCCGTCGATCAGTTTATGTGCGTTCACCGGAACACCACCGTTCTGTCCTGGTTGAGAAACACCCGGTGTTCGAGGTGGTACTTGACCGCCTTGGACAGGGCCACGGTTTCGGTGTCACGGCCGATGGCGACCAGGTCGTCGGGTTTGTACACGTGGTCCACGCGTTGCACTTGCTGTTCGATGATCGGGCCCTCATCCAGGTCGCTGGTGACGTAGTGCGCGGTGGCGCCGATCAACTTCACCCCACGTTGATACGCCTGGTGGTAGGGCTTGGCGCCTTTGAAACCGGGCAGGAACGAGTGGTGAATGTTGATCGCACGCCCTGACAGTTGCCGGCACAGGTCGTCTGAGAGGATCTGCATGTAGCGCGCCAACACCACCAGCTCGGTGCGGGTGTCGTCGACGATCTTCATCAGCTCGGCCTCCTGCGTGGCCTTGTTGTCCTTGTTCACTGGCAGGTAGATGAAGCGAATGCCCTCGCGCTCGGCCATGGGCCGCAGGTCGAGGTGGTTGGAGACGATGGCGGTGATGGTCATGTCCATCTCGCCCTTGTGGTAGCGGTAGAGCAGGTCGGTGAGGCAGTGGTCGAACTTGCTGACCATCAGCATTACGCGCATTGGTTCGCGGGTGTCGTATAGCTCCCACTGCATGTCGAAGGCTTGGGCAACGTCGGCGAAACCGTCCTTGATCTGTTGCAGGTTGCCTTCGTGGCCATCGTTGAAGCGGAATACGGCGCGCATGAAGAAGCGGCCGCTGAAGTCATCGTCAAACTGTGCCATCTCCCCGATGTAGCATGCGTTGTTTGCCAGGTAGGTGGTCACGGCTGCGACGATGCCTGACACTGCGGGGCAGGTGACCTTGATGATGAAATGGTTTTTTTCGTGTTGCATGACACGTCCTCGGGGGTGATGGCGGCAGCTCATCGCATAGCGAAAAAATGTCTGAGGACAGCTGGCTCGTTCCTTGAGCGCGTTTTCTTGTGGGGAATAAAATATTCCTGAGGTGGCTTTATAGGGGATATGGGTGGGGGGCGTCTAGGGGTTTTGGGAAAGATTTTTAACTGGGGGGAAATTTTCTTGCCCCAGGGGAGGGGGCATATCCGTTATTTCGGTAATGGCTGATATGGGTTCCGCTCTTACAGCGGGTCACTTTTTGAACAGCGCAAAAAGTAACCAAAAACGCTTTGCCCTATCACTCGGCACCTCGCCTAGGCTCGGTGTGCCCTCACTCCGGCTTGAATCCGTGGGCCGCCGCGATGGGCCATCCTTGGCCCAGCGCGGCTAACCCGGCGTCCTGCCGGGTTGCCCAC
>NZ_UUPU01000014.1 GCF_900591205.1 Pseudomonas viridiflava
GGGTATTGTCGGTGTATGCCGGATCTTGGTGCACAAGGCCCTTACGGCGGATGCAGTCCCCACCCGCAATGAAGATCAAATGTGGGAGTTGTCGAGCCCCGGCGAGGCTGCGAAGGCGGCGGTATTGCCGACCTCTACGTTGCCTGACCCACCGCCATCGCAGCCTCGCTGAAGCTCGACAGCTCCCACAGGGGATTGTTGGTGTTTGTCGGATCTCGGTGCACAAGGCCCTTACGGCGGATGCAGTCCCCACGCGCAATGAAGATCAAATGTGGGAGTTGTCGAGCCCCGGCGAGGCTGCGAAGGCGGCGGCATTGCTGACCTCTACGTTGCCTGACCCACCGCCATCGCAGCCAGCTTCCACCCTGACTCTCGCGCCACGGGGTTATACTCGCGACCTTGCAATCAACCCAGTCAAACAACCCGAGATACTCCATGAGCACCTCCCTCCCTCTCACTCCAGCGCGCAAGCCCGTCGCGCCGCTGGTGGCCTTTATCATCCTGGTGCTTGGCGCCTTGTTTCTGCAAAACAGCGTCGGCTCGCGCCAGGTGCTGTTGCTGGTGGTCGGCGCCGCGTTGGGTTTGACCCTGTACCACGCGGCCTTTGGTTTCACTTCGGCCTGGCGCGTGTTTATCAAGGATCGGCGTGGCGCCGGCTTGCGGGCGCAAATGGTGATGCTGGCGGTGGCGGTGCTGCTGTTCTTCCCGGCGCTGGGGGCGGGCACGTTGTTCGGGCAGCCGGTGGTCGGGCTGGTGGCGCCAGCCGGGGTGTCGGTGGTGTTCGGTGCGTTTATCTTCGGGATTGGCATGCAGTTGGGCGGCGGTTGTGCATCCGGCACGCTGTTCACAGTGGGCGGCGGCAATGCGCGCATGTTGGTGACGCTGTTTTTCTTTATCTGCGGTTCGCTGATCGCCACGCACCATGTGGACTGGTGGTTCGCGTTGCCGGCATTCCCGGCGGTGTCCATCGTCAAGAGTTTTGGCGTGGTGCCGGCGTTGATCCTGAGCCTGGCGGTGTTCGGCCTGATTGCCGCCGTCACCGTGCGTTTGGAAAAAGCCCGCCATGGCCAGCTCGAAGCGGGCGAGACCAGTGAACACGCCGGTCTGCGCCGCTTCCTGCGTGGGCCATGGCCATTGGTATGGGGCGCGATTGGCCTGGCCCTGCTCAATTACGCGACCCTGGCCCTGGCCGGGCGGCCGTGGGGCATTACCTCGGCGTTTGCGTTGTGGGGCGCCAAAGTGGCGAGCGGCCTGGGCGTGGATGTGGCCAGTTGGGCCTTCTGGCAAATGCCCGGCAATGCCAAGGCGCTGGCCGCCCCGGTGTGGGAAGACATCACCAGCGTGATGGACATCGGCATTGTCCTCGGTGCGCTGTTGGCCGCCGGCCTGGCCGGGCGTTTCGCGCCGAGCCTGAAAATCCCCGCACGCTCGCTGGTGGCGGCGGTGATCGGTGGCCTGTTGCTGGGCTACGGCTCGCGCCTGGCGTACGGCTGCAACATCGGCGCGTACTTCAGCGGGATCGCCTCGGGCAGCCTGCATGGCTGGGTGTGGCTGGTGGCGGCGTTTATCGGCAATAGCGTGGGCGTGCGTCTGCGGCCCTGGTTCTTCGCAGGTGAACGGCCGCAGGTGGCGCTGAGCGGTTGCTGAGTGCGCAATAAACCATAGGGTATCGGCATGATTAGAGAGTTGAGAACCTTTGTGAACGCCGCCCGGCGCGGCACCTTTGCCGCCGCCGGGCAGCAGGTGGGGCTGACGCAATCGGCCGTGAGCGCGCAGATAAAACACCTCGAGGAGGCGCTCGGGGTAAAGTTGTTTGACCGCACCGGCCGCTCCGCCACTCTCAATTCTGCCGGGCAGCGGGCGGTGCCCCTGGCGGAGGAAATCCTCGAAATTTTCTCGCGCATGGGCGCGCCCGACAGCGCCAACAACTTTCACGGTTCGTTGCGTATCGGTGCTATCGGCAGTGTGCAAACCGGCATCCTGCCGGGGGCGCTGGTCGCCCTCAAGCACCGTGCGCCGTTTATCGAGGTCAACCTGGTGCCAGGGGTGTCGCTGAACCTGCTCAGCCAGATCGACGCCGGTGAGCTGGACCTCGCGATCATGATCCATCCGCCATTCAACCTGCCCAAAGATCTCAATATCGAGGTCATCGCACGCGAGCCTTTTGTGCTGATCACCGCCAAGGGTGTGCAGGGCGACGACCCATTACAAATCCTGCGTGAACAGCCGTTTGTGCGCTACGACCGTGGCTCGTTCGGCGGGCGGCAGGTGACGCAGTTTCTCAAGGAGCAAAAGATCCAGCCCCGGCAGGCGCTGGAACTCGACGAACTGGACGCCATCGTCAAAATGGTCCGCAGCGGCCTGGGTGTATCCCTGGTGCCGATGGCGGGCCTGTGGCTGGAGCACGACAGCGATGTGCGGGTTTTGCACTTGGGCCCGCTCACGTTCTTTCGCGAAATCGTGCTGCTGACCAAGTACAGCCAGCGCCAATCTCCGCTCTTCGAGCTATTCCGGGCGTGCGTCATGCAAGTGCTGGATGCGCCGGAGTAGAGCGCGAGCATCGAAATTATTGAGGCTCAGGGCGAAGGATATGCGCTTTATTCCCCGGTGTTTCTGGTGAAAAATCGAGTTCTAATGAATAGAACTTGCAGGTACTCACCGTGAGCCTTTC
Organism: Pseudomonas viridiflava; assembly: GCF_900591205.1. Taxonomy (GTDB): domain Bacteria; phylum Pseudomonadota; class Gammaproteobacteria; order Pseudomonadales; family Pseudomonadaceae; genus Aquipseudomonas. The sequence continues at coordinate 2,672 of NZ_UUPU01000014.1, forward strand.
TCCGTTTCATCTCGCGATACCCGTCTACGACCTTGCCGCCGCTCGCCACTTCTACGGCGACGTATTCGGCCTCTCGGAAGGCCGCTCCAGCGCCCAGTGGGTCGATTTCGACTTCTACGGCCATCAACTGGTGATTCATGAGCAGCCCAAGACCGCGTCCCAGGCATCTGTGCATGCCAACCCGGTCGACGGTCACGACGTACCGGTTCCGCATTTCGGCATTATCCTGCACTGGGACCAGTGGGAAGCCTTGGCGGACCGCCTGAGGGCGCGTGAAACCCAATTTGTGATCGAACCGTATATTCGCTTCCAGGGCCAGGCCGGCGAGCAAGCCACCCTGTTTCTGCTCGACCCCTGCGGCAATGCCCTGGAGTTCAAAGCGTTCAAGGACATGAGCCAGCTGTTCGCCAAGTAACTGCTACGTGTCCGAATCCGTCCTTAAGTGGTCCGGCACGCGCCTGTTGCCAGCGCGGCGGCGTGCCTACCATGGCTTGCATCGACCCTGAACCGCAAGCCACAAGGAGCCACCCATGAGCCGCAAAGCGCTGATCGTGATTGACGCCCAACATTCCTTTCGTCATTCAACCTATTGGTCCGAAAATGACCTGCCGGCTTACCTGGAAAAACAACAGGCACTGATCGACGGGTGTGTTCAGCAAGGCATCCCGGTGATACAAGTTTTCCATGTTGAAGAGCAGGGGCATTTTTCGCTGGCCTCGGGCAACGTCAGAACCTTGAGCGAATTGTCGATCGACCCCGAGTGGGTCATTCACAAGCGCTACCACAGCGCCTTCGCCGGCACGCCACTGGCGGCGCGGTTAACGCAAAGGGGCATCACCACATTGATCATCAGCGGCATTCGCACCGAACAGTGCTGTGAAACCACCACGCGGCACGCCTCGGACAGCGGCTTTACGGTGGACTTTGTCAGTGAAGCGACGCTCACCTTCCCCATGACCCACGCCCGCAGTGGCCGGGTTTACACGCCGGCGCAGATTCGCGAGCGCACCGAGCTGGTCCTGGAAGATCGCTTTGCGCGCATCGCCACCGTCGCCCAAGTATTGGAGGGTTGACCGGTGAGTGTGCCGGTGCTCTTCGTGCTGCTGCCCAATGTGCTGATGCTGGACCTGGCAGGGCCCGCCGAAGTGCTGCGCCTGGCCGCTCACGTTGAGGGCCCGGCCGCCATCGACTTCGATTTGCAGTACGTCAGCCCGGTGCAATCCCTGCAAACGTCCATCGGCTTGCCGCTGGCCGGGTTGGCGCCACTCCCGGCGAGCCTGGCGCCCGGCACTTGGGTGGTGTTGGTCGGGTCCACGTTGAAGGTCACGCAGGCACAGCGGCAGGCGTTCGAGTCGGCCAGCAATACGCTGACCCAATGGCTGCAAAGCGTGTTCGCGCCCTCGGGTGAGCGCTTGGTCTGCGTGTGCGCCGGCGCCTTGAGTGCCGCCCGTGCCGGGCTGCTGGACGGTCGCCAGTGCACCACCCACCACGGCTTGTGCGCCACCTTGCAAACCCTGGCGCCCAGGGCCCGGGTCCTGGAGAACCGCCTTTACGTCACCGATGGCAATGTGAGTTGCAGCGCCGGTGTCACGGCGGGCATCGACCTGATGCTGCACCTGCTCGCCGAACGGGCCGGGCCACGGCTGGCCTGCGCCGTCGCACGGGATATGGTGGTGTACATGCGCCGCAGCGGCACCGACCCGCAACTCTCACCCTGGATAACCGGTCGCAACCACCTGCACCCGGCCGTGCACCGGGTGCAGGACGCAATCGCCGCTGCCCCGTGTGAAGGTTGGACCGTTACGCGCATGGCCAGCCTGGCCTGCACCAGCAGCCGCCACCTGGCGCGCCTGTTTCATGAACACGTCGGCATCAGCCCGCTGGACTATCTGCACACCCTGCGTTTAACCGTGGCCCGCGAATTACTCGCTGAGTCGACCCTGGACATTGAAACCGTCGCCGAGCGGGCGGGCTTTGGTTCGGCTCGGCATCTGCGGCGTATCTGGGGCAAATATGAAGCGGGGACGCCCTCAAGCGGGCGTGTCGGCACCGGTGCTTGACGCCTGATCCGCCTCAGCTTCGAGCTTTGCGCGATCAGCTTTGCTGATGTATTTGTCTTTGCTTTTCGGCGCCAGTTTGGCACTGGCTTTTTTGGCTTTGGCCTTGAAGAGCTGCTGGAGTTTTTTCTGGCGGTTCATGGGTTTCTACCTGGCGTGCAAATGCGCGGATGATACCAGCAGTCTAACGATCAAGTGCTGCCGCCACGTCCTTCGCCACCTCGATAAACACCCGCGCCGCCGCCGACTGATACACCCCTTTACGCTGCATCAACACCGCCGTGCGCTGCAATCGCTGCGGCCCCAGCTCAATTGCGACCAGCTCCGGGTGAGCCTGCGCGATGGCGGCCGGCAGCAGCGTCGACAGTGCGGTTCTGCGCACCACCTCCAGCAACGCACCAATCACATTGGCTTCCATCACCACGCGTGGGCGGATGCCGTGCTGGTTGCAGTAGCGGTCGATCTGCTCGCGGGTGGCGAACTCCTTGCTCAGCAAAATCAGCGATTCGCCACTCAGTGCCTCCAACCCGATCGCCTGCTCCGCCGCCAGCGGATGCTGGTTGCCGACCACCAGCGCGAGGGTTTCAACCAGCAGCGGGTCGGCGTCAATGTCCTGGGCATGCAACTGATCAAACGCAATCCCCACGTCCAGCTCATCGGCCAGCAGTTGGTGTTCCATCGGTTCCTGGGCCACCTCACGCACACTTAACGTGATGTTCGGATAGCGGCGGTGAAAGGCTTCCACCAGCGGCCCCACCAGGTAAGTGGTGAACGTGGGCGTGACGGCAATGCGTAACGTTCCACGGCTGAGGTCGCTCACGTCATGAATCGCCCGCCGGCCTTCCTGCAGTTCCTGCGCCGCCCGCTGCGCATAACGCAGGTACACCTCACCGGCATCGGTCAGCCGTGTCTTGCGGCCCGAGCGGTCGAACAGGGGGGCGCCGAGGCTTTCCTCCAACAGCCGCACTTGCTGCGACAGCGCCGGCTGCGAGACGTGCAGGGCCGCTGCCGCTTTGGTGAAGCCCTGATGCTCTGCCACCGCGAGGAAGTAGTGGATATGGCGTGCCAGCATTGTCTTACTCATAAGATTATCTGATGTTCTTGATCATATATGAGACTTTTACCTTATTGCACGGGCTCCGTAACCTTTGCTCCATCGCATCGCGATTCAAAGGAGCCCACCATGCAAGACATCATCGACGGTTTTCTCAAGTTCCAGCGCAACGCGTTCCCCGAGCGCGCCGGCCTGTTCAAAGACCTGGCCAACCAGCAGAGCCCGCGGGCGCTGTTCATCTCCTGCTCCGACAGCCGCCTGGTGCCTGAGCTGGTCACGCAGCGCGAGCCGGGCGAGCTGTTCGTGATCCGCAACGCCGGCAATATCGTGCCGTCCTACGGCCCTGAGCCGGGCGGTGTGTCGGCCTCGGTGGAGTACGCCGTCGCGGCTTTGCAGGTCAGCGATATCGTGATCTGCGGGCACTCCGATTGCGGCGCCATGACTGCCATCGCCACCTGCCAATGCCTGGACCATATGCCCGCCGTGGCCGGCTGGTTGCGCTACGCCGATTCCGGCCGAGTGGTGAATGAGGCCCGCCGGCATCTCGACCCGCACGCCAAGGTCGCGTCGATGGTGCGCGAAAACGTGATCGCACAGTTGGCCAATCTCCAGACGCACCCCTCGGTACGCCTGGCCCTCGAAGAAAAGCGCGTGACGCTGCATGGCTGGGTCTACGACATCGAAAGCGGCTGCATCCAGGCTTTTGACAGCCGCACCGGCCAATTCGTAGCCCTTGCCGACAACCCAAGCGTGCGCGCCGTTTCGCACTAACCGCCTGTTTTTACCCACGGAGATACCACCATGATCCAGTCGCAAATCAGCCAGAACACGCGCCTTGCTCTGACCGACGTCATCCTGTTGGCCAAGGCCCGCAAAGACCTGTCGTTCGCCCAGATCGCCGAAGGCACTGGTCTGCACGAAGCCTTCGTCACCGCCGCCTTGCTCGGCCAGCACCCGCTGCCGGCCAGCGCCGCCCAGGCGGTTGCCGACACCCTCGGCCTCGACGCCGACGCCGTGGCCCTGCTGCAAACCATCCCGCTGCGCGGCAGCCTCGGCAACGGCATCCCGACCGACCCGACCATTTACCGTTTCTACGAAATGATTCAGGTCTACGGCACCACGCTCAAGGCGTTGGTGCACGAGAAGTTTGGCGACGGGATTATCAGCGCGATCAACTTCAAGCTGGACGTCAAAAAAGTGGATGACCCGGACGGCGGTTCGCGTGCGGTGATCACCCTGGATGGCAAGTATCTGCCGACCAAGCCGTTCTGATCACGCAATACATGGCCCGGCGCCGCAAGGCGGCCGGGCCACTTTTATTTTTAATTGCGAGCGGTGCGTTCCAGAAACCCTGTGATCAGCTCGACCACCTGCTGCTGAATCACCGCCCGTGGCCGCGCCCCTTCACCGTCCCGGCAAATCATGCCATCGCCCGGCGAATCCTCCTCAATCAACGCCACCGCGCCCGGCTTGCAGATCGACATAAAGCTGAAGTGGGTAGCGTCGCTGATCTCCACATACTGCGTCGAAGCTGTTGGCAGGCGCCTGACCATATCGGCGGACTCCAATGCGGGCAGCATATCCTCGGTGGGCACACCGCCTGCTATCACCAGTGCCGGCACTGCAAAGGCCGCCAGGCTGGCGTCGGTCATGCCGCGTGACAGGCCCAGGTCCAAGGACACCACGGCGGTGATGCGTTTGTCGCGCAAATCAGCCGCCAGTTGCGCCTTACCGGCTGAAGTGCCGGCGGGGTTTATCTGGTTGTAGGCGATGCAGCCGCCCAGCTTCGGGTGAGCGTTGCAATCGCGGCTGAACAGGTCGGGGTCGAAACGCGCACCGCCGATTTCCATCACTGTCCACCCACCAATGGAGTGGCCCGCTGCGGAAATCTGATCTTTCGCGACCGCGCCAAATTGCTTGGGCTGAGCCAGCACCGCGTCGATAGCGCGGCTCAAGTCGGCCGGGCGTTGCCATAACTGTGCGGCAGCCGCGGGGCTACGGTCTTTGCTGGTGGTGCCGGGGTGGTTGACCGCCGCCACGATATAACCCTTGTGCGCCAAGGCACTCGCCAGCCATACCTGGTTGCCCCAATTGCCGCCATACCCGTGGGAAAGCACCACCAGCGGATGCTCGCCGGCAGCCGGTGCTGCGTCGGGCACGCCGAGGGCGCCGATGAACACCCCGTTGTCGGCGATCAACTCGGGCTTGGCGGCGTTAGTCGCGGCAGGGAACCAGACGGCCAGTTCCAGTGGGCGATTGTTATGCGGGTCGGGGAGGGTGGTGGTTTTAAAGCCTACAGGGCTTTCGGCAGCGACTGCCGGAACGCTCAGGCAAAGCAGGAACAGGGCGCGCAACGCGGATTTCATTGTTGTTATCGTCCTTGATTTTGGTGGCGCATCATCACCTGAAACGCTTGGGCTGGGTATCCCTCGTGCGTTCTTGAATGCAACTTTGCCCCTGCCGTCGGGTTCAACCTTGGTATTGGCCAACATGGCCCCATAACTCAACGTGTATCCACTTAGCACGAGGGCAGACCATGACCAACCAAACCGAAACCGCCATCCTCGCCGGCGGCTGCTTCTGGGGCATGCAGGACCTGTTGCGGCGCTACCCCGGGGTGCTGCAGACGCGAGTCGGCTACACCGGCGGCGATGTGCCGAATGCCACCTACCGCAACCACGGTAACCATGCCGAGGCGATCGAGATCGTCTTTGACCCGGCGGTGATCACCTACCGGCAGATTCTGGAGTTCTTCTTCCAGATACACGACCCGAGCACGCCTAACCGCCAGGGCAATGACCTTGGGCCCAGCTACCGTTCGGCGATTTATTACCTGAGCGAACAGCAGCGGGACGTGGCCGAGGATACGGCTGCGGATGTGGATGCTTCGACGTTGTGGCCAGGCCGTGTGGTCACGGAGATAGAGCCGGCGGGGCCATTTTGGGAAGCGGAGGCGGAGCACCAGGATTATCTGGAGCGGATTCCCAATGGGTATACCTGCCATTTCATTCGGCCGAACTGGAAATTGCCGAAGCGGGCCTGAAATGATTTGAATCCCATGCATTCCTTGTAGAGAATCCCCGCCTTTGGCTCGAAAGGATGCGTGCGATGAAGTTCGAAGGGACTTTCCAATACATGGGCAATCACGGGATCGTTTTCAACGTCTCGCAGCTCACCCTCACCGACAGCGAACGTGGGCGCCTGCGCGAGCTGCATTTTGGCGAAGCGGGCAGCGCCCACTATGAGGTCAACAGCAAGGTCGTCGAGGTCTACGACAAGATGTTGGCCAAGAACCTGCCGTGCATGATGATGATCGGCATCTCCAAACCGCTGACCCGGCAACAGGGCGACGCCCTGAATGCCCAACGCACCAGGATCGCTAACCTCGCCGCCAGCGCCTTCGCTGGCGCCGCCTCTTATGTTGCCTCGCCTTACGTGGGCGTTCCGGTCGGCGCGGGGGTGCGCATGTACGCCAATGAAGTCTTGCCCACCTATCATGCAGGCGACGTACTGGTAAGCATTGAGGCGCAGGTCAACGGCGGCATCGGCCCGCAACGCACTGCCACGACCCTGATCATCAAGACCTGAGTGGAGAAACCCATGTCCGAAATTATCCCGTTGGTCATCGCCCTGATGCTGTTCTTTTTGCTTGATCGGTTTCTTAAACCGTATCTGCTGCGCAAGTGGCTGGGGGTGGTGTTGGTGGTGGTGGGGGCGGTTGGCTGCGTGGCTGCCAGCCAGGTTCGCCTGTCAGGGGCGGACCTGGGGTTGCTGTCGGTCTTTGCCGTTGCGCTGGGGGTAGGGTTGTTTCTCAAGCGGCGGCGGTTTGAGCCGGTTGGCTGAACGGGGAAGCCCTCCTGTCAGCCAACACAGCTCTGCTTGTTGACTTCAAACCGTGCAATCTCTTTTACGTTTTTACTGCCAAAAATGTAAATGACGGTGCCACCCAGTGAAATGATTGACTGATCCCTTGGCATTTGTGAGTCGCATACAGCCTTTGTGATTACTGATTGCGTGGCGGCCAAGTCAAAGTCATCCGGATGGGTATCGTAATTCACCAGCGTGTAATAAAACCTTATCGCGTGACTGTTAGCCGCTTGCGCCCGAACGAAGATTGTATCCTCGTCGATCCTTCGATTCTGGGCCGTGGTGCGTGCGGTAAGAATGATCAGGTCGCTGAGGAAGCTGGGTTTGCTGGGCTCGGGCGTTTCTTCAAATGCCTGTTTGACCAAGACCCCAACCAGGCCCAAAAAAAGCAATCCAAAAGCCCAGGGCAACCGCGATTTTTTCGGGTTTTCTGTTACCACCTCATGGCTTCCTTGCGTCAGGCGTAGCGCTTGTTGGTGCAGTGCTCGGCGTCGCCTGGGCCCAACCAATAGCAAACACACTCATCACAAACAGCAGCGGGCCGCCGTAGGCTTTGTAGTACAGCCAAATATCAACCGGCGCAAACACGGCAATCAGCGCATTCAAGGTGCCCAGTGTGCCCAGCACCAACGCCAGTTGGAGCGCGTAGGTTCGCCATTGCGCCGGCGAGCGCTTCAGCCGGCCGCCGAACACAACCCGCAGCAAATTGACGCGGCAACCTACCTCCAGAATGGCGAGCAGCAGCCCAAACAAGCCGAGTGCGAATGCCGGCGCGAAGAGCAAAAGGTCTTTGTTGGCGTACACCAGATCGGTGAATACAAACCCGAGCACCAGGCTGAATATCAGGGTGTAAATGAAATAGACCACGTACGTACGCCACAGCAGGCTGAAGCCCAGGGAAACTCGCTGTTTTATCATCACTTACTGCCCCAGATCGCCGACAGCCAGAACATCGGGCGCATACGTGAGATACCACTCGCGTTGGCCGGTCACCAGCTTGCGTGCGCTTTTAAGCTCCGGCTCGGACATCGAGGCATAACTCACCCCCCGATGGCTGATGCGTTGCACCTGGCTGTTGATCACGCTGTAGAGCCCCCAGCCTTTGCTTTCCATGCACAGGCGGCTGCCCTCATTGATGATTTGCGCTTCGGTGTAGCCCAGTGAGCGTAATACCTGCACCCCTTGGCCGTTCTTTTGGTAGTTGGCGATATCAAATTGAACACAGGCGTTTAAGCTTTGGCTGAACTGCGCGGCGGAAAGCGTGTTGTGGGGTGCTTTGAAATAGATGCTGCCATCTTTGAAGTCCATATCCGCCCGATCCGACACCACGCTTTGTGGGGTGCTCAAATAACTGTTTTTTTGCGCGGTTGAAGTCGAGGCACAGCCATTGAGCAGGCTGCCGATAAGGGCAAAGGTAAGCAGGGAAAGGGGAATTCGCATCGAGACGTCCTTGAACGGGGTAAATCCATAGGCCCATAAAACCGTGGATTGCGCAGGTTAAAAAGGGTAGTGGCACAAGGCCCTATGGTGACACAACACCGCGTCAAAACGAAAACACCGAGTCGTGCGACTCGGCATTTCGTCGCGCCCTCAGCTAGCGGCTACAGCGGCCTCGCGCTCCATCAGCCGGTCCATCAACAAAACCCCCAGCTCACTCAACTGGTGAATCGCCAGCACCACATCGCGCTGCTTGCCGATCAAATCTTCCGACAGGTCGAGCAACAGGGCGGTGACTGAGGAAAAGGTTTCGTAGCTGTTAGTGATCAGGGTTTCACTGCTGGCGTCGGCGGCTACTTTGAACAGCGCTGGGGGTGGCAGAGGTGGGGCGGTTTCTGGATTGAGGTAGTGGTCTATGGCGCGATGCGCGGCCCTTTTAAATTTTGGGTCTGGCTTGTTTGGAGGGTTGGGCGTGATTTTGAACATACATGTAATTCCTGAGTGGGGCCGACACCGTTTCGCTACTAAACGAAAGGGTGGCAGCTGTACGCAGGTTAGTAGACCGGGGAATTACACAAAGCCGGCGCACCCGAGGGTGCCCTACGCACAGCCACCATCAGGCACAGACAGGAACGTCTGATAGATGAAGATCATGCACTAAGTGTAATTGACCCAAGGGCTACTAAACCCGATCACTGAGTTGTCAGCGACCGAACCACCTTAGAGACGCCCACTGCAGCGCACAAGCCGGCGGATTCTGACGCAAGCGTAGGCAATGGAGCAAGGCGCTGTGGCCTCGGACTTTCCTGTTTCAGGTTTTGTTGTAGGACATGTACTCGTTCTGCAAAAATACCGTCGGCCAGATACTTCGCCTCGCCCCATCGGTTGTAAATAAAACCGGCCCGTACTCCCAACCTCATCATCTGGTTTGACTATGAACAAGACCTTATCAATCTGCTGTGCGGCGCTGCTGGCCGGCTGCGTTGGCCACTATCAGCAACCGTCGACAGCTGCACCGCACGCGACACTTGACGCAAGGTGGGGCAACAATGAGCTGATGTCCGGAGGCTTTCAAGGCTATTGGGCCTACTACAATGCCCACTGCCAAAAAACAGAAAATAGCGGAGTGCTGGGCGAAATTTCGCAGTCCGATGCTGCGAAGAATCGCTTTCTGATCGAGCCGGATAAGCGCATTTTCCTGAATGCCCTTAGTTCGGGTATCAAGCAGCGTGAGACTACCGACGAACCTTTGATCCACAAGAGCTGCATAAGCATTGTCAGCTTCATCCCTGATGCTGGAGCAACCTACCAGGTAACCCACTCTGCTCCAAAATCCGGCTGTTCGTTGGCGGTGATAGACCTGAAAACAGGAAAAGCGCCGACCTCTCTGATCGTTGAACCGGTTACGAAGGCGTGCGGGTTTTAGTAGTGAACCTGCCAAGATGATCCACTTTCGCCCCTTCGCAGTTTTTGATAACCCACCTATGGATTGTTGTCGGCGAGCATTTAAACAGCGAAAGCAAGTGCCAGGAGCGGCGTGCCGCCAGCCACGACGATTCGCCAGTTCACAAACGCTGCACATTCCACAAGCGCTTCAAATTGTTCAGGGCAGCGGCGCTTGAAGCTCTGGGCGTTGTCGATGATTAGTGAAAGCGTTTGTCCGCTTTGGACGTGGATAGATGACATTTCTGCGCTGGGGTCATCGAGGTATGACAGACAATCAACCCAGGCATCCATATTTCGGCCGTAGAAGCTCGGAAAGCCGAATTTTTCTGCGAAAACACTGTGGAATGTTTGCCAGTCAGTAATGAGGTTTGCATCCACTTGCACCATTGTCAGATCAACTTCGCCACGTTGGAAAAAACAGGTATGGCGGTCTTACGAGGTGAAGTCAATTGCTGGCTGGGCGCAATACAGGGCTTAATCCGCAGCAGGCGAGGTTGTAATGGTATCTTCTGACCGAAAGGCGCCTGTCCGAAAGGTTCGCGCTTGAAAGATCGACAGGCCGTTCGTACGCTTAAGTCCCTTTACGGTGGTTGCCTGAAGATGGAGAGCAATTCGTCCTTGCAGATCGAACGAGCCGCCTATGAGGAATTCAATAGGCTTTGGGCCCTAGGGCGCTTCGGGCATCAGCGATTAGGCCAAGCGTTCTATAACCATTTCAACCTGCACAAACTCACCGATCAAGCTTCATTGCGCGGCCTCTACGAGGCTGACGGTAAGAAAGCTTCGGGTCTGATCTTAAAGCTTTTCCATCTTCACTAAGCGTCAGCTCTCGTCGAGAGGCGGACGGTCGATGACTTACAAGCACGACAACGAATCCTATGCCGCTTAACGGCGATTTGTCACTCTAGCAACCCCGCTACCACTCACTCGTTCAAGAACTTGATGACAGCACCGGCGAACAGTTCTGGCTGGTCAAGCATGATGAAGTGAAAACTGCCGTCAATGCGCCTGAAGCTGATGTTGGGGTTCGAAACATAGGCATTACGGAACATTGCATCAACGTTGGACGCCTGTACGCCGTAAAGCGGGTCGTAGGCATAGACGACCTGGACAGGCACGCTGATGCGTCCAAGCTCAGGCCGCAGGTCAGTGACCATCAGTTCATACATGGCATCGGCCAGGGTCTTTCTGTCCGAGCTAACTCCTGCTGCGACCAAGCTTGGCCTGACCCCTTCAGTTTTGGCGAGACGGGCGATGGATGCTTGCTGCAAGGCTTCAGCTTGCTCTGGCGTTGCCGCTAACATTGCATTGCGCATCGCAGCCGCATGCGGGGTCGCCGTTTCACTCGTCGCGCCAGGGTAAAACAGCAACGTATAAAAGGGCAGCGCATCGACAATCATCAGGCGTCCAACCTGGTCCGGGTGACGAGCACCTAGCATCAGTGCCACCTCACCACCCAACGAGTGACCGATGATGACCGGCGCCTTGATGTGCTGGCTGCGTATATATTCGGCGATCGCCTCGGCCGTTGGCGCTGCGACTTTACCGTCCGGATCGGATACGGCGGGCGAGCCGGCAAAACCCGCTACCTGTACGAGATGGAGACGGTGGCTCTGCCGTAATCTGGAGGCCAAGTCAGCCCATACTTCGTAGGACGACGCAAATCCTGGAATTAATATGATGTCTGTTCCCGAGCCTTGTACCTGCACCGAGATATTACCCTGGTTGACAGCTGCTGGTGGCAGGGGCGCAGGCTGGGCTGGCGATGCTGACAATAGCGCCAACGTGGAGCCGATCCCGGCAAGGATCACACCTACACGCATAGGCTTCTCCTTTTAGCGCAATGCGAAGTGACATTTACACCGATGAGTAGGCAGCTTAACGGGTTCATAGCCATTCCTTTGACCGAAAAAATACCGCCACTATACGGCGCACAAAGGCACCAGAAAACTCCCCTCCCGCATGCTTAGCGTCCGCTTTGGGCCGAAGGCTGTCTGTCCCGAACGGCGGCTTTCGGCCAATAGCGGTCATCAGGTGTCTACAGAAAAAGGGGCTATTCAGTCGGTTGGTACCGGCAACTGGAGGTGGTTGATGAGAGGCATGCACTCGCCGCCTCTCATCGTGGGAAAGCACTCTCTACGGTTATGCCGGCGATAAGCTATCATCCGTGTCTGCACCCATTACGGCGTCAATACTTTTTTTTGAAACAACCATCTTCTTGCTGGCTACCGCTTGGATGGCCAAGTAACCAGAAACCTGATCAGCCGTGAAGCTGGAGCCTCCACCAAGCTTGTGATTCATCGCGGCGGCAGCTGTCTCACTCCCCCATTCCTTTTCGATCGCATTGATTCGACCGTAGTTTATTTCTCTGAATACTGGTTCAAGTAGTGGCATTGTCGTTTTCCTTTAGTGTTTGCCAAATGGCACCGCCACATTAGTTTCCCCGCCGCTCAGGTACTATCCCAACTAGGAAATTCCGAATTGGGGTAGATACATGCCTTCACCGCAAACGACCGAATCAGGCCAATTCAACAAGTCCGATTTGGCACTGATAATCTTCATGGAATACGCCAAAAGGCTTGCCTTCCTAAAGAAGCCTGAGCAGTTCGCTCGGATCAGGCTATCAATGCAATCCATTGAGAATGCTGTTGATGTGGCCTTTCATGATCATAGGCCGCACGAAGACGATGGCGACTTTGACGATGCCTATTGGGATCAGGAGGAACAGGTTAGCTTCGTTCTAAACACAATTTTCTGGGGAAATGACTGGCTTGCAGAACAGAACCTAAGCGACGAAGCCAAATCAAAAATTGCCGAAATAGCTGACTTGCATAGATCAGAGCAGGAAGAGCTGCGTGGTGAGTTTGCAGGCTACTACCTAGGCTTTTTTTGGCATTCCTTCGTGAAACGAACGGACATGCTGGAGCTGTATTGCTGGTGGCGCAATTTATCGGACGACACTTTCCGCGCCGCACATTTCATGGAGGATGATCCCTATAGCAGTAAAAGCCGACCTCATCAGAATGAAGAGGGAATACGGACAATCAGCTTCTATAGCTGCCCCGTCACTACACCCATGACGAGTGGCAAATCACGGGTAGATCATGCGAGGACTCTTGATGACAAAATAGTCATCAACGGCCATCTGATAGAGGATTCGATAGTGCTGGTCATTCCCAGGTCAGTAACACGCCCCTCTGCATCTGAGCTAGAACTGGCCATGCAGTTTGGCGACTGGGAAGACCCTGACCGCGAGGTACTGAATTGGACTATGGCTCCTACTATTGCCCCGAGCGAAATGACGGCACAGCAGCGAGTAGAGTATGAAGATTCGCGCCGAATGTTAGAGCTAATTCAAAGCCCTAAACGAGGTACTACGATCGATTTAGAGCTGGCTGTTGCTGTCAGAAAAGAGCGTGTAAAGCCCGAAAGGCTCTTTACTAGGGCCGATAGCATTGCGCCTTTGCTTGAGGGCATCCTCGTCTGGGATTACTACCATGATTTCAGATTCCACTCTCATTACGTCTGGGATCGACCGAGCCAAAAGGTTTCTAAAGCTAAATCCGCAGCAGCGATGAGTGACTTGCTCACAGAGGTATTCGCCAAGAAAGAAGAAATTAGCGAAGCCAAGAGCCGGAACTTTGATGCACGGGCTTTAGAAAAGCGCTACGAAATAATCAAAAAGGCGATCGAGGTCTATGACCCTAAGGCCCACCCTTGGAGTAAATAGTGAATAGCCCCTGTTTCTGTAGACACCTGATGACCGCTTCTGGCCGATTGCTGCCCGTCACGAACGGCAGAAAACGGCCAATACCGGCCAGTCGATGACCAGCAGAGTTGACACAAGGAGGAGCCACCAAGACCTGCGGTGACTACGCCCGATCTATTCGCCCGGAGTAGCAACCCTGCTTGGCATTGTGAACGTGAATGTAACTAACCTCTGGATTGGCAAACATCCGGGTAACCACAGGTTCTATTGCTATTCCATCAGCGACGTCGGCGTCGAGCATCATCCCATCATCAGTGAAAGCGCGAAGTGATAGCAGGCGGATTCGCATAGACTCGGGTACTTGATCGACTGCGTCATAAGCCTGTGTGGACCACTCCCGTATGAAGATCGCGTGTGAGGCACGGTAGGGCGTCTTGGCTGGCTGACAGACATGGTTGAGTAAAAGCACACTCTGACCTGGCTGCGCATCCTTCATTTCGATACGGTCAGGAAAGCCTGGGTTGCTGTCGACGATGCAACGCTTTATCCCGAGAGACGCAAGCTCTTGGTCGGGCAACCCAAACAGTGCCTGGAATGGCTCCGGGGAAAGGCCAGTTATACGAAACGCCATGGTCGAACTCCTATTGGTTTGGAGTGCTATCAGACTGGAATTCGTACGCTACTGACTATCCGATTCTTGCTGCTGTATTCAAGCTGGCGCGACCGGCTGTTTGGGTAGAAAGCTGGCATTTCGAATGTTGTTGATTTGGCGGGATTGCACTGTAAAAAGGCTGCGAACTTTCACGACCCACCACTGCAAAAAGGTCACAGGGAATGAGATCAATAGAAAATAATCCTCCACCGTTCACTCGTATTCCGCTGGCAGCCATCGGCGTCGGGTTGGGCCTTGCCGTTGCCGTCTACACAACTGGAAAAGGCCCCTTTTTCCTGGAGAACTTTGCCTACACCTGGTTACCGCAAGCGGCAGTGCTTTGCATAGCGCTGTTGTTCAAAGCGTCACGAGAATCACTGGGGGGAATGGCTACTGCCATGGGGCTGTACTTGTTCGTTTTCCACCTCTGGGTCACAGACTCCATGGGATGGCTTTTCTACTTATTCAGCTTTCCAGGCATCCTCATCGGGGCATTGCTGGGCGTTGTTTTCAGCCCCCCGCGGAAGCTATTCAAGGCGCTGGTAGCGTTCGCGTGTGTGGTTCTGGGTATAGTGGGAAATTTGGCGGTTCTCGCTGTTACGCTCAGATAAAACTCCTCGCGGTGATGGGCAATATGCTAGGTACTAACAGGCGACTTGCAGCCTTGAGCAACTGATAGCAAACCGAATCCTGGAAGTGAGTCAGTATTTTATGAACGAAGGTTGGCAGAACGACGATTACCTCATCGTCCTCACGCAGGATGAAAGCTTGGCTGCGATGAACGCTTACCGATTTGATCATTACCTGCCGGGTTACACGCTACTGGGCCTGAGAAGTTGGGACGATTTCATCGTCATCAACGCTAGCGGAGTAACGTTTACAGTGCCAACACTGCCGTTAGACGCGTCTTGTGTTGCGCCGTTTGCGCTGCCCCAGCAGATTTCGCTGGAGCCTGACGAGCAGTTAGCAGGGAAGATCAAGTGGCATGTGAAGCCGTTGGTGTGTGGAGGGGATCCAGCAGACCAAACGAATGTGGCGTGGATCACTCATGAACAACATGCTGAACTTGTCGTCTGGTGGAACGAACAGTACAAGCGCGCCGGAGCGCAGCGTTTCAGCGACTAATCTTTAAGCCAACATCGTCTGACTTTGAACGCCAGCTAAGGGGCGTTTTCTGCCTGTCGTACAGATAGCCACGGGTCATTTCGCAGGCTTCACAATTTCACCGACTCGCCGTAAGCGTCTGCCGAAGGCACCTTGCCCGAGCTGAAGTATTCAGTGCTCTGGAAGGTGATCAGATCTCCATGCGCAACTGTTCTTGGAGCCACTCCAGTAGCGCGTGTACTTCGATCCGTTCATCTGCGCTATTTTTTTTATAAACAGAAATTGCATGGGGCAAAGGAACGCTTTCTGCGCAAGGTTGCATCAAAGCGCCCTCTTCAATAAGTTTTCCGGCAGTTCGACGCCATCCTAATGCAATGCCATGCCCCGCGACTGCCGCCTGAAGCATCAGCGGGTAGCTATCAAACACCGTACCTCGCGGATGATCTGCCATCGTATTTCCAAACACCTGCAACCAGTCTTCCCAGGCCATGAAGTCTGGGGGAGTAGAGCGATAGTGCAAAAGATTGTGCGGACGAAGCTCTTCAAGGCTCAGCAACTTGCCAGTTGCAAGGTAGCGCGGGCTGCACACTGGGAAGACTTCGTCGGCAGCCGTAAATACTAGAGTATGCAAGCCGCTAGCGCGTCCGGTGCTTTGCAGGGCAACATCGAAGTGGTCATTGAATTCGGCAATAGGCCGCGTCGAGGTCACTACTTGAACCTCGATTCCCGCATATTGATCTTGGAACGTGGAGAGGCGAGGCATCATCCAATAAAAGGCTTCACATAATTGGCAAAGTAAAACGACACGATTTTTGCGATGTGTTTTTCGAAGCGCCACAGCACCGTCGCTGATACTTCCCAATGCCGCGCTTACCACTGCTCCTAACTCCCGTCCTTCCTCCGTCAAAAAGACAGCTCGATTACGGCGGATAAAGAGCTTCAAGCCGAGATCTTCTTCAAGACTGCGGATTTGCCGGCTGATGGCGGCCTGGGTGATGTGCAACTCATCCGCGGCCTTCGAGAAGCTTTCCAGTCGGGCAGCCGCTTCAAAAGGCAGCAAACTGGTGAGCGGTGGCAATGTCTTCCTAAGCTTATTCATAATCAGCCGTTATGCATCCAGACCTGAGAACTCGTTTGTAGCACACCTGCGACGGTGGGCAATATGAGCTGAACACCTATTGGATTTCAGCTTATGGTCACCGCCCGTTCAACTATCATCGCCGGAGTGATTCTCGCCGTTTTCGCGACGCTGGCTTGGGCTCTTAACTTCATAGCCCCTTACGTCACTGGCGCCTACAGCATTTACGACCTTACGGTCATCAGGTTTCTAATCGCGGGTGCCTTGGGGGCGCTAGGCGTGATCCTGTGTCGCGCCCAGCGGCGGATATTGCAACGCTCCCAGCAGTTGCTCGCCGCAGGGCTGGGCGCAATCGGATATTTAGGGTACAGCAGCTGTATTGCCGCAGGCGTAATCTTCGGTGGCCCCGTGCTGACGGCGGCGTTTGTTGGATTCGTACCTGTTCTACTCGCCTTATTCGGCAATGCGAGAGAAAAGACAGTGCAGTGGCACAGCCTTGCCCTACCACTGACCTTCTTGATGGTTGGGCTCGTCCTTTCAAATATCAGCAGCATGAATCTGCCGCAGGCAGGGAAGACGTCTTGGCTAGCGGGATTATTCTTTTCTGTCCTGGCAGTGGCCCTGTGGTTAGCCTTCAGTCTGCTGAATCAAAGCGCCATGGGGAAACTTCCGCGTGCTGCAACAGGCATCTGGACAGGGTTGATGATGGCGGGTGCTGGCGTGGGCACCTTGTGCCTGATACCCGTTGTACAAGCGCTAGGTCTTTTTAAGCTCCCGAGCATGGGTTTCAGCATCACCTCGGCGGGACATCTTTATGCCTGGAGCTTGGTCATTGCGGTTATGTCTTCGGTGATCGGCGCTTGGGCATGGAACGCAGCGACACGACGGCTCCCGATGGTGCTTTCCGGTCAGTTGATTTCGCTGGAGTCTTTGTTCGCAGCTTTACTCGGTTTGCTCTTTAACGGCAGGCTTCCAACGCCCATAGAGGCGTCAGGTCTTATTGCCGTGCTCATAGGTGCAGGAATAGCGGTTCACAGCATTCTCAATGTAGATGGTGCGTCTGCCACAGGTAGATGACTCAAACTCGCCCTCAACGGCCCCAACAAAATTTTTCACCGCTTACGCAATGCGCCTGCTTTCTTGTGGTCTCTACCCTCGACTCCGCAAAAGGACAGGCCCATGTCGATACGCCCTGCACTCTGCCTACTGACCCTGCCGTTATTCGCGGGCTGCCAGTATTTACCCCACACCGATTACTTCGCGGCCCCTGAAAACGAGCCCAACCCCGCCTGGATACGCATCGTCAACTTCACTCAGCATGCCACTCTGTACCAGTACGAAAACGGGATACGTTCGGGCGGCGTCATTCGCAGTGGGCCGCTGCCGTTCATCCACACACAGGATGAGGGGATGCCCAAAGCAGGGCAAAATCTCACGTCGGACTATTACGAAACTCGCATCCGACCCGGCATCGAAACGCACGTGGGTATGTACTGGGAGGGGGCGCGCACGCGATCTTGCTACGTCTCGACGAAGTTCACGCCTCAACCTGGGCACTATTACCAGTTCAAGCTGACATCGGGTTCAACAGGCACCTGCACGTTATATCCCTCGCTGATTGAGCGCGACAAGGACGCAGACGGCTGGCATCTCACTCCCAACTCGCAGGTGACGTACAAGGGCGAAGGGCCGACGGCCAAAACCCATTACAACAATAGCCGCTTCGAAGACCCCAATTACCACCCGCCGGCGCAGCTTTATCCCGGCATAGACGTTTTATAAAGAGGAGCAGTTCGGTGGGTATCAGAAAGTACTGGCTGACGCTCGGCGAACGAGCATCAGAGGACTTGTTCGCATGGTCGGCATTTGTCGCGCAAACGGAATTCCTGTGGCAAGACGCTGCTTTGGTCCAGGACGCCGTCGCGTGGCAGCGTCTTTGGTTCGAACTGGAGATAATCAACGGGCTTGCGCTGGCCCAATGGGACGATCAGGGAAGGCCGAATGATTGGTCATGCGCCTGGAACAAAGACTATCGAAAAGAGGCGGCCGCCCTGGCGACTGAACTGGCAGCCATGGTTTGCGATGCAGATTCATCTGCCGTCTGAATACACGAGGTCAATATGGGCTATCACGTCTGCCACAGAGACCGCCCTTCATTCATAGTTGAGATAGATATCTGAATTCGACGGTGAAGCCAAACTGGGAACCACCTATCAGGCTCTCTATACTGGCCCCAGGATGGTAGTTGGAGCACAAGATATGCCCGTCACACCCCATCAAAATCCCCCAATCACTTTGGTCCTAACTCAACAAAGCGACTTGGATAATCTTGTCGCCATTCGAATTGAGGCCATGCGCGAAAGTTTGGAGCGTGTTGGGCGATTTGATCCAGTGCGCGCGCGCGAGCGGTTTCTCAGCGGCTTTGAAGCTCGCAACACGCGCTACATCGAGGTATCTGGAGAGAGGGTTGGTTTTGTAGTGATCAAGCACCTCCACAATGAACTCTTGCTCGACCACTTGTATGTGAGACCGAGCGCGCAAGGATCAGGTGTGGGGTCTGCTGTTCTCACTCAGATTTTCAAAGAGGCGGATGCGGCTGCGCTCCCTATTAAAGTGGGCGCGCTCAAAGAAAGCGCTTCGAATCGCTTTTATACCCGCCATGGCTTCCAGTTCATCGAAAGCAGTGAATTCGACAATTATTATGTTCGTCAGAGTGTTCCGGCGATTGGCCCAGCTTGCTAGCTGGATATGATGCGTCGTGGTGTGCGTTTTGACACGGTCTGGGCAGGATGCGGCCTATTCCGAACGCCAGCTCTGCGCCAGAAGCGGAGCCGCACCGAACATCCCTCAGGCTCGGCGTTTATACGTCAGGTAATCATGGGCACCGGTGCCGGTGCATAAAAAACCCGCCTTCTCGTACATCTTCTTCGCGGGGTTATCATGTCGCACACCCAAGCTCAACTGCGTGAATCCGTGCTGTGCCGCGTCCAGGGCATAGGCTTCCAAGAGGGCCATTCCCACGCCGCTACGCCGATGTTCCGGCGTTACATGGATAGTGCAAAGCTCTGCGTAATGCTGCTCAGGTATCCAGAGTGAGTAACCTGCGAAGGTATTACCCATGACCGCGACTTTCAGACGGTCAAAGTTCTCTGCCCAACGAGTCAGGTGCCGTTCCAGTTGGGTTCGCCACGATGCTTCATGCTCGGGCTCCCAACAACGGATATAACTCTCCTCGCCTCGGTAGATGGCCGGAAGGTCGGTAACGAGTGCTTGTCTGAGTTGTAGCGCCATTCCATTAGCCTTTGATGATGTAAAGGTATGTTATGGCCTGCCTGACATTTCGCAAAGTCTGAAGTGAGTCGCCGTCCGGGTGCAGCGCGAGGTTCCACGCGGCTAGCAGCCGCTCATGAACCGCCATCAAGCACGGATGAGACCGTCCGATAGATGAAGCTCATGCACCGACTGGAATAACCCCAGGCTACTAAACCCGATCACTGAGTTGTCTGCGACCGAGCCACCTTAGAGACGCCCACTAAAGCGCACAAGCCGGCGGATTCTCACGCAAGCCTAGGCAAGGGAGCAAGGCGCTGTCGCCTCGGACTTTCCTGTTTCAGGTTTTGTTGTAGGACATGTACTCATTCTGCAAAACAATATGGTCCGCCACGTACTTCGCGTCGTGCCAAACCCCATAGATAAATGAGGAGGCGCGGTTCACCAGATTCGGCAAGCCGAGGAAGTAAATCCCGCTCTGCGCCGAGATCCCGCGCTTGTGGAACGGCTCGCCTTTTTCGTCGAACGCATCGACTTTCAACCAACTGAAATCGAACTTGAAACCGGTCGCCCAGAGGATGGTGGTGATGCCGGCCTCGGCCAGGTTCAGGCTGAGGATTGGGTTGATCAGGCATTGCGGGTCGGGCAGCAGTTCCCAGGCGTCGGGCTCCAGGGGGAAGGGCAAGCCGTTGGCCTCGATGTAGGCGTCCGCGTCGCGCAGTACATCAAAGTAGGCGCGGTCGCCTTCGGCCACGTTGTGGGCCAGGCCCGGTTGGAAGGTCATGACGCCGTCGTGCCAGTCCTGGGTCACGCCTACCAGGTGGATGCCCTGGTGCGCCAGGCGGCGGAAGTCCACGGTCTTACCGCCTTCGTAGCCACTGACCGCGAAGGCTACGTGCTTTTTCTTCGGCTGGATTTTGACTTCGTCCCACAGGCCCAGGGCGCCGAGCCACCAGCAGTAATCGCGGCTGCGGTAGGCGCGGGGTGGGCGGTAGTGTTCGCCTACGGAGAGGTACACGGTTTTGCCGGCCTTTTGCAGTTCTTCGGCGATCTGTGAGCCGGAGGCGCCGGCACCGACGACCAGTACGGCGCCTTCGGGCAACTGGCTGGGGTTTTTGTAGGCCGAGGAGTGCAGTTGATGCACCGGCGCCGTGGTCGGGACGATGTTGGGGATCGACGGGCGCTGGAACGGGCCGGTCGCGGCCACCACGTTGGCGGCTTCGAATACGCCGGCCGAGGTGGTGACCTTGAAGCCGGGGCGGCCTACGTGGCGTTCCACTTGCTGCACCTCCACGCCGGTGCGTACCGGGGCCTGCAACTTCTCTACGTAGGCTTCGAAGTAGTCGGCCATGCGCTCTTTGGGCGGGAAGGCTTCGGGGGAAATGCCTTCGAATTTGAGCCCGGGAAAGCGGTCATGCCAGGCCGGGCCGTTGGCGACCAGTGAGTCCCAGCGCTCCGAGCGCCAGCGCTCGGCGATGCGGCTGCGCTCCAGCACGATGTGGGGCACGCCCATCAGGGACAGGTGTTCGCTCATGGCGACCCCGGCCTGGCCTGCGCCGACTACCAGGGTGTTGATTGTTTCGACGGACATAGGCGTTTCCTGAAAAGTAAGAGGTTTATCAGCAGCACCGAAGGTTCAGTGTGGGAGCAGGCTTGCTGTGTTTTCGAATCCGTATTTAAGGTTTGAGCAACGCGGTCACGGCCGTGAGTGCCAGTTCATAGCCCAGCGCCCCCAAGCCTGCGATCACGCCGGTGGCGGCCCTGGACACGTAGGAGTGGTGCCGAAAGCTTTCGCGCTTCCAGATATTGCTCATGTGCGCTTCGATGACCGGGCCGTCGAAGGCCAGCAGCGCGTCGAGGATCGGCACCGAGCTGTAGCTGAGCCCGGCCGCATTGATCACGATCGCATCGGCGCTGAGCCGCGCTGCCTGAATCCAGTCCACCAGCACGCCTTCGTGGTTGCTCTGGCGAAAGTCCAGGCTCAGCCCCAGCTCTGCGGCGTGGCGTTGGCAGCGCGCTTCGATGCTGGTGTAGCTTTCGCTGCCGTACGTGCCGTTGGTTTCCAGCCCGTAGAGGTTGGCGTTGGGCCCATTGAGGAAAAACACGCGGTGGGGCATGGGGCTCTCCAGGTCAGTGCGCGACGGTCAGTACGACTTTGCCGACGTTGGCGTTGGCTTCCAGCAGGCGGTGAGCCTCGGCGGCCTGCGCCAGCGGCAGCTGCGCGTGGATCTGCGGGTGGACCGCACCGGAGGCGAGCCAGGGCAAAAAACGTGAGCGGATACACACCGCCAAGCGGGCTTTTTCGGCGTGGCTTTTGGGGCGCAGGGTAGAGGCCGTGAGGCTGAGGTTTTTGCGCATCAGCACCTGCAAATCCAGCTCGATCCGGGCGCCTTGCAGGAATGACAGGCTCACATGCCGCCCGCCCATGGCCATGGCCGCGAGGTTGCGCGCCACGTAGGGGCCGCCGACGTTGTCCAGCACCACGTCCACGCCACGCCCTTCGGTGCAGGCGTTTACCACCTCGACAAAGTCTTCAGCGTGGCGATCCACCGCGTGCCACACGCCGAGGGCTTGCAACATTGCGACTTTCTGCGGGCCGCCGGCGGTGGCGATCACCCGCGCACCGGCGGCGTGCGCGCACTGCACGGCGAAGCTGCCGACGCCGCTGGCGGCGCCGTGGATCAGCACGCTGTCGCCGCTGCGCAGGCGGCCCAGTTCAAACAGGTTGTGCCACACGGTAAACGCCGCTTCCGGCACGCCGGCGGCATGTTCGAGCGACAGCCCCGTCGGCACCGGCAGGCAATGCGCCGCGTGCGCCACGCAGTAGTCGGCGTAGCCGCCGCCATTGAGCAAGGCCATCACGCGATCACCGGGGGCAAATTCGTCCACGCCGCTGCCGACTGCAACCACGCTGCCCGCCGCCTCCAGGCCCAGTACATCGGTGATGCCGGGCGGAATCGGCGCGCCGCTGCGCTGCATCAGGTCCGGGCGGTTGACGCCGGCGGCGGCCACGCGGATCAGCACCTCGCCCGCCAGGGGTGTTGGCACCGGGCGCTGCACCAGCTCCAGCACGTGCGGGCCGCCAGGCTCGCGGGCAATCACGGCGTTCATACGGTCCAGTCATCCGGCACGACGGCGATCACGTCGATCTCCATCAACCATTCCGGCTGGCCCAGCCCGGAAATCACCAGCCCGGTGGAAATCGGGAACACGCCTTTAAGCCATTTGCCGACTTCCTGGTACACCGGCTCGCGGTAGCGCGGGTCGATCAGGTAGGTGGTGGTTTTCACGATATGGCTCAGATCGGAACCCGCCTCCTCAAGCAGTTGCTTGACGTTTTTCATCGCCTGCTCGGCCTGGGCACGCGGGTCGCCGAGGCCGACCAGATTGCCGTCGAAATCGGTGCCGATCTGGCCGCGCACATAGATGGTATTGCCGGCACGCACGGCCTGGCACAGGTCGTTGTCCAGTGCCTGGTTGGGGTAGGTCTGCTTGGTGTTGAACATGCGGATGCGGGTGTGGGTGGGCATAGCGGGCAACTCATCGGAAGCGGGATGAAACAAGCTTCACATCGCCCCGGTTCTTGCGAAACCAGCATTTGTACGCGGTAGTGCTTAGGAAAAACCGAAGCCGCTGCAGGTCATCGGCGGGTGCGTGACCCGGCACGAACCCTGCAACGCTGCCCGTACAGTCATTGTTGAGGGGCAGGCGTAATGCTCAGTCGTATTACTCAGCGTCAACTGGAGTATTTCGTTGCGTCGGGAGAGGCGGGCAGCATCAGTGCGGCCGCTGAGCGCATTCATGTGTCGTCGCCGTCGATCTCGGCCGCCATTACCCATATGGAGGCCGAGCTGGGCATTCAGCTGTTTATCCGGCATCACGCCCAGGGTATTTCGCTGACGGCGGTGGGGCGCCAGGTGATGCAAGAGGCCAAGCTGATTCTGGAGCAGATGAGCAACCTCTACACCATCGCCTCGGAGTCGCTGAACAGCGTGCGCGGGCCCTTGCGGGTGGGCTGCCTGGAGTCGCTGGCGCCGATGATCACGCCGGAGCTGGTGTTCGGGTTTGGTCGCGCATTCCCCGGCGTGCGGTTGACCCAGGCCGAGGGCAACCACGAAGAACTGCTGGAAAAACTGCGCAGCGGCGAGCTGGATATCGCCCTGACCTATGACCTGGTGACCAGCCCGGATATCGACTTTGAGCCCCTGGCGCACCTGCCGCCGTATGTGATGGTGGGCGAATATCACCCGCTGGCGAACTTGCCTGCGGTGAGCATGCAGGACCTTGAGGCATACCCGGTGGTGCTGCTGGACACGCCCTGGAGCCGCGATTATTTCCTCAGCCTGTTTATCCAGGCGGGCACCACGCCGAACATCATCATGCGCTCCACCAACCTCGAAACGGTGCGGGCGATGGTCGGCAACGGGATTGGCTATTCCTTCGCGAATGCGCGGCCAAAATCCAATGTGTCGCAGGATGGCAAACGCGTGATCCGCCTGCGCCTGGCCGGTTCGCACCGGCCGATGCGGCTGGGGTATGCCACGGCGAGCAACACCCAGCTGTCGCGGGTGGTGTCGGCGTTTGCCGAGCGCTGCCGCATGTTTGTGTCCGACCAGTACATCCCCGGCATGGCACCGCCGAGCTTTTTTGACCCGCACGCGGTGCGGGTGCTCAGTGGTGTGAGCTGAGATTGCACCAGTATGTGGCGTGTGTCGTGCTACGAATTCTGGTGCGCACCTTTTTGGCCCTGGCATGCAACCTCAAGAACCCAGCAGGGCAAATGTGGGAGGGGGCTTGCCCCCGATGGCTGTGTGTCAGCCACAAATTAGTTGGCTGACCCACCGCTATCGGGGGCAAGCCCCCTCCCACATGGGTTTTGTAGTGCTTTCAGGGCTGCATAGGTTCTGCCTACCCAGTGCCCCGGTTTTAACGAATTGACCCCAACCACGTCCCCCCACGACTCTGAATCCATCGACGCAGATCAATTTCTTTTTTTGTGCAGGGCACCACGACGATGACATTCGACTGGCATTACATGTTTGGTTTACTCGGCGATGCCGAGTTCTGGCGAGCGACGTGGACGGTGATCAAGCTCAGCACCCTGACCTGGGTCCTGAGCATCGCCCTGGGCTTTCTGCTGGCGCTGGCCAAACAATCCAAACAGCCGCTGCTCAGCGTGCCGGCCCGTGGTTATATCTGGTTGTTCCGCAGCCTGCCGCTGCTGGTGTTGCTGATCTTTATCTACAACCTGCCCCAGGCGCTGCCCGGCACCTCCGCCGTGCTGGCTGACCCGTTCTGGTCCGGCCTGCTGGCGCTGGTGATCTGCGAGACGGCGTATGTCGCTGAAATCCATCGCGGCGGTTTGCTCTCGATCCCGAAGGGCCAGGGTGAGGCGGCGCGGGCGCTGGGGTTGAAGTTCTTCGGCACCCAGTGGCGCGTGGTGATCCCTCAGGCTTTGCGCGTGGCCTTGCCGTCGCTGGCCAACGAGTACATCTCCATCGTCAAGCTCACGTCGCTGGTGTCGGTGATCTCGCTCACCGAGATTCTGATGGTCGGCCAACGCCTGTATTCGCAGAACTTCCTGGTGATCGAAACCATGGCGGCGGTGGCGTTTTTCTATGTGTTTATCGTCACGGTGTTCGACTTCCTGCTCAAACGCCTGGAGCGCTTTCTCGACGTCAACCAGCGCAATGTCTCGCGTGTGCCGGATGCCGCGGTATTAGCGTTGGCCACGCAGCAGCGCGTGGCACTGCAACGCCCGGCAAGCACCGGCGTCGCGGCATTGCAAGCCACACGGCTGCACAAGGCTTACAACGATATTGAGGTGCTGGGCTCGGTCAATCTGCAGATCCAGCCGGGTGAAGTGGTGTCGGTGATCGGGCCGTCCGGCTCGGGCAAAACCACGCTGATCCGCCTGCTCAACGGCCTTGAGCAACTGGATAACGGCGAGATCCATATCAACGGTCAGCCGTTTATTCACTTGAGCAAGGTCGGCGCGCAGAAGCCCCAGTACATCGAGCACGCCGAGCATCGCCTGAACATCGGCATGGTGTTCCAGAGCTTCAACCTGTTCCCGCATTTGAGCGTGCTCGACAACCTGCTGATGGCGCCCAAATACCATCGCCTGGGGGCTGCATCCGAGCTCAAGCAACAGGCTTACGCGTTGCTGCACAAGGTCGGCATGCTCGACCACGCCTGGAAGTACCCGCACCAGCTGTCCGGTGGCCAACAGCAACGCGTGGCCATCGCCCGCGCCTTGATGATGCGCCCGCAAATCATGCTGTTCGACGAGCCCACCTCGGCGCTCGACCCGGAAAAAGTCAACGAAGTGCTGCAGGTCATCGAAGCCCTGGCCGAGGAGGGCATCACCATGGTGATCGTCACCCACGAGATGAACTTCGCCTTCAAGGTCTCCGACCGCATCGTGTTCATGGAGAAGGGCCGGGTGGTCTGCGACGACACGCCGGGCGCGCTGCGCAGCGGCCATAACCCACGCGTGGAGGCGTTCCTCAAGGACGTCTCGTTGGCGTGATCTCGTTAACGTTCAGGACACACTAAAATGATCGAGCAAGCTCAAATCGAACAATTCCAGCGCGACGGATTCCTGGTGGTAGAAGGCGTGCTGTCGGCGGATGAAGTGGCCGCGCTGCAGCACGACTTCGACCAGTGGGTAGAAGAAAGTCGCAGTCACGATCGGGGCTGGGGCGCCACCGCAGATGGCCGCGAGCGCTTTGACCTGGAGGGCGATCACCGCGCCGATCACCCGTCGCTGCGCCGAGTCAGTTCGCCCACCGAGATTTCCCCGGTGTATGAGCGTGTGGCGTTGCATTCGCGCATGGCGGCGATTTGCGCGCAGTTGATCGGCGCCGGCGGCACGCGTTTTCACCACAGCAAGATCAACTCGAAACTGCCGCACACCGCGACCCAGGTGAAATGGCACCAGGACTTCCTGTTCACGCCTCACAGCAATGACGACATCGTCACCGCCTTGCTGATGGTCAGCGAAGTGACGCCGGAAAACGGCCCGCTGAACGTGATCCCTGGCAGCCATAAAGGCCCGCTGTGGTCGCACTGGCAGAACCAGCGCTTCACCGGCTCGGTGGACGATGCGGTGGTTGAAGAACACTGCCGGCATCCGGTGGCCTGCTATGGGCCGGCCGGTTCCGTGTGCTTTATGCACACCCGGCTTCTGCATGCTTCCAGCCCTAACGAGACCGAACTCCCGCGCACTCTCTTCATCAGCGTTTACGCCGCTGAAGACGCGCTGCCATTCGGCGAAAACCCTTTGCCCAGTGCACATGCCGGCCTGCTGGTGGCCGGTGAAGAAAGCGGCTTGGTGCGTTCCACGGATAACCATATGCGCTTGCCGCAGAAACCGCGTGGCGCCTCTTTCTTCGTGCAACAGGCCGGACAAGATTCCACCACTGCCTAACCCCCTTAAACACCTTGCAGGTAATGACCATGAAAGCGTCTCAAAAAAGTGTTCGTACCCTTGCCGTGTGCCTGCTGGGCGCAGCGGTTGCGATGACCTCGTTGGCCGCTTCGGCGTTCCAGCAGGAGGGTAAAATCATCGCCGGTTCCGATGTGACGTTTTTCCCTTATGAATACATGGATAACAACCAGCCGGCGGGCTTTGACATCGAGTTCATGGACGGCCTGGGCAAGGTCATGGGTCGCAAGGTCGAGACCCTCGACACGCGGTTTCCCAACCTGATCACCGGCCTGCAAGCCGGGCGTTTCGATGTGACCAATTCGTCGATGTACATCACGGCGGAGCGGGTCAAAGTCATCGACATGATCCCCTACCTGAAAAGTGGTGAGTCGATCCTCACCCTCAAGGACAGCGCCTTCCAGCCCAAGACCCCGGAAGAGTTCTGCGGCCACAAGATCGGCTCGATGGGCGCCACCTCGTGGCTGGCGCAGATGAACAAATTGTCGGCTGAGTACTGCGTGGCCAAAGGCTTGAAGCCGATTGCGATCAGCGAATACAGCACCGACCCGCAAACCACCCAGGCCCTGCTGGCTCACGCGGTTGAAGCGCAGATCACTGACGCCGCCGTGGCCCGAGGCGTGGTCGACAAGCTGGGCAGCCGCGTGGTGATTTCTTCCGACACGTTGATCTACCCGGTACTGAACGGTTTTGGTGTGAAGAAGGGTAATGACACGGTGAAAAAAGCCTTGCTCGACGGGCTGGAAAAATACCGCGCCACGCCTGAGTACGCCGCGTTGCTCAAGAAGTACAACTTTGAAGCACCGACCGATGCCGATATCGCGGCGCTGATGCCCAAGTAAGCCTATTGCGCGACCGCAGCCCTGCGGTCGCGCCTTGCGGAGACCGATTCATGGCGTTAACCCACGAAGAACAGACGCGCATCGACCTGGCGGCGACCTTTCGCATCATTGCCCACCTGGGCATGCATGAAGCGGTGGCCAACCACTTCAGCGCTGCCGTGTCGGAGGATGGCAAACAGTTTTTGCTCAACCCCAAGTGGAAGCACTTTTCGCGCATTCGTGCCAGTGACCTGTTGCTGCTGAACGCGGACGACGCGGCCTGCGCCGACCACCCGAATGTCGACGCCACCGCCTGGGCGATCCACGGGCAGATCCACCGGCTGCTGCCGCACACCCGCGCCGTGCTGCATTTGCACCCGGTCTACACCACGGCGGTGGCGTGCCTGGCCAACCCGCATATCCCGCCGATTGACCAGAACACCGCACGCTATTTCAACCGAGTGGCCGTGGACGAGTTGTACGGCGGCATGGCCGACACCGAGGCCGAAGGCGAACGCCTGGCCGGCTTGCTCGACGGCAAGAGCCGCCTGCTGATGGGCAACCATGGCGTGATGGTGACGGCGACCTCTGTCGGTGAAGCCTTTGACGATATCTGGACCCTGGAGCGCTCGTGCCAGATCCTGGTGACGGCCTGGTCCACCGGGCAGCCGCTGCGCGTGTTGTCTGATGAAGTCGCGGAGAAAACCGCACGGGGCTGGGAGGGCATCGCAGATTTCTCGCGCCGGCATTTTGAAGAGATGAAGCAGTTGATGATTGACGCCGACCCTTCGGTGCTCGATTGAGGGCGTTTTTATGACATTTTCCGTTGTCGCCCGGTGTGCCGAGACTGGCCAGTTGGGTATTGCGATCAGCTCGTCGAGCATTGCCGTGGGCGCCCGTTGCCCGTGGTTACGCCCCGGTGTGGGGGCGGTGGCGTCGCAGAACATCACCTTGCCGAGCCTGGGGCCGCAGATCCTGGATTTGTTGGCCCAAGGCATGGCGCCGAGTGAGGCGCTGGCGACGTTGGTTAAACAGGAGCACAGCCAATATCGCCAAGTGACGGTGATTGATAGTCAGGGCCGCACCGCGCATTTCAGCGGCGCGCAGACCCTGGGCATTCATAACGCGGTGAGTGGCGAGCAATGCGTGGCGGCGGGGAACATGTTGGCCAGCCCCGACGTGATCGAGGCCATGGTGGCGGCTTTTGAACAGGCTTCGGGGCATCTTGCCGACCGCCTGCTTGCCGCAATGCACGCCGGCGTGGCGGCTGGCGGAGAGGCGGGGCCGGTGCATTCGGCGGCGCTGGTGGTGGTCGATGAGCTGTTGTGGCCGATCGTCAATCTGCGCGTGGATTGGGCGGATGAAGACCCGATCGGCACCCTCGACCAACTCTGGCAGGCGTATCGCGGGCAATTGCAGGACTACATCGACCGCGCCATCAACCCGCAGATCGCACCGGGTTATGCGGTGCCGGGAGATGACCGGTGAGCACAAGCCGCGAGCTGCTGGCGCAACTGGTGCGCTTCGACACCACCAGCCGTGAATCCAACCTGGCCCTGGTCGATTTTGTACGCACCTATCTGCAGGATCACGGCGTGGTCTGCGAGCTGGTGTACAACGAGCACAAAAGCAAGGCCAACCTGCTGGCGACCATCGGCCCGGCGCAGGTGGCAGGGATTGTGTTGTCCGGGCACACCGATGTGGTGCCGGTGGACGGCCAGCGCTGGAGCGTGGCGCCGTTCGAACTGACGGAAAAACACGGCAAGCTGTACGGGCGTGGCACGGCCGACATGAAGGGCTATATCGCCTGCGTGCTGGCCTGCGTGCCGGCGTTGGTGGCGGCGCCGTTACGCATGCCGGTGCACATCGCGCTGTCGTATGACGAAGAGGTCGGTTGCCTGGGTGTGCGCTCGCTGATCGAGCGGTTCCGTGGGCAGCCGGTCAAGCCGCTGTTGTGCGTGATCGGCGAGCCCACCGAGCTGAAACCGGTGCTCGGCCACAAAGGCAAACTGGCGATGCGCTGTGAAGTGCAGGGCGCCGCGTGCCACTCGGCCTATGCGCCTTCGGGGGTGAATGCCATCGAATATGCGGCGCGCCTGGTCGGCGAGCTGGTGCGGCTCGGTGACACACTCAAGGCGCCGCACCAGCTCGACCCGCGTTTTGATCCGCCGTTTTCCACGGTGCAGACCGGCCTGATCAGCGGCGGCAAGGCGCTGAATATCGTGCCGCAAAATTGCACCTTTGATTTTGAAGTGCGCTCGCTGCCGGCTCAGGACCCCTGGCAGGTGGTGCAGCAATTACGCCGCTACGCCGAGCACAACCTGCTGCCGGCGATGCAGGCGGTGAGTGCGCAATCGGCGATCAGTATCAGCGAGTTGTCCAGCTACCCGGGCCTGGCCACTTCGCTGCAAAGCCAGGCGGCTGAGTGGGTTGCGCAGTTTTGCGGCTCGCAGGATTACGGCACTGTAGCCTTCGGGACTGAGGGCGGGCTGTTTGATCAGGCGGGTATTCCCACCGTGGTGTGCGGGCCGGGCAGCATGGAGCAGGGGCATAAGCCGGATGAATTTATCAGCCTGGAGCAACTGGATGCTTGCGATCGAATGCTGGAAAGGGTGCTGGCGTTTGTGAGCCAGTAAACAGAGCCAACTGTGGGAGGGGGCTCCCGATAGCGGTGGGTCAGCCACCTCATGTGTCGACTGACAGTCTGCTATCGGGAGCAAGCCCCCTCCCACTTTGTGGCCTGTGTTGTTTTATCAAGCGTTGGCCACACCCAACCGCCATTGCGCAGGCGGCAGCATTCCATTCACCAGGTAATTGCCTACGATCCGCGACTTGTAAACCCGCGGGTTGTGGTTGGCCAACGTGCGCGCATTGCGCCACAACCGGTCCAGCGCCTTATTGCTCGCGGTGGCACTGGCCCCGAGTGCGTCGAACAAGGCGGTGGTCGCCGCCAGTGTTGCGTCCACCACTGGGTTCACCGCCAAACACACCTCCAGCTCCGCCAGCGCAACCTGCGGGTCGTCATCGTGCAACGGCTGATCATGGGCGATCACATGTTGCGCAGTCTGTTCCAGGCGCTGCGCCGCCTGCTGGGCGATGGCCTGGGCGGCATAGGCGTGGCTTGCGACCTCGCCGATAACTTGCAGCAATTGCACGTCCTGAGCGGCGGTGTCGGCGTTGCCGGTGGTGAAGGTGCGGGCGCGCCGGCTGAGTTCTTCGGCGCCACTGAGGGCTGCACGGCGGGCGATGCCGGCGAGGGTGCTGAGGTGGTAGAGCTGGAAGAACGATTGCCCGTGGCCAAAGCGCTGTTGGGTGGGGCGCGCATCGTCGTCCACCACCGGCGCATTGTCGAAGATACAGGTGCCGCTGGCGGTGAGGCGTTGGCCGAAGCCGTTCCAGTCGTCGACGATTTGCACGCCGGGGGCCTTGAGGTCAACGACCACGCTGTAGAGCGTGCCGTCTTCCCCGGTGGCGATCGTATTGATCAGGTCGCTGTAGAGCGCACCGGTGGTGTAGAACTTTCTGCCAGTGATGCGCAAGGCGCCGACGGCGTCGCGGTGCAGGCGGGTTTCGAAGTCACCGCGGGTCTGGTTGCCGACTTCGGTGCTGCCGGGGGAGAGCAGGGCGCCCTGGCCGAGGCGTTCCAGCCAAGTAGTGCGCCAGTCGCGATCCTTGGCGCTGAGCAAGTCTTCGCAAAAGCCGAAATGCCCGCGCAGGGCTTGGGTGATGTTGGAGTCGGCGGCGGACAGTTCGGTGAGCAAGGTGAGCAGTTCCACCAGGCTGGCGCCGTGGCCGCCATAGCTTTGCGGCAGGCGCCAGCGCGGCAGCCCCAGGGCGTTCAGTTGCTGGATAACGCTCGCGAGGCTGGCGCGTGTCTGATCATTCTCGGCCGCTTGCGCGAGGATTTGCGTAAACAGTGGGCGAAACGGCGCAGCCAGTTGTTCGTAGCGGGCGGAGGGCGCGCAGCCCCAGATATTCAAAGTGGGAGTCGACATGCAATGGACCTTGCAGAGAGTGGTTCAGGTGCTGGGGTCCAGTGGTCTGGTGACGCCACCCTAACTCAGCGGCCGTCGAGTTTTTAATACGAAAAATAGCTATCGAGCTGCAAGCGGGTTCTATGGATAGTGCACAACAGTATTAAACCCCGCGCTTTTATTGCGTTAGCTTCTACGTGCGCCACGCTCAGGCGACCTCAAAACCCTTTTCTCATCACCAGACTGTATGCCCACAGATGGTTGAGTCAGCCATTAACTGTGTGGATTCCTTTCATGATCAATCGTCGAAACCTGCTCGCCCTGCTGGGCCTGGCCTCTCTCACGCTGCACGGCTCCACGGTATGGGCGGCAGAGCCCTTGACCCTGACCGTGGGCGACCAGTTTTTCTCTAATCGCATCGTGCTGGAGCTGTCGGGCGAGTTGAAAGACCTGCCCTACAAGATCGACTTCAAGCGCTTCAATACTGGCTCCCCGGTAGCCTCGGCGGTGGCCAGCGGTGCGCTGGACGTGGGCATTGTTGGCGACACGCCGGTGATCAGCCTGGCGGCCAACGGCGCGCCGGTGAAGGTGGTCGCCAGTACCCAGACCAGCCTCGATGGCGTGGGCATTGTGGCGCGCAAGGGCATTCATTCGGTGGCCGACCTCAAAGGCAAAACCGTCGCGATCTGGAACGGCTCGTGGAGCCAGCAACTGGCGTACAAGGCGCTGGATGAAGCCGGTGTGCCGCGCAGCAGTGTCAACTTCAAATTCCTGCTACCGGCGGAGGCGAGCCTGGCGCTGACCCAGGGCGACATCGACGCGTTCGGCACTTGGGAACCCTATGTGTCGCTGCAGGAGAAAGAGGGCAGCACTTTGATCCGCAACGCCAAGGGCTTGATGAGCGCCCCGACCTATATCGTCGCGTATGAACCGGCCCTGGCGCAGAAAAGCGCGATCATCAAAGACTTCATCGCACGCCTCACCCGGGCCCGGGTGTGGAGCAACACGCACGTTGATGAGTACGCCCAGGCATGGTCCAAGGCCAACCAGTCCGCCCCGGAAATCGCCAAGGTGTGGTTCAAGCGCGATGCGATCAAGGTGCTGCCTATCTCGCCGACGATTGTCAGCGAGGCGCAGGCCACGGCGGATTTTCTGGTGGATGCGCAGATGCTCAAACAGCGCTATGACGTGACGCCGTTATTTGATCGGGCGCTATAAACGCCGGGGAAACAAGCACTCATAGTATTGATCGGCTGATGGTGCGGGGGCTGGGCTAGGGTTTTTTATTCCGGCTTTCATCGGAACCAAAAAATCACTAGCATCGGCAAGGAGTAGCCAGTAGGCTACATGTGAATCTGTGACCAACTTGATCGGCAGGACGCCAGAGTTTGATACATGGCTCGATGGTATGAGGGATGTTTGGGGAAAAACCGCAATTCTGACGCGCCTGGACCGCGCCGAGGACAACAATTTTGGCGATTGCGAGCCCGTTGGCCACGGCCTGAGTGAAATGCGTGTTTTTGTCGGGCCCGGCTACAGGATTTACTTTGTACGCACGGGTATCACCGCTTACCTGATGCTGTGGGGCAGTGATAAAACCGACCAGAATAGAGGAATCAAGCGGGCAAAAGAGATCCTCGATGCCCTGAGAGGTCAATGAAATGAGCGAATCGAAATTCAAACCCGAGGACATGCCGATCCTCGACCTTGATACATCCGGCACCCGCGTCTATGAGGCTTCGCGCTTTCTCGACAGCCCTGAGACCATCAGCGCCTACCTTGCGCAAAGCATGAAATCGCAAGACCCGCAGGTCCTCATGAAAGCGCTTGCCGAGGTCGCCAAGGCGCAGGGCGTGAACAAGGTGGCTGAGGCGGCGGGGGTGAACCGCGAGAGTCTGTATAAAACCCTGAAGGGCGGCTCGAAAACGCGCTATGAGACGATCCAGAAGCTGATGCTGGCGTTGGGCGTGGAGCTGACTGTGCAGCCCATCAAGCAGACACACTCTGCGAAATAACGCAGATCACATGTGGGCGCTGGCTTGCCGGCGCCCACATTATCTCGTGGTTTTGAGACCTCAACGCACCAGGCAAGGCTGCTTGTTGTTGAAGCTCCACCCCGGAATCAAAAACTGCATCGCCACGCTGTCATCCCGCGCGCCGAGGCCCATGCCTTTGTAGACTTCGTGGGCCTTGGCCACCGCGTCCATGTCGATCTCTACCCCAAGGCCAGGCTTGGCCGGGACCTTGACGTAACCGCCTTCGATCTTCAGGGGCTCCTTGGTCAGGCGCTGGCCGTCCTGCCAGATCCAGTGGGTGTCGATGGCGGTGATGTCGCCCGGTGCGGCGGCGGCCACTTGGGTGAACATCGCCAGGGAAATATCGAAGTGGTTGTTGGAGTGCGAGCCCCAGGTCAGGCCCCAGTCGTTGCACATCTGCGCGACGCGTACCGAGCCTTGCATCGTCCAGAAGTGCGGGTCGGCCAGCGGGATATCCACCGATTGCAACTGGATCGCGTGGCCCATTTCGCGCCAGTCGGTGGCGATCATGTTGGTGGCGGTTTTCAGGCCCGTGGCACGGCGGAATTCGGCCATGACTTCGCGGCCCGAGTAGCCGTTTTCCGCGCCGCAGGGGTCTTCGGCGTAGGCCAGTACGTGGTGCTGGTCGCGGCACAGGCGGATGGCTTCTTTCAACGACCAGGCGCCGTTCGGGTCGAGGGTGATGCGCGCATCCGGGAAGCGTTCGGCCAGCGCGGTGACGGCTTCGATTTCCGCATCGCCACTTAATACTCCGCCCTTGAGCTTGAAGTCGTTGAAGCCGTACCTGGCCTTGGCGGCTTCGGCCAGGCGTACCACGGCCTCGCTGGTCAGGGCTGTTTCATGGCGCAGGCGGAACCAGTCGTCATCCGCGTCGGCCTCGTTGCGGTAGGCCAGGTCGGTGGCCGTGCGGTCGCCGACGTAAAACAGGTAGCCCAGCATTTTGACCGCGTCGCGTTGCTGCCCTTCGCCGAGCAAGGCGGCTACCGGCACTTCGAGGAACTGGCCCAGCAGGTCGAGCAGCGCGGCTTCCATGGCGGTGACGGCGTGGATGGTAATGCGCAGGTCAAAGGTTTGCAGGCCGCGCCCGGCGGCGTCCCTTGAGGCAAAGGTGCTGCGCATCTGGTTGAGGATGCGCTGGTACTGGCCGATCGGTTGGCCGATTACCAGGCTGCGGGCGTCTTCCAGGGTTTCGCGGATGCGCTCGCCGCCAGGCACTTCGCCTACGCCGGTGTGGCCGCTGCTGTCTTTGAGAATCACGATATTGCGCGTGAAGTAGGGGCCGTGGGCGCCGCTGAGGTTGAGCAGCATGCTGTCGTGGCCGGCGACGGGGATGACCTGGAAGTGGGTGACTACTGGGGTATTCATGGCAGGTTCCTGAATAGGCTTAAAGAGGTTTGCTGATGGCGGCGCCCGTTGGCGCTGCGCCTGGCGAGCTCAACACGGCCGAAGGCGAGGTTTTGGCAAAGAACACCAGGATCGCCGCGAGTACCGACGTGCCGGCCAGGCCATAGAGGCCGCCCTGGATCGAACCGGTGGTCTGTTCCAGGAAGCCGAACGTGGTCGGCGCGACGAAGCCGCCGAGGTTGCCGATGGAGTTGATCAGCGCGATCACGGCAGCGGCGATCCGCACATCCAGGTAGCCCTGGGGGATCGGCCAGAACAACGAAGACGCCGACTTGAAACCAATGGCCGCAAAGCAGATTGCTACAAAGGCAAAGATCGGCCCGCCGGTGGTGGACATGAACATGCCGGCCGCGGCAATCAACAGAGCGGCCGCGACCCACGCCTGTTGGAACTTGAATTTGCCCGACAGCGCCGCGAAGGTGTACATGGCGATGATCGAGATCAGCCACGGGATCGAGTTGAAGAAACCGACTTGTACGTCGCTCAGTTCGCCCATCTTCTTGATGATGCTCGGCAGCCAGAAGGTGGCCGCGTAAATCGTCAGTTGGATGCAGAAATACAAGGCGCAGAACAGCAGGATCTGACGGTCCTTGAGCAACTTGCCAAGGGTCGGTTTGACCGTGGTCAGCGCTTCACGCTCGCGCTGTTCCTGGTCGATGGCGCCGACGAGCGCGTCCTGTTCTTCGCGGGTCATCCATTTGGCGTCGTGGGGTTTGGAGTCCAGCCAGAACCACACAAAGAACCCCAGCGCCACGGAGGCCAAGCCTTCGATGGCGAACATCCACTGCCAGCCGTGGAAGCCGAACCCTTCGATCTGCAACAGCGCCCCCGAGAGCGGGCCGGAAATCAATGACGCAATCGCCGAGCCACTGAGAAAGATGGCGATGGCTTTGCCGCGCTCAACGCCGGGCAGCCAGCGCGTGAAGTAGTAGATCACTCCCGGGAAAAAGCCGGCTTCGGCCACGCCCAGCAGAAAGCGCAGGATGTAGAAGTGGGTTTCGTTCTGGATAAACGCCATCAGCGTGGCGACGATGCCCCAGGTAAACATGATGCGGGTCAGCCAGATACGCGCGCCGACCTTTTGCAGCAGCATGTTGGAGGGCACTTCGAAGAGGGCGTAACCGATGAAGAACAGCCCGGCGCCGAACCCGTAGGCGGCGGCGCCGATGCCCAGGTCGTGCTCCATGTGCGTGCGCACAAAGCCGATATTGACCCGGTCGATGTAGTTGAGGATGAACATGATCACGAACAGTGGGAGCACGTGGCTCTTCACTTTGCTCACGGCGCGCGCGAGGACCGAGTCACTTTCTGGTGCGGCAGATGCATGGCTTGAATTGTTCACAATTCAAAACTCCCCCTGATTATTTTTATGCGGGTTTGCGTGTTTTGTTGATAGACATCATACAAGTGGTTTTTTGGATTCCGCAATGCGGTGTGTGATGTTTTTATGCTTATAAGGCCGAAGGTTGATCCGCTGTAATGGTTATTTGACCAGTAAATACGGGTTTTTATCGAATGATTGACCGAGGTTTAGGCGCGCAAAGGCTTGCGTGTTCCGAGCGGGAAGATATTGGCGGGATAGGTCGATAAGGTTGGTTGTCATACAAGTTGAGCTTTTTATCAATCCAGGCAGCGCCAGGCGGGGCGCGGTGTTAATCTGCCTCCAGCCAAGCTTCATGGACCCTATGTGATGCCTATTGAAAACGGACCTGTTGTCCGTAGACGCTCCAATAACCTGGCCCAAGGTGTGGTCGACGCGTTGACCCGGCGCATCCTGCTCGGGCAGCTCAAACCCGGCGAAAAGCTGCCGTCGGAATCCACCATCGTGCTTGAGCACGGTGTGAGCCGCACGGTGGTGCGCGAGGCCATCTCCAAGTTGCAGGCGTCGGGGCTGGTGGAGACGCGTCACGGCATCGGCACCTTTGTGCTGGAGCAACATGCCCAGGGCTTGCGCTTGCATGTGGACACCGTCGCCAGTGTGCGCAACATGCTTGAACTGCGCCTGGGCCTGGAGGTGCAAGCTGTGGCCCTGGCCGCGTTGCGCAGGAGCGAGGAGCAATTGGCGCGCATGCGCCAGGCGCTGGATGACTACCAGGCTTCGCTGGCCAACAACGACAGTTGCGTGGAAGAGGACAAACGCTTTCACCAGTTGATCGCCGAGGCTACCGGTAATACGTTCTTTACCGAAATCATGCTGCACCTGGGCAATGCGATGATCCCGCGCACCCAGGTCAAGGGCGCCGAGCGTGGGGGGGCCGACTTTGCCAAGTTGGGGCAATTGGCGAACCTGGAGCATGAGGCGATTTTCAATGCGATCAAACGCCAGGACCCGGACGCCGCCCGCGCCGCAATGGTCCTGCACTTGACCAACAGCCGCGATCGTTTTTCGGGTGCGTAGTTGGGGGTAACGTAGCTGGGTGATAGTAAGGAACTGCAGTTGAACGAACACACTTTATCCGCACGCCTGGAGCGTGTGGCGGCCAATGTGCCCCTCGGTGCACGCCTGGCCGATATCGGCTCGGACCACGGCTACCTGCCGGTGGCGTTGATGCGCCGTGGCGTGATTTCGGCAGCGGTGGCCGGGGAGGTGGCGACCACGCCCTTTCACGCGGCCGAACGCACCGTGCGTGACAATGGCCTGGAACAACACATCAGCGTGCGCCTGGCCGATGGCTTGGCGGCGATCAACCCGGCAGACCGGGTGACCGCGATCAGCCTCTGCGGGATGGGTGGCGAGACCATCCGCGACATCCTCGAAAGCGGCAAGGCGCACCTGAGCGGCGAGGAACGCCTGATCCTGCAACCCAATGGCGGCGAGCAACCGCTGCGCCAATGGCTGATGGATAACGGCTACCGGATCCTGCGTGAAGAGTTGCTGCAGGAAAACCGCTTTTACTACGAAATCATCGTTGCCGAATGCGCCGAGCCGGTGGCCTACAGCGTCGAACAGTTATATTTCGGGCCCCTGCAAATGCAGGCGCGCAGCCCGGTGTTCGTGGCCAAGTGGCAGCGCATGCTGCGCCAGAAGCAGAAAACCCTGGCCAGCCTGGCACACGCACGCCAGGCAGTGCCCGAGCACAAGATGCACGAGATCGCCCAGCAGGCCCGGTGGATTACCGCGCTGCTGGCTTGATAGCACTTCATTCAATCAGTGATAACCAAGGAAGCCCCATGGCAGACGTCACCGACCAATCCTTCTATGACCGCGCAGACGCGCATATCGAGCTGTCGAACGAGCAGCTCAAGGCTCATGAAAACCTCGGCGAGGTCAGCGCCTCCATGATGTTCGGCACTACCCGTTTCAATGCCTGGGCCAGCGCACGCAACTTCAAGTCCGGCGCGGAAATGGCCGCGGCGCGGGAGGCGATGCTGAAGTATTTCTGTGACCAGTACCGGATGATGCTTGAGGATAATATGGATGATCACATCAATAATTTCAGTCAGTACATGTTGGCCAAATAGATTGGCGGTAGGGCATTTGTGTCACTGGCTCAATCCCCTGCGTTAACGGTTACAGATGTGGCCTCGATCCTGAGTGCTTTTGCCCCATTTTCGCGCACGCCACGCTCACCATGGGTCGCCGCACCGCGTATTCCGGGGCACGTTACCAACGGCCCGTATCTTGCTTGGGCCTTCCCAATCAATGACATGGCACTTTGCCGTTAGTCGTTTCAAGGTTTCGCCCACCGCTGCACTGTGGTGGGTAGTTTTGGGGAGTCGTCTAAATGCACAGCCTTTTATCACCCGGTATCCGCCTGCTCGGGCGTTTCGGCTTTGCACGCAAGTTTCAGATCCTGTTTTTCCTGTTCATGCTGCCCCTGGCCGGCAGCCTCTGGATGATCGGGTCGGACTATCGCGACAAATTAACCGTGATTTCCAGCGAGCAGTCCGGCGTGCGCCAACTGTTGGCCCTGGACGCGCTGGATGGCCAGTTGACCGCCCAGCGCAACCTCGCAGCGCGGTGGAAGGCGGCGGATATCCTGCACGCCCCGACGCCGGCGGCAAAGGCGGCGATGGACAAGGTGGATGCGAATTTCCCGCTGATCCTGCAAAGCCTGCAAGCGCTGGGTGAGTCGCTGAAAGCCCGCAACGCCAGCGCCGAAACCCTGGCCCGCTTCGAGGCGTTGCAGGCCACGGTCAAGGGCATGGACTCCCAGTCCCTGCGCACCGTTGGCTGGTGGCCGGACGGCTATGACCGTTTCACCTCGGCCCTGACCGCGATGCAAACCCTGCGCGAGCAGATCACCCTGGACGCCGGGCTGATCCTCGACCCCTG
The DNA here is from genome assembly GCF_900591205.1 of Pseudomonas viridiflava. Taxonomy (GTDB): domain Bacteria; phylum Pseudomonadota; class Gammaproteobacteria; order Pseudomonadales; family Pseudomonadaceae; genus Aquipseudomonas. Next base: position 42,307 of record NZ_UUPU01000014.1, read on the forward strand.
GCTGGAAACCTATCTGCTGATGCAGATTTCGACCCAGCACACGCCTGACCTGATCGAACGTATTGGCCGCATGGCCAGCGTCGGCCAGTCGTCTATCGCGTCGGGGCAGTTCACCCTGCAAAGCCGCTTGCAGATGCGTGACCTGCGCGGCCGTATCGGCGATGCACGTGACCAGTTGATCAAGGCCGCAGCCTCGCTCAAAGCCAAGCAATACGCTGGCCTGGAGCCCTGGACCGCGCAGTATGACAACAGCCTGCAACTGCTGGATAACGAACTCAAAGTGCTCGACGACGGCGTGTTTGGTGGCACCATCAAGCTCGATACAACCAGCTTTGAGCGCAGTGTCGACGCCATGCTCGAGAGCCTGGGCGCGCTGCGTAACCAGTCGCTGGTTTCGCTGGATGCGCGCCTGGGTTACTACCGCGACCGTTCGCTGCAAAAATTCGTTCCGGTCGCGGCCACCTTCAGCCTGTTGGCGTTGGCGGCGCTGTACTTGTTCATCTGTCTGCAAGCTTCGATTCGGCGCAGTGCCAGCGGTATCACCACACTGGCCGAGTCGCTGCGGGACGGCAACCTGTGCGTGGAAGTGGCTGTGGAAGGGCGCGACGAACTCGCCGCCATCAGCACCGCGCTCAATGTTGCGGTGGTGCAGTTGCGCACCAGCCTGCTCGGGGTCAATCACGAAACCCAGCAGCTTGGCTCGGCGGTGCTTACCCTGAATACGCAATCGGGCAGCACCCTCACCGAGGTCGAAGACCAGCAACAGCAAATCAGCCAGATCGCCGCGGCTGCCACGCAATTGGCCGCTACGTCTATGGGCGTGGCCAGAAGTTGCGAGCAAGCCTCGGGCAGCGCCCAGCAGACCCGGCGCATTGCGCAAGACAGCAGCCGTGACAGCCAGCGCACCACGGCCAGTATCCAGCAGCTCAACCAGCGCCTGACCGACACCGCTGATGCGCTGGAGCAAGTCAGCCAGCAGGGGCAGCAGATTCAATCGGTGGTCGACACCATTCGTGGTATCGCCGAGCAGACCAACCTGCTGGCGCTCAACGCCGCCATCGAGGCCGCACGCGCCGGTGAGCAGGGCAGGGGCTTTGCGGTGGTGGCCGACGAAGTGCGCAGCCTGTCGCAACGCACCCAGGCGTCGACGGCGCAAATCGCCGGCACGGTGGACAGCTTGCGCGCCACGGTGAGCCAGGCGGTGACCCTGATGGGCGCCGCATGCGAGCAGGCATTGACCGATGCCGAATCGGTCACCGGGTTGGGCACGCGCCTGGGCGAGATCGCCGGTGCGGTGCAGAACGTCACCGATACCCTGGCGCAAATCGCCGCGGCGGTAGAAGAGCAAGCGGCGACGGCGGATGAGGTGAGCGGCAATATCCAGCAAGTTGACCAAGCCGCAGGGCGCTTGCTGGAAGGCGCGCGTGCGGTCAACCGTGCGGCCGATACCCTGAGCAAGGGCAGCCAGGCGCTGAGTGACAACACCGCACGCTTCCGCCTGGCCTGAACGCGCATTCAATGTGGGGGGGGCTTGCTCCCGATAGCGGAGTGTCAGCCACAGATGAGCTGACTGAACCACCCCCCTCGCAAGCGTGCTAAAGCCCCCTGTGGGAGGGGGCTTGCCCGCGAATGCGGTATGCCAGCCACACACCCGCTGACTGACACACCGCTATCGGGTGCAAGCCCCCTCCCACAATTAAGTTCGGGTTACTTCGCCGCCGAGGTCTGCAGCATTTCAATCCACAGCGCACCCTTGCCCGACGCCGCTTCCCCCACACGCTTCAAAGCCCCCGCAGCGCTCACCGCATAGGCACCCACCTTGTCGCTTTTCTCGCCAGTTACCAGCAACCAGCGCCCGTTGGGCGAAAAGGCGATATTGCGCGGCTGCTGCTCTGCGACCGGGTAGTTGTCGAGAAAACGCAGGCCGCCGGTGGCCGTATCCACCGCAAATGCCGACACCGAATTGCTGGTGCGCTCACTCATCAGCAGCAGTTTGCCATCCGGTGACAAGCGCAGGTCCGCCGCCCAGATACGTGGGGTGGGGTCGTCCTTCAAGTCATTGTTGCGCGCATCCCGCACTTCACCGTGGGCCAGTTTCAAACGCTCGGGGATGCCATTCGCCACGCCGATCTGTGTCAGCGCGCCGGTGCTGCCGTCGATGGAGAATGCGGTGACGGTGCCGCTCATTTCGCCGACCACATACAGGAATTTGCCGTTGGCCGAAAACGCCAAATGCCGAGGCCCTGTATTGGCCGGCAGGCTCACGTACCCACTGCCGATCGGCGTGAGTGCGCCGGTGTTGGGGTCGAAACGGTATTGCAGTACATGGTCATTGCCCAGGTTGCCCGCGTAGGCAAAACGGTTGCTGGGGTCGGTACGCAGCGAGTGGGCGTGCGGCCCGGTTTTGTAGGTGTGAACCGGGTCGGCTTTGCCGATGGGCTGCACGCTGAGGGTATCGGCTCCGTAGGAGGCGGCGAGCAAATAACGCCCGGCGCGGTCAGTGGCCAGGTAGGCCATGCTTTCGGCCAGCGGCGCCTTGGACTGCGGCGTTAAACGCCCGCTCGCCGGGTCAATGCTGAACGCCTGGACCTGAAACGGCTTGACCCGCAACGCCGCAAACAAGGTTTTACCGTCGGGGCTCAGAGCCATCGGGTTGACCTGATCGCCAGCCGTCACTTGGTTGACCAGGCTTAGCGCACCGTTGCTTTCATCCAGGCGGTATTGGGATATCAGGCCGTCACCGGGGCTGGAGATGTACGCAAAGGTGGCCGCATGGGCCTGCACACTGAGGCCGCAGACAACGGCGGCGGCCATGAGAAGGGGTTTACTCACGAGAGATCCTTTATTTTTATGATTGTGGTCAGTCATCGTATGACTGTATTTGAATCTCGGCAATCCCTGTTTTGCGAGGAGGCTTGCGCGCAACGGTTGGCTGAACCTTCGGCGCCTGCGGGGCTCACTTGTTAGGTCGCCCTGTTCCCTTGCCGAAAGGAATCCGCATGCTTTCAACCTCGCCAACGCTGCCCCAGTACGGCCCTGTCGAACGCGAACTCAGCCTGCGCGCCGTGATCACCGGGACGGTGCTCGGCATCTTGCTGACGCCCTCGAATGTGTACGCCGGGTTGAAGATTGGTTGGTCATTCAATATGTCGATCATTGCCTTGCTGGTGGGCTATGCGATCTGGCAAGGGCTGGCCAAACGCTCGTCCACGCAGCTGCCGTGGACGCTGCATGAAAGCAATATCAACCAGACCGTCGCCTCGGCCGCCGCCTCGATTATTTCCGGCGGGCTGGTCGCGCCGATCCCGGCTTATACCCTGCTGACCGGCAACCAACTGGACGCGCTGCCGATGATCGCCTGGGTGTTCTCGGTGAGCTTCCTGGGGATCTGGATTGCCTGGTACTTGCGGCCCTCGTTGCTTAACGACAAGGCGCTGAAATTTCCCGAGGGCATGGCCACCCTCGAAACCCTGCTGCACATCTACAACCACGGCCGCGAAGCCGCGACCCGCTTGAAGGTGCTGCTGGGCGCCGCAGTGCTGTCCGGGCTGGTCAAGTGGCTGGACACTTTTATGTGGGCCATCCCACGCTGGTCGCCGAGTGCCCAGCTGGAGCGCCTGACCTTTACCGCCGACCCTTCACTGTTGCTGGTGGGGTTTGGCGGCATCATCGGCATTCGCGTCGGCCTGACCCTGCTGCTCGGTGCCTTGCTGGCATGGGGCGGCCTCGGCCCGTGGCTGCTGGCACAACAGCTGGTGACGATACCGGTCGGCAGCAGCGGCGCGCAATTCGCCGCATTGGTGGAGTGGCTGCTGTGGCCCGGCGTGAGCCTGATGGTGTGTTCCACTCTGGCGTCCTTGGCGATTCGCTTGTGGGCATTGCGCAGCGCCACCCGGGCCGCCGGCGGGCAGACCTGGAGCCTGCCCAAGCCCGGGCCGGCCGCGGGTTTCGTACTGTCGATCGTGTTGGTGGTGTGCCTGCAGGCGCTGTTGTTCGGCATCAACCTGTGGATGGCGTTGCTCACCATCCCCCTGGCCATCTGCCTGGCCGCCGTGGCCGCCCGGGTGGTGGGCGCCACCGGCATTCCGCCGATTGGTGCCATCGGGCAATTGTCCCAACTGAGTTTTGGCATCGTCGCGCCCGGGCAAGTGCCGATCAATCTGATGAGCGCCAATACCGCCGGCGGCTCGGCCGGGCAATGCACCGACTTGATGAACGACTTCAAGGTGGGCAAGGCGATTGGCGCCACGCCGCACAAGCAGGTGATCGCGCAGGTCCTGGGGGTTTTCATCGGCAGCATTGTCGGCGTATTCGCCTACCTGGCGCTGATCCCCGATCCGCAGAGCATGCTGCTGACCGAGGAGTGGCCGGCGCCGGCGGTCGCCACCTGGAAAGCGGTGGCGCAAACCCTCATCCATGGGCTGGATTCATTGTCCACCAGCATCCGCTGGGCAATTGCCATCGCCGGTCTGGCCGGTGTGCTGCTGGGCATCCTGGACAGCACTTTGCCCGCCCGGCATGCCCGCTACCTGCCGAGCGCCGCGGCCCTGGGCCTGGCGTTTGTGTTGCCTGCATCGGTGTCACTGATGATGGCCCTCGGCGCCATCCTCACCTGGTTGGTGAGCTGCCGCTGGCCGAGCATCACCGAACGTTTTGCCATCACCGCTGCTGCCGGCTTGATAGCGGGGGAGAGCATCACCGGCGTCGGCGCTTCGTTGTGGGCCATGGTGAACGGGTGAGGACGCTTGCCAGTTATCCTCAGGTTTGGCATGAATGCAGTGCGCTTATTTTGGGGCACTCTGGCGCGACAGCGTAGTCTGCTCCTAGACACCCCACTCTCGCCCAGCGGAGCTTGCCATGATCACCGTCCACCACCTCAACAACTCACGTTCGCAGCGCATCCTGTGGCTGCTTGAAGAACTCGGCCTGCCTTACGCGATCAAGCGCTACCAGCGCGACCCGAAAACCAACCTCGCGCCGCCGGAACTCAAGGCGATCAACCCGCTGGGCAAATCCCCGGTGATCGAAGATGGCGCGCTCGTACTGATTGAATCCGCTGCGATCATCGACTACCTGATTCGCCGCCATGGCGAAGGCCGCCTGCAACCCGACCCTGCCACCGCGACCTACGACAAATACGTGCAATGGCTGCACTTCGCCGAAGGCTCGGCGATGCTGCCGCTGATGCTCAACCTCTACGTCGGTCGCCTGGGCGATGCGGGTGCGCCACTGCATCCGCGTATCGAGTCGGAAGTGGCCAACTACCTGGGCTACCTGAATGACGTGCTGGCGGACACGCCCTATCTGGTGGGCGACGAATTGAGCGGCGCGGACATCCAGATGAGTTTTATCGGCGAAATCGCCAAGGCCCAGGGCAAGTTGCAGGCTTACCCGAACCTGGCGGCCTGGGTGCAACGGTTCCAGGCGCGGCCGGCGTATCGCAAGGCGGTGGAGCAGGGTGGGGAATACGCGTTCGCTAAATAAACGCGCAATACTTGTGGCGAGGGAGCTTGCTCCCGTTGGGTCGCGAAGCGCCCCCGCTCTTTGTTTAGAAAGAACGGGCCTGCTGCGCAGTCCAACGGGAGCAAGCTCCCTCGCCACAGGACCGCTGCTTAGCGCACCACCTCCAGCGCCGTGTATTCATTCACATAATGGGTTTGGCTCGACGTCGACTCCAGCGTCAGGGCCACGCCCAGGTCCTCGATAAACGCGCGCGAGGTCTGGTAGTCGCCCTGATCGCACGCCAGCCGGATCGCATCGCCGGTCAGCGAGGCAAATACCTGGCGCGCCGGGAAGCGTTCGCCGACCTTGCAGGTCAGGGACGTGTTGATCGGTGTGTCGGTGGGCTTGCCGGGTACATTAGCCATCTGCAGCTGGGCCGTCAGGATCTGGCCTGGCGCCCAGGTGGTCGGCACGTTGAGTTCGGCTTCACGGGTTCGCAGCACGCGCCCGTCGCCCACGCCGTTCATCTTCGATTTCAACTGGAACAGGTCTGCCTGTGTCAGGCGATCAACGTTGAAGGTGCTGCCGTACATCTCGTTCTTCTTGAGCAAACCACCCTCTGCCGTGAACGTGACCAACACCGGGCTGTCCTTGCTGCCATCGCCTTTCTTCGACAGATAGCTGTAGGTCAGCGTCTTGAATTTGGGCTGCAACAGCCGCGAGTCAAGGCGCTGGAGCACGGCGGCCGGCACCTCCACATCGTTGATGCTGGTTTCCACGACGGTGCGCGGGTAGTCAGCCGGCGCGATGTCCGGGCGCAAGAGCGCCAGCAGCCCGGCGTTGACCCCGCCCTGTACCGAGCAGCTGACCCGCGATTGCGTGCCTTGCTTACCTTCCGGCTCGATGATCAGCACGCGCTCCACATGCCGCATGCCTGGCGCCTTGCCCGGCTGAGGTGTGATTGACTGCCAGGCGTTGCCGACCTTGAGCTCACTGCGCGCGTATCCGCGTTTGCCTTTGTAAAGGAAGCCGGGTTGGTCCAGCAGCGGCTTGAGGCGCTGGGCGACCTCGTCGATCCCGCCGTCCACAATGAAACCCCAGTAATAGTAGAGCCCCAACTCGTCGAGGTCGGAGACCTCGTCGTTATAGGTCAACAGCTTCAACCCGGCGATCGGCGGCGCGCTGACCGGCACCGAATTGGCCTTGCGGTCGGCGCGGTTTTTAACTGCGATCCAGCTGAAGTTTTTTTCCTGCTTGAGCGGCGCGTAAGCCTGCCAGGCGTCACGGTGGGTGTTCAGGCTGCTGAAGAAACTCGCGTCGCAACGCGCGAACGCCTTGAGCGTGTCGGTCAGGGCGGCGTCGTCGGCGTGGGCGATTGCAGGCAACAGCAGGGCACTGGAGAGGAGAAGGGCAGACGCGGGCAACTTCATAAAGCGGGATATCCGTATCGAGGCGGGAAGGGCGCCATTATCCAGAGATTGGGAGGTGTGCTCTAGCGCAATGTTCAGCCGCAACCAGGTCCACAACCAACCGCATCAGCTCAGTCGCACACGCCAATCACCACCGTGCTGTTGGTTGCAGGCTTCTTGCGAGTCAAAGTGCACGCAGCGGTCCAGGCGCACGTTGCCCACCTCTGCCTCGCTCAGTGCAGCGGCGGTCAGCTCACGCATGCGTTGGTCTGCGCCGGTGGCAAGCGCCTGCTCTTTGCTGGCGCGGGTGTCGAACACCCAAATCACCCGCAGGCTTTGAGGGAACGCGGCGTAATCGACGGTATGGGTCAGCCACTCGAAGCCCGGGATTTCGGCTTTAGCGGTTTCGCAGGCTTCAGTGAGGGAGGTAATGAGGCGGCGTTCCAGCTGGGTAATTTCGCGTTTGCTTGCAGGCATAGTGGCTCGGGGACGGATTTATTTTCGATGGGGTCTGCACACGTATACACGATGAGCCTTGAAAATAAATCCGTCGCCTGGGTTATTGCTCAGGCGGGCTGGGCCGCCAGGCTGTTGCTGACGTTACGCCCCAGCACCAGCACGGTCGCAAACCCGCAGCCCACCAGCGCCGTGGCCAGGCTCAGCAGCACCGCGCTGCCCATCTGGTCGACGATCTGCCCGCCGAAGAACGAGCCCAAGGCAATGATCACCTGGAACAACGCGACAAACAGCGGCATGCCGCGTTCGACATCCTTGGGCGCCACCACAAACATCCAGATACTGGCGCACGCCGGGAAGGCGCCGAAGGCGAAGCCCCAGAGCGCGATCAGCATTGCGGCGCCGGTCATGCCGGTGGCGAAGTAGGGGAACAACGCCGTGCTGGTGCCGATCATCAGCGCCACCAGCAGCAAGGTGTGACGCACGCTACGGTTGGCGGCGAAACCGGCAAACACATTACCCATCACCCCAGCCACGCCATAGAGCAGCAACAGCGAGCCAATGGTCGGCCCGTCGAACCCGGAGCTTTGTTTGAAGAACGGCGCGACATAGGTGTACGCCGCAAAATGCGCCAGGCCGATCAGCAATACGGCGATCAACCCGACCCGTGCCTGTGGGTTGATAAACAACGCCGGCAGGTCACTGACACGAATCGCCTTTTCCGGCTTGAGCTGCGGCAGCAGGAACACCTGCGCCAGCAACACCGGTACGCCCACCAGCGCGGTCACCAGGAAGGTCATGCGCCAGCCCATCAGGCCGCTGAGCCAGGTGCCTACGGGCACGCCCAACACGGTGGCCAGGGTCACCCCCATCATGATGATTGAGGTGGCCTTCGCAACGCCCACGCCCTTGGGCGCCAGGCGGCCGCTGAGCGCGATAGCTGTCGCCCAGAACCCGCCGATACTGATACCCAGCAGCACCCGGCCGAACAGCAATAGGCTGAAGTCGCTGGCGTAAGCCACTACCGAGTTGGCGATGATCATGATCAGCGTCAGGCCGATCAGCAGGTAACGACGGTCCATGGCGCCGATGCCCACCGACAGCAACGGTGCGGCGAGGGCGGCCATGATGCCGGGCAAGGTCACCATCAGCCCGGCGTGGCCGGCACTGATACCGAGGTCGGCGGCGACGTCGTTGAGTACACCCACCGGCAGAAACTCACTGGTCACCAACGCAAAGGCACCCACGGCGACCGAGAGAATCGCCAGCCACTGCTGTTTGACGCTTTGTTGATTGTGTTCGGGAAGGCCGCTGGGGGCCTGACTCGCGTTTGGCATGGTGTTGGGTTCCATAGGGGGGACTGTCGCCTGAAGGCAGGCGAGGAGAGCGGGGAAAAGTGGGGCGATTATAGGAGGCGGGTCGGGTGGGCAAATAGGTGACTGGTTCGATAGTAATCATCAGTCTGATCAATGCGACGGCTCTGGCACGCTGCGGATGGCTACACCTGAGCCCTCAGCGCACTGATGATAAACGCATGCAGGCTGTTGACCGCCTTTGACCCACGAGAGGCCCGGCTGCGCACAATCGAAACTTCCATGGGCGCAATGTTGCCCAGGCCATGCTCGTCACTCAACACCTGCAATGATGCCTGTACGGTGCACTGTGTGATCGCGGCAATCGCCAGCCCGCCCTCAACGGCTGCCACTTGGCCTGCGAGGCTTGAGCTGTTGTAGACCACCTTGAACTGGCGCCCCTGCTGGGCCAGCGAGTTCACCGCATAACGCCGCGCCAGGCTGGCACTTTCGTAGACCGCGATCGGCACCGGGTCCCGCCGCCACAGTTCGAACTGGGACGAGCCGACCCACACCATGGGCTCCTTGAACAGAAATGTGCCGCTGCGGGGTGAGTCCCTGGACACCAGCGCAAGGTCAAGCTCGCCGCTTCGCACACGCGGGATCAAGGTGGTCGACTGTTCGCAGGTCAGTTCTATGTCCACACCGGCGTAGCGCGGCGAAAAACGCTTGAGCACCGGTGTCAGGTACTTGGCCGCATAGTCCTCCGCGACGCCGAGGCGGATGAGTCCAGTCAACTCCTCGCCGTTAAAGGCCGCCTGGGTTTCGGCGTGCAGTGCGAGCATACGGCGGGCATAGCCCAGCAGGGTCTGGCCGTCTGCGGTCAGTTGCAGGTGCCTCGGGCCACGACTCAACAGCGGGCGCCCCAGCGCGGCTTCGAGTTTTTTCATCTGCATACTGACGGCGGACTGCGATCGGTTGACCTCGTGTGCCGCGCCCGACAGCGAACCGGCATCCACCACGGCCACGAAACACTTGAGCCAATCAATCTGCAAATCGCTGGAAGGCATTGCCGTTACCTCTATTCGTTAATCGAATGGCTGCGACGTGAATAATGCGCTTTTCAGGCCGTTTGTTCACTCGCAAGATGCTGGTCAGAACCCACCTGCATTGGACCTGATCATGCCCTTCGAGACTTGGCTGCTCTACCTGATCACCTGCTGCGGCATCGCCGTAGTGCCAGGCCCCAACGCATTGTTGGTGCTGACCCATGGCGCGTTGCACGGCAGTCGCAGGGCCCTGTTCACCATCAGCGGCGGCGTGCTCGGCTTTGCCCTGGTGCTGACACTCTGCGCGTTGGGTTTGGGGGCCTTGATCCAGGCGTCGGCCAGCTGGTTTTTCGCCCTGAAAGTGCTCGGCGGGCTGTACCTGATCTGGCTGGGGTTCGGGCTGTGGCGGTCTGCGCCGGTCAGCCTGGAGAGCCGCGATACCATGCCGTTCCGTCGCTGGTCGCTGTTCCGTCAAGGGCTGGTGTCGGCCCTCTCGAACCCCAAGGCATTGCTGCTGTTCACCGCCTTTATTCCACCCTTTCTGGACCCGCACCGCAGCCTCCTCGCGCAGACGGCCGTCATCGCGCTGACCTATGCCGTGGTGGAGTTCGTCGTGGAATATACGGTGGCCAGTGCAGCACACCGGGTGCGGCCTTGGCTGGCACGAACCGGTCGCCGATTCAATAAAGTCTGCGGCGGGTTTTTTGTACTGTTTGGCTTGGCGCTGCCCGCGCATAGTTGAACGCGAGCGCCGAGCCGCTACTCTTTGCGATCTTCGCAAACGGCTTTAGCTCTTTTCTACCTCAGTGCTTTCTTTCCTAAATTGCATGATCTCGGGCAGGTTCTCTTCAATCCAGTCGACCATTGCCTCTACCTTGACCGCTGCTGCCTTTCCCAAAGGCGTCAACGTGTATTCCACATAGGGTGGCACTACCGGTCGAGAGAGGCGATTGACCAGCCCATCGCTCTCCAACCCCTGGAGCGTTTGTGAAAGCATTTTCTCACTCACCCCACCGATTTTCCGACGTAGTTCACTAAAGCGATGTGTCCCTCCCAATAGAACAACTAGCACCAGTACACCCCAGCGGCTGGTCATATGTTTGAGGACCTCCCGCGAAGGGCAATCAGCTTGCATCAGTTCGCCGCGACGTATTTTCTCGGACAAGGGCTTGGGGATGTAATCTTGGGTACTCATGGAGCTTACCTTTTTGTACGTACTTACCATTAGTTAGCCTGTGCCTTAGGATGATCACTCATCTCTTTGGAATCAAGGTACTTCTTATGATTGCCGTCACAGGTGCAACCGGCCAATTAGGCCGTCTGGTTATCGCTGCGCTGCTTAAAACCGTCAACCCGCATGACATCGTCGCGTTGGTGCGCGATCCACTCAAGGCGCAGGACCTCAGCGCGAAAGGCGTCGACGTCCGCCAAGCCGATTACAACAAACCTGAAACCCTGCCTATCGCTTTGGTCGGTGTTCAGCGCCTGCTGCTGATTTCGTCAAACGAAATCGGCCAGCGTAAGGCACAACATCGTGCAGTCATTGAGGCAGCCAAATCTTCAGGCGTTCAACTTCTGGCGTACACCAGTGTGCTGCACGCAGACAAGTCGACACTGGGGTTGGCTGTGGAGCATCGGGATACCGAGCAGGCATTGCTAGCGTCTGGATTGAATTACGTACTGCTGCGCAACGGTTGGTACAGCGAGAACTACACCGCCAGCGTGCCGACGGCGGTCGCACACGAAGCTATTATTGGTAGTGCACAAGAGGGTCGAATTTCTTCCGCTGCGCGAGCAGATTATGCTGATGCCGCCGCCGTTGTACTGACCCGTGAAGGTCAGGCAGGCAAGGTATACGAACTGGCAGGTGATGAGAGTTACTCGTTAGCCGAACTGGCGGGAGAAGTCGCCAAACAGTCCGGTAAGCCCGTTGTTTACAACGATCTTCCACAAGACCAGTACAAGGCAGTACTCATTGGAATGGGCCTGCCGGAAGCCTTTGCCGGGCTGCTCGCTGATTCTGATGCCGCAGCGGCTAAAGGCGATCTGTTTGATGACTCTCGCCAACTGAGTCAGTTATTGGGGCGTCCAACGACCCCGATTGCTCAATCCGTGAGCACGGCGCTTAAGGGCTAAAAGCCTCTTAGTCCGCAGCAGCTTTGCTCAATGCTCCCAAGCCGCATTGAGCAAAGCCATCTACCTCAACCATCGAGGGCCAGTAGCGTCGCTGGGAAACTCCCGGTGGTCGATTTACCCGACCCAGGCCAACCCATGAATGACGAGTGTGCCTGCATGCAATTTCTACAAATATTCATGATTACGCGCTTGCTACCGGCAAAATGTCGGCTCCGCTAGCACGCAGCGACGTTATTGGGGAGCGGGTTAGCCATAAGCATCCGATCCGCACAAGTTCAGGCCGGGTTAACCGTCTGCTCCTGGCCAAAAACACCCCCCTTTCTTTGCCAACCGGTCTACCATGCCCACCCCCGGCAGTGGTTCCACGCGCTACCGATCTCTCTTTTTAAAGGTACTGCCATGACCATCGACCAAATCTCCCTCCCCAAAGGCGTAGGCCCTCACGCCTCCAAGCTGCTCGACGCCATCACCGGCGCCGCCACTCATGAAGAACTCAACCGCGCCGGCGGTAAAGCCGAAGGTTTTGTGCTGGGACTGGAATCTGCCAAGGCGATCAAAAGCCAGATCGCCGAGTCGTTGTATGTGGCTTACGACGACGCGGCGAGTAATCGGGCGGGTGAGTTGAAGGGCTAGTAGTCAGCCAGGGCAGGGCGCTTCGCGGTCGAGGAGTTTGGCCGTGAGCAGCACGCCCAGTTCGCTCAGTTGGTGGATGGCCAGCGCGATGTCGCGGTGTTTGCCGCTGAGGTCTTCGCACAGGTCGAGCAGCAGGGTGCTGACGGACGCGAAGGTTTCGTAGCTGTTGGTGATCAGGGTTTCGTTGCTGGCGTCGGGTGTGACGGTGAAGAGGGTGGTTGAATCAACCATTGTTAAGTTCCTTGCTTGAGGCTACTTCCTGATTGCTACTAAACAATAGGGTGGTAGCTGTACGCAGGTTAGTAGACCGGTGGAACCTAACAAAACCGGCGCACCCGAAGGTGCCCTACGCACAGCCACCATCAAGCACAGACAAGAACGTCTGACAGATGAAGCTTATGCACTTGTTAGGTTAAACCGTGGGCTACTAAACCCGATCCCTGAGAGATTCACCGACCGAGCAACCTTAGAGACGGCCACCCCAGCGCACAAGCCGGCGGATTCTGACGTAAGCGTAGGCAATGGAGCAAGGTGACGTGGTTCTGTTGTTATCCTTCGGTGCAAGGGCGGCGCTGGTTTGGGGCCGCTGCGCAGCCCAACGGGAACACGCTCCCTCGCCACGGGGAGCGGAGTAAGTTGTACAGTCGGCTCTCGGCACAGTACCGATTACGCAGGAGTAAACATGACATTGACCGTCGACACCTTGCTCAACCTGGCCATGGCCAACCCTATCAACGCCGAAATCACTGCGCGCCTGCCTGCGCTCGGGGTGGACCAGTGCATGCTGACGGCGGGCTGTCTGTTCCAGGCGGTGTGGAATCATCAGTCGAACCTTCCGGCCGATCAGGGCGTAAAGGACTACGACGTTTTTTACTTCGACACCGACCTGTCCTACGAGGCGGAGGACGTGGTGATTCGCCGGGCGCAGGCGTTGTTCCAGGACCTGGGGGTAAACGTCGAGGTCAAGAACCAGGCGCGGGTGCACCTTTGGTATGGGCAGCGGTTCGGGCGGCCTTATCCCCAGTTGCACACGGCCAGGCAAGGGGTTGATCGTTACCTGGTGGCGGGCACGTGCATCGGGTTGGATATCGCGACCGGCGAGGTGTACGCGCCCTACGGCCTGCAGGATGTGGAGCAGGGAGTGTTGCGGATCAACCCCGTACACCGTGAGCCAGGGTTGTTCGCGCAGAAGGCGCGCAGTTATCAGGCGCGCTGGCCTTGGCTGAGGATTTTGGAGCCGGGCTGATTTGCGCTGAACTTTTACCTGCGTTTCGCACGTCCAAGGTTCAAACCACTCTCGCCAAGGACCGACCATGACCTTCTTCATTTTCCTGCTCGCCTGCGCCGCCGCCGCCAGCACCGGTATTATTTTCAAGCCCGGCGCCTGGTACGAATCCCTCGTCAAACCCAGCTTCACGCCGCCTGATTGGTTGTTCCCGGTGGCGTGGACGATCATCTACCTGCTGCTCGCCTGGGCCGGTTACCGCTTGAGCCTGATCCCGGGCAGCCAGCTGGTGTTGGCGCTGTGGGCGGCGCAAATCGCGTTGAACACGTTGTGGACGCCAGTGTTTTTCGGCGCGCATCGCATCCTCGCCGGGATGGTGATTATCCTGCTGCTGTGGCTCACCGTGGCGGCGATGGTGGTGTTGGCGGTGCGCCTGGATTTGATCACCGGATTGATCCTGTTCCCGTACCTGGCGTGGCTGTGTGTGGCGGCGGCGTTGAATTTCTCGATCCTGCGAAATAACCGCTGATGGCTCACACACATTGGCCGGCCAGTGAGCCGGAACTGGCCCAGATGCGTCGCTTTAATCAAAAGCTGTCCTGGCTGCCGCGTTTCAAGGTCCGCAATCGCGTTACGCCGCGTCTGATTCAGGCGCTGTTGCGCGTCAGCCAGACGCTCAAAAAAGCGCCAGAGGCTGAGCGTAGAGTTGTGGGAAACGTGCCGGTGCGCATCCTGCGGCCAAGCGGCAAACCCCAGGGCGTGGTGCTGGATATCCACGGCGGCGGCTGGGTGATCGGCAATGCGCAGATGGATGACGACCTCAACCTGGGCATGGTCAACGCCTGCGACGTGGCGGTGGTGTCGGTGGATTATCGGCTGGCGGTCGACACCCCGATTGAAGGGCTGATGGAGGACTGCTTGGCTGCCGCGCGTTGGCTGCTCAGTGCGGATGAGTTCGCGGGGCTGCCGGTGATTGTCGTGGGCGAATCGGCCGGTGGGCATCTGGCGGCGGCGACGTTATTGGCGCTCAAACCCTGGCCCGAGTTGCTCCAGCGGGTCAGCGGCGCGGTGTTGTATTACGGCGTTTACGACCTGGCCGGCACGCCGAGCGTGCACCGCGCAGGGCCCGAGACCTTGTTGCTGGATGGGCCGGGGATGGTGCAGGCGTTGGGCATGCTGACGCCGGGTTTGAGTGATGAACAGCGTCGGCAGCCGCCCCTGTCACCGTTGTATGGTGACTTTACCGGGATGCCGCCGGCATTGATGTTTGTGGGTGAATTGGACCCGTTGAAGGATGACACGCTGCAACTGGCTGAACGTTGGCCGGGGGCACAGGCGCATCTTTTGCCGGAGTCTGCCCATGGCTTTATCCATTTTCCGGTGGCGATGGCGCAGGGTGTGCTGGTATATAGCCGGGGGTGGATAAGGCGGCAGATTGAAGCCACTGATCTACCAGGCGAAGCCGGTCGAGACGTGGTCCCAGGGGCAGGCGGTGTGTGAGTTGAATACATGAAAGGTTTTAAACGCGTCATCGGTGTGTCGGCGTTGTTGCTGCTGGCAGGCTGCGATCCAAACCCTGTGCAAACGTTGACGTTCAATGTGCCCTATGGGCAGTTGCAAACCTTGCTCAAGCGCAACGTCGGTGAGCATGGGCAACTGACCTGCAAGTTCACCAACGACCAGCAGCAACGCGGCGCAAAGTGGGCGCCCTCGGTGATCCTGGCGGCGGCGAAAGACCCGGAAGAGGACGATGTCCTGTACCTGTCCAGCTTCACGGTGGAGAACAATGGCCAGCGCGGGTTCACCGTGCGCACCCTGATTGCGGGCAAGCGCATGCTCGACACGCTGGTCTTCGACAGCACCGACCAAAACGGCGACTACTCGTTGCGCCTGATGTGGCAGGCCGATGGCGCGATTGGCTATCAAGTGGCCCACGGTGAGGTGTGGTCCGAGAAGCAGGTGCTCGAGAAGCCTGGTTTTTCGGTTCGCCATGTCGCCGTGCATGCGACGGGGATCAAGGGCAGTGCCGTGTGTGAGTTGACTGAGTGACGGCGCCGCTTATTCAGGCGGTTGTGGCGCAGGACATACCCGAGGTGCTGGCGTTCGTCCTGCAGGCGCGTGCCGAGCTGTTCCCCAAGCTCAGCGCGGCCGGGATGCCGGACGATCTGGCGCGATTTGAAGCGGTTTACCTGAAGGGTGAAGGTCAGTTTCTGATTGCGCGGGCTGACGGCCGGATTGTCGCAGCCATCGGCTACCTGCCGTATGACGGGCGTTTCGCGCAGTTGAATTACCACGGCCGCAAGACGGTGGAGGTGGTGCGCCTGTTCGTACTGTCCGCGTTTCGCCGCTTCGGCCTGGCCGGTGAGTTGTACCGGGCGCTGGAGGCGGGTGCACGTGCGCAGGGGGTAGAGGTGGTTTACCTGCATACCCATCCGTTTTTACCGGGAGCGATTGATTTTTGGGTTCGGCAGGGGTTTGAGGTAGTCGAGGTAGAGGCCGACCCGGTGTGGCGCACGACGCATATGCAGCGGCGGCTTTAACAGGGTGAGACGCCGTTAAGCAGCGTTGTGAGTCAGTCAATTGGGTCGCAAGCGCAAGATCTGCGCGCCATCAAACGGGTCCGTCAGGTAATGCGCCTGCACCCCGAACGTCTCCTGTAACCGCTGCGGCGTGAGCACTTGCAGCGGCTTGCCGAGCGCCACCAATTGCCCGCGATCCAGCACGGCCAACCGATCACAGGTGAGGGCCTGGTTCAGGTCATGCAAGGCGATCAAAGTGGTCACCGGCAGTGCCTGCACGCCCTTCAGAATCGCCAGTTGATGCTGGATATCCAGGTGGTTGGTCGGCTCATCCAGCAACAGAATCTGCGGCCGTTGCGCCAGGGCGCGGGCGATGTGCACGCGTTGGCGCTCGCCGCCGGAAAGGCTGCGCCAGGC
The DNA here is from genome assembly GCF_900591205.1 of Pseudomonas viridiflava. GTDB lineage: Bacteria > Pseudomonadota > Gammaproteobacteria > Pseudomonadales > Pseudomonadaceae > Aquipseudomonas. Next base: position 58,885 of record NZ_UUPU01000014.1, read on the forward strand.
GCGTCGGCTGAGGTGGGTGGCGTCCACATCTTGCAGCGCCTGGTGCACGATGGCGTCGTCCTCGCGGGACCAGGGGCTCAGCGCCGACAGCCACGGCGTGCGGCCCAGGGCCACGGCGTCAAACACGCGGATGGCGTCGTCGGTGTCGGCTTGCTGTTCCACCACCGCCAGTTGCTGCGCGATGGCACGGCGTGACAGGTCGCACAGCCGCACGCCGCCCAACTGCACTTCGCCACTGGCCGGTGTGCGCACCCCGGCGAGCAGTTTGAGCAGGGTGGATTTGCCGGAGCCATTGGGCCCGACAATCCCCAGGGTTTCACCCAGCTGAACCTCCAGGTCAATGTCACGCAGCAACTGCGCCTCACGCACCTTGAAGCTCAGGCCGGTGCAACTCAGCACACTCATCGTGCATTCCTCCGGCCGATCAGGATCAGCGCAAACACCGGCGCGCCGACCAGCGCCGTGACCACACCCACCGGAATCACCTGGCCCTTGATCAGGGTGCGCGACAGCACGTCCGCCGCGATCAGAAACAGCGCACCGCCCAAGGCGCTGGCCGGCAGCAGGCGCGAATGCCCGGTGCCGAGCAACAGGCGTACCGCGTGGGGAATCACCAGGCCGACAAAGCCGATGGAGCCGACAATCGACACCATCACCGCAGTGACCAGCGCCGCGCAGCCCACCAGCACAACCTGCACGCGCCGCACCGGGATACCCAGCGACGCCGCCGAGTCGGTGCCGAAGGTGAAGGCGTCCAGCGCACGACGGTGCCACAAGCACACGGCCAGCCCGGCGACCGCCACCGGCACCGCCAGCCACACCGACGGCCAGCGCACGCCGCTGAGGTTGCCTAGCAGCCAAAACATGATGCCGCGTGCTTGTTCGGAACTGGCCGACTTGGTGATCAGGAACGCGGTGAGGGCATTGAACAGCTGCGAGCCGGCGATGCCCGCGAGGATGATCTGGCCGGTGCCGCTGGAGGCGCCGCTGGCCCGCGCCAGCAAGATCACCAGGGCAAAAGCGGCCATGGCCCCGACAAACGCACCGGCCGACAACGAAACCAAACCACCGCCCACGCCGATCAGCGCCACCAGTACCGCGCCGGTCGAAGCGCCTGCGCTGATGCCCAGCAGGTACGGATCCGCCAGCGGGTTGCGTAACAGCGATTGCAGGATCACCCCGCAGGTGGCCAGCCCCGCGCCGCACGCGGCGGCGACCAGGGCGCGGGTCAGGCGGTAGTTCCACACCACGCCTTCATCAATCGGGTCCAGCACGTAACCGGCCGCCCACAACTTGTTGGCCAGCACTTGCAGCACCACTTTCGGCGCGATGGCGGTTTCGCCGATGGCCACGCCGGCGAGCACGGCGATCAGCAGCAGGGCCAGGGCGAGTGACGTTTTTATCATTTCGGCAAGTCGTAGCCGTCGATGGCCGTTGCCAATTGTTCAAGACCATCGAACATGCGAATGCTGGCCTGCAACGCCAAGGCGTCGAGGATGATGATGCGGTTGTTTTTCACCGCGTCCATGTTGCGCGTGACCGGGTCGCTGCGCAGGAAGGCCAGTTTCTTTTCATGGTCGTCGGCGGGATAGCGGCGGCGGTCCATGCGGGCGATCACCAGAAAGGTCGGGTTGGCCTTGGCGATGGTTTCCCAGCCGACGGCCGGCCATTCTTCATCCGACTGCACTACGTTGTGCAGGCCGAGAGTTTCCAGCATGAACTCCGGTATGCCCTTGTGGCCGGCCACGTACGGGTCGCTGGCCATCTCGGCGCTGGAGAACCACACCAGCGCGCTGGCTTGCTTGAGGCCCTTGCTCTGCACGGTGGCCACGGACTTGGCCAGGCGCGCCTTGAGTTCGTCGTTCAATTGCTGGCCGCGCGCTTGTACGTCGAAAATAGCGGCCAATTGGCTGATGCTTTTATAGATCGTGTCGATGCGGAACGGCTCCAGGCGCGTGCCGTCGGCGCCCACGAGGTTGTCCTTGCCTTCGCAGTCGGAGGGCAGCAGGTAGGTGGGGATGTTCAGTTCGTGAAACTGCTCGCGGGTGCCGACCACACCCTGCGGGCCAACCACCCATTCCAGCTCGGCGGCCACCAGTTGCGGGCGCTTGGCGATCACGGCTTCGAAGCTTGGCTCGTTGTCGGCCAGGCGTTCGATGGTGTCGTTCTGTGCCTTGAACTGCGCCAACACACTGTTGAACCACAGCGAGGTGCCGACCACGGTGTTGCCTACGCCCAGGGCATAGAGCATTTCGGTGGCGGCCTGGCCGATGGTCACGCTGCGTGCGGGCGCCTGCTGGAAGGTCAGGGTGCTGGCGCAATTGTGCACGGTCAGCGGGTAGTGCGTGGGTGCGGCTTGGGCCAGGGCACACAAGCCCAGGCCGGTGATCAGGGCGGTAACGCGTGACAGCATGGGGCAATCTCCTTGAAGCCGTACGTGGAGCTGGGGAGGTACGGTTTGGAAATACGCCCTTGAACGCTGCCGGGGCGGCAGGGCAAGGAGGTCCTTCCCGGACACCCCGCCGGTTAGTGATTGTGCTGGGCCGGCAGGTCTCCTGACTGATGCGTCGTCGCCAGGCTCCGGCCTTCCCGGACAGGGTCCAGTGGCAGTTGGGAGCAGGCTCGGCACCTACAGTTGCGGGGGCAGTTCCGATTGGCGCGGTGTGTCGCGCTTCGGATTCCCTATTAGTCCCGTTTGGGAACCGGCGCGAAATGGTAGTCCATCTGAGGCGTTAGTGGGAGGTTCAATCACGCACGCGACTCTGTTGTAGAATTTGCGTCTGTCGAGGCTCAGCTCAAGGAAGGCCATGTTGATACGTTTGGGAATATTGCCACTGCTGTTTTGCATGAATGCCTACGCCAGCGACCCTTCGCTTGCACGCTACACCGACGCGATCAGCGCGCGCGCCAAGGGCATTGCCCAGCTGGACAACGCAAGCATTCTCGCCGAGCAAACAACGCTGGCGCCCGTGGCCAGTGACCTGTTAATCAAGGTCAGGCCGATGATCCACAAGGGTGGCACCGGCACTGCGGTTCAGGCTTTTTTACTCGAGCAGTACCAGCAGCAGGGTTGGTTGCCGATGATGTTCGGCTTTCGAGGTTATCCGGCAGCGGTGGCGGTGTCGGTGAACAACCAACTGAGCGCGGCACCGCCTAACGACGCGCCGTTCCCGGATGCAGCGCTGGTGAAAGTCGAGTTGATCGCTGCATCAGCCAAGGCCCATGTCGCTCAGGTCTGGACCTTCGCCACACCCAATGCTACCCAGGCGCAGCGCCAGCTGTTGGCCACTGCGCGCCGTGCACTGGCAAGTGGGGTCGCCCACGTACACGGTGGCCAGCGGTTGGCTAACGTGGGCGCCGCGATTCAACAGGAGCTAGACGCGGGTCAGGCGGTCGCGGTGCGTGAGTTTGCGGGTTACGCCATGGGGCAGGCGCGAATTCAGAAGCCACAGGTGCTCGGTTACAAGGTCGAAGGGGACAGCCCGTTGATGCAGCCCGGGCAAGTGCTGAATGTGTATGTGATTGCCAAGGCCGGCGCAGTGGGTGTGAGGTATCAGCCGCCGGACTTTTGGAGCCTGCTCTCCACCGACGGTGCAGATGGCGTGATGCTGTCGGCGATGGTCGAGGTGACGGCAGACGGGCACCGGCTGCTTAGCCGGATGCTCGATTGATCTGCCCGACCCGCTCAGCACCTTTTGGGGTATGGCGCGGTGTGGCAATTGATCACGCGGTTGAGCGCGAGCTCCGACGACGTGACGTGTAAACACGGTGGCTCCTGCGGGGCCTGTCTTCTATGATGCGGGTCCAATGGACAGCTCTCTCACAGGGAACACACAGTGAAATCATTAGTCGCTCTCGCTCTTATCGCCATGCTTGCCGGTTGCGCCTCCCACGGTAAATCCGAAAATCAGATTTTTGACGAGGCCACCACTGCGTATGTTGCGTCGCTGCCTGCCAAGCCCGGCAAGGTCTACTTCTACACGACGAAAATCCCCAGCCACGGCTTGATCTCCGACAGCATGATGATTGCCATGGCCGGGAGCGCCAACGCGACCTCGCTCAAGGAGCAACTGCTGAGCGCGAAGAACCTGAGCCGCGAGAGCGGCTTCCTGATTTTCGGCGCCAGCACCTCGGTCGACGTTGCCATTATCGGCAACGCCGTGGAAGGGCTGGATTTGAAGGGGATGCAGATCTACTACTCGGGCACTGGCGCGCAGAAAGACCAGGTGCGCACGGCGATTGAGAAGACCCAGGCGCAGTTTCACTACATCAATGCGCAATAAGCCGCCGCGTCAGCGCGTGGACATCACTGCCGGTGTCACCGGCAGTTCGGCGAACTGAGGGTTCTGCTTGAGGAAGGTTCGAACCGACTGCTCCTGCCGGTCCACGACGCACACGGCAATGCTCGGGTAGTCGACCGTGCAGGTGCCCAGCGCCAGAACCCCGCAGTTTTTCACGCCATACACGGCGGCCGGGTGCGCAGAGAGCGGGCAGCCGTAGGTCATCTCGCCCAGGTAGTTGATCCGGCCATTGGTCACGGTAAAGCGCAGGGGTTTTGAGTAGGGCCCCATGACGCCACGACGCGAGCCCAGATCACTCACTTCATAGGTGCCGGCGGGCAGCCAGGCGGAGTAATAATCCTTGGGCCCCCAGCCGTAGGATTTACCGGTGTTTACATCGCGAAAATTCATCCAGGTGCCATACGGGCCGCCTTCGATCAGCGCCCCCAGGACAAGGCCCGCGTTATCGGCGGAATAGACCTTAGAGTCCAGGGCCATTTCGGGTGGCAATGTCGAGCAGGCACTTACCAGGGCGGCGGCGCCGATTACAAACAGCTGACTAATTTTGTGCATTCAATCCTCGGTCCATCGAAACAAAATGTAACTTTCCCATTATGATGCGGCATTTCTCAACTCCAGCGTTAAGGATGACCCCTCACCATGAGTAGTTTTTTTGCGCGCCGTGCCCTGGGTGCTACGGCGTTCGCATTGCTGTTGAGCGGCTGCAGTGTATCGGGCACTTACCCGGATGCAACCGAGCCGGATGCGGCCAAGCTGCGGTTCAGCAGTGACATGAGCAGTTCCACCCTGGCGCTGTTTGACGAGCAGCATTGCGAGGGCTGGACCACCGGGATCCTCAATAACCTGTTCCTGGCCAACACCCGCCGGCGAGCGGATATGTCGATACCGCCGGTGTCCGAGAAAACCCCGTACCTTGAACTGCGGATGCCGCCGAACAAGCCAGTGTTGCTGCATTTGAATACCCAGGGAACCGGCTCGGTGTGTGGCATGGCCTTCACCTTTACCCCGCAAAGTGGTGCTGAATACGAGCTGACGTTCAATCGCGCCGGCAGCCAGTGCATGACCATGCTCAAACGCCTGAGCCGGGTGCAGGGCGAGGTGGTGCGCTCGCCCGTGCCGATGGTCAACAAAGGTTTGCCCAGCTGCGCGGGCACCAGCGCGCTGTTCCCCGCACCTGTCAAAGGCTTGCCTGCGACCCCGGAGCGCGACGCGTTGACCGAGCAGATTGTTTCGCAGAGCATCATCGCGCAAATGAAGCCCGAGGCCGTCGCCCCGAGTGAGAGCGTGCAGGCCGGGGCCGTCGACCTGGTGGTTAACACGCGCAAGCGCCAGATGAACCTGGACCTGCCCGATGCCTATTGGGCCGAGTACCGGCAAAACGTCACGACTTATCTGGTTGAGGCGCGAGGGGTAAAAGCCAAGGCGCTTGAGCAGTACAAGGTCGAGTACCGGGCCCGGCTCTCGCGGTTGGACACGCCCTCGATCAAAGCGCTGGTGCCGGATACCCCGGCCACCGACGTGACCCAGGCGCTGGCAGTGAATGGCGCGATGCTGCAGTACTACCGTCAGCTCAATGAGCAGATGGAAAAGGAAGTGTTGGCGCAGAGCTGGGGGCGCATGGCCGAACTGGACAAGCGTTTTGCGGTGTGTGAACGGTACGCGCAGTGCTGGCGCAACTGAGGTCCCTCCCATAACGCCCCCCATGGTTATGCCTTAACCATGGGGGGAAGTGGACTACTTACGATCCAGCCACACCGTCTGCGCATTGCAAAATTCCCGCACACCAAAGTGCGACAATTCCCGCCCGAAGCCACTCTTTTTCACGCCACCAAACGCCACGCGGGGGTCGGATACGCTGAATGCGTTGACGAAGATCCCGCCGGTTTCCAGCTGGTTGGCGATATCGCGAGCCTTGGCCGCGTCGGTGGTGAAGATGCTGGCGGTGAGCCCGAACTCGCTGTCGTTGGCCAGGGCCACGGCGTGGTCGGCGTCGCGAGCAGTGATGATCGAGGCCACGGGGCCGAACAGTTCCTGCTTGAACGAAGTCATCTGGTCGGTCACGTTGGCCAGCACGGTCGGCTCGTAGTAGTTGCCTGTGCCTGCGACTTTGTTGCCGCCCAGCAGCAGGGTCGCACCTTCTTCCAGGGTGGCCTGGACCTGGCCATGCAGCTCGTCGCGCAGGTCGAAGCGGGCCATCGGGCCGACGTAGGTGCTGGTCGACGTCGGGTCGCCCATCACCAGCGCACGGCTGGCTTCGAGGAATTTGGCGGTGAAGGCTTCCACCACGCCTTCTTCGATGATCAGGCGCTTGGCGGCGGCGCAGACTTGACCGCTGTTCTGGAAGCGGCCGATCACAGCGGCCTGCACGGCGGCATCAAGGTCGGCGTCGTTGAGCACGATGAACGGGTCGGAGCCGCCCAGTTCCAGCACGCATTTTTTCAGCGCGGCACCCGCCTGGGAGCCGATGGCGATGCCGGCGCGCACGCTGCCGGTGAGGGTGACGGCGGCGATGCGCGGGTCGGCGATGGCGATGGACACGCCGTCCTGGGTCACGTTGATCACTTCGAACAAGCCTTCAGCGAAGCCGGCTTTTTCGAACGCCGCTTTCATCAGGTAGGCGCTGCCCATTACGTTTGGTGCGTGTTTGAGCACGTAGGTGTTGCCGGCGAGCATTGTCGGCACGGCGCCGCGCAGCACTTGCCACACCGGGAAGTTCCACGGCATTACCGCGAGGATCGGGCCCAGTGGGCGGTATTCGATCTGGGCGCTGCCGTTGTCCACCAGGGTGGGCTCCGGGGCAAGCATGGCCGGGCCTTGGGCGGCGTACCATTCGGCGAGCAGTGCGCATTTTTCGATTTCGGCGCGGGCCTGGGCGATGGGCTTGCCCATTTCCAGGGTGATCATTTGCGCCATGTCTTCGGCTTGCTCGCGCAGGGCCGCGGCCAGGGCCAGCAGCAACTCGGCGCGCTGGCTCACAGGTTGGCGGCGCCAGGTGCGGAAGGCGGCGGTGGCGCGGTTGAGCGCGGCGTCCAGCTGCGCCTCGGTTTCGTAAGGGTAGCTGGCGACTGTTTCGCCATTGGCGGGGTTGATCGACAACGCGTGGGTCTGGTGAGAAATAGCGTTCATGGCACCGTCCGGCTGAATGAGTGGAATGGGTTCAGCCTACGGGGATGCATGTTTTCTGGAAACTGAATAATATTGAGCAATACATTCACGATTGGAGAATGATTTGGATCTGGTGCAGCTGGAAATCTTCAAAGCCGTTGCCGAGCAAGGCAGCATCAGTGCCGCCGCGCAGTTGATTCATCGCGTGCCGTCGAACCTGACCACGCGCATCAAGCAGCTGGAGCAGGACCTGGGTGTGGAGCTGTTTATCCGCGAGAAGAGCCGCCTGCGCCTGTCGCCGGCCGGATGGAATTTCCTCGGCTATGCGCGGCGTATTCTGGACCTGGTGCAAGAGGCCCGCGCCACGGTGGCGGGGGAGGAGCCCCAGGGCGCGTTTGCCCTGGGATCGCTGGAGAGCACGGCGGCGGTGCGTATTCCGGCGTTGCTGGCGGCGTACAACCAGAAGCACACCAAGGTCGAGCTGGACCTGAGCACCGGGCCGTCGGGCACGATGATCGAGGGTGTGTTGTCGGGGCGCTTGGCGGCGGCGTTTGTCGATGGGCCGGTGCTGCATGCCACCCTGGAAGGCGTAGCGGTGTTTGAGGAGGAGATGGTGGTGATTGCGCCGCTGCATCACGCGCCGATCACCCGCGGCCAGGATGTGTCGGGGGAGAACATCTATACCTTTCGTTCGAACTGTTCGTACCGCCATCACTTCGAGCGCTGGTTCTCCCAGGATGGCGCGGTGCCGGGCAAGATCTTCGAGATGGAGTCTTACCACGGCATGCTCGCCTGCATCAGCGCCGGCGCCGGCCTGGCGCTGATGCCGCGCAGCATGCTGGAAAGCATGCCGGGGTTTACGGCGGTGAGTGTGTGGCCGTTGAGCGACTCGTTCCGCATCCTCAATACCTGGCTGATCTGGCGCCGAGGGACGGTGTCGCAAAGTTTGAACAGTTTTGTGAAGCTGCTGGAGGAACGCGCTCTGCAAGCGAAGTAGGACCCGTGTGGGAGCTGGCTTGCCGGCGATAACGGTGGGTCAGTGGCGGAGGCATCGGCTGGCATGACGCAATCGCAGGCAAGCCAGCTCCCACACGGTTATCGTGTTCAGCCGCCGAATTGCAGGGTGCCCATGGCCAGTTTGGCCATTATCGCCGTGGCGCCCAACTGCACCAGCCACAGCGCCAATCCACCGAGGAATACGCCCAGGGCTACCTGCAGCACCAGGCTTTTCTGGCGTTTGGCTTGCGGGGCGCGAGGGGTGTAGTCATGCAATTCGTCGCGGTCGGCGCGCAGGTCCAGGTCGTCGTTTCTCATAGGTCTCTCACAGCAAAGGGGCAGTCGAGGTTAAGTCTAGGGGCAGGGCACCGAAAACAGCGATTTTTTTGCAAATGACACGCTTCTTGTGGCGCGCGAGCTTATCGGGTCCAGCGAGCTTCTTGTGGCGAGCGAGCTTGCTCGCGTTGGGTCGCGCAGCGGCCCCTTGTTCAGGCACCGCATTCCCCCGGTAAGTTCACGAGCACGGTTCGGATCGGCTGCTCAGCCCAGCCCAGCCCGCCCCAGCGCAAGCTCACTCGCCACAGCTTCAGGCTCGCCAATAAAAAGGGGGAAGCCATCGGCTTCCCCCTTTTGTAAGACGTGTGCCGGTTATAGAACCTGAACAATCGCCTTTGTTACCGCACCAATGTTCGACTGGTTCAGCGCAGCCACACAGATACGGCCGGTGTCCAGCGCGTAGATGCCAAATTCGGTACGCAAACGGGTGACTTGCTCAACGGTCAGGCCGGAGTAAGAGAACATCCCACGCTGGCGGCCGACAAAGCTGAAGTCGTGGCCCGGGGCAGCCTTGGCCAGTTCAGCCACCATCTGCTCACGCATGCCACGGATGCGCAGGCGCATTTCGGCCAGTTCTTCTTCCCACTGGGCGCGCAGCTCAGGGTTGTTCAGCACAGCCGCTACAATCGCCGCGCCGTGGGTCGGCGGGTTGGAGTAGTTGGTGCGGATAACGCGTTTGACCTGGGACAGGATGCGCGCGCTTTCTTCCTTGGATTCGCTGACGATCGACAGCGCGCCTACGCGTTCGCCGTACAGCGAGAACGACTTGGAGAACGAGCTGGACACAAAGAACGTCAGCCCCGATTCGGCGAACAGACGCACCGCAGCCGCGTCTTCGTGGATGCCATCGCCAAAGCCCTGGTAGGCCATGTCGAGGAATGGCACCAGATTCTTCGCCTTGACCACGTCCAGCACGTTTTGCCAGTCGGCCGGGCTCAGGTCGACGCCGGTGGGGTTATGGCAGCAGGCGTGCAGCACCACGATGGACTGTGGCGGCAGGGCGTTGAGGTCTTCGAGCAGGCCGGCGCGGTTGACGTCGTGGGTGGCGGCGTCGTAGTAGCGGTAGGTCTGCACCGGGAAGCCGGCTTTTTCGAACAGCGCCTGGTGGTTTTCCCAGCTTGGGTCGCTGATGGCGACCACGGCGTTGGGCAGCAGCTGCTTGAGGAAGTCGGCGCCGATTTTAAGTGCGCCGGTGCCGCCGACCGCTTGGGCGGTGATCACACGGCCGGCGCTCAGCAGCGGCGACTCAGCGCCGAACAGCAGCTTTTGCACGGCCTGGTCGTAGGCCACGATGCCGTCGATCGGCAGGTAGCCACGGGCGGCGTGTTGCGCCACGCGAATGGCTTCCGCTTCGGCAACGGCACGCAAGAGTGGAATCTTCCCCTCCTCGTTGCAGTAAACGCCCACGCCAAGGTTGACCTTGGTGGTTCGTGTATCGGCGTTGAATGCTTCGTTGAGGCCCAGGATTGGATCGCGTGGTGCCATTTCGACAGCGGAGAACAGGCTCATTTTTGCGGCAGCTCTATGGGGGAATGGAGGGACGTGTAGCGCTCCAGCCGAATGCACTAGAGCGGTGCACAAACGGGGAGTTAGTATAGAGACCATCCCGGCGCAGGGCGACAGCCGAAACGGCTTTTTGGCCAAGTTTTTCGGTTTATTTGCCGACCGTTAGTCTTATTGCAACATTGATCAACGACGGCAGGTAGGACCGTTGCCTTGAAACCCGTCACATTCGCCACCACTTCTACAGCTATCATGGTTTTTTCCTGCAGCCTGCGATGAAAATTCGCGGGCTGCTGAGCTTTTCGTCCTTGGCAGCTGTAGGCCCGGGGTGACTTGAAAGAGGTACGTTATGTCGGATTTCCAGCTCGTCACCCGTTTTGAACCCGCCGGCGACCAACCCGAAGCCATTCGCCAGATGGTCGAAGGCATTGAAGCCGGCCTGGCGCACCAGACGCTGCTCGGGGTGACCGGTTCTGGCAAGACCTTCAGCATCGCCAACGTGATCGCACAGATCAACCGCCCGACCCTGGTGCTGGCGCCGAACAAAACCCTGGCCGCGCAGCTGTATGGCGAGTTCAAGGCGTTTTTCCCGAACAACGCGGTGGAGTACTTCGTTTCCTACTACGACTACTACCAGCCCGAAGCCTATGTGCCATCCTCCGATACGTTTATCGAGAAGGATGCGTCGATCAACGACCATATCGAGCAGATGCGGCTGTCGGCGACCAAGGCGCTGCTGGAGCGCAAGGACGCGATCATCGTCACCACCGTGTCGTGCATCTATGGTTTGGGCAGCCCGGAAGCTTATTTGAAGATGGTGCTGCACGTCGATCGCGGCGACAAGCTCGACCAGCGCGAATTGCTGCGGCGCCTGACCAGCTTGCAATACACGCGCAACGACATGGATTTTGCCCGTGCCACCTTCCGTGTGCGCGGCGATGTGATCGACATTTACCCGGCCGAATCCGACCTGGAAGCCATCCGCGTCGAGTTGTTCGACGATGAAGTCGAGAGCCTGTCGGCCTTCGACCCGTTGACCGGCGAGGTGATCCGCAAGCTGCCGCGCTTCACCTTCTACCCGAAAAGCCACTACGTGACCCCGCGTGAAACCCTGATGGGCGCCATCGAGGGCATCAAGACCGAATTGGCCGAACGCCTGGAATACCTGCGGTCCACCAACAAGCTGGTGGAAGCCCAGCGCCTGGAGCAGCGCACCCGTTTCGACCTCGAGATGATCCTGGAGCTGGGTTACTGCAACGGCATCGAAAACTACTCGCGCTACCTGTCGGGCCGTGAATCCGGACAGGCACCACCGACTTTGTTCGATTACTTGCCGGACGACGCATTGCTGGTGATCGACGAATCCCACGTCAGCGTGCCGCAGGTGGGGGCGATGTACAAAGGCGACCGCTCGCGCAAGGAAACCCTGGTGGAATACGGCTTCCGCCTGCCGTCGGCGCTGGATAACCGGCCGATGCGCTTTGACGAGTTTGAAAGCATCAGCCCGCAGACCATCTTTGTTTCGGCCACGCCGGGTAACTACGAGGCCGAGCACGCGGGGCGTGTGGTTGAGCAACTGGTGCGCCCGACGGGCCTGGTCGACCCGGAAATCGAAATCCGCCCGGCGCTGACCCAGGTCGATGACCTGCTTTCGGAAATCACCAAGCGTGTAGCCCTGGAAGAGCGCGTGCTGGTGACTACGCTGACCAAACGCATGTCCGAAGACTTGACCGACTACCTGGCCGACCACGGCGTGCGTGTGCGCTACCTGCACTCGGACATCGACACCGTGGAGCGCGTGGAGATTATCCGCGACCTGCGCCTGGGCACCTTTGATGTGTTGGTGGGGATCAACCTGCTGCGTGAGGGCCTGGACATGCCGGAAGTCTCGCTGGTGGCGATTCTGGATGCGGACAAGGAAGGCTTCCTGCGTTCCGAACGCTCGCTGATCCAGACGATCGGCCGGGCCGCACGTAACCTCAATGGCCGGGCGATTCTCTATGCGGATCGCATCACTGGCTCCATGGAGCGTGCGATTGGCGAGACTCAGCGCCGTCGCGACAAGCAAATCGCCTTCAACCTGGAAAACGGTATTACGCCCAAAGGTGTGTTCAAGGACGTCGCCGACATCATGGAAGGCGCCACCGTGCCCGGCTCGCGCAGCAAGAAACGCAAGGGCATGGCCAAGGCTGCTGAGGAAAGCGCCAAGTACGAGAACGAATTGCGCTCGCCGAGTGAGATCACCAAGCGGATCCGGCAGTTGGAAGAGAAGATGTACCAGCTGGCGCGTGATCTTGAGTTCGAGGCGGCGGCGCAGACGCGCGATGAGATTGGCAAGCTGCGCGAGCGGTTGTTGGCGGTTTGATTGGCGGTGGCTGGACTGACGCCTTCGCGAGCAAGCCCGCTCCCACATTTCGAGCGCATTCCAACTGAAGGGACGCGGTCAAGTGTGGGAGCGGGCTTGCTCGCGAAGGCAGGCACCTCGGTCTGCCAGAATCACCCACGCTGGTGTTACCATTCGCCCCTTGTTTAAATTTTCAGTTTTATCGCCCATTCGAGACCTGCCATGACCACCGTCCGCACGCGCATCGCGCCATCGCCTACTGGGGATCCCCACGTCGGTACTGCCTACATCGCCTTGTTCAACTACTGCTTTGCCAAGCAGCACGGCGGTGAATTCATCCTGCGGATCGAAGACACCGACCAACTGCGTTCGACCCGTGAGTCGGAACAGCAGATTTTCGATGCCTTGCGCTGGTTGGGCATTACCTGGGCGGAAGGCCCGGACGTCGGCGGCCCGCATGGCCCGTATCGTCAGAGCGAGCGTAGCGATATCTACAAGCAGTACACCCAGCAACTGGTCGACATGGGGCACGCCTTCCCGTGCTTCTGCACTGCCGAAGAGCTGGACCAGATGCGCGCCGAGCAACAGGCCCGTGGCGAAACCCCGCGCTACGACGGCCGCGCACTGCTGCTGTCCAAGGAAGAAGTGGCCCAGCGCCTGGCCGCCGGCGAACCGCACGTTATCCGCATGAAAGTGCCGAGCGAAGGCGTGTGCGTGGTGCCGGACATGCTGCGCGGTGACGTCGAGATCCCGTGGGACCGTATGGACATGCAAGTGCTGATGAAGACCGACGGCCTGCCGACGTACTTCCTGGCCAACGTGGTCGACGACCACCTGATGGGCATCACCCACGTGCTGCGTGGCGAAGAATGGCTGCCATCGGCGCCCAAACTGATCCTGTTGTACGAATACTTCGGCTGGGAACAGCCGCAGCTGTGCTACATGCCGCTGCTGCGTAACCCGGACAAGAGCAAGCTGTCCAAGCGCAAGAACCCGACCTCGGTGACCTTCTACGAGCGCATGGGCTTTATGCCGGAGGCGATGCTCAACTACCTCGGCCGCATGGGCTGGTCGATGCCGGACGAGCGCGAGAAGTTCTCGCTGCAGGAAATGGTCGATCACTTCGACCTGTCCCGCGTGTCCCTGGGCGGGCCGATTTTCGATATCGAAAAGCTGTCGTGGCTTAATGGTCAGTGGCTGCGTGACCTGCCGGTGGAGGAGTTTGCCAGCCGTGTGCAGCAGTGGGCGTTGAACCCCGAGTACATGATGAAGATCGCGCCGCTGGTGCAGGGCAGGGTGGAAACGTTCAGCCAGGTTGCCCCGCTGGCGAGCTTCTTCTTTGCCGGTGGCGTGAACCCGGATGCCAAGCTGTTTGAGTCCAAGAAACTTTCGGGCGACCAGGTTCGCCAGTTGATGCAGTTGATCCTGTGGAAGCTCGAAAGCCTGCGCCAGTGGGAGAAGGATGCGATTACTGCGACGATCCAGGCGGTGGTCGAGTCCCTTGAGCTGAAGTTGCGCGATGCGATGCCGCTGATGTTCGCTGCGATCACCGGGCAGGCCAGTTCGGTGTCGGTGCTGGATGCGATGGAAATTCTCGGCCCGGACCTCACGCGTTTCCGTCTACGCCAAGCCCTTGATTTGCTTGGTGGTGTGTCGAAGAAAGAAAACAAAGAGTGGGAAAAGCTGCTGGGCGCTATCGGCTGAGTAACTTGTTGTAAGGGGCAAACCCCGGTTTTCCGGGGTTTGACCGGTAAGTGATTGTTATCCCGGCAAAAAATTTTGGAAATTGTTGAAAATAAATTTGACACACTTCCAAACCGCCATTAAGATTCGCCCCGTCCTCACCGATGAGGGGCTATAGCTCAGCTGGGAGAGCGCTTGCATGGCATGCAAGAGGTCAACGGTTCGATCCCGTTTAGCTCCACCAATTTACAGGTTCAAGGTCTGGCCACACCGTCCTTGAATTGATCAGGCTAACGCAAGAGCAGCTGATCAGATGTACAGAAGGTTTGTGTCCCCTTCGTCTAGTGGCCTAGGACACCGCCCTTTCACGGCGGTAACAGGGGTTCGAGTCCCCTAGGGGACGCCACGATTACCCGCTCTGCGGGATTTTTAAGGGTCATTCAATTATTGAATGGCCCTTTTGTTTGTCTGGCGTTCGGCCAATTCTCTCCTCACTTCAATTCGTCTGTTCTGACCAGCGGTCATGCCTGTCGCTTGCGAAATATTATTATGGTAATAATATTCAACCCATGAAAGTCGGAGGTAACGATGAACGATAAAAAAGCGCAAACCCGCGAACGCATTCTGCAGGCCGCCAGCGCCGCGTTGATCCAGCGTGGCCCGGCCGAGCCGAGTGTGGGAGAGGTCATGGGTGCGGCGGGGCTGACCGTGGGTGGGTTCTACGCGCACTTTGAAAGCAAAGACGCGCTGATGCTGGAAGCCTTCACGCAGTTGCTGGCCCGGCGTCGTGCGTCCATCGACGACATGGATGCACAGCTCACGGGCGAAGAGCGCAGGGGGCTGGTGGCGGCGTTTTATCTGTCGCGCAAGCACCGCGACTCAACGGCCCAAGCGTGCCCGATCCCGGCCACCGTGGGCGAGATGGCCCGCCTGCCGGACGCGTTCCGCGAAGCATTGAGCGAGCATGTGGAGCTGATGGCCGCGCAACTCGCCGCCAGCCCCGAAGACACCGATAAAGCCCTGGCCGATATGGCGCTGATGATCGGTGGCCTGGCGCTGGCACGCGCTTTGGGCCCGGGTGAGTTATCTGACCGCGTACTGCGCGCTGCCAAGTCGGCTGTGCGATAGGAAGAGGGTTTGCAGGATGGGCACGTTAACCTGGGTTCGTCGTTTCAACGGCACACTGGGGCACTTGGCACCGCAAACCGTGGCCAACAAGATGCGTCGTGCCTTTATGACGCCACGTGACCTGCCGCCGCGTGACTGGGAATTACCGCTGCTGGCGCAGTCGGAGCGTATTACTTTGCGGTTCGGCCTGTCGGCTCTGCGCTGGGGCCAAGGCCCCGCAGTGTTGTTGATGCACGGCTGGGAAGGCCGGCCCACCCAGTTCGCCAGCTTGATCACCGCTTTGGTGGACAACGGTTATTCGGTGATTGCCCTGGATGGCCCCGCCCATGGCCGTTCGCCAGGGCGTGAGGCGCATGTGCTGCTGTTCGCCCGCGCCATGCTCGAGGCGGCGGCCGAGTTGCCGCCGCTGCATGCGGTGATCGGCCATTCCATGGGCGGCGCCAGCGCGATGCTGGCGGTGCAGTTGGGGTTGCGTACCGAGGCGTTGGTGAGCATCGCCGCGCCCTCGCGTTTCCTGGATGTGCTGCGTGGTTTTACCAACATGGTCGGTTTGCCTGCGCGGGCGCGCTCGGCGTTCATCCAGGAAGTCGAGCTGACGTTCGGCATGCCGCTCAAGCACTTGGATGTCGCGCATTACCAGATGAATCTCCCTGGCTTGATCGTGCACGCCGAAGACGACACATTCGTCCCGGTCAAAGCCTCACAAGCCATCCACGAAGCCTGGTTCGACAGCCGCCTGCTGCGCCTGGAGCAGGGTGGCCATCAGAAAGTCCTGGCTGACCCGCGGGTGATCGACGGCGTGCTGACGCTGTTGGCCGGTCGGCGTTTACAGGAGCGGCAAACCGCCTGATACACTGCCCCCCGCCGACATTAATCGACTGGGAGCACCGCATGGGCTGGGATTTGGCAACGCCGTTTATCATTGATCTGCAGGTCGCCCCTGAAGACATCGACGGGCTGGGGCATGCCAATAACGCGGTGTACGTGTCCTGGCTGGAGCGCTGCGCCTGGCGTCACTCCCAGCGCCTGGGGCTGGACCTCGCCGAGTACCGCCGCCTGGACCGCGCCATGGCGGTGGTGCGCCATGAGATCGACTACCTGGCGGCGGGCTATGAGGGCGACCAGTTGCAGCTGGCCACCTGGATCGTCGACTGGGACCAGCGCCTGAAAATGACTCGCCGCTTCCAGCTGGTACGCCCGCGTGATGGCGCGACCCTGCTGCGCGCACAAACCATCTTCGTCTGCATCGAACTGTCTTCCGGTAAGCCCAAGCGCATGCCTGCCGAATTTCTCGAGGGTTACGGCCCCGCGCTGACAGGGGGTTAACGGTTGCGGTAGGAAACCCAGTAAACTGCGCCACGATTTTTGTTGAGTGTTTTCCATGCAAATTGCTTTGGCGCCCATGGAGGGGTTGGTCGACAACATCCTGCGGGACGTGCTGACCCGCGTGGGCGGTATCGACTGGTGCGTGACCGAGTTCATCCGCGTCAACGACCGTCTGCTCACCCCTGCCTACTTTCACAAGCTCGCGCCGGAGCTGTTGCACGGTGCCCGCACCGCTGCTGGCGTGCCGCTGCGCGTGCAGCTACTCGGCTCCGATCCGGTATGCCTGGCGGAAAACGCTGCCCTGGCCTGCGAGCTGGGTTCCCAGGTCATCGACCTGAACTTTGGCTGCCCAGCCAAGACCGTCAACAAGTCCCGTGGCGGTGCGGTGCTGCTCAAGGAGCCGGAGCTGCTCAACCAGATCGTCGAACACGTACGCCGCGCCGTACCGGCGCATATCCCGGTCACCGCCAAGATGCGCCTGGGCTTTGACAGCCCGGACGGTGCGCTGGTGTGTGCAACCGCCCTGGCTGAAGGCGGCGCGGCGCATATCGTGGTGCATGCGCGCACCAAGGCCGATGGCTACAAACCGCCGGCGCACTGGGAGTGGATCCCGCGGGTGCAGGATGTGGTCAAGGTGCCGGTGTTCGCCAACGGTGATATCTGGAGCGTTGAAGACTGGCGGCGCTGCCGGGAAATCAGCGGCGTTGAAGACATCATGCTCGGTCGCGGCCTTGTAGCCCGCCCGGACCTGGCCCGCCAGATTGCCGCAGCGCGGGCTGGAGAGGAGGTGGTTGAAATGACCTGGGCGCAGATGCAGCCGCTGCTTCAAGAGTTCTGGCGCCAGTGCGTGGAGCAACTGACTGAACGTCAGGCGCCTGGCCGGTTGAAACAGTGGCTGGCGATGCTGACCCGTAACTATCCTGAGGCGGTGGAGTTGTTTACCGCAATGCGCCGGGAAACCGATCTGTTAGAGGTAGGACGTTTACTGGGTTTAGGCCAGAAACGGCCTGAGGCATCGGCGTTGTAACATCAACTTTATATATATCTACGTTTCAATGATTATCTCCAGGGGCGCTTAGGCGCCCTTTTTGTTGCCCGGGTTAATCTGTATCGCTCTTGGCTTCAGTGTGATTGTGAGGGGCGATCAGGCGGATGGGTTTGTTTGTGTGTGTAAGAAATAGTGTTGTTTTGAATTTAATATTACAAGGGTTTTAGTATTTTACGTTGCTCATGGTTAGAGGGTTATTTGCGCGTGCAATAACTAACATAAGTGCCTTGTCTTGATAGCCTCGGATGATTTCATCAAATTTCGCTGGGTACGGACTGTTGCGCTTTGTATCGGGTTTTCGTCATTGAATGCATGGCTGACTATGATTTTTTCTTAGGTGTCCATAAGAAAAACTTCCCGCTGCTCGATTGGTTTCCTGATGTGAGCTGGAATAATCGGAACTCAAAGGTCCGGCGCCCCACGAATGTAGGGAGTGTGAACACTCGAGCGTATTTTAAAACCCCAATGACGACGAAGGCTTCTCGGGCCGTTTATAGGTTTAGAGGAGCGCTGAGCGAGGATAAGTGTATGTCCAATCTGCCGATCAATAATGCTATGCCTATGAGCCATAACTATCTTGCGCAAAATCAAGAGCAGCCGGTAGTTGATAAGGCACGTAATCAGTTGCTGTCCAAGACATTTGAAAATCAACTGATTCTTGATAATGGAGCGGGGCAAAAAGACGGCACCGTTATGGTAAGCAGGGACGCCCTGGAGCGTTTGTTTGACATGTTTGAGTCGGCCTTCCGGGCTATACGAAGCATGTTGTCGGGCCAAGGCTTGCCCAAGCCGATGCCTGAGGGGGCGTTACCGAAATCCCAGCCGGAAGGCGACCTCAAGGAGAAGTTACTCAAAGATATTGTATCGACGATAAGTCCGGAAGTGCCCGGGAAGCCGACGCTTTCTACAGCGGGCAAACCCGACGCGAAGTTGCCTGTAGAACCGCCATTGGAGAAAGCAGGGCTGCGGGCAGATGACCTGCCGAAAGTGCGGCCAGAGGGCAAATCCGACGCGAAGTTGCCTGTAGAGCAGCCATTGGAGAAAGCCGGGCCGCAGGCAGATGGCCTGCCGAAAGTGCGGCCAGAAAACAAATCCCAATCACCGGTGTATTCTGGCAGCGACCTCAAGATGCAGTCGGAGGCGGGCCGGATCACAAAAATGTTGTCTGGCGAAGCGACAGCGGTACAGCGAGATACGGCTCAGGAGAGTAAGCAGGCGTCTGATGTCAACGTGACGGTTCAGATCATCAACTGCGGCTTTCATCAGCATGAGATGAGCGCTGTTTCGAGTAAATCAAAGTCCGACGGCCAGAGTCCGGTGGTGCCGAACACACCGCTCACGCCAAAGTCTGACGGCCAAACCCCAGTGGTGCGCAATACTCCGATTACGCCAAAGTCTGACGGCCAAACCCCGGTGGTGCCGAATACACCGGTCACGCCAAAGCCTGACGGCCAAACCCCGGTGGTGCCGAACACGCCGGTCACGCCAAAGCCTGACGGCCAGAGCCCGGTAGTGCCGAATACTCCGATTACGCCTAAGTCTGACGGCCAAACCCCGGTAGTGCCGAATACTCCGATTACGCCTAAGTCTGACGGCCAAACCCCGGTGGTGCCGAACACACCGGTCACGCCAAAGTCTGACGGCCAAACCCCGGTGGTGCCGAACGCACCGGTCACGCCAAAGTCTGACGACCAGAGCCCGGTAGTGCCGAACACGCCGGTCACGCCACAGCCTGACGGCCAGAGCCCGCTGGTGCCACACACTCATATCACACCAGATGCCGAAGGCCAGCCCTCGGTAACCCCCCAGCCCGAACTCACGTTCGGCCCCCGCTCCCGATTCGATGTGACGGCGCCCGGGCCTGCCGATGACATTTTCAATAGTCGAAACCGCAACCGATTCGACAACTTCTGGAGCGAAACTGCCGCTCGCCAGACGCGGGCGTAAGTTGAGCAGGCTTTTTCATACTGGGAACTGATGAAGTCGCCCCCTTGGCTGTGGGTAGCAAGGGGGCACCGTAGAAGGTGAGCGTATGTCCGCAATGGCAATTAATAATAAGTCAGTAATATGGCAAGACTGTCCACCGCTTGATTCGCGCGCCGCAATTACCGTTGGCGGTGAAAAATGGGGTTTTGCCCCTTTATCCCACACCCCGTTAACCCGGAGCCACAACCATAGCCTGGGTTACGCAACTGGCAAGAACCTTCCGGTCGCGCTGATGCGCCTAGCGCGAAACATCAGCCTGGGGGCTATCCATTTACAACAACTGTTTGGACTTCCACGTCATCGCGTCATGTTTGACGCCCCCCTTGTGCGCCCGCCGCAGGTGCCGCTTCAGCCCCTGGCCACTGAGTCGATGGCGGGCGATCTTCCCGATCTATCGAGCAAGCGTAATGGGGCCAAGCCAGATGATATCTGGGGCGGTTTCCGCCAGGGGCCGGTTGGCAACTGCGTGACGGTCTCGGCCATCAAGGCTGCCATGATGATGTTCGGTCAAAGCCCGACGGATATCTTTAAGGAAGTTCGAAAAGTCGGGGAAGGTTATTGGGTAGTTATGCGGGACGGTTTCACTTTCTCTCTCAGCCGTAAGGAGTTGGCCGAGGGTGCTCGGGGGTCGAGGTTTGTCAGCCGCAATGCGGAAATGCTCAAGGATGCTCATTTTCTGTTTGCGGCCAGCGCCAAGCGGGCTCAACTGGAAAACAATGATGGTTATGCGAAACAGAGCTTCGCGGCCGCAGTACGCAGTTTGAATGATGGTGAAGATGAATATGGCCCCGGTGAAGGTTTACGTCGGTTGGGGCTCAGGCATCACATTAAGAGGGTGCCTGTCAGTGAACTTGCCAATGGCGTGATCGGCATGGTCAATCGCCGCGGACATTCGGCAGCGGTGATTGACGGTGTTGAAGAGCTATTTGGGCGGCGGGGAGGCACTCCCAGACAGGGCGAGGCAATCGCGCTGAAGTAAGGTCAAACGATGAGTTGTGCGGCGTGTTATCAGCGCGTTCCGACCCAGATCGGCATGTCGGGTACGTGTTCAACTTCAGTGGTTAATGGGCGATCGCTTGTTAACATTAAATCTATGGGGTGTTAAATGGCGGGTTCAGTTTCGGGCAACTATATGCCTTTTATAAAATTAACAGACACTCAGTTTTCGCAAGCAGCGAGCGTTACTTTTTCGGAAAGCAGTCGACAAACTGCCCGAGACGAAGTACCAGTGATAAACTTCTCATCGCGTAAAAGCGGCGAAAAACCCAAGGATGTCATAAGTGCATTCACCGCCACGGAGCGCTGCTTTGGTGAGCACTTTGATGTCAGCACTCACGTTGCTGTTATCAAGATGATGATGCTCAGGTTTGGTCAAAGCCCCACCGATGTATTTGCTAAGGTGACCCCTGTTGCGGGTGGCTATGACGTGACGATGAAGGATAGCTTCAACGTTCATCTGACTCAGGATGAGTTGCAGCGCGCAACGCGCGCCTCAAGGTTTGCCGGAGATGACCCGGGCGCAATAGCGGATGCTAATTTTATCTTTGCGGCTTTCGTCAAACGCAAGCAACTGGAAGGGCCTTACCCTTCGATGAGCAATGGTTTCGATGCTGCCCTGGCCAAGACCCTCGAAGGCGAAACATCCCAGCGAGCCTTGAAGGGCATGGGCATGAGTGGCTTTATGCAACATGTCTCGACGGACCAGGTGCAGGCCAATGGCGGGATCTGCGTGGTCGACACCCGCTACTTCGGCGCAGGGTTGGTGCTGAAGGGGCGACAGCATGATCATCAGAGGGACGAGCCGGTTCGGCGCGCTTACGGTTACATGCTTACGGGGGAGGACGTTACCAAGGATGACCGTTCGATCGAGAAGGGCAGAGTAATCGTTCCCAACGTGTCGGTAGGGATCAAGCCCAGTAACATCTGGGGCGGCTTCTATCAGGGCACCGAGGGCAATTGTGTGACTGTATCGGCGATCAAGGCTGCAATGATGAGGTTCGGGCAGAGCCCGGCCGATATTTACGAAAGCGTCAGTGCGACCAGCGGCGGCTATAAAGTGATCATGCGTGATGGTTTCTCACTTACCCTGACTGCTGATGAGCTGAAAAAGGCGGAACGAAGTTCAAACTTCAAAGGCCCTGACAAAGCGCTTATCAAGGACGCTAACTTCCTTTACGCGGTGAGTGCCAAGCGGGCAATGCTGGAGAACCACGAAGGCCGTGCCGCAGAGAGTTTTGAAACAGCGATGTCCACCCTCAATAATGGCGAATTCCCAGGTGCAGCCTTCGCACGCCTGGGGCTGTATGCGTACACACGGCAAAGTACATTCAAGGAGTTGGCAGACGGTGCTCTGGGCACCTTGGCAGACGTGACCCATTCGATGGTTGTGGTGGATGGTAGCTTGGACATGTGGGGTTCAAAAATATCGCTGAAGTCGTTGAATTGGGACGATCCCAAATACTACTTCAGGGCGATAAAACTGGTGTAGAGCACTACACCAGCAACCGCCTGAAACCTTCCACCGGCAAAGGCCGGCTGTGCAGATACCCCTGATACAAATGGCAGCCAAGCCCCTGCAAAAAAGCCAGCTGTTCGAGGGTTTCCACGCCTTCGGCAATCACTTCCAGGTTCAGGCTGCGGGCCATGGCCACAATGGCGCGGATGATTTCCGCGTCGTTAGGGTCATGGGTGGCATCACGCACAAATGACTGGTCTATTTTCAGCGCATCCACCGGCAGGCGCTTCAGATAGGTCAGTGACGAATAGCCAGTGCCGAAATCGTCCATGGCAAAGCTGATGCCGAGCTTTTTCAGGCGGCGCATTTTGCTGATGGTGTCGTCGAGGTTTTGAATCACGATGCCTTCGGTGATTTCCAGCTTCAACAGGCTGAAAGGCAGTTTGTGTGCACGCAGGCTGCGCTCCACCCGCTCGACAAAATCGTTCTGGCGAAACTGCCGGGGGCTGATATTCACGCACAGGCTGAAATTCAGCGGGTCCACCAGGCCCTCGGCGATCAGTTGGGCAAAGGTGGCACAGGCTTCGTCGAGGATCCAGGTGCCCACTTCCAGGATCAGCCCGCTGTCTTCCAGTACCTTGATAAATTCAGTTGGCGACTGCGCACCCAGTTGCGGGTGCTGCCAGCGCACCAAGGCTTCGGCGCCGACGATTGTGTTACCGCGTGCATCGACCTGCGGTTGGTAATGCACGCTGAACTCGCCGCGAGACAAGGCCAGGCGCAGGTCGGTCTCCATGCGCAAACGTTCGCTGGCGGTTTTTTGCATGCTGTTGTGAAACATCTGCGTGGTGTTGCGCCCCGAATCCTTGGCGCGGTACAGGGCGATGTCGGCACGCTTGAGCAGGTCTGCCGGGGTTGAGCCATGGTCGGGAATCAACGCCACGCCAATGCTTGGCGTGACCTGCAGGCGGTGACCGTCGAGGAACATCGGCTCCGAGAGTAATTCGCGCAGGGTGTCGGCCAGTTCCTGCACTTGGGCGCTGACCTCCACGCGCGAGCCTTCGAGGCCACTGAGCAGTACCACGAATTCGTCGCCGCCCAGGCGTGCCACCGTGTCCTCCATGCGCACGCTGGCTTCCAGGCGTGCAGTAACGATTTTCAGCACCGTGTCGCCCACCGGGTGCCCGAGGGAGTCGTTGATGTGCTTGAAGTGGTCGAGGTCGAGAAACAGCAGGGCGCCGCGCAGGTTATGGCGCTTGAGCAGGGCAATCTGCTGGCTCAGGCGGTCCATCAGCAGCGCCCGGTTGGGCAGGTTGGTCAGCGGGTCGTGATAGGCCAGGTGACGGATCTGCGCCTGGGCATTCTTCAGCAGGCTCACATCCCGTGCGGTCAGCAGCAGGCACGGGGTTTCATTGAGGGTGATCGGTTCGACCGACACCTCCACGGCCAGCAATTCGCCACGTTTGTTGTGCCAGAGCATTTCCAGGTGATGAATGCGCCCCTTGATCTGCAGCTCGGCCAGCAGCGCCGCACGCTGGTTTTCGTCGGCCCAGATACCGATCTGGTACAGCGTCAGGCCAATGGCTTCTTCGGCCCGGTAGCCGGTCAGGCGGCAGAAGCCGTCGTTGACTTCCACATAACGCCCGGTGTCGCGCTCGGTGATGGAAATTGCGTCGGGGCTGGAATGGAAGGCTTTGGCGAATTTTTCTTCACTGGCTTTGAGCGCGGCCTCCGAACGTTGCTGCTGGGTGATATCGCGCAGGGTGGTGACGATGCACGGCTGGTCGCCGACTTTGATCAGCCGGCTGGAAATCATGCAGGTCAGGGCCTGGCCGTTCTTGTGGTGCACGACAATGGCCACATTGCTCAACGCTTGTTCGCGAATCACCCGTTCGATGCGTTGCAGGCGCTTGCTTGATTCGTCCCACAGGCCGATCTGCTCCACGCTTTTGTCGATCACTTCGGCCGCTGTCCAACCGAAGGTCTGGGTAAATGCCGGGTTGATCTCGATGAATTCGCCGCTGCCCAGGCAGGTCACGCAGATCGGGTCCGGGCTGGCCTGGAACAGGCTGGCGAATTTCTCTTCGGAGGCGCTCAGGCGTTGTTCGCGCTCCACCTGGTCGGTGATATCCAGCAGGGTGCCGGCCATGCGCACCGGCACGCCCTGTTCGTCACGGTAGAGGCGGGCGCGGCTTTCCAGGTAGCGCGAACTGCCATCCTCTATTTGCACACGGTAAGTCAGCTGGTAGTTGCCGGCGGGGCCTTCGCGCAGGGTGCGGTAGGCATTGCGCATGTTTTCGCGTTCTTCATCGGGCATGCCCTCGAAAAACGCGTCGAAAGATTCGTGGAAGGGCTCGGGCGGCAGGCCATGCAATTGGGCGGCGCGGGCCGAGCCGTAGAGCATGCCGCTGGGGATGTGCCAGTCCCAAGTGCCCAATTGCGCCGAGTCCAGGGCCAGGTCGAGGCGCTCCTGGCTGTCCTTGAGGGCTTGCTCGGCGTTTTTACGTTCGGTGGTGTCGAGGAAGGTACTGAGCAAATACGCCTCGCCTTCCAGCTCGACCTTTTGCGCGCTGAGGGTGCCATCGTGGATCTGGCCGTTACTGGCGCAGAACTGCACCTCCATGGTGATGGGTTCGCCTTTGCGCTGGGTGGCTTTGACCAGCTCTGCGCGCTGCTCGGGGTGGCGCCACAAGCCCAGATCCAGAGTGGTGCGGCCGATGGCGTCGGCCAGCGGCCAGCCGAACAGCATCTCGAAATACTGGTTGGCCTCACTGATCAGGCCATCGGCCTGGCGGGTCAGCAACACCATGTTGGGGCACAGGTGAAACAGCGTGGCGAAGCGTTTTTCGGAGTGGCTGAGGGCGTGCTCGCGTTCGCGCTGGCGGGTGGTTTCGCGGATCACCCCGATCATGCGGCGCCGGCCGGCCTTGTCCGGCGCCAGGCTGCCATTGATTTCCAGCCAGTGATGGCTGCCATCCGGCCATTGGATATGGTGGTGCATGGCCTGCTCGAACGGCTCGCCCGCCAGCACCGCGTGAAAGGCCCGCACCACGCGGGCGCGATCCTGCTGTGCCAGCAGGTCAAGGTAATCCAGGTCCTTGGGCAGCGGTTGGCGGGGGTCGAAGCCGAACAACGCCTGGGTGCCCCGCGACCAACTGATGCGCCCGGTGTCGATCTCCCAGCACCACGCGCCCAGGCGGGCAGCATTGAGGGCTGCCAGCAACTGCGGGGCGCTGTCCCAGCTTTGCTCCGCCTCTTGAGGGTCAAGGGCGTAAATACGGGGCAGGGGTGGCACGGAATCGACGGGGTTGCGCATTATCAAAGGGCCTTCGCTCAATGGGCGTTCGGCGCGGTTCAGTTCAGACCTTGAGGCCGCACAGCTTCATGCCGGTATCCCTGGCAGATCGACCTGTGCATCCAATAGGCTCATGAAAGCCCGCGCAGCATTCGACAGCGTCCTTTCGGTGTGCACGATATAGCCTAGCTGGCGACTGAGCTGTATGCCCGGCAAAGCGATACTTGCCACCTGGTCGTCGAGCATGGTGCGTGGCAATACGCTCCATGCCAGGCCGATGGACACCATCATCTTGATAGTTTCCAGATAGTTAGTGCTCATCGCGATGTTCGGTGTGAGGCCCTGGGCCTCGAACAGTCGGCTGACAATATGGTGTGTAAAGGTGTTGCCTCCCGGGAAAACCGCCGGGTGCCTGGCAATATCGGCCAGGTTGACCGTGCCGTTGCTGGTCAGGCTGTGTTCGGGTGCCACCACGAAATCCAGCGGGTCATCCCATACCGGGGTCGCACGCACCAGGTTGTGCGGATCGGGCGCCAGGGTGATCACCGCCACTTCGGCGCGGCCATGGAGGATTTCTTCGTAGGCCACTTCCGAATCGAGAAACTGAATATCCAGCGCCACGTTCGGGTATTTCCGGGTGAAGGTGCGCAGGATCGGCGGCAGCCGATGCAGGCCGATATGGTGGCTGGTGGCCAGGGTCAGGCGCCCGCTGACTTCGCCGGTGAGGTTGGTCAGGGCGCGGCGGGTGTCATCCAGCACATTCAGAATCTGATAGGCACGTGGCAGCAGGGCTCGGCCAGCCTCGGTCAGGCCCACTTCGCGGCCCAGGCGATCAAACAGGCGCACTTTCAATTGTTGCTCAAGGCCGGCAATGCGTTTGCTGATGGCCGGCTGAGTCAGGTACAGGCGCTCACCGGCGCCGGAGAAGCTGCCGGTCTCGGCGATGGCAATAAAGGCATTGAGGTTGGCCAAGTCCATTGTGGTATTCCAGTTGGTAATCCAAAGCATAAAAAATATGAATTTGAGTTATTTAATGTAGCGCCATACCATCAGCCTCACAAGCCAAAGGGTTATTGAATGTCTCAAGACCCGGGGCATAGAAAGACCGATGATGAGGACCGACTGATGGCCGGCAAAACGCTTTACGACAAGCTTTGGGATTCCCATGAAGTGAAACGGCGCGACGATGGCTCGTCGCTGATCTATATCGACCGTCACATCATCCATGAAGTGACCTCGCCCCAAGCGTTCGAAGGTCTGCGGCTGGCCGGGCGCAAGCCTTGGCGCGTCGACTCGATCATCGCCACCCCGGACCACAACGTACCGACCACCCCTGAGCGCAAGGGTGGCATCGACGCCATCGTCGACACCGTATCGCGCCTTCAGGTGCAGACCCTCGACGACTACTGCGACGAATATGGCATCACCGAATTCAAGATGAATGACGTACGCCAAGGCATCGTGCACGTGATCGGCCCGGAGCAGGGCGCCACCTTGCCCGGCATGACCGTGGTTTGCGGTGACTCCCACACGTCCACCCACGGTGCGTTCGGCGCCCTGGCCCACGGCATCGGCACTTCCGAGGTGGAACATGTGTTCGCCACTCAGTGCCTGGTCGCCAAGAAAATGAAGAACATGTTGGTCAAGGTCGAAGGCACGTTGCCGTTCGGCGTGACCGCCAAGGACATTGTGCTCGCGGTGATCGGCAAGATCGGCACCGCCGGCGGTAACGGCCATGCCATCGAGTTTGCCGGCAGCGCTATTCGCGACCTGTCCATCGAAGGCCGTATGACCATCTGCAACATGTCCATTGAAGCCGGTGCCCGTGTGGGCATGGTGGCGGCCGACGAAAAAACCGTCGAATACGTAAAAGGCCGTCCATTCGCACCGGCAGGCGCCGACTGGGACGCCGCGGTAGAAGCCTGGAAAGACCTGGTCTCCGACGCCGATGCCGTATTCGACACCGTGGTTGAACTCGACGCCGCACAGATCAAGCCGCAAGTCAGCTGGGGCACCTCGCCGGAAATGGTGCTGGCCGTCGACCAGAACGTGCCGGACCCGGCCAAGGAAACCGACCTGGTCAAGCGCGGCTCCATCGAGCGCGCCCTCAAGTACATGGGCTTGCAGGCCAACCAGGCGATCACCGACATCCAGTTGGATCGCGTGTTTATCGGCTCCTGCACCAACTCGCGGATCGAAGACCTGCGCGCCGCGGCGGTGATCGCCAAGGGCCGCAAAGTCGCCTCGACCATCAAGCAAGCCATCGTGGTGCCGGGTTCGGGCCTGGTCAAAGCGCAAGCCGAAGCCGAAGGTCTGGACAAAATCTTCCTCGAGGCCGGTTTTGAATGGCGTGAGCCGGGCTGCTCCATGTGCCTGGCGATGAACCCGGACCGTTTGGAGTCGGGCGAGCATTGCGCGTCCACCTCCAACCGTAACTTCGAAGGGCGTCAGGGCGCCGGTGGCCGTACCCACCTCGTCAGCCCGGCCATGGCCGCCGCCGCTGCCGTCAACGGTCGTTTCATCGACGTTCGCGAATTGATCTGAGGAATACCCGATGAGAGCTTTTACCCAACACACCGGTCTTGTCGCGCCGTTGGACCGTGCCAACGTGGACACCGACCAGATCATCCCCAAGCAGTTTTTGAAGTCGATCAAACGCACTGGTTTTGGGCCGAACCTGTTCGATGAGTGGCGCTACCTGGACGTGGGCTACGCCTACCAGGACAACTCCAAGCGCCCGTTGAACAAGGATTTCGTGCTCAACGCCGAGCGTTACCAGGGCGCCAGCGTGCTGCTGGCCCGGGAAAACTTCGGTTGCGGCTCCAGCCGTGAGCACGCGCCGTGGGCCCTGGAAGAATATGGCTTTCGCAGCATCATCGCGCCGAGCTACGCCGACATCTTCTTCAACAACAGCTTCAAGAACGGCCTGTTGCCGATCATCTTGAGCGATGCCGAAGTGGATGAGCTGTTCAAGCAGGTTGAAGCCGACGTGGGCTACCAGTTGACCGTCGACCTGGCGGCGCAAACCGTGACCCGTCCGGATGGCAAGGTGTACCACTTTGAGGTCGATGCCTTCCGCAAACACTGCCTGATCAATGGCCTGGACGATATCGGCCTGACCTTGCAGGACGGCGATGCAATTGCGGCGTTTGAAGCCAGACACCGGGCGAGCCAGCCCTGGTTGTTTCGCGATGCCTGATTTGCGGTAGGCCGTGCGGGCCCCATCGCGGGCAAGCCCGGCTCCCACATGTTGACCTGTGAACACGGTCAATTGTGGGAGCTGGCTTGCCTGCGATAGCGCCCGTACCAACACCCCAAAACCCGAGGAAACGACCATGACCCACACCGCCCACACCCAAGTCGTGCAAAAACAATTCGGCGAGCAAGCCAGTGCCTACCTGAGCAGTGCCGTGCATGCCCAAGGCGCCGAATTCGCGCTGCTCCAGGCCGAACTGGCCGGGCAGGGCAGCGCACGGCTGCTGGACCTGGGTTGCGGTGCCGGTCATGTCAGCTTCCATGTGGCGCCGCTGGTAAAAGAAGTGGTGGCCTACGACCTGTCCCAGCAGATGCTCGACGTGGTGGCGGCCGCTGCCAGCGACCGTGGCCTGGGCAACATCCGCACCGTACAGGGCGCCGCCGAGCGCCTGCCGTTTGCCGATGGCGAGTTCGACTTCGTGTTCAGCCGCTACTCGGCCCACCACTGGAGCGACTTGGGCCTGGCCCTGCGCGAAGTGCGCCGGGTGCTGAAACCGGGCGGCGTGGCGGCATTCGTCGATGTATTGTCACCGGGCAGCCCACTGTTGGACACTTACCTGCAAACCGTCGAAGTGCTGCGCGACACCAGCCACGTGCGCGATTACTCTGGCGCCGAGTGGATGCAGCAACTCAGCGAGTCCGGTTTGCATGTGCGCACCAGCAGTCGCCAGCGCCTGCGCCTGGAATACACCTCGTGGGTCGAGCGCATGCGCACGCCAGAGGTATTGCGCGCCGCAATCCTTGAGCTGCAACAGGCGATGGGCCAGGAAGTGCGCGATTACTACGAAATTCAAGCCGACGGCACCTTCAGCACCGACGTGCTGGTGGTGTTCGCCGAGCGCTGATTGATTTTTCCCGACCTGCCCACGGGCGGGTCGCTTGATGAAATGAGGAACGCATGAGCAAGCAGATTCTGATTCTCCCTGGCGACGGTATTGGTCCGGAAATCATGGCCGAAGCGGTCAAGGTCCTGGAATTGGCCAACACCAAGTACAGCCTGGGCTTCGAATTGAGCCACGACGTGATCGGCGGCGCCGCCATCGACAAGCACGGCGTGCCGCTGGCCGACGAAACCCTGGACCGCGCCCGCGCAGCCGACGCCGTGCTGCTCGGCGCCGTGGGCGGCCCGAAATGGGACAAGATCGAACGTGACATCCGCCCTGAGCGCGGCCTGCTGAAAATCCGTGCGCAACTGGGCCTGTTCGGCAACCTGCGCCCGGCGATCCTCTACCCGCAACTGGCTGACGCTTCGAGCCTCAAGCCGGAAGTGGTCGCGGGCCTGGATATCCTGATCGTGCGTGAACTGACCGGCGGTATCTATTTCGGCTCGCCACGTGGCGTGCGCGAGTTGGAGAATGGCGAACGCCAAGCCTACGACACCCTGCCGTACAGCGAGAGCGAAATCCGTCGTATCGCCCGCGTCGGTTTCGACATGGCCCGTGTGCGCGGCAAAAAGGTCTGCTCGGTGGACAAGGCCAACGTACTGGCTTCCAGCCAACTGTGGCGTGAAATCGTTGAAGAAGTGGCCAAGGACTACCCGGACGTCGAACTGAGCCACATGTACGTCGACAACGCCGCCATGCAGCTGGTACGTGCGCCGAAGCAGTTCGACGTGATCGTCACCGACAACCTGTTCGGCGACATCCTGTCCGACCAGGCGTCGATGCTCACCGGCTCGATCGGCATGCTGCCGTCGGCGTCCCTGGACACCAACAACAAGGGCATGTACGAGCCTTGCCACGGTTCGGCGCCGGACATCGCTGGCCAGGGCATTGCCAATCCGCTGGCGACCATCCTGTCGGTCTCGATGATGCTGCGTTACAGCTTCAACCTGAGCGATGCTGCGGACGCGATCGAGAAGGCCGTAAGCCTGGTACTGGACCAGGGTCTGCGTACCGGTGACATCTGGTCACAAGGTTGCAGCAAAGTCGGTACGCAAGAAATGGGCGACGCAGTAGTCGCCGCGCTGCGGAATCTGTAATCTCTCGGGCCCGCTTGCAGATGTTGCTGCAAGGCGGCCCACTTTTTAACAAGGTGTAGTTGCGATGAAACGTGTAGGTCTGATCGGTTGGCGCGGTATGGTCGGTTCCGTGCTCATGCAGCGGATGCTGGAAGAGCAGGATTTCGATCTTATTGAGCCGGTGTTTTTCACCACTTCGAACGTGGGTGGCCAAGGGCCGTCCGTGGGCAAGGATATTGCCCCGCTCAAGGACGCCTACAGCATTGAAGAGCTGAAAACCCTCGATGTGATTCTGACCTGCCAGGGTGGCGACTACACCAGCGAAGTCTTCCCCAAGCTGCGCGAAGCAGGCTGGCAGGGTTACTGGATCGACGCCGCCTCGAGCCTGCGCATGCAGGACGACGCCGTGATCATCCTCGACCCGGTCAACCGCAAGGTCATCGACCAGCAGCTGGATACCGGCACCAAGAACTACGTCGGCGGCAACTGCACCGTCAGCCTGATGCTGATGGGCCTGGGCGGCCTGTTCGAAGCTGGCCTGGTCGAGTGGATGAGCGCCATGACGTATCAGGCGGCGTCCGGTGCCGGCGCGCAGAACATGCGTGAGCTGATCAAGCAGATGGGCGCGACCCATGCTGCGGTTGCCGATCAACTGGCGGACCCTGCCAGCGCGATCCTCGACATCGACCGCCGTGTCGCCGAAGCCATGCGCAGCGATGCCTACCCGACCGAGAACTTCGGTGTGCCATTGGCCGGCAGCCTGATCCCGTGGATCGACAAAGAGCTGCCTAACGGCCAGAGCCGCGAAGAGTGGAAGGCGCAGGCTGAGACCAACAAGATCCTGGGTCGCTTCAAGAGCCCGATCCCGGTGGACGGCATTTGCGTGCGCATCGGCGCCATGCGTTGCCACAGCCAGGCGCTGACCATCAAGTTGAACAAAGACGTGCCGATCGCCGATATCGAAGGGCTGATCAGCCAGCACAACCCTTGGGTCAAGCTGGTGCCGAACAACCGCGATATCAGCATGCAGGAGCTGAGCCCGACCAAGGTCACCGGCACCCTGAATGTACCGGTTGGCCGTCTGCGCAAGCTGAACATGGGCAGCCAGTTCCTCGGCGCGTTCACCGTTGGCGACCAGCTGCTGTGGGGCGCTGCCGAGCCGCTGCGTCGGATGCTGCGGATTCTGCTGGAGCGTTGATCGCTTAAGGCTGTACGAAAAACCCGCGTTCTGGTGACAGACGCGGGTTTTTTGTTGTCCTTGAGGCCGCCATCGCGGGCAAGCCCGGCGCCCACCTTTTGATGTGTGAACCCATTCAAATGTGGGAGGGGGCTTGCCCCCGATGAGGCCCTCAGCCCCACCCACAAAAGCCAGCTTAATTGCCTCACCCCCAACCACCCGGTAAAGTGCCGCTCCCCCCGCAATGCCCGAGGCAGCCACCATGACCCAGACCTTTGAAATCGCCGTGATCGGCGCCACCGGCACCGTCGGTGAAACCCTGGTGCAGATCCTCGAAGAGCTGAGTTTCCCGGTGGGCACTCTGTACCTGTTGGCCGGTAACAATTCAGCCGGTGCTTCAGTACCGTTTCGCGGCAAGAACGTGCGGGTCAAGGAAGTCGACGAGTTCGACTTCAGCAAAGTCCAGTTGGCGTTCTTTGCCGCGGGCCCGGCGGTGACCCTCAGTTTTGCTCCGCGCGCCACCGCCGCCGGCTGCTCGGTGATTGACCTGTCCGGCGCGTTGCCGGCCGACCAGGCGCCTCAAGTGGTGCCGGAGGCCAACGCCCATGTGCTGGCCGGTTTGAAAAAACCCTTCCAGCTCGGCAGCCCAAGCCCATCCGCGACTAACCTGGCAGTGGTCCTGGCGCCGTTGCGTGGTGTTCTGGATATCCAGCGCGTCTGCGTCACCGCCAACCTGGCGGTATCTGCCCAGGGCCGTGAAGCCGTCAGCGAACTGGCCCGGCAAACCGCCGAGCTGCTGAATGTGCGTCCGCTGGAGCCGCAGTTTTTTGATCGGCAAATGGCCTTCAACCTGTTGGCACAAGTCGGCACGCCAGATGCGAAAGGTCATACAGCTCTGGAGAAACGTCTCGTACACGAATTGCGGGCGGTGCTGGAAACACCTTTGCTAAAGATTTCCGCGACTTGCGTTCAAGCCCCGGTGTTTTTTGGCGATAGCCTGACTGTGTCATTGCAATTGGCCGAGGCGGTCGACCTCGCCGCCGTCAATCGTGCACTCGACGCGGCGCCCGGTATTGAGTTGGTGGAAGAGGGTGACTACCCAACGGCCGTGGGCGATGCGGTCGGGCAGGATGTGGTGTACGTCGGCCGGGTGCGTGCGGGTGTGGACGACCCGGCGGAACTAAATTTGTGGCTGGCGTCAGATAACGTACGCAAGGGTGCGGCACTGAATGCCGTGCAGCTGGCGCAGTTGTTGATAAAAGGTCTTGCGTAAAAGATACTTGGCGGCAATTTGTAGATTGATTCTAGCCAGGCGCTATGCTTGGCCCGAAGCGAAACAGAAGCGTGTCGGTGACCTATCGGCTCGCCATGCCTTATGGCAGCGGTTACCAACCTTCTCGCAGGTCGGGGAGTGTTCAGACAAAGGATGAGGCTATGGTTCAAGTTCGCAAACTGGTGTTAGCAATAGCGGCCGCCTCGGCGCTGACCTCCGGTATGGCGCAGGCGCTGCAGCTGGGGGAAATGACCCTCAAGTCGAAGTTGAACCAGCCGTTGTCGGTGGAAATCGAGTTGCTTGATGTAGGTGGCCTCACGGCTTCCGAGATCACGCCGAGCCTGGCGTCCGACCAGGCATTTGTAGACGCAGGCGTGGATCGCCAGGCATTTCTCAATGACCTGACATTTACCCCGGTGGTCAACCCCAGCGGTCGCAGTGTGGTGCGTGTCACCTCCAGCAAACCGCTGCCCGATTCCTACGTACGTTTCCTGTTGCAGGTGCAGTGGCCCAACGGCCGCCTGATGCGCGATTACAGTGTGTTACTCGACCCGGCCAAGTTCGAACAGCCGGCGCCGACCGCCAGCGCGCCCGCACCGCGTTTGAGTGCACCTGCCGGCACGGCGCCCACCGTCAGCAAGCCCGCACAGCACACCACAACTTCCCGCGACACGTTGTGGGAAATTGCGGAAAAAAATCGCAACGGTGCGTCGGTCCAGCAAACCATGCTGGCGATCCAGGCGCTCAACCCTGACGCGTTTATCGACGGCAATATCAACCGTTTGAAAACCGGTCAGGTTCTGCGTCTGCCGGATCGCGTGCAGGCGACCAGCCTGCCGCAACCCCAGGCGATTGCTGAAGTCACCGCGCAAAACGCCGCCTGGCGCCAGGGCCGGCGTACCGCAGCCAATCAGCCGGCGGGTAAGCAGCAGCTGGACGCCACCAAGCGTACCCAGGCCGGCAATGCACCAGCGAGCACCAATGCCAAGGACAACTTGAGCCTGGTCTCTGCTGAAGCGGCCAAGCAGGGTGGCAAGGGCAAGGCCGGTGATGGCCAGGCGCTGAATGACAAGCTGGCAATGACCCAGGAGCAACTGGACACCACTCGTCGCGACAACGCCGAACTGAAAAGCCGGGCGGCAGATTTGCAGAGCCAGTTGGACAAGCTGCAAAAACTGATTCAACTGAAAAACGATCAACTGGCCCGCTTGCAGGCGGAAAAGGCTGACCCGACTGCACCCGCGACGGCCGCGATGCCTGCCCAACTGGCCGCTGAGCCTGCTAGCACTGCGCCTGCCTCTGCCCCTGCGCCGGATGCTACGCCGACCGCAGCCGCGCCCGAGCCCGAGCCCGAGCCGATCAAGCCGGATGCCGCGCCTGCTACTACCGAAGGCAAATTCAACGACCTGCTGACCAACCCGATCATATTGGGTGTGGTGGGCGGTGCGGCTGGGCTGCTGGTGCTGTTGCTCCTGTTGCTGTGGGCGCGCCATCGCAATGCCCGCCTGGAACAGGAAAAACACCTGCGCATGGCGCGGGCCCTGGCTGAAGAGCCGGAGTTCACCTCAAACATCGACCACGACCTGCCGCCGGACAGCTTCGAAGGGCTGGAAGTACCGCCGCCGAGCGTCAAGTTGGCCGCCGCTCCCGCACCGGCTCCAGTGGTTGAGCCAGCCGTAGTGGTGCCAACCGTCGCCTCCGTGCTTGCGCCGCTGGCCGTCGCCGTGGCCCCGCAAAACGCCAACGATGCCTTGGCGCAAGCCCAGTCCCATATCGACCGTGGCCACCTGAACCAGGCCGCCGACGTGCTGGAGCAGGCGATCAAGCATGAGCCCAAGCGCAGCGACCTGCGTTTGAAACTGATGGAAGTCTACGGCCTGCAAAACGACAAGGACGGCTTTGTCACCCAGGAGCGTCAACTGGTGGCGACGGGTGAGAACCACGCCCAGGTCGAGCAGCTCAAGGCTCGCTTCCCGGCCATGGCCGTGCTGGCAGCGGGCGTCAGCGCCGCCGTTGCCGCGGCAGCGCTGGACGCTCAGTACGTCAAGGATTTGCTCGAAGACAAACCGGCCGCCGCTGAACCTGAAGCCTTCGACACTGATTTCGATCTGAGCCTGGACGATCTGGAAGCCGCTTCACCGGCCGTGCTCAAGGACGACCAGCAAACGTTCGAGTCGCTTTTGCAGCAGCAAACCGAAGCCAATGCGAGTCCGGATGATCTGTCGGACTTCGACCTGGACTTGCAGTTGGACGCGCCGAGCTCCACGCAGTCCGACGATGACTTCCTCTCGGGCCTTGAAGACCAGATGAAGGACGTGCCGGCAGTCGAGCCGCCGACCCTGACGCCTGCGGCGCCGGATGATTTCGAGCTGCCGGAGGATTTCGACTTGTCCTTGGCCGATGAGCCTCAAGCAGGCGCCCAGCCTGACGCCTTTGCGTCCGAGCTGGATGATGTGAATGCCGAGCTGGACCGTCTGTCCCAGAGCTTGGAGCACCCCTCCATCGAGTCGTCCTTCACTGCTGAAGACGCGGCGCTGGACGCTGATGAGCCGGAATTCGACTTTCTGTCCGGCACCGATGAGGTCGCCACCAAGCTCGATCTGGCCCAGGCTTACATCGACATGGGCGACATGGACGGAGCGCGGGACATTCTTTCCGAGGTGCTGACCGAAGGTGACGAGGGGCAGCGCGGTGAGGCCAAGGAAATGCTGGAGCGGTTGGTGTAATCGCCGATCGTGAGCACAGCGGCGACCTTTTGTGGGCGTCGGGCTTGCCCGCGATGCAGGCGGCTCGGTCTTGATGCGATCGCAGGCAAGCCAGCGCCCACACAAACCGGCATAATGGCCGCCTTTGCGCAACTCATCAGGCTCTCAGTTCTTGGCAAATATAGATAACGCGGCCGCCGAAATGGCGGCCGCAGGCTTTTACCGCATCGCCCTGGGCGTGGAATACAAAGGCTCGCGCTATCGCGGCTGGCAGCGTCAGGCGTCCGGCGTGCTGACGGTGCAGGAAACCCTGGAAAACGCTTTGTCGAAGGTCGCCGACTCGCCGGTGTCGCTGATGTGCGCCGGGCGTACCGACGCGGGTGTGCACGCCTGTGGCCAGGTGGTGCATTTCGACACACAGGCTGAGCGCACCATGAAAGCCTGGGTGATGGGCGCCAACATCAATTTGCCCCATGACGTCAGCGTCACCTGGGCCAAGGTCATGCCTGCGCATTTTCATGCGCGCTTCAAGGCCATCGCCCGGCGCTATCGCTACGTGATCTACAACGATCAGATCCGCCCGGCGCACCTTAACCAGGAAATCACCTGGAATCACCGCCCGCTGGACGCCGAGCGCATGGCCGAGGCCGCGCAGCACTTGGTGGGCGTGCATGATTTCAGCGCGTTCCGTGCCGGCCAGTGTCAGGCCAAGTCGCCGATCAAGGAAGTCCATCACCTGCGTGTGACCCGTCACGGCAAGATGATCGTACTGGATATCCGCGCCGGGGCGTTCCTGCACCATATGGTGCGCAATATTGCCGGCGTGCTGATGACCATCGGCACCGGTGAGCGCCCGGTGGAATGGGCCAGGGAAGTGCTCGAAAGCCGTATTCGCCGCACCGGCGGCGTCACAGCGCATCCGTTCGGCCTGTACCTGGTGGATGTGGAGTACCGCGACGAGTTCGAATTGCCGGATCGCTTCATTGGTCCACATTTCCTCACAGGTTTCAGCGAACTTGGCGGCTGACGCCCGGAAAAGCTTTTGTTACCATCCGGGACTTTCTCGGTTCAACCCCTGAGGTTTCTACGATATGTCTGCCGTTCGCAGCAAGATTTGCGGGATTACCCGCATAGAAGACGCGCTGGCGGCAGTCGAGGCGGGGGCGGATGCCATCGGGTTTGTGTTTTATGCCCGCAGCCCGCGAGCGGTGAACGTATTGCAGGCGCGGGCAATCATTGCCGCGTTGCCGCCGTTCGTGACCACCGTGGGTCTGTTCGTCAATGCCAGCCGTTGCGAGCTCAACGAAACCCTGGATGCCGTGCCGCTGGATATGCTGCAGTTTCACGGCGATGAAACCCCGGATGAATGCGAAAGCTACCAGCGCCCGTATATCAAGGCGCTGCGGGTGAAGGCCGGCGACGACATCGCCGGTGCCTGTGCGGCGTACATCGGCGCACGCGGGATCCTGCTGGATACCTATGTCGAAGGCGTACCCGGCGGGACCGGCGAAGCATTCGACTGGTCGCTGATTCCCGAGGGGCTGAGCAAGCCGATCATCCTGGCCGGCGGGCTCAACCCCGGTAATGTCGCGGCGGCCATCCAGCAGGTTCGGCCGTACGCAGTGGATGTCAGTGGCGGGGTGGAGCAGGGCAAGGGCATCAAGGATCACAGCAAGATTCGCGCATTCATGCAGGCTGTGCGTAACGGCAGTGGCGGGATGTGACGGCTGGCAGTCTGCCGCCGTCCATAACTACCACTGTGTAAAACAGCACCGGCGCCGCCTGCGGGAGGCCCGGAAATGAAGTGGCAACCCTGCACTGGCAGGTTGTCTGGAAGGCTGAGGAGGCATGCGGGAAATGGCCGGTCGAACGTCTGACCCCGTCCAGCATGCGTCATCGCCACATATGAATTTAGCTCAAGGGCATACGCGGGGCTGAGTTCAAGCCACCGGTACTGGAGAAAGAAAGCATGAGCAACTGGTTAGTAGACAAACTGATCCCTTCGATCATGCGTTCCGAGGTGAAAAAAAGCTCGGTTCCTGAAGGTCTGTGGCACAAGTGCCCATCCTGCGACGCGGTGCTCTACCGCCCCGAGCTGGAAAAGACCCTGGATGTTTGCCCCAAGTGCAACCACCACATGCGTATCGGCGCCCGCGCCCGCATCGACATCTTCCTGGATGCCGACGGCCGTAATGAACTGGGGGCCGATCTTGAGCCGGTTGACCGTCTCAAGTTCCGCGATGGCAAGAAGTATAAGGACCGCCTGACCGCTGCCCAGAAGCAGACCGGTGAGAAAGACGCGCTGATTTCCGTCAGCGGCAAGCTGCTGGGCATGCCAGTGGTGGTGTCGGCGTTTGAGTTCTCCTTCATGGGCGGCTCCATGGGTGCCATCGTCGGCGAGCGCTTCGTGCGCGCCGCCAACTACGCCCTGGAAAACCGTTGCCCGATGATCTGCTTCGCCGCCTCCGGTGGTGCGCGTATGCAGGAAGCGTTGATCTCGCTGATGCAAATGGCCAAGACCTCTGCGGTATTGGCGCGTCTGCGTGAAGAAGGCATCCCGTTCATCTCCGTGCTGACCGACCCGGTCTACGGCGGCGTTTCCGCCAGCCTGGCGATGCTGGGTGATGTGATCGTCGGCGAGCCCAAGGCCCTGATCGGCTTTGCCGGCCCGCGTGTGATCGAGCAGACCGTGCGCGAAAAACTGCCGGAAGGCTTCCAGCGCAGCGAGTTCCTGCTGGAGCACGGCGCCATCGACTTGATCATCCCGCGTGGCGAGCTGCGCCCGCGCCTGGGTAGCCTGCTGGCGCAAATGATGGGCCTGCCGACCCCTGTGTACGTCGCACCTAAAGTTGAGCCGATCGTCGTGCCACCGGTGCCTGCAAACCTATGACCCAACGAACCCTTGGCGAATGGCTCGCCTACCTTGAGCAGTTGCATCCGTCAGCCATCGACATGGGCCTGGAGCGCTCGCAACGGGTAGCGGCCCGCCTTGGGTTGGGCCGGCCGGCACCGCGTGTGATTACGGTGACCGGCACCAACGGCAAAGGCTCCACCTGTGCATTTGTCGCGGCGCTGCTGCAAGCCCAGGGGCTTAAAGTCGGCGTCTACAATTCTCCGCACCTGCTGCGTTATAACGAGCGGGTGCAGCTCAATGGCGTCGAAGCCACTGATCAGCAACTCTGCGAAGCCTT
Organism: Pseudomonas viridiflava; assembly: GCF_900591205.1. Taxonomy (GTDB): domain Bacteria; phylum Pseudomonadota; class Gammaproteobacteria; order Pseudomonadales; family Pseudomonadaceae; genus Aquipseudomonas. The sequence goes on from NZ_UUPU01000014.1 coordinate 97,952, forward strand.
CGCCGCACTCGATGCCGGCCGGGGCGAGATTTCCCTGACTTACTTTGAGATGGGCACCCTGGCGGCGTTCTGGTTGTTTGAGCGTGCGCAACTGGATGTGGTCGTTCTGGAAGTGGGCCTGGGCGGGCGCCTGGACACGGTCAACGTGGTGGATGCCGACCTGGCGCTGGTGACCAGTATCGGCGTGGACCATGCCGACTATCTGGGTAACACCCGTGAATCCGTGGCCTATGAAAAGGCCGGGATCTTCCGCCAGGGCAAGCCTGCACTCTGTGGGGATCTGGACCCGCCGCAACCTTTGCTGGACAAGGTGCACGCGCTGGATTGCCCGTTCTTCCTGCGGGGCCGCGACTTCAATCTGGAAATCGGTGACCGGCACTGGCAATGGCGCGGGCGTGATGCGCGTGGTCAGGCTGTGGAGCTGCGCGACCTGCCGCTGTTGAACCTGCCGATGGAAAATGCCGCGCTCGCGCTGCAAGCCTACCTGCTGCTGGACCTGCCGTGGCACGCCGAGCAGATTGCGGCGACATTGCTGGCTACCCGCGTGGTGGGGCGCCTGGACCGTCGTGTGTTCGAATGGCAGGGCAAGCGCCTGAACCTGCTGCTGGATGTGGGGCACAACCCCCATGCAGCCGAGTATCTGGCGCAGCGCTTGGCGCGCACGCCACCGGTCGGCCGTCGCCTCGCCGTATTCGGTCTGTTGGCCGATAAAGACCTGGGCGGCGTGGTTGCGCCGTTGCTGGGCAGCGTCCAGGCTTGGGCGGTCGCGCCGCTGGATACGCCGCGCAGCCGGCCGGCCGCTGAGTTGGCAGCCGCCTTGCAGAACCTTGGGGCGCCCGTGGCGTCGTATGCAAGCGTGACTGAGGCCCTTGAGGCGCAGTGTGCAGGGGCAACGGCCGAGGACGAGATTCTGTTGTTCGGATCATTTTATTGTGTTGCCGAGGCGCTCGAATGGTTGGCCCGGCGCTCCACGGAGGAAGCTGCACATGGCATTACTCGATAGCGCATACAAGCAGCGAATGGTCGGAGCCCTGGTTCTGGTGGCGTTGGCGGTGATTTTCCTGCCGATGCTGTTCTCTCGCCAGGACGAGCAGCGCCAGGTGGTTGTTGAGGCGCCGGCAGCGCCTCAGGCACCGGCGGTGCCTCAGGTTCAGGTTGAGCCGGTGGTGGTGCCTGAGCCGCAGGCTTTGCCGGAAGAAGAGCCTGTGCCGACAGATGACGAGGTGGCTGCGCAGCAGGCGCCGTCAATGCCGGTGCAGCCGAGCGTGCCGGTGGTCAAGCCCGCGCCGGCGCCTACCGTGGCTGCAAAGCCTGCCGCGCCTGCGCCTGCGCCCAAGCCGGTAGCGCCGCAACCTGCTGCGCCTGGCAAGCCGGACGTGGGCCAGAGCCGTATCGACCCGAATGGCCTGCCGATCACGTGGTCGATCCAGGTGGCCAGCCTGGGCAATCGCGAAGGTGCCGACGCCTTGCAGAAAAAGCTGCGTAGCCAGGGGTATAACGCTTATATCCGCAGCGCCGACGGCAAGAACCGAGTGTTTATCGGGCCGCTGATCGAGCGTGCCGAGGCGGATCGCCTGCGGGACTTGCTGGATCGCCAGCAGAACCTCAAGGGGTTCGTGACCCGGTTCCAGCCTGAGCGCGGCTGATTAACGTCAGTCTCTGGTTGGAATACGAGCCAGCTCCCACATTCGTTTCAGGGCGCTCTTGAAATCAGCTTGGCTCGCCACAAACTATTGATTTGCAAAGCGCCGTCAATCACAGCTTACCGATAGCCCGACGCTCTGCTAAAATGCGCCGCCTTATCCGTCCGTAGGCTCAAACGTGCCATTTACCTGGGTTGATTGGGCGATTGTTGCAATCGTCGCCATCTCCGCTTTGATCAGTCTTAGCCGCGGCTTCGTAAAAGAAGCACTGTCGTTGCTGACCTGGATCATCGCAGGAGTCGTAGCCTGGATGTTCGGTGGTTCACTGTCTGTCTACCTGGCCGGATACATCGAGACACCTTCGGCTCGCGTCATCGCGGGCTGCGCCATCATGTTCATCGCCACGCTGCTGGTGGGGGCAATGGTCAATTATCTTATCGGCGAATTGATACGTGTCACCGGCCTCTCCGGGACCGATCGTTTTCTCGGCATGGCCTTTGGCGCCGCACGGGGTGCGTTGCTGGTGGTCGTGGCGGTCGGGCTGTTGAGCCTGGGTCCGGTACAGCAGGATTCGTGGTGGCAGGAGTCGGTACTCGTGCCAAAATTTCTATTGGTTGCAGATTGGTCCAAAAACCTCATTTTGGGGTGGAGCAGTCAGTGGCTGGCCAGCGGAATCAGCGTACCCGCTGATCTTCCGTTCAAGGAACACCTCTTACCGGCCAAAACGCCTCAGTAAGCTGTGTTCAGTCAAGATTCATTAAGTAGGGGTTGCGTCGCATGTGTGGCATCGTCGGTATCGTCGGTAAGTCGAACGTCAATCAGGCGCTGTATGACGCGCTAACCGTCCTCCAGCACCGCGGCCAGGACGCTGCCGGTATTGTGACCAGCCATGACGGCCGGTTATTCCTGCGCAAGGACAATGGCCTGGTGCGTGACGTGTTCCATCAGCGTCACATGCAGCGCCTCGTCGGGCACATGGGCATTGGCCATGTGCGTTATCCGACTGCCGGTAGCTCGACTTCGGCCGAAGCTCAACCGTTTTACGTCAACTCGCCTTACGGCATCACCCTGGCGCACAACGGCAACCTGACCAATGTTGAACAACTGGCCAAGGAGATTTACGAATCTGACCTGCGCCACGTCAACACCAGCTCCGACTCCGAAGTGCTGCTCAACGTGTTCGCCCACGAGCTGGCTCAGCGCGGCAAGCTGCAGCCAACCGAAGAAGACGTGTTTGCTGCCGTGACAGACGTGCACAACCGTTGCGTCGGTGGTTACGCGGTAGTAGCCATGGTTACCGGTTATGGCATCGTCGGTTTCCGTGATCCGCACGGCATTCGTCCGATCGTGTTCGGCCAGCGTCACACCGACGAAGGCGTCGAGTACATGATCGCGTCAGAAAGCGTGTCCCTGGATGTGCTGGGCTTCACCCTGATCCGCGACCTCGCGCCGGGCGAAGCGGTGTACATCACCGAAGACGGCAAGCTGCACACCCGTCAGTGCGCCGTGGCGCCGAAACTCACCCCGTGCATCTTCGAACACGTGTACCTGGCGCGTCCGGATTCGATCATCGACGGTGTTTCGGTGTACAAGGCGCGTCTGCGCATGGGCGAGAAGCTGGCCGAGAAGATCCTGCGCGAGCGTCCTGAGCACGATATCGACGTGGTGATCCCGATCCCGGACACCAGCCGTACCGCTGCGCTGGAGCTGGCCAACCACTTGGGCGTCAAGTTCCGCGAAGGCTTCGTGAAGAACCGCTACATTGGCCGGACCTTCATCATGCCGGGCCAGGCGGCGCGCAAGAAGTCGGTGCGCCAGAAGCTCAACGCCATCGAGCTGGAATTTCGCGGCAAGAACGTGATGCTGGTGGATGACTCCATCGTGCGCGGCACCACCTGCAAGCAGATCATCCAGATGGCCCGTGAAGCCGGTGCGAAGAACGTGTACTTCTGCTCCGCCGCACCTGCCGTGCGTTACCCGAACGTGTACGGTATCGACATGCCGAGCGCCCACGAGCTGATCGCCCACAACCGCACCACCCAGGACGTGGCCGACCTGATCGGCGCCGACTGGCTGATCTATCAGGACCTGCCGGACCTGATCGAAGCGGTTGGCGGCGGCAAGATCAAGATCGACCAGTTCGACTGCGCCGTGTTCGACGGCAAGTACGTGACCGGTGACGTCGACGAGGCGTACCTGAACAAGATCGAGCAGGCACGTAACGACTCGTCGAAGATCAAGACCCAGGCGGTCAGCGCGATCATTGATCTGTACAACAACTGAGTAAACACCGGCCCTGAGGGGCCGGTTTTGTATCTTAAATAAAGAATTGAGTAAGGAGTCGCAGCATGAGTCAGGAATGGGATGCCGGTCGGTTGGACAGCGACCTCGATGGCGTAGCTTTCGATACCCTGGCTGTGCGCGCCGGCCAGCACCGCACCCCGGAAGGCGAACACGGTGACCCGATGTTCTTCACCTCAAGCTATGTGTTCCGCACCGCCGCCGACGCCGCTGCGCGTTTTGCCGGTGAAGTGCCGGGCAACGTGTATTCGCGTTACACCAACCCGACCGTGCGTGCGTTCGAGGAGCGTATCGCGGCTCTGGAAGGCGCTGAGCAGGCCGTGGCCACGGCCACCGGCATGGCGGCGATCCTGGCAGTGGTGATGAGCCTGTGCAGCGCCGGCGACCATGTGCTGGTGTCGCGCAGTGTGTTCGGCTCCACCATCAGCCTGTTCGAAAAGTACTTCAAGCGTTTCGGTATCGAAGTGGACTATGTGCCGCTGGCGGACCTCTCCGGCTGGGATGCGGCGATCAAGGCCAACACCCGGTTGCTGTTTGTCGAGTCGCCTTCCAACCCGCTGGCTGAGCTGGTGGATATCGCCGCATTGTCCGAAGTGGCTCACGCCAAGGGCGCTATGCTGGTGGTCGATAACTGCTTCTGCACACCTGCGCTGCAGCAGCCGTTGAAGCTGGGCGCTGACATCGTTGTGCACTCGGCCACCAAGTTTATCGACGGCCAGGGCCGTTGCATGGGCGGCGTGGTTGCCGGCCGCAGCGAGCAGATGAAGGAAGTGGTGGGCTTTTTGCGCACCGCCGGCCCGACCCTGAGCCCGTTCAACGCGTGGATCTTCCTCAAGGGCCTGGAAACTCTGAGTCTGCGCATGAAGGCTCACTGCGCCAATGCCCAGGCTTTGGCCGAGTGGCTGGAGCAGCAGGACGGTATCGAAAAGGTGCACTACGCCGGTCTCAAGAGCCATCCGCAGCACGCATTGGCCCAGCGCCAGCAACGCGGTTTCGGCGCCGTGGTGAGCTTTGAAGTGAAGGGCGGCAAAGAGGGCGCCTGGCGCTTTATCGACGCGACGCGGCTGATTTCCATCACCGCCAACCTGGGTGACAGCAAGACCACCATCACGCATCCGAGCACCACATCCCACGGTCGCCTGGCCCCCCAGGAGCGTGAAGCGGCGGGCATCCGCGACAGCTTGATCCGCATCGCAGTGGGCCTGGAAGATGTCACTGACTTGCAAGCTGACCTGGCTCGCGGGTTGGCAGCCTTGTGATCGAGTGGTCCATGGAGGCGGCGACCGCCAGTAACGGGCGTGTCGCATTGGTGACGGGCGCGGCTCGTGGCATTGGCCTCGGGATTGCTGCGTGGCTGATCAGCGAAGGCTGGCAGGTGGTGTTGACCGACCTGGACCGCGAGCGCGGCTCCAAGGTGTCCAAGGTGCTGGGTGACAACGCCTGGTTTATCACCATGGACGTGGCGGACGAGAAGCAAGTCGCCCAGGGCGTTGCCGAGGTCTTGGGGCAATTTGGCCGCCTGGATGCGTTGGTGTGCAACGCGGCGGTGGCCGACCCGCGCAATATCACCCTGGAAAGCCTCGACCTGGCTTACTGGAACCGCGTGTTGGCGGTGAACCTCAGTGGGCCGATGTTGCTGGCCAAGCACTGTGCGCCGTACCTGCGCGCTCACGGTGGGGCCATCGTCAATCTGGCGTCGACCCGGGCCCGACAATCGGAGCCGGACACCGAAGCTTACGCGGCGAGTAAGGGCGGCTTGCTGGCCCTGACTCACGCGTTGGCGATCAGCCTGGGGCCGGAGGTGCGGGTCAATGCCGTGAGCCCGGGCTGGATTGATGCGCGTGACCCTGCTGCGCGGCGTGCCGAGCCCCTGACCGATGCCGATCATGCCCAGCACCCGGCGGGCAGGGTGGGTACGGTGGAGGACGTGGCGGCGATGGTGGCATGGTTGCTGTCGCGCCAGGCCGGGTTCGTCACCGGGCAGGAGTTCGTGGTGGACGGCGGCATGAGCAAGAAGATGATTTACAGCGAGTAGGGCGGGCCGGCGACTTGAAGCAATTTTGTCTTTTTCAGAAAAACTTCAAGCAGGCTATTGACTTAGGTCCGCTATCTGCGTAAATTTCGCGGCCTCAACGAAGCAAAGGGTGATTAGCTCAGCTGGGAGAGCATCTGCCTTACAAGCAGAGGGTCGGCGGTTCGATCCCGTCATCACCCACCACTTCTTGAGAGTTTTGCCTTAGGGCAAGACGTAACCTAAAAGGTTGCACCGACGCGCAGCGGTAGTTCAGTCGGTTAGAATACCGGCCTGTCACGCCGGGGGTCGCGGGTTCGAGTCCCGTCCGCTGCGCCATATCTGCCCCAAGGCCCACTGAACGCCTTGGAGCACAAAGCAAGCCTCTGGCTACTTTGATCCGATAGCAAAGACCCTGGTCGAAAGACCGGGGTTTTTTGTGTCTGCGATTTGACCTGGAGCTAGCTGCGGTCAAAAAACTGTGGGAGCGGGCTTGCTCGCGAATGCGGTGTATCAGTCGCTGGAAACATTGACTGACACACCATATTCGCGAGCAAGCCCGCTCTCACAGTTGCGCTGGCTCAGAACCCCAACTTATCCCGCAACCCGTAATACCAGGCACCCAGCGCCGCAAACGGCGTGCGCAGCAGTTGCCCGCCGGGGAACGGATAGTGCGGCAGGTCGGCAAACGCATCAAAACGCTCAGCCTGGCCTCTTAACGCCTCCGCCAGTACCTTGCCTGCCAGGTGTGTATACGTCACGCCATGGCCGCTGCAGCCCTGTGAGTAATAGATGTTGTCGCCGAGGCGGCCCACCTGCGGCAAGCGCGACAAGGTCAGCAGGAAGTTTCCGGTCCAGGCGTAGTCGATTTTCACATCCTTGAGCTGCGGGAAAGCCTTGAGCATCTTCGGTCGGATGATCGCCTCGATATTGGCCGGGTCGCGCGCGCCATACACCACGCCGCCGCCGAAGATCAGGCGCTTGTCGCTGGTGAGGCGGTAGTAGTCGAGCAGGTAGTTGCAGTCCTCGACGCAGTAATCTTGCGGCAGCAGCGTCTTGGCCAGTTCATCGCCCAGCGGTGCAGTGGTGATCACCTGCGTGCCGCATGGCATCGACTTGGCTGCCAGCTCCGGCACCAGATTCCCCAGGTAGGCATTGCCCGCGACGATGATGAACTTGGCCCTTACCTTACCCTCGGCGGTGTGCACCACCGGGTTGGCGCCGCGCTCGATGCGCACCGCCGCCGACTGCTCATAAATTATGCCGCCCAGCGATTCCACGGCTGCTGCTTCGCCCAGCGCCAGGTTGAGCGGGTGGATATGGCCGCCGCTCATGTCCAGCAGGCCGCCGACGTAGTTGTCACACGCCACCACCTCGCGGATACGGCGTTCGTCGAGCAGCTCCAGCTGAGTATGGCCGTAGCGCTCCCAGAGACGCTTCTGCGATTCCAGGTGGCCCATATGCTTGCTGTTGAGCGCAGCGAACACGCCGCCGTCCTTCAGGTCGCACTGGATCTGATATTTGGCGACTCTGTCACGAATGATTCTGCCGCCCTCGAACGCCATCTCCCCCAGTAACTGCGCCTGCTTGGGCCCAACGCTGCGCTCGATCACGTCGATATCGCGGCTATAGCTGTTGACGATCTGCCCGCCATTGCGGCCCGAGGCACCAAAGCCCACCTTGGCGGCTTCCAGTACCGTCACACGAAAACCGTTCTCCAGCAGGAACAGCGCGCTGGAAAGACCGGTATAGCCGGCGCCAATCACGCACACATCGGTTTCGACCTCGCCTTGCAGCTTAGGGCGCGGCGGAACTGCATTCGCAGAAGCGGCGTAATACGACTGGGGGTAGGGGGTGTTCGCCATCCTGGAACCTCTGTTTTATATTTTTTACGAGTGCCCCGATCCTACCTGAGTTGAAAATTGCCTGCCAGCCACCCGCAAACTGCAGGTGGGCTGACCGCAAATAAATAATTCGCATATTCATAGGGTTAGCTGCAAAAAAGATGTTGACACCCCTCCGGAATTCCGTAGAATGCCGCCTCACAGCAGGCACGTAGCTCAGTTGGTTAGAGCACCACCTTGACATGGTGGGGGTCGTTGGTTCGAGTCCAATCGCGCCTACCAAACAAAATCCGCTCTGCTGGGCGGTCTGGAAGGGCTCACCGAAAGGTGGGCCCTTTTTTGTTGTCTGCGATTTGCAAAACTTTTGCAAAACTCCCACCTCAGAACGCCAATTCGGCGCCCACCTCCAGGTACTCAATCTTCTTTTCGTCGTGCCCCTCCTGATAGTGCTTCGTCATCTTCTCGTCCGCGTGACCCATGAGCGCTTGGATGTACTCCTGCGGGGATTTCTGCTGCTCATACAGCCACGCGCCCAATGCGAGGATCTCGTGAAAAGTGGGGCGCTCACCGGCCGGCACGTGGTCATATAAACGAGCGCCGCCCGGTAACAGCTGAGGTGTTTGTCGCGGCGCCGATTCCCGAGCCACTGAACATGGTCGTGAAGCTCTCGCCAAATACCGCAGCAGTCCAAGCCGCAGTGCGTGCCGAGGTTGCAGACCAGATTGTCCGAGACTCGAAGCCTGGCAGCCCTACATTGATAAGTCGTCTTCGCGAGGCTGTCTCCATCGCGGCCGGCGAGTCCGACAACCAAATTACCTCCCCGGTAGCGGATGTTCCGCACGGCACTGGGCATATGGCGGTGCCAGGCACCATAACCTTCTCCAGCTTTCATTAGCCGCTGGGCGCCGGCGGCGGAGAACGATACCGCCGCCTACGTGCGTGCCGTCGACTTGAGCACCGGCACCCGGCCTGGCGCTGAGATCGACCTGGCGCAAACGGCAGTCATGGCGGGTTTCGTGAGGACGATCATTCATCACGAAAACGCAGGGTATACCTATCCCGATGCCGTTTTGGCTGAAGGCGTGCGGCGGGCACTGGCATGACGCCCGGGCAGATCCTGGCCACGATCCTGCTTCGTGCACAAAGCGGAGCGAGCCTAGCACTGTTTATCCATACAGAAATGGTACTGCCTTTACATGTCCACACCCATCATCCCTTGGATGGGCGGCAAACGCCGCCTAGCCGACCGCCTTATCCCTCTCTTCCCACCCCACGAATGTTACGTCGAAGTCTTCGCCAGCGGCGCCGCGTTCTACTACTATCAAGTGTCAAACTGACGAGTTGACTGGCTTGATTAATATTGAAGTGCTCGACTCCAAAGACCGTCAAGCTGCCGGTAGACATGGCAACACCTTACATCAGGAGTTGCACTTGCTCTTTGAGACCGCCGTCTGTTTTGCAGCCGATTTGGAATATTTTTGACCTCAAACAGCGAGGGCATCAAAAATCAGTGGCTACTTCAGACCTTCCCTAGTACCGTTAGGGCGATTCGGGTTTGTTAATTCCAATGCAGTGTTAGCTACTGAGATCGGTTTCGCAAAATGTCATTCTGACACGAGCCACACAATGCGTGCGTTAGCCCTACAGGGGCGCTCTAACGGCGTAAATTTGATTTGGCTCTAGCGTGTTTTTATTTCTTTCGAGGATCCTGCTAATCTATGCGATTTATATTTTCATTTGCCCTATGTATTTTTTTATGTTCTGTGACTTTTGAGCCAAATACTGCCTTTGCTCAGCCTGGTATTGATCAGGTAGAAAAGCCGGAGCTAAGAATCAAGTCAGATACCGTATTCTATAAAGTTATTGCCACACAATTTAAATTACCATTTTTAAAGGATACGGGGGTTTCCGGGCCGTTTGAGCTCATCGATGATGGGAAAACTTTCATCTTTGTAAATCGATGTGGATTAGTAACCATAGCAGAGCTGAGTGAAGTAGGCTTTCATCTATTAAGTCAAAAGAGCCTTCCAAACTCAAGAAATGTATTCTGCGCGGGAGAGACTTCTGATCCAACATTAACCGCCAACCTTGGAAACAAGTTGCTTTATGGTGTCAAGGGAATGAAGTTGGATTCTGCTAGAAAACGAATGTTCGTGATCACAAATGGCCTCGCTGATAACCGCTGCTTGGTTGTTAAAGTTTTTGAGTATCCGATTTCATTTTCCCCGTTAATAATAGGTAAGCCAAAGCAAATATTTTCTACAGACAAAGTAGTTCAAGGGTACGACAATTCTGGCGGTTGCCCTAAGATTGAGACGCTCGTACCGACACAGTCCGGGGGCGCGATGGCATTGGATGACAAGGGAAATATATATTTTGGCATCGGTGATTTTGGAAGCTATCCAGAAGCGCAGGATGAAAAATCAAGTTATGGAAAAATTTTTGTATACAACGGAAAATCTACATCGCTGTATGCAATGGGCGTCAGGAATCCGCAGGGTTTATATTTTGACTTGGCATCAGGAAGTCTTCTTGAAACAGAGCACGGCCCGAAGGGCGGAGACGAAATAAACGATATAAAACAAAACGACAATCTTGGTTGGCCGATTTCATCGTATGGTATAGATTACTCAGTTAGTGGGATCGACCATTTTCATCCTCTACCAGGTGAAGAGAAGTGGGGCAGTCATGATTTTGGAAAGCAGCCACTTTTCGTCTATATGCCCTCAATCGGTATTACGGACTTGACGGTGATTTCCCCGCAGAGCATGTTTAAGGGCTGGGCGGGCTCAGCTTTAGTTGGCTCGTTAAGAGGGAATAGTATATATAGAGTAAAAGTCGAAAAAGGGCGAGGGGTATATAGCGAGCCTATAATTGATCTGAAACAACGTATTCGTTTTCTTAGGCAGGCAGAAAATGGAACTTTGTATGCCAAGGCAGATCCTGATTTTTTCTTTGTATTGCAATTGGACTGGCCAGGGGTTCGTCGGAATGATGCCGATGTTGAAAACTCTACATCAATCTTGGATAAGGCAAGTAGTTGCAAGGTGTGCCATTTGCCCAACGAACAAGCAGGGATACCAAAGATTTTTGGCATGAAGCCTGACTCGATGCTGGCCGCCTTTAAACGATTAGCAACGTCCACCACGGCAAATCAACAAATGGTTGGCATTGCGAAAGGACTTAGCCCGGATGAGATGATTGGACTCGCAAAGTACTTTTCGGAGCACCAGGAGTGAGTCGCCACTGCTTACTCGAGCTGCAGTGAGTGCGCTTGATGTGATATTTCATCCAAGCTTCAAGTACAACAAGGCTGAGGTGATGTTGCTCAACCTGTGTCAGCCAGGCGAATACACAGATGATCTGCTCGCCGTGTCACAGACGGCCGAGGCCACCAGAGTGATGTCTGTGCTGGATCAGATAAATGAACGGTGGGGAAGGGGAACGCTGCGAGCCACTAGTGTGCCGACGAACCCTGATTGAGGAATGCTCCGTGAAATGATCAGCCGGAGCTACACCACCAAGCTTGATCAGCTCTGGACGGTTGCTTGCAAGTAGCGGGAGTTTGTTGGGTGGGCAGGGCGCCGGATTATCCGGCGTCCATCTGATCTTTCCTCTCCATCAACAGCCGCTGATTCTCCCTGAAAAGATGCTCGCGCTGCTCGACAACGGTGAGCAGGCCATTTATGCGTCTGTCCATTTCTGAGTTGTCCCGGTTCGGCGTGCCTACTTCGGCCAACGCTTTCTTGAGCGCGGCCTCTGCTGAGGCTTTGCCGATGGCGAGCAGATCATTCATCTGGACTAGGCCGGCTACATTAGCCTGTGCCTTTCGGAGCATGGCCTAGGTCTGAATGAGTTCGTCTTCGAGCATGCCGCCTGGTGTTGGTACATTTCCAGAGGCGTAGGGCAGCCAAGCCACACTGAGGTGTCTTAGTCGATGTTCATGGTGGGTAAACTCAAGCGCTGTATGCGCATACAGTAATCGAGGTGTATTGGATTTTGGAGTGGTGTTCGTCGGCAGGAAGCCGGAGAGAGGAACTACTGTAGGAATATCCAACGCTAAGTTATTGATTCTTATAGAGCGTATTGTCTGTTTTGGATTCGCAGAAAAAGGGTATGTTTTCCTTACACATCAAATGCTCGCATGTGTTTCATGGTCACCTGGACATGGTGGGGGTCGTTGGTTCGAGTCCAATCGCGGCTACCCAACAAAATCCGCTCTGCTGGGCGCTCTAGAAGGGCTCATCGAAAGGTGGGCCCTTTTTTGTTGCCTGTCGTTTGGGCAAACATTGGGAATATTTTGGGCAAACGATCACCGAGCTACGCGTTCAGGTCGGCCTTTACCTTCGCGTAAACCACCCCATCATTGCTGTGCCCCTACTTTCTTCCGGCAGCCGACCGTCCACTACCGAATGGGGGGGCGGTCATTAAAAATGGTAACGAGACAGGCATATTGATCTCGCCTATGATCCGCAGCAGTAGCACTGACCGTAAAAAGCAATTCCAATGCCGGGACTCACAGGGCTTGTGGCTAGCTGAACATTGAGCGTCCAGGAACTGAATCGAAAAACTCTTGAAGGTCCGGCGATTACATGCAAAAAAACTACGTGGATCTTCCATCGCTGACTATTGGCCGTGGAATTGCTGCTCTGGTCGTTGCTGTTCACCACTTGACACCGATATGGGCGCAGCCTATCGCTTTCTTGACATATATAGGCTGGCTAGGGGTTTCATTTTTTTTTATTCTCTCCGGATTTGTTCTGACGTGGTCCTTCGATAGCAAAGTTACATATAAGCGATTTCTGCTGAATAGACTGTCACGTATTTATCCTCTTCATATTCTTGGTATTGCTTTATGTGTATCGGCATACCTTACTGTTGGATCAGCGCTTGCTGGGTATCCGACGTCACTGAATAATACGATCTTCAGCTTTTTCCTGGTTCATTCATGGGGGATAGGGCATCCCGACATTCGACAATCGTGGGATGGTGTATCGTGGACGTTGAGTGTCGAATTTTTCTTTTACCTTCTGGCGCCGCTGCTCATACGTGCGTCCGCCCGCATGAGTTCTACTGCTCTGATAAATGCCTGTCTTATATTGTTTTCTCTTTACCTTCTTGCCGGCTCCCTGGCTACAGCGCACGGCACGGCATGGGTTCTGGATGCCCTGAATTTCAACCCTGTTGCACGGTTGCCCGAATTTATCTTTGGGATAACGGCGTGTCGTTTGATACAGCGCGGGTGTGTAGTTAATTTGAATGTAATACAGAAATTTGCTTCTTTCGTGCCTTATCTCATATATAACTACGTATTCGGTTTTAATGGTGCAAATGACCCGCTCAGCATTGCGTTGGTTATACCTCCGTTCATTCTATTGATTGTCAGTGGGGCGTCTTCGAATATAGCGTCCCAGCGGGGGGTGGGTAAAACCCGCAAGGGGGTACTGGAGAAGCTCGGTGATATTTCTTTTTCCGTGTATATGACGCACGCCATCACTCAAGTGGTAGTGTCTTTGCTAATCCATAAATTATCTATTCCAATACCTTGGGTCGTGGGAATTATTGTCACGGTGAGTGTAGATGTTTTGGTTGGGTGGATGGCCTATAAGTGGGTAGAAGTTCCCGGGCGTGGGCTGATTCTGAGGGTTTTTTCAGGGAGCACTGCCGGCGGGCCTAAGCAAATACCTCGTACGCACTGAGGTTTGCGCTAGTGACACGGGTTTAACCTCCGTCCTCTGTGGGTTTTTTAGTTTTGTCGTCACGCCGCACTCAAGTAATCGCCTGCCAGGCCGATGCAGTCTGTACCTTCTCTTAATCGGATCTTTGGCATGCTTATCAACATTAGCAGTCCGGCCCCTGTGCCCAGTACTCCAAGCGTTGCCAGTTCGGCTGATACCACAACCCCGGACAGCACAAGCAGCACAGGTAACGTGGCCGCTGACACCAAGGCTGATGCGAAAGGTGCGGCCGGCGTCGGCGGCGGTGCACAAGCCTCATCATCGGTCACAAAAGAGTCCGACCGGGTCAAGGAGTTGAAAAAGCAGATCGCGCAATTGCAACAGCAGCTTCAAGACCAGCAGCAAGCGCTGCAAAAAGCGCAGTCCAGCAACCAAAGTGCAGACGCTAAAGCGGCGGCGATTGCGGCGGCTCAATCGCAGATTTCAACGACAGCGGCTGCGTTGCAAACAGTGACTGCCGCTCTCTTGGAGGCAGTCACGTCCGAGGGGGGCAGCAGTTCGGGTTCACTGGTCAGCACCTCTGCTTGAGTCAGGTGGTCGATGCTGTTGGAAGCTGTGTTGATGCGTTGCGCCTAGCGTCGCGTCAACACGCTTTCACCGGCCTGCGCCGGCAGCCGATACACATCCACCAACGCCAACACCCCTAGCAACGCCACCCCGATAAACGCCACCCGAAAATCCCCGACCTGCGCCTGGAGCTCATGCCCTTGCACGGTCATCGACGCACGTAATAGCAGGGCGGCCACCGTCACACCCATCCCCATGGCCAGCTGGAATGCCATGCTGAACAGCGCCGACGCCTCGCTCATACGGGGTTTGGGTACGTCCGCAAAGCCGATCGAGTTGTAGCAGGTAAATTGCATCGAGCGTGACAACCCGCCCACAAACAGTACCGCCGCAATCAGCGCAAACGGCGTCTGCGCGGTAAAAAATGCACAGGCCGCAATCGACATCACGCCGATCACCCCATTCACCAGCAGCACTTGCCGAAACCCATAGCGCTGCATGATGGCCGTGGTAAAGGGCTTCATCGCCAGGTTGCCGGCGAAGACCGCCAGCACCAGCAAACCGGCATCCACTGGGGATAAACCAAAGGCGACCTGAAACAGCAGTGGTAGCAGGAACGGCAGGGCGCTGATGGCCAGGCGAAACAGCGACCCGCCGTAGATGCTTACGCGGAAGGTGTTGATGGACAGGGTCTGCAGCGGCAGCAGCGGGTCGGTAGAGTGGCGGCAGTGCGCCACGGCCCAAAACGCCAGCAGGATGCCGCCAGCGACCAGCCCTAATCCCGGGATGAGCATTTCGCCGGTCTGGTTGCCCAGCCATTCCAGCCCGCCGAGCAATGCCACACAGGCGCCGGCCAGCAGTACAAACCCCTTTGCATCGAACTTGCGCACGCTCGGTTCGCGGCCTTCCGGCACCAGCCACAGTGCGGCGATCAACGCCAGCAGGCCCAGCGGCAGGTTCACGTAAAAGATCCATGGCCACGAGGCATGAGTCACGATCAACCCACCGGCCAATGGCCCGAGAATCGGCGCCACCAGGCCGGGCCAGGTAATGATCGCGATCATTTTTACCAGGTCTTTCTTATCCGTATTGCGCAGCACGGCCAAGCGCCCCACGGGCACCATCAGTGCGCCGCCGATGCCCTGCAAGACTCGGGCGAACACGAACATTTCAATACTTTGGCTCAGCCCGCAGAGCAACGAGGCGAGGGTGAAGACAATAATTGCGCCGGCAAATACCCGGCGCGCACCAAAACGATCAGCCACCCAACTGGACAGCGGGATGAAGATCGCTACGGCGAGAATATAGGCAGTGATGCCGATGTTCATGTCGACCGGCGTTACGCCAAACGCTGTGGCCATGGTCGGCAGCGCTGTGGCGATGACCGTGGCGTCGAGGTTCTCCATAAAGAAGGTCACGGCGACCACCAGAGCGATCAGCCGGGTTTGCACGCTGAGGCCGGTTTCGGCGGTAGGTGTGGCGGGAGAGGTCACCGGTGCTGCCCCTTGTTCAGTGAAGGTCGTCGGGGTTTGACGATACCCGGTCAGGCCGGAACCTACACGCGTTGGAGCTGATTTTTTCAGCAATTGCCGCAGGTGCGAGACAGCCCGGCCCATCGCAAGATTGGCCCTTTCTGTAGGAGCGAAGCCATACTGAGCGCCATTTGACTCAGATCAGGCAGATGAATTTGGAAATCACCATGGAAGTTTCGCTCAACGTGTCCTTGGAGGATCGCGAGGCAATCCTCAAACCATTGGTAGCCTATAACCGCAGCCACACTGGCGAAATGCCCTATGAAAACGTCGGTATTTTGCTGCGTGATCCCGTCACTCAAGCAGTGGTCGGCGGTCTCTACGGGAAGATTTCCTACGGGTGGATGTTCATTGAGCTACTGAGTGTCCCAGATTCGCTGCGCACCCAGGGCGCAGGCACCCGCTTGATGCAGGCGGCTGAAGACTTGGCTCGGCAAAAGGCTTGCACGGGGATCTGGCTGGATACGTTCAGCTTCCAGGCGCCGGGGTTTTATCGAAAACTGGGTTTCACTGAGTTTGGTCATATTGCCGATTACCCCCCAGGCCATCAGCGGCATTTTTTCCAGAAACACTTGGGATGACACGTGAGGGCGCCATCGCCAAGTGAGGTGGTTTTTTGGCTTTGGCGTTCTTGATGTCGCTGAGTATCTTCCTGGCAATCGCCTTAACCTGTTTTTGCGTCATGGCCGAGGCGATCCCTCACCGGGCGTAGAATGACGTGTTGTCGGTGAGCGAACCCCTTATTGGCTGTCCACGTCTTGTTACGTGTGCCCTCAATCCCCCACAAGATTTATTGGTTTGCAGCAACAATTTTTCTTGTTGGACACCTCCCTGCCCCAAGCAGCAAAGTTGCCGCCACTGACGCTCGACCTTCCGGGTCAACAATAAAAAAACCGAGCCGACTGCACGCCACTTCCTGCTGTGAACCCTTTGTTCACATCCTGCTGTAATGGCGCCGCAGCGCGCACTTAAGGACCTCACCGCCATGCAAACTGTTGTGAACTTATGGCCGTTGATCGGCGTACTTGTGATCGTGGTTGGCTTTGTTTTGCGCTTCAATCCGCTGTTGGTGGTCACCGCCGCCGCTATCGCCACCGGGCTCGCTGCCCATTTCCCGCTGGAAAAAATCCTCGCCACCATGGGTGATGGTTTCCTACAGACCCGTGCTCTGCAATTAATTCTGCTACTGCCCCTGGCAGTTATCGGCTTGCTGGAGCGCCATGGGTTGCGCCTGCATGCGCAGAACTGGATTGCGCGGTTTGAGCGCGCCACGGTCGGGCGCTTGTTGATCATTTATCTGTTTGTGCGTGAGTCCACGGCCGCGATGGGGTTGACCAGCCTGGGCGGGCATCCGCAGATGGTACGCCCGCTGCTGGCGCCCATGGCTGAGGGGGCGGCGGAAAAGCGCTACGGCAAACTGCCGGACAAGTTGCGTCACAAGGTGCTGGCCATGTGCGCAGCGACGGACAACGTCGGCCTGTTTTTTGGTGAGGATATTTTCGTCGCCTTTGGTGCGATCGCGCTGATGCACACCTTTCTGCTCGGTTCGGGCATTGACGTCGAGCCGTTGCACATTGCGGTGTGGGGCATTCCTACGGCGATCTGTGCCTTTATCATCCATGCCATTCGCTTGCATCGGTTTGACCGAAGGCTGACCCGCGAGATGACGCCTGCCGTCGCGTCCGTGGAGGCTGTGCAATGATTATCTCCATACAATACCTGTACTGGCTGGCCGGGGTTTTGTTACTGATCACCGCCGGTATGATCCTGTTGGATCGAACCCATCCCAAGCGCTGGTCGAGCGCCTTGTTCTGGCTGTTGTTCGCCATCCCGTTCCTGGTGGGCGAGCGCTTGCCTTCGGTGGCTATCGGCGCGGGCGTGGTGGTGATGGCGTTGATCGCGGGCTTGGGCGGCGTTGGCCGTGGTACGCACGCCGAGCTGCATGACAAGGCTTCCCGCGCCAGTGCCGGCCGCCTGGGGCATAAGCTGTTTATCCCGGCGCTGGCTATTCCACTCACAACGGTGATTGGCTCGGTATTGCTCAAGCACACCGAGATCGGCGGCGTACCGCTGCTGGACCCGAAAAATACCACCTTCGTTTCCCTCGGCATCGGCTGCCTGATAGCGCTGGGCCTGGCGTGCTGGTTGACCCGTGACACGCCAGTGCAAGCCTTGCGCGAATCCCGGCGCCTGACCGAAGCCCTGGGCTGGGCCATGGTGCTGCCGCAAATGCTGGCGATGCTGGGGCTGCTGTTCAACGAGGCTGGGGTCGGCACGGCGGTCGCCCACGTTACCACCACCTATATCAACCTGGATTTCAAGTTGGTGGCGGTGATGGTCTATGTGCTCGGCATGGCATTGTTCACGGTGATCATGGGGAATGGCTTTGCGGCGTTCCCGGTGATGACCGGCGGTGTCGGCGTGCCCGTGCTGGTGGGGATCTACGGTGGCAACCCGGCGGTTATGGCGGCGATCGGCATGTTTTCCGGTTACTGCGGTACGCTGATGACGCCCATGGCCGCCAACTTCAATATCGTGCCTGCGGCGTTGCTGGAGTTGCCCGACAAAAACGCAGTCATCAAGGCCCAATTGCCCACGGCGTTGATGATGCTGGTGGTCAATATTGTCCTGCTTTACCTGTTGATGTGAGGCCAAGATGCGAACCGTGTTGCTGACGGGCTTTGAGCCCTTTGATCAAGATGCCATAAACCCATCCTGGGAAGCTGTAAGCCGGTTGGATGGCCTACAGCTGGGCGCCGATGCGCAAATTGTTGCGCGTCAATTGCCCTGTGCGTTTGCTACGGCGGGCGAGTGCCTGACCCGCCTGATCGACGAATTGCAGCCGGAGATGGTCATTGCAGTCGGCCTGGGGCCAGGGCGCAGTGCTATTTCCGTGGAGCGGGTGGCAATCAACGTGAATGACGCGCGTATCCCCGACAATCTGGGCGAGCAGCCGATTGATACGCCGGTGGTCGTGGATGGCCCGGCGGCCTATTTCACGACGCTGCCGATCAAGGCGATGGTCAAGGCCGTGTGTGAGGCGGGGGTAGCGGCGTCGGTTTCGCAGACGGCGGGGACCTTTGTGTGTAACCAGGTGTTTTATCTGTTGCAGCATGCACTGGCCGCGACAACCGTACGCAGTGGGTTTATTCACGTGCCGTTCCTGCCGGAGCAGGTGATTGTTTCGGGGCAGCCGTCGATGGCGTTGCACAGGCAGGTCGAGGGGTTGCACGTAGCTGTACTGACGGCGTGGCAAACAGCAGTCGATGTAGCGCAAGCCGGTGGGCAGGTCAGTTGACCTGCCTCAGGTTGCAAACAGACGGGTAAACCCGAAGGTGATCGCACAGGCCAGGCCGGTCATTGCAAACGCAGTTGCTACGTACCATTTGATGAGATTCAGTTCAGTGGTTGCTAGGTCGGCCTTGGAGGCGAAATGCGTTTCCATGGAGTCTGCCTTGCCCGAAACGGTGATCAGCTTTTCTTTCATCTCCGCCAGCCCCTTTTCCAGTACGCCCAATCGTATTTCCATACCCGAATCTCCATGATTATCGCCGCCGTCTCTGCCTTGAGCCGGAATGTTCAGCGTGTTCGCCTCGCCACAGCGTGGCGTCTGTTTCAAACGCTGGGAAACCGGAGAATAGTACGAGTTCAGTCCAGTGGAGACCGACAAACCTTTGCAAAATAACACCGGGCCTCTGTGGCTTAGTTTTCCCGCCTCGGAAAAAACAACTCGAAACACGTCACTCCCGCCTCACTGCTCACGCTGTACCGTCCGTTATGCAACTGCATGATGGTCGCCACAATCGACAAGCCCAACCCATTTGAATGGGCTGAGCGCTCGCGTGATTCATCCACCCGGTAAAACCGTTCGAACAGCCGTGGCAGATGTTCGGCCGCGATGGTTTCTCCCTGGTTGCTCACCCGCAGGTTGATGCCTTCGGCATCCGGGATCGCCTGGATCGTCAGTTGGGAGCGCGGCGCTCCATATTTGATGGCGTTGGCGCACAGGTTCGCCAGTGCCCGACGCAGCAGCATCGGTTCAGCCCAGATCACGCCTTGCCCCTCGGCATGAATGCTGATCTCTACATCACCGGCCAAGCCTTCAAAGTAGTCGGCAATGCGTTCCACTTCTTGCGCCGCACTAAGTTCCTGGCGTTGGCGCAAGGCGCTGGCAGGATCGGTGCGGGCCAGGAACAGCATGTTGTCGAGCATACGCGCCAGGCGCTCCAACTCTTCGACATTGGATGCCAGCAGTTGCTGATAGCTCTCGATGCTGCGGTGCTGTTGCAGGGCAACCTGGGTTTCGCCCAGCAGATTGTTGATCGGCGTGCGCAGTTCATGGGCCATATCGGTGGACACTTGGCCCAGTTGCACAAACCCCTTTGCCAGGCGTTCAAGCATGGTGTTGAAGGCGTTGATCATCGGTAGCAGCTCCTTTGGCGCACCGTGGCTGTCCAGGCGTTCGGCGAGGTTGCCGACGCCTATGCCCTGGGCATGCCGGGCCAGGCGCCGCAACGGCAGCAAGCCGCGATGCACCAGCAGGTAGCCGACCAGTGCGAGGATCATAGCGGCGAGGCTTGCCAGGATATAAACGCTCAAGCGATAGCTGGCGAGCACGGCGGTGCGTTCGGTCATCAGGCGCCCGGTGGTGACTTGCAGGCTGCCCAGGTCGCCGGAGTCGATGGAAGCCGCCACGCTGGCAAAGGGCACGCCATTGCTGCCGGGGAAATGGTGCACGTCGGCAAACGTCAGTTCATGATTTTTCGGCACAGGCGGTATAGCCGGCAAGTCGATATTGCCCGGGTTTACCAGCAGCAGCGGTTTCTGCCCAGGCGCGGTGATGCTCAGGACTGACTCGCGGTTGCCCAGCATGTTCTGGAACAACTCAGGCTTGGTCTTGATCAGGTCCAGGGTGTTGCTGTCATTGAGCAGGTTGCGCAGTTGATCGACGCGATAGATCAACGCGGCGTCGTCGCGCATGATCAATTCGCGCTCCAGCTCGCGGTACAGCGCTACGCCCAGAGTCGCCAGCAGGGCAAAGGCCAGCAGGGCGAAGATCAGTGCCAGGCGCAGTGTCAGCGAATAGTGACGGGGATTGTTCATGGCTGGGTATCGAAGCGGTAGCCGATGCCCCGCACGCTGTGGATCAATTTGAGCTGGAACGGGTCGTCGATTTTCAGGCGCAGGCGCCGCACGGCCACGTCCACCACGTTGGTATCACTGTCGAAATTCATGTCCCACACCCGCGACGCGATCAGCGACCGGGACAGCACCTGGTCCTGGTGCGTGGCGAACAGATGCAGCAGTGCGAATTCTTTGTTGGTCAGGGTGATGCGGGTGCCGGCCCGGGTGACGCGGCGTTTGAGCACGTCGATCTGCAAGTCGGCGATCTGCAGCTGTTCTTCTTCGCGACTGGGCCCGCGACGGGTCAGGGTGCGCAAGCGTGCCACCAGTTCGGCGAAGGAGAAGGGCTTGATCAGGTAATCATCGGCGCCCAGTTCCAGGCCCTTGATACGGTCGGCAATGTCATCGCGAGCGGTCAGAAAAAGCACCGGTGTGTCGGCTTCCTTGCGCAGGCGGCGCAGGACTTCCCAGCCATCCATTTTCGGCATCATTACATCCAGCACGATCACGTCGAAAGATGTTTCCAGGGCCTGGTGCAAACCGTCCACGCCATCACGGGCGAGGCTTACGGAGTAGCCCAGTTCCTGCAGGCCGTTAACCAGGTAATTGCCGGCCTTGGGCTCGTCTTCGACTACGAGGATGTTCATGGGAGTGTCCTGTCTTAATGCGTGGCGCAAGTGTAGTCCGATCAATTGTCGCTCGGGCAACCGATGGCCTGGACCTGATAGTCCAACACGTGTTCACGGCCCTGGCTGTCCAGGTAGTCGAGGCGGGCTGGCACGATGCCGCATTGGCCGTAGGTGTCGGTGCTCGACACTACTTTGTCCACATCCAGGTGTATGAAAAAACCGGTTTTGTCGTGGATAACGGGTTCGGCGGCAAACACCGAACCGGTGGCCAGCAACGCGGCGAAGCCGAGGATAAACAGTTTCATGGCGGTATCTCTCTTTAAGGGTTGGCTGTCAGGTCATGGCAGTCAGTTCACGGTAACCAGGTGCCCCGAACAGCCAACCAACAGGGTGATGACAAGTTTGTAATGAAGGGTTTAAGGCTGGCGGCCGGAGGCTTCGAGGATCAGGTCAGTGATTTCCTTGGCGTGGGACACCAGCGACAAATGGCTCGATGGCAGCTCGATCGTGGTGGCATTCATGCGCTTGGCGAGGAAGCGTTCGAAGTCCGGGTTGATGGTCTGGTCATTGCTCGACACGGCATACCAGGATGGCTTGGTGTGCCAGGCGGCATTCACGGTGCGGCCGCTGAACAGGCTCTTGGCGATCGGTTGTTGCACGGCGTACAGCTCCAGGGCTTTGGCTCGCGGTACGTCGGCGGCGAAGTACTTGAGGAACGCGTCCTGGTTCAGGCTGAGGTAACCGTCGTGCTCCACCACGCCGGCGCGCACGGGGGTGGTAGGAAACTTGGCGGAGAGGGCGACGAAATCTTCGTTGGCGTCCGGCGCACGGGCCGCCACGTACACCAGTGAGCTGACTTTCGGGTTTACCCCGGCGTCGCTCACCACGGTGCCGGCGTAGGAATGGCCGACCAGCACGGTAGGGCCATCCTGTTGGTCCAGTACGCGGTGGGTGGCGGCGACGTCATCGGCGACTGAGGTCAGTGGGTTTTGTACGGCGGTCACATGCAGGCCGGCAGCCTGGAGGCGGGTGATCACTTCGGACCAGCTTGAACCGTCAGCCCACGAGCCGTGCACCAGCACCACGTTATTGGCTTTTACCGGTGCGACTGTGCCGGCCATGGCGGTGCCGGTGCCCAGCATCAACAGGCTGGCGGCGATCAGGCAGAGTTTGCGTGCAGGTTTCATTGGGGGGCCCCTTTCATCAGTGGGAAGTGGCGTCACCCGGTGTGGGTAACTGACGACTCCACTGTATGAAGTGAGGGGGGTGTGCAGACTTACAGCTTGATTACAAACCTGTAATGCAATTGATTGAACGGGCGGCGTTTACAAGCACCGGGGTGATCCGTAGATTGCATCGAGCCGATTATTTGTAACAGCCACGAGGAAACCACGCAGTGTCCATCCGAGGTTCAGCCGTATTTGCCCGCCGTTACCGCGCCTTTCTGTTCGATATGGACGGGACCTTGCTCAACTCCATCGCCGCCGCCGAGCGGGTGTGGAGCATCTGGGCTGAACGCCACGGGCTGGATGTGGCGGCTTTTCTGGCGACCATTCATGGCGCCCGCGCGATTGATACCATCACCCGCCAGGCATTGCCCGGCGTCGATCCCGAGGTTGAGGCGCAGTGGATTACCGAGGCTGAGCTCAATGATGTCGAGGGTGTGATAGCGATTCCCGGTGCTGTCGCGTTTTTGAACAGCCTGCCAAGTGATCAATGGGCGCTGGTTACGTCTGCGCCCAGGGAGCTGGCGTTGCGTCGTATGCAAGCGGCCGGCATTGCGCCGCCGGCGGTGCTGGTCACCGCCGAAGATGTCGCCATCGGCAAGCCGAACCCCGCTTGTTACGAGCTGGGAGCGCAGCGCCTGGGTGTGCCGGTGCAGGATTGCCTGGTATTTGAAGATGCGACGGTGGGCATTCGTGCGGGCGAGGCCGCCGGGGCGGATGTGATGGTCGTGACAGCAACACACCTCAAGCCGATGCTCACCGAGCATCCTTCGATAGACGGGTATGAAGCGTTACGGGTGCAGCGCGCAGAGGACGGTTTGTTGGACTTGCACAAGCACGCGCTCTGACAGTAAAAAGGCCGAGCCCTCTATCGGTCTCGGCCTTGTTCGCAGGTGGCGGCTGCAGGCGGCGGCTGCATTCGATCGCTCCTCATCGCCTGGCGTGACAGCACCATCTCCCTGAGAATTTCATTGGCCAGCCGGGCAATCGCTTCGGCGCCGCGATAATGTGCCCGCACGATTCCGGTAATTGCGAAATGGTCGGTCTCAGGGCCGCTGAGCACGGCCGAAAGCGTGCCGTCGGCGTGCAGTGTGCAGGTGATTTTATAGCTGGGCAGGCGCGCTGCCAGCGCAGATTCGATTTGCGATTTAGACAGTGTGTCCATCAGCTTGCGCGCCTTTCAGTAACCGTGCAGACCCAAGCATAGGCCGTGTAGCACGCCTGTAAATACCGGCGATCCGATAGCGAATAACTGGCCATCAGCGTGCTGCCTTGTGCGCGGTTTGTTGACACATTTTACGCTGCACGGCCTTCTGAATCGGCTTGAGGCAGAACATGAACAGGTAGGTGCCTAGCAGCAGCGCCAGGTCCAGCCAGGAATGGGATTTGGCCGAGCCGGCGCCCTGGATCTCAAGCCTCAAACCATATTCCGCACCCACAAAGGCCAGCCCGATCAACAGGGCGATAGCCCAGGAAACGGAGGTATATGGCTGCGCGGTGGTAGGACTCATCGACGTGCTCCTGAGCGCACACGGATGGCAAGGGTTCAGTCAGGTGATTCGGCTGTGAAGGGCGCCACAAGTTCCGGGCGTGAAGACAGTTTCATCTTGGGGCTAAGATGAGCGATCACGCCACCAGGACAAGAGCAGTTCGAAGGGGTCTTCGCCAGCCGTTACAGTGAACGAAAGGGCTGGCTACTGAGGTGCTTCAAGGCGTCTGGTTTTTATCCGGGGCAGTCAGGCCGGCCTGGATGCGCTGGTAAATCTCCTCGCGATGCACGGCAACATCCTTGGGTGCGTTGATGCCGATTCGTACTTGCTGGCCGCTGACGCCCAGGATGGTGATCGTGATGTCATCACCGATGTTTATGCTTTCACCGACTTTGCGGGTGAGTATAAGCATGGACTTCTCCTTGATTACTTTTAAGGACACATGTTTCAGACAGGGCAGATGTCGGATGTGTGTAGCTTACTGCTAAGCGCTTCCCTGTGACTGCCTCTTTTAGGACGCATAGAGGCGGCATTAATTCCCATGGCGGCATCATACAGGTCTGCGATACATCATTCGCATTGTTTAAGCCAACGTTTATGACGGCCAGAATAGACAGTGAATGATAAAGTTGCCTCTTTATCCTCAAAGGAGCAGGGCAGTGCGTAAAGTAGCGATGGCAATTGCGGTGTTGGCATTGGCCGGTTGCGGTGAAGGTAAAAGCGTCGATGCCCCCAAGGCCAAGCCTGTCACCACCGAAAGCCAGCCACAAACAGGCGCGATTGCCGCTCAGGAGTGGGATGTGCGGGTAGGCCCGCCGGACCACAAGTTGCAGGCGATCACCGACCTCACGGCCTGGTTGCTGGAACATGGTTTCAATTTTTATATCGTGAAGGTAGACGGCAAAGACGACGTGCTGTTGGGGCCGTTCGCAACCAAGGCTGAAGCCGAGGCCAAGCAGACATTGCTTAACGAGAAAATGGCCCGGGCCAAGAAAACCGACACAGTGTCTGAGATCATCGAGCATAACACCGCGCAGTAGCGGGCCGGATGGGCGGGAGTCCCGCCCACATTCAACCGCAGGCTTTGAGATTTACCGGGCCGACAAACTCATTGCCGCGCCCCATCACGCAGGCCACTGTCTGGTTGCGCTGGCGCTCCCAGGGTTGCACCGGGTAGGTCTTGTTCCAGGCTTCATACAGCTGACGATCCTGTTTCGACAGGCGCAAGCCGTACTGCTTGCTCATGTAGAAATAGGTGCGCGCGATCATTCCGCGAATGGACGGGCGTGGCATGACCTTCTTGGCCTTGAAGTCCACCTGAGTCAGGCATGAACCGTACTGCCCGCGTTGCACCGGCAGCCAACCGAAACTGAAGTTGTTACGGTCACCATTGACATCATTATCCGATTGGACACCGCATTGACATTTTAAGTTTATTTGCAAAAAGTCGTTTAAATTCAAGCTCATGACTGATATTTTGCTTGCCGAAGAATCCTATAAAATCGTGTCAACGTTGACATTTTCGGTAGTCAGAAAAGGTCGGTTTTTTCCCGACGAACGGTACGTGCTGAGATAGCTTTTTGTAAGCGCAAAAACTCAGGCGCCTCACCTCAATCACTTTCCAAACAGGCTCAGTTGCCTTGAAAGCTGATCTCTTCGAAGGCCTTCACATTCTCTCGCCTGATTGCCCAGCAGCTTGTTCATTACCCACCAAGGTGGTGAGTAACACGTGATTCATGATGCTGGCAGCTTGCCAGTCTTTCCGTATATGCTCCGACCACTGCATCACTACCAATCCCAGGTTTTCGGGAATGGTGTCGGCCTCTGCAAGGCTGCAACGGATGCGGCATTGCCGCCTTTATACCTGCCGAGGCGAGCCACCTCTCCTACCGTATAGGAGGGAGCTACGACATGGAGATTGCATGAGTTTTTTTTCGGACGAAGAAATAGATTCCCTCAAGATCACTCGGATGATCCTGCACGTGGTGGGTACCAAGAACTTCGAGGCACTGCCGGAGCGCGCCTTGGAGGAGCAAGCATTTTTTATTGGTAAAATTGTGGACACGGCCACTGCGCCAGTGTTCATGTTCAAAGCTGTGTCCACTACACGGAACGAAATCGAAGCCATTGCAGCTGGCGAAAAATCGTTTGTCGATGGTGCACAAAGCCTCGCAGCGAGCTTCAACAGGCAGCACGTGGTTGGCAGTGCTGATGGAGTTCTGCTCATGTTCGAGCTCGCGGTCAAAGACCCTGATGTGAAGATCTACAGTCTGATCAAGTACGACTACAAGCTTGCCTTGGAGCAGAATGACGGCGCTCCTGGGAAAAAGCTGCGCCGAATCGTAAATGCGCTGGTCGACGAGAAGAAGGCCATCCAGAAAACTGCACTTATTCGTGTCGTCGCTGGTACTGCGGATCAGGATATTTCCGCCACTGATCGTACTAAGCAAGGCGTAGACCTGACGGACTACTTTGCTGACTTCCTGGCGGTGAGTAGGGCGGTCTCAGACACTGAGCTGAGTGAAATCACTCGTAAGGTGCTCAAGGCGGCGTTACAGACCTGCATAGATCATCTGCCCGGTCAGGATGTGGCCAAGGCGCTCAAGAGAGCCCAGGCTAGTCTGGGCGGACGGAGACGCATTGATGAAGAAGCAATCGTCGAAGCAGTGTTACTGGCAGCAGGACATCCTGAAGATGAGAAAGTCGCTAACCGTCTGGAGCGTGAAACGCGCAGCCGTGTGAGAAAGAGCAAGCTGCACGAACTAAGTTTTAAACCAGATCGGCGGATTCTCCGGCAGCCCTACATGCGCAAGATCGTCACTACTGAAGGCGTCACCATTCTTTTCCCCGATAGGGTTGAAAACCCAAATGTAAAGGTGGTGGAGCTGAAAGGTGGAAAGAAGCAAATCATCGTGGATACAGACAGAGTTACGGAGGACAGCGTTGTCACACCAAAAGCTGGCCAACCTACTTAACGACCTATCGCGTAAGGGGCAGGCGCTGATCACCGAGGGAAATGCAGCGCTCATCGTGTCCAACCTGTCTGCTGATGCTGCTAGGTCAATTGTTCAAGTAGCCTCTGCCGCCTGGTCGATCACCACGTACGACAGCGCCGGTGGCGAAACCGAGGTTGAAGAGGGGGATGAGGCTTTCGGGCCATTTCGTGCCGAGCTCTTAAAACCGTTACCAGAGCAGCACGATCAGACTGCGGCGTTGTACATAGCCACAGAGGCAGGGTTCAAGGCTTTCCTCGACAATGGTCATTCCGCATCACGATGGTACATCCTAGGTCTGCAGAAGCCCTTCAATACTCGTTCTCGTACGTATGCCGATTGGGGTGTGGAGCAATCCTACGTCGCATCGCAAGCGACAAAGTCGCCCCGGCTTTTGGTGAAAGAGTACGCCGACGTCCGCACCGTGCCCGAGGATATTCGCCCCTGGTTGCTCGCAGATTGTCATGAGCTCGATGAAGCTGATCCGTTGCACGTTTTGTGGGCAACTCAGGCCTTTGACGCCCTAAGCCGTTGCTTCGCGAACGAGATCGATGCGACCGGGAGCAAGCTCAGTTTTAGAGGGCCGCCTAAGCTAAACCTCATGCTTCCGAAAGCTATGAATGGCGCCGTGCAGATCACGCTGGACGAATTCAAGGTTGTACAGGATGCTGCGGTTTGGGTGTACGAAAATGCGCGTGAAGCCGAAGTGAAGCATATCCTGCTGTCTGCTGAGATTGCTCGATCGGGTAGGGCGGATGGAGAGGCGCTGCAGTACTTCAGGGAGAACCTTGCTGCGGCGCTGGATTGCGGAAAGATCGCTTATCAGATGGCGGTCTCTGAGATCACCAAGGATACCCTCAAGTCTTTAGGAGACCTTCGCAAGGCCGTAACTGAAGAGACTTCCAAAGCGACAGATGCGACCCGTCAGGCGATCGCAGCGATTTCGACAGCGCTGACTGTGGGCTTGGGCTTGATCGCTGCGCGACTAACTCTGCAGATCAACCCGTACCTTATTTCACTCGTGATGGCGGTTGCATTCGGCTACACGGCGTTGAACGTGATGTCGGGCCGTAAATTCATAAGCATTCAGCGGCAGTTGC
Source organism: Pseudomonas viridiflava (assembly GCF_900591205.1). Lineage (GTDB taxonomy): Bacteria > Pseudomonadota > Gammaproteobacteria > Pseudomonadales > Pseudomonadaceae > Aquipseudomonas. Next base: position 126,090 of record NZ_UUPU01000014.1, read on the forward strand.
GCCAGGATTGGCAATCGAAACTGTATCGCTTCCTCTCGGAGTCCGAGTACAAGAAGATGGTCGGCGATCCTATTGAACAAGCCGAGAGCTTCTTTTACAGGATCAGTTGCCATGGTCTTGCGATGCTCGGGGCTGCGGCAGTGGGTATTGCAGCCTTTGCCTTCCTTTACGCCACGCCTCCTTTGGCATCACCAGCAGCCACTGTGGCGCCCCCTATCTCAGCACCGGTACCTGCAAACCCGCCGCCAGTAATTAGCGAGCCGATATCCCAGCCTAAGCTAATGCCAGAACGTTCAGCTCCGACGAATCCAGCTGAAAAATAGGGAGCCGATATTTGAACTTTGGCTGAGAGATTTTTGCTGTGGCCTTACTGATAGGCGAGGCAGTGCTGGAGTGGCGAGATCTTTGGTGGGATGGGTTTTGCAGGGTTTCCTGGTTTTCTGAAATTGACACCCCCGTCGTGGTCAAGCACTTAAGCAGAGTGTCGGGATTAGGTGGAATAGCTATTGACAGATTTCCTGTTTTTATATACGGCATAACCATCTTCCGACGGTTTCCTCTCCATTTGGTGAGCTGTACAACCCATGCGATGTACCCCGGCAGAACCACGTTACAAACTGGATGTTTGTGACGTGGAATCAAGCCCCCTCGCGGGGCTTTTTTCGTGGGCTTTGTAATGTGAGTTGCTCACGACCTTCGCAATACGGCATAGGCCAGCACCTATGCTTTGCTAGCGAGAGTTACAGGGGTGAGATAGAGGCGAAAAATACCCTTGAACGAAGATGGACTTCACATCCGTTTTCTCGCTGGAAGCAGAGCATTGGGACTGTGCGATCGTCTTGTCACTTCCAGGCCTCATCGTAATGATATCTGGCGAATGTCGCATGGACGCAATTACCTATTTACCTCCGCCTCAAAATCACGATAGCTTGCATTAACGGGTGGCGTTTTGCCGCTATCGTCATGTAAGGGAATTGCTAGGGATGACCCTCGTGGATAGGTTATGGATGGCGTAAGTTTCAAGCAGGTTGATCAGTACGCGTTGTGCTGTATCGAGCATTTTTCTGATGAGCTCAAGGATGCCCTACGGGAAAATCTGACGCGGATATGCCATGGCGTTGACCAGGCGAGCCGCGACAGAGCTTTGTACAAGTACCCGGCAACCCTGCGTGCGTTTTGGGATCGATACTCCGGTAAAACACGCAAGACTCAAGTAGGGATGCTCGGAGAGCTCCTGTCGCACGTTGTGATCCTGAAGCTTTTCCCTGGCTTTGACGTTGTCTCTCCATTTTTCAACATGGAAGAGAAAAGCATCCGTAAGGGCTTCGATCTGCTGCTCTATCAATCGTCAAGCAGAGAGGTCTGGATCACCGAGGTGAAATCCGGTGGGATGAGGATGGGCAAGACCCCATGTACTGCTACTCGTGATTTGCTCGCCAAGGCCCGCGATGATCTAAAGGGGCGACTCGCGGAGCAGGAGATGAATCATTGGCAGAACGCAATCAACGCGGCCCGCAACTCCATCCACGCCAAGGCTGACTTCAGGGACTCGGTTCTAGAGATTCTAGAGCTTGAGGCTGACATGGCCGTGGGTCAATCGGCGACTGCAGCTGACAATAACGTCTTTCTGATATCTGCCCTGTTCAGTGATGTCTCCCAGCGCGTTGCAGAAAAAACCATCTCCAAGTTCACAACTGACCTAGCAAGCGGGTCTGTCTTCAAAACGCTGGTGGTGCTGTCGCTGCACAAGGGCACGCTGACGCGTCTAGAGGATTTTTTGAAAGCGGAATCGGGACACTGACATGCAAGAGCTGACAATCAGGAAGTTAGCCAACACGAAATTCAAAGACCTGTACTTCCGTCTCCTCAGCAAGGATGAGATGGAAGACTCGGAGGTCGTTAAGCTGCTGGCTATCGCAGTGCTGCTGCTTAATCATCAGACCCCGGAGATCAAGCGTCTGGGCTATCGGATCATCCTGTTTTACGGAAATCTCACTGGCCGATACGAAGCCCTCTATGATGTCGCGCTCCACCACGGCTTGCATCCTGTATCTGCCGTGATCGGTAACAACTTTCCAGAGGACGACCGCCGCAGTGACTCTTTCATCCGACAGATTGTAGGAAGCTACGTTGACACGTTCCGCGATCAGGGCATGGTACTGACCGAGCAGCAGGAGGCGCTACGCACGTTTGTCCAGTCCGAGTACGAGCACTCTTCCGTGGTAGTCGCCCCGACGTCGTACGGAAAGTCCGAGCTGATCATCAAGTCAGTGAACGATAATCCTCACAGTAAAATCCTGATCTTGGTGCCTTCCAAAGCGCTCCTAGCACAGACCAAGAAGCGCCTCATTTATGCTGATATTGAAGGTTTGGGGAAGGTGGTCTCCCATCCTGAGATGTATGTCGAAGGCCGAAACGATCGAGCATTTGTGCTGACCCAGGAGCGGCTGAGCCGGCTGCTCAACGATCACCCTTTGCTAAGCTTCGACATGGTGTTCGTCGATGAGGCGCACAACCTTCTTCAGAATGACCGACGAAGCGAACTGCTGGCGACCATGCTGTGCATTCTGGGAGCGCGCAACAAAAAGACCTCGTTCAAGTTCCTCACCCCCTTTCTCTGTGACGAGCTCAACGTCAGAGTGCGCTTTCTGGACATGACCCCTACGGGATTCAGGATTGATGAGTACATCAAATCAGAGCGCTTCTACCTGCGAGATTTCAGGCCAAACAAGGGGGATGGAAAACTTAAGCTGTACGACCATTTCCTCAATGTCTGGCTCGATATCGACGGAAAATACCAGAATTGCTTCGAGCTGATCCGACGCGAGTCGCTCAACAAGAACATCATCTATGGAAACAAGAAGAAGAGCATTGAGGCATTCGCTGTGGGCTTGGCCGCGACACTGAAGCCTGTTGATTGTCCCCTCATTGCGCGTGCATGCGACGAGCTGGAGGACGCTTTTGATAAGCGCTATCGCTTGATCTCGTGCCTCAGGAAAGGCGTCATGTATCACCATGGCTCTATCCCGGACACCATCCGTTTATATCTTGAAAATCTCTTCAGCGCCTCGGAGAAAATGAGATACCTGGTGTGTAATTCAACGTTGCTGGAGGGAGTGAATCTACCCATCGAGCGGCTGTTTATCTTTGATTACACAAAAGGGCAAAGCAATCTCACGTCGTCCCAGTTCAAAAACCTGATTGGGCGAGTCAATCGCTTCAGCGAGGTCTTTTCGACTGAGGCGCAGGCTTCACTGAAGAAGCTGGAGTCCAGTATTTATCTGCTCGGAGTCGAGGGGTTCACCAGCAAGCGGGCAAATCTTCAAAGCTTTTACCAAAAGGCGGTGAACGTCTCGCAGGTTGACCAGGATAGTGTCGGCAATGTGATGCTTGAGGCCACTAACATCGTGGAAGGCAAGATTTCGAAACTTTACGACAATGCGGTTGAACGCCTGGCAAATTTGCATCCCGGCTTGCTGGGGGATCGTCCTTGCCAATACGTGACGACCGAGCTTGGAAAGCTGATGATCGCAAACAGCATCAGTGAACTTGATGTTTTCAAGCATGAAGAACGTATTGATCGGCGGATCAAGAATTCGGTCAAGACGCTTGGGCAAATCAGCGACGTTGCACGACTGATGCGGGCTGTCCAGAAGCTCTTCATCGCAAACTTCGAAGATAGCCGGGAGCACCGCGATTTGCTGCGTCTCAACGAGCTCCCGGCGCTTAAATTCTATACCATGCTCCTGGATTGGAGGTTGAAGCGATACAGCCTCAAGAGAATGATCCGGCTAACCCTTCGGTACTGGAACAAGCTTGCCGAAGAAGGCGTCACCGACCACGTTTTTGTGGGCAAATGGGGCGACTCGACCTTTGGTGAGAGCGTGTACGAGAACTGGGTTAGGATTTCTCAGAAAGATGATGCCGAGCGTATCAATCTAGCTATCGTGCATTTGAAGGACGAAGAGGATTTCTTCGACAACCGGATCTTCAAGTTCGTGGACGTGCTCAACGGTGTCGGTGCTTTGGAGGCTGGCTTCTATAAGCGGATCAAATACGGTACCGACGATGATCTCAGGATCAAGCTGATTCGTGACGGCTTCAGCCGTGGCCTGGCCGACCTGATGCTCGCAGATTATGCAGAAATGGTCAGGGTGGGATCGGATGGCGAAGTCCACGTCGACTCGCGCATTGTCAGAAAAATGATCAGAGACGAGGTCAGCGACCTGATGATCTTTGAGGCGAAAATGAGCATCCGCGTTTGATCGTGACCGCTGGAATTATCAGCGTGGCTCTGGCGGTGGCGAGCTATCTAGGCTTTGCTCCAGCAGTCATCGACCGCTTGGCCTGAGGACACCTTGCAATCCGCCGGAATAGCCAGTTACCGCAAATTAGCTGCCCTATGGCTTACGCCGTCTTATTCAGACGGTTGTGACGATGCCGATGCCGAGGACTCAGGCATGGGCAACAAGAGCCGGAAAAGCCTATTCATGCTTAGGGTGAATCAGGTGGTGCTTTGGAAGGAGTTGATTGATCTCACTGAGTGTTACTACAGAGCGGGGCGGGGCAGTGTCGATCGGCTTGCCCATTGGGGCGACGCTTCGCATAAGCCCTCCGTAAATTATCCACCGTGTTCTCCGTCGCCGCTGTAGCCATTCGTCGATGAGTCGCGCATAATTGTTTGACGATTTTGACTTGTTGTTGATACAGTTAATCGTCAAGAAAAAATGCAGAGGTGTCTTATGGACTCGCAAAGATCTATACATGCCATCGTTGATACCCTGACCGCTGCTGTGGACAAAGTTCCTGAGGCTGCTGCAGCTTCAGTGCGCATGCTGAAAATACTTACCAGTGTGTTTGAGCGGTGGTCTGAGGAGAAAAGCAGTGAAAACCTGGGGGCTCTTACAGATGCAGAGCTCCTGCAAAAGCTAGCGGTAAGTGGGGCTGTAGCTGGAGCCCTGAGCACCCGTGAAACTCGGAAGCACGCTCGACGAGTGGCTGCGAAAATTGAGTTTTTCGAGCAGCTCAAAAAATTTGGTGGTGTTTTGAAAACCCAGGACGTCACTAAAATTCTGGGTATGACCAGGCAGTCAGTGAACAATCATGTTAAAAGAGGCATGCTGATAGCGTTGCAGGAAGGTACCGATTATCTATACCCGGCATTTCAATTTGTTGGAGAAAAGAAGCTCCCTCACCTAGAAGAGGTGCTGGGACTACTTAAGGATGTGAGCGCAGAAGCACAATGTACTTTCTTCCTAAATCCAATCGCGTTCGCTAATGAAAAGGTGGAATTGCCCTACGTTGTTTTGAAAAATGGAGCCAGTGAGCTGCAACTGAACACGATCAAGCGCGAAGCATCTCTTTTCATGACGTCGGCGTCTACATAGAAAACAGCGCACCCAAGGGTGGGGCGCTGTCTGAATGGTAAAGCGAAGTTTAAGAACCAAGTACCTTGTAGCCGAGGATATCGGTCATGATCTCCTCCGCATCAATGCTGTCACCCTCAAAGCCTTCCGGCAGCTCTCCTTTGTACTCAAACTCTGAGAGCTTTGTCATTTCAACGGTTTTCACCGTTGTAGCCTCACCTGGTTTCGTCCACAGCGCATAACAACTGTGACCGTCCGGATGATGGCGCGACTCGTAAGCAATGCCGTCGAATGGGTTACCTGGCAATCGCGCAACCGCCCCAACAATTTCTTGGGTCAGGGTGTAGTCAAGACCAGAAACCTCATCCACGGTTCGGGCTAGCTTGGACAGGCAAGGCTTCAGATCCAGGAGCGTCAAGTCCCGGTTCATTTCCACTACGCACATGTCTCTTGATTCGAGATCTGTGACGTTGATGAAAATGCCTGTCCCTTTCTTGTCCTTCGGTCGAAGTCGTCCAAAGGTCTCAGCCAGCGCTCCGCTAGGGTGTTCAGCCCCATACCAAATCCCAATTTCTTCCCCGGGATCATTATATCGACCCAATTCTTTGGGCCGTTTAGGGCATCCGTAATACTCGGCATTATCATGCCCGGTGCCCTGTACTCGATAGGAGTGTGAGCTTTGCTTAACCTTTTTCGGGGTCAGCTTTCCTTTAGAGTGCAACTCTTGAATCAGTTGTGCAGTTGTCTTATTGTCGTCGTCGGTTGTTCCCATTTTTTGTAACTCCGTTAATGAAGGGTTTAGTCATAAGTTCACCATCTTGGTTGCTTACGAAAGAAAACGCTGAGAATCCAGCGACGTTCAACGCCCGTTGAACGCAAACGGATTCTAACAGAGGGGGATGGCGACACTAAGAGTATTTTTACTTGATGGTTGAATATCTAAAAAAATTGCGGGTATGGTTGACAGGTCGCTGGTGTTGTTGTGGGGGGGGCAAGGGCTAGGTGAGTGCCGGCGTAACTTGCTTAAGCGTATTTATATGAATTTATATTTGTGTATGTTTGTTTGAATGGTTGTCGTGTTTTTGACGTCAAGCTCACATCATCGGAAGGTGCAGAGATTGATGCCCTAGCTGTGGTTTAATGGCTTGAAATGTTGTTTATCTAGCATTTTCGGCTTAACGTCTTCAATTAGGTGGAAACGTTTGAAGTGCACGCCCTGGGGATGGGGTACAAGCCTCGGGCAGCCCGGTAACACTTAAGGCGTTCCGAAGTAAAGGCTGAAGATGTTGAGCAATCACGGAGGCGGGCGTCTCAGGAGCCAAAGCGGGTCTCCCGTTTTGTAGCTGAAACCTACCTATGGCAAGCAATGTCGCCAGGGGACTGGGGTACAGATCAAAGCGATTTCCATCAGAACAGGTGCCAGGGTGTTTCTAAGCCGAACTCAGACTAAAGGTTTTATCTAACGCCAAAGCGTAGCTAGAAAACCAGCTGCTAGTCCGGTCGCGGCGCTTGCAGCAATCCACCAGCTACTGATCAGTCCTGAGTGCCAGACTTTGGCTGCCAGCATTCCGAAGCTGGCAATCCCTGTAATCCATTTAAAACGTGTTGCGACTTCAGCTACGCCACCGATAGCCACAGAGCTAGCGATGAGGCTCGTTTGCAAGGAATACGGTAGCTTTCGAAATTTCTTTCCAAATTTAGTTACTTCATAGAAGCTTGTGTAGAAATTATTTCCGTGGAAACTTACCGCTTGGTGGACGACTTTGAGTAATTTAAGCTTGAAGGCAAGTTCAATTGACTTGTCACGGCGAAACCTCCAAGCCTTTGCGATTCTTTGTTCGTGATGGGAGGCTTTCATTTCCATTGGCGAGTCGCAGTCAAACAACACTTCGCAACCGATTATCCGATGTGCTTCGCTATTGAGTCGCGAGTGGTGATGTTCTGTTAATCCGACACCGCGTTCGATTAAATCAATGCTGCAGGCAATCAAGTGCCGCCTCATCCAAATTGTAAATTTACCGTTCACTTTTGACATGTGTCTGATTTTCTTTGTCCGGTGATTCGTCGTTGTGGTGCCAGCAATAGAAGCCGCGAACACGGGTTTGGAGCTGTGGCATGGATCGTCTCGCACCGTACCCAGTGCCACTTTCGTTGTCCAGTGGAGCATAGCGGCCCGCACTTGAGCGTCTCCGCGCACTTAACAGAGGAGTGCGCTCCAGCGTTGAACCCCTTTGATCAATTCTTTTTTGGATCGACAATAGGGCGAAATGCGCAAGGTCTAGCAGCGTACGTGGCATAGATCGTATAGGCACAACGGTTCCAGACATCGAGGCAGCAACCCCGTTTCCTTCACGAGGCCTTTGAGGCAGCTATCTTTGGTCGAGCACCAGGCAAGCCGCCTTACGCTTGAAAGGCGGAGTGAAGGTACGTCGTTGTCTGCTCATCGAACACCTCTATATGGCGATCATTTTTGCTCAAAAAGGTATTCGGGGTTAGTAGGCCAGTACAGTCGAGGGGGTGGCGGTGGCTTACTCCTTAGGCTTGGCATGTCTTAGCATGCTGCAAGCTTCTCTCTGAATCAGTCACTCTTCAGGGGCATCGACCGCTCCCAAAGAAACCCCACGGTTGACCGACTTATCCCAAGCCGCCTCGCGGTCTCTGATTTGCTCAAGCCAATCTCTTTGCACTCCTGCACTTGTTTCAGCTTTACCAGATTCAGTGGTCTAGCTGCAGGGCGCTTCACTAGATCAATTCCAGCAAGATGCGCGGCGATATCGTCGTCGCTGACGCGCTCTTGCAGCTTTTTCAACTCATCTGCGGCCTCTGCGAGCAAAGCCGAGGAGGGAGTTTTGTCCCGTGTCGAAAGGATGAGTGCCATGAAAGCCAAAGGGCTCATGCCAAGAGCCTCGGCAAGTTCTACGAATTTATCAATGGTAGGGCTGCTTTCGGCGTTCTCGATTTTGCTCAAGTATGTTCGCGATGCGGCATGGGCAAGGTTTTCCTGAGTGAAGCCTAGATTCCCTCGAACTGCTCGAACGACCGCTGCCAGTGCTGGCTTCAACAAGATGATGTCCTCAAAAGAGAGGATGTAGCCATGTTGTCGTGTACAGTTACACGTCATATGATGTATAAAACCGTACAGATTGCTGTCAGTGATCTCGCTTGCACTGGCCGGCGCGCTAATCAGCGGCGTGTAAGGGCACTGCGGGATCAGCATGCACAGCCCTTGGTATGGTTTTGCGTACGCAGCGTGACTACGGTTGGAGGCTCACTCAATTCTTCCAATTATTTACTAAATCGCACCGCGTACAGCGAGCCTGCTGGGAGAGGAGGCGGTGTAATCGCTCGTCGTTCGTAATAGTTTTATCAATTGTCGAGAGTCAAGCAGATGTCTAATTGTGATTGGGTGCCAGACCGCCGAGTGGTCGAGGAGCGTCAGGGCGCCCTCCTAGGTATGCCCCCAGAGGTCATCCGGGCACAGCACGTCGACTGGTCGGTCGTTGTCGACGCTTATCTTTTCAATGCTGCAAGGGTAGGGGAGCGATACGTCGCGCTTGTCTACAGCGACCAATCGGGAGTGTCTGAAAACGGTATGACAGTTGCGACACATCCTGTGCGGTGCGTCGACGAGAGGGATGGCTTCAAGCTGGTTCGTACTGTCGGAGGAGATCACTACGTGATCACAAGCGAGCACGACTGTTGAAAGTCTAGAGGCCCCGATTATTTGTAGCACCGAGCCGTATGAAGAAAAGGATAGTTAACCTCAACTTCATTCCCAACGTTTACCGCATGAACGACGCCATCAGGCAGCGTACGATGGATCTTTCGATAGCCGCGCCTGTAGAGAATCAATGCGCATAAGGATGAAAAATGGCTGACCTCGAAAAAATAACAGTGACAATAAAAAATTATGACGTTCAAGCGCAAGGCGATCTTGATGCTCTTTACAGCCGCGTGAGACTTGAAGATGAAAAAGGAGAGACCTTCTATTTTAAGCAGGTGGTTGTTCCGAAATACCTGAAAACTCATGGTGCGATGGCGACCGAGATTCCACGAACCTGGTATTTCAAAAGAACCTCCAAAAAGTCCATTGTGGTGCTAGCGTTTGAAAACAAAAACGGAAAAGTCGAATACGATTTGGATGACATCCGCTTGATCGCTAGGTCGACAGTATTGAAAGGCGTGGTGTTCTCGCTCGGTTCAATTCCTGCGGCCATTATCGCTGCTACGGCCACATTCGGCCTTGGTCTGGTGATCATGCCAATGGGCCTCTGGTACGGATACAGGAACATCTTCAAGCTACCTGCAATGCTGAGTCGCAAGACACTCCTTAACGATTTTGCGCAGCACGGAATCATAGTTCGTTAATTTCCACGAATGTCGATTGGACATGCGTTTCGGTTGCGGTAGTCGAGAGGCCGCTAACTTATGAAGCTGATCTTCTTGTCTCCCGTCCGACCTTCGCTTGTGTGGCGTAGCCTGAGCTTGCAATCCATGTATGAGGCTAACGGACAACTGCGCAGCATCCACTCAACTAACCATGAGTATTTACGTGCTCTCAGGGCGTCGTAATGAGTGATATCTGGTTACGAGAACGGGAACGAAGGAAGGCGCTATGGCAGCTCGCTGAACTGGTACCAGGCGATCAAAGCGCACGATCGATTATGGAACGATTGGATGAGCTTGAGCGACTTGATCATGAAGTTCCATTGAGCGCCTGGTATCTTGAGCACGCTGAGCTGGTTCGGCTGCCTAGGGATGCTCATCCCATAGGATGCTGGATTATTCGGGACGCGGACATTCCCGAACCTTGGAGATCCCGCTTCGCGGTGGCTCTGGGGCCAGCAGGTCGCGTGGAGGCAGGATTTTACTGGCATGATTGGACTGATTTTCTAGAGGCTTGGGCGCGCGAGGTCGCACACGTGGAACAACATCGATTGGCACTCGATGACGACTAACAGCAATTTCCCGAATGTCTGCGATGTTGCTTCAGTGGATCAGAGTGGTCTCTTGAACTTGGGAAGCAGGGAATTAGTCCGCAGGAGGATGATGATGGAGAAGCACGTAAGAACGCTGGGGCGTGACAACCTGTCAGAACTCGAATCTGTTGAACGACTCGTCACGTCAATCGGGCCAGCGGCGTTCGAGGCCGATGTGCGTTTTTTATCGAGCCTGCACACCGTCGATACCGAGTCAGCTATCCAATCGATCAACCGCCTCACCCATCCCTCCCTAATCGGGATGAGCGAGACCCCCTTCCGAATTTTTCAACGGCTGTGTGACGAACTGGTGTTACGAGCGCCGGCGTTGCTTCAGCGCCCAAGTTATCGGTACAGAAATGGTGATAGCACAGCAGTCCCTTTTGAGCTCTGGTTGGCCGTAGTCCGGCATGCTAGAGCGCATTTTGACCCAGCAGGGTTGGATGCGGATTTTTTGGTCGCGAGGATGCGGGAGGGGGAGTCGAGCAGGGAGGCCTTCGATGCCCTTATTGCTTCGAAGCGCCCCAAGTGATGGCAGACATCGACAGCGATGCCGTTGGTGCATGTAAACGACTGAGCGTCGTTTAACTGGCATTCGGTGTGAACGCTGCAACTGGTTACAGTGGTGAATAGCAGATCAGACTCCGTACCGCTTATTACCGCCGGAGGTAATGCAGTACCGACCGCCCCGAGGCCCAATACACACATTTCCAGAGGAGCAGGGGCATGAGGAACCGTAAGCTGGAGCCTGTTGGCGGGCAGGCTGTGCTGGTTGAGTCACTGGTATGGGTCTCGACACGACGTAGCAGCCCGACCCGCTGCAAAGGCTCTTGGAAGAAAGCCATTTCGAAGATTGCCCATCAATGCTGATGCGCGCCCATTCATTGCGCGTTTCAAAAACCCGAACCTTGTCACCGCGTTTCAATTTATTAATGACTTTTCCGCCTGGTTGATCACGGACATTGAGATTGTCAGCGCTTACGAAATGCTCACTTGCAGAGTCCGAAGCTGGGGGCGGTGTGGGTGCTGACAGAGATGTCGGCGTGTTAGGCGTCAATGTGCTCGGACTACTCAGAGCGCTCGGCTGTATCTGGGCGGGGGGCGTGTCTTTCTTTCCCATTGCCCACAGGACGGCGAACAAAATCAGAAGCGGAACAAACCATGACTGGGGCTTCTTGCGCATGTCCATTGCTCTCACCGGTTTAGAAATACAACGGCTGTCATCCTGACCAACCTGATGTCATCGAGTTACCGCGAGCTTAGCCACTTTCGCACTTTTTTGCAGTCTGTCTATTCTCCAATGCTTGGGCATTCATATTCACGCCCGCTGATAGTTGTGGCCTTCTTGTCGGATTCACCGCCTCGCGACTCGCTGCGCGGGACTCATCCGTCAGCATTAACTATGTAGGTAGGTATGGAGACGAGGTGAGCATTCTTGCTTAAGCTGTGGAGTATGGAAATTTCTTCCCTTTGCTGCTGCTCGCCCCGAGTGCGTGAGGCTGCCTTTTGTGAATCTCTCCCGGCAAACAAAATAGGGGCATTACATCATTTGCGACTTGAATGGGAGGAACGACCGAATATGCCAGGATGACACTGAAGGGCTTAGGAAACGCGTCAAGCAAGCTCCTAACCTCGGATTGGCGTACCGAGAAAGGGCTAGGAACCCAGCCTTCGCGTCGCCCTCTGAGCCCGCAGCCCGCTCCAGCCTCAAACCATAGGGTAGCCCGCGTGGAGCATGTCAGTTGCCCACTGTGAACCTCGTTCGGACTGCGTCGGAACATTCGAAGGTGTTAACCTACTTTTTGACCTGTAAACCAAAGCGGTTAACAGTTTATAAAAGTGGTTAACAAGGTCGATCAGGTTGTTTAGTTGTGAGCTTTTCAGTCGCCTCATTGTGGCTTTCTAGACTTGGTGGCCACGCCCATAACGCTTTTTTGACTGACTCTGGGTCGCTGGGCACTAAGCGTTTGAAGCGAATGAGCAGAAAATGTCCGACGTAGCTTTGGGATGCAGTGAGCGTGCCTGCGCGCTTCCATATCTTCAAGGCGGATCCGCCGTGCTTTAATCGAATATTGCGTATTGATCGGCGGCCGAGAGGGCGAGGCATTGGAGGTTGAGCAGGAGGCGCTGGTCTGGTCGAGCGCGGTTTCGCATTTTGGCGCAGCGCTGACGGCGATAGTGGCTGATGCAGTGAACAGTTTTCGTCGCAAACCTGGGCTGGACAGCCTGACACGCATCTACAAAACCAACGTGGGGGCGCAGGCCTTCATTTCGCTCGAGTTAGTGCTACCCAAAGCGAATGTTCCAGACCCGCAAGCCAGCTATCTCCACATCCGCCAGCAGTTGCGGTCTCACGTGACATACCAGGTGCTTAAGCGACTCGTCGACGACCGGGCGGCACCGCCTGAGCTCCGAGATACCTTCTTTTCGATTGATCTTGGACTCTGACCGCAGATCGATCGTTGGTTCTATTTGGCGAAGTGATACCCAGCTCGAAGCTGGCATTGTAGCCAGCGAAGTCATCGCAGACCAGCTTGCCGTTCCCGGAGCCAAGTAAGTTACGCGCATGCTCGCCAGTACTGCTGGCGCTGAAGTCGTAGACCACGGCCTAGAGTGCCGAGAATGGCGTACTGCTGTAGGCCCAAACGTAAGCGCTGTGGGTTTTCTTCTCTCCTGGCGCCAGCATTTGTACCTGCGTTTCATCGGCGTGGACAACGCGCTGGGCCAATACTGCGCAGCGCATCGACCAGCGGCTGAAGCTGCACGCCGGTTTGAACCACCCACTGTGTCAATGTCGAGCACGGGATGGCCAGGCCGGCACGGCCGAAGATCTTTTCCTGTCGATAAAGGGGCAGGTGGTCGCGAATTTAGCCAACTTCATGTGCGCCAGCAGGCCGGCAGAGGGGGCGCCCTTATCGAACACCTGCGGCGGTAGCGGCGTCTGGATTAGCATTTCGCACTGCAGGCAGGCCATTTCCCATGCACATGCTGTTTACTTAAGTCGACAGACGCCACAGGGCGACTATGAACTACGTGTAAGAGAAAGTTTCTGAGCATGGAAATCAGACGCCTGATTCAAGCGATCTATCATCAGCAAATCAAAGGAACCATCGGTGATCATTTTTGTGAGATCAGCCGGTCATCTTCGGAAAAACTGTTCTTGATGCGACAAAACGGTCAGAATTGCGACAACTTCAATACCCCCCCCCTCTTGAAAATTTTAAAGCGAGACGGAGCTTTATATTTGAGAGCAAGAGAAAAGCGGCAGTGGCCCAGCCACCGCTTTTCCGCCAGGATACCACCGGCTTTTGAGTCTGATATTTACGACTTCCAGATCACAAAGTTTTGAGCCCTTGTTTGCCTTGCCGGTAGGCATGGCGCGGGGTGCTAGGGGGATCGGTTTTTAGGGCCGTAAGGCCCAACTTTCTCTTTGAATACAAACAAAAGTTCACTCAAGATTTTTTTGAGCGGAATGACTCCGCTTAAAATCGTACCCACCTCATCCAACGCGTCACAGTGGTCTTTCAGCATGAGGAGAGGGTGGTGCTGTCGCTGGTCGGCGATATCCGAGACGATGAACCTCAGCCTCTGATAATCCCCTCAACGCGCTGTTCCTGGGGCTTGGTGTAGCACTTAACCCGGACATAGAGGCTGTGCAAGGACACACCCAATCGTGCAGCCTCCTCCGAGACAGAAAACCGCTTCTCGGACACTTGCTTGACCGCCTGGATTTTGAATTCTTCGGGATAACGCTGGTTGCTCATGGCACCTCCTAATGGGCCTCATTTTAAGGCTTGGAGGTGTCTACGAAACTAGGGGCGATTCAGTGCAAATTATTTTTGCATTAAAAGTAACTTGGTCAGTGTTCACTGGGCATCTCCATAACCCCGCAACAACCATAACCTGAATCTTATTTCACTCTAGACTTTGGAACAAAGTCCCAGTATTCACATCTAGCAACACAATTTATAAGATAAAACACCAGCCTTTTCGGGCTACATTAAATTACTCGACGAACGGTACTTAAGTGCACGTGGCGAGTGACGACATAGCTGACAATTCAAACGAGGCTGTCATTATGATTTTGCGAAAACTCAATCTTGCTCCACGCTCGGCTCTATGCTTCGGTTTCTTTTGTCTGATGATAATTGCGCTAGGCATCATCGCTCTGAAGCAGGCGTCGAGCTTGAAGGATTCTGAAAGCTTCGTTGAGACGAATGTCGTACCCAGCATATTCATACTTGGCGTAATTGACAGGGAGTTCGTAAGCATCAGAGGTAGCAACGCACGATTGCGAAACCCTGTGGAGCCAGAGAGCCGAAAAGCCCAAGCCTCAGAAGAATTGAAGAAGGCTAGAGTAAACATTCAGAATTTGCTTTCGAATTTGCAGCCGCTGATCGTAACCCCGATAGGCAAGCAGAAAATTGATGAGCTCTCAAAAAGCCTTTCCAGCTATCAGGTGGTGCAAGATCAATACCTGTCTCTGATTTCATCAGGAAATTTAGATGAAGCAGTCAAACTTTCCAGCGAGTCGATGAAGCAATCTGCTGACGCCGTTGAGAGCGATATCAAAGCAATGATAGACGTTAACAATAATAAAGCTAAACGCGCTGGGGAGGAGGCGAGCCGAATCTATGAACAAGCTAAATTGATCGTTGTTGGTTTTATATTGATCAGTACCTTGGCCGCTATTGTACTAGCTTTGATGTACACCCGAAGTATTACCAGTCCGGTCAGTCAATCATTAGCCATTGCTGAGCGTATTGCGAAAAACGACCTTACCGGATTTATTGAAGCGCAAGGACACGATGAATTGGCCAGGCTTATGCGGGCTCTAAGCACCATGCAACACGGTCTACGAAATACCCTTTCCTTGATATCTGATTCCTCCAACCAGCTGGCGTCGACTTCTGAAGAAATGCATGCTGTCACCGAAGACGCAAATAAAGGCATGCTGCGTCAAAATAACGAAGTTGAAATGGCAGCAACTGCCGTCACTGAGATGAGTGCAGCGGTAGAAGAGGTGGCTAGGAATGCCTCGCAAGCTTCCGAAGCAGCTAATCGATCCAACTCCGCCGCGTTGGCTGGCCGTGCACGTGTCGATGAAACCGTGCAGGCCATTAGCCTGATGGTCGCAAATGTTGAAGACGCATCCCAAGAGGTAAAAGGGCTCGCCGTAATGGCGACCGACATCAGCAAGGTTTTGGACGTGATACGTGCTATCGCCGAACAGACCAATCTTCTTGCGTTGAATGCGGCAATCGAAGCTGCACGTGCCGGTGAGGCGGGTCGAGGCTTCGCCGTAGTCGCTGATGA
Source organism: Pseudomonas viridiflava (assembly GCF_900591205.1). Lineage (GTDB taxonomy): Bacteria > Pseudomonadota > Gammaproteobacteria > Pseudomonadales > Pseudomonadaceae > Aquipseudomonas. The sequence goes on from NZ_UUPU01000014.1 coordinate 141,751, forward strand.
AGTCAGAGCTTTGGCTCATCGTACACAGCAATCAACTAGTGAAATTGAGCAGATGATCAGCTCAATTCAAAAAGGCACTGGATCTGCTGTGTCTGCAATGACTCACACCAACACTCAAGCCCAGAAGACGCTGGACACTGCTCAAGGCGCTGGTTCCGCGTTGGTGGAGATTACTGAATCTATCGACAATATTACTGAGCGCAACGTCCTGATCGCGACTGCATCGGAAGAGCAGGCTCAGGTTGCAAGGGAGGTAGATCGTAGCCTGGTGAGTATCCGTGACCTTTCAAATCAAGCGGCAGAAGGCTCCAGTCAGACAGCTATTGCAACGTCCGAGCTCACAAAACTAGCGGTCGAATTGAACAGGTTGGTCAAGCAATTTCAAATGTAGTGATAGCCTTCTTTACTGGACGGTTGTGTGCAGAGGATCTGTGCCAATGATATGCAGCTGTATACAAGCAGTCTGAGGGTGCCTTCGGCGACTGGAACGATCAGCTCACCGAGACGTTGAACTTCGTGTACTACGTATCGGCCACGTCGGGCATGGTGCTGGATGAAGATTACGCATCGTTGTTCATGATCGATCAGAGCACCTTGAGGCTGCCGCGACAAATCAATATCGTCGGGCAATTGCGCGGGCTGGCCAGCGGGCTACATGACGGGCAAACGTTGAGTGCGGGTGCGCGCAGCGTTATCAAATCGATGCTCAAAAATGAGTTACTCATCCATAAAGAACTTCAGCAAAGCCTGGCACTATTGCGCCGCAGAGAACCCACCCTCTCTGATAGTATTCAGGCACCGATAACCAGTGCTTTTACGAGCCTGGACAGCTTTCGCGCCGACCTTGAGGTATTGATTGGCGCACCAAGCGACACCATCAATGGCGTGCAGAACTTGCCGGCCAAGGGCAATGCGGTGGTGGCTGAGTTGTATAAGGCGCAAGACACTCTACAAGACGCACTTTTAAATGCGCTTGAACGCCGAGTTCAGGAAAAAATTTCGGAACGGCTATTGATTCTAGGCATGTTTGTGGTTCTGGGCCTGTTGTTGGTGTATGTGTTCAGCGGCATCTACAGCGCCATGCGTCGCACTATCAACGATGTTTTGATTGCCACCCAACTCATTGCTCAGGGCGACTTGAGCGTGCGCATTCAAGTGCGCGGCAAAGATGAAATGGCCGACATGGGCAACGGCCTCAACCATATGGTGCAAGCCTTTAGCGCCTCGCTGGCTCAGGTCGAGCGTAGTTCACAATCGGTCTCCGATGCAGCGCAGCGCATTGGCGTGTCGATTGACCGGGCTAAACGCGCAATTAGCGCACAGCAAAGCGAAACCGAACAAGTCGCTACAGCTATCAACGAGATGACCACCAGCGTTGCAGACGTGGCGCAAAACACCGAGGGTGCCGCCCACGCCGCTGAGCACGCCAGCCAGTCGTCCAACACCGGCCTGGCGAAGATGCAGGAAACCCGCGTGACTATTGAAGCCTTGGCCGATGAGGTAGAGCGCAGTGCGCAAAAGGTTTCGGCGCTTGCGCAACACAGCCAGCAGATCGGCGGCGTTATTGAGGTGATCCGTAACATTGCTGATCAAACAAACCTGTTGGCGTTGAACGCGGCTATTGAAGCGGCCCGCGCCGGTGAGCAGGGTCGAGGATTCGCGGTGGTCGCCGACGAGGTCAGAACTCTGGCCTCGCGCACACAAAACTCAACCGAAGAGATCCGCCGGATTATCCAAGAGCTGCAACTGGCGACAGGCGACGCCGTCGAGCAAATGAAAGCGGGAAAACTGCGCGCGCAGGAATGCATCGAATCCGCTGATCAGGCCTCGACCAGCCTGGATGCAATCAATGAGGGCGTTGAGCAAATGGTAGGAATGAACACCCAGATAGCCAGCGCGGCGGTTCAGCAGCATGCTGTCTCTGAGGATATCAATCGCAATGTGACCGAGATTCGTAACGGTAGCGTCGCGCTGATGGAGGGCATAGAGGACAACGCTGTAACTGCGGATGAGCTTTTGCTGTTGGCAGGGGAACTGCGTAATGTCTTTTCGCGTTTCAAGCTATAGCCGGCACTGGGAAGGGGGCAGCTTCTATTTCTAGGGTTCCCCAGCCTTTACTTCCGCACCTACCGATAGCGCGTTGATCCAATTACAAACGAAGGAAACCCAAGCATTTCATAGAATCGAATAGTTGAGTCTTCTCATTCATTCAAGTGTCTGTTCTGTTGTAACGTGACAATACTAATTGCTCAGGAAGCTCCCATGTCCAAACTCGCAGAATTTCGCCAGCTTGAAAAACATCTCGCCGCACAGCTTGAAGCGCTTGAGGCCCTGAAGGGCGACGCTGGTCTTAAGAAAGAAATTGAATTCGAAACGAAGCTGCGCGATTTGCTCGCAAAATACGGCTACAGCCTTAAGGACGTGATCAACCTGCTAGATCCACAAGTTGGCCGTCGCGCTCCAGCTGTCGAGTTCAGGGCAGGCAGCCGCAAGCCTCGTCAGTTGAAGGTCTACAAGAACCCCCACACTGGCGAAGTCGTCGAGACCAAAGGTGGTAACCACAAAATGCTTAAAGATTGGAAAGCGAAGCACGGCGCCGCGACGGTTGAGTCCTGGCTGACGAAGTGAGTTTGCTTTGAGTATAAAAGGGCCCTAAAGGCCCTTTTTTGTGATCGTCTAAATTACGCATTCAGCGTTGTACTTTGCTGCCAATGAAATACTAAACAAGGATCAACTCCGCTCACTAGCTATAGCCGTAGCACCGTTAGGACTATCGGTTCGAAGTCTTTAGCGCGGTGGCAGTCTCGGCGCTCTCGAGAAAGCCTCGCGCCAATTGCTGATACAACTCAGGGCCCATTCTTGAACTGATAGCCTTGGCAATCAAAGCGACGGCCATGAGACTGATCACCATACTGTGGCTGTCAATCATCTCCATCACAATGATCGCGGAGGTGATTGGCGACTGAGTAACGGCAGCCAGAAATCCGACCATGCAGAGTGCAATAGTGGGCTGCGCGGCCAGATGGAATAGCTCTGCGGTATTGGCGCCGACTGCGGCCCCTACAGCGAGCGACGGGGCGAAAATACCTCCTGGAATACCAGAGAAGTAGGTCACTACGGTCGCTAAGAAGCGAGTAATGGGGGCGTGCCATGGCAGGACTACATCGGATGCGATGACCTGAGAAGTAATGCCGTACCCACTACCGAACGACATTCCGCTGCTCAACCAACCTAAGATGGCGACGACCAATCCACAGATGCCGGCAAACCACACCGGGTGCAGGCGCCGCCATTGCCAGATGATGAAGTGTGGATGCCGCTGCGGCCATAACAACATTCGGCTGAACAAACCACCCAATAGCCCACACCCAATTCCTATTACTAATGCCGGGACGACTATGTCGAGGTTGATGTCCTGAATGCCAAAGTGACCGAAGTAGTTGTAGTTTCCCCGCAAGGCAATGGCAACCATCCCAGAGAGAATGATGGTACTAAGAAGAACGCCGCTGGTACGGGTCTCCAGCTTACGTCCCAGCTCTTCTACCGCGAATGCGATTCCTGCCAAGGGCGTGTTAAATGCAGCCGCGATACCCGCCGCACCTCCCGCCAGAATGAGATCCTCGCTGCGCACGATTCGCGCGTTCGGCAGGAAGCGGTGGAAGAAGTGCATGATGGATGCGGCAACCTGAACCGAGGGGCCCTCACGCCCAGCCGAAAAGCCGCCCGTTAGCGCCAAAGTTCCAAGGCTTATCTTGGCGAAAGCAATGCGCAGTGAAACCAGTCTGATAATTAGCTTACCTTGACGCGCAAGTCGTGTCGCTGCGATTACCTGAGGAATTCCGCTGCCTTGGGCGCCCACGAAAAAGCGCGTTGTCAGCCAAACTACGAGCATGCCGATCAGTGGGGTGTAGATAAAAGGCAGCCATGCTCGATCAGCGGTCTGTTGCGCAAACTGCGCCAAGGCTATATCGGCTAGCCTTGCAAAAGCCACCACCAGCAGCCCGGCAATGGTTGCTGCAATCCAAAGCGTTACCCTGGTGCGCCAGCGCATGGAGGCGAAGCCTCGGCGTAATAGCATTATCGGTTTGATCACCCGAAGGGCTCCCCTTGAAGTCGCTGTATTGACCGCAAGACTAACCAAATAAGCAGCTTGTTCCAAACAGCTTTGGCCGGGCGGCTCGACAGGCTTTTTTTGCGCCCCTGGGTATTCACCTTCCCATTGAGAGGACTAATACCTCGAAAAAACCGGCATGGTGAGTACCAGCACGGTGAGTATCTCCAACCGTCCCAGCAGCATGCTGATGTTGAGCAACCATTTTGCTGCGTCAGTTAATGATGAGAAGTTAACAGCGGGCCCGATGGTTGTGCCCAAGCCTGGCCCCACGTTGCACACTGCAGTAGCTGCTCGGCTCAATGCTGTCTTCCAATCCAGCCCGATCAAAGAAAGTCCTAGGGCGATGACTGCAATGGTGATGGTGAAGAAAAATGAGACGGTCATTAACTGGATGGCCGTTGTACTTTTTCCGAATCACTGCACGAGGGTGGAGCAACTGCTTCAGGCTACTCACTAACAGAGCACCAACAACCTGGAAACGGAAAATTTTAAGACCTCCAGCCGTCGAAACGTAAGAATGAAATTCGATTCGATCTGGCTCTATCGAGCGCTGGGGAGATAGAGATTTAGCTGCGGCCTACAACTTAAGAGCTGCTGGCGAACCTCATAGTGCACGCTTTGTCGGCAGTCACCCCGACAGACGCCTGAGTCGATACTGCCTTCAAATGCTCCTGCATGCATTTGGCTTGACTATCGCCTTTTGAGGATCCACTCAAGTAGGTGAATCAAACTTTGGGCTTAGTCGTTGCTCAGACATACCTGAAAGCCCCCTCAAATTTGGAATAAGAGTCGAGAGTAGCTTTTCTACTTGCTTATTCATCCCGGTTAAAAGTTCTAGCTATAAAATGCTCGCGGCATCAACCAGCGTGGTAGATCTAATGCTGTAACGCGTGATAGGTATGCTTCATCGGGCGAACGGGCGATGAGCAAAATACCACCCACTGATTAGGAGATGTAATACGAAGCGATTTAATTAATTCGACATTTACTCAGTTGGGGCGTCCGGAGACGCCGAAAACGCAGCTTTAGCCTCGGTTACGTGCTCTACGTAAGCATTGTCCTAGGCAATGGCTGCCAAAGTTTCAAAGCCCAGTGCCAGTTGAAGATGCGGTTCCGTGTAGTCGACAAGGGGGATCATTGCCGTTGCTAGGCGCACGAGATCACACGGCTGATTATGGCTATAGGCGTCCGAATGCCTTGCGTCAAGTGATGTCGCATCATAGTCATCGATTACAGCTTCCGATGTGATCATGCGACAATCCAGGACGTACGGAAATAAACGGCCCCCACCACACTGATTTGTATGCCCAGTGGTCTCAGTTCTTCGTACAACGCATCGCTCAATACCTCTACCCCGAACTTAGTAGCAAAGTAAACGCTGAAGCCAGCAGAGAAACGGTAGCCACTTGTTGATGAGATGTTGATCACCTGTCCCGAGCTTTGCTTAAGCTTATGTGGCAGCGCTACTTGTATGACGTTCAGTACATCGAAGATGTTAGTGTGGAACAGACAGCGCATGTCATTTTCACTGATTTATTCACCCTCGGCTGTTACACCGAGGCGGGCGTTATTAATGTGTGTGGATTCAATCTAACTCATGAATTGCCTCAGCAATAGCGGTATCAATCTGGGTCGTGTCTGTAACGTCAAGTTAGACTGTAAATAGGCCCAAGGCGTTGGGCGCCGGCAGATATGCATTACACCGACATCGTCACACTTTCCACGGCATCCGAAGACGTTGCAGCCCACTACAGCCTGGGCGTGAAAAGGTTGTTGTTTCTCTGGCCCGTCGCGCAGGATGCACTTGATGCGGCAATGGCCCTCGACCCTGGATTGGCACACGCACGTTCTGCACTCGCCAGGCTTTTTGCAATTAATGCCAAACGCGGTGAAGCTGAAACCGCTATCGAGCGCGCTTCCAAGTTCGTATATCTAAATGGCACCGCAAGGAAGCAAAAATTACCTCGAAACTTGAGTTTATGCATCAATGGCAGACAACAGATGCTTTGGCTTCAGTGGTCAAGCATGGAAATGCCTGGCCCGACGATGTCGAATTTGGGCTATTCGTATTTCCGGTATGGCGGGTCACGATCAAGCCCTCGGGTGGAATAAGATCTTGTAAACATTTAATACGCAATTTTTTTGTCTCAGCGGAAATCATTAATTCCGGAAAATAGTAAAAATGAATTTAATAGCAAAAAAATTGCGCATTGTTACGGCGGTCGTAGGTTTTTTAAAGTGTAAAATTTATAAGCTTTTGATTTGGAAACAACATCTCGGGAGTTATCGATATGGCAGTAAGTGTGCTCCCACGCATTGAAATACTTTAATTCAGCGGTGCTATTTTAATTTGAAAGATGTATGAAGGTTTTGCGTTCGAGCTTTCAAAGTCTTTAAATATCAGACCAATGATAAGTTATCTTCAAAGAAGTGCAAATGACTTCATGGAGCTGGTTGTCAGTTTTGATTGGATAGTATATTTGCTAAATTTTGGTATTTGTATAATGTGTCAGTTTAAATATTTTTTGTGGTTGTTGTTTTCTTGTTGTTGTGTGTGAGGCTTGACTGCTAAAAAACCTAAAAAAACGAAATTTTCTGATTGAAAGCGACGAATAAATATCTTGCTCTTCACTTTCTGCGTTAGGTTCTAATATTATAGAAGAAAATTTTAGAAAATAATGGTACAGATCGGAAGTGAATCTAAAATGAGTGAATTGCTAAAGCAATTGGAAAGTTATAAAGAAACTATATGCCGCTGTATTGACAACGCAGATCATATTATCATGACGCATGGTGTTATTAAGCATGAGCTTGATGCGTACAAGGTGCAAATGTTTGATCTCAAGATGAAAATTGTTAAGCACCCCTTGAATAGTAATCGAGCTGTAGACTTGCAAAATCAACTGGAATATTTAGAGGGTACAACTTTTTCACTTGCTGAACTTGCTGATAAGGCGTTGTTTACGGCCGTGGGTAGAATCGGTGTTACTCTTGATGAGCTCCGAATTGTTAATGCCGGGTTGCATGGTCAAGCGAAAGAAGATCTGCCTACTTCGAGCTCGGAATTAGCTATGGTCACTTTGGAAAAATGTAAGATGGATATAGAAGGTGTTTGTGGAAGGCTAATAAATTGCTTTGCCCTTGAAGAGGGTGTATTGAAAAAAATATTGACACCTAGAAAGATTTGATTTTTTAAAGACTCAAGCAACAAGTGGGAAGGATTTTGTAATTATGGATCTTGAAGAGTTTTATAAAGAAAACTTGAGGCTTAATCTTGCTGCTGTGGTTAGTTTGATTGATGAGTGTCATGCGCTGCAGTTTTCGGTGCGAATGATATCTAGTCTTTTATTTTATAAATCCGATAATATTTACAGTGTAATGCAGCCAAGATCTCATGGTCTAGAGTTTCGTGAGCTCAACAGCGTAGATGCAATATTGTTGATAAAGGAATTAAGAGCTTCACTATATAAATTAAACACAAAAGTAAAATCGCTTATTTCAGGAGAGGAAACTAATATTTTTGGGTTTTCCATAAGCTATTCAGAATGCTCGCGCGAAGAATGTCTTTTACTTCTAAAAGAGTTGGATGATAACTTAAGTCTTTTGGATGCTATGAAGTGCTATTGTGCTAGGTTGAATAATTTAGATTAAATATGGCAACGAAAATTATTAATTGTGCTTTTGCTGTGGGGTCTACAGTCATTATAATTCGGCGAAATTAGATTTTCTCGCTAGTAGCATAGCGGCTCATCAACTTATCCCGGCTTATCATGAATCGAGTGATGGGTTCCATATCTTATTTATGATTTTTACGTGGAGCTTACAATTCAAATAGAAGGTTTTCGCAAAAAATAAAGTTTTTAACTGCTAACTAAAAAATTTTTAGTACTCTAGTAACGCTTAGTTCTGTATTAGAGGGATTTTACAGCGGAGGGAAACGCGATCGCTGATTTCGTGAGAGCACTACTCGGCTGTGGCTCAGGAAATTCTTGATGCCATGGTTCATGGCTGTGGCGGACTGTTTAGATCTTGGTTAAGATATGCGTGAACGACCTAAAATTTATTGCGCATAGCAGAACAAGTTTGTTTTTATAGTGATAGGTAATAAGTTAACCAAAAGAATTTATTACTGGAGACATGTTTAGGAAAACTGATTAGCTGAAAAAACATTAAGAAGTGCTCAACTATTCAGAGTAGAATCGCAACGCGTTTTCAGAGATGGCCTAATACTGGTCAGCACTCTCCCGTTTGATGAAAGCGATCGACCATGGCGAAAACCTTAAGTCTTGCTCTGTGCAACAGTACTCGTACATTAGAGAGATTAAGATTTAGAATGACACAGATCTCACTTAACTCTAAGCCTTCACGTTCACGCAATATCAGTACTCCTCTCTGCATATCAGATAAATTGAGCAAAGTGTTCTCTAGGCATCTGCGCAGCTCATCCTCCATGAGCAAAGCTTCGGGTGAATCATGATGCCAGAAATACGGAGCGATGGCCCAATGACAATCGTCCTGAATAAGGTGATCTTCACCCTTAGCGCCATCATGTGATGGTAAATCGTACAGCAATATTTCTTTACGATTCTTTTTATATCGACCTTTAGCAGCATTGGCCGTGATGGTCAGCAGCCAGGTTTTGAGACTGGAGCGCCGTTCGAAACTATCAAGATTTCGCACAACCGATAGCCAAGCGTCCTGTACCGTTTCGTCGGCGTAATGCTTGCCCACAATGGCACAAGCTACTCCGCGCATAGCGCTTTGGTAAGTTGTAACTAAAACCTTAAAAGCATACTGCTCGCCTTTAAGTAGTTGCTCAAGTAGATGCGCTTCGTCCGATGTAAGCATACAGTACGCTCCGTACCAGCTTTAACCGCTTCAATGATGATATATCAAAAATTTTAATTGATATGCATATATGCTAAAAGCATGCTGCTATACTGAACCGGTTTCTAGCATGACTAAATATATTTTAAAATAAAGTACAGAGCTTGTTACCTGGTTGACGATAAACTAATATTTTTTGCCTTCATCCTCGCTAAGGCATAAACAGCAAATGTTCGTGGGATGGTAACGCCTATTAAATTTGCAGTTGAGACCAGCAAGCCTAGAGTTCCTTCAATTTCAAGATGCTGATAATTTTCTAAATCCTGACCTATCGATGTACCTACATTTCCGAGTTTGCGTGTGATAGCTATTCGTTGTTGTGGATCAATGTCAGGATAAATTTCTAGCTTTTGTCCAAGGTCTAGGATTTCGCTCATCATTTCAATAAATAAAGTGCGTAAAAATACATCATCAATCATCTGATCTGTGGAGCAATTGCCTAAGAGACTTACCGGGTTGGAGCAAGCGTAACCCAAAAGTTTTATCCAAATTTCTTCACGAATATTTTCGTGGCTATGAGCATCGAAGCCGGCATCAGAAAAAATGCCTGCAATTAATGAAACTCTGTTACTAAATCCACCCCCAGGTTCGCCGAAGATGATTTTGGTGCCGGATACATGTTTGATAATTCCTGGAGCTAAGACTTTACAGGACGGAAACACAACACAACCCACTACGGCATCAATGGGTAAATTTTTTTCAATTATAGACAACGGATCAACTGAGCTTAAACGCGTGCCTGATAAAAGTGAAGAGCATTTTAAGAAATACCACCAAGGAAGCCCATTGATCGCAGGAATAATAATCGTCTGCGCACCTATCAGCACGCTTGCTTCTTCGGCAGCATCCGGTAGCGATGGAGCGTTTACAGCAAAGATTATCATATCTTGAACGCAAAGATCTTTTGGTCTGGATGTGACATTTACTTGAGCAACTAGTAGCTCATCGATCGAGTGGAGCTGCAACCCATTTTCTTGTATAGCAGTCAAATTTGCGCCGTGCGCTATTACGGTCACGTCATGTCCAGCAGCAAATAATTTGCACGCTAAAAAGCCTCCAATCGCCCCAGCGCCCACGACTGCAATTTTCATTTTTTTATTTTCCTATTTATTAATTTTAAAAATTTAATGAAGTTACGTAGATTGCTCGGTAGTACGACCGACCTATTCAATGATTGAAAATCAAGTCTTGTAGCTTATTTAGTTAATAGAGTCAGCCTAAAGTTATGAGTTTTCGTTTCTGAAATCAAAAAGTCAAAAAAACCTATACTCATCGTTGATAATCGAGCTATCTGCTGAAGCCGTGCTGCCTTTTTTTTGCCGCACTCGGAGTCTATTTTCTGATCAAGTGAACCTCATCAAAAAAAGTGACAAAAAGATCTGTAAACCTAATTTTCGTATCTTACACGGTTTTGGATCGCTTGAAACAAAATTTAAACGAGTCTTGAAGCTGACTTAATCGCATTTTGAGTATTTTTGGTATGTTTTAGGTGCTGGTAATAGGCGTCTGGACTTCCGCAACCATCGTAGACATCTGCAGCACACGGTTCGAGCATTGGAGGAAGTCTCTGAGTGCGCAACGATTCACGCCGGAATTCAAGGTCTAAGCAATCAGGCAAACCATTGAACGCGTATACTCCGTCACGGGAACAGCCGAGTGCCTCAGCGTATCGACCCGAAGTCTCTAGAAGTGGGTAAAACCGTGACGCCTGGCAAACTGAGAAATAAGACGGAGAATTGCTTAAACCCTGAAACGATATTTTGCGGCTGGGAGTCGAATTACGACTCTAGGAAGATGAACGCCGGATATTAAAACCAAGGTGGTACATCGCGAGAGAGCCCGAATGGAATAGCGTGTTGTGAACGAGCAGCGACATCAATACGCGATTGTTAAGATATGCGGGTGTTTTAAGTTAATCCTGCGAAGTTCTATTAATGGCTACACTAGCTTGTATATGATCGTGAATAACAGAGTGATTAAGTCGTTAGGCATGATCAAAGCAATTCTCAGATGTTCGGTATAATAGGCATGCATCACCATGATGCTATAAACCGCGTCGCTGCACACGTAAGTCTTCTCATCACGCAACTACTGATCGACATGAGTCTCGTTAATCACATACACCGTCGTTTCCGTCAGGCTGTGCGCCAGGTCGGATGTGTTATCGACGCCGATGTGCGCTTTCTTCCCAAAACGTAGGTACTACCTTTTTCGTCCGATGCATTTCCGGTTCGCGAATGCCATGCTTGTTCTCGGTTGAACTGAGTGCATGAATGGTAAAGGTATCGACGAGCGTCCCTCTCAGGATCAATCCACGTTTAACCATACGGCCGTTGATGACCTGCAAGATCCCACCCGTCAGATCATGTTTGTCCGACAGGCGCCGGAAGTTTAGGGTCGTAGTGTGATCAGGAATTCGATCCAGACGCATCCCTGCGAACTGGGGCAGAGCCCCGTCGTTTAATAGAGTGATTCTTCAATCGCCGGATCGCTATATTCGAAGCAGTTTTGCATGAAATGACTCGCAGCAAGGCCATCATTTGATATTCCGTACGTTACTCTTCGCTCTTCGGATAATGCGGCTCAATCTACGTAGTCTGGCCTTGCTACGGCACGACCTGATCTTTTTCCACTAAGAAACGCTCGCGACGGATCTTCTTATGTTTGCCAGACTATTCGGCATCCGCTAGGGCCATCTGTTTCATTAGGCTTCAACCGTTCGATTCAAGGGACAAGCATATTTCACCAGACTTTTAATTTTGTTTCAAAGTGCCCTTGAAATCGACAGGTGGTAAGTTTAAGTTGCTTAATGCAACAGCAACTGCCTGGATCAAAATTTCTGAATCTTGGGTAATTCGTGCTAAAACTCTAAAACCAAAAAGAACGCTAAGTAAGTGACTCGCCCCCTTATTTGCATCTATCGAAAAATTACTATCCTGTTGATTACTAACGGCTAAAAGGCAGTCGAAGAAAAATACACGAATTGTCTCAACCTCTGTAGCTATAGCTAGATGCAAATCAGGATCCTCTCCTGATACTTCAAGAGCTGAATTTACCAATAAACAACCTCGATGAAGCGGATCATTGATAGTTCGACTTAGTACTTCAAAAAAAAAGGTACTTATTGCCATGCCGGGATTTTGCAACTGTTCAAGCCGTCTTATTCGCTCACGAACAGAATGATCGAGATAATAATCTAGGGCTCTTCGATATATATTGCGTTTATCACCGAAAGCATTGTAAAGACTGGACTGGTTGAGACCGGTAAACTTCACAAGATCTCTTGTAGATGTGCGTTCATATCCGCGGCCCCAGAACGCGTCAACCGCAGCGCTCAAAATTTTTGCTTCGTCAAAAGCGCGAGGACGACCCATGATTTCGAGACTCTCTGAAAACTTAATTTCTCGTATGCTACACCTTTCCAAATCATTTGGAACAGAATACTAGCATCCCGAGGCTTGCTGGGGGGGGCATGACGCTAGGAGTAAGGTTCAACGCGATGAGCACGCCCTCAGCCACGACTCATTTACCGCGATATTTTCCCGGTCTCTGGCGATATTTTGTCTGAGAACGCAAATTTTCGACGCTCCACAACCCTGAGGGTCACGGCCGCACCTTTCACCGACCTGTTGCAGGTCGCCTGAACCTTGCGATAGCCATTAACACCACCACTTGCCATTTTGGCGTGTTTGATCAATAGAAACAGTCGCTGATCGTCCTTTTATGGCGCAGATGTAGGCTCTGATAGCCATGCCAAGTAGCCCCTAGAATGAACGTTTTACCGCTAGGCAAAGATTTCGAAACGCTTGATGCTACTATAGCAGTACGATAAAGGCGTAATTCGACCGCATTGATAGGCAAAGTACGCGGCGGCCTTTCTTAAGATGTAGTGTTCCTCCGTCATCCGATTGATGTCGGCGTGTAGACAACTAACATTGGTGCTCTGGTCATCCTCATCAACGCGCTGTTGGGGGGAGGTAGCTTTTTCCCATGCATAGGGGCTGCTCACGGTACACTCCCCATCGTGCAGCCACCTCCGAGACAGGAAGCTGCTTCTCAATCACTTGCTTTAATAAGTTAATTCTAGTTCTCAGGGATATAGATAGTTGCTCATGGTATTTCCTACGGTATTGAGTAAAATAACTGGAGGTATCGACGAAGCCCAGAGCGATTCCATCAATATCGAATTCGAAACTGAGCAACCAAATGATTCAGCTCAACCGCTAACTGTGTTAAATCTGACGTTGCAGCGGCTGTTTGGTTAGATCCTTCGAAAGCTTGAGTTGACAAGTCACGAATGCTAACAAGACTCTTGTCGATCTCCCTAGCGACTTGAGCTTGTTCTTCCGATGCTGTCGCAATCAAAGCATTGCGCTCAGTTATATCATTGATCGAACTAGTAATTTCAAACAAAGCAACGCCGGCATCCTGCGCAGTGGATAAAGTTTTCTGAGCTTGACCGCTAGTTTTAGACATTGCGGAAACAGCTGCGCTGGTAGCTATCTGTATCGACTCAATTGTTTGCTGAATCTCGCTAGTAGATTGCTGTGTGCGATGTGCTAGAGCCCTCACTTCATCTGCAACAACTGCGAAACCTCGGCCCGCCTCACCTGCGCGAGCAGCTTCAATGGCCGCATTTAGAGCTAATAGGTTCGTTTGCTCCGCAATAGACTGAATGACATCTAACACCTTTTTTATGTCTTTAGCCATACCGTGTAAACCCTGGACTTCTTTGGAGGCGTCTTCAACATTTGCAACCATGATCCAAATCGCAGCCACCGTTTCCTCCACGCGGGCGTTGCCCGCGTTTGCGCCTGAGTTCGAGCGTTCGGCAGCTTGAGCAGCAGCAGATGCATTTCTGGCGACTTCTTCCACTGCTGTACTCATTTCGTTCACTGCAGTAGCAACCATATCAACTTCACCGTTTTGACGACGCATACCGATTTTGGCTTCTTCGGTAACTGCATGCATTTCCTCCGAGGTCGACGCCAGTTGATTAGATGAATCAGAGATCGAAGATAAAGTTGTACGAAGGTTATCTTGCATAAATTTTAGGGCTATATTTAACTTGGCCATCTCATCTCTGCCTTGAGAATTGATCTCGTGCGTCAAATCATTTTTTGAAATACGTTCCGCTATTAAAATTGACTCGGCGAGTGGTACGGTAATGCTGCGAGTGTATATGATCGCTAATGTGATAGCCGCGAAGATACTCAAAATGATTGAGATGACAACAATATTTTTTGTATCTTTATACGAACTATCTGCCTCATCTCCAGCATCTTTAGCTTTCTTATTATTAAGCTCCGTCATTTTTATCAGATTTTCTTGTATTCGATCCGAGGCGGACGTCATATCACTATGTAAAAGACTTATTGCTTGCTCGGTTTTTTCAGATGCTAATAATTTTAAGTATTTATCTTGTATGATTCGATAATCATCGTATGATTTGATAAGGATTGCTATATATTCTTTTCCTGATTCGGTAACTATCAATTTTTTTAACTGAACAAACAACTCATTCAGAGTTTGACGATTTTTTTCGCTGTCAGCTAGAGCTTGGTTTTTTCGCTCAACTGATTCAAGAGGGTTATTAAGTCTGGAATTGTTGAGCTTTATACTTACGAACTCTTTATCAATCCTTCCTAGCAAATAAATACTCGGCATAACATTGCTTTCAACGAACTCCTCAGCCAAATTTAACTCTTTTGCCTGATGCAATGCCACTAAGCCCGTGCAAATAATTATTAAGCAAAAAAAACTGAAGAATAATGAAGATCTGTAAGTTAAGTTCAGCATTCGAATAATCATATTATAATCTCTTGGGTTTTCAAATTTTAGCTTATGATGGCTATGCTATTTGGATAAATATAGAACAACAGCCAATGTTTCGTTCAGGTGAGGCTTGTGCGCTTCATCAACGTTTTCGACCATCAAACTAAAAACTTTAATTTTCTATGAGGCTTTAATTGATTTTTTAATTAACTATAAAAAAATTATATTTTAGCGAAAAAAACAGTTAAATTACGAAGAAAATTTCACTAAATAATTCTGGAGCGGAGCACTTAAGCCTACGGTAGATGTTGCGCAATGCAAATTTTATTACCGTTGGTCGCCAACAATAAAAACAACCAACTGTCATGTCAGAAATTCTTGTGACTAAGGTGTCAAAGTTATATAGTTAAACAGACGAATGTAGAGTGCTTTAAAATGATTGATAGGCATAACGACAATTTATTAACGTTTCCCGAATGTTCAATGATATCAGAGGTTGTGGGGGTTTCTGCCGCTTTACAATTAATAACAATTTCGCCTTTTTTCGAATTCGTGGCTCTGAGGCTCGCTTCGGATGATTCTTGGTTGGCATGCTCAATAAATGGCGATTTATACTGGAGTGGAAATCCAAATCTAAAAAGCCTGAGTGAGTTGAAATTATTAAGAGGCTTAGGACTAACTGGAAAAAAGATGCTAACTCCGCTTGGCACGAATTGTTCGCTTTACTCTGATATTTTTTCAAAAAAATATGGAACAATTAATGTTGTAGTAATGAAGGTTATTAGGCCTGATGGACATGTCATTGGAGATTTGTTCGCAGGTACAACTAATGACTGTGTCTTACCAATATTCCCAGTTGAAATCCAACAGCTTGAATTTCTTGTTAAGATGCTATCTTGTTTAGTCGTTAGCCTGCCCGCGTGAGTTATATTTAGAAAAAGCTTAAAGTAAATTATAAAAATTTATTTATATGTTTTCATATTGTGATTATAAATAAGTAAAATATATGTTATCTACGTTTTAATCCGGAATTCCTATTGCTCTGAGAGATGCTGCGTCGGTGATACAATTTTTTATCAGGCTTTCACATACGTCATTCAATTCGTTATGGCAAGCGAGAAATATAGCTGCGCTTTCGGCGTCTTCTTTTATGGTACGCCTTACTTCTTTCGCAGCGTATCTCAACTCATCGAATGCAACGCCAAGTTTACCAATGGTTGAGAGCTGAGCCTCTTCGATAATTTGATTAAGATAGTCGCGCGACTTTTCCAAAAGCGAAATTTCCTCTTGTAAAAAATTCGGACACTTTAAAATGTTCGAGGCATTTTCAATTGCGTTTTTGATATTATAGATATTCTGATTATAGATCGCTAGCGTATTAATCATATCTATGCGACTCGAAATGATATTGTTGGCTAAACTGACACATGATTTAACTTTTAATTTATAGTTTTGCAACGCCTGTTTTTTTATAGAATTCATTTTTTAATTAACCCTTTGCTATATTTTGAATATACTAACACCTAGATGCTACTGCGAAAATGCTAGAGTCGATAGCTTTTCGTATTACTCCTAATTACATCGTTTTTTTCATGGTTGTTTTTGCCTCGAATCGGGATATAAGATTTATAAATATTAGTTTAAGATTGCTCGGATTGATGTTGATTTAAGCTGTCAAGCGAATCTTTATAGTTAATTTCCTTATGTTAGAATTTTAAGCTTTAGATTCTAATAGTCTGTTTGTTTAGTGATTATGCTCTATATTATTGTGAATAGCTTTTTGCGAAATTTAAAAATTTTCATAATTTAAATTGCTAGCTTGACTAATTCCTTAATCATATAAACTATCGCAGAGGCCCTTTAATATTGTATTGAGTTTTGAACGGTGTTTCGCCAAATCTGTCTTTGTAATATTTGGAAAACATACAAGCATCAGAGAATCCCCATGATAGGGCAATATTTTGCCAAGTGTTACGATTGTTTTCATTGAGTATCTCTTCGCGTGCGGATTTGAGTCTGACTTCTCTTAGATATTGCAGCGGAGTTATATTTCTATGCGCTTTAAATCCTAGTTGAATATTTCTAATGCTAGTGAATGAATACGTTGCGAGATCGTTTATAGTTATTTTTTCTCTAGCATGTGCATGGATGTATTCGATGGCTCGATTTATATGTCGTGGTAATCTATACTGCTGATTAAATATCTCAGTCTTATTAAAAGCTCGAGATGTTGCAGTTCTAGAGTTTACTAATTGAATCCAGCGATTTAAGTTTGGAAGGCTTTTTACTTTTTTT
Source organism: Pseudomonas viridiflava (assembly GCF_900591205.1). Classification (GTDB taxonomy): domain Bacteria; phylum Pseudomonadota; class Gammaproteobacteria; order Pseudomonadales; family Pseudomonadaceae; genus Aquipseudomonas. The sequence goes on from NZ_UUPU01000014.1 coordinate 158,822, forward strand.
TCATCATTCTGTAAGCTTATAACCCAAGAATACACTGAGATATCCGCAACTGAATATTCGTTGCCAGCAATGTATGGGTGTTTTTCCAAAAGGCTATCTATGATTTTGTACAGCTCTTTCATATTATCAATGCGTCTACCACCTGCATTTAGGCTATAAGTTTCATGATTAGATTCTAAATTAAATAAATTTGGATTTTTATCTTTGAAGAATAACCATTCCGTAACATTTTTCTTCTCTCTTAAGTCAGTCGGTATTAGCTTTCCGCTTTTTTCTGCTAAATATAAAAGAATGGCCGCCGATCCTAAAACTGTTATTGGATCGCCGTTATCGCATGGATCATTATCGACGATAACTGCAAATTTTTCGACAGCCATGGAAGCTAGGTAATTTGAGTTTATGGGATTTTCATTATTGGGCCCCGCTGGTCTGATGCAATATTGCAGGCGTGCCTCTTCTAAACAGAGAAGGATTTCTAAGGAATCGGTGGTTGGCCAGCAAAAAAAATCAATCATCTGACAAAATCCACTTATATTTCTTTGGTTCGGTTAGTTTGATTAGTTGTCTTAGCTCGACTAAACGAAGCTGTTCGAAAAACATCATACTAACTTTCCAAAAATTGAACGTTATTTTTAGCTTTTGTTTACGTCTTGGTTACTCTTTAATCAACACTTTTCGTTTATATATGCACATCCTCAATGATTTATTTCTTAAATCATCGATAAAGCGCGTCATCCGTTAAGCGCTTGACACTGAGGGTTAAGGATAATTCCTCAACATAGAGCCCGAGTTCCGGCGGAAGCTTCAAGGGGCACCTCCGATTAGCCTGCTCATAGATTTTCACTAATGTGGTTTGCATGTCTTTTTGTAATTTAGATCAAACGATTCAAAATGAAAACATTATTTTTGAAAAATTTATGGTCTTTCAGTCGAAGGGGGGGCGTTGAACACGCCTCGGCGGTGGTGCGCCATGCAAACGCGCCCACCATGCCGCAATCGCGTTTGCCAAGAGGGCTCTGAGGAAGACTTCGAAATTTGGTGACATACGAAAAATGCGAGACCACTGTTGAACGCCTATGACACAAATGTCTTTCACCGACTTCTAGTTCTCTGCTCAAGTAGGCTCCTATGGCAAGCGTGTTGTATAAGGTCGTGCCCTAATAGGGCTCCATAGAGATGATCGAAGCAAGATATGCGTCGAACCAGGTTCCACGGTGGGAAAGCAATAAGGGCGCTCTGTGCGCCAGTTCATTTGGTAGATTTCCGTTCGCAGCAGCGTTTAGAACTAGATCCGAAAAAACAGTGTTTGTGAAAAATGATACGCAATAATCGCAAGGGGGAGGTTTGGGCTTGCGCCAAGATCGAAAATCCGTTCGTGGTAATCAAGCGCCGGTTTTGCCTATGAAGAGTTCACTATCGAGGCTTGACCAGGAAAAGCAGCATATGAAGACTTTTAAATTAAAGCCTTGTCGGCATTCCGGATCAATTAAGTAAAGCTTAAGAGGGCTCTAGCCAGTCCGCTATTGCAATGTCTCAACTGATCAAACTCGCCAGCGAATTGAATGGGCTGGTGACGCTGCTTCGAACGTGGATAGTCTTGCTTGTCGTATACAGTGAATAAACTTTGCTTCAGCGTTGAACAGGCGTTAGCCGCAAACAGTGCTGAAGGTAAAGGCTTTCAAAGTAGGCGTCCGCGGAAGTCAACTTAAAGTGATCGACGCAAGCTCAATGCACAAAGCACGGTGAATACATAAATTATCTTTAGTCTGTTCCTAAAATTTATCAATGACGCCCGCTCCAATAGGAAATAGGCGTAACCGAGAAGTTCTTTAGACTAACGCTACCTATCGCTTGGCGACCGGAGCAATCGCTAAATCGTGTGAGTCTGTTTGAGAGAGTCCGGCTGTCTCTTGATCCCTTTGTCGTTAATGTGAAGATAAAATTTGTCTGGATATGCTGTTTTGCCTAATAGACCGCTGGCCGCCGCTCCGTCGGCGAGTACTACCTTGCCCGAAGCTGAATCCTCATACCGTCCTTGGATAGTTAGATGGGAACAACGCACGTTTGGCCTGCTCGTCCATTTCTTTTTTGAATGGATGGTCGATCCCAATATTTTTTGCACGAACTGCCGCCGGGCGGGAATCAACGCGTTCAAACCAATTTTTCAGGTTTGGATAATCTGCCAGTGCAACTTCAGCACCTTTCATCACCCTTGGAGCTTTGGTCAGCCAGCCCCAAGTCGAAATGTCGGCAAGGGTATATTCGTTGCCAACGATGTATTCACGGCCTGCAAGGTGACCGTCTAACACCTCATAGTGACGTTCGATTTCACGACGATATCGATTTTCTGCATAGTCATTACCTGGCGGCGCCGAATACTGAAAATGTACAGCTTGGCCGGAAAACGGCCCTAGCCCCGAAGCAATGAAAAATAACCACGACAGTAGCTGCGGCTTGTCTTCAGGCGAGCCCATGAACTGGCCGGTTTTCTCTCCCAGATACAAGAGGATGGCGCTGGAGTCGAAAACCCGGACTTCTCTGCCACGCGGCCCTTCAGTATCGATGATCGCAGGCACCTTTCCGTTTGGATTTATCGCCCGGAAATCAGGCAAGTGTTGCTCGCCCTTGCTAGTGTCGACTGGCACGATTTGATAAGCCAGGCCTGACTCTTCAAGAAATAAGGCGACTTTCGCCGGGTTTGGTGTGGGGTGAAAATAGAAGCGGATCATAACGTAATCTCTTGAGAGGGAATGGATGCAACCGAGCACGTATTTGATTCTGGAGCGATTGATCTAGAATAGATGAATTGTGGAGCTGCGCGCAACATCACGTTTTTTCCGAAGGGAAATGGAGATTGTTTCCGCTGGTCGAATACTGACCCCGTAAGGGCTGTTCTGCTGACTGAAAACTGACTCAGGTGTTTACCTGCTTCTGCTCACTTTCGATCAGGACAATACAGGGTGATCAGCATGGAAATGTTGGGAGACATCCGACGGATTTACTTCCGCGACAAGCTCTCGCTGCATCAGACAGCCAAGCCTCCCGGGCTGTCGATAAACACCATGCGAAAGTGGGGCAGAGCGCCCAAAGCCACTCAACTGGCATACCAACGGTGCGCAACCTTCAACAAAATCAGCCCATTCCACGACACGCTATAACATGCGCTGAAAGCCGATTCGTTCCGGGCAAAGCACAACCGTAGAAGCGCCAGAGCACTTTTCGAAAAGATTAAGGCCGAGGTCTATAACGGCGGCTACATCCAACTCACGGCGTTGTGCGCACCTGGCGAGGCTAGCAAGGCAAGTCTTTAAGCGCTTTTGTGTTACTGACTTTTGCTCTGGGTGAGGCCTTTCAATTTGACTGGAGCGAAGAAGGTCTGCTGATCGGTCGGCTGTTTCGACGCATCTCGGTCTCCAACATGAAGCTCTGCGCCAGTCGCGCTTTCTGGTTGGTCGCCCACCCCAGCCAAGGCCACGAAATGCTGTTCGACACTCATACGCGCTCTTCTGCACCGCTTGGGGGAGTGCCCTGTCGCGGTATTTACGACAACAATAAAACGGCTGTCGACAAGGTCATCAAAGAGAAGGGCCGCACGGTGAATGCCTAGTTTGCTGTCATGTGTGCCCACTATTTGTTCGATCCCGACATCTGCAACGTAGTCTCCCGCTGGAAAAAGAGCATCGTCGAAAAGAATGTACACTACAGCCGGCGGCGTATCTGGCTCGATGCTCAAAGGTGCATGTTCCCCATCTTTGAAGAATTGAATATCTGGCTCGGTCAACGCTGCCGGTCACTCTGGAGCGAGCTGGTGCGTCCGCATTACAACGGGCTGACGGTGGCGGAGGTCTTGGAGCTGGAGAGGGTCGAGATGATGCCGATGCCGACAACGTTTGATAGCTATGTCGAACGTACCGTGCGGGTCTCCAGCACCTGCCCCTGATCAGCGTGGCGCGAAATCGCTATTCAGTGCCATGTAAGCGCGTCGGCCAGTGGTTTAGAAGTCGTCTTTATCCATCCTGGATCGTGGTTATCGCCGATGAAACGGTGATTGCCAGTCACAAGCGCCTCTTTGATCGAGATCAGGTCAGTTTTGACTTGCAGCATCACGTCCCGCTTATCGAACTCAAGCCCGGTGCACTGCATAATGGCGCGCCATTTTCCAATCTACCGAAGCCGTTGTTGCTTCTAAAGCGGGGACTCGGCGTCACACCAACGGTGATCGAATCATGATGCAGGTACTGGCTGCTGTGCCTATCGCCGGTGTTGAACCGGTGTTGGTTGGGGTGGAGTTGGTACCTGAGTCGGGAAGTCTGAGCGCTGATCAAATCTTCAATTTCCTTGCCCGCCTGACCTCCACTGCACCACCTCCCTGCTTGGAAACCAGCCTGCAACTCAAAGTGACGCCTGTTGCCAATACGGCGCGCTACGGCCGGCTCCGTACGACCGATGAGGAGAATTGCAATGCGTGACTTAATGACAGAACTCAAAGAGCTGCGCGTGCACGGCATGGCCGGTGCCTGGGAAGAACTCGTCTCTCAAGGAACAGCTTCGACAGCTTCATCGAAATGGCTGCTGAAACACATGCTCCAGCAGGAGCGTGCGGATAGCGCGGTGCGCTCGGTGAACCACCAGATGAACATGGCGAAACCCCCAATGCATCTTGATTTTGCGGGCTTTGACTTCAGCGCTTCCAAGCTTCCGGCGCTCATACCCGGCTGGTCAGCGATCTATCCAGTTTGGCGTTCACTGAAGACGCGCAGAAAGTCGTGTTCATTGGCGGCCTAAGAACCGGGAAAACACACACCTGGCCAGTGCCCTGGCTGTATCCGTAATCACGGCCTACAACAAACGCGTGTGCCTCTTCTCCACTTTGGATTTGGTCAATCTCCTGGAGCGAGAAAAGTACGATGGTAAGGTAGGACGGATCGCCCTGGGACTGCTTCACATACACCTGGTAATACTTGATGAGCTGGGTTATTTGCCTTTTAGCTAAAGCGGCGGCGCCCCGTTATTTCACCTGCTGTCCAAACTGTACGAGCACACCAGCGTGGTGATCACCACCAACCTCCGCTTCTCAGAACGGTAGAGCGTATTTGGTGACGTCAAGATGACTACGATGTTGTTGGATCGGTTGACATACCACTGCCACATCGTCGACACGGGCAACGAGTCCTACCGCCTTCAACACAGCACCTTGGCCGCCCAGACAAAGATCAAATCACCAGAACGAAAGCGCAAGGGTGGAGGTGATATCGAGGACGACCAGCCGTTTTGATCCGCTTCTTAAACGTCCTGCTGCATGCGTACGTGCGGTGGGGCTGAATGCGTATTCAACTAGAGCGCTCCTGCTCAGCTTAACCACAATTGCTGGGACAAAAATCAGCAATCCGTCCTGGGTCAATTTTCAATCGGCAGGGTGGGCCAGTTTTCAATCAGCGCCAACATGCTGACGCGTTGCCCACACAGAGACCCAGTAAGATCGGGCAATTGGTACCGGATCAAAGCATGCCGGCCTGCTGAATAATGGTTCGCCCAGAAGCAGGAGCTCGGAGCGATTCAATACTACAGCTCTAGCCGGGTAGGCTCAGGTGCAGCAAGGAGGAGTGGTGGCCCTTGCCGTCCAGCGGAGAAAGACCTGTTTGAACACACCCACTATGTAAATCAACCCTACCGCTTCGGAATTCTGTTCTCTCACATCAACGCTCATGGGGAACTAGCATAGCGGACAGTTGGCTTTTCCATGGCTACCTAATGGTGCCTAGGTCAAAAAATAGAGCCTAGCGGCCAGCTTTTACTTTATACCTAAATTAGGTCGATGTGATTGGGCGACATCTGAACCCGCTTACGCCAACTCGACCGAAAATCGACTCTCGACGGTAATAGATAGATGGTGGCGAAGTTGCCAATATCAGCGTAGATAAGAGGTACACTGCTGATTGCCAATTGCCACTACAGTTTGCCTGATCGAAGGAAATACGATGCACATCCGTATTGACCATAGCGAGAAACACAGACGCATGATGCTCAAGTCGCTGCTTTGGACAACTCTGTGCTTTGGTATTTTCTTTTCACTGTTCAACGCTAACCGTGGTTACTGGCTGCTGGCCGGGCTGGAACTAGCTTATGCGTTCATCTCGCTGTACATGCTGATGATCATTGACCGCACCAAAAAACTACAAGCCCTGACCATCATTTATCTGCTGCCGTTTTTCACTGTTATGATGTTCACGCTCGTATCGCCAGAGACATCGGTAGGAATATTTGCCTGGATCCAGACCATACCGATCATTCTCTACCTACTGCTTGGATTGCGCCTTGGGCTGATTGGTTCTCTACTGTTCGTTAGTCTTGGCCTGTACATGATCAGCAGGCACCATGCAGAAAAGAGTCCAGTGGACGATATCGGCTTCGTTCTCGACATTGGTCTAGCGACATTGGCAATCACCATTTTCTCGCACACTTATGAGCGTACCCGAGTTCTTACCGAGCAGCGTCTGATAGAGCTAGTGGCTACCGACCACTTGACCGGGTTGGCTAATCGCGCAAAGCTGGCCGAGGTATTTCAGCGTGAGTCAGAGTTAGCCCTACGCAATGGTTCGCCGCTAGCGCTGGTTTACCTGGATATAGATCACTTCAAGCAAATTAACGACCGTTTTGGCCATGACGCAGGTGACCAAGCGCTCTGCCATTTTGCCAGCATACTAACGAAACGTCTGCGTGCCACCGATCTACTTTGTCGTCTTGGCGGAGAGGAGTTCGCCGCTCTGTTGCCGGGGGCCAGGGCGGAACAGGCCATGCTAATCGCAGAAACCTTGCGCGAGCACCTTGCCGCGACGCCCTTAGAGCTCAGTGACCAGCAACTGAACATGACTCTAAGTGCGGGTGTCGCAGTTTTCGGTAGTAATTGCGAGCACCTTGACGATCTGTTAAAGGTGGCAGATCGTCGTGCCTATGCAGCCAAGCATGCGGGACGCAACCGAGTGGTCGGTATCGACCCCCCGTCACAAACAGAAATACGCGCTAACGACAGTGCTTATTAGGGCTGTTCACGTTTCGTATGGGCAGTCGTAGAATTGAACAAGCAGGTTGCGAGGGTACTTTCGCAATTTCTCATGAAAGTGTCGAATCGCGACGTCACTGATTGGCACTGCTTGAGTCGCGCGAATGAGTGGTGTAAATGCTACCGTTCATGCTGTAATCGCCACACCTCAGATGACAGGCGGGCGCTCACACATACCAGCCAAAGAGCGCTATCTCTCACTACGCCACCCCAATTTTCTTGCTCTACCAAAGTTGGTGGTATCCCAACACAAAATCTCCATTCGTCGTATCAGTACGATCAAGTCATTTTCCAGACCCATCGTATGCTTCCGGCAATCACGCCTCGCGTGGTTAAACCGGTTGTCACTTATGCAGCAGAAACTCATCGACCTCACTCGCCCGCAGCGGCGGCAAGGGCGTGAGCACGTCCTCCAAATAAGTATATAGATCATGCCCATTCAGTTGCGCAGAATGGATCAAAAGCATGATCACCGCCGCCCCTTTTTCCAGTGTGCAGCGATCCGGCGAAGAGCCAGTTCTTGCGTCCAAGAGCCCATGGCCTGATTAGATTCTCACACCAATTGTTGTCTACGGGGACGACCCCATCATCCATGTAGCGCGACAGCGCTGCCCAGCGTTTCAGGCTGTAATCCAGCACTCTACTGATGGCCGAACCTTCGGGAACCAGATCGCGCTGGGCGATCATCCATGCATGCAGTCTATCCATCACCGGCACAGCTTTTTCCTGCCGTATTTGGCGCCGTAAATCCGGTTACAGGCCGCGGACTTCGCTCTCGATTTCGTACAGCAACTGGATGAACCGCAAGGCCTGCTCGGCGATCCATTCGCCTAACTAAGTTAGAGACCTCAGCGCTTCCCCATGAAGAGCCTTTTCGAAACCGAGCTGGCTCATCGACATCATCGCTCTCAAGGCGTTCCAAAGCTGTACAAAAATAAATTTCTGTCCAACTTTTCATAAAGTTATCAATCTCAATGCCGACAGGATGAATGAAACGTTTAATTACATAAAACGTGATTAGCCGAATGAGCCAGACAGAGCCAGGCATTAGAGAAAATGGAGCGTTCTCAACAAAAAAATCAACTACAAACTTCCCATTCCGGGCTGTGAGAACTCTATGAATATCCTTGCTCCTGCCGTAAGCCTAGCGAACCGATTACGCTTTCCTGCGAAATTTGGTGTGCTCGCAATCATTGTTTTCATCCCTCTGGTTCTCCTCGGTACGCGCGTCATCCATCAGATAAACGAGAGCCTTGAGGTTATTCGCTCGGAACAATTGGGCCAGCGCTATCTGTTGGACGTCACACCTGTAATGCGCTTATCAATGTTGCAACGCGCGTTGACGAACCGATTTCTCAGCGGTGACAGAACCGCTCAATCCGATATGTCCGCCAACCAGACGAAGCTGGAGGGCGCGTTTTCGAAGCTGGCCGCCACCGACAGGCAATTCAACACGAACCTGGAAACCGGTGATCGCGTGCAGCGTCTGCACACGGCGGCACAGCGGTTGATCGAGCAGGCAAAGGCCGATGCCAACCAAAACGAGATGTTCGACAACTGGAACGATCAACTCACCGAGACATTGAACTTCGTGTACTACGTATCTGCCACGTCGGGCATGGCGTTGGATGAAGATTACGCATCGCTGTTCATGATCGACCAGAGCACCTTGAGGTTGCCACGGCAAATCAACATCGTCGGGCAATTGCGTGGGCTTGCCAGCGGACTGCATGATGGACAAACGTTGAGTTTGGATTCGCGCAGCGTTATCAAGTCGATGCTCAAAAATGAGTTACTCATCCACAAAGAACTTCAACAAAGCCTGGCCCTGTTGCGTCGCAGAGAACCTGCCCTAGCCGATAGTATTCAGGCACCGATCACCAGTGCTTTTATGAGCCTGGAAAGCTTCCGTGCCGACCTTGAAGCATTGATTGACGCACCAAGCGACACCTTCACCGGCGTTCAGAATCTGTCAGCCAAAGGCAATGCGGTAGTGGCTGAGTTGTACAAGGCGCAAGATACGCTGCAAGAAGCACTGCTGAATGCGCTTGAACGCCGAGTTCAGGAAAAAACTTCGGAACGGCTATTGATTCTAGGCATGTTTGTGGTTCTGGGCCTGTTGTTGGTGTATGTGTTCAGCGGCATCTACAGCGCCATGCGTCGCACGATCAACGATGTTTTGATCGCCACCCAACTCATTGCTAAGGGCGACCTGAGCGTGCGCACTCAAGTGCGCGGCAAAGATGAAATGGCCGACGTGGGCAACGGTCTTAACCATATGGTGCAAGCCTTTAGCTCCTCGCTGGCACAGGTCGAACGTAGTTCACAATCGGTCTCCGATGCGTCGGAGCGCATTGGGGTGTCGATTGATCGGGCTAAACGCTCGATGAGCGCCCAGCAAAGCGAAACCGAACAAGTCGCTACGGCTATCAACGAGATGACCGCCAGCGTTGCAGACGTGGCCCAAAACACAGAGGGCGCCGCCCACGCTGCTGAGCACGCCAGCCAGTTCTCCAACATCGGCCTGGCGAAGATGCAGGAAACCCGCGTGACTATTGAAGCCTTGGCCGATGAGGTGGAGCGCAGTGCGCAAAAGGTTTCGGCGCTTGCGCAACACAGCCAGCAGATCGGTGGTGTTATTGAGGTGATCCGTAACATTGCTGATCAAACGAACCTGCTGGCGTTGAACGCGGCCATTGAGGCGGCGCGTGCCGGTGAGCAGGGTCGAGGATTCGCGGTGGTCGCCGACGAGGTCAGAACTCTGGCCTCGCGCACACAAAACTCCACTGAAGAGATCCGCCGGATTATTCAAGAGCTGCAACTGGCAACACGCGACGCCGTCGAGCAAATGAAAGCGGGAAAAATGCGCGCGCAGGAGTGCATCGAGTCCGCTGATCAGGCCTCGACCAGCCTGGATGCAATTAATGACGGCGTCGAGCAAATCGTAGGAATGAACACCCAGATAGCCAGCGCGGCGGTTCAGCAGCACGCCGTCTCGGAGGATATCAATCGCAATGTGACCGAGATTCGTAACGGTAGCGTTGCGCTGATGGAGGGCATAGAGGACAACGCTGTGACTGCGGAGGAACTGTCGCTGCTGGCAGGAGAACTGCGTACTGTCGTTTCGCGTTTCAAGCTATAACGAGATAGTGGGCGAGTCCAATTTATTGCGCACCTAGCCTTTGCCTACGCGCCACCGATAGCGAATTGATTCAATTAGAAAAGAAGGATAACCAAGCAGCTTGTAGATTCTCAAAGTTGAGTCTTCTTCTTCATTCGAGTGTCTATTCTGATGTAACGTGACGATACTAATTGCTCAGGAAGCTCCCATGTCCAAACTCGCAGAATTTCGCCAGCTTGAAAAACATCTCGCCGAACAACTCCAAGCTCTCGAAGCCTTGAAGGGAGATGCTGGCCTTCAGAAGGAAATTGATTTCGAGAAAAAGCTGCGAGATTTGCTTGCAAAATACGGCTACAGCCTGAAGGACGTGATTAACCTGCTTGATCCACAAGCAGGTCGTCGCGCACCAGTATCTGAGCCTAAAGCCACACGAAAGGCCCGCCAGGTGAAGGTTTATAAGAACCCACACACCGGTGAAACCATTGAGACGAAAGGTGGTAACCACAGGAAGTTGAAAGAATGGAAAAGCCAGCACGGCGTTGCGACCGTTGAGTCCTGGCTGACCAACTGATTTTGGTTTGAATACAAAAGGGCCCTTCGAGGGCCCTTTTTTGTGGGCTTCTAAATTTCGCACTCCGCTCACATGCCCTTGGCTCGTATGCGTCCGGGCATCCCCTCTTGCGTGATTAAACCGGCTGCCATTTATGCGGAAGCAGTTGCTCAATTTCACTCGCCCGCTGCGTCGGCAGGCGCGTGAGGACGTCCTTCAAATAGGCGTACGGATCATGCCCGTTGAGGCGCGCAGACTGGATCAAGCTCATGATCGCAGCAGCCCGTTTTCCACTGCGTAGCGACCCAGCAAATAACCAGTTCTTACGCCCAAGAGCCCATGGTCGGATCTGGTTCTCGGCCCAGTTGTTGTCAATGGGGACGGCGCCGTCTTCAAGGTAGCGCGACAGCGCTGCCCAGCGTTTCAGGCTGTAATCGAGCGCCCTGCTGATAGCCGAACCTTCGGGAACAGCGTCACGCTGGGCGATCATCCAGGCATGGAGCCTATCCATCACAGGCACAGCTTTTTCTTGCCGTATTCGGCACCGTAGATCCGGCTCCAGATCACGCACTTCGCTTTCGATTTCGTACAGCAACTGAATGTAGCGCAGTGCCTGCTCTGCGATCTGGCTCTTGTTGGTGGCGTGCAATTCAAAGAACTTGCGACGGGCATGAGCCATGCAGCCAATTTCGGTCACACCGAGTTCGAAACTCGCCTTGTAACCGCCAAAATCGTCGCAGACCAGCTTGCCTTTCCAGCCGTGCAGGAAGTTACGAGCATGCTCACCTGCGCGGCTAGGGCTGAAGTCGTAGACAACAGCAGCTGTTTCGCAGAACTGGCTGGTGGCGTACGCCCATACATAAGAACGGTGGGTTTTCTTCGAGCCCGGAGCGAGCATTTGTACGGGTGTTTCGTCCGCGTGAACGACCTGTTGCCCGATTACCACGTCACGCAGGGCATCGACCAGGGGCTGCAACTGTACGCCTGTCATGCCAACCCATTGTGCCAACGTCGAACGCGGAATCGCCAAGCCTGCTCGACCGAAAATCGATTCCTGCCGGTAAAGTGGAAGATGATCGGCAAACTTCGCGATCATGACGTGGGCAAGCAAACCGGCAGTCGGGATGCCCTTGTCGATAACGTACGCAGGTATCGGAGCCTGGATCAGCGTTTCGCAGTCATCGCACACCCACTTGCCACGAATATGGCGCTCGACTGTAAATACGCCCGGGATGTAGTCCAACTTCTCGCTGACATCTTCGCCGATGCGCTGAGGGCGCAGCCGCATCGGCAATCGGTGTTGTCCGGTTCGTGATGGATCAGCGTACGCGGAAACTCTGCCGGCAAGGCCTTACGCTTGGGCTTTTGCTTTTTCTCGGTCGCAACAGGCGTTATTTGTAATGCCTGAAGCTCGGCCTCAATTGCTGCGATATCCGTATCGATCAAGTCATCCAGCAGGCTGGCCTGCTCGGGATTCATTTGTTCGCTGCGCTTGGCAAACTTCAATCGCTTGAGCTGTGCGATCTCGTGGGTCAGCTTCTCGATCAGTGTTTGATCGCGGTTAATCTTCCTGCCCATCGTTTCGACCGTCTTGCTCATGGTCTCGACCGTATGACCCATGGTCTCGACTTGCGACAGCAACTGCGCAGCGAATGCACGCAGTTGGTCGGGAGTCATTTGAGCAAGATCAGGCTTGGAAGTCATGGCGTGGATTTTACCAAACCACGCCATCCTCTACAGCAAACCAAGGCATTAATTACAGTTTTAAAGCAACGTAATTGCAGCGCCAGCGCCAACACGTTGCCAAGGCAGGCCGAGTACCAGGGCTTGGAGTTGCTCGGTGTCCAACGGCACTTCACTACCTTGTCGAACGCCTGCCCAGTGGAATTTTCCCTGGTTCAATCGACGTGCTGCCAACCAGACGCCAATCCCATCGTGTACCAGCACTTTCATTCGAGTCGCGCGGCGATTGGCAAATAGATAGGCGCAGTGCGGCTTCGCCGCACCGAACACCGCGACCACCCTGGCCAGCGCCGTTTCAGTGCCAGCACGCATATCCATGGGCTCGGTAGCGAGCCAGATGGCATCAATGCGGATCATCGCAACAGGTCTTTGAGGAATGCAGCGCAGGCAGAAGCACAATCAGTCGGCCAGTTCACTTTGACGGTGCCGCGCGGATGCAGAATCTCAACGCTGATATTTGACGAGGGTACTGGCGCCGTTGTTTTTATAGGCAACGGGATAAATGCGGGTTGAAGCGCCATGCTTTTCTGCGCTTGGACTCGAATCCATTTGTGGACGAGGTTTGCGTTGAGGCTGTGGCTGAGGGCCACGCTGGCGATTGAAGCGCCAGGCTGGACACACTCTTGAATGACCTTGGCTTTGAAGGATTTGGAATACGAACGGCGTGTCGGCTGCATGAAATACCCGCTTGAAAGGCTAGAACTGGTGTCCACCTAAATTTAAGTGCACACCATCTCCTGGCCTCTCGGGGTTGGGTAGATGACTTTGCCGGACGCATACCTTGGCTCAAACGAATCTTCACCTCTCTAGACACCTGGTGCGAATCAGCGCCTATGCCTGCGACCGTCAATCACCCGACATCAAAAAATTTCACGAGCGATGTTGACATATCAATTCGTAAAAAACTACTCTGCATACAGCGCTGCATACATGACGGCGCGCAGCTAGAACGCTTGTACCTTTCTGCCCAAGAAAAACTAAATATCGGTGAGGTCAACATGAAACGGCTACTTTCCCCCCCCCTCCGCGAACTGCTCGTGGGTATTTCTCTTCTTGGTGCGTTGTTAGCCCAAGCGCCTGCGAACGCAGCAGATTCAACGCTTTGGCAAGGTATTCAGAAGGCAGGTGTGCTGCGTTGCGGGGCGGCAGTAGCTGCGCCGTACGTCATGCGTGATGCCCGCTCCGGGCAATACAGTGGGTACTTTGTGGATCTGTGTCGTGACTTCGGGGAGAAGGTGCTCAAGGTCAAGGTCGAGTTCGTTGACACGAACTGGGACAACCTGGTGGCGGGGCTTCAAGGCGGTAAATGGGATTTAGCCATGGCACTGAACCAGACACCTGAGCGAGCGATGGCGGTGACCTTCTCCGTGCCTGCAACCGACTATCAAATATCGCTTCTTACCAACAAAGATAATCCCAAGTTTGCAAACGCGGGGAACGCCCTGGCGGATTACGACAAGCCAGGAGTTTCGATTGCTGTTATGTCAGGAACTGCGGCAGACAAAGCCATCTCAGCGGTTGTGAAAAACGCTACGATCATGCGTCTGCCAGGTATGGACGAAACACGTCTGGCTGTGATGTCTAAGCGCGCCGATGTGCTGGTCGATGCCAGCGATACGAATCACCTGTTCGCCATTGCCAACCCTGATTGGACGAAAGAAATATTGCCAGTGCCAGCGCTGGCAAAGCAGGGGGTTGCATTCGGGCTGTCCCGCAACGCCACGCCATCTGATCTTCAAGTATTGAATATCTATCTCACGCAACGTCGAGAAACAGGGGAAATATCTGCTCTTGTTGATAAGGCTTCTGCGCTCGCCAACGCTGGCGATAAAAACCCTCAGTAATTTTCCAACGATCCCGAGAACGGCTTTGATTTAGCGTTCTCATGGAGAAAGTTCTATGACCGCTCCTTATCTGGTGGCTGCCCAGCCGCAGGATTCGCTCACCCTTGATTCGGCAAAGGGCGATTTTATCCAGTTGCGTGATGTGTACAAATCGTATGGTGAAGGCTTAGTGGTGATGGATCACCTGGATCTCGATATGCGCTCGGATGATCGCCTGGTAATCATTGGCCCGAGCGGCAGCGGTAAGAGCTCCTTGCTGCGGGTCATGATGGGGCTTGAGAGCATTCAGGGGGGCAAGATCTCCTTTCAGGGTAAACCTTATATTGATGGTTCAACCCGAGGAGCTGGTAAGCCTTTGGATGCAAACTTGCAGACACAGGTCGGTATGGTTTTCCAGCACTACACGTTGTTCCCACACCTTTCTGTATTGGGCAATTTAATTCTTGCGCCAATGAAAGTACATGGCCTTTCCAAGGCTCAAGCGACGGAAAAAGCGCGCGTTTTCCTCGCTCGACTTGGTCTCGAAAGCAAACTGAATGTTTATCCGAGTCAGCTTTCAGGCGGGCAAAAACAGCGCGTAGCAATTGCTCGCGCCTTGATGCTTGAACCCAAGCTGATGCTTTTCGATGAAGTTACATCGGCGCTCGATCCAGAAATGGTCACTGAAGTGCAGAGCGTAATGATGCAATTGGCTGAAGAAAAAATGGCCATGATCATCGTCACTCACGACATGCACTTTGCCCGCAGTATCGCTTCGCGTGTGGTGTTCTGCTCCAACGGGAAAGTTGTCGAGCAAGGGCCACCAGAGCAGATTTTTACCAAACCCAAGGAGCTGCGCACTCGCGAATTCCTGGAAAAAGTCTTGCACCTGGATTGAGGCTCGCATCCATGAATTATGAATTCGATTTTCACTTTTTGACCGGTAATTTTGGAGCGCTGTGGGATGGCCTGAAGGTCACTTTACAGCTCGCCTTGATATCGAACGTCGTGGGACTGTTGCTTGGTTTTGGTCTTTGTCTGCTGACGTTGAGCAGGTGGTTCTTCATACGCTGGCCTGCGCAGCTGTTCATTGAATTCTTTCGTTGCACGCCGGCGCTGCTGCAGATCGTGTGGTTCTTCTACTGCTTGCCGATGCTGTTCAACGTGTTCATCGACCCGATCACCATGGGTGTACTTGCCCTGGGACTGAATCTCACCGCGTTCAATGCCGAAGCCTATCGGGCAGGTGTACAGGCTGTTCCAAGGGAGCATGAAGATGCGTGTGTAGCGCTGGGCTTGCGTCCGTGGCAGCGAACGATTTATGTGATTTTGCCGCAGGCGTTTCGTACCGCGTTGCCGGTATTGATGACCAATGGCATCTCGATTCTGCAGCAGAGTGCGCTGGTCGCCATCGTCGCTGTCGCAGACCTGATGTACGTGGGTAAGAGCATTGCCACAGAAGCGTATCGACCGCTGGAAACCTACTCACTCATTGCCTTGATCTACTTCGCTCTTTCGCTGCCCATCTCGCAATTAGTGCAGTGGATCGAACGTCGTCAGGACACTGCGCTCGCGCGCTGAGGAGATTGTCATGCAGCTTGATTTCACAGTGGTCTTCTCTTACTGGCAGGTCTTGGCAAAAGGGCTCGCGTTGACGCTGGCTTTCACTGTCAGTTGCGCGGTGCTGGGTAGTGTTTTCGGCTTTCTGTTGAGTCTTATGCGCCTCTCGAAAAACCGGTTTATCAGCATTCCCACGGGGCTTTATGTCGAGCTATTTCGCGGCACGCCGTTGTTGATCCAATTGTTCTGGATTTTCTTCTGCCTGCCTGTGGTGTTCGGCATATCTGTAGCGCCTTACGTCTCCGTGATGCTGGCATTGACCCTGTATATGACAGCCATTACCAGCGAGACATTTCGTGGCGCGCTGAAATCCATTCCCAGCGAGCAACACGATGCCTGCACAGCCCTGGGTGTCGCCAAGTGGAACAAGGTGTTTTACGTCATCTTCCCGCAAGCGCTGCTCAGAGCTGTACCTCCGCTGCTTTCCAACGTAGTGAGCCTCTTTAAAGAGAGTGCACTGATTTCATCTGTCGGCATCGCTGACCTGATGTTTGTAGGGCAAAACATTTCAAACAGTACCGCACGTCCGGTGGAATTTTTGTCGGCGGTGGCGGTGATCTATTTCCTTGTTGCGTTCCCTCTGACCCGAATGGTCGGGGTGGTCGAAACCCGAATGCTCAAACGCTACGCCTACTGACCATCACTCTGGAGACTCCCCCATGCAGCAACTTAACGGCATCATGCCAGCCCTGGTGACCCCTTTCGACAAAAACGGCGCAGTCGACTACGACGTGCTGGCCTCCTTGGTTGAATATCAGATCAAGCAGGGTGTACGCGGCCTGGTTCCCTTGGGTTCAACTGGTGAATACTACGCATTGACCAATGAAGAGCGGCGCCGGGTCATGGCCACCGTTCGCGAGGTTGCCAATGATCGCGTAATGCTGATTGCCGGGGCGAATGGGTCTTGCACCCGCGAGGTCATCGAGCAGGTCAAGCAGGCGCGGGATACCGGATACAGCAATTTGCTGATTGCTCCGCCGTACTACGCCATTCCGACTCAAGACGAACTCATCGGTCACTACAACGCCATCTTGGACGCGGTACCCGACGTGAACATCGTTTTGTACAACTACCCGATCCGCACTAACGTGGAAGTAGGTTACAGCGTCATGGATGCGCTCAAGGATCATGACCGGGTCATCGCCATAAAAGAGAGCGCGGGTAACTTGCTGCGTGCCATCGAAATCGATGACCGCTACAAGGGAAAAATCCAGCTTTCGTGCGGTTCTGATGACCAGGCTCTGGACTTCTTCCTGTGGGGCGCCACCAGTTGGATCTGCGCGCCAGCGAATTTCCTGGCACCGCAAATCGTGGCGTTCTACGAAAATTATGTCAGCGGGCAACTCGCGGGTGCACAGCAGATCGTGCGCTCGCTGTTTCCGCTGATGAACAACCTGGAAAGTGGCAAATTCATTCAAAAGGTTAAGTATGGTTGTGAACTCGCCGGCTTCAATGTGGGCGTAGCGCGCATGCCGTTGTTGCCGCTGACCAGTGAGGAAAAAACCGAATTCCGCAGAGAGTTCGAAAAGCTTCAGGGCTGATATCTATCCCGCATCGGCAATAAGCGCCGATGCGGATTTTTCAGTTGCTGATGAATGTCCATGATGGACTCATGCATGCAGGTTCTGCGCTAATCGAGAGTCTTTATGATCACTATGCAACCGCCCACCCATCAGACCACCATTCGCGAAGCGGCCGTCGTTATTGGCGGTGGCATTGTAGGGGTGTGCTGCGCTTTGTATCTGCAACGCGAAGGATACCGAGTCACTTTGGTCGATCCTCAGGCGCCGGGTGATAGCACCGCCAAGTGGAGTTGCGGGCAGATGGCGGTGAGCGAGGTTATTCCTCTGTCCAAGCCGGGAATACTTAAAAAAATACCCGCTTGGCTGCTTGATCAGAAGGGCCCTTTGGCGCTTCGGCCTAGCGCTCTGCCTGGGATTTTGCCTTGGTTTCTGCGCTTCGTTGCTTGCGCTCGACATTCGCGCATAGTCGAAATCGCCAATGAGATGGCGACATTGACTCACCACGTCTACGAAGACTACGCGCCGTTACTGGAGCGATGCGCTGACAAAACGTTAATCGGCGAACGTCCAATCATTGAGGTATTTGATACCCAAGAAGGGTTAGCCCAAGAGGGCCCCCATATGGATCTACGTCGATCCTTGGGTTTCAAATCCGAAGTGCTGGATAGTGCTGCCATATCGGATCTGGAACCAGCGTTGGCGGGAAAATTCAGTCACGGTTTATTGTTCCCTGATTGGCGCGCGGTCAGTGATACCAAAGGATTTATCGCCGCCCTCACACAAAGCTTTATTGAGCAGGGCGGTATCCGCGTGCGTGGACAGGTTGAAAAAATAGACGAAGTTTCTGACCGTGCCATCGGCGTAACTTTGGTCAACGGTGAGCGTTACAAAGCTGACCACGTCGTCATCGCAGCTGGTACGGGTTCAAGTCAGTTTTTCTCGCAGATAGGGGGTTCAGTGCCACTTGCAGGCATTGCTGGATACCAAGTGCTGTTACCGCACTCGGGCGTGGAAGTACATCACTCGGTTATCTATGCCGATGGCGGATTTTGTTTTGCCCCGATGACGCGTGGACTACAGATCGGCGGCACCATCGAGTTCTCTGGCCCCAACGCCGAACCGAATTTCAAACGTGCCGAAATCATTCTGGATAAGGCCCGCAAAATCCTTCCGCAGTTGAAACTCGACGATATCGAATACGGTATTGGTTATCGGCCTTTTTTACCGGACACAAAGCCGGTAATCGATCGAAGTTCGCGCTTGAAGAACGTCTTTCTTGCATTCGGCCATGGCCAGCTCGGACTGACACTTGGGGCAACGACCGGGCGCCTCATTACCGACATGGTCGCCGGGCGCCAACCGGCACAAGACTTGACTCCATTCAGCGCCAAACGCTTTGCGTTCAACTGAGGCTCATATGAAATCCTACGATCATCTCTATATCGACGGCCATTGGGTAAAACCTGCCCAGGGCGGCACTTTCGCGACCATCGATCCCAGTAATGAAGTGGTGATTGCGCACGTCGCCGCAGCCACTGCGGCCGATGTCGACCTGGCAGTAAAAGCGGCACGCAAAGCCTTCGACGACGGCCCTTGGCCCAAGATGACGGGTAAAGAACGGGCTGTCGTTCTACGCCGTATTGCATCGGGTATTCGGGAGCGTCTGGACGTGCTTGCGGAGCTTGAAGTGCGTGACAATGGCAAACCGCTTCCCGAGGCTCAATGGGACATTGGGGACACAGCGGGATGCTTCGATTTCTATGCTGACCTCGCAGAAGGACTCGATGTTGATCAAGAAAAGTGTGTGAACCTAGCTGACGACAGATTCACTTGTATCGCTCGCAAGGAGCCACTGGGTGTAGCTGGGGCGATTATTCCCTGGAACTTTCCGATGCTGATGGCCGCCTGGAAGGTGGCGCCTGCGCTGGCTGCCGGTTGCAGCATGGTGCTCAAACCTTCGGAGCTCACGCCTTTGACGGCGCTCGCGTTGGCTGAGATTGCACACGAGTCAGGTCTTCCGGGAGGCGTGTTGAACGTGGTAACTGGCTTGGGGCCTGATGCAGGCGCTCCACTGAGCGAACATCCAGGCGTCGATAAGCTGGCGTTCACCGGCAGCGTCCCAACCGGTTCCAGGATCATGCAAGCCGCTGCGCGCGATATCAAGAACATTAGTCTTGAGCTGGGTGGTAAATCGCCTTTCATCATTTTTGATGACAGCGACATCGAAGCCGCCGTCGAGTGGATCATGTTCGGCATCTTCTGGAACCAGGGGGAGGTGTGTTCGGCAACTTCTCGTGTCCTGGTACAACGCAGCCTGTATGAGCCTTTGCTCAAACGCCTGGTCGAGGAGACGAGCAAGCTGAGTATTGGCGATGGATTGAAGGAGGGGGTGCTGCTCGGGCCTTTGGTCAGCAGCGGTCAATACCACAAGATTCTGCAAGCCGTGGCGCGTGGCCAGGAAGAGGGCGCCACGCTGCTGTACGGCGGCACTAGGCCCGCGCATTGCGAGACAGGGTATTTCATTACCCCCGCGATCTTTGCCGATGTGCCAGTCGATAGCTGGATCTGGAATGAAGAGATCTTTGGCCCGGTGGTCTGTGTTCGACCCTTTGATGACGAGGTGGAGGCATTGAAGAGTGCCAACGACTCGCGGTTTGGTTTGGCAGCGGCAGTCATGTCCAAAGACCTAGAGCGTGCGGAGCGGGTCGCACGTCGTCTTCGCGCCGGGATTGTCTGGATCAACTGCTCCCAACCGACCTTTACCGAAGCACCCTGGGGTGGCTACAAACAAAGCGGTATCGGTAGGGAACTAGGCGAATGGGGGTTGAACAACTACCTCGAAACCAAGCAGATCACCCGCTACGACAGTGAACAACCCTGGGGCTGGTACATAAAGTAAAGGAAGGGCGTCATGCGCTGGAAGAAAACCCTGCAATTGGTCGACGTGCATTGCGAAGGCGAGATCGGCAAAGTCATTACGACCGGTGTCCTCGACATCCCCGGCAAGACCATGCTCGACAAGATGAATTACATCAACGAGGTCGACGACAGCCTTCGTCGCCTGGTGGTTCTGGAGCCGCGCGGGTGCCTGCAGATGTCGGTTAATCTGTTGCTGCCGCCTACGCGACCCGAGGCCCAGGCAGGCTTCATTGTGTTGCAGGCAGACAAAGCTCACCCTATGTCGGGCAGTAACTGTATTTGCGTCGTCACGGCGTTGCTCGAACTCGGCATTCTGCCGATGGAGGAGCCAAGCACGACCATTGTACTGGATACTCCAGCCGGTCTGGTCACCGCGCGTGCGCAATGTGCGGGTGGTCGCTGTGTGAGTGTTTCACTGGATATGGTGCCGTCGTTTGTGGAGCACCTGGATGTTGTCATACAGACCGACGAGTTTGGCCCCGTCAAGGCGGATATCGCTTTTGGGGGAGTGTATTACGCCTTGATCGATGTCGAGCAGGTCGGGTTGAGTATCGAGGCAGGTAAGGCGCGAGAGCTTGCCAACGCGGGTGTGCGTTTGCGAGGCATCATCAACGAGCAGGTGTCAGTGAAGCATCCGCTGATCGATAGCCTGAATGAGGTGGCGTATGTGATGTTCCGCAATCGCATCAATCAACTCACTTGGCAAACCTGCACGACATTGCCCCCTGGTCGCGTGGATCGCTCGCCATGCGGTACTGGTAGCTCAGCGAACCTTGCGACCCTGAGCGCACGTGGGCAAGTGGCGCCAGGCGATCAACTGATCTCTCGATCAACAATTGGCGGCGAGTTCGAGGTCGAGATTCTAGGTTTGACAGAAGTGGGCGATCGGGCAGCAGTGCTGCCTCGAATAACCGGACGCGCCTGGGTGTATGGAATGCATCAGATCGGCGTCGATCCTGATGACCCACTGTCCGATGGGTTCATGTTGAGTGATACCTGGGGCGAAGGTTTCTAAACAAGCTAAGGCTGGTGTTAGTCTTGTACTCGGTCAAATGACCAGCCAGTACGCTGAGAGCAATTCAATGAGCAACGATACCGCAGAGCCGACCCAAAGCATAAAACGCCATGGTGGGCGTTATATCTACGAAGAGCTTCGGAAGCAAATTCTAACTCTCAAGCTCAAGCCGGGATCCCCGCTGGATGAGGTGTCGTTAGCAGCACAGTTCGGTCTTTCTCGTTCTCCGGTAAGGGACGCACTGGCGCGACTCATAAGCGAGGGATTGGTTACCATCCTGCCCAATAGGACAACGCTGGTAACGCCGTTCGAGATTGAAGATTTTCCAAACTATATTTCGGCGCTGGATCTCATTCAGAGGGCTGTGACGCGGCTCGCTGCGACTCAGCATAACGAGGAGGATCTGGAGCGGATACGAATGGCTGACGCTGTCTATCTCGATGCAGTTACCTCGGGGGATTTTCAAGCAATGTCAGAGACGAATAAATCCTTTCACATTGCAATTGCACAGGCAGGCAAAAACCCTTACTTCATCAGTTACTACGAGAAGTTGTTAGGAGAGGGGCAAAGACTTGCTCATTTGCATTTTGATTACATCATCAGTGCTGCGAGCACTACCACACGTCTCGGTCGTGATCATGATGAAATCATCGAGGCCATCGCCGCTCGCAATGCAGACGAGGCTGAGCAAGCAGCTCATGAGCATACAATGCTTTTCCAGCGCCGTTTTCTCGCCTATATGCAGCAAAATCTGACCCAGGCTGTATCGGTAAAGTAGACCACTTTTTTTGTTGCTCTGAACGAAGAGCGACGAGCCGGTTACCTTCTAGTCTTAGCTGGCAAAGTGAGTTTGGTTTATGTAAAAAATGGGCCTTTGAGGGCCCTTTTTTTCGTTAACGGTTGCTTCTACAGGCCCATCGTCGAAGTTGATCGTTAACAAGACCCTGACCCACCTCTGACCGCGCTCGGCTGCGATAGGGATTTGTCGCTGGTGAGTACACCTTTAAAAATGTCTCGACTTCTAGGTACTTACCCGAGAGGGTATCAAACTGTCTTCACACACTACCTTCAGGAATTGCTCACAGGACTATTAATTACGCTATTTCCTGATGCTGCTTTATCGAAAATTAAGGCGCCACTTGCAAGCGGGTTCATGTTGCCGCTGGGTAAACCGATGGTATCCTTCGCAAATGACGTGATAATTAGCGGAAGTATGCGGTGAATTGGCAACCACGGCCTACCTTTACCGTTCAGGACTCTGAAAATTAGCACTGTCGCAAGGTGAGTACTGAAAAAAGGTTTGAGTTGAAAGTTTTCGTCCCTGCCATTCAACCTATGAGCAACTATTCGTTCTAGTCTCGACTCCTGGATATAAGCCAGGTCGACCATTGTTGATAGATAGTTGCCGAAAATGGCAGACGAATTTGCCAAAGGAATCAGAGCATGCTCACCAACCTTTTACCGATGAACTGATCAGTGGCCAACATAGGTGGTACTTCTGGGTATACGCAATAGAGCAGAAACTAAACCTGGTCATGTGCCAGAATCTGTTGCCAGGCAGGCATGCTATCTTGATGAAGTTGCACCGCATCAATAGGAGCTGCGTTTTCCGCGCTCCGAACCCACTTTGGAAAAATGTAAATAACAGGGAGTGGGGAGCAGCGAAGTGCAGAGACTTGGCTGCCATTCCTGCCACTTTCTGGGCTTCGTTGCGCATTCTTTACAAATGCCTGGCCTCCTCCTGAGCGCTCGGCAAAATTTGCATTCTTGCTTCGGAGAGCGTCGCTCCTTCGTGAGTCCGTGCCCGTCCAAGTCCCAAGTGATCGCACTCTGCGACTAAACGCCGGCTGAGTAGATTGCCGTGCTTATGCCGCCCGTACAGACTGCCGTGTTCCGCAAATGCCGAAAGGTCTTCAAGCTAAACGAGTTCCAAGTCCCATGCATCCTGTGCATAAGGCCCGCATCAGTAGCATTGGAATTGAGGGTGGATTGGGAAAGAATAACTTTGAAAATTTACGCGAACTGCATTTACTGATGATAGAAGTAGTCCGCGAATAAATATTTGTTTCTTTCTATTTTAATGAGTAAGTCAGTGTGCCGTAACCAAGCTGATCAAATCCGCCGCTATTTGGGCCATAGTTACCACCACCTCCCTCTGGACGTACCTTATTGGCGAAAGCGCTCACATAAGGTGCGCTTAACCCTTTAAGTACCACATAGTGATTGTAAAAAAGCTCCCAGACAGGACGAATATCGCCGCGCCCCTTTTCCGATATAATACTCTGAGTAACATCGCTGTTGCTATAGGGGGTGTAAGGGACGTCATTTCCAAGATTATACTTTGCAATGTACTCAATCCCCTTAAGGATACGATTGTTTTGGTATCCGAAAAGATCATCACTTTGGTTCCACGCCATTTGGCAGAATGCGCCTAACTCAGCCACATTCAATACATTGTGTCCTTGATCACGGCCACTTTCTTGGGTCTGTCCTAAACCATTCGAGTAGATTTTCCAAACCACTTTATCCACAGAACCGTTACCTTGACCGTGCTTAAAATACTCGACGACTTCATCGTAAATATCACGTCTATCGGTCAATATACCAATGGCGATCATGGAAGCCATATTAGCTAGATCCCAATTCGCCCAGTAGTGATCAATCTTTGAGTTATTATGGTTTACCAGAAATTCGTGATTCATCGGATAAAATACTTCTAGCATCCACGCTTTAAAATGGTTGAAATTTTGAGCTGGCCAATGGTTGTAAGTGCGCATGATTTCTGCTGCGTTAGCAAGCTGATAGCCGTAAATTCCCGATGCGAGAAATTTGTCAGATGTCCCATCAATGCGGGTAAGGACTTTAGACCAGGCGTCCAAGATCGCGACTGCACTGTCGGCATAGGCCGTGTCGCCAC
Organism: Pseudomonas viridiflava; assembly: GCF_900591205.1. Lineage (GTDB taxonomy): Bacteria > Pseudomonadota > Gammaproteobacteria > Pseudomonadales > Pseudomonadaceae > Aquipseudomonas. The sequence goes on from NZ_UUPU01000014.1 coordinate 183,113, forward strand.
TTACCTTCCAGCGCACAGCAAGAGCATAGGCAGCTGCCGCATCATTGAACAATAGGGAATAGTTTTCCTTATTTGTTCCATTAAATCCTCGATAAATTACGGGGACTGGGTGAGGTTTCCAATCCAACGAAGAGTGGGGGTTCTCGACCAGCATGCGCCATCCATCAGTCCATGGCTGCTGGTGCTGAGAGACTTTATCTTTCATTCGGTCGAAATCCGATTGTGTATGAAGAGCCCCAGGATGGACAAATCCGCTAGCCATGATGGCCGGTGAAAATAACGCGGCCAACGCCAATGTACCTACAAAACGGCCTAAGGTTTTTATTAACATGAACAATTTGATCAGCTCCGAAAAGTAACTTTTTAGGTTAAATATAAATAACTGAATCGCCCCGGAGTCTCTAGACACCTTGCAAGCTCATTGCGTAACGCTTTTCAAACTCTACCGGTGACAGCTGATTGTTGAAACCATGGCGGCATTTTACTTTGTAGAACATCTCGATGTAATCGAACACATCACTCCGAGCATCTTTCCGCGTGGTGTAGATTTTTCGCTTAATCCGTTCCCGTTTCAGAAGCTGGAAAAAACTCTCGGCCACGGCGTTGTCATGACAGTTGCCTCGGCGACTCATGCTGGCAACCAAATTGTTTTCCTTTAAAAAGCTGCGCCAATCGGAGCTGCTGCACTGGCTGCCTTGATCGGAATGAACCATCACCTCTTGCTTCGGTTTACGCCTCCAAACCGCCATCAACAACGCATCAATAGCCAAATCACTGGTCATCTGCGACTTCATTGACCAGCCAACGACCTGCCGAGAAAACAGATCCAGTACCACCGCCAACTACAACCAGCCTTCCTACATACGAATGTACGTGATGCCGGTTAGGCGATAACCAAGGTTTAGAAGTGGCCTAGTCGAACGCCATGATAACGGCTCCGCCCAGATACCAAGGCCCGCTGCTCGCCAGCTCCAAAGCGTAGCGTCTAAGACAGTGACCCAGGTTCCATCGCCCAACCTGGCGTGGAGTATTGAATGCATTTCAACGAGCGTGAACCCAAGAGATTTTGCGTCGAAGGTAGGATCGCTGATGTCCACAAACAGGAGACGATCCGGTGCTGCTCGCGCATTTAGGATCTTGATCTCCCGGGCGCAAAGAGGGCACTTGCCGTCGAAATAAAGCGTCAGTGGCCCCCCGTCATTCTTGTACAACTACTGATACCTTGTATAAGTTTTTAGACAAGATATGCTCAAAAAACTTCGATGACAACCGGGCCCAATCCTCGAAACGAAATCAGGTTCCAAGCAGTGCCTGATCGGGGATTTCAGGTTTTTTTCTGGGGCTGGAGCTAAGACGTGTGGCCACGGCAGTTTGCCGAGCTGATTGTGACGTTCGTCGCCTCACTGATTTTAGTTCGTCTGATAGCTAAACGTGTTGCTGATAACGCCGATAAACCTTTTAACACCCAACAGGCGGTTTTCCATGTTCAATAAAAAAAACAAGACTCAGCTTGAGGCTCAAGCAGCCGAGTTGTCGGAGTTGCGCCAACTGCGTGATGGCCTACACCGTGAAATGCTGACGCTGAGTATCGATACTAATTTTGCAATTACCGCCTGCAACGACAATTTTGCACAGGCTTTGGGGTACACCCAGAATCAGCTTATAGGTCGTGCCATGGCCGACATTGTTCCGCAGTACGTTTCCAAGCTTCCCTGTTTTCACAATTTTCGGGCGGCTGTCGCCGCCGGTAAGTCGATATCTGATGAATATAGGTACCTGCATGCTGATGGCTCATTAGTGTGGATTCATGCTCATTGGCAACCCGTAGCTGATGCGACTGGCCGGTTGAGTCATATCGCAGGCTATGCGACGAACATTACGTCTAGAGTGGAAAAAGCATCGGAAAACGCCTCGTTCATTGACGCGCTACTGCGCTCGACGGCGGTTATTGAGTTCGATCTGTCCGGGCATGTAATCATGGCGAATGAGCAGTTTTTAAAAGCGATGGGTTACAGCCTGGGACAAGCGCAAGGAAGTCACCATCGTATTTTCTGTCGGCCAGAGGAGGCTTCTTCCCAGCAATACAGGGATTTTTGGTTGACGTTGAACAAGGGTGAGTTTGTCGCTGGCCGATTCCAACGTGTTGATAGTCGGGGTCAGACGGTATGGCTGGAGGCGAGCTATAACCCGGTCTACGACACCGAAGGAACACTGCGCAAGGTAGTTAAGTTTGCAACGGTTATTACCGAACAGGTTGCCCGTGAACACCAAGTAAGTGAGGCCGCACAAACGGCATTTGAAATCTCTCAGCAGACTGACGTCACTGCTCAGCGTGGTGCAATAGTGGTTAACGACACGATGCACACCATGCGCAAAGTCGCTGTGGATATGCAGGCTGCGTCGGGAGGCGTCGAGGCGCTTGGAAAGCAGTCGCTGTTAATCAGTTCGATCATTCAGACGATCAGCAGTATTGCTCAGCAAACGAACCTTTTGGCATTGAACGCTGCGATTGAGGCTGCACGCGCAGGTGAGCAAGGCCGAGGTTTTGCAGTCGTCGCGGATGAGGTTCGACAATTGGCCGGGCGCACCAGCACGGCGACTGAGGAAATCGCATCGGTTGTTTTGGAAAATCAAAAGCTGGTGGATCAAACCATAGCAGAGATGGCGAACAGTAAGTCCCAAGCTGAGCAAGGTCTTGGGCTAGCCACGCAGGCAGGGCAGGTTATTGTTGAGATTCAGGACGGAGCCAAGAAAGTTGTTGAAGCGGTTGGTAAGTTTGCGACTCAGGTGGCTTAGCACGCTCAATCGTACTGCGTTGGAGTTCGCCCCTAGGGAATTGTCGAGTGTGTGCAAAGTGAGGCTGAACAACACATGCTTGGCGAGATCGACGGTTCGGGCTTGTTAGGGTTGTCGTTGAGCTTCGGCCCTCGTTACCAGTCATAGTCATATCCGACAAACCAACCACGCTTGGCTAGTTGTTCAGTTACGTCATGACGCCCGCTTCACCAGAAAAGCCAGTGGTGTCTGGATGGTAAATACCTGCCAGCGACACCATCGACACCTCGGTCTCGCGGTCGAAGTACGATAGAAAATGCCAGCCGCCAGTTGTACTCGCCACGTGTGGAAAATTGATCGCAGCTTTGCCTGTTATGTAGTGCTCGCGTGAGACGCGTTTGAGATCAAAATCAAAGAGCGGCTGCCTCATGGGAGCTTTTTGAGCCGGGCTAGACCTTGCTTGATATGGCCGGCGTTCTCGCCGATGGTCTCAAGGGCGCCACGGACGTTATCTCCAACGTCTGCATGACCGTGAGCCTCGACGTGAAGGGTTAATTCCATCAGCGCTGCCTCTAGGGCGAGTTGGTTTTGGTACATCCTTTCAAGCACATCCGACAACGAGTATTCCTTAGGCATTGATGTGATCTCCTTCAGGGATGCTGAGCATAGCGCAGGATACGAAATGGTTAGGTGCCTCGCGGACAAATCCAGAGGCTCATCAACTTTGAACAAATCATTGATCGCGTCCCCCTAACTCTGTGCAGATTGCCTATAGCCGAGTTTTTTCCTAGGGAGGTTAGACACTAGCAGTTCACTATTGCGCATACCTCGAAATACCTTCTGATCTCCATCCAGAGATTCGATATAGTCGGAAAGTGCCTTGGCGGTGGCCAAGCCTGGTTATTGAGAAGGACTCATTACTTACTCTGCTGTTTGTGCCGGGCATACATCACAGCGCTGCCACCGGAAGCATTACGAGCCTGAAGCTCGAAGGCGTGCGGGTAGCCGTTGATAAGGTCACTCAGCTTTTTGTAGCCATGAGTCCTGGGATCGAAATCTGGCCGCAGCTTCGTGATATTCGCGCCAAGCGCGCCTAGGTGTGCCCACCCATCCTCGTCAGCAATGTCGTCGAGGATCTTGGCTATGAATCCCACAGGGGCTTTGGGCTTTTTAAGCGGCTCAGCCTGCGTGGCTACACTGGGCTCGCTGGTGCTGGTAGCGGATGTCTCGGATAGCTCACTTTTGGGGAGGGGAAGGGCATCCTCACGTAGCAATTCGATGTAAACGAACTTGTCGCAGGCAGCCACGAACGGCTTCGGTGTTTTCTCTTCACCGAACCCATATACCGTCAGTCCCTCTTCACGCAGGCGAGAGGCGAGGCGGGTGAAGTCGCTGTCACTGGACACTAAGCAGAAGCCGTCAAAGCGTCGGGTGTACAATAGATCCATCGCATCAATGATCAATGAGCTGTCGGTCGCATTCTTCCCTTTGGTGTAGGCGAACTGCTGGATGGGCTGGATGGAGTGATCCAGCAGCACTTTCTTCCAACCGGCTAGCTGTGGGCCAGTCCAGTCGCCATAGATGCGCTTGACGCTGGCAACACCGAATTTGGCTATCTCTTCGAACAAACCTTCGACGATTGCTGCTGGGGCATTATCAGCATCGATTAAAACTGCCAAATGCTTCTGTGCATTGGTGGGTGTGTGTGTGGCCATGGATCATCCTTGAGTGAAAGCACTGCACACCAACGTATGTGCTATGCAACGACTTATGAAGCGCACCTCAATACCTGTGTCCTCGCAACGCTCGCGTACCGCCGCTGCCTCGAAAGAATCGTCATCCTTCAGCTTTCCGCCAGGCGTCGACCAATAGGTCATGCCCGTCAGAGCACTGCCTGAAACCGAATTTTAAAAAGCAGCAGTCGAGTGTTTGGCTGATTATCAATAAACGCGCCGCTAAACGCTTTTTCGTTATCCTGCTCCGCTCCGGGGATGACGACTAACCAATGACGTCCAATACCTCGTTTCCCTTCATCCTGCGAACTTCCAGTACATAGTCGGCAATGTTAGGAACGGCATAATCGACAACTAGCTCGACAACCTTCTTCTTAGGCTTGCCCGTGCGCGTAACAGGATAGTCCACGATTTTACAGAAGATCTCCGTGCCGCGACGGTGCGGCATGGGCCAGGTATTGCCCGAGTTCATGTGACACAGCCAGATGGCTTCGGCATAGGCCGGGATGAAGGTCGACGAGTCGAGGGTCAGGACATCATGTTCGAGCTTGCGATAATCGCGAGCGCCAAGCAGGCCGTGGAGGCGCTGCTCCTCGGCCCAGAAGAAGACTTTGCCGTTGATCAACTCATACCATTGACGTGGTGTCGTCCCGCCCGTGAGTGCTGTAATCAACCGGCCTTCAGGCATGGGTTTCTGATCACGCAGTACAATACTGGAGGGGTCGCCTGACTTCACATCCATTTTCTGCCCGCGATGCTCACTCTCATATCGAGCGCGCTCACCATCTGCCACTGCCAAGTGATCCAGAACTGCCGTGGTACTCATCAGTCCGCGTGTGCGAATACTGTCCCAGGCTCCGCGTTCGGCCATGTGATAAATGCGAGGGTAAAGCTCTATCAGCTTTTCCAGATCCATGTGTTATCTCCTGTCCGAACGTGCAGTCCAGTTGCGTCGATCGATGAGAGAGCGTAGATCGCTAGCGCCGGGGTCTCTGGAAAATCGGGTATTGATAAGCGAGACAGGCGCCTGAGAAACGCGCTCCAGCTCCTCGACAAATTTGATTGTGTCCGGATCAAGCTGCTCGAACCTGCGCGCCTTGCTATTGGATGACTTCAAGTAATCGGCAAACGTCAGGACTATGTCTGTCGGAGCGTTGAGGGCGCATGCTCTTCGGAACTGATCCCATTCGAACCATCCTACCCGCCGGCTGCGCTTGGTGGTGGAGGTTTTCTCTGCGGCGTTCAACGCCTTGGCTTCAAGGCCTGCGAAAGCTGCGATGTCATCAAAGCTCGTCGCATGTTTAAGCGTCCCGGAAGTATGCCCATCCTCACCATCTGGGTCGCCTACACGAATTGGCATCGGGCGAATGACCATCAGAATTTTGCGGATCCTACTCGGCGATATTCCTGCCTCAGCCAGGCATCCTGCAACGTTCGTATCTCTGGACGTCACGTGAGGATAATCTCCGTGAAAGATACTCAGCCCGCTGCCCTGAGTTCCCTCCAACAAAATGGAATGACCGTTGCGGTAGGCTTCTTCCAAGCGGTCTGAAGTGCAGCCGTGATAGTTGCCAGGAGTGCCGACGTACGGGCGGAGCTCTTCTACATCTCTTGCGAGCCGAATATCTCTGCCCCTGCTCAAAATACGTCGAGCAGCGGCTGCTCCACTTCCGCTTCCTGTGGATGCAATGGTTGAAACCAGATGCCCACCCCTCTCTGTCCCGATATCTTCCTCCTCAATGATGGTGGCCTGGGGATCAATGAAAAGTCGATCTTCGTCGATACCGCACTCCTCGATTTCCTTCAAAAGCCCTGACAAATGAATCGTCATGCCAGGGCCGAGAAGTAGTCGCGCCGTTACGTCCCGCGACCCAGAAGGCAGATGGTGGTAAGTGTAGGGGCCGGCAGAGCTGGCTACTGTGTGTCCGGCATTGGGCCCACCGACACGAATCATTACGTCGTACTCGCGCGCAAGGTAGGCGACGATGTTGCCCTTACCCTCGCTGCCGTACTGCCCGCCGATTAGCACATCTACGCATCTGATTTCAGGCGGTGTATACAGATGCAAACGGGCGGCAACCCGCACGAGTGTGTCATTTGAGTCCGAGCGTTCGGTGTAAACACGGACGTCGGCATCATCTTTCAGCGCCTGGATATCTGCCTGATCCCTGAGCTGATTAACCTCGTCATAAGGCAAAGGATTGGTTTGGCCCTCTATTCGCTCTGCATAACGTCCTTGGAGCGTAGGGTCGCTTGCGTAGAGGTGCACATGCACAAGGTTTGCTCCGAAGACCTGTCGAAACTGTAGTACCTGCGCCAGCGTATTCAGGTGATCCACGACTAGCGGTCGGTCATCATTCTCCTGCCCACATACTGCCTGGGTTTCCCGGAGCATCCATTGATCAACGTCCTTTGCTCCATATCGACGATCAAGCATGTCGGGTCGCGCCATGCCAAGGCGCCACTCGGGATCATCAGTGGTTCGTCGATCGTAAACCACGGCGAAGCCGAATTCCTTCACCAACAAGCTGGCCAATCCACTCTTGCCGCTACAGGTCTTGCCACTAATCACTACGATCTGCCGAGTTTCCATGCGCTACATCTCCCAGATTCCCATTATTTCATCCGCAATTTGAGACGGGGTGTACCTGTCCGTGTCGAGAATTTTGTCCGCAAAACCTGAGAGCGAGCGGGCGCTCTGCTCGTTTGGATGCAACACATCGTTTCTATATTCGTTCAGGCCTGTTGCACTACGCTCAGCGTACCTACGCTCCAGGACAGACTCGGGCGCGATGATGTGCGCGTGCTTTACTGCCTTGCCGAAACGGAGTCTGAACAATTCAACCTGCCGGGGCTTGCGGACGGCATCCAGTAGCCAGTTTTCGACGTCTGGCCGAGTTTGAATGGATGGGTTTGCTACGGATTCTATGAGCCAGGAGAAATCGGTGGCCTTGTCGAAAGAATCGCCGAGTTCTTGGAGGTTATGACGATCAAGTGGCTCGCCCTTTGAAACTAGGTGCGCACGTAGAAAGGAGCCGCTGCTTATCGGAACAAAACCATAAAACTCTTGGAGCGCAGAGGAAACCGACGTCTTGCCACTGGCCATTGGGCCACTTAAGAGAAGTAGTCGCTTCACGTTTTGACGATCCCTGTCTAGCGAAACCAATATATCGATGAAGCGTAGCTCAGTTGGCAAGTTTGACCGGGATTTCGTGGATCATAGCCAGGCATAAGTTTGCTGAGTGCGCAATAAATGGAACTGATCCGATGATAACTAAGAGGCTCGTGATGGCATTTTGATTGTGCATCCTATTTGACCTTGCCATGATGTCTAGCCAAGATTTTTAAGGGATGAGGCTGGATGGAAATGACTTCTCTCAGGCTGCTTCACCGCAGCATGATTTCAATTGGCAGCGACATGCAGCAGTTCTTGGTCACCACGGGCGCCGCGAGCTTCGATTGTCTATTCTCGACCCGTGACACCCCCTTCGTACTGACGCTTACCGCCCGTGGCGAAACTAGGGGTTTCTTCCGTTTCGAGGTGTTCAACGGCTACAGAATCAGGGACTACTTTGGTGATATGTATGGCGACCTGGTTGCGGTACTCAGGTCGGACGGGACGAGTGGTGAGCTGTTGAAACCCAAGGATTTCCTAGAACAACTGAACCAGGCCATTCCGACTCAGGCGACCGTCCGAGCCAACCCCAAACCTTCAGAAATTGTCCGCTTGCGTCCCGATATCATAGAGGATCGTGAGAAACCGTATTTCAATGCATGGATCTATTGGAAGGAGGACAGCGGTCGACGCCCAAGTGAGGAGAACCAGCATAAGACGCTTTTACTACTCGGGCCTGAGGCCGCGCAGCACAGTAGAGAGCGAAATGCGTCATCGCGATGGAGTGCTATCGACACTGGCGGGGCTTGGGAGGCCTCTTAAGGCGCCACAATGTTCCCTCTATCGCGTGTTTTTCTGTGAAGTAAGATGCTGTACTCGCTGCGGTGCCAGTAACGTTTCGACTAATGGCCAACGGGTTGGATCAACGCCGAGACAATCGTTCTGAATGATGATACTGCGAGGGACGTGGTCAACTATTCTGCAGCGATATGTCACTGCTCCACATCCCAAGCATTCGAAGTGCTTTCTGGTGTTGTTGAGAGCTTGGTGAAATAGGATCGAGCGGAGCCTGTTTGGATGACTATCAGCATCGACAGCAGCCAAATGCTGTGGCCTGATGGCGATCGGGCCGATTTAAACGAGGAGAGCGTCATGGAGTTCGCGGAGCCGATTCGCCATCACGCTGAGCGAGTATTTGGGTGCAAAGTAAAGGCTGCGGTGTGGATGATGCATCCAAGAGCTGTATTTGAAGGCCTCAGTGCGCTGGGTTACGCCCAGAGCGACTTAACGTATCAGCATGTAATAGAAGAGCTAGAGCGAATCAAGCATGGGTTCGCATGCTGATTTAATCTCCAGATGAATGGCTGTGCTACAGCGTTGTAGCATCTGCATTTGGCTTTCGGTGCAATCATCAATCAGGCCAAGCTAACTTAAACGCTTGGCCCTCGGCTCTAGGATCTGGCCGGCCTGAAGCTTGCGATCACGGGCCGACAGTTCTCTGCCGACGGCTCTCTAAAGACATCGTCGTCGGTCTTCATTCGTCCTTGGAGGAGCGGTGGCCAGGGGCAGCAAACCAGCGTGACACGAAGCTCATTTGTCCTGATCAACCTCCCGCCCGGCCTTAAAAATTATGCTGCCTCAAGGACGCTGGTATTTACCAAAGCTCTTTGATCGAGGCCGTCCGCACCGCCGGTGCATCAAGTTTTCTTGCAGTTACCCGCCAAGCGAAAATGCTGATTAACCGCATCTGCTTCACTATCGAAAGACACGCGGTTTTTTTCTGACACCGAGTCATATGACGGGCAATCCGGACGGTGGTAAACCAAAGTTTTCCGGTTACCAATGATGGCGACATTGAGTGACTTTTTGTTTTGCCTTGCTTGAGCTGACTTAGTTTTGGTCTGTACCTGGTCGGCGGTCACTGACGTCGAGCCTGTGCCACTTTTGCTGAGTTCGGCATTCAGAAAAATCGGTGCATGATCAGATACGCTGCGTCGACCTTGAACATGGCTCAAGCTCAAATGTTTTGGATAGTCAAACACCTGCACCGAATTGACCTTCATTGTAGAGTCCTTGCTGACAAAAATGTTGTCATAGAGATTGGCGAATTTTCCGTCCGTGGTGGAAAGGGTGGTTGCGCCATTCAGTACAAGTGGTCTTGCGCTTGAGTCCAATCTATCCCAGGCAGGGGAGGTAGGCGGGGTGTTGAAATCACCCATCAGCATGATCTGGCTGTTGCCTGAGTAGGTATCTTTCAGCCACGACCAATAATTCGAGAGCGCCACTATCTCTGAGGCACGGTCGGCTTGGCTTTTGCCGTAGAGAATGTGGACTGTGGCAACGACGAAATAGGAATTGTCAGTGAGGGATTTAAATCGAGCTGAATAGGGCTCTCGTTCAAATGTATCCTTTCGATCGAGGTAGGTCACAGCCCCGTCTTCATACGCGATAGCCTCATCCTTCCACACGAAGCCGTACATTTCTTTGTAGGTCGATCGACCGACCGCGTGCGAAGCCATGAAGCTCCATTGCTTGCCGGTTTGTCTGGTCAGTTCCTTGGCCAATGCGGCGAGAGCCTCTTCACTCATCAATTCCTGAACGGCAAGAAAATCGACTTTCTTTGCAACCTTCGCTATTGCTACAAAATCCTTCGTGTCCCGGATGCTGAGATGTTCGAGGTTCCAGGTACCTATGTTTGTAGCCGCGAGGGCGTTGGTGCAGCAAAGTAAAAGACAAACAGCGATGTAGCGGAAAAACTTAAGCATTAGGAACTCTATGGCAAAATTTGGTAGGCATCAGTTTCTGATGGCCTTCATCATCTGGCGAAGCTGCTTACTCAGTTCACCATTACGCAACTGAAGCTCGGCGTTCTCAGCTTTCAGATACTCGATGGTGCTCACAAGACTTCTATGGCTATCGACCATCTGGTTTCCAATTGCCGCAGTGAGCGCCTCAGAAAGGCGAAGGTTGGTCAGGCGGTCGATTTCAGCTGCCTGAGAACGAAGCTCGTCCTGTATGACCTTTTTCGTGCGCTTTATTCTTGGGCGGTATTTAGTGGCTGAGATACCTTTCCAAAGTTCTTCAAGTTCAGTGTTCTTCTGGACGATCAACTCGTTGAGTTCAGGTTGACGACGTTTGTTGAGCAAGCTGTCATGGACACCACTGTCCGTGGCTATGTTGCGAGCTACAATCCGTCTTTCTTTGATACTGAGATTGTCGCCAGCCTCCATCGACGCCTTGATGCGGTCAAAAGCCTTACATACGTGCAAGTAAAGGTTACGCTTCGTTGTCGAGTTTACCCATGAAGGCTCTTCAGGGGCCTCAGTAGTGTTGGAGTACTGACCTAGACTGAATTTCATGCCATTACCTTTTCTTCCAGGCGACGCTCGATTTTCCGAACGACTTCGCCACTCATATTCCCGAGTGCCTTGAGAGGGTGATTCTCTGCAATGAACTGGTGTGCGATGGCTGTGCGCTCAAGCTCTCGCTTCTGCAGGTTGTTGTTCATGCTGTGTGGACATCCTGCGCAGACTTCTGGCGTACTGCGTTGATCGACATTAGGCGTACCGGTCTTGGGGTCATGGCACTTGGCGATGTGCTGCTCACCAGCACGCAAGGCGCAGTAGCCCCATTCAAATGCGGTGAACCGCTCAAATTCATTAGCCAAGGCACTAAGGCGGTCATCGAATTCAGCTCCTGTGAGTACGGAGATTTCCGCCATTTCTTTGTCGATGCGTTTGGCCGCTGGCCCATAGAAGCGATCGTCCAGCTTGCCATGCGCTATCCGGCCCATGACCTCTTTCGCGTAGTCGCGCTCCATGCTGATTCGAACAGACTCGCTCAGTTTGTCGCGGGTATAGCGCCGGGTATGGAAAGACCCATATGAATGGCGGAAATGCTCCCGGATCTTTTCCATGACATTCCCATCAAATCTGCGCAGTGCAAATTCTGCGAATGTATGGCGGGCTTGGTGAGGTGACACTTCACTATGAATTTTTCCCGCATCAGGGTACTTCTCTGCGACATGAATCTTATAGAACGTCTTGAACCAGCCTCTCAACGCGGCAAGGCTGTATCCTGCATCTGAAAGCCACTGTTCATCGCTGAACTTTCCGGTGCCGCGCGCAACGAGAAAGGCCTCTGACCTGTAGGCTCTATGGAGTAACGGCAGGTTGAACTTGTCCGTATCCACCGCCGACAAGTTTTTCATGAGTGTTGCTGCTTCTGCTGCAAGCCCGTGCAGAGATCTTGGATGCGCTAGCCCAGATTCGGTTTTGTAGTTTTCGGATGTAAACCACCAGGAACCGTCTGGTTCTTGTTCGTAATCTTTCAGTCGCATGCTATTGATTTCAGAAATGCGAAAGCCGCTTAATAACGTGATGACAGTCAACGCTGCCTTGGTAAGCTCGCAGCAAAAGTCGCTGAGCTCTCCTTGGTTTTTCCAGGGTAAAGACGCGTAGTGGCTTGTCGTTGCTGCATCGATTGCTGTTCCAAACTCCTGCGCAGACGACGCCCAGTCTCTTTCAAATCTGGTTAATACGTAGCCCGGCGATTGCATTCTTCGATAAAGAGCCAGGCGATCTCTATCACCAAACCAGCCCTTTACTTTCGTTCTCAGGCCACGCCACTGATTAAAAAAAATAGCGGCAATTTTTGCTTCGTCGGATTCTATCTGGGAGATGGCTTCAGCGAGCATCAACGAGGCACAAGTCATAGGGATTGAGCCGTAGCTCCCGCCTTTACTCCATACCGCGTATTCTACTTCCAGATGTTTAAGCAAGGGTTCCATTGTGCTTTTTTTGAAAGCTCCGGTCATTCGATGCACGACACCGTCTACGAGCTTTCCAGAATGGAGCATGGTATAAGTTTGTTCTAGGATCTTACATAACATTGTCATTGTGGAGGTGCCAAGAATGAGGTCGCCCTCCTCATTGTTTTCCTTTTTTACCATAAAAGAGCGGAGCATTGTTTGTATCTCAAGCCTGGACAGAGATTGGAGTGCTCGATCTGCAAAGTTTATCTCCCAGTACTCACAAAAGTCGCGTAAGTAAGCGATTTCCTGACGTGCACTTGAAAGACTACTTACAACGATGCGTCCTTTCTCGTCTGCATGGCCCCGTGAAATGTCCCCTTTCAGAAAACACATCTGTGCATAGAGCCTTTTTTGCATGGAGCATTTCCAGGCAAAATTGATTATGTAGAAAAGGCCCGTAATAGGATCCTGAATCTGGAAAGAATCATCTCCTAATTGATTTTCGATGGTTGGCGATTCAGGCGACATGGTAAACAGCGCGGATGGGCTTGGATTGATTTGCATGGCTTGTTTACCTTACGACTGGAGTGGGAAAGGTATAATTATTAAGTATGTCCTTTCCCTGGCTAATGGCTTTGTGGTCAAACTTTTCGAGCGCATCTTCTATGTACGCCGCTTGCATTGCAATTGAAAAGGCTTTTAATTCATCTTCGACGGAAAAGTGCTTTAGCTGGTTGATACACTCATTCCGGTAGCTCATAAGCAGTGCGGCTGTAATGCCGTTGGTGATGATGAACGTTTTACTTCCTTTCTCAAGCTGTCCAAATGGAGATATAGTGAAGCCTGCCCTTTGGGCAGATAATAGCAACTCGTCAAATTCTTCAAATTCACTATGGTCAGATTTTGTTTGCGACCAACCGAGCATCAACTTCAGATCTGCCACGCTAATCATTACTTCATCACGAATAGCCGCTTGTACCTTGCGCGCGTCCTCCACCATGAGGTGGCCAACGTTAGATGCAAATAGCGCTCTTTTTTTCAAGCGATACTTTGTCTCGCTTGCGTGCATGTATACTACTTCTTTTACGCTTGCAGAGTGCGCGGTGGCATCGGCTCCCACAACCTCTTGTGAATACTTTTCAAACGCTTCATTGCCTGGATTGCCGCCGTCGGTGTCTATGATCGCGCGCGATTGAGCAATGGCAGTAACGCTAATTGTTTGACGTTGTGCGGGACTAGGGTTTTGGCCCGTTATGCCAATCGCTGCATTTTCGTGCCGACGCTTTTTATTGTTCCAGATGGGGCGATTATTTAAAGCAACACGGCGGACTATGTCTGAGAAGGTTTCAATCTCACGATCCGCATCATAAAGTGCTTGATATTGTAGGGTGTTTTGAAATGCGGCCATTACTAGTGGCCGATACAACACACTGTCTACACTCTGAAGGTTACCAGTGACGGGCAGGTTGAACAGCAAATCACCTGTTTCAGGAAAGCGGTTATGGAAGCTATTTTTTAGTTCCTCAAAATCAACATACGCTCGATATTGCAGAGACTTTGAGTAATGCATCGGTACTTCTCGGATCGGTTGCTCGCTTCGGTTTTTAGTGTAAATGGGTGACGCAACGTTTGGGGTAATTCTTAGATCCTCTAGGCGCATATCCAAAACGCCGGATAATTGAACCCTGTCCGTAGCCAGCAGCCAAGCAAATGCCACTTCTTCGCTGGGGGTGTGCTTTAAAAGGTATAGGTAATCAATGTTATGAAAGTAAAGTTTGTGGTCGCTGTTCTCGGGATAGATGTCTAACGCTCCTGAGTCTCGCAGGCCTGCCTGAATCAGGCGGTTTGCCTCGTCAATTGTCAAGGGCGAGTTGCTTTCAATCTGGGCGTAAGCAAAGTCAGCACTGTTATGGAGAAGCCTTTCTTTTAGGCGTAGGTTTTCGCTTTTGAGGATAGCGCCTGCGAGTGCTTTGTATACAGTGCTACGATCTGTCTTGCTGGTGCTATATCTTAGCTTTTCGTAATCTCCGTTGCACCTTTCAAGTAGGTTAGAGACTTGTTGCATCACACCTTCATCACGGAGTAACTCTAAGCGCTGCTCATTCATTTCCCTGAGAAATTGACAGCAAAAACGTATTGTCGATCTCACGATCTTCAGTTCGTCTTTTTCGGGCTGGTTAGTGATTTGCCCTAAACTCGGAGTTGACTGGCCTGACCGATTGGCAACGGATGGGATGAACGCCAGAGCTTCTCTTACAGCTGCAGCCGCGTCGGCTAGTGCGGGATTGCCATATGCTTCGTTGAGAAAGCCGTCAAATGCAGTCCTATATACTGACATGTAAACGCATACAGTATTCAGCTTAGACTTCTTTTCAATGCGTAGATAGCGTGTGAAGTCTGCCATTACTGCTGCTGGTAATGTTTGCGCGTGCGGATATTCTGTGATTGCCCAGTTTGCAAGAGCGTTAAACCTCAAGATCCTGGTATAGGCATCAATTAGCGAATTGCTTTTACATTCGGCGCTATTGAAATAGCGCAATAGGGCGCGAAAGATTGGGCAGCTATGAAATTGCACTGGTGTTTCGACGCGGCGCTGCTCGACCTTGCTACCCTTGTTGACTTGCATCGAAACAATGGCGAAAGTATCTGATGGACTGAAGTGGTGGATAGGGGTTGGAGCAAGCGTGGACAAGCTCGCAGGGGCGTCCGTAATAGTATCAGTAGTATCAGTCATCATGATCATCGTTCAATGCACGCATTATTTTTTCACGACGGTGGAGTTTGCCGTCGAAGATTACATATTCTTTTGTAGTAGCTTTATCTTCGTGTCCCATCTGCTCTGGAACATAATCCCAAGGGTCGTAGTCGTGTTTGTAGCAGAAATCAACAAGGTTTGTGGCATAAGTGTGTCGTAATGCGTGAAAGGTCAGCTTTAGGAAGCTCGACTTGGTGACAAAGTGTAAGTGCGGATCTTTCTCATGAAGTTCAGCAATTATTTGATCAATATTAATTGCGGCTGCTACGCGTGCTGCCTTGAAGGTATTAGTCGCATGCCCTTTAAACATGGCTGTTCCACGTCGGGTGCATATCAGCGGCCCATCTGCAATAGGCTTGCGCCTTCCCTCCAAAAAGTGTTTGATTTTTTTAAAAGCTTTGGGTTGGATGTTAACTTGACGGAGCTTCTCGCCCTTACCAATAATCGGTATCGTTATTGTTTGGCGGTTGGCCTTTTCGGCCTGAGTTATGCGCTTTCTCAAATCACTCGTTAATAGATTTCTCGCATCAGTCACCTCGGCACAGCGCAGGCCGCAGTAGTAACCCAGATGGAGCACTAGCTCGTCTCGTTCTTTTTCAAATGTGGATTGGGCCTTGATGCTACCCAGTAGCGTCTCGAAGATGTCTCTCGCGACGTACTTGTTGTACAAGTCAAAGTTGACTCGCTTCTTCCCCTCACCCTGTTTCTTTTGCTCATCCGATATGTAGTGGTAGGTGAAGGATGCGGGAGCATCAAGCATCCCAATCTGCCAGGCATGCGCGTAGAACAATTTGAGCGTAGAGATGTGGCGATTGATCGACTTGTTGGAACACGACCTAGCCATTTTTAGATGGCCGTACAGATAGCCCGACATGTCTGCGTCTGTGAGTAACCTCCAGTCCTGTTCATGTGCTTGCAGTGCCTCGAAGAAGCTTCGAAGGTCATGGGCGCAGGAGCGAATGGAATTTGGCTGCTGGCCTTCTTGGGCGAGGTGTATCAGGAAGAGAGTGGGCGCTGGAACGAGGCTCTGTTCTGCGAGTTGGCCGTCTTCAAGGATGGCGTAGGTGCTGAGGGGGCCGCCTGACCAGTTGATCTCCTTCACATATTTGACTTTCACCGCTTAGCGTCCCGATCTCGTGAAGCACCATTCGCTTCATAAAGCCAAGCTAATCAGCAGGTTATCTTGCTGTCAATGTGCCGTGGGAAAGAATGTCAACGTTTCTTAAAAACGGGACTCTCTCGGATAAACCTCGCCGATGCTCGGCACCAGGTTGTGCAGGTCCGCTTCGGCGCGCTTGAACACGTCATCGTGGCGCGTGCAGTTCTTGCGCCCGCCGTTCTGCCAGCACTGGCGCTGATGCCCGATCTGCCAGGCCGGAACAATGTGCTCCCACTCTATACGCGCAGCGCGGTTCGCGTTTTTGCGCGGGATATAACCGCAGGCTTTCAGGTCCACGCGGTTGCCGGTGTATTTGCAGCCGCAATAGAACTCCGTGGATTGCGGGGCGTAGAGCTTCCAGGCAGCTTTCTTGGCCTCGCTGAACGTGCGGGGCGCCTGGGCGTGGGCGGCAACGGCAAAAAACAGGCAGCACACCGCGATAAAACGGACACTCATTGAATCAATCTTCCTTCGGCACAACCCAGAAAATCTGCACGCCACCATCGTCCCGGTAGGCGAGGGTGACGTTATCGTTTTCCGCAATTTCTTCAAGTAAACGCGCCCATTCATCCTCCGGCTCGTCCGGCAAACGGAAGATCAAGGCTGCCTTGGCTTTTTGAGCATTGGTCGAATTGATGATTTTTTGCACACGAATGGCCAGGCGTTCGTAGGCATCAGGCGGGGCTTGCACTGCGGAAGAGGACTTTGCCACGGAGTATTCCTTAATAAGCTGTACGCACATACAGTATTTAACTGTGGGCGATTTCGCAACTGCTTAAATTTCAAGAAGTTCGTCTGGCAGCTGTTCGGGTAGTTGGGCCCAGGGCAAAGGGGGTTGTATCGGAGGGTTTTGCGGGGAGGGCAGAGGCGGCATTAGCCGCCCCTGCCGAGATGCTACCAGCAATCAATATTCCCAGAACATCCGTTGCAGCTCTTTGCTGTCCTGGGTTTTGGTCAATGCGACCATCGCCAGAATCCGCGCTTTTTGCGGGTTCAGGTCATGGGCAGCCACCCAGTCGTACTTGTCGTCAGGCTGTTCGGCATTACGCAGAACGAAACCGCCGGCATTTACGTGGGAAGAACGAATGATCTGCACACCTTGTTTACGCAGTTCCTGCAGGGCAGGCACAACCTTGGACGACACCGAGCCATTGCCGGTGCCGGCATGGATGATGGCTTTGGCACCGCCCTGGGCCAGGGCCTTGACCGCGGTGTCGCTTACGTTGCCGTAACCGTAGGCGATTTCCACGTCCGGCAGGCTCTTGATGGTCTTGATGTCGAACTCGGAATCCATGGTGTGGCGCTTGGCAGGCAGGCGGAACCAGTAGGATTTGCCTTCAACCACCATGCCCAGCGGGCCCCATGGGCTCTTGAAGGCTTCGGTCTTGATATTGATCATCTTGCTGACGTCGCGACCCGATTGGATCTCGTCGTTCATGGTCACCAGCACGCCCTTGCCACGTGCATCTTTGCTGCTGGCCACGGCCACGGCGTTGTACAGGTTGAGCATGCCGTCCGCCGACATGGCGGTGCCTGGGCGCATGGAACCGACGACAACGATTGGCTTGTCGGTTTTTTCCACCAGGTTCAGGAAGTAGGCGGTTTCCTCCAGGGTGTCGGTGCCGTGGGTGATCACGATGCCGTCCACGTCCTTGCTGTCGGCCAGTTCGGCGACGCGGCGACCCAGTTGCAGCAGGTTTTCGTTGTTGATGCTTTCGGACGCAATTTGCATCACTTGCTCGCCGCGCACATTCGCGATCTGGCTAAGCTCAGGAACACCGGCGATCAATTGCTCAATGCCGACTTTAGCTGCCTGGTAGGTGGCACTGTTGGCCGCGCTGGCGCCAGCGCCGGCAATGGTGCCGCCGGTGGCGAGGATCACCACATTGGACAGTTTGGTCTTGGATTCAACTTCCTTTGCCTGGGCGGCAACGGGGAACAGCAGCAGAAGGGCTAAAGCGCCCGGAACAATAGTTTTCAGTGCAGATTTCATTATTTTTCTCTCTGGTTTTTGATGAGTGCTGTAGCAGGTTCATCTAGAACACCCGGGCGGTTCTGAACGCTCGAGGTGCTGAGAAAGAGCAGGATTTGTACCAAGCCGATGATGCTCGTGTTTATAAATTAAGATGTTGATTTAAAACAATTTATTCCGAGGTTATAAAGTGTTCGTGTAAGCATCTGTCCGGCTTTCCGAACAGATGAGTACTTTTGCGTTCGGTTGTCCGAAAACTCTGACGAAATTCTTACCGAGGCGTATGGCGCGTACGCAAAACCTGTCGTTTTAGAGAACGACCGGGCGAGGGCAATGTTTAATCACGTTGACGGCAAGCAGGGGAGCGTGGCCTGGATGAAAGGCTGTTTTCTACCGTTGACAAATCTCGACAAGGTTCTCATAGTTTGAATAACGCAAACGTTTGCGAGATGTTTCACGGCGTACTCCTGGCGTGTCGTGAATGCTCGTATCAGCCACCCGGGTGGGAGGGCTGCCGAAGCCCGCTTCGGTGCAAGCGTTGCTAACAATAATCATAAGATCGGAGTGAACCCATGAAGCTGCCATTCGCTGGACGTCTTCTTGCTGTCGCTGTGCTTGCTGCCGCATCCGCCGCTTTACCTCTCTCTTCTGCATTCGCTGATGATGCCGCCGCCAAACCCAAGGTCGGCCTGGTCATGAAATCCCTGGCCAACGAATTTTTCGTCACCATGCAGGACGGCGCCAAGGCTTATCAGAAAGACCACGCCGCCGATTTCGACATGATCACCAACGGTATCAAGAACGAAACCGATACCAGCGCGCAGATTGATATCGTCAATCAGATGATCCTCGCCAAGGTCAACGCCATCGTCATCGCGCCTGCCGACTCCAAGGCGCTGGTCACCGTGTTGAAGAAAGCCTCCGATGCCGGGATCAAGGTCGTCAACATCGACAACCGTCTGGACCCGGATGTACTGAAAAGCAAAAAACTCACTATTCCCTTCGTCGGCCCCGACAACCGCAAAGGCTCCAAGCTGGTGGGCGACTACCTGGCCAAGCAACTGGCTGCGGGTGACAAGGTTGGCATCATCGAAGGTGTGCCGACCACCACCAACGCCCAGCAGCGCACCGCAGGTTACAAGGACGCGATGGACGCTGCCGGCATGAAGATCGTCTCTATCCAGTCCGGCAACTGGGAAATCGACCAGGGCCAGAAGGTCGCCTCCGCCATGTTGAGTGAATACCCGGACCTCAAGGCACTGTTGGCCGGTAACGACAACATGGCCCTGGGCGCTGTCTCCGCCGTGCGTGCGGCAGGCAAGGCCGGCAAAGTGTTGGTTGTGGGCTACGACAATATCGAAGCCATCAAGCCAATGTTGAAAGACGGCCGTATCCTGGCGACTGCTGACCAGGCCGCCGCCCAGCAAGCCGTGTTCGGTATCCAGAACGCGCTCAAGCTGGTCAAGGGTGAGAAGGTCGATGCAAAAGGCGGCGTAATCGAAACCCCGGTCGAACTCGTCCTCAAGAAGTAATCCTGGCAGCACCCAACAGCGCCCGCTCGTCCTGAGCGGGCGCCTGGAGATTTTCCTATGTCATCTTCCGCCCCGAACGCTGTCCTCTCGGTCAGCGGTATCGGCAAGACCTATGCCCAACCGGTTCTGTCCGACATCACCCTGACGCTCAATCGCGGGGAAGTGCTGGCGCTGACCGGCGAAAACGGCGCAGGTAAAAGTACCTTGTCGAAGATCATCGGCGGGCTGGTCACGCCGACTGCCGGGCACATGCAATTCAACGGTCAGGACTACCGCCCAGGCAGCCGCACCCAGGCAGAAGAGCTGGGCGTGCGCATGGTCATGCAGGAACTCAACCTGTTGCCGACGCTGACCGTGGCCGAAAACCTGTTCCTGGATAACCTGCCCAGAAACTGTGGCTGGATCAACCGCAAGCAGCTGCGCAAAGCCGCGATCGAGGCCATGGCCCGCGTTGGGCTGGATGCGATCGACCCGGACACTCTGGTTGGAAGCCTGGGCATCGGCCATCAGCAGATGGTCGAAATCGCCCGCAACCTGATCGGCGACTGCCATGTACTGATCCTTGACGAACCCACGGCCATGCTCACCGCCCGTGAAGTCGAAATGCTGTTTGAACAAATCACCCGCCTGCAGGCCCGGGGCGTGGCGATTATTTATATTTCGCACCGGCTTGAAGAGCTGGCTCGCGTGGCCCAACGCATCGCGGTATTGCGTGACGGCAAGCTGGTGTGCGTCGAGCCGATGGCCAACTACAACAGCGAGCAACTGGTGACCTTGATGGTCGGCCGCGAGCTGGGCGAACAGATCGACCTGGGCCCGCGCACCATCGGCGGACCGGCCCTGACGGTAAAAGGCTTGACCCGCTCGGACAAGGTCCGCGACGTGTCCTTTGAAGTGCGTGCCGGTGAGATCTATGGCATTTCCGGCCTGATCGGCGCCGGCCGAACCGAGTTGCTGCGCCTGATCTTCGGCGCCGACCTGGCCGACAGCGGCACCGTAGCCCTGGGCTCGCCCGCCCAAGTGGTGAGCATTCGCTCGCCGGTGGACGCGGTGGGGCATGGCATTGCGCTGATCACCGAGGACCGCAAGGGCGAAGGCTTGCTGCTGACCCAGTCCATCAGCGCCAATATTGCCTTGGGTAATATGCCGGAAATCTCCGGTGGCGGCGTGGTCAACAGCCGCGACGAAACCGCCTTGGCCAAGCGCCAGATCGCGGCCATGCGTATTCGCAGTTCCAGCCCGGCCCAACGGGTGTCGGAACTGTCGGGCGGCAACCAGCAGAAAGTGGTGATCGGCCGCTGGCTGGAGCGCGACTGCTCGGTGATGCTGTTCGACGAGCCGACCCGTGGCATCGACGTCGGTGCCAAGTTCGACATTTATGCCTTACTGGGTGAATTGACCCGCCAGGGCAAAGCGCTGGTGGTGGTCTCCAGCGATCTGCGTGAACTCATGCTGATCTGCGACCGCATCGGCGTGCTGTCCGCCGGGAAGCTGATCGAGACCTTCGAGCGCGACAGCTGGACCCAGGACGAATTGCTCGCCGCCGCCTTTGCCGGCTATCAGAAACGTGATGCGCTGCTCAACGACGCAGTGCTTAGGGATACCCCATGAAAACCACAACTTCCCCCGGTAAAACTGGCGGCAACTTCTACGGCCTGGGCACCTACCTCGGGCTGGCGGGCGCGTTGCTGGCGATGATTGCGCTGTTCTCGGTGCTCAGCGATCACTTCCTGTCCTATGACACCTTCAGCACCCTGGCCAACCAGATCCCGGACCTGATGGTGCTGGCGGTGGGCATGACCTTTATCCTGATCATCGGCGGCATCGACCTGTCGGTGGGCTCGGTGCTGGCGTTGGCCGCTTCCGCCGTCAGCGTGGCGATTCTCGGCTGGGGCTGGAGCGTATTGCCGGCAGCCGTGCTTGGCATGGGCTGCGCGGCACTGGCCGGCACCATTACCGGCTCGATCACCGTGGCCTGGCGGATCCCGTCGTTTATCGTGTCCCTGGGCGTGCTGGAAATGGCCCGTGGCGTGGCGTACCAGATGACCGGCTCGCGCACGGCCTACATCGGTGATTCGTTTGCCTGGCTGTCCAACCCGATTGCCTTCGGCATTTCGCCGTCGTTTATCATTGCGCTGCTGGTGATCATCGCCGCGCAGTTGGTACTCACCCGCACGGTGTTCGGCCGTTACCTGATCGGCATCGGCACCAACGAGGAGGCCGTACGCCTGGCGGGGATCAATCCCAAGCCCTACAAGATCCTGGTGTTCAGCCTGATGGGCCTGTTGGCCGGCGTGGCGGCACTGTTCCAGATTTCGCGCCTGGAAGCGGCGGACCCGAATGCCGGCTCCGGCCTGGAGCTGCAAGTGATTGCAGCTGTGGTGATCGGCGGCACCAGCCTGATGGGCGGGCGTGGCTCGGTGATCAGTACGTTCTTCGGCGTGTTGATTATTTCGGTATTGGCCGCCGGCCTTGCGCAGATCGGCGCCACGGAACCTACCAAACGCATCATTACCGGTGCTGTGATCGTGATTGCCGTGGTCCTCGATACCTACCGCAGCCAGCGCGCCAGTCGGCGGGGCTGAACCATGGCAACGATCAAGGATGTGGCAGCGCTTGCAGGTATTTCCTACACCACCGTGTCACATGTTGTGAACAAGACGCGACCGGTGAGTGAACCGGTACGTATAAAAGTCGAGGCGGCGATCAAGCAGCTCGACTACGTGCCCAGCGCCGTTGCCCGCTCGCTCAAGGCCAAGACCACAGCCACCATCGGCCTGCTGGTGCCTAACAGCCTCAACCCGTATTTTGCGGAGTTGGCTCGCGGCATCGAGGATTACTGCGAGCGTAACGGTTATTGCGTGATCCTCTGCAACTCCGATGACAACGCTGAAAAGCAACGCAGCTATTTGCGTGTGTTGCTCGAGAAGCGCATTGACGGTTTGATTGTGACCTCGGTGGGCGGTGACGACAGCGGACTTGCCGCCGGCTTGAGCGCGGTGCGCACGCCCATGGTGATTGTGGACCGGGCGCTGGACGGCATTGATGTCGACCTGGTGCGCATCGACCATGAGGAGGGCGCTTACCTGGCGACCCGGCACCTGCTCGAACTGGGCCATAGCGACATCGCCTGCATCGGCGGCCCTGGCCATACCCGCGTGGCGCAAATGCGTTTGGCGGGTTATCACCGTGCGCTGCGTGAGGCGGGTATCGAGGTGGCCGCCAATCGCACGCAGGAAAGCGACTTCACCAGCACCGGCGGTTATGCCGCCGCCGTGAAGTTGTTGTCGGAAAACCCGCCCAGCGCGATTTTCGCCAGCAACGACATGATTGGTTTCGGCGTGTTGCGTGCGGCCGCCGAGCGTAATATTCGCGTGCCGGGCGAGCTGTCGGTGATCGGTTTCGATGACATTCAAATGGGCCGTTACGTGTACCCGGCATTGACCACGGTCGGGCAGTCGATCGTGCAATTGGGCGAGACGGCGGCCGAGCTTTTATTGCGACGAATTGCGACACCCCAATTGCCGATCGATCAGCGCATCGTGACGCCGAGCATTGTTTTGCGTGAGTCGACGGCACCGTTTGCCGGCGTGTTCGCCCAATACCGCTGAACCGAATTGATGAGTACTGATGTATGCCAGCAAAAGTAGTGGTAATAGGCAGCTTGAACATGGACCTGGTCACCCGCGCCAGCCGCTTGCCGCGTGCCGGTGAAACCCTGATTGGCCAGACATTCTCGACCGTGCCCGGCGGCAAGGGCGCCAACCAGGCCGTGGCCGCGGCGCGCCTCGGAGCGGATGTTGCGATGATTGGCTGCGTCGGCAGCGATGCGTATGGCACCCAATTGCGCGAGGCGTTGCGGGTGGAAGGCATCAATTGCCAGGCGGTCAGCACCGTGGAGGGCTCCAGCGGCGTAGCGTTGATCGTGGTGGATGACAGCAGCCAGAACGCGATTGTGATCGTCGCCGGCAGTAATGGCGAACTGACACCTGCTTCGCTGCAGGCATTTGATGCCGTGTTGCAGGCGGCCGAGGTGATCGTCTGTCAGCTGGAAGTGCCGATGGCCACCGTGGGCCATGCCCTCAAGCGCGGCCGTGAGCTGGGCAAGACGGTGATCCTCAACCCGGCCCCGGCCAGCGCGCCATTGCCGCCTGAATGGTATGCCTCGATCGACTACCTGATCCCCAATGAAAGTGAAGCCACGGCACTTAGCGGTGTGACGGTCGACTCCCTCGACAGCGCCAGGGTGGCAGCATTGCAGCTGGTCCAGGCGGGCGCCGGCAAGGTCATCATTACGCTGGGTGCGCAGGGCGCGCTGTTCAGCGACGGCCACGTGTTTGAGCACCTGGTGGCGCCCAAGGTCAAGGCCGTGGATACCACGGCGGCCGGTGACACCTTTGTCGGCGGCTTTGCTGCGGCATTGGCCAATGGCAAAAGCGAAGCCGAGGCGATTCGGTTTGGCCAGGTCGCGGCCGCGCTGTCGGTCACCCGCGCCGGCGCGCAACCCTCCATTCCCACGCTGCACGACGTACAAGGTTTTGTACCCTCATGAAAAAGACCCCTTTGCTCAATATCGCCCTGTCGCGGGTGATTGCGTCCCTGGGCCACGGCGACATCCTGGTGATCGGCGATGCCGGTTTGCCGGTGCCGCCGGGTGTCGAGCTGATCGACCTGGCGCTGACCCAGGGCATCCCTGACTTCATCAGCACCCTGCGCATTGTGCTCAGCGAAATGCAGGTGGAAAGCCATGTGCTGGCCGAAGAGATCTTGCTCAAGCAGCCGCCAGCGCTGAGCGAACTCAATACGCTTACGGAGCAGGCAGCCCTGGGTGAACGCCGCCTGGTCAGCCATGAAGAGTTCAAGCAGCTCAGTCGCAAGGCGCGTGCCGTGGTACGCACCGGCGAATGCCAGCCTTACTGCAACATCGCGCTGATGTCCGGCGTAACGTTCTAGAATCCCAACGACAAGGAGTGTTTTATGCAACGTGGTCTCCCAACCCTGAAAAATCTGTTTCGGAGTGTTCTGCTTTTGTCCGCGCTCACTGCTGCAAGCGCCCACGCGGCGGAGAAAATCGACCTGATCATCGACACCGACCCGGGTGCCGATGACGTGGTGGCGTTGCTGTTCGCCATGGCCTCCCCGGACGAATTGAACATTCGCGCATTGACCACCGTGGCCGGCAACGTTCGCCTGGACAAGACCTCTCGCAACGCACGGCTGGCACGCGAGTGGGCAGGGCGTGAGGACATCCCGGTGTATGCCGGCGCACCCAAACCGCTGCTGCGTACGCCGATCTATGCCGAGAACATCCATGGCAAGGAGGGCATTTCCGGCGTCACTGTGCACGAACCGAAAAAGGGCTTGGCTGACGGCAATGCTGTCGACTACCTGATCAAGACCCTGAGCACCGCCAAACCCCACAGCATCACCCTGGCCATGCTGGGCCCGCAAACCAACCTGGCGCTCGCACTGACCCAGGCGCCGGAAATCACCCAAGGCATCAAGGAAGTGGTGGTGATGGGCGGTGCGCACTTCAATGGTGGCAATATCACGCCGGTGGCGGAGTTCAACCTGTTTGCCGACCCGCTGGCCGCCGAGATCGTGCTCAAAAGCGGTGTAAAACTGACCTACCTGCCGCTGGACGTGACCCATAAGGTCCTGACCAGTGAGGCGCGCTTGAAGCAGATTGCCGACATCAAGAACAATGCGAGCAAGGTCGTGGGCGATATCCTCAACGAATACGTCAAGGGCGATATGGAGCACTACGGTATCCCTGGCGGCCCGGTGCATGACGCTACCGTCATTGCCTACCTGCTCAAGCCTTCGCTGTTCAGCGGTCGTGAGGTCAACGTAGTGGTGGACAGCCGTGAAGGCCCGACTTTCGGCCAGACCATCGTCGATTGGTACGACGGCCTGAAACAACCGAAGAACGCGTTCTGGGTGGAGAGCGGCGACGCCCAGGGCTTCTTCGATCTGCTGACCGAGCGCCTGGCGCGTCTGAAGTAATACGTTTGCCGGCCGGCGTTCGCTGGCCGGTTCTTACTCGCGCTCGGGGTCGTGCGCGCCCATGTGGTCGGCCGGGTATTTCTCGAATATCTGGCCGATGAACGCGTGTGCGGCCTGGGTGCCCAGTTCCTTGACCAACAGGTCGATACCGATGATCGCCAACTCCTCAGCGCTTCCGGGGCTGTAGGAGCTCTGTCCTTGGGGCCATTTGGCTTTGATGTCGGCTTGGAGGGTAACGGTGCTCATGGTGGGGGCTCACGGGGCTGAAGTACTGGGCAGTGCGCTAAAACGCGGTTCTCACGGGCGCAGTTAACCATTTTGCGCGGCGTTTGGCACTGCTACTTAGGCATGAAGAGGGCGCTGTGCGACACTGTCTGCCTGTTTAATTGCCGGGGAACACCGCGTGCAGATCGACTTGAATAACCCCGAGAGCCTGACACTTGCGGCCGTGCGCCAACTGATTGCCAGTGCCAGTGACGACGAACATACCCAATTGCGCGTGACCAGGGACGGTATCGCCTACATCTCCTCAGGCCGGGCGGTGGGCGGTGTGGATATCGAGGGGTTGCTGTTTCGCCTGGAAACCTGGGCCAAAGGTTCTGGCTACGTCGGCAACGTAGCTGCCAGCGATGAGGTCTGGGTCATGCAGATTTTCAATGCGCTGGAACAGAACTGGCCCATACCGTCGTTTGACTACATCGACGTCTACTGATTACGTTCATATCTGGTCACGATTGACCGGGCGATTGCCTGTGGAGAGTCAGGCAGACTTGCCCAGCGGCGGTTTACGTCTTGAAACCAATCCGCCCGATCGCTGTCGCACGATCTCTGTCCATTTTTTTATCATAGGAGGCTTCATGCCTTGGAAGCTCGCATCATTCGGTACTTTGTTGGCAGCACTCGCGTTGGCGGGTTGCAGCACCCCGGGTGCCTCTGAGCCAGCCAAAGACGCCGCCGTGGCCGATGCTGGTCATAGCCGCTGTGAGTCGAAGGCCGCCGAATTCACAATCGGTCAGAAAGCTTCGCCCCAGTTGCTGGAGCAGGCGCGTACCCGTGCCGGTGCGCAGAACGCACGGATTCTCAAGCCCAACGATATGATCACCCTGGAATACCGCTCCGACCGCCTGAACCTGAACACCGACGACAACCTGGTGATCACGCGGGTCAACTGCGGCTGATAGCCGACGGGATTTTGCACCATCCATAAAAAACCCCGTCACATGGACGGGGTTTTTTTAGCTCAGCGGAGAATTACTCGCCGCGAACCTGTGCAGCTTGCATACCCTTTTGGCCTTTCTCAGCCACGAAGGAAACGGTTTGGCCTTCTTTCAGGCTTTTGAAACCGTCGCTTTCGATAGCTTTGAAGTGTACGAACAGGTCGTCACCGCCACCTTGAGGAGTGATGAAGCCGAAGCCTTTTTCATCGTTGAACCATTTAACGGTGCCGGTTTGGCGATTAGACATGGTGTATCTCCAAGAAACATATATTTTCAGTAGTGCTGTGCTGCTCAGGCCAACTGGGCACACTGGGCTATCATAGTCGAAATGTTCGACTTGGGAGCCCCCCCAAGGCATTGTTTGCTAATCAATAGCGTTGCGTTTAGTGCTTTGGCCGGCTGAAAGCCCCGATCTACGGGGCTTTCGCACGAAATATTCGCTGGTAAAAAAAGCCGTAAAAGCTGCGTAATTTGTGAGAAATGGCAGTTTTCAGGCTGTTTTTCCAGCAAAACGGCCGTCTGATCAGGCGCCGATCTTACTTTTTCTTCACGACCTTGCAGGACGAAATAGCCGCGACCGCCTTGTTTTTTAGCGCCTGGCTGGCGTTCTGGTTGGTCATCAATTCCTTGATTTCGGCGGTGCTCAATTCGGCATTGATCTTGTCGGCGCCACATTCGCAATGGTCTTTGGCGGTTTTGGCATCCACGTTCTGGCTGGCAGCTGCGCTGCAGTCCTTGACGAAGTTGTCACGGGCACCTTCTGGCCAGTTGGAAGGGGCTGCTGCTTGCGCGCCGAGGGAAAGGAGGCTCAGGGTAGCGGCGAGAGCGAGGGTAGAGGTAAAACGCATCATGTGATGCTCCTTTAGGTCGAGGACGAACGGCGATTCTCAGTGGGTTTGAGGCATTGCGTACAGCTCAAGTTCACTTTTGCAGCTATAAAGGCCGGAATTTGTCTTTACACATGGCGGCAGCGGCGCGATGACCGTTCATCTGTGCTAGCATCCTGCGCTTGGCTAATTCCGGGCGCGCCAATTGCCGCCTTGCCATGTTTCTTTTTAGCTCACTCCAGTCACTCTGGTTCGATTATCGGTTGGCCGAAAGGCTCCTGCCGCTGTAAGGCAGGCGTTCATCACTGAACGGCCTGGTGTTGGATCTTGTACTGGCTCATCCCAACCCACGTGACCTTTGGTAGGGGTCACCACTAGGAGAGGAGGCGCCATGCCAACTATTACTCTTCCCGACGGCAGTCAACGTTCATTCGATCATTCGGTTTCCGTAGCCGAGGTCGCCGCATCCATTGGTGCCGGCCTGGCCAAGGCCACCGTGGCCGGTAAGGTCGACGGCAAGCTGGTCGACGCCAGCGACCTGATCACCAGCGACGCCAGCCTGCAAATCATCACGCCCAAGGATCAAGAGGGGCTGGAGATCATTCGCCACTCTTGCGCGCACTTGATTGGCCATGCGGTCAAGCAGCTGTACCCCACCGCGAAAATGGTGATCGGCCCGGTCATCGACGAAGGCTTCTATTACGACATCGCCTACGAGCGTCCTTTTACTCCGGACGACCTGGCCGCGATCGAACAGCGCATGCACGCGCTGATCGAAAAAGATTACGACGTGATCAAGAAGGTCACGCCGCGCGCCGAAGTGATCGACGTGTTCACCGCCCGTGGTGAAGACTACAAGCTGCGTCTGGTGGAAGACATGCCGGACGAACAGGCCATGGGTCTGTACTACCACGAAGAATATGTCGACATGTGCCGTGGCCCACACGTGCCGAACACGCGCTTCCTCAAGTCGTTCAAGCTGACCAAACTGTCCGGTGCCTACTGGCGCGGCGACGCGAAGAACGAGCAACTGCAACGGATCTACGGCACTGCCTGGGCTGACAAGAAGCAGCTGGCGGCCTACATCCAGCGCATCGAAGAAGCCGAAAAACGCGACCACCGCAAGATCGGCAAGCGCCTGAACCTGTTCCACCTCCAGGAAGAAGCACCGGGCATGGTGTTCTGGCACCCGAACGGCTGGACCCTGTACCAGGTGCTCGAGCAGTACATGCGCAAGGTTCAGCGTGAAAACGGCTACTTGGAGATCAAGACTCCGCAGGTCGTTGATCGCAGCCTGTGGGAGAAATCCGGGCACTGGGCCAACTACGCCGACAATATGTTCACTACCCAGTCGGAGAACCGCGACTACGCCATCAAGCCGATGAACTGCCCCTGCCACGTGCAGGTGTTCAACCAGGGCCTGAAGAGCTACCGCGAGTTGCCGATGCGCCTGGCCGAGTTCGGTGCCTGCCACCGCAACGAGCCATCGGGTGCGCTGCACGGCATTATGCGTGTACGCGGCTTTACTCAGGACGACGCCCACATCTTCTGCACCGAAGAGCAGATGCAGGCTGAATCCGCTGCGTTCATCAAGCTGACCATGGACGTGTACCGCGATTTCGGTTTTACCGAAGTCGAAATGAAGCTGTCCACTCGTCCGGAAAAACGCGTTGGCTCCGATGAACTGTGGGATCGCGCCGAAGCGGCACTGGCCGCTGCGCTAGACAGCGCGGGCCTTGCGTACGATCTGCAGCCGGGTGAGGGCGCCTTCTACGGCCCGAAAATCGAATTCTCGCTGAAAGATTGTCTTGGTCGTGTCTGGCAATGTGGTACTTTGCAGCTCGATTTTAACCTGCCGATCCGTTTGGGAGCCGAATACGTCTCCGAAGATAACAGCCGTAAGCACCCGGTCATGCTGCACCGGGCGATCCTCGGTTCGTTCGAACGGTTCGTCGGGATCCTGATCGAGCACTACGAGGGTGCATTCCCCGCGTGGCTGGCTCCGACTCAGGCAGTGATCATGAATATCACTGATAAACAGGCCGATTTTGCCGCTGAAGTTGAAAAAACTCTCAATGAAAGCGGATTTCGTGCCAAGTCCGACTTGAGAAATGAAAAGATCGGCTTTAAAATCCGCGAGCATACTTTGCTCAAGGTTCCCTATCTTTTGGTTATCGGAGATCGGGAAGTCGAGATGCAGACTGTCGCTGTGCGTACTCGTGAAGGTGCTGACCTGGGCTCGATGCCCGTCGCCCAGTTCGCTGAGTTCCTCGCGCAAGCGGTTTCCCGGCGTGGTCGCCCAGATTCGGAGTAATTATTATTAAGCGTGAAATGAGACAAGATAAACGAGCTGCACCGAAAGCCCCGATCAACGAGAATATCTCGGCACGCGAGGTTCGGTTAATTGGCGCTGACGGCGAGCAGATTGGCATCGTCTCGATTGATGAAGCGCTTCGTATCGCTGAAGAGTCCAAATTGGACCTGGTGGAAATCTCCGCCGACGCAGTCCCGCCTGTTTGCCGGGTGATGGACTACGGCAAGTCGATCTTCGAAAAGAAGAAGCAGATTGCTGCGGCGAAGAAGAACCAGAAGCAGATTCAAGTAAAAGAAATCAAGTTTCGTCCAGGGACGGAGGAAGGGGATTACCAGGTAAAACTGCGCAACCTGGTACGTTTCCTGAGTGATGGGGACAGGGCCAAGGTATCCTTGCGATTCCGCGGCCGTGAGATGGCCCACCAGGAGCTGGGGATGGAACTCCTCAAGCGGGTTGAAGCTGACCTGCTCGAGTACGGTTCGGTCGAACAGCATCCTAAGATGGAAGGACGCCAGCTGATCATGGTCATCGCCCCGAAAAAGAAGAAGTAATCAACAGGGCACGGCAGGCCTTCTGATTATGTTTATCAACTGAATGCGGAGTATCCGAACATGCCAAAGATGAAGACTAAAAGTGGTGCTGCTAAGCGGTTTCTGAAAACTGCTAACGGTATCAAGCACAAGCACGCTTTCAAGAGCCACATCCTGACCAAAATGTCGACCAAGCGTAAGCGTCAACTGCGCGGTAGCAGCTTGCTGCATCCGTCTGACGTGGCAAAAGTCGAGCGCATGCTGCGCCTTCGTTAATTTTTGGATCAAGAATAGAGGAAGTAACTCATGGCTCGTGTAAAGCGTGGCGTCATTGCCCGTAAGCGTCACAAAAAAATTCTGAAACTTGCTAAAGGCTACTACGGCGCGCGTTCACGCGTATTCCGTGTTGCCAAGCAAGCGGTAATCAAGGCAGGCCAATACGCCTACCGTGACCGTCGTCAGAAAAAACGTCAGTTCCGCGCTCTGTGGATCGCTCGTATCAACGCTGGTGCACGTGTTAACGGTCTGTCCTACAGCCGTTTCATCGCTGGCCTGAAAAAAGCGTCCATCGAAATCGACCGTAAGGTTCTGGCTGAACTGGCCGTGAACGAAAAAGCGGTGTTTGCTGCGATTGTCGAGAAAGCTAAAGCCACCTTGGCTTAAGTACCCCCGACAGTCACCCTGGGCTGCTCCGTAGCCCACGGTGGTAAACGTCATAAATAGGGGAAGAGCCTTCAAGCTCTTCCCCTATTTTGTATCTGGAGTCTGTACATGGAAAACCTGGACGCGCTCGTCGCTCAAGCTCTTGAGGCTGTGCAAAGCGCTGAAGATATCAATGCCCTGGAGCAAATCCGGGTTCACTACCTTGGCAAAAAGGGTGAATTGACTCAGGTGATGAAGACCCTGGGGAATTTGCCGGCTGAAGAGCGTCCGCAAGTCGGTGCGCTGATCAACGTCGCCAAGGAGCGTGTCACAGAGGTTCTCAATGCGCGCAAGGCGTCGCTCGAGGAGGCCGATCTTGCGGCCAAGCTCGCCGCCGAGTCCATTGACGTAACCTTGCCTGGCCGTGGCCAGGCGTCGGGCGGTCTGCACCCGATCACCCGGACTCTGGAACGTATCGAGCAGTTCTTCACCCATATCGGCTACGGCATTGCCGAAGGCCCTGAGGTCGAAGACGACTATCACAATTTCGAGGCGCTCAACATCCCAGGCCATCACCCGGCCCGGTCGATGCACGACACCTTCTATTTCAACGCGAACATGCTGCTGCGCACCCATACCTCGCCGGTACAGGTCCGCACCATGGAAGCGAACAAGCCGCCGATCCGCATCGTCTGCCCAGGCCGTGTGTACCGTAGCGACTCGGATATCACCCATTCGCCGATGTTCCACCAGGTCGAGGGCCTGCTGGTTGATCGCGATATCAATTTCGCCGACCTCAAAGGCACCATCGAAGAGTTCCTGCGGGTGTTCTTCGAGAAGGAGCTGGCGGTGCGCTTCCGTCCATCATTCTTCCCTTTCACCGAGCCATCCGCTGAAGTCGACATGGAGTGCGTGATGTGCAGCGGTAAAGGCTGCCGCGTCTGCAAACAGACCGGCTGGCTGGAAGTGATGGGCTGCGGCATGGTTCACCCCAACGTGCTGCGCATGTCCGGGATCGACCCGGAAGAATTTTCGGGCTTTGCCTTCGGCATGGGCGTTGAGCGTCTGGCCATGCTGCGTTACGGCGTGAACGACTTGCGTCTGTTCTTCGACAACGACTTGCGGTTCCTCGCGCAATTTCGCTAGTCGTAACGAATCTTTAGGAGAGCAGGATGAAATTCAGTGAACAATGGCTGCGTGGCTGGGTAAGCCCGCAGGTAGGTCGCGACGAGCTGGTTGCTCGTCTGTCGATGGCCGGCCTTGAGGTCGATAGCGTGACGCCGGCCGCCGGTGTTTTCAGCGGTGTGGTCGTGGGCGAGGTGCTGAGCACCGAGCAGCACCCTGATGCCGACAAATTGCGTGTGTGCCAGGTCAGCAATGGCGCCGAAACCTTCCAGGTCGTGTGCGGAGCGCCAAACGTGCGCCCGGGCCTGAAGATCCCGTTTGCCATGATCGGTGCCGAGCTGCCGGGCGACTTCAAGATCAAGAAAGCCAAGCTGCGTGGTGTCGAGTCCAACGGCATGCTCTGCTCCCAGGCTGAGCTGCAAGTGGGCGAGGGCAACGACGGCCTGATGGAACTGCCGGCCGACGCGCCTGTGGGCCAGGATATTCGTGTGTACCTGGAGCTGGAAGACGCCAGCATCGAGGTCGACCTGACCCCTAACCGTGGCGATTGCCTGTCCCTCGCCGGCCTGGCCCGTGAAGTGGGCGCGTTGTACAACGCAGCCGTCACCCGTCCGGTGGTTGCCGCTGTCGCGGCGGTGCACGATGAAGTGCGCTCGATCGAAGTGCTGGCGCCAAACGCCTGCCCGCGTTACCTCGGCCGTGTGATTCGCAACGTTGACCTGTCCAAGCCGACCCCGCTGTGGATGGTTGAGCGTCTGCGTCGCGCCGACGTGCGCAGCATCGACGCTGCCGTCGACATCACCAACTACGTGATGCTCGAACTCGGCCAACCGTTGCACGCTTTCGATCTCGCCGAAATCAATGGCGGCATTCGCGTGCGCATGGCTGAAGAAGGCGAGAAGCTGGTCTTGCTCGATGGCCAGGAAGTCAGTCTGCGCGCCGATACCCTGGTGATTGCCGACCATTCCCGCGCCCTGGCGATTGCCGGTGTGATGGGTGGCGAGCACAGCGGCGTGTCCGCGACCACGCGTGACGTGTTCCTCGAAAGCGCGTTCTTCGACCAGATCGCCATCGCCGGCAAGGCTCGCTCCTACGGCCTGCACACCGATGCCTCGCACCGCTACGAGCGTGGCGTGGACTGGAAACTCGCTCGTGAAGCCATGGAGCGTGCCACTGGCCTGCTGCTGGAAATCACCGGGGGCGAAGCCGGCCCGATTACCGAAACCGTCAGCGAAGAACACCTGCCGTCCGTTGCGCCGATCACCTTGCGCGCCAAAAGCGTCGAGCAAATGCTTGGTCTGGTGATTGAGCCAGCTGAGATCGAGCAGCTGCTCTCGGCCCTCGGCCTGGGAATTTCCACCGGTGGGGAAGGGCAATGGAAGGTTGAAGTGCCAAGCCATCGCTTCGATATCAGCCTGGAAGTCGACCTGATCGAAGAGCTGGCCCGTTTGTACGGCTACAACCGTCTGCCGGTGCGTTACCCGCAGGCGCGCCTGGCACCGCAACCCAAGGCTGAAGCGCGTGCGCACCTGCCTGAGCTGCGTCGCCTGCTGGTTGCCCGTGGCTACCAGGAAGCGGTGACCTACAGCTTCATCGACCCGAGGCAGTTCGAACTGTTCAACCCGGGCGTCGAGCCGCTGTTGCTGGCCAACCCGATCTCCAACGACATGGCCGCCATGCGTTCGTCGCTGTGGCCGGGTTTGGTCAAGGCGCTTTCGCACAACCTGAACCGTCAGCAAGATCGTGTGCGCATGTTTGAAAGCGGCCTGCGTTTTGTCGGCCAACTCGACGACTTGAAGCAGGAGCCGATGCTTGCCGGTGTCGTATGCGGTAGCCGCCTGCCGGAAGGTTGGGCGCAAGGTCGCGATGCCGTGGACTTCTTCGACGTTAAAGCTGACGTGGAAGCGGTATTGGGCTTCGCCGGCGCACTGGACGACTTCACGTTTGTGCCAGGCAGTCACCCGGCGTTGCACCCGGGCCAAACGGCGCGTATCGAGCGCGAAGGGCGCTTGGTGGGCTTCGTCGGCGCCATTCACCCGGAACTGTCGAAAACCCTCGGTTTGGACCGTCCGGTCTTCGTATTTGAGCTGGTCCTGGCTGAAGTCGCTTCGGGCAAAATGCCTAAATTCAGCGAGTTGTCGCGCTTCCCTGAAGTGCGCCGCGACCTGGCTTTGATCGCTGACCGTGAAGTAGCCGCCACTGCCGTTCTGGATGTAATCCGTGAAAATGCAGGGGAATGGCTGACAGACCTCAGGCTATTTGACGTCTATCAGGGTAAAGGCATTGATCCGCATAGAAAAAGCCTTGCAGTTGGCTTGACCTGGCAGCATCCATCGCGCACTCTTAATGACGATGAGGTGAATACCACGACACAAAATATCCTCACCTCGCTCGAACAAAGGTTGAACGCCACGTTAAGGAAGTGACGTATGGGGGCTTTGACGAAAGCTGAGATGGCGGAACGTCTGTACGAAGAGTTGGGTCTGAACAAGCGCGAGGCCAAGGAATTGGTCGAGCTGTTTTTTGAAGAGATCAGACACGCTCTGGAAGACAACGAACAGGTCAAATTGTCCGGTTTCGGCAATTTTGACCTGCGGGACAAACGCCAGCGGCCTGGCCGCAATCCAAAAACGGGAGAAGAAATCCCGATCACGGCTCGCCGTGTGGTCACCTTTCGTCCAGGGCAGAAGTTGAAGGCCCGAGTTGAGGCTTATGCTGGAACCAAGTCATAACGACGAGCTACCCGTCATCCCAGGCAAACGCTACTTCACCATTGGTGAAGTCAGCGAGCTGTGTGCAGTAAAGCCGCACGTGCTGCGCTATTGGGAGCAGGAGTTTCCTCAACTCAACCCCGTCAAACGCACCGGGAACCGTCGGTATTATCAGCGCCAGGATGTGCTGATGATCCGACAGATCCGTGCGTTGCTGTACGACCAGGGGTTCACCATCAGCGGCGCACGTCAGCGTATGTCTGGTGATGAAGCCAAAGACGACACCACCCAATACAAGCAACTGATCCGCCAGATGATCTCCGAGCTCGAAGATGTGCTGGTGGTTTTGAAGAAGTGATACAAGCTTTTAAAATACTTCCACATTTCAAAAGCTTGCGGTATATTCCTGATCGCTTCGTTGCGAAGCAAACCCAGTAACACGCCTAGTCGGGGCGTAGCGCAGTCCGGTAGCGCACTAGCATGGGGTGCTAGGGGTCGAGTGTTCGAATCACTCCGTCCCGACCATATTTTTTAATGACTCAGCCCAATCTGAAAAGCTTGGGCTTTTTCATGCCTGCAGCAAACCTCTTGCTCGTCTCCTTCGCACGCTACCCCAGCATCGCCTCAACCTGCGCGAGGCTTACATGCGGAACAATTTCGTCTGGAAGCCGTGAAGTGGCAGATAAGTTGTAAACCCTGAACTCATCCCCCGTGACTTTCTCTGACATCAGCTTGAACGAAGGCAGTATACGCGTGTGGTAGTGCTGATCGAGCCCGCAGGGGGAGTTGCTGGAGGCTGAGGTTTCGTAAAACCTCCCCGCATTTTCTTGCAGATCAACGCCGACCAGGAAGACTTTGGAGAAGCCGACATGGAAGGCCAGTTGGACCGCCAGATAAGCCACGGTGCGGGCATCAAAAAAGCCCTCACTCATGTTTTTACTGAAGCCAATCGGGCGTTCCCCAATGGATAGCAGGGAATGATTGGCGACCAGCGCGCTGTGCCGGCCGAGCACAGAGTCGATCCAAGAGGGTCTTTTGGCTTTGGACAGCGGGTATAGCTCGCCGCTTGGGCGAATTGGCGATGACCGCGCATGATCTTCCCACAGCGCGACTCTTTGGCTGATGGCCAAGGCGTGTTTGAATAAATCGGGCTGCTGCTCGGAAAAGCTTTTGTCGGTGCAGGCGTAAAAAAACGGCTTTATGTCGGTGTTCAGGAACATCGAAATCGCGCCATTCATGGTGATCATGGGCACGTGTGCGAATTTTTCGAGTGGAAAGGCTCTGGCCGACACGCCTGAAGCAATAATGAACACCGCGCCTGTTTCAGTATCTCGGCAGTCATCAAAGTCGTGCGTGGTCAGTGCGCGCCAAGGGCTGGATTTTGCGACATGTGGAGGCCGCGTGCTGTTGCCAGCACGCTCGATATCGGCGTAGGACACGTGTTTCATCTGGCTCTTCCCTGCAGTCAGCGCTAGGTGCGTATATCAGCTGACCAGATTTTTCCTACAGGGTTTCCTCATGAAAAAATAGATAACTACGCGACAACCTGTTCCTGGATCAAAACGTCTGCCCAAAGGAAAACTGAAATACCTGCTTGTCCGCGTTCTCGGGCGTACGAATCGGGTACGCCAGGTTGACACTCAGCGGCCCCATTGGGCTGTACCACGTCACGCCCACCCCCACCGAACTTGCCATCTGGCCCAGGTCCACACTGCCGCAGCCTTGGGTAGTGCTGAGGTAGCATTTGTCCGAATACACCGACCCCACATCCCAAAACACCGAGGTTCGTACGGATTTGTTGTCTTTGATGAACGGCACCGGGAATAAATATTCCGCGCCCCCTGTGATCAGGATATTGCCCCCCAGCGCCTCTGTGTCCCGGTCCGAGTAATACGCCTGACCGGCACTCGCATAAGCACCTGTGGCGGGGGTGTTGCGCGGGCCGAGGGTGCCGCTCGCAAAGCCGCGCACGGTGCCTTCGCCGCCTGCCGTATAGGTTTCGTAGAACGGCAGCCCGTCCGTCGAGCCATAGCCGCCGCCGTAGCCGAGTTTGGTGTGAAAGCGCAGGGTCGTGCTGTTGGTGACGGGAACGTAGGTTTGCCCGGTGTAATCGACTTTGTAGAAACTCAGATCGCTGCCGGGCACCGTTACCATCAGGTTGAGGTTTTGCGAGTAGCCGCGAGTGGCCAATATGCCTTTGTTCAACGTCGATTCGGACCAGCCGAGGTTGGCCTTGAAGTTGGTGAACTCCTTGCCTTCGCGCTCGACAAAGTCGTAGATCTCATCGGCGCTGTAGGTGCCGGGCTCGATACTGTCGTGTTGTGCAGTAAGGCCGACACTCAAGCGCGAGGTTTCGTTGATCGGGTAGCCGAGGGTGGCGCCCAGGCCGAAACTGTTGATGGCGTAATAGGAAACCCCATCATCGTAGTACTTATTGTAGTCGGTCTTGCTGTAGAACGCGTTGTAACCCAGGCTCACCCCGTCGGCGGTGAAGTAGGGGTCGGTAAAGCCGATGTTGTATTTGCTTTGGTAGGACGAGCGGGTCAGCCCCAGGCTGGCGTAGTTGCCGGTGCCAAGGAAGTTGTTCTGGGAAATCGACCCGCCCAGGATCAGGCCCGCGCTCTGGGCGAAACCGACGCTGGCGGTGATCGACCCGGACGCCTGTTCTTCCACGGCATAGTTCACATCCAACTGGTCATCGACGCCGGCCACTGCCGGCGTCTCCACGTTCACCTCCTTGAAAAAACCCAGGCGCTCCAGGCGCACCTTGGACTGGTCGATCAGGTAGGTCGAGGCCCAGCCGCCTTCCATCTGGCGCATTTCGCGGCGCAGCACTTGGTCGTCAGTCTTGGTGTTGCCACGGAAGTTGATGCGATTAACGTAGGCCCGCTTACCCGGCTCGACGGAGAATGTGACATCCACCGTGTGGTCTTCATCGTGAGCCTGTGGCACGCCGCTGACGTTGGCGAACGTATAGCCGTCATTGCCCAGGCGGCGGGTAATCAGTTCGGAGGTGGTGGTCATCAGCTTGCGCGAAAATACCTGACCCTTTTGCACCAGTAACAATGACTGGACCTGGTCTTGCGGGACTTTCAACTCGCCGCTCAGTTTTACCTCACGCACCGTGTATTTCTGGCCCTCGTGAATGTTCACGGTGATATAGACGTGCTTCTTGTCCGGCGTCATCGAGACCTGGGTCGAGGTGATATCCATGTTGATATAACCGCGATCCAGGTAGTAGGAGCGCAACCGTTCAAGGTCACCGGACAGCTTCTCCCGCGCGTATTTATCGTCGTTCTTGAAAAACGACAGCCAGTTACTGGTCTTGAGGGTGAACTGGTCGATCAATGCCGCGTCGGGGAATACGCTGTTGCCCACCAAGTTGATGTGCTGGATCGCCGCGACTTCGCCCTCATTGATCTTGACCTTCAAGGCCACGCGGTTGCGCGGTTCGGTCACGACTTGCGCGTCGACGGATGCCGAGTAGCGGCCCTGGGCCACGTACTGGCGCTGCAACTCGTTGCGTATGCCTTCCAGGGTGGCACGCTGGAAAATCTCGCCCTCGGCAAGTCCGGATTGCTTCATACCCTTCATCAGGTCATCGGTTGAGATCGCTTTGTTGCCTTCCAGCTCGATACTGGCAACCGAGGGACGCTCGACTACATTGATAATCAGCACATCGCCTTCGCGGCTCAACTGGATGTCCTGAAAGTAACCGGTCTTGAACAGCGCACGGGTGGAATCTACCAGGCGCCGGTCGTCCGCTTCGTCGCCCACGTTCAACGGCAGCGCGCCGAACACGCTGCCCGCAGAGACCCGTTGCAGGCCGTTGATTCGAATATCCGAGATTTTGAAACCTTGGGCGAGTGCCAGTGAGGCATTGAGCAGCAGCGCAACCGAGCAGAGCAGGCGCGAAAAATTCATCAAGATCTTTTCCAGAACACATCGACAAGCAGCGCCGGCGCGGCCGGACGGGTGAGCACCCAGCATAAGAGCGCGTGGCGTTTGGTGCGGTTAACCGAATGTCAAGTTAGGTAAAGGTTGGCCCGTGATCACGATGTGAGGCTGATAATGTGCACCCCCCCACAGACGAGCCCGTGATGATCTCTGTATTGCTAGTCGACGACGACCAGGAACTGACTGGAATGCTTAGCCAATACCTGGCGCGCGAAGGCTTTGAGGCCACGGCCGTGCACACGGGCGAGGAGGGCGAGGTGGAGGCGCTGTCGGGGCGCTACAGCATTGTGGTGCTGGACGTCATGTTGCCCCAGCGCTCGGGCATCGAGGTGCTCAGGCGCATCCGCGCCGTCAGCCAGGTGCCGGTGGTGTTGCTGACCGCCCGCGGCGACAACATCGACCGCATCACCGGCCTGGAACTCGGCGCCGATGACTATGTGCCCAAGCCCAGTTCCCCGGGCGAGTTGGTGGCCCGCCTGCGCGCCATCATGCGCAGAGTGCAGCCGGTGGGCCAGCCCATCACGGAGGTGATCAAGACCGGCGCGCTGATGTTGTGGCCGGGTAAGCGCCAGGCCCTGTGGAACGGTGCCGAGCTGGGCCTGACCAGCACGGAGTTCAGCCTGCTCGAAGAACTCGCCCGCAGCGCCGGGCAGGTGGTGAGCAAGAAGGCGCTGTCGTTGAACGCCTTGGGCTGCCCGTTGACGCGCTACGACCGGCGTATCGACGTGCATATCAGCAGCATCCGGCAAAAACTTGGGCCGCGCCCGGACGCCAAGGCGTGGATTCAGAGTGTGCGCGGCCTCGGCTATTTGTTGATTGCCGAATGATCAAACCCAGCTTGCTGTTCTGGAAGTTGTTTCTGGCCTTCTGGCTGGCGACCACCCTGACATTTCTGGTGGGGGTCGGCGTGCTTGAGCTGGCGCGTTTTCGGCCGAATGACCCACATGTGGAAGCCATGCTGGCGGCCGAAGCAAAGCTGCTGCAACAGTTCGGTGTCGAAGCGGCCGGCCAAATGCTCACGGTTTGGGAGCGTCCGGCGGATCAGGCCATCGGCGTCTATGACAGTACCGGTAAATTGCTGGTGGGCGCGCCCGTTACGCAGCCGGCCTATGAACAATCGGTGATCAGCAAAGAGGGGCTGGCGCTGTCGATCAAGTCCACCCACGCCCCCGGTAAAGATCCCGGCAAGCCCTGGCACCAGATCCCACTGATTATTGGCACGCTGATGAGCGCGCTGTTCAGCGGTTACATGGCGTACTACCTGGCCTGGCCCCTGGCTCACCTGCGACGCGCAATGAGCGACGCGGCCCAGGGCCGCTTCGAAACCCGGGTCAAGCCCGCCATGGGCAGGCGCCGCGATGAAATCGTCGACCTGGCCGAAGACTGCGACCGCATGGCCAACCAG
Source organism: Pseudomonas viridiflava (assembly GCF_900591205.1). GTDB lineage: Bacteria > Pseudomonadota > Gammaproteobacteria > Pseudomonadales > Pseudomonadaceae > Aquipseudomonas. The sequence goes on from NZ_UUPU01000014.1 coordinate 223,641, forward strand.
TTGAAGGTACTGGTGGACGCCCAGCAGCACTTGCTGCATGACATCTCCCATGAGCTGCGCTCGCCGCTGACGCGCATGCAGGCGGCCATCGGCCTGTTGCGCCAGGACGTCGAACGCTTGGGAATGCTCGAACGCATTGAGCGCGAAGCCGAGCGCATGGACACACTGATCGAGGCGCTGCTGACCCTCGCACGCCTGCAAGGTCGGCCCGAAAGCATCGAGCGCGAGCCCTTGGATATCGTCGAATTGCTGGTGATGATTGTTGAGGATGCGCAGTTCGAAGCCGGGATCAAAGGTTGCCAGGTGCAACTGCATGCATGCCCGCCGTTTATCGCTTGCGTCAGCGGCGAGTTGATGTACCGCTGTTTCGAGAATGTGATCCGCAATGCCGTGCGCTATACCCTCCCGGGCACCACTGTGCGGGTCTCGGCGCAGGTCAACTCCAAGGCCAACTGTCTGAACGTACGGATCACTGATCAGGGGCCAGGTGTCGAAAATGACCGACTGCAAAGCATCTTCCATCCCTTCGAGCGTGGCGTGGGCGATGCCGGTGTGGGTTTTGGTCTGGGGCTGGCCATCGCCGCAAGGGCCGTGCAGATGCACGGCGGCAGCATCGAGGCGTGCAATGAGCCGGGTGGTGGGCTGACGGTGAAGATCCACCTGCACAATGCGCGATCTTTACACGACATTACATTGGCTTGACCGCCCTGTACGTCACGGCTCATTAGACTCATCGCCATGATTGAGTGGAGGTGGCGATGTTTCAGGTGCATAAAAAAGGCTTTGTGTCCGGCCGCAAAATGGTCGACGGCCTGGTTCCGTACGACTTTTTTTGCGAAGACACCCCGGCGATCAATCTGTTTGTGTTTACCGGCGCTGCCACACCCGGCGCGACGGTTGCAGAGCAGACATTGTGGGGCTTCACCCGGCTGGAGCGGTTCGAGGCGATGACCAGCGCGTTGGTGGGCAACAAGCAGCACGCAGGCTGGTTTCAAAGCGTCAATGTGCTGACCGGGCCCAACCAGAACGGCACGCAAAGCGTGAAATTCCAGCGGGTGCTGAAAATCATCAAGCACGCCAGCGAAGCCCGCAAGGCCGACTACGAGATTCTGACCGATGAAGGCGATACCTACTTCACTCGGCAGACTGTCGCGGCCAACAGTGCGCAGACCGTCATCTACTCGGCCGAATGCGCGGCCATATAAGTCAGGGTCATCCGGCTCAAGGCACGAATCCCCACCGCCAGGCTCGGGTCATCCACCTGGAAACCCGGTGAGTGCGTGGGCCATATGGTCTTGCCCTCCAGTGCAGGCGGGGTGACGCCCACGCGCATGAAAATGCCGGGGATCTGGCGGGCGTATTCGGCAACGTCATCGGCGCCATAGGTGCCGTTGTCGATCCGTAGCGGCGTGCTCGATACCTGTTGCAGCACGGGCATCAACGCGTCAACCCGCGCGGTGTTGTTGTAGCCGGCGCGGTCATTGCCGGGCAGGTATCCACCTTGGCAATGCCCAGCGCCATGGCCATAGGCGCATGGTGGCCGCACGCATGCACCACGCCCACCTCCTGGCCACGGCTGCGAAAGTCGCCGCCTTCATCTTTGCTGCGCACTGTCGAGGCGTAGGGGAGGCCGGTTTGTCGTCCAGCCAATACCAGGCGAACAACCCGACGAGCACCGGCGCAATACCGGTGATCACGAACACCCATTGCCTGCCGGTAAACCCGCCGACCCCGGCAATCCACACCACTGATTCCGCCATGCGCCACATCCTCCAATGGGTTACGTGGCTACCCGTATCCCCATGGCCCGACGCGAAAAATAAGAACATCGACAGCTAAGGTTATGCCCACCGCTTGTTACTTTTGCCCCCTGTTGGGGCGATTTCTGCGCTGTTTGGTAGCAGGTGCCTGAGTGTGATGGGTAACGCGTTTGCCTGCATTGTTCACCTATTTATGCCGAATCAAGCACTTGGCTGATTACCTGGCCACTTGGCACACATCCTGCTTTTTTGCATTCGTGGATAATTGGATACAAAAATTCAAAAGGTGCTGCCGATGCAATTTGCCCCCGCTTACGTTGACCGCCAGCCCCTGACGGCCGAGGAGGAAGCCTACAACTTCCTGCTGGAGGCCATTTGTGGCGGCCGCTACCGCAAGGGCGACCGGCTGATTGCCGAAGACATTGCCAGCGAAATCGGCATGAGCCGCATGCCGGTGCGCGAGGCGTTTCGCCGCCTGGATGCCCAGGGGCTGGTGACCCTGCGGCCCAATCGCGGAGCGATTGTCAGCGGCCTGGATATCGACGAACTGCACGAGGTGTTCGAAATGCGCAGCGCCCTCGAGGGGCTGGCGGTGCGGGTTGCCGTAGGCCGGATCGGCGAACGCCAACTGGCAGCCCTGGAGCGCTTGCTGGATGAGATGGACGACTACCGCGACGAAAGTGCCGAGTGGGTCAGCCGCCACCGCGCCTTCCATGAATACCTGTGCAGCCTCAGCGGCCGCCCGCGCTTGATGAAGCAGATTTCGGCGCTGTACTCGCTGGTGGAAGCGCCCATGCGCCTGTGGTTGCAGCACGGCGACAAACCCCTGAGCGCACGCCAGGAACACGCGGTGATTCTCGATGCGATACGCGCCGGTGATGCGGCCCGCGCCGAAGCCGTGGTACGCGAACACATCGAAGGCACGGTGCCGGCGCTGATCCAATTCCTGCAAACCGAAAAATAATAACGCTGTCGTGTTTTGACGTTGAGTCCTGCCCCGTTATTCAACGAACTGGAGTGTCTGGTCATGCATAAACGCCGTGCCTTGCTGGTGGCTGTCGCCCTCGGCCTCTGTACTCAATGGGCGGTTGCCGCGCCGCAGGTGCCGGAGCGCCTGCAGAGCGTCGACAAGCTGGTGTATTGCTCGGGGATGGATTCTCCGCCCCTGGTGTCCTTCGACGAAGCCCAAAAACCACGCGGGCTCACGGTTGACCTGGGGCTGGAAATCGCCAAGCGCCTGGGCGACAAACACGTGCAATGGCGGGTGATTCCGTTCTCCGGGCTGGTGCCGGCGTTGCTCGCCCAGCAGTGCGACATGATCGTCGACCAACTGTTCGACAAGCCCGAGCGGCGCCAAGTGATCGACATCGTCAACTACATGTATTCCAGCCAGTCGGTGGTGGTGCCCAAGGGCAACCCCAAGGGCATCAAGGCGCTGGATGATCTGTCCGGGCACAAGGTCGCGGTGCTCAACGGCTCCACGATCAAGACCCTGCTCGATACCCAGAACGAGAGCCTGGCCAAGGCCGGCAAGCCGCCGATGAAACTGGTGGTCTACAACACCGACACCGACGCCTTCCAGGCCCTGCGCATCAGCCAGGTCGATGCCTACGGCACTACCGTGGAAACCGCCGGTTATTACGCGGCGATGGCCCCGGACCTGTTCCAGGAAGGTGTGCCGGCGTTCAGTCGCATCCTCACCGGCCTGGGCCTGCGCAAGGACGACCCGCAACTGAGCGCCGCCGTGCAGCAGGTGATCAGCGACATGCGCAGCGATGGCAGCTACCTGCAGTTGCTGAGCAAATGGCACGTGGGCAGCGACACACTCGACTGAGGCAAACCGGCGATGAATTTCAATTGGGATGTGTTCTGGCAGTACCTGCTGCAACCCAGCGGGGTGTACCTCACCGGGCTCTGGCTGACCTGCCTGATCGCGGTGTCGGCGATGCTGCTGGGCTGCGCGCTGGGGCTGGCGGCGGCGCTGTTGCGCTTGTCGAAGAACCCGCTGTTGCACCTGCCGGTGCGGTTTTACGTGTGGCTGATGCGCGGCACGCCGTTGCTGGTGCAGATCGTGTTTCTGTACACGGCGCTGGCAGCGGGTGGGATCTTCCGTTTTGAGGATATCGAGCTGTTCGGTCTGATTGTGCCCGGCAATATCCAGGCGGCAATCATCGCCCTGGGCCTCAACGAAGGCGCGTACATGGCCGAGATCATTCGCGCGGGTATCGGCGCAGTGGACAAGGGCCAATACGAGGCCGGCCGCTCGCTGGGCATGGGCTTCGCCAAGCTGATGCGGCGCATCGTGCTGCCCCAGGCGTTCCGGGTGATCGTGCCGCCGCTGGGCAATGAGTTCAACGTGATGCTCAAGAACACCACCCTGGTCAGCGTGATCGGGGTGCAGGAGTTACTGCTCAGCACTCAGATGATCACCTCGGCGACGTTCCGCGTGTTCGAGTTGTACTTGGTGGTCGCCCTGTACTTCTTGACGCTGACCACCCTGTGGGGGTTTTTCCAGCGCTGGCTCGAAGCACGCTTCAGCCAGTCCGACCGGCCCTCTGCGCCGCCACCGGCAGCCAGCCGCATGTTCGGGCGCAGCACCTTGAAACTGCTGAGGGGACGATAACCATGGCGCATCAAAGTGACGAACTGATCATCGAGGCGCTGGACATTCACAAGTCGTTCGGCCACCTGCAGATCCTTAAGGGGATTTCCCTGCAAGTACGGCGCGGCGAAGTGGTGGTGCTGATCGGTGCATCGGGCTCCGGCAAGACCACCTTTATCCGCTGCATCAACCTGCTCGAAGACATCCAGGGCGGGCGCATCCGCGTCAATGGCCGGGCCATGGGCTACCGCGAGCGCAGCGACGGCAGCCTGGTGCGCGATTCGGAGCGCAACATCGCCCGGCAGCGCCGCGACATTGGCATGGTGTTCCAGCGCTTCAACCTGTTCCCGCACATGACCGCGTTGCAAAACATCATCGAAGCGCCGATCCAGGTGCTCGGCATCCCGCGTGCCGAAGCGCTGGAGCAGGCGCGGGGCTTGCTGGCGCGGGTCGGCCTGGCGGACAAGGCCAGCCATTATCCGTCGATGCTCTCCGGCGGCCAGCAGCAGCGGGTGGCGATTGCCCGTGCGCTGGCGATGAAACCCCAGGCCATGCTGTTCGACGAACCCACCAGCGCCCTCGACCCGGAAACTGTCGGCGAAGTGCTGCAAGTGATGAAGGAGCTGGCCGAGGAGGGCATGACCATGGTCGTGGTCACCCACGAAATGGGCTTTGCCCGTGAAGTGGCCGACCGCGTGGTGGTGCTCGACCAGGGTGAACTCATCGAACAAGGGCCACCGGAACAGATTTTCAGCCACCCCAGCCACCCCCGTACCCGAGCCTTTCTCAGCCGCGTGTTATGACCCTTCCAAGGAAAACCGCCATGCGTTTATCGAGCTTGTGTGTTGCCCTGTGCTGCGCCGCCCTTGCACCTCTGACCCTGGCCGCCACGCCGGTGGTCAAGGTCTACAACTGGTCCGATTACATCGGTCCCGATACCCTGAAGAACTTCGAAAAAGACAGCGGCATCAAGGTGCAGTACGACATCTTCGATACCAACGAAATGCTCGAAGCCAAGTTGCTGTCCGGGCACTCGGGGTATGACGTGGTGGTGCCGTCCAGCCAGTTCCTGTCCAAACAGATTCGCGCCGGCGCCTACCAGCCGCTGCAACGCGGGTTGCTGGACAACTGGAAGCACCTCGACCCACGCCTGATGCAACGCCTGGAAGCCGCCGACCCCGGCAACCGCTACGCGGTGCCGTACATGTGGGGCACCGTGGGCATCGGTTACAACGCCGAAAAAGTCCGCGCCGTGCTGGGCCAGGACGCGGTGCTGGACTCCTGGGCCATGGTCCTCGAGCCCGGCAACCTGGCCAAGCTCAAAAGCTGCGGCGTGGCCTTTCTGGATGCGCCGGTGAAGATCATCCCCCAGGTCATGCTCTACCTCGGCCTGGACCCCAACAGCACCCGGCCTGATGACTACAAGCAAGCCTCCAAACGCTTGATGCAATTGCGCCCGTCGGTGACGTACTTTAACTCGTCGAAATACACCGCCGACCTGGCCAACGGTGATATCTGCGTAGCGATCGGTTATTCCGGCGACGTGATGCAGGCCCAGAGCCGCGCCAAGGAAGCCGGCAAAAACATCGACATCCGTTACCTGATCCCCAAGGAAGGCGTGAACCTGTGGTTTGACATGCTGGCGATCCCCAAGGATGCCGGTAACGCGGCCAACGCGCATGCCTTGATCAACTATCTGTTGCGCCCCGAAGTGATTGCGCCGATCAGCGATTACGTCGGCTATGCCAACCCGAACAAGGATGCCACGCCCCTGATGGACCCCAAGGTCAGCGGCAACCCGGGCATTTACCCCGGCGACGAGGTGATCAGCCACACGTTCGTCTCCGCCGACCTGCCGGAAACCATCCAGCGCCTGATGACCCGGGAATGGAACCGCATCAAATCCGGCCAATGAATCGAAGAGCCTTTGCCATGTTGAAATTTTCTGCTCACGAGTACCCCTATCCGTCGCAACGCCAAAGCGTATTTGCCCGCCGCGGCATGGTCGCGGCTTCACAACCGCTGGCCGCCCAGGCCGGTATCGAAATCATGCAAAAGGGCGGCAATGCGATTGACGCCGCCATTGCCACGGCGGCGGCTTTGACCGTGGTGGAGCCCACCGGCTGCGGCCTGGGCGGCGATGCGTTTGCCTTGGTCTGGTGCAAGGGCCAGTTGCATGGCCTGAACGGCAATGGCCACGCACCGGCGGCCTTGAGTATCGAGGCGGTCAAGGCGGCGGGGCATGACCGGATGCCGCTGTATGGCTGGACCCCGGTAACGGTGCCCGGTTGCCCGTCGGCCTGGGCGGAGCTGTCGCAACGCTTCGGCAAACTGCCATTTGCCGAGCTGCTGCAACCGGCAATCAGTCTGGCGCGAGAGGGTTTTCCCCTGTCGCCGGTGGTCGCCCATCAATGGCAGATCGCCGTGGACGAATTCACCCCCCACCGCGATCCGGTGCTGGACGCCTGGTTCGAGACCTTCCTGATCGAGGGCCGCGCACCCCGAGCCGGGGAGATTTTCCGCAACCCAGCCCAGGCGCGCACCCTGGAGGAATTGGCCGCCACCCGTTGCGAAAGCCTGTATCGCGGCGCGCTGGCCGAGCGCCTGGATGCCCACTCCCGCGCCAGCGGCGGCTACCTGCGTGCCGGCGATCTGAAGGATTACCGTGCGCAGTGGGTAGCGCCGATCCACATCAACTATCGCGGGGTCGACGTCTGGGAAATCCCGCCGAGCGGCCAAGGCTTGGTGGCGCTGATGGCGCTGAAAATCCTCGAAGGCTTCAGCTTTGATCACCGCGACAGCCACCAGACCTGGCATCGCCAGTTGGAGGCGATGAAGCTCGCCTACAGCGACGGCCTGCACTACATCACCGACCCGCAGCACATGCGCGTGGCGGTCGCCGATCTGTTGAGCGACGCTTACAGCACCCGCCGCCGTGAGCAGATCGGCGAACAGGCGCAACCGCCCACACCCGGCGACCCCCACGCCAGCGGCACGGTGTACCTGGCCACGGCGGACGCCGACGGCAATATGGTCTCGTTTATCCAGAGCAACTACCACGGCTTCGGCTCCGGTGTGGTGCTGCCCGACAGCGGCATTGCCCTGCAGAATCGCGGGCAGGAATTCAGCCTCGACCCGGCCCACGCCAACTGCCTGGCACCGGGCAAGAAAACCTTCCATACCATCATCCCCGGCTTCCTCAGCCAAGGCGGCGAGGCCCTCGGGCCGTTCGGCGTGATGGGCGGCTATATGCAGCCCCAGGGCCATGTGCAAATGGTGATGAACCTCGTGGACTTCGGGCTTAACCCCCAGACCGCGCTGGATGCGCCACGCTGGCAATGGCTGGGCGACATGAAGGTCGGCATCGAACAGGGCGCCTCACGCGACCTGGCCAATGCCCTGGCACGGCGGGGGCACAAGGTGCAGGTCGACAGCGACCTCACTGACTATGGACGCGGGCAGATCATCCTGCGCGACCCGGTCAGCGGGGTGCTGTGCGGCGGCACCGAGCCGCGGGCGGATTCGCATATCGCGGTGTGGTAAGGCGCACTATCCGCTGTTGTGGCGAGCGGGCTTGCCCGCTCGCCACATAGGCGGGTGTTAGCCTTAAAAGGGGGATTGCTGAAAAAATAATTGAATTACGCTGTCCCCTTTTTTCACTTCGCCTGTCATTCCAGGTAAGTGAACAAAATCGAGAGCTTCCTCCAATGTCCGCAGTTCTACCCTTGCGCTTGCGCCCGTTGCTGAAACTGAGCCTGATGTTGAGCCTCAGCGCCAGCCCTCTCTTCGCCGCCGTCAGCTATGCCGAAGACACCTCCGCCCGCCGCAGCTACCAGGTGCCGGCCGGCAGCCTGAGCGCGGCGTTGACCCGTTTTGCGGGGTTGTCGGGGGTTAACCTGTCCGTCGACCCGGCGCTGGTCAGCGGGCGCAGCAGCAGTGGTTTATCCGGCGAGTACGCGGTGGAAGAGGGCTTCGCCCGCCTGCTGCAAGGCTCGGGGCTGCAAGTGCAGCCGATGGGCGAGCGCGACTACATGCTGGTGCCGGCGCCGGATGGCAGCAGCCTGGAACTGGCACCGACCTCCATCCTCGGCACCACCGGTCTGTACGACGGCGATACCTATGCCGGTGGCCAGGTGGCGCGGCGCGGTTCGCAAGGCTTGCTGGGCACGCGGGATTTCATGGAAACCCCGTTCAGCATGACCACCTACACCCAGGAGGCGGTGAAAAACCAGCAGGCGCGCACCCTCGGCGACCTGATCGCCAGCGACCCTTCGGTACGCGCCACCAACCCGGCCGGCGGGCGCTATGAACAGTTCACCATTCGCGGCTTCAGCCTGTTCAACAGTGACGTGGCCTACAACGGTCTGTACGGCGTGCTGCCCACCTACACCATCGACATGGAAATGGCCGACCGCGTCGACATCTTCAAAGGCCCCACCCAGTTGATTAACGGCATCTCGCCGCGGGGCAGCGTCGGCGGCGGGATCAACGTGGTGCCCAAGCGTGCCACCGACAAGGACATCAACTCGTTTACCGGCAACTGGGCCTCCGACAGCCAGGCGGGCGGCGCGGTGGATATCGGGCGGCGCTTTGGCGAGGACAACAAGTTCGGCATTCGCTTCAACGGCGTGAAGCAGTCCGGCGATACCGAATGGGATCACCAGAGCGTCGACCGTGAAATGGCCGTGCTGGGCCTGGATTTCCGTGGCGAGCGCCTGCGCCTTTCCACCGATATCGGCCACACCGAGCGCGACACCGATGCCCCGCAGGAGCGCGTGCAGGTGGCGGCCGCCGCACCGGTGCCGAGTGCCAACGATGTGCGCCGCAACTATGCGCAGTCCTGGAGCAAGGCCAGCACCAACGACACCTTTGGTACGTTCAACGGCGAGTACGACCTCAGCGATAACGTGATGCTCTACGGCGGCGTGGGCGCACGTAAAAGTAACCACGACTTCCTGCGCCATGCGGTGTCCGTGACCAACGCGGCGGGTGATTTCACCGTGTCGCCACGGGATTTCACCCGTGATGAAAATGTGCGCACCTACACCGCCGGTGTGCGCAACTGGTTCCATACCGGGCCGGTGAGCCATGAGGTCAACCTGGCCGCGAGCTACTTCTACATGGACTTTGAAAACGGCGGCGCACGCTACGCGAATGGGCGCAGCAATCTGTACAACCCGGTGCAAACGCTGACGCCATCGGTAGCCACCCGCCCCGATCCGAAGGTGTATACCGAGAACCGCTCCACCGGCGTGGCGTTGTCCGACACCCTGGGCTTCTTCGACGACCGCCTGTTGCTGACCCTCGGTGCGCGTTGGCAGCGGGTCAAGGTGGATGACTGGAACAATGGGGTCAGAGGCCCTACCGGCTACGATGAAGAGAAAGTCTCGCCGTCCGGTGGTTTGCTGTTCAAGGCCACCGACAAGCTGTCGCTGTACGCTAACTACATGGAAGGCTTGAGCCAGGGCAAGGTCGCGCCGTCGACCTCGATCAACGACGATGAAATTTTCCCGCCGTTTGTCAGCCGCCAAGTGGAAGTGGGCGCCAAATACGACGCCGGTGCCGTTGCCGTGACCGCCGCAGTGTTCCGTATCAAGCAGCCTGCCTACGAAACCAATGCCGTGACTTCGGTGTTCGGCCCCAACGGCAAGCGCCAGAACACCGGGGCGGAACTGAGTGTGTTCGGTGAACCGCTCAAGGGTGTGCGCCTGCTCGGCGGCGTGATGTATATCGACAGCGAACTGCAGAACACCACCAACGGCACCTACGACGGCAACCGTGCACCGGCCACGCCCAAGTACAACGTCAACCTGGGCGCCGAGTGGGACGTACCGACCCTGGAAGGGCTGACGCTGACCAGCCGTGGCATCTACTCAAGCTCGCAGTACCTGGACCAGTCCAACGTCAAGGAAATCGACGCCTGGAACCGTATCGACGTGGGCGCGCGGTATGCGTTCAAGGTGGATGACAAACACATCACCCTGCGTGCGAATGTGGAGAACGTCGCCGATAAACGCTACTGGAGCTCGGCCGGTGCGTCGGATGACAGCGAGCCGGGGCTGACCTTGTCGACGCCGCGTACCTACTTGCTGTCGGCCACGGTCGATTTCTAGTAGACGCAGATCCAAAATGTGGGAGGGGGCAGACCCCCTCCCACATTTGATTTGTGGTGTCTGGGCCAGCTTCATCATCTTAATGAGAATGTTTTTTGATCACATCGCCCTGATATGGAATAGTACCCGCCGTTTTCCCCAGCCTGTCCAGCTGGGGTGTGTTAACGCCGAGGTACTTGTCATGCGAATGCTGCGCTCCATCCCCACCCTGGCCGCCTGCCTCCTGGCGTTCTCTTCAAGCGTATTAAGCGCTGCACCCATCGACCTCAACGACGGCCAGCACGCAGTGCATCTGCCGGATGCGCCCAAGCGTGTAGTGGTGCTGGAATTCTCCTTTCTCGACAGCCTGGCCGCGGTTGACGTGACCCCGGTGGGCGCCGCCGACGATGGCGACGCCAACCGCGTATTGCCCCGTGTGCGCCAGGCCATCGGCCAGTGGAAGTCCGTGGGCTTGCGCTCGCAGCCGAGCATCGAGGAAATCGCCCGGCTCAAGCCGGACCTGATCGTCGCCGACCTTAATCGCCATCAGGCGCTGTACAGCGACCTGGCGAGCATTGCGCCGACCCTGTTGCTGCCCTCGCGTGGCGAAGACTATGAGGGCAGCCTCAAGTCCGCCGAGCTGATCGGCAAGGCCCTGGGCAAGCGCCCGCAGATGCAAGCGCGCATCGCGCAGAACCGCGAGAACCTCAAGAAAATCGCTGTGCAGATCCCCGCCGGTGCCAGCGTGTTGTTCGGCGTTGCCCGGGAAGACAGCTTCTCGGTGCATGGGCCGGATTCCTATGCCGGTAGTGTGCTGCGAGCCATCGGTTTGAAGGTGCCGTCGGTGCGCGCCAACGCTGCCCCGACTGAGTTTGTGAGCCTGGAGCAACTGCTGGCCCTCGACCCGGGCTGGTTGCTGGTCGGCCATTACCGTCGCCCAAGCATTGTCGACAGCTGGAGCAAACAGCCGCTGTGGCAAGTGCTCGGCGCGGTGCGTAACCATCAGGTGGCTGAAGTCGACGGCGACAGTTGGGCACGTAATCGTGGCGTATTGGCTTCGGAGCAGATCGCCGAAGACGCCTTGGCGATTCTCAAGGGCGGCAAAGCCGTACTGAGCCAGTAATCGTGCAGCGCAGTTTGGCCGCGACCGGCATTGTACTGCTCGGCGCCTTGTTATTCTGGCTCTCGTTATACAGCTGGTCACCCTTCACCATCACGGCGACCGACGCCTGGAATGGCCTGGTGCATCAGGGCAGCGTGGGCGGCAATATGGCGTATATCGTCGCCCAGTTGCGCGTGCCTCGCGCCGTGTGCGCGGCCTTGGTGGGGGCCTGTCTGGGGCTGGCCGGCGCGCTGATGCAGGGCATCACGCGCAATCGCCTCGCCTCACCTTCGCTGTTTGGCGTAACGGCGGGGGCGGCCTTGGGGCTCGCGTTGTTTTCCACCGGGTTGGTCGCGCCGCCGTTTGCCGGTGGTGCATTGCTGATGACCTGCCTGGGCGGCGCGCTGGCCTGGATCACGGTGTTCAGCCTTGGCGGTGCCTGGTCGCCGACTACCGCCCAGGGGCGCCTGGTATTGGCCGGTGTGGCGGTCGCGGCGCTGTGTGCCGCATTGACCCGGCTCACGGTAATTCTGGTCGAGGCCCAGGCGCAAAGCGTGTTGAACTGGCTGGCCGGTTCCCTGGCCAACGTCGGGGCCGCCCAGGTGCAATTGCTCTGGCCGTGCACCTTGATCGGCGGCCTGTGGGCGTTGTGGTGCGCGCCGCGCTTGAACCTGATCAACCTCGGCGAAGACGCCGCCCGCTCGTTGGGCGTGGGCATCGCCAGCCTGCGCCTGCAGGTGTTTGTCGCCAGCCTGTTGCTGGTGGGGGCAAGTGTCTGCGCGGTGGGGCCGATTGGGTTTGTCGGGCTGATCGCACCGAATATTCTTCGTCAGTTTCTCGGCAATGACTACCGCTGGCTGATCCCGCTGAGCGCGGCGTTGGGCGCGGTGATCGTGTTGGGCGCCGACTTGCTCAGCCGTGCCGTGGCCTTCCCGGTGGAAACCCCGGCGGGGATAGTCACCGCCTTGATCGGCGCACCGTTCTTTCTGTTTCTTGCCAGGCGCGCCCTATGATCCGCCCAACACTGCGCCTCTGGCTGCTACTCGGTCTGTTGCTGCTGGCCACCTTCATCAGCCTCAGCGCGGGCACCTTGTGGCTCACGCCGGATACCGTGCTCGACCGCCTGTTGGCCCACGACGCCCTCGACTTCGAAGTGTGGAACCACCGCCTGCCGCGCAGCCTGATCGCGATCCTCGCAGGTTGCGCATTTGGCCTGGCCGGGGCGATTGTGCAGGGCGTGATCCGCAACCCGCTGGCCTCGCCGGAAATCCTCGGTGTAACCCAGGGCGCCGGGCTGGCGCTGACCGTGGCGATCATCGGCTGGCCGCACTTGCCGATTGCCTGGCTGCCGCTGGTGGCGTGCCTGGGCGGTGCCGGCGGCGCGCTGCTGCTGGCGTTGTACAACACCGGCGTGAGTTTTTCCGGGGTGCGTTTTGCGCTGTCCGGGGTGGCGATTGCGGTGACCTTGTCCAGCGTCACCGAGTTTCTGATCCTGTCCCACCCGCTGGATATCAACACCGCCTTGCTCGCGCTGACTGGCAGCCTGTGGAGCCGTAACTGGCACCATGTGGTGTTGGTGTTGCCGTTTTTGCTGCTGATCCCACTGGGGCTGTGCCTGGCCAAGCCGTTGAACCTGATTGCCCTGGGCGATGAAGCGGCCCACAGCCTGGGCACCGCACTCGGCCGCACACGCTGGTTGGCAATGGCCTGCGCGGTGCTGCTCACCAGCCTGGGCGTGGGTGTGATCGGGCCGATCGGCTTTATCGGCCTGGTGGCGCCGCATATGGCGCGGCGCCTGGTGGGCGGGCATCACCAGTGCCTGCTGCCGGCGGCGATGCTGATCGGCGCGCTGCTATTGGTGCTGGCCGACACCCTCGGGCGCACCTTGATCGCGCCCAGTGAAATCCCGGCTGGGGTCCTTACGGCGGTGATTGGTGCGCCGTATTTTCTTTGGTTGCTGGCACGGTTCAAGGGCTGATCCCATGAGTATTCTCCACGCAAAACAGCTCGATATCGGCTACGGCACCACGCGCATCGTGCAGGGCCTTTCGTTCGCGCCGCCCACCGGCAAAGTCACCGCGCTGATCGGCCCCAACGGCTGTGGCAAGTCCACCTTGCTCAAGACCTTTGCACGCATCCTCAAGCCGACTCAGGGGGAATTGACCCTTGATGGCCAGCCCTACGCCAGCCTGTCTGCTCGCCAGCTGGCGCGGCAGATCGCGTTCTTGCCCCAGGTGCTGCCGGTGCCGGAAGGCGTCAGCGTGCGCCAACTGGTCGCCTACGGCCGCAGCCCGCATAACTCACTGTGGGGGCGCTTGAGCGGCAACGACCAGTCCCATGTGACCCGGGCCATGCAGCGCCTGGAACTGGACAACCTGGCCGACCGCGCTCTGGCGGACCTCTCCGGCGGCCAGCGCCAACGCGCCTGGCTGGCGATGGTGTTGGCACAGAACGCGCCGGTGGTGTTACTCGACGAACCCACCACCTACCTCGACATCAGCCACCAGGTCGAACTGCTCGATCTGATGCGCGAACTGGCCGCCGAAGGCAAGAGCGTGATCACCGTGCTCCACGACATCAACCAGGCGTGCCGCTATGCCGACCATTTGGCGGTGATGCACGGCGGCAGGCTGGTGGCGGATGGTGCGCCGGGGGAGGTGATCAGTGCCGAGTTGATGCGCCAGGTGTTTGAGGTGCAGGTGCAGATCATCAATGAGCCGGTGTCCGGCACGCCGATGTGCGTGGTAGAAAAAAGCACCCGCCATCACGCCTGACTCGGTCAAAAAATGTGGGAGCGGGCTTGCTCGCGAAGAGGGCGTGTCAGTTCATGCATCCTGTGACTGACACACCGCTTTCGCGAGCAAGCCCGCTCCCACATTTTGGATCTCAGTGGGTTTCCACACTCCAGACAGCCTTCTTCACCTCAATCGCTTTGGGCAACAACCGATTCTGATAAAACAAATCCGCCGTCGCCTGCTGCGCCTGGATGATTTTGTCGTCAATCGGCAAAATCGGCGAGGGCGGGCGGTTATCCATATAACGTGCGATTACCCCGCTGGGCAGGCCCATAAAGCGCGTCAGCACCTTGAGGCTGTCTTCCCGCTGGCTGCGGGTGAGGGCTTCGGCGGCGCTGAGCTCACCGAGCAGGTTGTGGATAAAGGCACCATTGGCCTGGGCATAGTCACGCCGTGCGGTGTACACCGGGCCCGACAATCCCAGGCCCTCGCCATTGGCCAGCACATGGCTGGGGCTCTGGCTCAGGGCGAGGGACGAATAGGGCTCCCAGATGGCCCAGGCATCCACGCTGCCTTGTTCGAATGCGGCGCGGGCGTCGGCGGGGGGCAGGTACACCGGCTGGATATCCTTGTAGCTGAGCCCGGCTTTATTCAGGGCGCGCAGGATCAGGTTGTGGGAGCTGGAGCCTTTCTGGAACGCGACTTTCTTGCCCTTCAGGTCCGCCACCGAGTGCAGCGGGCTGTCATTGCGCACCAGGATGGTCTCGGCCGTCGGCTTGGGGGGCTCGGCGCCGATGTACACCAGGTCCGCACCGGCAGCTTGGGCGAACAGCGGCGGGATATCACCCGTGGCGCCCACATCCAGCGCGCCGACGTTGAGGGCTTCGAGCATCTGCGGGCCAGCGGGGAACTCGACCCACTTCACGGCCGTCTGCGCGAAGCGCTTTTCCAGCAGGCCATGTTCCTTGGCCAGCACCAGGGCGATGGAGCCTTTCTGGTAGCCGATGCGCAGGGTGGCGGGCTCGGCGGCCCAGGCGGTTTGCGTCACGGCCAGCAAGGCCACTATCAGTGCTGGAAACTTCATGCCTTGCCCTCGGTAAAACGATTGGCCGGGCGTGCCAGACCCAGATTTTCGCGCAGCGTCGAACCGCTGTATTCAGTGCGAAACAGCCCGCGCCGTTGCAGTTCCGGCACCACCCACTGGGCAAAGTCTTCCAACCCGCCCGGCAAATGCGGCACCAGGATATTAAAGCCGTCGGCCGCGCCATTTTCGAACCAGTGTTGCAGCTCATCGGCAATCTGCGCAGGGGTGCCGATCAGGTTGTAATGCCCACGGCCACCGGCGATCCGGCGGCCCAATTGCGCGAGTGTCAGTTGTTCACGCTCAGCCAGCTCGCTCAGCAGTTGCTGGCGGCTGCGTTGCCCGCTGTCGGTCAATGGCAGCGGCGGCAGCGGCCCGTCCAGCGGGTAGCCGGACAGGTCGAAATTGCCCAGCATGCGCCCCAGCAAAGCGACGCCCACCTCGGGTTCCACCAGGGCCTGGAACGCCTCGAATTTCGCCTGTGCCTCGGCCTCGGTCTGCCCGACCACCACAAACACCCCCGGCATGATTTTCAGCGAATCCGCCTCGCGGCCGTACTGGCTCAAGCGCCCCTTGAGGTCTGTATAAAACGCCTGGGCATTCGCCAGTGACGTCTGCGCGGTGAACACCACTTCGGCGGTCTGCGCGGCCAGCTCGCGGCCGGCCTCGGAAGAACCGGCTTGCACGATCACCGGCTGGCCCTGGGGCGAGCGCGCCACATTCAGCGGGCCCTTGACCTGAAAGTGTTCGCCGACGTGATCCAGCACATGCAGTTTCGCCGGGTCGTAGTAGTTGCCGCTGGCCTTGTCGCGCACGAATGCATCGTCCTCCCAGCTGTCCCACAGGCCGGTCACTACCTGATGAAACTCGCGGGCGCGGCTGTAGCGTTCTGCATGACCGAGGTGTTCATCGCGACCAAAATTCTGCGCTTCGGCGGCGGCATCCGAGGTCACCAGGTTCCAGCCGGCACGCCCACCGGACAGGTGATCCAGCGAGGCGAATTTGCGCGCCACATGGTAGGGCTCGTTGTAGCTGGTGGTGGCGGTGGCGATCAGGCCGATATGCTCGGTCACCGCACTCAGTGCCGAGAGCAGGGTGAGCGGCTCGAAATGATCCGAGCGCGCCATGTGGCTGGCGACGTCGCCGGTGGCGGCGGCGATGCTGTCGGCCACGAACAGTGCATCGAATTTCGCCGCTTCGGCCACCCGCGCCAAGTGCTTGTACTGGGTGAAATCCAGCCCGGCGTTGGCCGGCACGTCCGGGTGGCGCCAGGCGGCCACGTGGTGCCCGGTGGCCATGAGGAAGGCGCCGAGTGTCAGTTGACGGCTCATGCTTAGAAATCCTTGCGCAGTTGCACGCCGAAGTAACGTTCATCGTCACGGGGTACGGCGCGGTAGATGTAATTGCCGCCGCTGGCCAGCAGCGGGGAGTAGGACTTATCGGTGAGGTTCTTGGCCAGCAAGGCCACGCGCCAGCCATTGCTGTAGTCGGCCAGGGCTACGCTGGCGTTCCAGATGCCGTAGGCGCCTTGCTTGGTGTCGAGGTTCTGGCTGATGTCGTACTGCACTTCACTCTGCCAGCTGTAGTCGGTGCCCAGTTCGATGTCCAGGCCGTTATCCAGCGGGATCGTGTAGTCGGCGCGCACGTAGCTTTTCCAGTCCGGGCTGTAGGGCAACGGTTTGCCATTCACATTGCAGGTGGCCGCCGCACCGGCGGGGCAGGCGAATTCATCAATGCGTGCACGCGTGTAAGCCAGGGCGCCGGAGAGTTTCAGCTGTTGGGTGGCCTGCAAGGCGTAATCCAGCTCGACGCCTTCGGTGCTGACGCTGCCGGCGTTGATCAGGCGGGTCACCACTTGCCCGGCAACGGTGTCGAAAAAGTTCGCCTGGTAGTTGTCGTAGTCGCTGTGGAATACCGCCAGGTTGGTGGTCAGGCGGTTGTTCCAGGCGGTGGCCTTGATCCCGGCTTCCCAGGTGTTGGAGGTTTCCGGCTTGAGCGCGTCGGTGTCACGCGGCTGCATATTGAAGAACACGTTGTAGGCCGGGCCTTTGTAGCCACGCGAATAGGTGAGGTAGCTGGTGATGGTGTCAGTGAGGTCGTACTGCACGCCGAGGCGGCCGGACCAGCCGTCTTCATCCACCGAGCCGGAACTGGAAGTGGCCGGTTGAATCCCGCTGACCGTGGTGGCCGAGGTGGAGACGCGGCGGTGAGCGTATTTCAGGTTGTCGTGGGTGTAGCGCAGGCCGGCGATGCCGCGAAAGCGCGAGGTGAAATTAAGCGTGGTTTCGCCGAATACCGCGTAGCTGTCGCTGGTGGTGCTGTAGTCGGCGATGCCGCGGTCGGTGCGCGTGGTGGTGGTCAGCGTGCGCTGGTAGGTCTCTTCGTCCTTGCCGTGCATATAGAACAGGCCGCCGACGTACTCCAGGAACTCGCCTTTGGGCGAGGCCAGGCGCAATTCCTGGGAGTACTGGTCGAAGGCCAGCTGACCTTTGTCGGCGGTGCCGGGGAAGGCGGCGGTTACCGTGCCGAGACGGTCGCCGTCCTGGTACTGGGTGTTGTCCCAACCGCGCCAGGCGGTGATCGAGGTCAGGGTGTAGTCGCCGAGGTTCCAGTCCAACTGCGCGGACAGGCCCTTGTTGGTGTCCTCCACATGGCTGCGGGTGTCGGTGTTGATGTCGCGGTTGTCACTGGAGGCGCGCACCGGGCTCAGCGCAGTGCTGAACGCCGGGGTCAGGGATTTGCTGACCACGCCATTCGGCGCGTCGTCGTGGGACTGCATGTAGTCGGCGATCAGGGTCAGCTTCACGTCGTCATTCGGGGTGAATTCCAGCTTGCCGCGAATGCCCTTGTGGTTGTAGCCGTTGACCTCCTGGCCATTGTGCTGGTTATCGACGTTACCGTCGTAGCTGCCGAACAGCGTGCTGATCGAACCCTTGAGCACATCCGGTATAAGGCTGCCGCCGATGCCGAAACGCGTGCGGCTTTCATTGCCGCTGTAGTACGACTGGTCGATATAGCCGTGGGTCTCGGCGGTGGGCGCCTTGCTGGTGATATTCAGCACCCCGGCCGAGGCGTTCTTACCGAACAGTGTGCCTTGCGGGCCGCGCAGCACTTCGATGCGCTCCAGGTCCAGCAGGTCGAGGGTGGCCTGGCCGGGGCGGGCGTAGACCACGCCGTCGATCACCGTGGCCACCGTCGGCTCGACGCCGGGGGAGGTGGAAATGGTGCCTACGCCGCGCACAAACAGCGAGGTGTCCTTGTTCGACGCGCCGGTGCGAAAGTTCAGCGACGGCACCTGCTGGGCGATGCTTGCCACGCCGTTGCGGTTGTCGCGCTCCAATTGTTCGCCATCGAGCACCGAGACCGCCACCGGGACTTTTTGCAGCGACTCTTCGCGGCGCGTGGCGGTGACCGTCACCGCTTTGAGAGTGGCCTGCGGCTCGTCAGCGGCAAAGGCTGCGGGCAGCGGCAGGGCGTTCAAACCGGCCAGAAGGAGTAAGTGAGTGTGCTTGTGCATGCTGTGTCCGCTCGAGAAGAATGCCCTGAACCGCTGCGGTTCTTGCGACCGTCAGCGCCTGTGAAACTGTCTTGGGCATTCGCTCGAGCGAGTAGCAGACAACGCGCTTTGTTAGCGCTAACATCGGCATTATTGGTAGGTCTGGTTTAGAGCGTCAAATACTAAAAAATTAGTCCTATATTCTTTTTGGTTTTTAGCAGGATCATTCCGTGAGCCAAGACAAACCGCGCAAACGCCGTGGCGCCGGGCGTGTCACCTTGAACACCGTGGCCCGCCAGGCCGGGGTGTCGGCGATTACCGTGTCGCGCTATTTCAACCAGCCGGAACAGGTCTCGCCCGAGCGGCGCGAGCGGATTGCCGCGGTGGTCGCCGAACTGGGTTACGTGCCCAACCTGGTGGCCGGTGGGTTGGCCTCGGCGCGGGGCAGGATTGTGGCGATGGTGATCCCGAATATCTCGGGGCCGATTTTTGCCAATACGATTCAGGGCTTCAGCGACACCCTCAGCCGTCATGGTTATCAGCTGCTGCTGGCATCGAGTTACTTCAGTGCCGAGCAGGAAGAAAGTGCGGTGCGTGCGTTCCTGGGCTGGTCGCCGGCGGCGCTGGTGCTGACCAGCCGTTTTCACAGCGCAGGCACCGAAAAGATGATCGCCGACGCGGATATCCCGGTGGTGGAAACCTGGGACTACGTGCCCGCACGCGAGCCGTTGCAGATCGGTTTTTCCCACTATGAAGTCGGCGTCACGGCCGCACGCTACCTGCACGGCAAGGGCTACCAACGCATCGCCTTCGTCCAGAACAGCGCTCCGGGCGACTTCAGTGCGCAAGAGCGGGGCGACGGTTTTACTGCGACCTTGAGCGAATTGGGCCTGCAACCCTGGCGCTTCGTCCCCGACGCTGATCGCGCCCCTTTCGAGGCGGGCAAGCAGGCCATGGAAACCCTGATGAACCACGCCACGCCGCCCGACGCGATCTTCTTTGCCAATGACAACCTGGCCGCTGGCGGCCTGCTGGCCGGGCAGCGCGCCGGGCTGAAGATCCCCCAAGACTGCGCGGTGCTCGGGTTTGGCGATTACCCCTTTGCCGAAATGCTGTTGCCGAGCCTGAGTACCATCAAGCCACCGGCTCTGGAAATCGGCGTGCTGGCGGCAACGCGGGTGCTGGAAAGCCTTGGGGTATTGCCGGTGGATGATGAGGTACAACGCTTGAACCTGTTGGACTGCCGCTTGATCGAACGGGAAAGCGCCTGAGCTTTATTTGCGGCTCAGGGGCAATTTGGATACGGTGCAAGCCTGCCCACAAGGATGTTCCCATGACCGAGCCCGCCCCCAAGACCCGTCGCGCCCCCAAAGGTGAAAAACGCCGCGAAGAGCTGCTGGATGCGGCCCTGCAGGTGTTTTCCCTGGAAGGCTACAGCGGCGCCTCGGTGGCCCAGGTGGCGGCGATTGTTGGGATTTCCGTGGCCGGCCTGCTGCATCACTTTCCCAGCAAGATTTCATTGTTGATGGGCGTGCTGCAACGTCGAGATGAGGTCAACCAACGGATTGCCGATGAAGTACGCGCCGAGAAGTCACTGTCCGGGTTGCTCGGCAGCCTGCGGGCGATCAACCGTTCGAACGCCACCGCGCCTGGGGTGGTGCGCGCCTTTACCATTTTGAATGCCGAAAGCCTGCTCGACACCCAACCGGCCTGGAGCTGGTTTCAGGAGCGCTATACGGGGATACAACGACGCTTGCAGGGGCAGTTTGCCGACCTGGTGGCGGCGGGGGAGGTGCGCAGCGACGTGGACATCGCCGGGCTGGTGGAAGAAATCCTGGCCATGATGGATGGCCTGCAGATCCAGTGGCTGCGTTTTCCGGAGCAGGTGGATCTGGTGGCGCGTTTCGATACCTACATTGCGCGGGTCGATGCGGCGATCAGAACCTGAGTCGAACACAGTTAAAAATGTGGGAGGGGGCTTGCCCCCGATGAGGGAGTGTCAGTCAGCATTGAATAAACTGAACCACCGCCATCGGGGGCAAGCCCCCTCCCACATGGGTCAGTTACCCGCAGCACTGCCCTGGGTAGTGTCATCGCTCATGTCATAGCCATCACCCTCGCTGGTGCCGCTATCCCCTTCGTTCTGGTGCAGCACACCACCGGTTTTTACCTGTGGCAGCTCACGCAGGGTCGAATTGAGCGCCGAGCGTGGCAGCGGGTTGCTGGTGGTGGTCGACAGTTCCTGGCGGAACGGGTTGACCAGCTTGGCGTTCAGGCGAATGTCCTGTGAGGACGCGCCCACCGACAGGTTGAAGCTGTCGGCGTCCACCACCCATTGCTTGCTCGCCACGTCGTAGTAGGCCAGCGAGCGATCATTCAGCTCGATGGTCACGCGCTTGCTCTCGCCAGGCTTCAAGAACACCTTCTTGTAACCCTTGAGCTCCTTGATGGCGCGCTCGACTTTCGGGTTGTTCTGGCCCACGTACAACTCGGCAACTTCGGCACCGGCCACCTTGCCGGTGTTGGCCAGGTCGAACGACACCTTGATCGGCGCACCCGCCACCGCCACCCCAGGGGTCACGCTGATATTGCTGTAGCCGAAGGTGGTGTACGACAAGCCATAGCCGAATGGGTAGAGCGGCTTGATGCCTTTTTTCTCGTAGCCGCGATAGCCCAGGAACAGGTCGTCCTTGTAGCTCATCTCAGACAGGGTTTCCTGATTGTCGAACTTGGGGAAAGTCGCGTAGATCGGGTTGTCTTCGATGTTGCGTTCGATGCTGATCGGCAGCTTGGCCGACGGGTTGACCTTGCCCAGCAGGATCTCCGCCAGGGCCTGGCCGCCGTTCTGGCCAGGGTAGAACGCATGCAGCGCGGCCGGCACCTGGTCGATCCAATCGCTCATCTTCAAGCCGGTGCCGCCGTGCAGGGTTACCACGGTATTCGGGTTGACCTTGGCAATGCTCTGGATCAGCAGGTTCTGGTATTCCGGCAGATCGAAGCTGTGGTCGAAGCCTTCACCTTCGTATTCGTTGCTGTTACCGGCGGCCACCAGCACTGCGTCGTACTGGGCCAGGTCCTGCGGTGCAACCAGCGACGCCCAGCTCATCTGCACGCCCACCAAGCCGCCCATGGTCGAGAGGTAGCCGTTGCGGCGTGAGTATTCCAGCTTGATGTCGACCGGTTTGCCGGCTTCAAGATTGACCTTGGCAAACACCGGGATGGTCGGTGGAATGCTGTTGTTCGGCAGCGGCTTGCCGTCACCGTTATCGAGAACTTTTTTGCCGTTGACGTAGAGGCGCACCGCACCGTCGGCGCGGACCTTGAACACCTGTTCGCCGCTGACCGTCGGGGTGATCTGGCCGCTGTAGCGAATCGAGGTGGCGGCGGTATCGCCATTCACCGGCAGGCTGTCGGTGGACCAGTCCAGGTCGACATGGGCATCGGTACGGCTGGCAGCCGGGTCACCGGACCAGTTGGTGTTGCTGAAGAACTCGGTCTTCAGCCCTTTGACACTGTTGCCATCTTTGTCGGCGTGGGTCCAGCTGGAAGTCGCCGGGTCCAGGGACAGCCCCTCAATAAATTCGACCTTGGCCCCCGGCGCCAGCTGCTGCAGGCCGCTCAGCTCACTGATGTAGTTGGCGGCCATCACGTTGGCGCTGCCAAAGCCGGTAGGCGGTGCGTATTTGGCCAGGGTGCCGACCACCGCAATGCGCTTGACCTTGTTCGCGTCCAGCGGCAACAGGTTGTTCTGGTTCTTCAGCAGCACAATGCCTTCGCGGGCGGCATTCAGCGCCGTGCGGTTGCTGGTGGCGCTGTTCATGTTGTGGCTGGTGAGCGGCGCTTTGCTGTCGAACTTGTACAGGTAGATCTGCTTGAGGATGCGCCGCACCTTGTCATCAATGGTCGCGCTGCTCAGCTCGCCACTGTCCAGGTAAGGCTTGAGGATGGTGCTGTTCATCTGGTAGCCCATCATGTCCAGATCGGTGCCGGCCTGTGCTGCCGGCAAACCGTCGACCACCGCGTTGTAGTCACTCTGCACGAAGCCCGGGTAGCCCCATTCGGTTTTCAGGATGTCGCGCATGATGTGTTTGTTCTGGCACGCGAACTCACCGTTCACCTTCTGGAAGGCGCACATCATCATCGCGACCTTGCTGTTTTTCGAGGCGGACTCGAACGGCGGCAGGGTCATCTCGCGCAGCACGCGCTCGCTGATGATTTCATTGAGGTGGAAGCGGTTGCTTTCCTGGTCATTGGCGGCGAAATGCTTGGCGTTGGCCCATACCCCGCGTGACTGAATGCCGTTGATCACTGCCGGCCCCAGGCTGGCACCCAGGAATGGGTCTTCACCGGACAAGTATTCGAACGCTCGACCGCTGTAGGGCATGCGGTACAGGTTCACACCGGGGCCGGTGACGAACTGATAGCCGCCGCTGGCGGTGTCGTAGCCCAGGGCGCGGCCCAGGTCGATAGCGCGACGCGGGTTCCAGCTGGCCGCCAGGTTCGGCCCCGATGGGTATACCACGCCCTGGGCATTGCCCTCGCTGGTATAACGCACGCCCACGCCGCCATCGGCGCCGTGAATCTGCGGGATGCCATACCGGGTCAGCGGCTTGACGTCCCAGCCACCGGTGCCGCCGATGTAGGCGAGTTTTTCTTCCATCGTCATCTTCGCCAGGGTTTTATCCGCGGCTTTCTCTGCGCGGCTCACCCGGCCTTCATCCAGCGCGGGGCTGGTGGCCGCATGCACCTGGGACACGGCCAGTGCCAGCAGGGCGAACGCCGACTGGGCACCGATCATTTTGCGTTTATTCATGGGTCTCTCCGACAACTGTTCAGTCAATAGTGGGCGCCGAGAAGTGCCTGTTGCCGTGCACGCTCGTCACTTTTTTACGGGCAATAGTTACCCTTGATCGCAATTTTTAACCGATGGCTAATTGCAACTATTTGGCGAAATCCGCAGTTTTATTAATGTAATAATTGTATTAATTATTGTTGTGGATGATGTCTAGGCGATATCACGCGATGGCATTCTGAACCGCTAAAACCGCATAATTAAGGCAATTCTTGCGGTTATAAGTCAAACAAAAGCTAATTTTTGCGTGAAATAAGAAATAATTCCTTACGTTTCGGAACTAAGGCTAAACCTACCAGTCGATTGGTTTAAGAAAAATTATCGAGGTATGGCGAACTAGTGGCTTTGCTCGATAGTTCTAAAGTGCCATGTTTTATACAGGCTGTAATACACAATGCTTTGGTGTAGGGTCTTGACGAGTTCAAGGCGCCACTTGGGCTATCTGCTGTTTTTTTATCTGGAGAAAGTTGATGAAGATTTCCCTGTTGGGTGCCGGTGTTGTACTGGGCGTTGCGCTAAGTGGCGCGGCAATGGCGGCTGAGTCCACGGACGCGGATGCGAAATCCGGGGCCGCCGATTCCACCGTGCTGACCCAGACCCATGACGCCAAGGCTGTGAAGAAACAGAAGGCTGAAACCACCAAGGGTGGGCGGCCGCTGACTACGTCCAAGACGTCCAACTAACGGCATCCGCAGTTCCCTGTGGGAGCGGGCTTGCTCGCGAAGGCGGTGTTCCAGTCTACAAATTCATCGACTGACCCACCGCCTTCGCGAGCAAGCCCGCTCCCACCTGTTCCTCCATAGCCCTTTAGATCGCTACCCATGCCCAGCCCCTCAGCCCCCATCGACGCCTGCCAAACGCACATTCCGGATACCGAACAGGTCTGCGCGTGGCTGATGCAAAACGCCGGGCTGAAAACCGTGGACCTGGAACGCGCCCGACGCCTGTCCCAGGAGGGGGGGGACACTGAATTACTCGGCCTGCTCACCCGTTTAGGGCTGGTCTCGGAAGTGGAACTGGCCCGCGCCTGGGCCGACTTGCTCGACGCCCCCTTGCTGCTGGCCGACGCCGCGCCGCCGCTGCTTGACCCCCTGCCGGCATTGACCGAGCGCTTTATGCGTCACTACCAGGTGGTGCCCGTGGGCTGGAGCCAGGGCGGCTTGCGGGTGCTGGCGGCCAACCCGTCGCAGGTGTACCCGTTCCAGGCCATGGCCTATGCCTGCGGCGTGCCGGTGTGGCTGGCCGTTGGCCCGCGCAATGAGGTCGAAACCCTGATCGAGCGCTACTACGGCCAGGGCCGTTCGGCCATGGGCACCCTGATCGAAAACCTCGACGAGCAGGGTGGTGCGCTGGAAGACATCGAACACCTCAAGGACATGGCCTCCGAAGCGCCGGTGATACGCCTGGTCAACCTGATTCTGCAGCGCGCAGTGGAACATCGCGCCTCGGATATCCATATCGAGCCCTTCGAAAACCAGCTCAAGGTGCGCTACCGCATCGACGGCGTGCTGCACGAGGCGGAGGCGCCGCCTTCCAGTTCTTCGGCGGCGGTGATCTCGCGGGTGAAGATCATGGCGCGCCTGGACATTGCCGAGCGGCGCCTGCCGCAGGACGGGCGGATCATGCTGCGCATCCAGGGCAAGGAACTCGACTTGCGGGTGTCCACGGTGCCCACCAGTTTTGGCGAATCGGTGGTGATGCGTTTGCTCGATCGGCAGACCGTGCAGTTCGATTTCCAGAGCCTGGGTTTCGATGGACAGCGCCTGGAAACCTTCCTCGAAGTGCTCGAGCGGCCCCACGGCATCCTGCTGGTCACCGGCCCCACGGGTTCGGGCAAGACCACCACGCTGTACACCGCGCTGTCACGCCTCAATACCGCCGAGCGCAAGATCATCACGGTGGAAGACCCGGTGGAATACCAGCTCGAAGGCATCAACCAGATCCAGGTCAAACCGGCCATTGGCCTGGACTTCGCCGGTGCGCTGCGTTCCATCGTGCGCCAGGACCCGGACGTGATCATGATCGGTGAAATCCGCGATCTGGAAACCTGCCGCATCGCCATTCAGTCTTCTCTGACCGGCCACCTGGTGCTCTCGACCCTGCACACCAACAGTGCGGCGGCGAGTATCACGCGGCTGCTGGATATGGGGGTGGAAAGCTACCTGATCGCCTCGACGGTCAACGGCATCCTGGCCCAGCGCCTGGTGCGCCGCCTCGACCCGGCCACCCGTGAAGCGTTTGAAGCACCGCCCGAACTGATCGCCGAGCATGGCCTGGATCGCTTTACCGACGAGCGCCCGATCCGGCTCTATCGCCCCCGCGCCGATGCCCCCGGTGGCGGTTACCACGGCCGCAGTGCAATCACCGAATTGCTGGTGATGAATGACGAGCTGCGCAGTCTGCTGATGCGTCAGGCGGATGCTGCCACTCTTGAGCAAGCCGCCCGCCGTGGCGGCCTGCGCACCCTGCATGAAGAGGGCCTGCGCCAGGCCGTGGCCGGGGTGACGTCGCTGGAAGAAGTGCTGCGCGTGACCCGTGGAGAGGGCGCGTGAGCCTGTTCAAATACCGTGCCCTGGACAGCCAGGGCCAGCCGCAAAACGGCACGCTTGAAGCCAGGGACCAGGACGCCGCCGTCGCCGCCCTGCACAAGCGCGGCCTGTTGTTGCTGCAGATCGACGTCGCCGGCGCCCAAGGGCTGCGCAATGCGTTTGGTCGTGGCCAGTTGAATGGCGCGGCGTTGGTCAGTTTTACCCAGCAACTGGCCACGCTGTTGGGCGCCGGCCAACCGCTGGAACGCTCCCTGGGCATCCTGCTCAAACAACCCGGGCAGCCGCAGACCCGCGCCCTCATCGAGCGAATTCGCGAGCATGTAAAAGCTGGCCAACCTTTATCAAAGGCGCTGGAAGAAGAGGGCAGCCAGTTCTCGCCGCTGTACCTGAGCATGGTGCGTGCGGGCGAGGCCGGCGGCGCCCTGGAAAACACCCTGCGCCAGCTCAGCGACTACCTGGAGCGCAGCCAATTACTGCGGGGCGAAGTGATCAACGCGCTGATCTATCCGGCCTTTCTGGTGGTCGGCGTGCTCGGCTCGCTGGCCTTGTTGCTGGCTTACGTGGTGCCGCAGTTCGTGCCGATCTTCAAGGACCTGGGCGTGCCCATCCCGCTGATCACCGAAGTGATCCTGGGGCTCGGCCAATTCCTGGGGGCCTATGGCCTGGCGGTGCTGGCCGGGTTGATCGTGACGATCTGGACCCTGGCCGCACGTCTGCGCGACCCGCAGCGCCGCGAAAAATACGACCGCCGCGTCCTCGGCCTGCGTGTTATCGGCCCGCTGCTGCAACGGGTCGAAGCGGCGCGGTTGGCGCGCACCCTGGGCACCTTGCTCAGCAACGGTGTGGCCCTGCTGCAGGCGCTGGTGATCGCCCGGCAGGTCTGCACCAACCGCGCCCTGCAAGCCCAGGTTGCCCAGGCCGCCGAGTCCGTCAAGGG
This sequence comes from Pseudomonas viridiflava, assembly GCF_900591205.1. GTDB lineage: Bacteria > Pseudomonadota > Gammaproteobacteria > Pseudomonadales > Pseudomonadaceae > Aquipseudomonas. The sequence continues at coordinate 250,847 of NZ_UUPU01000014.1, forward strand.
CGGCGGCACCCTGGCCAGCGCCTTCGGTACGCAACCGCTGCTGCCGGACCTGGCCCTGCAAATGATTGAAGTCGGCGAACAGGCCGGTGAACTGGACAGCATGCTGCTCAAGGTCGCCGACGTGTTCGACGTAGAGGCCAAGCGCGGCATCGACCGCCTGCTTGCCGCGCTGGTGCCGTCCCTGACCGTGGTCATGGCGGTGCTGGTGGCGGTGATCATGCTCGCGATCATGCTGCCGCTGATGAGCCTCACCAGCAATATATGAACCCTTAAGGAAACAAGCCGATGCGCCATACCCGATTCAAGCCCGCCCGCCGCCAGGGCGGTTTTACCCTGCTGGAAATGCTCGCGGTGATCGTGCTGCTGGGCATCGTCGCGACCATTGTGGTACGCCAGGTCGGCGGCAATGTGGACAAGGGCAAATACGGCGCGGGCAAGGCGCAGTTGGCCAGCCTGAGCATGAAGATCGAAAGCTATGGCCTGGATGTCGGCTCGCCGCCCAAGACCCTCCAGCAATTGGTCGACAAGCCTGGCAACAGCGCCGGCTGGGCAGGGCCGTATGCCAAACCGTCGGACCTCAAGGACCCGTTCGGCCACGCGTTCGGCTATCGCTTCCCCGGTGAACATGGCGCCTTTGACCTGATTTTTTACGGTCAGGACGGCCAGCCCGGCGGCGAAGGCTACAGCGCCGACCTGGGCAACTGGGAATAACCCGCGACCATGCTCAGCCCCCAACGCGGCTTTACCCTGCTGGAAATGCTGGTGGTGATCGTTTTGATCAGCATCGCCGCCGGGTTGGTGGGATTTGGCCTGCAACAGGGCCTGCGCGCCGCCAAAGAGCGCCAGGCGGTCGGGCAGATGGTCGAGGCGTTGCGCAGCACTCGGGCGCGGGCGATTGTCAGCGGCACCACCCAAAGCACGCGGTTTGACCTGCGCCGCCTGAGTTTCCAGGCGCCGGGCCGGCCGCTGCAGCACTGGCCGGCCGACCTGCAAGTGACCCTGCATACCGCCGAGCAGGCAGGCTCGGCGGTGGACTTCTACCCCGACGGCAGCTCCACCGGCGGCAACTTGCTGCTGGCTAACGGCAGTCGGCGCTGGCGCATAGATATTGGCTGGCTGACCGGCAGCGTGCAGTCCAGGGCGCTGCCATGAAGGCTCAAGGCGGTTTCACACTATTGGAAATGCTCGCCGCGCTGGTGCTGATGGCGATTTGCAGCACAGTGCTGCTGGTCGCCTTCGGCCAGAGTGCGCGTTCGTTGCTGCAAGTTGCCCACAGCGACCGCCTGACCCATGCCGCCATCAGTGTGCTGGACCAGGAAGCGGCGGGCCCCCTGGCCAATGGCGTGCGTCAGGGCGAACTGGACGGTATCGGCTGGCAACTGCGCATCGCCCAACAACCTGCCCGTATCGGTCAGCCACAGCTGTTTCGCCTCGACCTGCGCGTCAGCGAAGGTGCGCACCAGGCCAATTTCAGCACCTTGAAACTGCGTGCCGTCCATGACAGGGCCGGCCTGTGAAGCGGCATCAGCAGGGTTTTACCTTGCTCGAAATCATGATCGTGCTCAGCCTGCTCGGGGTGTTGCTGGTGCTGGTCGGCGGTGCATTGCTGGGGGCTAATCGTGCGGTGCTCAAGGCGCAGCGCTACACCGTCAGCCTGGATGAAATGCGCGCCGCGCAGCAGTTTTTACGCAGCGCCATCAGCGAGGCGCTGCCCTTGGACGTCACCGAGGATGACAGCCAGGTCGACGGGTTTTTCAGCGGTGGGCCGCAGCGCATGCAGTTTGTCGCGACCTTGCCCGGCGTGCTCGGCGGCGGCATTCAGCGCTTCACCTTGCAGTTGACGGGCCCCGAGGCGCAGCGCGATTTGCAAGTGGCGTTCGCCCGGTTCGAGTCATCGGCACAGGTCAGCGTGCCGGCCTCGCGCAGTGAGCCGCAGGTGTTGTTGAACCACATCCAGGACCTGCAATTCAGCTATCGCGGTGTGTCGCCCAAGGGCCAGGCCACTGGTTGGATCAGCGATTGGCCGTGGTCCAAGCGCCTGCCGTATGCGGTGCGCATTGCGGCGCGGGTCAACGGGCCGGTGCCGTGGGTCACCCAGGTAATTGCGTTGCGCCTGAACCTGTCCGGCGGGGCTCCAGAATGATCAGGCATCAGCGTGGCGTCGCCTTGTTACTGGTGCTGTGGGTGTTGGCCCTGCTCAGCCTGTTGCTGGGTGGGCTGGCCGGCTGGGTGCAACTGGAAACACGCCAGGCCGCCTGGCATCGCCAGCACACCCAGGCGGTACTGGCTGCCGAGGCGGGTGTGGCGCTGGCGATGCAGGCGCTGGCCGACCCTTTGCAGCGCAAGCAATGGATCGCCGACGGTCGCGAAGTGCCGCTGGTGTTCGACGACGCGCAGTTGCACGTCAGCCTGCACAGTGAGCGCGGCAAGTTGTATTTAAACAGCGCCGAGGTGGCGGACTTTGCCCGCCTGGCCCTGGCCTGCGGCGCGACCCAGGCCCAGGCCAACCAACTCGCCAGGGACCTGGAAGTACGCCGCAACCAGGGCCTGGCACCGTTTCGCGTGGTGGAAGAACTGCGGCAACTGCCGGGCATGAGCCAAGCGCTGTACAGCGCGCTGGTGCCCGAAATCAGCCTGTGGAGTGGCCTGGACCGGCCCGATCCGGCGTTCGCCAGCGCATTGATGCGCCGCGCACTGAACCTGCCGCACCAGAGTGCGGTGGGCGCCGACCCCGGCGATGTGCTGGTGGTCGACAGCCGCGCACAACGCCCCGGCGGCTACCACGCCCGGTTGCAAGCCACGGTGTTATTGAGCCCCGCGCAAGGCAGCGCACAACCTTATCGAGTCTTACGTTGGCAAGAATAAATGAACACTTATCGGCGCGGCTGCACCTGCTGGCGCAGCCGATCGCCCAGCGCTGGCGCGGCAGCCTGTTGCAGCTGGGGTGGCGGCTGTGGCTCAAGGAGCTGCGCGCTTGCCTGCCGGGGTGGTTGTCGTTGCAGGACATCCCCGAGCATGTCTACCGCTGGCCGTTGACTGCGCCCGTAGCCCCCCTCGCGGGCGAGGTGCGCCAGGTGCTGTTGCTCGCGCCCTCGGCGGTGCTGGTGCAAAGCCTGCAACTGCCGCCGGCTGCGGCGCGCAACCTGTCGACCGTGGTCGGCTATGAACTGGACCGCTTCACGCCATTCGACGCCGCCCAGCTGTACTTTGTGGCGCGTCAGGAACGCCGCACTGCCACGCAGGTGCAGATAACGCTGGTGGCGATCCTGCGTGAACGCCTGGACCAGATCCTCATCGACTGCGCCGCGCTCGGCTTGCAGCCCCATGCGGTGGATGTGGAGGACGCCGCCGGTGTGCCGATGGGCATCGACCTGTTGCCGGCCCCCTTGCGCCCACGCCAGCGGCCTGCGGGTAAAGGCTTGCAGCGCAGCTTGCCGTGGCTGTGCGGCGCCTTGCTGATTGCGGCCATGCTGCTGTGGCTCAACGACCGCCAGCGCGTGCTTGACGTCATGCACCAAAGCGTACGTGAGCAACGCGCCCAGGTCGCTGAGGTCCAGGCGCTGCGCCAGCAACTGCTCAATACCCGTGGCGCCGCGCAGTATTTGATCCGGCGCAAGGCCGCCCAACCGCCGTTGGCCGCACTGCTCAACGAGCTGACCGCCTGCCTGCCGCCCGATACCTGGGTCGACCAGTTGGAGGTCAACGACGGTGCCGACGTTTCCTTCTCCGGGCAAAGCGCCAAGGCGAGTGCCCTGATCACCCGGATCAAGGGCTGCCACAGCCTGGAAAACGCCCAGTTCGAAGGGGTGATCCAACCCGATGCGCAAACCGGCAAGGATCAGTTTTCCTTGCGCGCCCACCTGCACCAGGAGGCCGCCGATGCGCCGACCACTGACACCCCGTGAACGCCGCGGCGCGGCCCTGATCGGCCTGGTCCTGGTGCTCGGCGCCGGTTACTGGCTGTTGATCGACAGCTGGTTCGCCGGCCCCCTGCGCACCATGGGCGAGCAGGCCGAGCAGTTACGCGAGCAGCAACAACGCTACGCCGGCGTATTGCGTCAGGGCGACTCTCTGCGCCAGCAGCTTGAGCAAGCGCGGCAGGACCCGGCCAGCAGCACCAGCCTGTTGCCCGGCGATGACCCCAGCGCCGTCGCCGCCGACCTGATGCAACGCATCGCCGACCTGATCAACAGCCGCGCCGGCCAGGGTGGCGGCTGCAGCCTGACCCAGCGCATGCCGATCACCCCGGAACAGGATGACAGCGAGCCCTATCGCCAGGTCAAAGTCAGCCTGACCCTCGACTGTGCCATCGAACCCTTGACCGCGATCCTGCACGAGCTGGAGTACCAGCGCCCGTTTCTGTTTGTGGATGAAATGAGCATCCGCCGCCCGCCGAATGCGCCCGTCAGCGGCGGCGCCGGCAAGCTGGTGGTGCACCTGTTGGTGCGCGGCTACCTGCAACCGGCCGCCGCGCAGCAGGTGCGCCGATGATCACTGCATTGCGCCCCCTGGAATGGCTGTTGCTCGGCGTGGCGGGGCTGTTGGGCCTGCTGATGGTCGGCATTCTCAGCAGCATCGGCGATGCGCCGCAGTGGTTGCCGGCGCCTGCGCCCGATGCACGCGCCAACGCCACAGCCAAGGTGCTGGCGGCCCCGAGTGCGACATTGGAAAGCCTGGCCGGCACCTGGCAGGCGCCGTTGTTCAGCCCTGACCGCAGCCCTGATCGGGCGGTCGGCGAGGCAGGCGTTTCCAGCCTGTCGAGCCTGACGCTGACCGGTATCGTCCTCGACGGCGACCTGCGCGTGGCCTTGCTCAAGCGCGCTGATGGCCCGCCGCTGAAAGTCCATCAAGACCAGACCCTGCCCAATGGCTGGCGCCTGGAACACCTTACGCCCCGCGAAGCACGCTTTGCCCTGGATGGCCGCACGCAGACCCTGAGCCTGCGCACCCCGCGTTTGCCTGCGCCGTCGACTACCCCCCCGATTACCCTTCCTCACGAGTCCGCCCCTTGATTGATACCTTCCCCGGCGCTTTGCGCACCACCGTGTTCTGCCTGGCCAGCGCCGTTGCCCTCGCGGGTTGCGGCACCTTCCCCGAGCATCTCGACCCGGACGAGGCTCTGCTGCACGAGGCGATGCAGGGCACTGGCGCGCAACGCCCGCCCGTGGACCCGGCCAGCGAACAGGCCCCGGTCGGCAGCGGCCAGCCCCAGGCGAAGACCCCGCCGCAGCGCCAATTGATTCGCGGCAACCAGCAATTTGTGCGCCCGCCGTCGGCGGCACCGGCGATGAAGGAGGAGGGCAGCGGCGACATCGTGTTCAACTTCGCCGACCAGCCGATCGAGGCGGTCATCAACAGCGTGATGGGCGACCTGCTGCACGAGAACTACAGCATCGCGCAGGGGGTGAAAGGCAACGTCAGCTTCTCCACCTCAAAACCGGTGAACAAGCAGCAGGCGCTGTCGATTCTCGAAACCCTGTTGTCCTGGACCGACAACGCGATGATCAAGCAGGGCAACCGGTATGTGATCCTGCCGGCCAACCAGGCGGTGGCGGGCAAGCTGGTGCCCCAGATGCGTGTGTCGCAACCCTCCAGCGGGCTGTCGGCGCGGCTGTTTCCGCTGCGCTATATCTCGGCGACCGAGATGCAGAAACTGCTCAAACCGTTCGCCCGCGAGAATGCCTTTCTGCTGGTGGACCCGGCGCGCAATGTGCTGAGCCTGGCCGGCACCCCGGAAGAGTTGGCCAACTACCAGGACACCATCGACACCTTCGACGTGGACTGGCTCAAGGGCATGTCGGTGGGTGTCTTCGGCCTGCAACGCGCCTCGGTCGCCGAATTGATGCCCGAGCTGCAAAAGATGTTCGGTCCCGACAGCGGCATGCCCCTGGCAGGCATGGTGCGCTTTTTGCCGATCGAGCGGACCAACTCGGTAGTCGCGATTTCGTCGCAGCCGCAGTACCTCAGCGAAGTCGGCGACTGGATCCACACCATCGACGAAGGCGGCGGCAACGAGCCACAGATGTACGTGTACGACGTGCGCAATATGAAGGCCACGGACCTGGCCAAGTACTTGCGGCAAATTTATGGCAGCGGCGCGATCAAGGACGACACCCCGGCCAAGGTCGCCCCCGGTTTGCGCACCGCGACCTTGTCGTCGCCCGGCACCAACAGCACCTCTGGCAGCACACCCGGTGGCCTGAGCAATAACCTGAATAACAACCAGCCCACTGCTGAGGACGAGGACCAGGAGCCGCAAGCCGAGGACACCGCCGAGCAAGCCACCACCGAAGACGCCCCGGCCAAAAGCCTCGACGCCGGCACCCGCATCACCGCGCAAAAAAGCAGTAACCAACTGCTGGTACGCACCCGCCCGGTGCAATGGAAGGAGATCGAATCGGCGATCAAACGTCTCGACAACCCGCCGCTGCAAGTGCAGATCGAGACACGCATCCTCGAAGTCAAACTCACCGGTGAACTGGACTTGGGCGTGCAGTGGTATTTGGGGCGCCTGGCCGGTAATTCAACCAGCACTACCGTGGGCAACACCGCTGGCAGCCAGGGCGCGCTCGGTGGTGGCGGGGCGGGCTTGGGCGCTACGGATTCGTTGTTCTACTCCTTCGTCAGCTCCAACCTGCAAGTGGCTTTGCACGCGTTGGAAACCAACGGACGCACCCAGGTGCTGTCGGCGCCGTCGCTGGTGGTGATGAACAACCAGCCGGCGCAGATTCAGGTGGGTGACAACATTCCCATCAGCCAGACCACGGTGAATACCGGCACCTCCGACACCACGCTGAGCAGTGTCGAGTATGTGCAGACTGGGGTGATTCTGGATGTGGTGCCGCGGATTAATCCGGGTGGTTTGGTGTACATGGATATTCAGCAGCAGGTCAGTGATGCGCAGGATCAGGCGTCGTCGAGTAGCGACACGCAGAATAATCCGCGTATTTCCACGCGGTCGGTGTCGACGCAGGTGGCGGTGCAGAGTGGGCAGACGGTGCTGCTTGGGGGGTTGATCAAGCAGGACAATGCGGAGTCGGTGAGTGCTGTGCCTTATCTTGGGAAGATTCCGGGGTTGCGGTGGTTGTTTGGCAATACCAGTAAGTCCAAGGATCGCACGGAGTTGATTGTGTTGATTACGCCCAGGGTGATTACCAGTAGCAGTCAGGCGCGGCAGGTGACGGATGATTATCGGCAGCAGATGCAGCTGCTGAAGCCGGCTAACTGAGTCGGTTTCATACGGTTCAGGTGTGGGAGGGGGCTTGCTCCCGATAGCGGTCTGTCTGTGTACATATCCGTTATTTGGGTAACGGCGGCCTATGGTTCCGCTTTTACAGCGGGTCACTTTCGAAAAGCGCGAAAGTAACCAAAGCGCTCTTGCCCCACCACTCGGCACCTCGCTTAGGCTCGGTGTGCCCGCACGCAGACTTGAATCCGTGGGCCGCCGCGATGGGCCATCCTTGGCCCAGCGCGGCTAACCCGGCGTCCTGCCGGGTTACCCACGGATTCAAGCCTGCGTGCGGCCAGCGTGGTTAATGGGGCGCCTAGA
>NZ_UUPU01000055.1 GCF_900591205.1 Pseudomonas viridiflava
CGAGGCATGGTGTCGCGTGCGTACTCGATCTCCAGCTGAGTCCCTTGCAGGATCATCTGGGTCGCTTCTTCCTTCATCTCGGCGTCCCACAAGTGTGGGTTTTCGATTTTGATCTGGTTGATCACGTCGATACCGAAGTTCAGGTGCATCGACTCATCGCGCAGGATGTACTGGAACTGTTCGGCGACGCCGGTCATTTTGTTGCGGCGGCCCATCGACAAAATCTGGGTGAAGCCGCAGTAGAAGAAGATGCCTTCCAGGACGCAGTAGTAGGCGACCAGGTTGCGCAGCAGTTCTTTGTCGGTTTCGACGGTGCCGGTTTCGAACTTCGGATCGGAGATCGAGCGGGTGTATTTGAGGCCCCAGGCGGCCTTTTTGGCGACCGATGGAATCTCGTGGTACATGTTGAAGATCTCGCCTTCATCCATGGCCAGCGATTCGATGCAGTACTGGTAGGCGTGGGTGTGGATCGCTTCTTCGAAGGCTTGGCGCAGGATGTACTGGCGGCACTCCGGGTTGGTGATCAGGCGGTACACGGCCAGCACCAGGTTGTTGGCGACCAACGAGTCGGCGGTGGAGAAGAAGCCGAGGTTGCGCATGACGATGCGGCGTTCGTCGTCGGTGAGGCCCTCGGGGTTTTTCCACAGGGCGATGTCGGCGGTCATGTTGACCTCTTGCGGCATCCAGTGGTTGGCGCAGCCGTCGAGGTATTTCTGCCAGGCCCAGTCGTACTTGAAGGGCACGAGTTGGTTGAGGTCGGCGCGGCAGTTGATCATGCGCTTTTCGTCAACGGCGACGCG
>NZ_UUPU01000030.1 GCF_900591205.1 Pseudomonas viridiflava
CCATCCTTGGCCCAGCGCGGCTAACCCGGCGTCCTGCCGGGTTGCCCACGGATTCAAGCCTGCGTTCGGCCAGCGTGATTGACGGGGCGTCTGAGAGCAAAATCAAGATCAAAAGCAGAGCACGGCGGCCTAGTAGCCGACCTGAGTGGTGTGGATCAAGAGCGTTTTGGTGTACGCATTGGCTTTGCTTTTCTGTGGGAGCTGGCTTGCCGGCGATGCAGACACCTCGGTACATCAGGCACACCGAGTTGATGCCATCGCAGGCAAGCCAGCTCCCACATTTGACCGAGGTCGGCTGTCAGGCCGCCGTGCTTTGCTTTGTTTTTGCCGTGGCCCTTACATCCTTACCGCTGACGAAGTCAGCGATCTTTTGATCTAGGGCTTTTGATCGTGATCTTGATC
>NZ_UUPU01000057.1 GCF_900591205.1 Pseudomonas viridiflava
CGCCCTGCTGAAAAACCCTGTGGCGAGCGGGCTTGCCCGCGTTGGGCCGCGCAGCGGCCCCACATCTGCAACCGCGTTGTGTCTGAAGAAACCTGGTGATCTTATGGGGGCTGCTTCGCAGCCCAACGCGGGCAAGCCCGCTCGCCACAGGTCGCCTTACAACCCATCTTTGATCCGCTTGGCATCGCGCACAAAACTGAGCGTACGCGACAGCCAACCCGTGGCGCCCTGCTGAAAAACCCTGTGGCGAGCGGGCTTGCCCGCGTTGGGCCGCGCAGCGGCCCCACATCTGCAACCGCGTTGTGTCTGAAGAAACCTGGTGATCTTATGGGGGCTGCTTCGCAGCCCAAC
>NZ_UUPU01000102.1 GCF_900591205.1 Pseudomonas viridiflava
TTCTTGACGACCATAGAGCATTGGAACCACCTGATCCCATCCCGAACTCAGTAGTGAAACGATGCATCGCCGATGGTAGTGTGGGGTTTCCCCATGTGAGAGTAGGTCATCGTCAAGATTAAATTCCAGAACCCTATTTGCGAAAGCAGATGGGGTTTTGTTTTGGGCGCTCGAAAAGTGGACTTGGCAGGGGCGGCAGATTCTCATCAGCGTTGAGTACGTCGCCTTCGGCTTAGCGGCCTTATCAGGCCCTTAACCCATCCTTTTATGAAAAATATCCACCACCCGCATGCCGTTGGGGAAAACGATGCAAAGTGTTTCTGCATTTTTGGTATGGTGCAGCACATTTTCACAAGGATTGATCTTTATCCGCAGGATGCGGCGTCGACCTTCTTCAATGAGATGCTGTAGAAATGCCTGAACCAATACCTATCAAGGATCACGAGAAAGAAAGCCGCCTGGTCAACAAGCGGCTGCTTGCCTGCGCGCTGTTGGTGATTGGCATTACCTGCGCCCTGGTGGGCCGCATGTATTTCCTGCAAGTAGTGCAGTACGACTACCACTCCACGATTTCTGAAAACAACCGCGTGCACGTACTGCCGATCACGCCGACTCGCGGGTTGATCTACGACCGCAACGGCGTGGTGCTGGCCGATAACCGCCCCAGCTACAACCTGACCATCACCCGCGAGCGCACCACTGACCTTAAGGGTGAGCTGGACGCCATCGTCGACCTGCTGCACCTGCCTGCCGAAGACCGTGCCGTGTTCGACAAAGCGTTAAAGCAGGCGCGCCACCCCTTCGTCCCTGTCACCCTGTTTTACGAGTTGACTGAGGAGCAGATCGCGGTACTGGCCGTGAACGAATTTCGCTTGCCTGGGGTAGATGTAGAGCCGCAATTTGTCCGTCACTACCCGTTGGGCGCGCACTTTGCGCATTCCATCGGTTATGTGGGGCGCATTAACGAGAAAGAGTCCAAGGCTCTCGATTCGGTGGAATACCGTGGCACGCAGTCTATCGGCAAAACCGGTATCGAGCGTTTCTACGAATCGGAACTGCATGGCCATGTTGGTTATGAAGAAGTTGAGACCAATGCCCAGGGGCGTGTTCTGCGCGTGCTCAAGCACACCGACCCCATCCCCGGCAAAAACATTGTCCTGAGCCTCGACGTACACCTCCAGGAAGCGGCGGAAGAAGCCCTGGGCGATCGGCGTGGTTCGGTGGTCGCTCTCGACCCACAAACCGGCGAAGTGCTGGCCATGGTCAGCAAGCCGAGTTTCGACCCGAACCTGTTTGTCACCGGCATCAGCTTCAAGGAGTATGCCGCGCTGCACGATTCCATCGACAGGCCGCTGTTCAACCGCGTCCTCAGGGGGCTCTACGCGCCGGGCTCGACCATCAAGCCGGAAGTGGCGATTGCCGGTCTCGACAGCGGTGTCGTGACTGCCCAAACCCGCGTGTTCGACCCCGGCTACTATCAACTCCCCGACTTTGATCACAAATACCGCAACTGGAACCACAGCGGCGACGGTTGGGTGGACATGGACGCTGCCATCATGCGCTCCAATGACACCTACTTTTACGATCTTGCCCATAAACTCGGCATCGACCGCCTGCACGACTACCTGGCCGAGTTCGGGCTGGGTCAGAAAGTCTCCCTGGATATGTTCGAAGAGTCCGCCGGCCTGATGCCCTCTCAGGCATGGAAACGTGCGACCCGCCGCCAGCCCTGGTTCCCTGGCGAAACCGTGATCCTCGGCATTGGCCAGGGTTATATGCAAGTCACGCCGTTGCAACTGGCCCAGGCGACGGCGCTGATCGCCAACAAGGGCGTATGGAATCGACCGCACCTGGCCAAGACCATCAATGGTGTGCCGCCGGTGGACGAGAACCCGATGCCCAACGTAGTCCTCAAGGACCCGCGTGATTGGGAACAGGTGAACCACGGCATGCAACTGGTGATGCATGACCCGCGCGGTATTGCCCGGGCCGCCGCGCAGGGTGCGCAATATCGGATTGCCGGCAAGAGCGGGACTGCGCAAGTGGTCGCGATCAAACAGGGCGAGCGCTACAACCGTGAAAAGACCTTGGAGCGCCACCGCGACAACGCCTTGTTCGTCGGCTTTGCTCCGGCGGAACATCCCAAAATCGTGATTTCGGTGATGATCGAAAACGGCGAGGCGGGGGGGCGCGTGGCAGGCCCGGTGGTGCGGCAGATCATGGATGCCTGGTTGCTCGACCAGGAAGGCCACCTGAAGCCGCAATACGCAACCCCGGCCAAAGCACCGGGAGACCCACGCGTCTAAGTCATGCCTGCCACTCGTCCCATTGCTCTATGCCTTCACAGGCCAGCCAGGGCACGTCGTGGGCCGTCCAGATGTGCGCGGTGGGCCTGACGCCCGGATCATCATCCAGCGTCGCCACCCGCACGATCACATGGGGCTGATGCCCACGTTCAGCTATCAGATGTGAGCCGCAACGCGAGCAGAAATGCCTGAATTTGCCTGGCGAAGATTCGAACGACGACAGCAGTTCCTCGCCCCGCGTCCATCGGAAGTGCTCGCGCCTCACCCCTGCCGTCGCCACAAATGCGGCCGCATGCGCCTTGCGGCAACTGTCGCAGTGGCAGTGGCTGATGGGCATGTCCAGGCAGTCCAGTTGATACTGCACGGCCTTGCAAAGACAACTGCCATGCAGGGGATTGCTCATGGTGCTTCACCTCAAGGGGGGAGTGGATAATCTACCGTTCGCATGATACTGATACAAATCATTGCCCTTAGCCGTACATTGCTCTAAATTGCGAAGCATTCTCATTCGCGCGCTGTTTCATTATGCCTTTGTCTGCTGTGCCTCGTTCTTCTCACGAACCTGTCGGCCAACTCTACGGTGCCCATCATCGCTGGTTGGTGAGCTGGCTGCGTGCGCGTCTGGGTTGCTCCCATCAGGCCGCAGACCTGGCTCAAGACACCTTCATCCGTGTGTTATTGGCTGAGCGCACCCAGCCTGTCACCGCAGACCTGAAGGAGCCCCGGCATTTTCTGGTGACCATTGCCAAGCGCGTGATGATCGACAGTTTTCGCCGCAAAGCCCTTGAGAATGCTTACCTCCAGGTCTTGGCCGAACAACCGCAGGCCCATGCCATCTCGCCTGAAGAGCGCTTGTTGATCATAGAAACCCTGCAGCGTCTCGATGCCATGCTCGATGGCCTTGGGCGCAAGGCCAAACGCGCCTACCTGCTTTCGCAGCTACAAGGGATGCCCTACAAAGAGATCGCCGAAGCGTTGCAGGTGTCGGTCAGTTCGGTGACCAAATACATTGCCAAGGCCACCGAGCATTGCCTGATCTTCGCCCTGGAGCATTGACGATGCCTGTTGATCCGCAACGCCAGGCGCTGCGCGCGGCGGCCCACTGGGTGGCGCGTCTGGCTGCCGAGCCGGGTAACCCTGAGTTGCACGCGGCTTGGTTGACCTGGCGTGAGGAACACTCGCTGAACCAATGGGCCTGGCAACGCGTAGAAATGCTGCACGGGCAACTCCAGTGCCTGCCGGGTGCGCTGGCCGTCAATGTGATGGACGTCGCCGCCGAACATTCCCAGCGGTTGGGCCGGCGCGCATTGCTCAAGGGCGTGGTGATCGGTGCCGGGGTGAGTGCCATCGGCTGGTCCGGCTATCGACAGGCGCCGCAATGGATGGCGGATCAACGCACCACCACAGGGGAGCGCTACAGCCTGCGCCTGGACGACGGTACTCAACTGTCCCTCAACACCGCCAGTGCCGTGGACATCCGCTACACCGCCGAACAGCGCCTGTTGATCTTGCGTGGCGGCGAAATTCTGGTGGAAACGGCCGCTGATCCCCGTCCTTTTCTGGTGCGCAGCGCCCAAGGTGAAATGCGCGCCCTGGGTACACGCTTCACGGTGCGCCAGTTCGACGGCTTCACGGCCATGAGCGTCTTGCAACACGCTGTGGCGGTGCACCAAGGCGCCGAACCCGCGGAAAGCGTCGTCACCGCGGGCCAGACCGTCACCTTCGATACTCAGCGCATGCTCAGCCTTACGGCCAACGAGCCCGGTGCAGGCGCCTGGGCGCAGGGGCGGCTGATCGTCGACCAATGGCGCCTGGACCGCCTGGTGGCCGAGCTGGCGCGCTACCGCCGGGGTTATCTGGGGTGTGCCAGCGAAATCGGCCACCTACGGGTATCGGGTGCTTACTCGCTGGACGATATCGACCTGACCCTCAATGCCCTGACCCACGCGCTGGCGGTGCGCCTCACGTCACGCACGCGCTACTGGACGACATTAGCCGCTCGCGCCTGAGCCTGAAAATAATTATCAGGCGCGATTGTCGATTTGCCGTACCTCGTTCGACTCCTCCTGCAAACCCCCTTCATCCGTTTCGAGTCATCAGGAGTCAACATGCGCGCAGGGCATACTTCAGTCGCCAATCAACCCCTCAGGTCATTTCGCAGAAAGCCCTTGCAGGTCGCAGTGTTTGGCGTGTCATTGATGGTGCAAACCGGGCTGCTGGCACCGTTGTTCGCTGCGGGCTCAAGCGCCATGGCGGCTAGCCAGCCGCAGACGTTTGCCATTGCGCCCGGCCCACTGGGTTCGGTGTTGAGCCGATTCGCCAGCGATGCCGGCGTGGTCTTGTCTTTCGATTCCGGCCTTACGGCGGGCAAGCAAAGCGCCGGCCTGCAGGGTACTTACAGCGTCGAACAAGGTTTTGCCCGGCTGCTGGCGGGCAGCAATTTGAGCCTGGGCACCAATAACGATGGCAGCTACAGCCTGGTGCCCCAGGCCAGTGGCGATGCCTTGACCCTGGGGGCCACCAGCATCAACGCCGACGGGCTGGGCCTGACCACCGAAAATACCGGGTCCTACACCACTGGCGCGACCAATACCGCGACCAAACTACCACTGTCGCTGCGCGAGACGCCGCAGTCGGTCAGCGTGGTTGCCCGCCAGCTGATGGACGACCAGCACCTGTCCACGCTCAACGAAGTATTGACCTTCACGCCTGGCATCAGCAGCAACCATCGCGACAGCGAGCGTTACTCCTTTTACTCCCGTGGCTTCGAGATCCAGAACTTCCAGTACGACGGCATTCCGTCCCAGGTCGCCAACGAATCCCAGCAGTTCACCGGTGCAATCGCCGACATGGCCATCTACGACCGTGTCGAAGTCGTGCGCGGTGCCACGGGCTTGATGAGCGGCGCAGGCACGCCGTCCGCCACCATCAACCTGGTGCGCAAGCGCCCGACCAAAGACTTCCAGGCCTACGTTTCGGGCGAAGCAGGTGCGTGGGACCGCTACCGCTCCGAGGTCGACGTGTCCGGCCCGTTGACCGACACCGGCAATGTGCGTGGGCGCTTTGTTGCGGCCTACCAAAAGCAGAACTCCTTCATTGACTGGTACAAGCAAGACAAGCGCGTGATGTATGGCGCGCTCGACATCGACCTGAATGACACCACCACCCTGCGCACCTGCCTCGATTACCAGAACAACGACACCAACGGCAGCAGCTATGGGCATATTCCGCTGTTCTACAGCAATGGCCGCCAAACCGACTTTTCCCGTTCATTCAACCCGGCGACGCGCTCGAGTTACATGGACAACACCAGCTACACCTTCACCACCCTGCTCGAGCATAAACTGGACGCTGACTGGAGCCTCAAGGCTGCCTACAGCCATCAGTATTCCTACCGCAAAGGGCAGGGCGCTTCGGCCAGCGGCAGCTACCCGGACCCGGTCACCGGGCAGGGCGCCAAGGCGTTCATCTACCGCCTCGACAGCTACCAGACCCAGGACACCCTTGATGTATACGCCAATGGCCCCTTCCAGTTGGGTGGCCGTGAGCACGAGTTGGTGGTGGGCGCGAGCACGTCGCGTACCCATCTGAATTTCCCCAACTACGCCAGTACCCTGGCCGACCAAGACAACGATTATGGGGATGTCGACAACATTTTCAGCTGGGACGGCCGGCAGTATGGGCGCCGTTCCTACAACGAAATCGGCGGCACCGTGACCACCCTGCAACAGACCGGGTTTTATGGCGCGCTGCGTTTGAAACCGATGGACGCACTGACCCTCATTCTCGGCACCCGCGTCAGTTGGTGGAAGCAGCTCGATGAGGTCACGCTCGATGCCCCGTACTCCAAGGCCACCGACGAAACCAAGAAGCACGCGGTCGTCACGCCCTACGCCGGCATCATCTACGACCTGAACGACACCTACTCGGTCTACGCCAGCTACACCAACATTTTCCTGCCGCAGACGTTCTACAAAACCGCCAGCGGCGGCTCGCTCCCACCCCTGGAAGGTGACAACTACGAGATCGGGCTCAAGGGCGAATTCTTCCAGGGTGCGCTGAACGCGAGCATCGCCCTGTTCGACATCGAGCAAAAGAACACCCCTGCCGATTCGGGCAGTGATGCCACGGGTAAGACCGTCTACAAAGCCATCGCCGGTACAACCACGCGCGGTGTCGAAACCGAGATTTCCGGTGAGGTAGCCACCGGCTGGAACGTGTTTGGCGGCTATACCTACCGCGAATCGCATTCCAAGGACGGTGAGCGCGTGCAGGTCAACCAGCCGATCAACCTGTTCAAGCTGGGCACCACCTACCGCCTGCCGGGTGCGCTGAACCGCTTGACCGTGGGTGGCAATGTCACCTGGCAAAGCGAGATGTACGCCACCACGCAGATCAACTACACCGGGCCGTACTACAAAGCGGTACAGGACCCCTTCGCCGTGGTCGGCCTGCTGGCCAACTACCAAGTGGACGAGCACCTCTCCGTGGGGCTGAACGTCAACAACCTGTTCGACAAGAAATACTACGACGGCATGGGCACGTTCAACTCGGGGTCTTATGGCGAACCGCGCAATGCGACGGTCAACGCCAAGTGGAAATTCTGAAGCAAGTAGCAACACCAATGCGCGGCCCAAAGGTTGCGCATTGTTCGATGTCGCCTACTGTCAATGAATGGAGGAGGTGACTTATGCACGTATTAGATCGCATCGAACGAAAAGTCCTGCTTAACGCTTCACGCAAACGGGTTTGGGAAGCACTCACCGATGCCGAGCAATTCGGCAACTGGTTCGGGATTGCCCTCAAGGGCAAAAGCTTTGTTGAGGGGCACACCATCGAGGCGCCAATTACTTATCCGGGTTACGAACACGTGGTCTGGAAGGCCAGGATCGAACGCATCCTGCCGCAAACGCTGTTCTCGTTCTGGTGGCACCCTTTTGCGGTGGAGGCGGGCGTCGATTACGACCGGGAAACCCCGACGCTGGTGGAGTTCACCCTCGAGGATCGTGCGCCGGGCATTCTGCTGCGGGTGGTCGAATCCGGCTTTGACGCCGTGCCCGAGGCGCGCCGTCAGAAAGCCTTCAAAATGAACTCTCGTGGCTGGGACGAGCAAATGGGCAATATCGAAACCTACCTGAACCACGCTCGCCAGGCTTGACCCCAACGGGCATCCTGCTGGATGCCCGTGTAGTCAAAGGACTTCTGTGTGAGAAGAGCCCTGAGTCGAGTGGTGAGTCAGCGATGCGCACATCCACTGGCTCCCACACGTCGCGATGTTAGAAGTCCACCGTCGCTGACAGCTTGGCCACACGCGGATCGCCTTGGGTCAGGTAGCCACCCAGGGCCGATTCCCAGTATTTGGTATTGGCCACGTTCTCCACCGTGGCGCCCAGTGTCACGTCACGTTGATCAACCTTGAAGGTGTAGCGCGCGCCCACATCGAAACGGTTCCACGCTGGCAGGCTGAGGTTGTTGGCCGCGTCGGCGTATTGGCCGCCGGTGCGCAACATACGTCCGTTCACGCTCACGCCTTGCAGGCCCGGCACATCCCAATCCACCCCGGCGTTGAGCTGGAACGACGGCACGCCGATGGCGCGGTTGCCATCGTTGGCGCCGTTGGCCGTGCCGTTGACTTCGGTGTGAATGATAGTGGCGCCGCCCAGCAGGCGCAGGCCGGTCAAGGGTTCACCGAACACATTCAGCTCTACGCCCTTGTTGACCTGGTCACCCTGGAACACATAGGTCGCGGTGCCGTCCGTATTCAACTGGGAATAACCCTGGGTCGGCTGTTCAATGCGATACACGCCGAGTGTTGCGCCGTAGGTGCCCATATCCACCTTAACGCCCGCCTCGGTCTGTTTCGACCGGGCGGGTGCGTAGGTCTGACCGTTGTTGGTTACTCTGGCGCCACCGGCAGTGATTTGCGGCGCGGTGGGCCCCGATGCTAGCCCTTCAATGTGGTTGGCGTAGAACGACACGTGGTCCCAAGGCTTGAACACCAGGCCATACACCGGGGTGGTGACGCCCTTGGCGTAATTGGCGGTGCGTGTCCCGGTGCCGTAGGCGTAGCCCTGGACCACCAGTTCCTGACGACGCAGGCCGGCGGTGAAGAGCAAGCGGTCATCCATAAAGCCCAGGGTGTCCGACACCGCCGCGCTGCGGGCGAAGGTCTTGGCGGTAATGCCCGGGTCGTTCATGTCGCCACCCGTCGAACCGCCTTTGACGGGCTCGGCCACGTCCACCGGGTTATAGATGCTGGTCGCGTGGCCGGTGAAGTCAAAGTCGTAGGCATTGCGTGCCTGGGTCCAGATGCCGGTCAGGCCGAGGTTCAGCTTATGGCTGACCGCGCCGGTCTGAAACTTGCCGTTCAAACCGGCCATCAGGCTGCTGTTGTCTTCCTGATGAGCGATACGTGAGCCGCTGACCGTGGCATTCCCCAGGTTGTCATTCAGGGTCAGTGACGAATACCGGCCGATTTCATGGGTGTGTTTGGCCCCGCCTGCGACATACGCGGTCCAGTTGTCATTCAGGTCATACTCGCCACGCAGCATGCCGAAGGTGTCTTCGAGGCTGGTGGTGCCCCAGTTCGGCGCGTAGTTGGTGTCTGCCGAGGGCGCGTTGGGCACGTGGGTCACCCCGCTGCCGAGAAACACCGAATTACGCCCGCCGTTGACCTGCTGCTTCTGATACACAAAGTCGCCGGACAGGCGCAGAGCATCGCCGCGGTAATCCAGGCCAACCGAAAACAGCTTCGACCGTTTGCTCTCGTCGTCCACGCCGGTATCGCCTTCGCGCTGGGAAATATTCACGCGTGCGCCAAACCGGTTGTCCTCGCCAAAACGCTCGCCGATATCCAGATGCTCGCCGACGCGGCCATCGTTGCTGATATCGGTACTGAAACGGCGCAGCGGCGCATCATCCGCACGCTTGGGTTGCAGGTTCACGCCGCCGCCAATGCCCGAGCCACCCGGGGTCACCCCGTTGATAAAGGCGTTGGGGCCCTTGAACACTTCCACACGCTCCAGCGCGTCGGTGGACATCAGTTGGCGCGGCAGGATGCCGTACAAACCGTTGAATGAAATATCGTCGCCATTGAGCGGCAGGCCACGAATCACAAACGCCTGGGCCTGGTTCCCATAGCCCGAAGCCTGGCGCACGGACGAGTCATTGAGCAGCACATCGCCGAGGGTCTCGGCTTGCTGGTCACGGATCAATTTTTCGGTGTAGGAGGCCATGCTGAACGGCACGTCCATGTTGTCCTGGTTGCCCAGCACGCCCAGTTGACCGCCGCGTGCCACCTGGCCGCCGGTATACACCGGGGGCAGGGCGCTCGGCGCTGGGGCATCGGCGCTGATGTTGGTAGCGCCCAGTTCCAGTGTGTTGTTCGCATCCTGCGGGGTGGCTGGGGTTGCGGCGTGAGCAGCGAGGCTCAGGGAGCAGCAAAGGGCGAGCAGGGTCAGGCGAAACGGCACAGCGAATAGGGTACGGGTGGGCATGGTCGATCCTGACGGCGAACCGTCAATGGTGAGGAAAAGGGCAACAACGTTGCGCGTCCTCGCTGCGCGGATACGACTCCGATGCAAATGATAGTAATTATTATTAATGTCTTGCAACAAATTTATGAGATTGCAGTCTGTGTGCGCGTGTTTGTGCGGATGCCGAGTAGAATCACGCCCTGAAAGCGATTCCTGAGGTGCGGTACGGTGGATTTACAGCAGGGTTTTGTCCTGACCCGGCATTGGCGCGATACCCCGGCGGGAACGGAGGTCAGTTTCTGGCTGGCCACCGACCAGGGCCCACGGTGTATCCGCCTACCCGTGCAGACCTCGGTAATGTTTATCCCCGAAGCTCATCGCAAGCCGCTGGATTGGCTGCTCAAGGGCGAGCGCGAGATCGAGTTGCGCCCGCTGCAGCTGTGCGATTTCCACCATCGTCCGGTGTTGGGCCTCTACACCCGCCAGCACCGCCAGGCGATGGATGTGGAAAAACGCCTGCGCGCCGCCGGGGTCGATGTCTACGAAGGCGATGTACGCCCGCCCGAGCGTTATATGATGGAGCGCTTCATCACCGCCCCAGTGTGGTTCGGCGGCACACTGGATGCCGACGGCACGCTGCTCGACGCGCAGATGAAGCCCGCGCCCGACTACCGCCCGCCGCTCAAGCTGGTGTCCCTGGACATCGAGACCACCGCTCAAGGCGACCTCTATTCCATCGCCCTCGAAGGCTGCGGCGAGCGCCAGGTGTACATGCTCGGCCCGCCGAATAAATCCGATGCAGTCGACTTCAAACTCGAGTATTGCGACACCCGCGCCCAGTTGCTCGAACGCCTTAATCAATGGCTTGCGACCCATGACCCCGACGCGATCATCGGCTGGAATGTGGTGCAGTTCGACCTGCGCGTCCTCCACGAACACGCCCAACGCCTCGGCGTGCCGCTGCTGCTGGGCCGTGGCGGTGAAGCCATGGCCTGGCGCGAACACGGCAGCCGCAATCACTATTTCGCCGCCGCAGCGGGGCGCTTGATCATCGACGGCATCGAAGCCCTGCGCTCTGCCACCTGGAGTTTCGAGTCTTTCAGCCTGGAAAACGTCGCGCAAACCCTGTTGGGCGAAGGCAAGGACATCTCCACGCCATACCAGCGCATGGACGAAATCAACCGCATGTTCGCCGAGGACAAGCCCGCCCTGGCACGCTACAACCTCAAGGACTGCGAGCTGGTCACGCGGATTTTCGCGAAGACCGAACTGCTCAAGTTCCTGCTTGAACGCGCCAGCGTCACCGGGCTGCCGGCCGACCGCAACGGTGGCTCGGTGGCGGCGTTCACCCACCTGTATATGCCGCTGATGCACCGCCAGGGCTTCGTGGCGCCGAATCTGGGGGACAAACCGCCCCAGGCCAGCCCCGGCGGGTTTGTCATGGACTCGCGCCCCGGCCTCTACGAATCGGTGCTGGTGCTCGATTACAAAAGCCTCTACCCGTCGATCATCCGCAGTTTCCTGATCGACCCGGTGGGCCTGATCGAAGGGCTCAAGCACCCCGACGACAGCGAGTCCGTGGAGGGTTTTCGCGGGGCACGTTTTTCGCGCACCCGGCACTGCCTGCCGTCGATTGTTGCGCGGGTTTCCGAGGGCCGCGAAGAGGCCAAGCGCAACCACAACGCGCCGCTGTCCCAGGCATTGAAAATCATCATGAACGCGTTTTACGGCGTGCTCGGCTCCAGCGGTTGCCGGTTCTTCGACACGCGGTTGGCCTCGTCGATCACGATGCGCGGCCACCAGATCATGCGTCAGACCCGTGAGCTGGTCGAAGCCCAGGGCTACGAAGTGATCTACGGCGACACCGATTCCACCTTCGTCTGGCTCGGCAGCGCGCATTCTCAGGAAGATGCCGGGCGCATCGGCCAGGCGCTGGTGCGGCACGTCAATGCATGGTGGCGTGAGCATCTGCACAGCGCATACGGCCTGCAAAGCGCCCTGGAGTTGCAATACGAAACCCACTTCAGCCGCTTCCTGATGCCGACCATTCGCGGCGCGGAGGAGGGCAGCAAGAAGCGCTACGCCGGCCTGGTGGTGCGCGGCGACGGCAGCGAAGAGATGGTCTACAAGGGCCTGGAAACCGTGCGCAGCGACTGGTCGCCCCTGGCCCGGCAATTCCAGCAGGAACTCTACCAGCGCATCTTCCACCGCCTGCCGCATCAGGACTACATCCGCGATTACGTGCGTCGCACCTTGAGCGGTGAGTTCGACCAGTTGCTGATCTACCGCAAACGCCTGCGCCGCCGGCTGGATGACTACGAGCGCAATGTACCGCCGCATGTGCGCGCCGCACGCCTGGCCGATGAGTACAACGACCGCCTGGGGCGCCCGCGCCAATACCAGCGCGGCGGCTGGATCAGCTACGTAATCAGCGTCAACGGCCCGGAACCTTTGGAAGTGCGCCAGGCGCCGATTGACTACGATCACTACGTCACTCGGCAACTGCAGCCGGTAGCCGATGCGATTCTGCCGTTTGTGAATGACGATTTCGCGACCTTGGTCGGTGGGCAAATGGGCCTGTTCTAAAACGCTTGATTCAGGTTGTCGGGAGGCTGCACTCTTGGGCTCTCACGACCCCTGACGGCGCTGCCTCCATGACGCTTATTACCCTGACCGGCACTACGGTCGAACTGTTGCCCCTGCAACCGGAACACAAGTCTGCGCTGCTTGAAGCCGCCGCCGATGGTGAGTTGTGGAACCTCAAGGTCACCAACGTGCCCGGCCCGGACACGGTCGACAACTACATCGACACCGCGATTGCCGGGCGGGAGGCGGGCAGCGTGATCCCGTTTACCATCGTGCGCCAAGACACCGGCCAGGTGGTCGGCAGTACGCGGTTCTGGAAGGTCGACCGGGTCAATCGCAAGCTGGAAATCGGCCACACCTGGCTGGCGCAATCCACGCAAAAAAGCGCCATCAACACCGAAGCCAAACTGTTGCTGCTGACCTACGCTTTCGAGGTGCTCGACTGCGTGCGCGTGCAATTCACCACCGATGAACTCAACCAAAAATCCCGCGCCGCGATCCTGCGCCTGGGGGCGGTGCAAGAAGGCATCGTGCGCCACGAACGCATCATGCCCGACGGTCGCAAGCGCAACTCGGTGCGCTTCAGCATCATCGATGCGGAGTGGCCGCAGGTGAAGGTCAATTTGCAGGCCAAACTGCAACGCTAGGAGCAATGGCCCATGTACACGCTCTATGGCATCGACGAGTCCGGCTCCTGCATGATTGAAATCGCCCTGCAGCGCTGTGCAGTACCGTGGCGACGGGTGGATGCGGCCTCTTGGGCAGACGGCGCGGGCAGCGACGAACTGGCCCGCATCAACCCGCTCAAACAGGTGCCCACGCTGGTCACCCCCGATGGCCAGGTACTGACCGAAAGCGCGGCGATTCTGATCCACCTCGGCCTGGCGTTTCCCGACGCGCACCTGCTGGGCGGTGATCGCGCGCAGATCCTGCGTGGCCTGGTGTACATCGCCGCCAATTGCTACTCGGCGATCGGCATCATCGACTACCCGCAGCGTTGGCTGGGTAACGCCGACGAGGCGGTGCAGGCGCAATTGGTCACCGGCACTCGCCGTTACCTGCACCAGGCGTGGGTGGTGTTTGCCGAACAGTTTGCCGGCCAGTTGTTCGCCGCGAACGGTGCGCCGAATGCGCTGGGGATCATGGCGGCGGCGGTGTCGCGCTGGGATGAGGCGCGGGAGGCATTGGGCGCCCTGGCCCCAGGCTTTGCCCAGACCCTGGCACAGGTGGATGCCGACCCCGTCGTAGCACCCGTATTTGCGCGGCATTGGCCGGACTGGGACGCCGCCTGATGTTGCGCAATCAAACGAAACAATAACCCTGGAACCCGATGAACCCCTTGGGTAGCGGGCGTCCTGACCTAGGCTTTCTGAACGTGGTGCAGGAATCATCCTTGAATTTGACTGTCGCAGACATGAAACTCAAGAACCCTGCATGGAATTCAAAGGAGGTGCGCATGCTCATCCGGTCGCTGACCCTGGCTACCTTGATGGCTTTTACGGGGCCGCTGTTGGCTGCTGATGATATCAACCCGCTCAAGCAGGACTTGGGCAAAGCCCGGCCGCTGGTGGTGGTGGAGCTTGATTCCGGCAACGACACCTTGGCGACGCTCAAGAAACAGCTGGACGAGCCTGCCACGAAGCAGTCCTTTGAAGAGCGCAGCATGGTGTTCTACACCGTTAAGTTCGGCAGCATCGGTGCCGAAGGCGAGAAGTTCGCCAAGGACCCGAAGGACAACAAGAAGCTCACGCCGCCTGAAACCAATGCGCTGATCCGCGCCCTCAAGCTGGGCGCCGGCAGCGGCACCAAAGTGATCCTGGTGGGTAAGGACGGCGAGAAGAAAGTCGAGAAGACCGTGCCACCGGATACCCTCGACCTGAAAGAATTCTTCAGCGCAATCGACCAGATGCCGATGGCCGAGAAAGAAACCGCCGCACCGGCCGAACCCGAGCCTGCCGCAGCGGCCCCGGCTCCGGCCAAAGGTGCCAAGCCGGCCAAGCACGGCAGCAAGCCAGCCCCTCAGCAACTCGACGATTGAAACACCATTCCCCTTGTGGGAGCGACGGTGCGCCGCTCCCAAATTGGGTCTCCAGCGTTATTAAGTTGTAGCCTTTTCCCTGGTCGCTTTGCGCACCGGAAACGGAAAGTAGAAAAACCGCAAAAACGCCACGCGCTTGATCACTTCCCCGATCAACAGCGGCACCCCCACCGCCACCACAAAACCGATGCAGGCCGCGACAAACGCGTGCAGCCCCAGACGCTCCATCAGGTCGAAGGTCTTGTGCTGGATCTCGCCATGGAAGATCAACAGGATCAGGGTCGACTGGCCGATATAGGTCATCACCCGGGTGATCAGTGCCGATACCATCAACACCTTCGCCAACGCCCAGCACAGGTACACGCCGATCACCGCCAGCAGGCTGGTCCACAGCCAGTGGTCGTAGCGGCGCTGCGCCAGGTCCATGGTGTCACCCCGGTAGAGGAACACGACGGCGAACAGCGCCACCGAGATCAGCAAGGTCAGCAGTGACCCGGCGTGGCTGCGCAGCCAGTCACGCAGCAGGTAGCCGTAGACGAAACAGGCGCTGCTGATCAGCGTGATATCCAGGCTGAACGGCAAGCCGGGCAGCACCCAGGTTTGCCCGCCGAGGGTGACCGGCAATTGCCAGAAGAGCGGCAGCATCCAGATGCCCGCCAGCAACGGCACCAGCATCACTGCGCAGCTCACGGCCAGCGGCAGGCGCTGGATCAGCCGCAGCAAGACCCAACCGAACAGGATCGCTACCCAGAAGTGCGGCAGGAACCACAGCGCCTGCCACGGGATGGTGTCCACCGAGGCGTACAGCACGCCGCCGATATCCGGCAGCAGCGGTTGGCCCCGCAGCACATCGCGCACAATCACGTACACCAGCATCGTGAAGAAAAACGGTTTGAGCAGGCCATCCGCTTTGCGCAGCGCCATCTCCCCGAACGGCTGTTCCGGCTTGAACAACACCCCCGACAGAAAGAAGAACAACGGCAACACGAACGACGCCAGGATCGGGTACATCAGGTCCCGGGACGTGGCGACAAACCAACTATGGGCATACACGATCACCAGGATGCCGATGCCTTTGGCGATGTCCATTTGTATCCAACGATGTTTCATTCGAGTTTTCCCGCCCGATCAGTCATGCCTTGCGCCATGGCTTCAGCCATAGCCCCATCCCAAGCAACACCGCGGCGCCTGCCAGGGTACTGAGCCCCAGTTGCAGCCACACCCCTTCAATCCCAAACAGCGCCAGCGCGGCCAACCCCATCAGCAGCGCGCTGAGCAACCCGTGCCGGGCCCAGGGCAGGGCGCCAAGCAGGGCCTGGCGTTGCATCAGCAACAGCGCGGTGCAGATCACCCCGGCCAGCGCGGCCAAGGGGATACCGGCCAGGCCGAAAGCAAAGGGCAGGGCGCCCAGCAGCAACACGTTGACCAGGCTGCCGAGCAATTCACAGCGTAGCGGCTGGCGCGTGTCGCCCGCGGCATAGGCATAGCGTGCTAGCAGTGCGTTCCAGGCGCCGAAGACCAGCGGCACGGCAAACCCGGCCAGCAGCAGCGGCAACGGCGAATCCGCCGATTGCTTGGGCAGCAGCAGGGCCACCAGACTCGGCGCTGCCGCCACCAGGCCGACGCCGGCGGGCAGGGTCAGTACGCTGGCGGTTTCCAGGCCGCGCTTGAGCAGGGCCAGGCGCTCGTCACCCTGGCGCCGGCTCATCATGCCCAGCAGCACTTGGTTGAGGCTCATCAGCGCAATCAGCGGCAGGTTCATCAGCTTGCGCGCCAGGTTGACCCAGGTCACCGCGCCTTCACCCAGCAGCGACGCCACCAGGCGTTCGATCAGTGCCAGGCCCTGGCTGGCCCCGTTGCTTATCAATAAGGGACCGATGCGCTGGCCCAGCTCCCGCAGTGGCGCAAACGTCAGCTGCCAGCGCCATGGCCGCCAGCCCTGGCGCCACACCGAGGGCAGCAGTGCCAGCGGCATCAGCAGGCTGCCGGCCAGGCAGGCCAGGGCCAGTGAGTGAGGTTGGGTCGCAGTGCCCGCCAGGGCAAGGTAAGTCACCGGCGGCAGGTTGAACAGCAACGAGCCCAGCCCCGCCAGCACAAAGCGTTCGCCGGCTTGCAACGGAATGCTGAACAGCGCATGCAGCATCAACCCCGGCACGCACCACGCGACGATCTGCAGATTGCCCGCCGCCAGGGCCGTGGCACTCGCTGCCAGCCCCGGGCCGAGCACCTGCACCAGCCACGGCGCCAACAGCGTCAGCAGCAGGCTGGTGACCAGTGCAATCAGCAGCAACGCCGGAAACAATACCGCCAGCCAGCTCAGCCGCTCGTCGTCCTTGCGGGCCAGGTACAGCGGCAGCGCGGCGGCGCTCAACACACCACCGGCCAAGGACATGCGCAGCGCCTCCGGCAAGAACAACGCGATCAGGAATGCATCACTGCGCTCACCCGCACCCCACGCCGCCACCAGCAACCATTCGCGGGCGAACCCCAGGCACAGGCCCAGCAGGGTCGCCAGGGTCAACCAAACGGCCGAGCCGAGCATCAGGGCTGGGCGCCATCAGGCAGCGGTCGGCTATGCACCACCTGCTTGAGTTGCGGCAGACGCGCCGGAAACAACCGCCGCGCCTCCAGCACATTGATGCCGACCATCAGCCAGAACAGCGCCACCATCACCACCGCAAAGCTGAAGTAATGGTCGAACAAACCGCTGACCAAGGCCGACAGAATCCCGCCGGTGGTGCCCAGCCACAGGGCGTTGTCCTTGGTCAGGCGGATCGGGCCTTTTTCCGGGCGCGCTTCACGCCACCAGCGCACGGTTACCGCCACAAAAAACAGCATGCCGACGATGCCGATCTTGTAGATGTAGTTGAGCCACAGATTGGAAATCCCCAAAAAGTGCGTGTCCGGCACCGGCGGGTCGACCTTGAAGCCGATGCCGAACGGATAGGCCGCCACGGCCTGGGGGAACATGCGGTATTCGTCGAAACGCACTTCGGTACTGGCGTTGTTCGACGAGAAAATCGTCGCCAGCCGTTCCTGCAGCGGCGGGTAAGCCATCACCAACGCCACCGTCAACGCCGCGCCGATCATCAGCAGTCGCCCGGTGTATGGCACCCGGCGCGTGGCCATCCACATCAGCACCAATGCCAGGCTGACCATCGCCCCACGGCTACTCGCCAACAGCAGCGCGGCCGCACCCAAGCAAGCCACGCCCAGGCCCAGTGCGCGTTTCCAGCCTTGCTCGGTCATGCCGAAACAGAAAGCCAGGG
Source organism: Pseudomonas viridiflava (assembly GCF_900591205.1). Lineage (GTDB taxonomy): Bacteria > Pseudomonadota > Gammaproteobacteria > Pseudomonadales > Pseudomonadaceae > Aquipseudomonas. The sequence continues at coordinate 17,675 of NZ_UUPU01000102.1, forward strand.
GCAGCAGCAGCGCCATGATCCCGCCGATGGCATTCGGGTGGGTCCACGGGGAGCCCATGCGTGAGGACATGGCCTCCAGACCGAATTTCAGCATGTCGAAGTTGGCGTAGTTGAACAGGGCCAGGATCGGCGCGATCCCGGCCCCGGAGCGCGTGCGCACAAACACCGCAATCGACAGCACCAGCATTGCCAGGGTGCCGAGCAACAGGGCGATTACCAGGGACTCGCGGTGTTTTTGATCCACCAGCAACCGGGCGGCGATAAACACCCCGGACAGGTTCAGCAGCCAGCGCAGCCAGTTGGCCACGCCGCTGGTGTCGGCCTGGATGGTGACCTGGCCGACAATGAACGGGAACACGCTGAACAGCATCAGCCACAACAGCATCTGGTCGGTGGGGCGTCGCGCCAGGCCCGGGGTATCGGGCAGGCGCGCCAGGAAGCCGTGCCACAGGATCGCGCCCCAGGTCAGGGCCAGGATCGCCTCGCTGACGGTACTGCGGATGCCCAGGTTGACCGTGGAAAACGGCATGAACGTCGCCACAAAGGCAAACAGCAACAAGCCCCAGAACGGAAAGCGCAGGATGGTCACCGCGCCCGCCAGGCCGACCACGGCGAGGAACGCCTTGGCCGGTGAGAGCAACAGGGCCACTGCGCCGAACAACAGGCCGAAGAGGATCGCAACGAGGCTTGCCAGGTTCGCTTTCACTGCAGTTCCTCGATCAGTTCGGCCAGGCGTCGGCGATAGGCGTGATGGTTGAAGCGCTCCGCCCACTGGCGCCGTTGTTCGGGGGAATCTTCGTCGGAGGGGTCCGCCAGGCCGACCATCAACTGCACCAGCGCTGGACCGTCGGTGGGCGAAAAACGTGGCGCCGACGGCGGGGTGACTTCATCCAGCGACGTACCGCTGGCCACTGCGACCGGCGTGCCGACGCTCAGCGCTTCGATTACCGGCAGGCCAAAGCCCTCGGCATACGAGGGTTGCCACAGCCGCGAGGCGTGGCGGTACAGCGCGTGCAACTCGGCATCCGACACGCCGCTCAGCGCGCGAATCCCCGGCAGTACGCGCTGGGCTTCGGGCAAATGCTCCAGGCTGCCTACCAGCACCAACTCCGGCACAGCGGGGGACTGGCGCCGCGCCTGCTGCCAGGCGTCCACCAGAAACGGCACGTTCTTGCGCAGCTCGCGGGTGCCCACCAGCAGCCAGTAGCGCTGCGGCAGTTGGCGGGCGGACAGGTCTGCCGCCAGTTCGGCAAAGCCGTCGACCTGGTTGGGCAGCACACGAATCTTGCCCGCCGCCTTGGGAAACAGCCGTGCGGTTTCGTCGGCGCTGTACTGCGAGGGCGTCCAGATACGGTCGGCGCTGTGCACCGCGTAGGCAATCGACAGGCGATCGCTGGTCTTGTAGATCAGCGCCTTCAAGCGGTTGGCGTGGTAGTTGTTCAAGGTGATCTGAAACAGATCATGCAGCAGCACCACCGTGCGCAAGCCCTTGGGTTTAGGGGGCAACGGCAAGCCCATATTGAAGGTGCTGATGTACAGGTCGATATGCTGCTCACGCAAGGCACGCGGCAAAAAGCCGGCTTCGAAACGCAGGCGATTCTGCGGCTGGTGCATGGCGGTTTTGGCACAGCCCCATTCCGGGCAGTGGGCCTGCAAACGGGTTTCATCGCCCAGTGGCGCCACGGTAAACCGTTCAAGCTCGATGCCGGGCAAGCTGTACAGGGCGCTTTCCAGTGCATACACCTGGCGGCTGATGCCCGATTGCGGCGAGGTGCCGACGGTGCGGTAATCCAAGCCTATACGCATACCGGCGCCTTTTGCTTTTGCGGCGCAAGGCTTACGTACACCTGCTCCAGTTGGCTGGCGGCGACGCTCCAGTCATGAGCGCGCCGCACATAGGCGCGGCCGGCTTCGCCCATGGGCGCGGCGGCATCGGGAAACTGCAGCAGGCGCACCACGGCGTCGGCCAGGCTGGCGGCGGTCTGGCCGCCCAGGTAGTCCAGGCCCTCCACCAGGTCCAGCCCGGACACACCTTGCGCGGTGCTCGCCAAGGGCAGTCCGGCGGCCAGCGCTTCCAGCACTTTGAGCTTGGAACCGCCACCATGGCGTAGCGGCGCCAGAAACACCGAACAGCTCGACTGCAGGTTCAACAGGTTGGGCACAAACCCTTGCCATTCGATACGCGGGTCCGGCCAGCGTTCGCGCCAACTGCCCGGCATGCCGAAACCGCACACGCTCATGCGCGCATCCGGGCAGCGCTCCCAGACCTTGGGCAAGATCTCGTCCAGTGCCCATTCGATGGCATCGACGTTCGGCGCATATTCATAGTTGCCAAGGAACAACACCCGCCGTGCCGACGGGTCCGGGCGGGCGGCGGCGAAGTGGTCGCAGTCCACGCCGTTGACCACCACCGGCACCGGTTTGCCGGCGATCTTGGCCAGCACTTGCGCATCGCTCTCGGTGACCGCCACCACCTGAGTGGCTTGGCGCATCACCCGGCGTTCCCAGCGGGTGTAGCGCCATTGATCGTAGCGAACAAACGGCAGCGCCCAGCGCGCAAAACGGTCGTACGTGGCGGCGCCTAGGGCTGATTCGACGTTGTGCTCGGTCAGCACAAAAGGCTGGGATTTGCGCGCCAGCGTGTCTTCGTAAGGCTGGAAGCTGTAGCTGTGCTCGATCTGCACCACGTCCCAATGGTCGTTGAGCAACCAATTGAATGTGTCCTGCAATTCGCCCGCCAGGCCGTTCACGCTGGCCAGCAACGGGTAGGGCGCAAACAGCCCGGCCAGCAGGGTGGTGACGCTGCGCAGCGGGCGGCGCGGCAGGATGATCAGCTGTTCGAGAAACCCCTCCAGTACCTGGCGGTCGGTGAGCGACACCGGGTGTTTGTCATGCAGCAACAAGGTGATCCGATGGCCACGCGCAGCCAGGCTGCGCAGCAGGTGGAACTGGCGCGTTTTGCCGCCGCTGGTGGCGGGCCAGGGCGAGTAGGGCAGGATCCATAAAATACGCATGGCAGACCTCAGTCCCATAACAGAATTTGCAGGTTCGGCTTGACCGGTACAGTCAGTCCGTTGGTGCCGCTAACCGGCGTTTGCGTGCCGCGCAGCGGGTCATACAAGGTGGCGCCGGCCAGCCCGGGTAAGTGCGCGTTGCCGCCCTCGGCCGACCAGAAAAACCACAGCTTGCGCCCGTCGGCGCGGGTCCAGCCGATGCTGAACAGGCCGCCCGGCAACTGGTCGGCGCCGGGCGGGTCGGCGGGGGTCAGCGTCGGCCCGCTCACGTTGAGGAAGTTTTTCAGTGCGGTGTAGGCAGGCTTGGGGTTTGCATCAATATCGAGCAAGCCATAGAACTGGTCGCGTACGCTGGCGCGCTGGTCAAGGTCGCTCAGGGTGAACAGGAAAATCTTGTCGTAATCCATCGCGCTCATCAGGGCCAGGCGGCGCAGGATGTAATCGGCCTGGCCTTGACGGGTGATGATGTCCTGGGCGTCTTTGGGCCCGGGGTAGGTCGACCAGCCCCACTCGGTGCTCCACAGGGTGTTCACGCCGCCATTGCGCAGGGCCTGGTTGAGGGCGCTGGTCTTGGCGATAAAGTCCAGGTTGGCCGGGTCATTGCCTTCGGGCAGTTGGGTGTAGGGGTGGTAGGACACGGTGGTGTTCAAACTCGCCAGGCCGAGGGCGCCGAGCGCGTCGAACATAGTCTGCCCGTTGGGCATCTCGCTGAAGAACGCCATGCCGGCGGCCACCACCGGCTTGCTCGGGTCGACCGCACGCAGTGCCGCGGCGGTGGCTGTGAGCAGCGTGGCGTAGCCGGCCGGGTCCGCTACCGGGCGCCAGAAGCCCAGCAGGTTCGGTTCATTCCACACCTGCCAGGCGTTGACGCTGGGGTAGCGTTGCGACAACAGCGCCATGCGGTTGGCGAACACATTCGGGTCTTTGGGCGGGTACTGGTCCTGGTAGGGCGCACCGACCGGCGCGGTGGTGGCGAAGGGCGCCGAGCCCACCAGGTAGAACACCGACTTGAGCTGGTTGTCTTGCAGCTTGCCCACCAGTTGATCGAGTGTCGCGACCTGGTACTGGGTTTCCACCGGTTCCAGTTGGTCCCAGTGCAGGTCCAGGCGCACCCACTCCAGGCCGAGATCTTTGAGACGGTCGATCTGCATCTGATAACGCGCAGGGCTGAACCACAGGAACTGCGCGTTCACCCCCAGAAAGTCTTTCCACACCACGACCTTGTTGCCCTTGAGCACATGGTTTTCGGCATCCGCCTGGCGCCCCCACAAAAATGCAGTGAGTCCCATGGCGGCAACCACCGCGAGGGTGGCCAGCCAGGTGCGTTTACGCGCCATGGTGGGCTCCTTTGATCGCCTCGCCAAACAGCTCGGCGAACTTCTGCGCGGTCAGTGGCCACAGGCGTTCACGGCCGATTTCCCCGGCGCGCTCGGCCCAATCCCGCGCCAGCGAAGGGGTGCGCGCCAGGCGCAGCAGTTGCTCGCTCAGTGCGGCCACATCGCCTTCGGGGTAGATGGCGCCGTTGCCGCTGGCGACTTCTTCGGCAAACGCCCGCGCATCGGAGGTGATCGCGCCGCGCCCGCAGGCGGTGGCCCAGGACAGCGCCCCGCTGGTGCCGCGCTGGCGCCCCAGCAGGCCGAGTTTTTTCGATTCGCGGTAGGGCAGCACCATCGCATGGTGGGCCTGGATGGTCTGGGCGATTTCGTCGGCCGGCAGGTTCAGCCGCCAGTCGATAGCGTCGGTCAGCCCGAGCGCGTCGATCTGACGCTGCAGTTGTTCCAGATAATTGCCACCGGCGCCAAACGCCATTTCCGCGGCGGTGCCGCCGGCCAGGGTCAGGCGTACACGGTCGCGCAATTCGGGGGCCTGTTCGAACACATTGGCCAGGGCCTGCACCAGGTCTTCGATGCCTTTGCCCCGATAGATAAACCCGAAGTACAGCAGGCGCAGGGTATCGAGGGTGGGCAGCGGCGCCGGTGGCACAGACAGGTTGGCGTGGTTGATCACCGCCACTTTGCCGGGCGGCAATTGCATGCGTTGGCTCAGGCAATCAGCGCCCAGGCGGGTAAGGGTCACCAGCCGGCTCAGGCCCTTGGCAACCTGGCGTTCTTCGCGCAAGGTCAGCGGGTCGGCCAGCACCACCGCCGCCTGGGGCAACGGGCTGGGCAGGCGCTCCAGCAGGTTCAGCGGAAACGGCAGTTGCTCACGCCGCCACACCATGCGCTCCGGGTCGTGCACGGTGGCGGTCAGTGGCAGGTGCGAGTAAGCCTTGCGCAGTTCGCGCAGGGCCAGAAATTCCCCCAGACGCCCGCCGCCCAGCTCGGCGTGGACCAGGTCCACACTGTGCCAGTTGAAGGTGGCGACCGCCTGTTTGATCGCCTGCGAGTTGCTCGCCACCCCGGTCAGCGGCGTCAACACCGTTACACCGAGTTGTTCCAGCGCCGTGCGGAAGTGGTTCGCGTAGTCGGCGATCCCGTTTTTTTCCGGCGGCAAGGGCGCGAGCAAGGCGATACGCATCAGACCGCTCCTCGGTATTTGGCGATGGTGCGCAGCACTTTGCTCGGCACTTCGAACTTGCGGCGGTTGATGATGATGCCGTCCACCTTGCCGAACGCGGTGTTGAGGATCGACAGCGCGTGCTCCACCACCGGCACCGTGCTTTTGCGCGCTTCCACTACCAAGCCGATCAGGTCGGCGCGGCGCAGGGTAATAAACGCATCGCGGTTGTCCAGCAGCGCCGAGGCGTCCAGCAGCACCACTTCGCCCGGCGCCGCCGCTTCCAGCCCGCCGACCCGTACATTGATGCCGTTCTCACGCAGCAACAGGCGCAGTTGCTCCACCACAAAGGTCACCCCTTCGCCATGCCGCGCCGAGGTCAGCCCCAGCACCAGGCCCTGTTCGGCGATGCGCGCCGGCTGCAACAGGCTGTACAGCCGGTAGATGCTCGCATGGAAGGCGTTGGTACTTTGCGCGGTGGTGGTGTCCAGCTCCGGCAGGGTAGTCCACAGCGGCAGGCCGAACTTGCGTTCCACCAGGCCGCCGTCGTGGATGCGCTGGTCGAGCAGGTAGCACAGGTAGATCACCAGCAGGCCGACGACGATCGCAAACGGGATCGCCAAAAACAGCATCACCAGGGTTTTCGGGAAGATGCGACCGGGGTTCAGGGTGGCTTCTTCGATCACGGCGATGTTGCTGATCTGGCTGTTGTCCAGCTCACGGTCGATGCGCGATTTTTCCAGGTTGTCTACGTACAACGCGTAGTTGCGCTCGGTGGTATTCAGCTCGCGGGAGAGGCGCGCCAGTTCCGGTTCAATCTCCAGGGCTTCCTTGCGTTGACCCTCCAGGTTCGCCAGTTGCTTCTGCTGTTGCACCAGTTGGGTACGCAGCGCCAGGTTGTTACTCGACTCATCCAGCAGCACCCGCTGCAAGTGGATTTCCAGGGTGTTCGGCGCACGGTTTTCCGAGGCTTGCACGGTGTTGCTCTCGCTGGCGACCATGCCCTGCATCGCCCGGATCGACGCATCCAGGGCTTTGACCGGCGGCGCGTTGTCGGTGTAGGTGCGCATCATGTCGGCTTTTTCCAGCAGCTTCTGGTTAAGCAAGCGACGCAAATCCTGCTGCTGCGGGTTCAGCGCGATCTGGCGAACGGTGGTTACTTCCTTGGGCTGGCCCTTGAGCTGGTTGCGGGTGCTCTGGATCGCGCTGTCGGACGAGGCGATCAGGCGCGTGGTGTTGAACACTTCGCCACGCAGCACGTTGATGCGCTCGGACAAATCTTCCAGGCGGTCGGTGATGCTCGCCGCGCCGATCTGGTTGAGGTGCGTGAGGATCTGTTCCTTGTAGCTCTTGATCTCGGTGGCGCTGTTTGCCGCCTGGCCTTCATAGAAGGCATACAGGCTCTTGCGCCCCAGGGCCTGGGTGCGTTCGTTGATATAGGTCTCGACCCAGTCCTTGACCACCGCCTGGGCAATCTCCGGGTCGCCCCAGGTGAAGGTGATATCCATCACCGTGGAGCCGGCGGCGTGGCTCACCTCAAAGCTCTTTTCCAGGCTGGCGGCCAGGCGTTCCACGGGGGTGGTTTTTTCAACCACACCGACGGTTTCCAGCACCACGCGCAAGCCGTCGAATACCGCGCCCACCGCGCTTTTGACGGTGTACTTGACGCGCTTGAAGAACCCTTCGGGCGGCGGCGCGTTGTCGATCACTTCCAGGTAGTGCTCGGCCACCGCACGCACGATCGGGCGCCCGGTCAGCAGGCGCTCTTCGTCGACAATCGGGTCGCGCTGGGTGCTGGGCATCACCAGCGCCTGGCGGTTGCTGATCTCGATCGGCAGCGTTGAATCACGCCCAGGTTTCACCAGCAGGCGTGCGGTGGATTCGTACTTGGCCGGCAGCAAAAAGGCGCCCAGCAAAATGATCACCAGCGCCGCAATGGCCGCCAGTTTGAACTCGTGCCGGAAGATGAAGAACAGGCGCAGAAGATCACGAAAAGAACGGATCTCGATCATGGGATGTCGCTCCTTTAGTTATTGCCGCCGCTGGTTCGGGTGTAGTTGTAGCCAACCCCAATGGACTTGGTGAACGGGATCAGTTGGTTCAAGTAGGTATCCACCCCTTGGATGCGCTCGCCGACGTTGGATTTGGGCACGAACACCACATCGCCGCGTTGCAGTTGTACGGGTTTGCGCCCGTTGGGGCCGGTCTTGAGGTATTGGCTGAAGTCCAGGAAATAGGCGTGGTAAGCGCCTTGGGCGTCTTCGCGCAGCAGCGCGACCATGCTCGCGTTGCCCGACGGGTTCACCCCACCGGCGCCGATAATCGCCTGTTCCAGGGTGTTGGCCGTGGCGATCTGCACCGCCGTCGGGTTATTCACCGCGCCGCCGACGATCACCGAGTTGCCCGGCGCCTGGTTGATGTTCACCGTCACACGCGGCTCGCGGTACACCGGCGCGAGGCTTTTGGTCAGGTCGGCAGCCACCTCGGCGGGCGTGCGCCGCGCCACTTGGATCGGGCCCAGGAACGGGTAGTTGATCTTGCCGTCGGTCTGCACCGTATACAGCGTCAGCTCGTAGATGGTGCTGACGTTGAACGCCGACAGGGTCGGCATCTCGCCGGCGTCGCGCACGATGCGCAGTTGGTCGCCGATGCGGATACGTTCCACCGCCGGCGGCAACTGGGCGAGCTGGTCGAGGGCGCGCTTGCCGTCTTCGACGGCCTGGTCGTCCGGCGGCACGATGCGCGCAGGTGTATTGCAGGCGGCCACGGCCAGCATGGCCAGGACAAGCAGGCTGCGTTGGATCAAGGGGGACTTCCTGTACGTCATGCTGCTACCTCCAATAACCGGGAAACATGCTGATGCGCCGTTTCAGAGACAGTGGCAGACGACGTTCCAAGTGGCCCAGCCGGTAGCCGAGCAATTTGAACGCGCTGCGCACCAGCACTTCGGGCACGCGGTGCAGGGCACCGGCTTTGCGCAAGGCGGCGAGTTCGGCCAGCACATAGCGCTTGCCTTCGCCTCCCGCGTCGCCAAAGGCTTGCTTGATCCACGGCTCGCGGCCGTAGAACACGCCGATGTCGAAGTAGCGGTGAAACTCATCCATCAGTTTGTAATCGTGAGAGTGATGCACCAGCGCCGTGGCGGCGTAGCGCACCTTGTAGCCTTCGAGCAGCATGCGCGCCGCGACAAAGGCGTCCTCGCTGCCGATCACGTCGGCGGGAAAGCCGCCCACCGCTTGCAGCACGCTGCGCCGGTAGACGGAGAACGAGTCGGAGCTGAAACAGGTCTTGATCCCCAGTTCCGGCGCATCCGCCAGGGTTTTGCTGCGGCTCTGTTCCGGGTAGTTGAAGTGCCGCGACTGCGCCCCCAGCACGCCGGCATCGGGATGCGGCAGTTGGCGGCCGTAGGCCACGCCGTTGAGCGGGTCCTGCTGCAATTCATCCAGCAAGTTGGCGAAGGTCTCGGGGGTGGCGGGGATGGCGTCCTGGGTCATCACGAGCAGCGCATCGCCACTCACCTGTTCACTGGCCCAGCGTCGGGTGCCGCCGTGGTTGAAGTCGCGGGCGTCGATCACTTCGACCCGTGCACCGAATGCGCGAAAGCGCGCCACGGTGTCATCGCTGGAGGCGCTGTCCACCACCAGCATCTCGTCCGGTTGCAGGGTTTGCATCTTCAGCGCCGGCAGCAGGCGTGCCAAGTGGCTGGAGGCGTTACGGGTCGGGATGATCAGTGACGTGCGCATATCATTTTTTCACTTCTGCGGGCGCACGCCCGTAGATGTCGTCAAAGCGCACGATGTCGTCCTCGCCCAGGTACTCGCCGCTCTGCACTTCGATCATCACCAGGTCGATGATGCCAGGGTTGGTCAGGCGGTGTTTGTGCCCGGCCGGAATGTAGGTGGACTCGTTGGCGTTGATCAGGAATTCGCGCTCGCCGTTGGTGATCTGCGCGGCGCCGCTGACCACCACCCAGTGCTCGCTGCGGTGGTGGTGCATCTGCAATGACAGCGAAGCCTGGGGCTTGACCACGATGCGCTTGATCTTGAAGCGGCTGCTTTCCTCCAGCACCGTGTAGGTGCCCCACGGCCGGGTGACGGTGCGGTGCAGGCTGTACGCCGGATGGTTCTGGCGCTTGAGTTCGGCGACGATGTAGCGCACATCCTGGCTGCGTTTGGCATCGGCGATCAGCAGCGCGTCGGGGGTGTCGACGATGATCAGGTCGTGCACGCCCACCGCGCCGAGTACGCGCTTGGGCGAGTCGATGTAGCAGTTGTGCACGTCATGCAAAATCGCTTCGCCATTGACCTGGTTGCCATGCGCGTCGCTTGGGGTAAGCGCACGCAGCGCTTCCCACGAGCCGATATCGCTCCAGCCGATGTCGCAGGGCACCACGGCCACTCGCTGGGACTTTTCCATCAGGGCCACGTCGATGGAAATATCCGGCGCGCTGCCGAATGCCTCTGACTCCAGTTCACGCTGACGCGAGGTTTTATTCTGCAGGCTCTGGCTATGTTCCAGCGCGGCGCGGGCGGCTTCCAGTACGTCCGGGGCGTGGGTGGTCAGCTCATCCACCAGGGCGCTGGCCTTGAAGCAAAACATGCCGGCGTTCCATAAGTGCTTGCCGCCGTCGAGGTAGCCTTGGGCGGTGGCCAGGTCGGGTTTTTCGACGAAGCGTTTGACCCGGTTGCCGTGGCTCAGCGGCTCACCTTGCTCGATGTAGCCAAAGCCGGTCTCCGGGTGATCGGGCTGGATGCCGAAGGTCACCAGGTAGCCGGCTTCGGCCAGCTCACGGGCCTGGGTCACGGCCTCGGCGAACGCCACCTCATTGAGGATCAAATGGTCGGCCGGCATCACCAGCAACTGTGCGTCGCCGCCGAAATGCTCCTGCACATGCAGCGCCGCCACGGCAATTGCTGCGGCCGTGTTGCGGCCGAACGGCTCCAGCAGCAGGTCCAGGGGCAGGTGGGCCTTGTTGACCAGGCGGTAGTCGTCCAGGGTGCGAAACAGCAAATCGCGGTTGGTCACCGTCAACACGCTTTCCACGCCGGGCAGTTTGGCGGCGCGCTGGAAGGTTTTCTGCAACAGGCTCTGGCCATCGCGCATGCGCATGAACGGCTTGGGCATGTTCTGCCGGGACACCGGCCACAGCCGCGTGCCCGAACCACCGGAAATGATGCAGGGAATTAATCCGTTGAGCGTGTTCATCAATAGACTTCCTTGGTGGAAAGGACGGCCGGGACCGTCATGAAAACGATGTACAAGTCAAACCACACCGACCACTTGGAGATGTACTCCAAGTCGTACTCGACACGTTTCTGGATCTTGAACAGGGTGTCGGTTTCACCCCGGTAACCGTTGATTTGCGCCCAGCCGGTAATCCCGGGTTTTACCCGGTGGCGCGAACTGTACTCGCTCACCGCCACTTCAAACGGCACCCCCGCCGCCTTGGTCGCCGTGGCGTGCGGGCGCGGGCCGACCATGGACATGTTGCCCAGCAGCACGTTGAACAGTTGCGGCAGCTCGTCGATGCTGGTCTTGCGGATGATGCGGCCCACTCGGGTGATGCGCGGGTCGTGGCGGGTGGTCTGGCGCTCGGCGGTGAAGTCGCTCTGTTCGGTGAACATCGAGCGGAACTTGAACACGCGGATTTCATTGTCGTTGTAGCCATAGCGGTTCTGGCGAAACAGCACCGGGCCCTTGGAGTCCAGCTTGATCGCAACCGCCGTCGCCAGCATCACCGGCGACAGGCACACCAGCGCGATGCTCGCCAGCAGCAAATCCTCACAGCGCTTGATCACTGGCGACCAGCCTCGCAGCGGCAGTTGCGAGGTGTTGAACATCAAGATGCCGCCCACGTCGGTGATATGGCTGTGGCCGTAGCGCAGGGCAGCCATGTCGGGCACCAGCATCACGTTCACCGACAGCTGCCGCAGGCGGTTGACCAGCCCGTGGATGCGCTGCTCGGCGGCCCACGGCAGGCAGATCATCACTTGGTTGACCTGCTCGGCGCGAATCAGCTTTTCCAGGTCGCGGGTGTTGCCCAGCAAAGGCAGGCTGCTCAGTTCCTTGGGGATGCGCTCGGTGCGGTCGTCGATAAAACCGATCAGGCCGGAGCGGATATCGCCGTTGCGCTGCAGGTGGTCGGCGACGTGCACGGCGGTGTCGGTAAAGCCCAGGATCACCGTGCGTTGCAGGTATTTGCCGGCGCGCATCAGCTTGCGGTACAGGCGCAGCATCAGCAGGCGTTCGAGGCAGAACAGCAGCAGGCTGGCGAAGTACCAGGCCACCAGGTTGCGTGGGGTCAATTGCGGGAAAAACAGCAGGATCTGGTACATGAACAGCAGGATGCAAAACGCCGCCGACCAGGCTTTGACTTTGGTTTTCAGGCGCAGGCGATTGCTGAACAGCTCCTCGGAATAAATGCCCAGGGCCTGGAACAGAATGATGGTCAGGACCGCGAAAAACACCAGCAGCCCGATGAAGTGGGCACGCAGCTCCGGGTCCATCGGGTCGATGAAAATCACCAGTACCAGAGGCGGCAGTATGGCGCTCAGGCCATGGATCAATTTGATAAAAACAACAAAGAACTCAACAAAACCGGCGCGCGTTAAAAACAGGCTGTCGACGGACGACTTTTCTCGCATAAAACATCCCTCATTGCACTCCAGACTCTGCTGTTCGGTTGTTTGTTCAATAAAGCAGAAGGCTGCTTTAGAGGGCAATTCGAACTACGACTACTCTGGGTAATACGCAACTATCAATCCAAATGCGCAGACAGAAACAGCTGCCCATTTGAAGGGAATTTGCGGGGTAGTGGCTAAAGGAGTGTTTCCTTTTCTGCTTTGTCAACTAATTGACATTGGCGCGGAGGTGGCGTGCTAGACAGGTTAATCAGTCTTTTTTGCGGCATTTTATTGACATTCCTTGTCCGAACACTCGGGTAATAGGGCGTGTTTTTGAGTGTAGGAACAAATGCAGGATTTTTCCTGCTTAAAGGAAAAACCTTTTTCAAACAGCGGCGGGATTGGGGGACAAACAGGGGGTAGGAAGGTGCACTAAGTGCCCTGCCAGCGGGGGTTTCGCCGGATCATAAGTTGCTTTTCAAACTCATCGTGAAATTGTGCTTTTCACCGTGAAAGTTGCTCCAGGAGGCTGTGCCGAGAGTGTTGTAATCGGTTTTATCAAACAAACTGTTGCCGTTGAGTGACAGCGTCCCGGTGTCGAGGCGGTATGCCAGGCGCGCGCCACATCCGCAGCCTGTGGCGCGGTAGGTAAGTGCTGCAGCTACCGCCTTCGAGGGGGCTGTCGATTTTCTTCAGCGACTGGGTCTGGGTGTAGCCCCCGGACACTTGCAGGCGCTCAAGCAATTCACCGCTGACGTCGGCCTCTGATAGCCGCGGCCAGCGGTCGCGCAGAAGCGTGTGTAGTGGGTTTGGGCGCGGTTTTTCTCGACCACGCGGAACAACGCCGTGGCATTGAGCAATTACCCGTGAGCAATGTATCCAGCACAATTTTTTGTTTGCCTCTGTAGGTGCGGATTAACCTGCAGGCTTTCCCGGCGGATGAAGTGAGCATGATCGAGCCTGCAACCCTGGCGGTTTTTTCCGGCGCTGTTCTGCTGTTGCTGTTATCACCGGGGCCGAATATGGCGTTCGTCATCACCCATGGTGTGACCCATGGCTGGCGCGGCGGGGTGGCCTCGGCCCTGGGCATCACCGTGGCCGATCTGCTGCTGACGGTATTGACCGCCACCGGCGTGACCGCCGTAGTCGCCAGTTGGCCGCCGTCGTTCGACCTGATCCGTTATGCGGGGGTGTTCTACCTGCTGTGGCTGGTGTTTAGAACCTTGCAGAAAAGCCCTGCCCTGGACACTGCCCACATCAGTCGTGTGCCCCTGGGTCAGGTCTTCCTGCAGGCCATGCTCAATAGCGTGCTCAACCCCAAGGCGTTGCTGTTTTTTGTGGTGTTTTTGCCACAGTTCGTAAAGCCCGAGGTGGGCTCTATTGCTCTGCAGTTGATGCTGCTTGGCGGCATCCTGACCTTGATCGCCGCCGTATTCCACGCGCTGTTGGGCACCTTCGGCGGTGCGCTGAGCCGGGTCTTTGCCAAGCGCGCAAAAGCCGCCAGGCTACAGAAATGGGGCCTGGCGACGGTGCTGATGGTGCTGGCCGTGCGCCTGGCGCTGATGTCTCGCCCGAGCTGACAGCGGGTCAGCCCAGCCGAGCGGCCGCCCGCGCCACAATCTCACCCCGGGTCTTGCGCGATTCGGCGGTGCGCTTGTTGGCCTCGTCCAGCACATGCTGGGGTGCGCTGTCCGGGCTGCCCGAGTCGAACGGCGGCGCCGGTGCGTATTCGATCTGCAACTGCACCAGTTGCGCCGCCGCTTCGCTGTACAGCTCGGCTGCCAGGGTCAGGGCAAAGTCGATACCGGCGGTGATGCCGCCACCGGTCAACAGGTTGCCGTCGCGGACCACGCGGTCTTGCACGGGGATCGCGCCGAGGGGCGCCAGCATGTCGTGGTAGGCCCAGTGCGTGGTCGCCTTGCGCCCGCGCAGCAAACCCGCCGCGCCGAGCACCAGCGAGCCGGTGCACACCGAGGTCAGGTAGCGTGCGGTCTGTGCCTGGGCCTTGAGGAAGTCCAGGGTTGGCGGGTCTTCCATCAACGCGCCGACGCCCGAACCGCCAGGTACGCAGATCACATCCAGGGCAGGGCAGTCGGCATAGGTCATGGTCGGTGTGAACACCAGGCCGGTGCTGGAGGTGATCGGCGCCAGGTCCTTCCATACCAGGTGCAACTTCACGTCCGGCAGTGAACCCAGCACGTCATAAGGGCCGGTCAGGTCCAGTTGCTGAATGCCGGGGAACAACAGAAAACCGATGTGCAAGGTCATGAACGAAGCTCCGATAAAGGGGTGGACGGCTTCACTCTAGGGGCCTAGGCTTTGGCGAATACGCCATTGAGCCCACAAATCACGCCAATCATGACCCGAATCGTCCACGTCCTCGCTTTTGATAACGCCCAAGTGCTCGATGTGACCGGGCCGTTGCAGGTGTTTGCCTCCACCAATGACCTGGCCCGCCAGCGCGGCCTGCCATTGCCTTACGCCGTTTCAGTGATTGCCGCCCAGGAGCAACCGGTGATGACCTCAGCCGGCCTGGCCCTGGTGGCGCAGCCGCTGCCCGCCGTCGACACGCCGTGCGACACCCTGGTCATCGCCGGTGGCTGGGGGGTATACGGCGCCGCCGAAGACGCGGCACTGGTGGACTGGGTGCGCGACAAGGCCCGGCACACCCGGCGCATGACCTCGGTGTGCACCGGCGCTTTCCTGCTGGCCGCCAGCGGCTTGCTCGATGGCTGCCGCGTCGCCACCCACTGGACGCGCTGCGAAGAACTGGCGCGCAAGTTTCCCGCGCTGACTGTGGAGTCCAACCCGATCTTTATCCAGCAAGGCTCGGTGTGGACCTCCGCCGGTGTAACCTCCGGCATCGACCTGTGCCTGGCCCTGGTTGAAGAAGACCTGGGCCGCGCCGTGGCCCTGGAAGTGGCGCGGCACCTGGTGGTGTTCCTCAAGCGCCCTGGCGGCCAGTCGCAATTCAGCGTGACGCTGTCCCTGCAAAAAGACGGCAACCGCTTCGCTGAACTGCACGCCTGGATCGCGGAGAACCTTACCCTCGAGCTGAACATTTCGACCCTGGCGGCCCAGGCCGGGATGAGCGAACGCAGCTTTGTGCGCCACTACCGCGCCGAAACCGGCCAGACGCCCGCCCGCGCCGTCGAACTGATCCGCGTCGAAACCGCACGCCGACAACTGGCCGACAGCAACGCGTCGATCAAGCGCATCGCCGTGCAATGCGGTTTTGGCTGTGAAGAGACGTTGCGCCGCAGTTTCATGCGGGCCCTGGAGGTCACGCCCCAAGCCTACCGCGAGCGGTTCTGCGACCCGGCCTGAACGAAAACGTACACAGTTGGACCAAGGTGCTATGTTGGCGGACTACCTTGCGCAGTGAGCCCTTGGCCCTGCCCCGCTACTCCCTCCGCCCCCGGCGTGACGTTGCTCATGAAACCATTGCCTGCGACCGGCGCCGACCCTCTGCGGGACGATTGTGCCAGCGAGCCTATTCATATTCCCGGTTCCATCCAGCCCCACGGGCTGCTGCTGACCCTTAGTGAGCCGACGCTGGTAGTGCTGCAGGCCAGCACCAACGTTAATACCGAACTGGGCCTGGGCGCCGCGTCGCTGTGCGGCCAGGCGCTGGGCAGTCTGATCGGCGAAGATGCGCTGGCCCAGGTGCGCCTGGCGCTGGCGAGCCTGGATGCCGATGAAGACGAACTGTACCCGGTGACGCTCAACGGAGAGCTGTTCGACGCGTTGCTGCACCGCCATCAGGGTCTGCTGTTTCTGGAGCTGGAGCGCGCCGTGACGCCCCGGCATGCCGCAGCGCTGCACGTTGCCCGAACCCTGCGCCGCCTGCAGTCGGCCAAGACCCTCGATGGGCTGTACCAGATCTGCGTCACCGAGATCCGCGCATTGACCGGCTATGACCGGGTCACCCTGTACCGTTTCGAACAGGAGGGCCACGGCAAGGTGATCGGCGAATCCCTCACCGACGGCATGCAGCCGTACCTGGACCTGTGTTTCCCAGCCTCGGATATCCCGCCCCAGGCCCGCGAGCTGTATCGCTTGAACTGGATTCGGGTGATTCCGGATGCCGCCTACACGCCGGTGCCGATCTTGCCGGCCTTGCGCCCCGACACCGGCCAGGCCCTGGACCTCAGTTTCGCGGTGCTGCGCAGTGTCTCGCCGGTGCACTGCCATTACCTGAAAAACATGGGCGTGCGCTCCTCGATGAGCATCTCACTGCTCAAGGACGAGCAATTGTGGGGCCTGATCACCTGCGGCCACCGCGAACCCTTGCGGGTGCCCCATGAGTTGCGTACGGCCTGCACCAGCATTGGTCAGTTGCTCTCGATGCAGATCACCTTGCTCCAGGAGCAGGACGCCCGGCGTCAGCAGCAGGAAAAAACCACGATGATCGACGCATTGGTCAGCGCCATGGCGCTTGAGACGTGCGACGTGATGGAAAGCCTGCAGCCGAGTGCTCAGACCCTGCTGAACCTGACGGCCGCCGATGGCCTGGCCATCCTGGTGGAGGAGCGGTTGCACCGGTTTGGCGTGTGCCCCAGCGAAGATGAAATCCGCGCCCTGTATCCCTGGGTCCAGCAGCAGGGCAAGGGCGTGGTCTCCAGCCATCAGTTGGGCGCGGATTTCCCGCCGGCGGTCGCCTATCAAAGCATCGCCAGCGGCCTGTTGGCGTTCCGGCTGCCTAAACCGGTGGATAACGCGGTGATGTGGTTTCGCGCCGAGGTCAAGACCACCGTGCAGTGGAGCGGCGAGCCGATCAAGCAGCGGGAAACGGCGGCCTCGGCGCTGAGCCCGCGCGTGTCGTTTGAGCTGTGGAAGCAGCAGGTCGACGGCAAGGCGCTGCAGTGGTCGGCCTCGGAACTGCACGCGGTGGAAAGCCTGCGCCGCAATGCCCTTGAACATGACCTGGCGCGCCAGGTGCAGCGTGAACATGCCGCCGTGCGCGCACGCGATGAACTGGTGGCCGTGGTTTCCCATGACCTGCGCAGCCCGTTGACGATTTTGCTGATGCAGTGCGGAATGATGCGCAAGATGGTGCCCGCCGACGACACCAAGGCCAACGTGCGGCTGACGACCGCGATTGAAACCATGCAGAACGCTACGTCGCGCATGAACACCTTGCTGGAAGATTTACTCGATACTTCGCGCATCGAGGCCGGGCGTTATCGCGTGGTCTTGCAAGCGCTGGAGGTACAGTCGACCCTCGACCAACTCGGTTTGATGTGGCACCCGATGGCGGCAGCCAAGGGCATCAACCTGACTTGGCGGGCCCAGCCCGGGCTGCATATCCAGGCCGACCCGGAGCGGCTGTTCCAGGTGTTTTCCAACTTGCTGGGCAATGCCCTGAAGTTCACCGACCTGGGGGGCGCGATCGAGGTGATTGCCCAGGCGGCGGGTGACGAGGTGCTGTTTCGCGTGTGCGACAACGGCTCGGGGATCGGCGCGGCGCAACTGCCCTACATCTTTGAGCGTTACTGGACCTTGCGCGAGGGCAACCCCACCGGCAGCGGTCTGGGTTTGTACATTTCCCACGGCATTATCCAGGCCCACGGCGGCACACTCTGGGCAGAAAGTGTGGTGGGGCAGGGCAGCGTGTTCAGCTTCAGAATCCCGGCTGCGCTTTAGCGCCTGTCGAGTAACTCAAGGATCGCCGCGACCGTCACCTGCGGTGCCTCCTGGGGAATATTGTGGCCCACGCCGGGCAGCACCTGGCGCCGGTAGAAACCGCTGAAGTGTTCCACGTCGTCATCCTCCTGCGGCGGCGGGCCCACGCCATCATCGGCGCCGCACAGTGAAATGCTCGGCACCGAAATTGCCGGTTGCAGCGCCAGTGCCTGCTCGATGGTTTCCAGCGCGGGGTCGCCGGGCGCATACATGAAGCGATGCCGATAAGAGTGAATCACCACCTCGACAAAGTCCGGGTTATCGAACGACGGCGCCGTTTGCCCATACAGGCCCGGCCCCTCGGCCCAGGACGGTGACCACAGTGACCACAACAACTCACAGAGTTCACGGCGATTGGCAGTCAGCCCGTCCACACCGCGCTGGGTATGAAAGTAGAACTGATACCACAACCGATGCTCCGTTTCCGGAGCACGCGGCTTAAGGGATTTGGCAATGTCCTGGATGTTGTAGCCATCCCCGGTCACCAGCCCGCGCACTCGCTGCGGCCACAGCGCCGCAACGATACACGCGGCGCGACCCCCCCAGTCATACCCGGCGAGCGTGGCCTGCGCAATCGCCAGTGCGTCCATGAAGTCCAGCAAATCCTTGGCCAGCGCCGCCTGCTGGCCGGAACGCATCACCTGCTCATTGATAAACCGCGTAGGCCCATAACCACGCAGGTACGGCACCAGCACCCGGCAACCACGCGCGGCCAGCACCGGTGCGATGTGGTCATAACCGCGAGGGTCGTAGGGGAAACCATGCAGCAGGATTACCGGCTCGCCGTCGACGGGGCCGTGGGCTTCGTAGGCCACGTCGAGCATGGCGGTGCGTACGTAGAGAATCGGCATGGAGGGCGCTTCCAGGTGGGGCGGGCGTGCTGCAACTCTAGTCCAAAGCTGTGACGCAGCGCTTCGTCTTTGAAGACAAAGCGCTGACTTGTCTAGCGCAGGTCACGGTTGCCAGGTGGTCTTCTCCCCGCGGAGCTTGCGGTCCAGGAAGGTCGCCGCGCTGATCAGCGCCAAGTGGCTAAGGGCCTGGGGTGTGTTGCCCAGGTGGCGGGCCTGGCTGTCGAACTCTTCGGCGTACAGGCCCAGCGGGTTGGCGTAACGCAGCAGTTGTTCGAATTCCAGATGGGCCTTTTCGACTTGGCCGGCACGGGCCAGGCATTCGACGTACCAGAACGAGCAGGCGGCAAATGCGCCTTCGGTGCCTTGCAGGCCGTCGATCTGGCTGTCGTCGTTGCGGTAGCGGTAGACCATGCCATCGCGCACCAGGCTTTTCTGGATCGCTTCCAGGGTCGAGAGCCAGCGCGGGTCGGTGGCCGCGACGAAGCGTACCAAGGGCATCAACAGCATCGAGCCGTCGAGGGCCGTGCTGCCGATATGCTGCACAAAATGCCCGCGTTCTTCGTTCCAGAAGTTGCTCCAGATATCGGCGTAAATCGCCTGGCGCGTCTGGTCCCAGCGCGCAAACGGTGCCGGCAGTGAGCGCTTGTACGCCAGGCGGATCGCACGGTCCAGGGCCACCCAGCACATCAGCCGCGAATGCAGGAAGTGATGCTGCTCGCCGCGCATCTCCCAAATGCCCACATCTTTCTGATTCCAGATCTCGCAGACCTGATCGGCGACTTCCACCGTGTGTTTCCAACCCTCGTGGGAGATGGCCTCGCCGTACTTGTTGACCAGGTACACCGCGTCCATCAACTCGCCATAAATATCCAGCTGGATCTGGTCGACCGCCTCATTGCCGATGCGCACCGGCTTCGCGCCGCCGTGGCCGCTGAAGTGGTCCAGCTTGGTTTCGGGCAGTTCCTGGCGCCCGTCGATGCCATACAGGATATTGATCTTGGTCGGCTGGCCGCAGCAGTCGCTGACCCGGCCCTTGAGCCAGCGCATGTACGCATTGGCTTCTTCGACAAAGCCCAGGCGCATAAAGGCGTAGACGGTAAACGAGGCGTCGCGGATCCAGGTGTAGCGGTAGTCCCAATTACGTTCGCCGCCCGGCGTCTCGGGCAGGCCGAAGGTGGCGGCGGCAATAATGGCGCCGTGTTTGCGCGAGGTCAGCAGCTTGAGCGCGAGGGCCGAGCGGTTAACCATTTCACGCCAGCGCCCGCGATAGTTCGATTGCGCGATCCAGCCGCGCCAGAACTTCAAGGTGTGGGCCAGCGCCAGGTCGGTGCAGCTGCTGTCCACGCGTTCATCGTCCTGGCCACCGAGCACGAACTCGGCTCCTTCTTCCTGGCCCAGCACAAAGCTCGCCACAGCGGCCCCGTCCTTGACCTGCAGCGGGTGACTGCCGGACAGGCGCAGGCCGGGCTGGCCGTTGGCGCGAAAGCACACCGTGCCGTTATCCAGGGCCGCAATCGTAGGCGTGCGCGCATAGTCGTGGCGTACGGCGCAGCGCAGGTGAATGCTGGCTTTGCCGCTGACCACGCGGACCCGGCGAATCAGCAGGGGCAGGTCATCGAGTTCTTCGCTGATGACCAGCAGGTCCGTGATCTCGACCACGGCCTCATCACTGAGCCAGCGGGTTTGCAGTACGTTGGTGTCGGGCAGGTAGATCTGCTCGCGTCGAGCGTTGGGCAGGTCCGGGGTCAGTTGGAAAACGCCGGCCTCGGGGGTGTCCAGCAGCGAGCAAAAGATCGAGGGGCTGTCGAATTCCGGCCAGCAGAAAAAGTCGATGCTGCCTTTATCGTTCACCAGGGCGGCACTGCGCATATCGCCGATGATGCCGTGGGCGTCGATGGCACTTTGTGGCTCGTTTTTCAAATCAACCATTGTCGCGAAACTCCGGATACAGGCTCATGCCGCCATCAATAAACAAAGTGCTGCCCACTACATAGTCGGAGGCATCACTGGCCAGCCACACCACCGCGTTGGCCACGTCTTCCACATCGCCGACACGGCCATAGGGGATCAACTTCAGCAGCTGCTTTTCGGCTGCGCCTTCGGTGGCTGCGCGATTGATCGCGGTACGAATCGCCCCCGGCGCGATGCCGTTGATACGAATGCGCTGTTCGCTGACTTCCTGGGCGAGGGTGCGCATCAGCATCTCCACGCCGCCCTTGGACGCCGCGTAATTCACATGCCCGGCCCAGGGGATCAACTGGTGCACCGAACTCATATGGATGATTTTGCCGGCGGCCCGTGACACGCCTTCACGGATGCCCTGGCGTTTGAACACCCGCACCGCCGCACGGGCGCACAGGAACTGGCCGGTGAGGTTGACGCCGATCACGGCGTTCCAGTCCTCAAGGGTCATGTCGACCACTGCGGCGTCTTTCTGCATACCGGAGTTGGCCACCAGGATGTCCAGGTGGCCGAAGGTCTCGAGGGTCTGGTTGAACAGCCGTTCCACGTCGGCTTCTTTTGAGACGTCGGCGCCGATGGCAATCGCCCGGCCGCCCTCGGCGTTGATCTGCTCTGCCAAGGCTTCGGCCGGTGCCGCCTGGCTGTTGTAATTCAGCACCACGGCCGCCCCGGCCTGCGCCAGGGCCTTGGCCGCGCCGGCACCGATTCCGGAACTGGCCCCCGTCACCAGGGCCACTTGTTGCTCCAACGAAATGCGCATTGCTCACCCGCCTTCAAATTCGTGAGTTCAAGCAGCTGACTGACGGCGCGCAACGGAAGTTCACCGGCGTGATTTTAGCGACTACAACCATGGTGATAAATGGAATAAAAGAATAATAAGAAATAACCATAAGATACTAAAAAACCGCTCAAAAGCGTTTGACAGGGTTTTTCGTCACGTGTCTTATAGGCACACCTCAACCCGCTCCGTTGGTAGTTCGGAAGTCATCGCGGGGCCACCTATAAGAGATGTCTATGTGCCTTTCGGCCGTTATAGGAGAACTACCGGACCAGGGAAAAGTGGCAGTCACTGGTGGCATGCCTAAGTTGGTTATCTTCGATTGCGACGGTGTACTTGTGCAAAGCGAAGAGATCACCCTGTCTGTGTTGATCACCTTGCTTAATGCCCAGGCATTGGGCACTGCACAATTAGAACGTATGACATACATCGAGCGTTTTCGCGGTCGAAAGATCGCGGAGTGCCTGCACGAAGCACAGCACGTATTGAACATTGAATTGAGTGGCGAGTTTGAGTCGCAGTTTCGTCACCACGCGTTGGATGCCTTGACGCGCTACTTGAAAGCTACCGATGGCATTGTTGAAGTTCTGCAAGCGCTGGAGATTCCCTATTGCGTGGCGTCGAGTGCGCCGCGCAATAAGATAGAACATTGTCTGCGTCTCGCAGGACTGTTTTCTTATTTTGAAGGGCGAATATTCAGTTGTTATGAATTGGGCCGTTGGAAGCCTGACCCTCTGGTGTTTTTAACCGCCTGTGACACTTACAACGTTGATGTCGGTGACGCCCTGGTAGTGGAAGACAGCGTTACCGGTGTACAGGCCGCCGTGGCCGCCAATATCAGTGTGCTGGGTTTCGGTCCGCCGGAACGGCACTCGATGTTGGCCGACGCCGGAGCATTACCGTTTTCCGATATGCGTGATTTGTTGGTCCTTATTAACGAGCGAACTTACTCAAGGAGGAGGCGCTGTGAACACACTCGGTTATAGAGAACGGCTTAAGCGTAATGACCCCGGTTCAGAGGTCTGGTGGGATTCATCAACCGCCGTATACGCGCCTTATAAAAAGCACCTGCTTGATAAGTACCCGGCAGCGACCGCTTATATAGAACAGTTGATGCCGGATGCTTTCTCGCCCGCCGAAGGCTTTAGCAGCGTGACCACCAACCCCCGACTGGTGACCGCGGTTATCCTCGAAAAACGCGAGTACTGGGCCGCGCGCTTTAACCTGGCGAGTCTGTCTCCCGCCGAGCTGCGCAAGAAGCTGTACAACGAAGTGATCATCGAAGGGGCTGCGGCGCTCGCAGCGCTATGGGTTCAATCAGCCCAGACCGAAGGCTGGATTTGCGCCCAGGTCGAGCCGGTGGATGTGCGCTGCACCGAACGCATGACCGCCAGGGGCCTTGAACTGCAGCAGCTCGCACCGAATGTGATGGTCAAGGTGCCGTGCAGCCTGGAGGGCTTGGCCACCGTCGAAGCCCTGGTGGCTCAGGGCGGTTCGGTAAATATCACGTTCTGCTTCACCGTTTCGCAATTCCAGGCCGGCATCCAGGCGATACAGCGGGGCATGGCGACCGCGTGCAGCAACGGTATCGACACCCGTCATTGCAAATACGTGATCACCTACATGATCGGGCGTTTCTCCTGCCAGCCGGAGTTCGCGCTGCAGGCGGCGGAGCGCGGCCTGGCGTTGAGCGCCGAAGAGCTGCGCTGGGCCGAATTGCTGATTTACGAGCAGATACAGGCGCTGGTGACGGCCTGCAACGTACCGGTCAAGACCCTGCTTTCCAGCATCAAAATAGATGTCGACGAGCGCGGCAACAAGCACTGCTGGCACCTGGAAAAGACCGGCCTGAGTACCACCTGCTACACCTTGACGCCGGACGTGGTGGAGTTTTTGATCGAGCGCGAAAGCCACGGCAAACCGGTATTGCCGGTGGCGAATGCACTTGAGCCGCCGCCTTCGACCTTCGCCAAGCTGATTCGCATCCCGTACTTCTGCGAAGCCTACTTGCTTGATGGCATCGAGCCGTATGACTTCGGCAACCACGAAGCCTTTATCAACGCCTGCAATGAAGCCAACAGCGCGCACCGGCGGCTGGCGGACTACTGCGTTCGACTCTGCCCCGTGGCCAAGCCGTTCAAACGTTCGCTCAACGCACTGCTGGCCGCTGAGTTCGGGGTGATCGCATGAACAAAATGGTTGGGCTATGGGCGCACCCGCGCTCGCGTTCCACCGTGTTGGAGCGCGTGTTCATCGAGCGTGGGGATTTCGAGGTCTTCCACGAGCCTTTCGCTCACATGGCGTTTTCCGAGGATTCGGCGATCCCATCGGATGAATGGGACCACAGTGTGCCCACGACGTATCAGGGCATAAAACAACACCTGCTCACGGCCAGAGAACGCACTAATGTCTTTCATAAAGACATGTGTTACCACTGCCTGGATGACTTGAAAGTTGATGTGGGGTTTTTGGCGCAGCAAGACAATATCTTTCTTATTCGCGAGCCCGCCAGCAGCATTATCTCCCACCATCGGGTGCATCCCGATATGCCGATGCAGGCCATCGGGCATAAAGCGTTATATGAGATTTTTTGTGTGGTCACCAAACTGACCGGGAAAGTACCGTATGTGATTAATGCGGATGACCTGGCGGCCGAACCCGAACGCGTTATTCGTAAACTCTGTGATTACTTGAATATCGAGTTTCTGCCGCATGCGCTGACCTGGAAACGTGAATGTCCTCCTCAGTGGAAAACCTGGAGAAGTTGGCACGTGGCCGCCGAAAACAGTGAGCGGATTATTTCGCCGGCTACACAGCAGATTGATATGCAGACGTTCGAAGAGCATCCGAAGTTAAGGGCGCTGTACGAATACCATCGCACGTTTTACGCGCGCATGAACGAATTTTGTCAATAGGGATTGTTGCATGAAGAAGTTGATTATTACCGGGGCCGCCAATGGCATTGGCCGGGCGACCTTGGAAAAAGCAATTGAGGACGGTTATTTCGTTATTGCCGCCGATAAGGACGCCGAGGGCCTGGCTACTTTGCAGCGTCGTTATGGCGTGGCGGTATTGGAAACGCAGGTTGCCGACTTTGCGGACAATGCGGTTATCAAAGGTTTTATCCCCGCGCTGTATGAACGCCACGCAACTATTTACGGGCTGGTTAATAACGCCGGTATTTATCACGGCAAAAGCGTTTACCGGTATAGCGACGAGCAAATCGACGAAATCCTCAACGTCAACCTCAAGGCGCTGGTCTATCTCTCCAAAGACTTCGCCGAACGCGAGATGCAGCACGAGGCGCCGCGCAGCATCGTCAACATCGCCTCGGTGGCAGGGGAGGTGGGCAGCTGTGATGCCCTCTACGGCGCCACCAAGGCGGCGGTGATCGGTCTGACCAAAGCCAATGCGTGGAATTTCGCGCCGTTTGTGCGGGTAAACGCCGTGTCGCCGGCGCTGATTCATGACACCGCGATCTACGACACCATCCCCGAGTACCGGCGCGCCGAATATGCGCGCCAGGAAATCCTCAAGGACCCCATCCTGCCCAGCGGGGTGGCCGAAGTGATTTTGCTGTTGATCGGCGAAGGCATGCGACACATGACCGGCAAGGTCATCCCGGTCGACAACGGAGCCTACCCGCGATGAGCCTGCCGACGCGCAAGAAAAAGCTGCTGCTGGTGGGCGCCGGCAATCTGTGCCTGCAGATCCTGAAGATTCTCGGGCCGAAAAATGCCTTCGAGTTCGTGGTGCTGGGCCGCAATCAGGAGGCCACGATTCGGCTGTGCAACCTGGTGGCGCTGTCGTGTGCGCAGTTGGGCCAATACATCGCAATCAAGCCGGTG
The DNA here is from genome assembly GCF_900591205.1 of Pseudomonas viridiflava. Classification (GTDB taxonomy): domain Bacteria; phylum Pseudomonadota; class Gammaproteobacteria; order Pseudomonadales; family Pseudomonadaceae; genus Aquipseudomonas. Next base: position 42,932 of record NZ_UUPU01000102.1, read on the forward strand.
GTCGCCGACTTGACGGATATCGACAGGGTCACGCGGGTGCTCCGCGAGGAGGCGCCGGATATGCTGGTGAACTGTGCGTCGTTGCAGTCATGGCGGGTCATCACCGGCTTGCCCAAGCTGTCGTTCGAGAAACTCAACAAGGCCCAGTTCGGCCCCTGGTTGCCCATGCACCTGACGCTGATGCATAGCTTGATGCAGGCGGTAAAGGCCTCCGGGATCACGGTAAAAACAGTGAATGCGGCTTTCCCCGACGCGGTCAATCCGATTCTGGCCAGGGTCGGCCTGGCACCGGATATCGGCGTAGGCAATGTGGCCAACCTGATCCCTGCCACACGTCTTTCGATTGCCCGGCTGCTGGAGTGTTCACCCAGCGATGTGCAGGTGCAGTTGTATGCCCAGCATTACTTCAGCCACTACGTGCCCCGCGACGGGCTGCCCCCGCGTGCCAGTTACCGCTTGTTGTATGAGGTGCATGACCGGCCGCAGCTCGATCGCCTGTCTGCCGAGGCGATTTTCTGCGGGGTGAAATCCGAATTCCGGCGCCTGGGCGGGGTTGATGGGCAGTTCCTCACGGCCTGTTCGGCGGTCACGGTCATCGAGGGGCTGTTTTCGCCCACGCCCGTGCTGGTGCACGCTCCAGGCCCGCGCGGGCTGCCAGGCGGTTACCCGGTGCGGCTGCACGATGGGCGCATTGAAGTGCTGTTCTCCGACGCCTGCCCTCAGGACGAGGCGGTGCGCATCAATACGATTTGCCAGAGCCAGGACGGCATCGACGAAATCCATTGTGATGGATCCGTCACCTACAACCCGCAATGCATGGCGGTCATGAAAACGATGTTGGGGTATTCCAAGAACACCATGTCGATTGAGCAGTCCGCCGATTTCGCCCGCGAACTGGCGAGCAAGTATTCGTCTTTCAAAAATTCAACCTGGTAGGTGTGTGATGAATCAGTTGTCGGAGCATAAGCACAACGAAGTCGCCAGTTATTCAGCGCAATATTCGGCGGATTTTGTCGAGCGTTGGGACGAGTTGATTGATTGGGAAAAGAGAAAGGCCGGGGAGGGCGGCTTTTTCGAAAAGCTGCTGCGCGAACATGGCGTGCGCTCGGTGATCGACGTGTCGACGGGCAGCGGCTTCCATGCGGTGCAGCTCAAGCAAGCGGGGTTTGAGGTGGTCGCCACCGACGGCAGCAGCACCATGCTGACCAAGGCGCGGGCGAACTTTCGCGAGCGCAGCCTGGACATCGAGTCGCACTACATGGACTGGCTGGCGCTCGACCCGACCGTTCTTGGGCGGTTCGATGCCGTAGTGTGCCTGGGCAGTTCGCTGTGCCATGTATTTGCCGCGCACGACCGGTTGAGGGTGCTGGAAAAGTTCAGGGCGTTGCTCAAGCCGGGGGGGCTGCTGATTGTGGATCAACGCAACTTTTTTGCGATTCGCGCCGGCAAGTTCAAGGCCAGCGGTAATTACTATTACTGCGGCACCAACGCGTCGGTCAGCCTCGGGCAGGTTGATCAGCACCTGTGTGAGTTCATCTACACCTTTGATAATGCGCAACAGTATCGGCTGAAGGTGTACCCGTTACTGCCAGGTGAGTTGGCCACGCAGATTCTCGCGTCCGGGTTCTCGGCCCATGAAAGTTACGGTGATTTCCAGCGTGACTACGACATGATGGAGTGTGATTTTGTCATCCACACCGCGCGCGCCACATAGGGGGCAGACCATGAGCACACTCGTACAAAGCACCCCGCGCACACTCGACAGTGTGGTGCTGGCGGTGGTGTTGACCGGCTTTGTGGCCAGCACCTATGGGTTCGGCGTTTATCTGTTCGCCAACCTGGTGGTGGACATGCGCCGGGACATCGGCTTCGACTACACCACGGTGGGCGTGATCACCGGCGGCGCGCAGATCGGCTTCCTGCTGTTTTCGTCGGTTACCAGCTATATCAGCCGCTTTCTCGAGGGCTGGAAAATCAGCCTGGTGTCCACGGTGATGACGTCTCTGGCGTTGCTGGGGCTGAGTGTCAGCGACAACATCTGGTTATCCGGGGCACTCTTGATTCTGCTCGGCGGCTGCTCCGCTTCGGTGTACATCCCGCTGGCGGAAATCGTCACCAAGGGCTTCAGCCCGGGTAACCGCTCACGGGTCATGGGGCTGATTTCCAGTGGCACCAGCTATGGCGTGTTTATCAATGGCTTGCTGGTGTCGTTTCTGACCCTGCATGGCGGCTGGCGCTCGATCTGGCTAACGGCCGGCCTGATATCGGTGGCGTTATGCGTGGTCGCCTGGTTTTTGTTGCGCAGCATGGCGGCGGGCCAGGACGTCGGGTTTTCCGGGGCGCGCTCGACTGCAGTTGGCAGCGACAAACCCTGGCTGAGCCGCTCGCTTTATCTGACCTGGGCCATCGCTTTTCTCAATGGGATGGCGCTGTTGCCGTTCCAGACTTACCTGGCGCCGTTCCTTCGCGATGAGTTGGGCGTGTCGGTGCAAGACACCGGGTTTATCTGGACCACTATCGGCGCCGTGGGCATGGCCTCGGGTTTTCTGGTGGGGTGGATTGCCGACAAGGTGGGTGTCAGGGCGTCGTTGGCGATGTGCTTTTTGAGCGCGGGTCTGGCCGCGGCCTTGGTGTTCAGCTTCAACAGCATTGCGCTGTTCTACCTGGCGGCGTTTTTGTTTGCGCTGGCGTTTTATCCGATCTTCGGGCTCGTCCCCAGTTACATCGGGCAAATTGTGCCGGTCAACCGCCTGACCCAGGCATTTGGCATTGCCAATGTATTGATTGGCCTCGGGGGCGTCTGCGGTAACTTCCTGGGCGGTTATTCCAAGGACTTGACCGGGTCGTTCGCGACGGTCTACTGGGTGGTTGCGCTGTTGCTGTTCGTGCAATGCGTGATGGTCTTCATGTTGGGTAAACAGCCGGTTTCAGTGACGCAGGAGCAGCAGCCATGAGTTACTTTGCGCAAAGCCAAAACCCGAATCTGCATGCGTTTGCGTTCAGCCATCTACGCGCCGAACACCTGCGCATGAAGCAAAAGCCGCTGGTTATCTGGATGACCGGTATCTCCGCGTCCGGCAAGTCGACCATCGCGGATGCTTTGGATATCGCCCTGCAGGCCCAAGGCCGGTTCACCAGCATTATTGACGGTGATTCGGTGCGCGGCGGGCTGTGTCGGGACCTGGGTTTCACCGACGGCGACCGCGATGAGAATATTCGGCGGGTCGCCGAAGTTGCACGCTTGATGCTGGAGGCGGGGTTGATCGTGATCGTCGCGCTGATCTCGCCGTCAGCGGCCAGCCGACATTACGCACGCTCGATCATCGGCAATGAGTTTTTTGTTGAAGTGCATGTGGATGCCCCGTTGGCAACGGCCGAGCAACGCGATCCCAAAGGCTTGTATAAAAAAGCCCGTGCGGGGCTGATCAAAAACTTCACCGGCATCGACTCCAACTACGACCTGCCGGTCTTTCCGGAAGTGCACTTGAATACCCAGGCGTTGACGGTGGAACAGTCCGTGGAGACGATCCTTGAGTGGGTTGCGCGTAACGACGAGCACACTTAGCCGTTGGTCTTTGCGTCGGTTTGGCAATGTCTGCAACTCTGGAAAACAAGGTACTCTGCGCCATCGCCGCAAGACCGCGTTGACTAAGGAGCAGGCATGACGCACTTTACGGGCACTGCAAAATCCATCCGTTTGATTGGCGGGGCCCGGGTATTGGACTTTATCAATACCACCAATGGCCGGCGCCCTGGCACTGCACTCAAGGTCAGGGAAGAACGCCTCACCAGTTTTCAGTTCTTCTTTGAATGGGCGTTACATGTGTCGTTAATCTCCGCCCAGGAGTTTGATGCGTACAAGCCCATGGTGTTTGAGTCACCTATTCCCTATCAGCCGAACCTGGAGGCCATTATTGCGTTCCGCGAATGCCTCTACAGAGCGTTCTACCCGATGTCATTGAATCGGGCCGCGCCTGATGAGGCGTTGCAGCAGATCAACCACGCATTCCAACAAGGCGTCGCCTGGCGAATATTGCGCTCGGTCAATGGCAGGCCCGCCTGGGATTGGCTCCCCTGCACCTCGGCGCAGGAATTGACCACCCTGCTGATGGGGCGCCTGGCGATTGAGGCCACGCAATTGCTGGTGTCCGGCGATCTTCAGGCGTTGAGGAGTTGCAGCGCCACCGACTGCGATTGGGTGTTTCTCGATATCTCCAAGAACAAACAGCGCAAATGGTGCCAGATGAGCGTATGCGGCAGCCGGGAGAAACTGAGCCGCCTCAAGCAGGTGGCCGGCCAGCCATAATTACCGCGCAACCGCAGCGGCGACGGGTAGTAATTGCTCCCCTTAATAGGAAGCATTACTATTCACGCCCCGCCTTCCCAGTGCTTCCGCGATGACCCCTCAGCCGCCCCGCAGAACAGGCTTTTTCCAGCACTACGAAGAGTTGATCGGAACCTGGACGCGCCGCCTGAGAAACCGTCAGCAGGCTGAGGACCTGGCCCATGACACCTTTGTACGGGTGCTTGAGTCAAAATCCATTGATATCGCGCAACCGCGCGCATATTTGCATCAAACCGCACGCAATATTGCGGTGGATGCCTATCGACGCGAAGACCGTCGTGAAGCCATGGCTCTAGCAACCTGTGATCAGCGCTCGCCCGACAGCGGCGACCCGGAGCACTTCATGCACGCGATCCAGTTGGCGGACTCCATCGAACGGGCCCTGGCCGAATTGCCGCTCAACTGCCGCAAGATTTTCATCTGGCAGAAAATCGAGGGTCTGACCCAACAGGAAATCGCCGAGCGCCTGGGCTTGTCTAAAAACATGGTGGAAAAGTATATGATCCGCACCCTGCGGCATCTACGCGACCGCCTGGACGCGATGGCCCCATGACCCATGCCCGCTTTGAAACAGGACCTTCCATGATGGATAGCCGCACTCGCGACGAAGCCGCGCACTGGTTTGTACGCCTGCAGGACGCCGACTTGAGCAGCGCCGAGCGCGAGCAGTTCGACGCATGGCGTAAGGAGCAACCCGAACACCAATATGAGTTCGATGTGCTGCAAGGCATGTGGAGTGCCGCCGACCTGGTGCCCAAGGCCCGCCTGGAGGCACTTTGCGAAGCGCCGGCCGAGCGCCCCAAACGCCGTGCGCTGTTGCGTTACGCGGTGGCGGCCAGTGTGGTCGCCGTGGCCCTGGGGCTGGGCCTGTTCAGTGGTTTCGATCAGCCCAAACCGTATACCGCCGAGTTCAGCACCCGCCTGGGGGAACATCGCCAGGTGACGCTGCCCGATGGTTCGGTGATGGACCTCAACAGCCGCAGCCGCGTTGCGGTGCACTATGAAAAAGGCCGACGTGGTGTAGAGCTTCAGCAGGGTGAGGCGATGTTCAGCGTCGAGCACGACACCCGCCGGCCGTTTGTGGTGGCGGCCGGGGCAGGGCAGGTGACGGTCACCGGCACACGCTTTGATGTACGCCGCGATGACGACCAGACCCGCGTGGTGGTCGAGGCCGGCACTGTGAAGGTGCAAGGCCGTTCGCCGGATGAAGTGGTGACCCTGACGGCGGGCCGCGGCACTCATGTCGACAGCCAGGGCCTGGTGGCCACGGCCTACGCCGTGAACGCCGAGGAGCTGACGGCCTGGCGCACCGGTAAGTTGGTCTTCAATAACGCTTCGCTGGGGGAGGTGGCCCGGGAGGTCTCGCGTTATCGCGAGCAACCGTTGCGGGTCAGTACGCCGGCGGTCGGCAACCTGCGCCTGACCAGTGTGTTCAAGGCCAACGACACCGACGCCTTGCTCAAGGCCCTGCCACATATCCTGCCGGTGGCGTTGCGCACCTTGCCGGACGGCAGTCAGGAAATTATTTCACGCTGACATTCAGGTTTTTTCCGCGCTCATCGTCTTCTCCTGCAACTGCAACTGGTTTGCATTAACAGCCGCATACTTTTGCGATCACAGGACTAGGTTCGACGTGAAAAAACTTGCCGTCTACAACAATAAAATCTCCCGCTGGGCGCCGCTGGCCCTGGCGCTCGCCGTCAGTGCTGTGGTGCCGTCGGCCTACGCCGCCGAGGGTATTCATATTCAGGCTCAGCCCCTGGGCGCGGCGTTGAGCCAACTGGGTCAGCAGACTTCGCTGCAAGTGTTCTTCAGCCCCGATATGGTCGCGGGCAAGCAGGCGCCGGCGGTCGACGGCCACCTTTCCCCCGAACAAGCCCTGCGCCAGCTGCTGCAAGGCAGTGGCCTGGATTACCAGATCGACGCCGGCTCGGTGACCCTGCGCCCTTTGAGCGGTGGCACTGGTGAAGCGGGTTCGCCTCTGGAACTGGGCGCTACCGACGTCAAGGTGGTCGGTGACTGGTTGGGCGATGCCAACGCCGAAGTGGTGCAGAACCACCCCGGCGCGCGTACGGTGATCCGTCGCGAAGCCATGGTGGAGCAGGGCGCGATGAACGTCGGTGACGTGCTGCGCCGCGTGCCCGGTGTGCAGGTGCAGGAATCCAACGGCACCGGCGGCAGTGATATTTCCCTGAATGTCGGCGTTCGCGGCCTGACGTCGCGCCTGTCGCCACGCTCCACCGTGTTGATCGACGGCGTGCCGGCGGCGTTCGCGCCGTATGGCCAGCCGCAGCTGTCGATGGCGCCGATTTCCTCGGGCAATCTGGACAGCATCGACGTGGTGCGCGGCGCCGGCTCCGTGCGTTATGGACCGCAGAACGTCGGGGGCGTGATCAACTTCGTGACCCGCGCCATCCCCGAAAAATTCTCCGGCGAAGTCGGCAGCACCCTGCAAACCTCCGCCCATGGCGGCTGGAAGCACATCGACAACGCGTTTATCGGCGGCACTGCCGACAACGGCATCGGCGCGGCGTTGCTCTACTCCGGGGTCAACGGCAACGGCTATCGCAACAGCAACAACGGCAACGACATCGACGATGTGATCTTCAAGACCCACTGGGCGCCGACCGATCAAGACGACTTCTCGCTGAACTTCCATTACTACGACGCCAGCGCCGACATGCCCGGCGGCTTGACCCAGAAGCAATTCGACGCCAACCCCTACCAATCGGTACGCGACTGGGACAACTTCAGCGGCCGCCGCAAGGACGTGTCCTTCAAGTACATCCGCCAGATTGATGACCGTACCCAGGCCGAAGTGCTGACTTACTATTCCGACAGCTTCCGTGGCAGCAACATCGCCAACCGCGACCTGAGGACCCTCGGTTCCTACCCGCGCACCTATTACACCTTTGGCATCGAGCCGCGGGTGTCCCATGTGTTCGACGTGGGGCCCAGCACCCAGGAAGTCAGCCTGGGTTATCGCTACCTCAAGGAAGGCATGCATGAGCAGGCCACCAGCCTGAGCCTGGTCAACAACGTACCGACACCGGTTGGCCGCAACGACGGCCACGTCTATCAGGACCGTACCGGGGGCACCGAAGCCAACGCCTTTTATGTCGATAACAAAATTGATATCGGCAAGTGGACCATCACCCCGGGTATCCGTTTTGAAGACATCCGCACCGAATGGCACGACCGCCCGGTTATCCCCCTGACCGGCCCGCGCACCCTGGAAAAACGCCGCGAGATCCACAACAACGAGCCGCTGCCGGCGCTGAGCGTGATGTACCACGTGTCCGATGCCTGGAAACTGTTCGCCAACTACGAGACCTCATTCGGCAGCCTGCAATACTTCCAGCTGGGCCAGGGCGGCACAGGTGACCAGACCGCCAATGGCCTGAACCCGGAAAAGGCCAAAACCTACGAGGTTGGCACGCGCTACAACGACAGCGTGTGGGGCGGCGAGCTGACGTTCTTCTACATCGACTTCTCGGATGAGCTGCAATACGTCAGTAACGATGTGGGTTGGACCAACCTCGGAGCCACCAAGCACACCGGTATCGAAGCGTCGGCCCACTACGACCTGTCCAACCTGGACCCACGTCTTGACGGCCTGAGCGCCAACGCAGGGTTCACCTACACCAAGGCTACCTCCGAAGGCGACGTGCCGTTCAAAGGCCGTGACCTGCCGCTGTACTCCCGTGAAGTGGCGACGCTGGGGCTGCGTTACGCTATCAACCACTGGACCCACAACCTGGATGTGTACGCCCAGTCCGGCCAGCGCGCACCGGGCACCACCAGCACCTATATCACCCAGGGCACGGCGGATGGCCAGTTCGGCGATATCCCGGGCTATGTCTCCGTCAACGTGCGCAGTGGTTATGACTTTGGCGAGCAGTTGTCGAACCTCAAACTGGGGGTTGGCGTGAAAAACGTCTTTGACCAGCAGCACTACACGCGCTCCAGCGATAACAATGCCGGGTTGTACCTGGGTGAGCCGCGTACGTTCTTCGTACAGGCCAGCGTAGGTTTCTGATCCGTACCTGGTAAAAAAGTCGCAGCCCCTTCTGGAGGTGCGACTTTTCCTGTTTCCTACAGCTTTAAGGCGTATTTCTCCGTCCGAATCAGGAACTGATCACGACACAAGGGCCACACAGGGATAGCTGAAAATCGCGCCCACAGTAATGGAGAGACCTATGTCGGTATCAATGCAGGACAACCCCGCATGTGCTTCATCCACCCCTGATCATGCTCACGGCAACGCCAGCGCCGGGAACCAGGCCCGTCCCTCGGCACCTGTCATGCCTGAGGCCAGGCACACCCACGCTGCAAACGTGAGTTTCCATACTCACAACGCTCAGTCTGGCCCCGTGTTCGGTGGGCAGCCCACAGCCACAGACCCTCACAGCCACGCCTATCAGCCTCATTACGATGCACCTCTGACGCCGCGCTTCATGCATCAGCTCAAACATTTGCTGGCGCACTTGTTTGGCGGGCATCGGCCGCAACGCCCCGATTTCGCCAACCCGTACCCGATTGCACCGGGTAGGCCAGACCCGCAGTACTCATCGAAGAGCCCCAACGAGTTGACCAGGCAGTTGCGTAACAACTTCAGCGCTTTCCTGGACCCCAAGACCCCGGGCTTTGCCAGCCCCGCCAGTATTTATGCGATGGCCATCAAAGGCAGGTCCGCCGACCCCGTGATGAACGAGAATATTCGCCTGGCCAACGAGCTGCTGCGGCGTCCGGACCTGATCAAAGCTGTTGATCGGCAAGGCGCGACCGGAGCTTTGGACGGGCGGATCAGTCTGCAAGACCTGAACGCAATTATCAGTTCCAACGACCCGTTCAAATACACCACCGACAAGCAGTTGGCCGCTGAGATGGACCATCATTTCGACCTGTTGAACGGCGGGCGCACAGGGCAAGAATTGAGCTTCTCAGACCTGAGAACAATGGCCAAACTCAGCTTGACGGGGAACGCCGCCCAGAATCACCTGATCCAGTTGGCCAAGGAAGCGCTCAAGCGCGGCGAGGTGTTGAGAACCATGGACAACCTCAACGGCCGCGCCAATGACGGACGCATCAACCGGGAGGCGCTGCGCAGGCTGTCTATCTGATCGACACTCAGGCGCCGCAATGCGGCTGCGGCGTCTGCCTTGATCATTTAAGGAACTCTTTACATCCATTTGCCACATAGGTCCTACACACCGGTTTTGATCAGTCCGTTAGTTTTGTCAGATCCCAAGTGAGGGCTAGCAAATGACTTCAACCTCGTTTAATTCCCCGCAGTCCTGCTGTCACGAACTATTTCGCAACACCCACGAAACATCAGAGGGAGGCGTCGTCGCCCCCTCCAGTGAACATGCTGCTGAAGCCCGACGGATGAGGGCTTTTGCCGGCCAAAGCAAATTCCAGGCGCCGGTCGCCGATGACTTTTCCCGGGGCATGTTCGCTGACGGGCAAAGCCCAGACGGCAACTCGCTGAAACACACCGGTTTGATCAATGGCCTGGCGGCTTGGTGGCGCAGGCAGACGCTGGATTAACCCTGCTGCGTGGCGGCGTTTTTACATGCTGTCATGGGTAGGCGTGGAGCACTCGGAACTGTCGCGTTCATCCAACCACACAGGTAGTGCTTGTCTGAATGGAATCAGTTCGATGATTTCGGTCGCCATGGTGGCGATCACCGGGCAGGCCAGTATCAGAGAAGAGTTGGAGAAAACCCATGACAATCGAGGGTGCACTACCTCACAGCGGGCCCCTGCTCCTGGCCGGCCCGGCCGTACGATCAGCGTCGGCGCCGCCTGAGGCCAGGACCGAGACCCATCCTGCGCCCCCGCAGGAGCCTGCGCGCAGGCCCTTGCTGCTGCGCGGAACCTTGTCGGTGCTGCATCACCGCACGTTGCAGAACTTCCCCGTGGCACGTGCGAACCTGTCCCCACCTGGCGTAACGTCAACCGACAGCCAATTGGCGACAGCCTTGGAAAAAGCCTTTGACCAGCTGCACCCCTATCTGAACGACGGGCGCTTGACCCGGTCGTCATTACAGCGGATTGCCGATCTGCACTCCGTTGAAAGCGAAGCGCTGGACCGAGTGGTTGAGGCGGTCATGGAAATCCTCGAACGCCCGCGGTTAAGCGACGCAATCTTGAGCCGCGACGGCGATATCACACGCGATAGCCTTGCGGCAGCCGCCCGAGCGTTACAGGGCAACAGCTCCCCTAGACTGTTCAGCCAGGACCCGTTTCATGCCCTTGGCAATGCCCAAGTGGTTCAGGCCCTGCAAGGTCAATTCTCGCAATTGCGAGACAAGACCCGGGACCGCACCTTTCTCTTCGAGCAGCTCCAGTACCTTGAAATTGCCACGCTCGAGAGAGTCAGGGATGACCCTTATGATGTGGATCACCTGGGCGCACCTGTGCTGGAACCGTCCACGGGCATGCCCCGGCCCAAGTACAGCGAACTTTGTGTCTATACGGCAAAGAACATTCTTGAGCGCCCGGGGCTGCTGCCTGCATTGGCGCGCGCGAGCAGCGCGCGGCTGTTTGGTCCGCCGCACAAGGAAGGCTGGCTCAGCAACAAAAGCCTCGATCGCTGGCTGGAGCAGGACGCGGCTCATAAAGCACGCTGACGCGCCGGCTTACACCTTGAGGATTTTGCCGCTGATGGACACGGCCGCCAACAGCACTGCGATCAGCACAAAGGCGGTGCTCAGGCTACTGCCATGGGCGATAAAGCCGATAACGGCAGGGCCGGCAAGAATACCCGCGTAACCCAAGGTGGTAATGGCCGGCACGGCAATATGTTCCGGCATGACCTTTTGCTTGCCGACGGCGGAGTACAACACCGGCACGATATTCGAACAACCGGCGCCCACCAGCGCATACCCAAGCAGCGCGGTTTCCCATGCGGGGAACCAGGTCGCCAGCAGCATACCGGCGGTGGCCAGCGCGCCGCCGATCACGATCACGCGGGTCGCGCCGAGGCGCCGTACGATTGCATCACCGGTCAGGCGCCCGGCGGTCATGGTCAGCGCGAATGCCGCGTAACCCAGGCCGGCGTAGGCTTCGTCCAGGCCACGCTCGGCACTGAGGAACACTGCGCTCCAGTCCAGCACCGCGCCTTCGGCCAGGAATACGATAAAACACAAGCAACCGATAAACAGCACCACGCCGTGGGGTATCGCAAAGGCCGGCCCCGAACTCTCGCTGCCGTAAGGCAGCAGGTGCGGCCCGGCCTTGAGCAACGCCGCAATCATCACGACGATTACCACCAGGGTCGCCTGCAGCGGTGAAAGACCCAGGCCCAGCAGCCCTGCGACACCCGCCGCGCCGACAATCCCGCCCAGGCTGAACAACCCGTGAAAGCCCGACATCATGGTTTTACCGCTGGCGCGCTCGACGATCACCGCCTGTAAATTGACCGTGGAATCCACTGTGCCCAGGCCGGCCCCAAACAGGAATAAAGCCGCTATCAGCAAGGGTATCGAAGTGACCGTGGCCAGCAGCGGCAGCGCCAGGCAGATCATGATAGTGCCGGCGCTCAGCACCCGTCGGCAGCCAAAGCGCGAAGCCAATGCGCCCGCTGCGGGCATGGCGATGATCGAACCTACCCCCAGGCACAACAGCAACAGGCCCAGCGTGCCTTCACTCAGGTCTGCGCGGGCCTTGGCGTACGGCACCAGCGGCGCCCAGGCGGCGATACCGAAACCAGCGATGAAAAAAGCGATGCGGGTCGACATTTGCTCCAGTCGCCCGGGAACCACGGGCGCAGAAGTGGGGATGGCAGTCATGAAAAATCCTTGGTTTTGCGTTCAACGAACGATGTCCGGCGTGACATCCTTGCACATCAGGCTTGGGTGGGCGAGTCGGGTTCCCGCACAATCGAACAGCCTGCTTACGTTTCTATAACCCGCGATTGTCAAGGTGGATGCCCAATGACCCTGTTCTACGATGCCCGTGGCAACATTTATGGCGTGGTCAGCCCGACCGCATTGAGAAACCAGGGCGTCGACTTACCCGAGAGCGCGGCATTGGCCGCGAGTACACGCAAGGTTTGGACACATTCGGCCATTGCCTGGGAATGCGACTGGGGCTCGACGCCACGTCCGGCCGGCGCCAAGGCCCATCGCTGCGATGGGCTGCTGGTCGGGCCATTCCAGGCCGGGCCGCCGTTTGACCTGTTGATCGTTAATACCGATGGCTCACTGGCCGAGCGCAGTGGCAACGGTTTGACGATCTTTGCCCAGGCGCTCACCGACCAGGGCCTGATGAACGAAGCCAGCGAGTTGCGCGTGCATCATGACAAATCGGACGCGGCATCACCGGTTTCCACCTTAGTGACTCCTGCGGTGTATGAACACGTCGCGGGGTTCTGGCTGGCGCTGGGTTTGCCGGAGTTCGGGCCATCGGCCGTGAGCGCGCAAGGCGTTGAGGACGGCGACGAACTCAGCCATGTGAGCGAGCTGGCAGCGATCAACCCACACTGGGCGCACAGTCAGTTTGTGCGGGTGGGCAACCCCCATTGTGTGACGTTGGTCGAGCACGCATCGGCCTTGCCCGACAACCTGCAGATGCAGCAGCCCGCCCTGTTCGAGCCATTAAAGGCGATTGCCTTCGCGCCTCCCTCGGGAGGCGGCCGGCCTTGTGTGGCCGGGGTCAATTTGCAATGGGCGGCGCGTCAGCCCGGTAACCGAGTGATCGCGCGGGTGTTCGAGCGAGGGGAGGGGCCCACTGCGTCTTCCGGCACCAGCGCCAGCGCCGTGGCTTGTGCCGCGTGGCGCGCGGGTTGGGTCGAGCCTGGCGAAGTCGCTGTGGTAATGCCGGGTGGCGTTGCGCCAGTGCGCTTGCACGTTCAAGCCGATACAGTGCTTAGCGTCAGTCTGTTCGGGACTGCCCGACTGCAGGCGTAATATTCTTTAACGCCTCATGCCCTAAATTGGTGTGAGGCGTTTCTCTATTAAATAGTTATGTAGTTTGATTGTTTGTGTAGGGTATTTCTTGTTGTTAAGAAGTGGCTCTTTGACTCAATTTAATATTTTGTAAAAGAGCTTTCCAACTTCATTGTACGAAACTTCCTTTTTGTTGTTTGACGGTCGTTTTTTTCACGAAACCGCTAAGCTTGAGGCATTCAGGCACTTTCTCTCGGCGACTGATTCTACGTTTAACGGGGGGAGGTCTTTCAGTGTGGCAAGTAAGGCGGGTAACAACGGATGGTTAACGCGTTTGTTGCGTCACGTTTCAAATTGATTGTTTCAAGTATGAATGCCGACTTTCAAGTCCTGGCATTCAAAGGCAGCGAAGTGCTTGATCAGCCGTTTTTCATACAGGTTCAGTGGGTCAGTGAAAACCCTTCAATTGACCTCGAGGCGATGCTCCATCAACCCGCCTACCTGGATTTTGGCGAGGCTGACGCAGGTCTGCATGGGCAGGTGTATGCCATTGGCCGAGACGATCCCGGCCGACGGCTTACTCGCTATCACCTGACCCTGGCACCGCGCCTGGCCAGCCTCGCTCACCGGTGCGACCAGCGGATTTTCCAGCAGCGCAGCGTGCCGCAGATCATCGCCGCCGTACTCGGACACCACGGTATTCTGGCCGATGCCTATGTGTTCGAACTGGGCCCGGTGGTTTATCCACCGCGCAGGTTCTGTGTGCAGTACGCGGAAAGTGACCTGCAGTTCATTCAACGGCTGTGTGAAGAGGAGGGTATCCACTATCACTTTCGCCACAGCGCGGACGCTCATCTCCTGGTATTCGGGGATGACCAGACCGTGTTTCGCCGCTTGCCCGTGCAGCGTTACAGCCCAGCCGGTGGCCCGCAGGCCGACACGCCGGTTATCCAGCGTTTTGATGTGCGTCTGGCCACCCGCAGCCATAAAGTGGTGCGCCGTGACCATGACTTCGAACACCCTTCACTGCGCCTGGAAGAGACTGCGGGCTCTGCCGCCGCGCAGCCCCTTGAGGACTATCGCTACCCCGCCGGGTTCGGCGGACATGTCCAGGGCAAGCGCTTGGCGCAGCGTGGGTTGGAGCGCCATCAAAGCAACTGCTACCGGGCATTGGGCAAGAGTGATCAGCCGGCCCTGCGCAGCGGGCATTTTCTCGAGTTGCTTGAGCATCCCGATCCGCCCTGCAATGACGTGTGGCTGATCACTTCGGTACGCCACGAGGGTTACCAACCGCAGGTGCTGGAGGAGGCGACGCCTGGGGCGCAGGTATTCCAGGGGTATCGCAATCGCTTCACTGCAACCCCGTGGCGAGCGGTGTATCGACCGCCGCTCAAACATCCTCGGCCGATTATCCATGGCAGCCAGACCGCAACGGTGACCGGGCCTGCAGGCGAGGAAATCCACTGTGATGCGTATGGTCGGGTGAAAGTGCGTTTTCATTGGGACCGCCTGGACAAGGATGATGACAAAAGCAGTTGCTGGGTTCGGGTCGCGTCCGGTTGGGCCGGCGACGGGTTTGGCGCAATGATGATCCCGCGGGTCGGCATGGAAGTGCTGGTGACCTTTCTGGAAGGTAACCCGGATCGGCCGTTGGTCAACGGTTGCCTGCCGAATGCGCAGCACCGGCCGCCCTATCCCTTGCCGCAGCACAAGACCCGTAGTGTGCTGCGCAGCCGCAGTTCCCTTGGGGGCGACGGCGCCAACGAACTGCACCTGGAAGACCGTCGCGGCGCAGAGCTGATCTACCTGCGCGCCGAACGCGACCTGGAGCAGCGGGTTGGCCATGACAGCCGCCTGGAAGTGGCGGGGGAGCGGCACGAGGTCATTCGAGGTTTAAGCACGATTCACCTGGAAGGCGAGGAGCATCGCCACGTCGCGGGTGATCGAAAAATAGTGCTCAAGGCGAGCGACCACCTCGAAGTGCAAGGTGGTAGCCGGACCTGCGTCGGCCAGACCCTGGTGCTGGAAGCGGGGCAGCAACTGCACCTCAAGTCCGGTTCCAGCCTGGTTATCGACGCGGGCACACAGCTGAGCCTCAAGGCGGGCGGCGAACATCTGGTGATCCAGGCCGGCGGGATCTTCAGCAGTCGCCCGATCACCCAGGGTGGCTCACCGTCCGTGACCCGGCTTGCGAGTGTGCTGTCGGGGGCCGGTTCGCCGAAAATCAGCGCGGTGCAAGGCGCGCTTATGGACCTGGCCAGGCAACTGGGTGCGGATATGTGTCCGGTGTGCGAAGACTGCCGTGAAGGCTTATGCGATCTGCCAGGGAGGGCCGCTTGATGCCGAGCATGCCGGCCCAATGGATGGCCCGACAGCAACAGGCTGGACACCGGCTGTGCTTGATCCTGGACGGCCGCGACGAAGCACGTCCGTTGCTGTTGGCGGTGCGCACCTTGGCGCAATATTGCAGCCTCTATGCCGAGAGGGTCCTGGTGCAATTGACGACGGCAGGGCCGGTGGTTCTGTTGCTGGAGCAGGTGAGCGAGCCGGCTCTGCTCAACCTGCTGCAACGCCCGGAAACCAACTGGGGCTGGCTGGGCAGTTTGCCAGATGAGGACCTGGGGAACGTGACTCGGCATTGGCGCGACCGACTATTGGCAGGGCCGGAGGGTGATCAGGCGCTCTATCGCTTCCATGACAACCGCACGCTGGCTCGCGCACTGGAGCATTTGGCAGCTGAGCACTGGCCGGTGTTTCTCGGCCCCTTGATCAGCGTGTGCTACTGGCATGAAGACCGTTGGCAGTGTGGCGACAACCCAGCCCCCGGCGATTATCCGGTGCCCGCTCCAGCCCCATGGTTGAGCACACCAAACCCAAACGCCACGGCCATTCTGCACGCCAATATCCTGCGCTATTTGTTGGCCGAACACAGTGAAGAACTGGCTGCATTGGCGGAATTCCATGACCCGAAAATCTGGTTGACCCATGTGCTGGAACAGGCGCGCGCCTGGCAGTGGAGCGGGCCTGAGCAACTGGAGTTTCTTGTGGTACGCCGTTTGGAAGAGGCCACGCGCAGCAGTGTGATTCGGTGGCCGCCGGCGGAGGGAGAAGCACCTTGGGGTCACTTTGAACGGGTGGTGGAGCAGTGGCGCCAGGCAGGGGATAAAAGATGAACAAGTATGGGTGGGGGGTGTTGCTGGCGCTGGCTATGGCGGGGATTTCGGGGTGTGTGGGGCAGCCGGTGGACAGTTTTACGTTGGAGGTGGATTTGCCGGCGGATTTCAAACTGAAAACGGCTGCCAATTACCTGCCTGCCACAGGAGAGACCTGCACGTTGCCGCGGCGTCGAGGCAAGAGGCCGGAGAGGAAAGTCTTTTTTACGGAATACAACCCGGTGGCCGGTCGGGTGAGTTATCAGCTGCCGCTCAGTGAGACGGTGGAGGGCTGCCCATTGGTGTTGAGCGGTATTGAGTTTGATTTTTATGGGAAGTGGGGAACGCGGGGTTGGGATGCCGGGGGGGATTTTGGAAGCATCGGTATCGCGGATCGTCTGGATACAGCCGCAATGCCTGCGTCGGGTGTTCTGGAGCTGTCTGGTCTTTGTCAGTGGTGGTTCCGCACGGCAGGCCCTCTTCATGCGATCAGGAAAATCCTGCAATGCCGTTCGTGGAACGCTACGCGCCAACTGGAAACGCTAGCAGGAGGCGCTGCACAACGCGATCAGTTGCCGGGAAAAACACTCAGGATGGTGCTGACGTTAAGTGATGAGGAGCAACCTGCTTTTGACGATAACTGGATCGTTGTTCCCGGCGGGTGGAGGCGTTGTAGAGGGAACAGTTTTCAAGATCTGCATGCTTACTGCAACGGTAACACCACCGATTTCAAGCCTATAAAAATGCCTGATGGCCGCATCTGCGATATCTACCCATCGTGCAACTGACAAGGAGCAAGAGTCATGAGTCTGGACGCACGGAAGCAATCTTTTTTCGGTGACAGTAAACCTGCCTGCGCATTGCGCGGACATTGGGTGAGCTTTGGCCTGGTTGATGAGCTTGGGGTTGGAAAACCCTATGGTGGTCTGCCTTACAGTATTTACGACAGTGCAGGGCAACACTACAAAGGCCGATTGAATGGAGACGGTTTCGCCAAGTTGTCAGATATTTATTGCGGCCCTGTAGTACTTGTTTTTGAAGACCTCTATTCAGGACTGGAGCAGCCGTATCATCAAGTGATGACGCGCCGTACTTACAAGCTTCCTATCACCGAACTTCAATGTCGAGCCGAACAAACTCGGTTCGTCGAAGAGGATGGTCGCAGAATCGAGAATAACCCTGCTCAGCGGCAAGCCACTATATTTTATCAAGTCGAAGTACGTGATTTGGTCCGACATACCGCCCACTTACCTCCGATAGCGCCTCGGGCTCATCAACCCAAACGGCATGCATTAAAAATGATGGCCGACCTGGGATTCGGCCCACCCCAACCAGCCTTGGCCGGGGTCGTGCTGTTCCCCAATAACCATACCGTTCTGGAGGTGCGGCCACTGCGAGCCTTGCGTCCGATGCTTTCTAGTGAAGACAGCTTTTGCGCCTTGAACCTCTATCAATTGGCATTGATGGCAGCGTTGAGCTATTGCGATTTTGGGCAGGAGCCGCGTAAAAAACCGTTGAGTGAAGTTCGCTTTCCGCTGAGTCCAAGTGTTGGCAATCTGTTTGCCGAACAGCTTTCCGGTTATCAGGAGGCCTGGCGAGTCGACCCCGAGCAAATACAGCGGTTTTATCCGGTTTATGAGGACGTCCCTTACTCTCGCCGTTTTGAAATCCTGCCCTTCGATCCTGAGTTATACCCACAAAATCGCCCGGAACTGGAGGAGAAACAGGAGTACCCGGCGCGCTTGCATTTTTTCGATGATGAGCAGTTCGGCACTGACACCCAAGCCTTCATCACTCATCACGACGAGATAATTCTGATCGCTGTGCGGGGTACGTTCAGCAACGCCGATGCACTACGGGATGCGAACGCCCACCAAGTGCCATTCGTTGATGGGGTTGGTAAGGCGCACGAGGGGTTCTATCAAGCCTATCGGGCGATGCGTGATTTTGTAATGCAATACCTTGATCAGTTTCACATCGGCCAGCGCATCGTAATATGTGGCCACAGCCTGGGTGGCGCCATTGCCTTGCTTCTGGCTGAAGGGCTGCGTCGATTTTCCGATAGCAACTACAACATCCTCCTCTACACCTACGGCGCCCCCCGCGCAGCCGACGCCGAGTTCACCACTGGCGCCGCCGCCCTGGTCCATCACCGTATCGTCAACCACAACGACCCGGTACCCAGCGTCCCGGCCCCGTGGATGAACACTACCGCCAAGCTCTGGGTTCCAGGCGCCGTCACGCTATTTGCCGCTCCCGCGCCCGGCGGCCTGCTGTTCGCTGCAGGGCTGGTACGTATCGGCGCTAACCCCTACCAGCACCATGGTGAACAACAACACTTCATGCCGATCGTACTCCCGGACGGCACACACGCTTCAGTGTTGTGGAAACCGGGCTGCGAATCCATCGAGGAGGCCGGCTGTAATCGCGCCTTGCAACTGCACGGTGACATGCCCGAGCGTGACAATCTGCTGAAACAGCTGTTCCAGGCCAGCCAGCACTTTATGACCGCCAGCTACATCCCCGCCGCCTGGGCGACGCTCCGGCGCTGGCAGCAAACCCTGGACAGTAACGGCCCGCTGGTGACACCCAGGGAGTTTGCATTGCTCGACCATGCCCTTGAGACCATGCGCCAGCAACTGCGAGACAAACGCCGTGAGCTGGCTCGTCGGCGCCCGGTCAATGACCGGACCTATGAGTACCACGAGCCATTGAACGTCGAGATCGACCGCCTGCACACCAGTCGTGAGCGCCTCGCCAGCCTGCGCTGGCGCCGCCTGGAAGCGCGTGACGTGTATGGCAGTCACGCGCAAGTCGCGCACTTGCAACCCAGCCTCAAGCGTTGGCTCAGCCACCGTGAAAACCGTGAGCCGGTCCAGGTCGCCAGCATCCCGGAGCCCCTGCATAACGAGTGGGGAAGGGCGCAACCACTGGATATTGACTCGATCGTCTGACCCAGGCTGTTACATAAACTCCACGTGCGCCGGCTGACGTTTCATCAACACCTGGCCATTGCGGATCGAATACAGCGCCGAGCCTTGGCTGCGCACTACCTCGTAGTCGCTGTCCGCCGAGAGGATCAGCAGGTTGGCCGGCCGCCCGGGCTCCAGGCCGTAACGCTCGCCCAGGTTCATGGCCTTGGCGCTGTTGTCGGTCACCAGGTCGAGGGCGCTTTGCAGGTTGCGATAGCCGAGCATATGGCAGATGTGCAAGCCGGCTTCCAGTACGCGAAGGATGTTGCCGTTGCCCAGGGGATACCAGGGATCGACGATGGAGTCCTGGCCGAAGCATACGTTCATGCCGGCTTCCAGCAATTCGTTGACCCGAGTGACGCCGCGGCGTTTCGGGAAGGTGTCGAAGCGGCCCTGCAGATGAATGCTTTCGGTGGGGCAGGAAACGAAGCTGATCCCGGAGTGCCCCAGCAAGCGGAAGAGTTTGGCGCAGTAGGCATTGTCATAGGAGCCCATGGCCGTGGTATGGCTGGCGGTGACACGGGCGCCCATGTCGCGGCTGCGGGCTTCTTCGGCCAGCACTTCGAGAAAGCGCGAGTGCGGATCGTCGGTTTCGTCGCAATGCACATCCACCAGGCAGCCGGTGCGTTCGGCCAGGTCCATCAGGAATTTCACCGAGCTCACGCCCTGGTCCCGCGTGTATTCAAAGTGGGGGATGCCACCGATCACATCCGCGCCCAGGCGGATGGCTTCTTCCATCAGCTCGCGGCCATTGCGGTAGGACTCGATGCCCTCCTGCGGAAACGCGACGATTTGCAGGTCGATCAGGTGCGTGCTTTCTTCGCGCACTTCGAGCATGGCCTTGAGCGCCGTGAGGTCGGGGTCGGTGACGTCGACATGGGTACGCACATGCTGGATGCCATGGGCGGCGAGGGCCTGGATGGTCTTTTTGGCGCGGGTCTTGGTGTCTTCCAGAGTGATGGTGGCTTTACGTTCGCCCCAGCATTCGATGCCTTCGAACAGGGTGCCGCTCATGTTCCAGCGCGGCTCGCCGGCGGTGAGGGTGGCGTCGAGGTGAATATGCGGCTCGACGAAGGGCGGGATCACCAGGTTGCCGGCCGCGTCGAGGTCGCCGGGAGCCAGCACGGGCGCTGCGGCTTGTGGGGTGATGCTGGCGATCCGGCCGTGTTCCAGGTGCAGATCATGCAGGCCTTCACGGTTGCGCAGGCGGGCGTTGATGATGTGCATGGGCAAGTTCCTCTTGGCTAAAAACAATCAGGCAGACAGCCGCCAGATCATCAGGGCGATACCGATGTCCAGGCGGTCATAAGCGTTATCCAGCGTCAGGCCGCACAGGGCTTCGATACGCTGGACGCGGTGCGTCAGGGTGTTGCGGTGTACGGCCAGGCGGTGGGCGGCGGCCACAAGGTTACCATTCTCGTGAAACCAGGCTTCCAGGGTGGGCATCAGGCTGGGGCCGTGGTGCAGGTCATGGCGCAGCAGCGGGCCCAGGCGTTCATTCAGAAACTGGTCGAGCAGTGCGCGATCACGCACGCCGCTGAGCAGTTTGAGTACGCCCAGTTCGTCATACACGCACAGGCCGGCGCGTTCGCTGAAGCGGCGTGCGGCGGTCAATGCCTGACGGGCTTCATCCTGCGCCTGGGCCAGTCGCGCAGGTGGATGCGCAGCGGCGCTCAGGCCGATAAACAATTTAAGCGGTGCCAGGCGCAGGTTGAGCGGGTTCAACCAATTGGCCAGTTGCTGGCGGTTGGCCAAGGCTGTGACCGCATCCGCAGCCGGCAGCAGTACGCTCCATTGCCCGGCGCGGCCGAGTACCGGCAACACCGTCGACAGTTGGCGCAAGCGGCGACTGATGCCATCGTGTTGCCGAGCCAGTTGGGCCTCCACCTGCGCCGCGTCGCCCTGAGCGAACAGCAACTCGCTGCCTTCCAGCTGCAGTTGGGCCACCTGCCAATGCCCCGCCAGTGACATGCCCAATTGCATGGCGCGGTGCAGCAGCAAGTCCAGGGATTGGTAGTCGCCGCTCAGCAAGCGCTCCAGCACATCGTGCCGCGAGCGCCCCAGTTGCTCGGACTGGATCAACGCCGAACCGATGGCCTGGGTCACCAGCACCATTTTCAGTGAGTAGGGCTGTTCGATCAGCGGCATGCCGGCGGCTTCGGCGGCGTCGAGCAGCCGCTGGGGAATCGCCTGGATGTACGCCGGCCCCGTCAGGATCACCAACCCGGCCACCTCGCGCTGGCAGGCTTCCTCCAGCAGTTGCAGCAAATTGGCTGCATCGCGCGGGTGGTTGATGCCGGTGACGAACACCAGTTCACCGCCCAGCACCCACTCGGCAATCCCGCTGTTTTCCGCCACATAGGGCCAGCGCACGACGTTATCCAGGCCAGCCTCTGCGGCGCGCAGGCGCATGGATTCCAGCCCCGGCAAGGCCAGCACATCGGCGATGGTCAGGCTCATGCCCGGGCGTCAGCCAAGGGCGCGCGTACGCGCAGGACGGCGCTGAGTGCGATATAGGTCACCGACGCGGCAACGATGCCCACCAGCGGCGCGACCCATGGCGAGTTGAATGCCAGCACGGTGCCCACCGCATACGCCACCAGCCCCGGCCAGTTGAAGGCCGGCAGGCGCACATCCGCCAGGCGCGGATACTGGCCGCGATAGCGATAGAAAAAGTCCGCCATGATCACCCCGCCAATCGGCGGGATCACGGTGCCCAGCAGAATCAGGTAGGGCACCAGCATGTCGTACATGCCCAGCAGCGCCAGCAGGGTGCCGATCACCGCACCGGCCAGGGTCACGGTTTTGCGGCGTTTGGTGCGCAGCAGGTTGCAGCCGGCCACGGCAAAGTTATAGATCGTATTGTCCTGGGTACTCCAGATATTGAGCAGCAACATGGCCATCGCCGCCATGGCGAAACCTTGCAGCAGCAATACTTCCACCACGTCAGGCTGCTGATAGACGATGGCGCCGTAGGCCCCGATCAGCACCATCAAGCCATTGCCGACAAAGAAGCCGATCAGGCTGGCCAGCACCGCGACCTTGGCCGAGCGGGAAAACCGCGTCCAGTTGGTCGCCTGGGTCGCGCCGCTGACAAAGGTGCCGAACACCAGGGTGATCGCCGTGGACAGGTCCAGCTCGCCAGTCGGCACCACCGCCAGCAGGCCGTCCAGCCCACCGACTGCCACGGTGGCCACCCACATCGACAGAAACAACAGGATGCCCATGGCCGGCACCGCGACGTAGGACAGAATCTCCAGCCCGCGATAGCCAATGTAGGCGGTGGCACAGAACACCAAGCCGAACAGCACCATCAATGCCAGTATGCTGCCTTGGCTCAGTTCGAAATATTTCCCGAGCACCACGGCGGCAGTCGCGGTGCCCCAGGCGTACCAGCCGATCTGGGTAAAACCGAGGATCAGGTCACTGAGCTTGCTGCCCACTTCGCCAAAACAGAAGCGCCCCATCAGCACCGAGTTCAAACCGCTCTTGAAGGCGATGTAACCCAAGCCTGCCGCGTAGATACCCAGCAACAGGTTGCCCAGCGCCACCACGCCGAGCATGTCGGTGAAGCTGAAGGCCACCCCCAGCTTGCCGCCGGCAAACATGGTCGCGGTAAAAAAAGTGAAGCCCAGCAGCACCATGGCGGTGGACGCCAAGCCTTTGCGCGCATGCATGGGGACTTCGCTTAAGGGGTAGTCATTGCCCGGTTCTTGCTGCGTCATGTGCCTTGCTCCCTGAATGAGTGACGCAGGCGTATTGCACCGCCCGTGCCAAATCACGGGCAGTGACGGGCGCACGGTGGTCGTTGTGCACTGTGCACAGTATTTATAGCCAAACAGCAGAAATACCCAGGCGGGAGTGTTCGCGGTGCCCAATCGGGCACGAAAGCGGTGCAGCGGTGATACAAATTGGATCAGTCGAACAGGGTCTGTGTGGTTTCGCCGCGATGGAAGGCAAATGCCGCCTCCAGGTCACTTTCGATGGTGCGTCCACGGGACAGCGGCGGCAGCTCATCCAACGCGAAAAAGCCCACGTCGGTGGTTTCGAACCCGGCGACTGGTGCCAGTTGATCCACCCGGTCACACAGGAAATACAGCTTGTAGAAGTCCCGCACATCCGGGCGGTACGCGCCCTTGGCCTTGTGAGTGACGCTGTACAGCGCCCGTGCGGTAACGCTCAGCCCGGCTTCCTCGCGAATCTCCTTGATGATGTTTTCCGCCGCCGACAAACCGATATCGGCATAGCCCCCAGGCAGGGCCCAACAGCCGTCGGTCAATTCGCGCACCAGCAAAATGCGCTCGCCCTCGATGACGGCGCCGCGCACGTCGATCATCGGCGTGGAATAGCGCTGGGCGAAATCGGTGACCAGCCCGGTAATGCGCTCCAGCGGCACATTGCCCAATTGCGCCAGCATGCTGTGGGCAATCTCGGCAATTTCTTCAAGGCGCTCGCGCTCGAAATCATCGGTGCAAAAGTGCAGCCCGGTAGACGCCAACGCTTGCAAGCGTTTGGCTTGGGCCAGCCAGGTGTTTTCCATGACGTTCTCCTGGAGGTGCTTGCTCATGTACACCCGGCGCAGGCCGTGTTCCTCGGCGCGATGGGTTTCCTGGTAACCACGACGGGTATAAAGCGCCAGGTTCTCGCTCATCGCTTCGTTGGTGTACAGGCGGATGGCGGTATAGCCCGCGTCGAGCGCCTGGCGTTCGGCAAAGTCCATCAACACCCGGCCCAAACCCAGGCCCTGGGCGTGCGGGGCGACGGCCAGGTTATCCAGCAGCAGGCCGGTGTCGGTGTCGACCAGGATAATAAAGCCTTGAACCCGCCCGCCATTGTCCAGCACATGCACCCCGCCGGCGTTTACCCGTTGGTGATAGTCCTCCAGCATCGGGCCGGGTCGGCGGCCGATACGCTCGATGTAAGGCGAGTAGGCGGCCTCGACGATGGCCTCGATGGCAGCAACATCATCGGCAGTGGCGGGGCGCAGCATGCTGGCGTGCTCCTTGTGGGCAAGAGCCACGACTGTAAGGGAGGCGGGCACAAAAAAACCACCGCGAGGGTGGTTTTTTCATCACGCAGGCTTACTCGCCGCGATAGATGCAGCCGCTGGTGCAGGTCTCATGGATGCGGATCGCACTGAGTTCCGGCAGCAGGGGCTTGAGTTCATTCCAGATCCACTTGGCGAGTACTTCGCTGGTGGGGTTTTCCAGGCCAGGGATGTCATTGAGATAGTTGTGGTCGAGACGTTCGTAGAGCGGCTTGAAAATCGCCTTGATCTCCGAGAAGTCGCGAATCCAGCCGGTATGAGGGTCCAGGTCGCCGCTCAGGTGGATCGCCACCTTGAACGAATGCCCGTGCAGGCGCCCGCATTTGTGGCCTTGCGGTACGTGCGGCAGGCGGTGGGCGGATTCGAATGTAAATTCCTTGAAGATTTCCACAGTGTTTTCAGCTCGGTCAGTATCTGGCAGGCGGCGAGTTTAACAGCTTGCTCCCTCTGCGCGCATACCGCTGGGTCAGAGGGCCTGCAAGCGTTCGCCCAGTTGGCCGTTATCCGCCAACTCAAGAAACTCATCGCCCAACCTCCGGCTTTCGCTCATCGCGGTCTGCCAGTACTTGTTACGGCTCGGGTCATCGCCCATGAAGCGCTTGAAGTCGCTGCGGTCCGGCAGTTTGCCGTGGGGCAGGCGCGCCAGGTAATCCTTGGACGGAGCCAGCAGCAGTACATCCTGAAGGCCCTGTTGATTGCTGCGCCGCCACGGCAAGCCCTTGTCGAACCAGCCGGGGATGACCCGGTCGGTGAAGTGCGGGTATAGCACGATGTCGTCGCCGTGGTAGGGCAGGTCGAGGTGGTAGTCCAGCAGGCCGCCGTCACGGTAGGTGCCGGCGCCTGCACCGGGCAGGTCGCGCACGCCTTGCATCACCATGGGGATCGAGCCCGATGCCAGCAGCGCCTGGCGCAGGTTGCCCAGTTCCAGGCTGAGGAAACGCGATGGGAAGTCCTTCAGTGCATGTACCGGTGGCGCCTGGCGCGGGTCATGGATGATCAGCCGCTCGAAATGCCGCGCCAGCCGCGCACGGCCGCGCAGGTTATCGGCGATCACCGACGACAGGCCCAGGCTCAGGCGCCCGCGGTGGTCATCGGCGAGCAGCCCGTGGCTTTTGACCACCATAATGTTCAGCCGATAGTCGGGGTTGTCGAGCACCCGCGCATCGCGGCCGGCCAGCAGGTCGTCGAGCATGCGCCGGCAGCTCTGGCTGACCTCGGCCATGCTGACGCCTTTTGCAAAGCTTTGTTCGTTGTACAGGCGGCCAAGGTCGAGCAGGCCCTGCACCGGGTCGGGCAGGCAGGCACTGGCAAAGCGCCAGGAGCCGATGGACGCACCGATCAAGGCGCGCTCGCGTGGCGCACGCGGTAGCCAGTCGCCGAACAGCGCCAGATCCAGGCCCTGGATGCCGAGTGCCTTGGGGCCGCCGGCTGCGCCGGGAAGGATGCCGACATCCGCAGGCTTGAGGCCCTGTTCGCGAATACGGGCAAAGGCGCGTTTGCCGGCCTTGAGGGTCAGGGCGGGAAACTTGATGTGGATGGCTGTCATACCGGTCTCTGTTGAAGCGAGCGGGCAGTATAGAAAATCTCGCACGGGGTGGGTAAAAAGGCTTACCCGAAATTGCCATGGTGGCAATTCAGTTTCAGTTAAGTTGCAGCGCGTAGCGTAGGGCGACGTAGGAAAAACATCATGTAACGGAGACTTATCATGAAGCGCCTCACCGCTCTGGTCGCCGCCGCTATTATCCTCTCCACGCCAGCCCAGGCCATTGCTGTGGACCCCGACAAGCCACTGAGCGTGCCCGCCACTGTTACTATTGTCGCTTTCGATCAACTCGAAGCTACGGCCCTGGCCCTGCACCCGGGTTCGACGCTGCTGGACACCGACCTGGACGAGGCTTACGGCAAGTACGTGTATGAAGTCGAACTGCAAGATGCCGACGGTATTGAATGGGATATTGAATTGGACGCGCTCTCCGGGCAGGTTCTCAAGAATCATCAGGATACGTAATGAAGGTAAATTTACGCACCGGCAGTCGAGCGGCGTTGGTGCTCATGGTTTTCTGCTCAAGCCTGGCGGCCCGCGACCTCAATCAGGATGAAGCCCTGGCGCTGCGTCAGCAGGGGGTGATCCTGCCGCTGGAGCAACTGTTGCAACAGGCCATGGCCCGCCATCCCGGCTCGCGGTTGCTGGAGGCTGAGCTGGAGAAAAAACACGGCCAATATGCCTATGAAGTAGAACTGGTGACCCCCGAAGGCGTGGTGCGCGAAATTAAGCTGGACGCCAGCACCGGTGTGCTGATCAAAGACGAGGAAGACTGATGCGCCTGCTCCTGGTGGAAGACAACGTACCCCTGGCCGATGAACTGCTGGCCGGCCTGCAGCGCCAGGGCTATGCCGTCGACTGGCTGGCCGATGGGCGCGATGCCGCGTACCAGGGCCGCAGCGAGCCCTATGACCTGATTATCCTGGACCTTGGCCTGCCCGGTTTGCCCGGGCTTGAGGTGTTGGCGCAATGGCGTGCGGCCGCGCTGGCCACTCCGGTGCTGATCCTTACCGCCCGCGATTCCTGGGCCGAGCGCATCGAAGGGCTCAAGGCCGGCGCCGACGATTACCTGAGCAAACCTTTCCATCCCGAAGAGCTGCACCTGCGTATCCAGGCACTGTTGCGCCGCTCCCATGGGCAGGCCAACCAACCCACCTTGCAAGCCGCCGGCCTGCATCTGGATGAGGGCCGCCAGTGCGTGCTGCGCGATGGCGATGAGATCCAACTGACGGCCGCCGAATTTCGCCTGTTGCGTTACTTCATGTTGCACCCGGAACAAATCCTTTCAAAAAGCCACTTGGCCGAGCACCTGTACGACGGTGAGACCGAGCGCGACTCCAACGTGCTCGAAGTGCACGTCAATCACTTGCGCCGCAAGCTCGGCCGCAGCGTGATCGAAACCCGGCGTGGCCAGGGTTACCGCTTTGGCGCGAGCCCTGCATGAAGTCGATTCAGCGGCGCCTGAGCCTGGGCCTGATCAGTGTGATGGTGATTGTCGGCGTGGTGCTGGCGCAAACCAGCCTGTGGTTGTTCGAGGCCGGTTTGCAGCGTTACCTGGAGGCCGGCCTGCGCAACGACGCCGAGAATCTGCTGGTGGCGCTGGTGCGCGGGGCCCATGGGGTGCAACTGGATGAGCAGCGCTTGTCGCCGGCCTATCAGCGACCGTTTTCCGGGCATTATTTTCGCATCGACTTTGCCGATGTTCACTGGCGCTCCCGTTCGCTGTGGGATCAGGAACTGCCGCGGCTGCCCGAGGCCGGCCTCAAGGGCAACCTGCAGTTGGGGCCCGAAGGTCAACAGTTGCTGGTGCTGCGTTCGGACTACAAACGCTTTGGCCAGTCGATTTCCATCAGCGTGGCGCAGGACTACACCCCGGTACGCGAAAGCTTTCGCCTGATGCGCCAGATTGGTCTGATCATCGGGTTGGCCGCGCTGTTGCTGGTGTTGGTCCTGCAACGAGTTACTGTGCGTCGCGCCTTGCGCCCACTGGAGACCGCTCGCGAGCAGATCGCCCAATTGCAACAGGGCCAGCGCTCGCAACTCGACACTCAAGTGCCGCTGGAACTGGAGCCGTTGGTGGCGCAGATCAACCACCTGCTTGCCCACACCGAAGACAGCCTCAAGCGCTCGCGCAACGCCCTGGGCAACCTCGGTCATGCCTTGAAAACACCGCTGGCTGTGCTGCTGAGCGCGGCCTCCAGCCAAGCGCTCAAAGACCATCCCGAATTGAGCAGACTGCTGCGCGACCAGTTGGAACAGGTGCAGCAGCGCCTCAATCGCGAACTCAATCGCGCCCGACTGGCCGGCGAAACTTTGCCCGGTGCCCTGTTCGACTGTGAAAAAGAACTGCCCGGCCTGCTGGCCACGTTGAACATGATCCACGGCGACCACCTGGACCTCAGCTACCACGTTGCCCTGGGCCTGCAACTGCCGTGGGACCGTGAGGACCTGCTGGAACTGCTGGGCAACCTGCTGGACAACGCCTGCAAATGGGCCGACGCCGAGGTGCGCCTGACGGTCAGTGAGTCGCAAAAAAGCTACCTGCTGGCCGTGGAAGACGACGGCCCTGGCATCCCGGAAACCCAGCGTGACCAGGTGTTCAGTCGTGGCGCGCGGCTGGATGAACAGATCGACGGCCATGGCCTGGGGCTTGGGATCGTGCGGGACATCGTCGAGGTGTGGGGTGGGGTGTTGCAGTTGCAGGAGAGCGAGTTGGGCGGGCTTAAAGCGCTGATTGAATTGCCCAAACGCCAGTCCTGACCCACCGCAATCGAACTGTGGGAGTCGGGCTTGCCCGCGATTGCGGTCCGTCAGTTGATACATCTGGCACTGAACCACCGCAATCGCGGGCAAGCCCGGCTCCCACAGGGATAGCCTTCAACGGGAATATTTGAGCAGTTGCTTCACACCCGGAACTGATCCATCAACCCCTGCTGCTGATTCGCCAAACTGTTCAACGCCTGGCTCACCCGCGCCGATTCGTTCGCCTGCTCCGACAGCGACTCGGTCACATCCCGAATCGTCGCCACATTGCTATTGATCTCCTCGGCCACCGCGCTTTGCTCTTCGGCGGCGCTGGCGATTTGCAGGTTCATGTCGTTGATCACCGTGACCGCCGCGCCGATCTGGCGCAGCGCGGTGACCGCCTCACCGACTTGTTCGACGCTGCCTTGGGCCTGGCGATAGCTGTTGCCCATGGAGCCGACAACATCAGTGGTGCCGCTTTGCAGTTGCTCGATCACCAGGCGGGTTTCTTCCACCGACTCCTGGGTGCGTCGCGCCAGGTTGCGCACTTCATCGGCGACCACGGCAAACCCACGGCCGGCCTCACCGGCACGGGCGGCTTCGATGGCGGCATTGAGTGCCAGCAAATTAGTCTGCTCGGCAATCCCACGAATCACTTCCAGCACCGAACCGATTTTCTCGCTGTTGGCCGCCAGGCCCTCGACCTGGGTCATGGCCGTGCTCATGTCGGCCGCCAGGTGCCCGATATTGGTGGTGGTGCGGTCGATCACCGTCAGGCCGTCGCGTGTGGCCTGGTCGGCATCCCTAGCGGCGTGGGCCGCCTGGGCGGCGCTGCGGGCCACGTCCTGAGCGGTGGCGCTCATTTCGTGGGACGCCGTGGCCACCTGGTCGACCTGGCGGTATTGCTGTTCCATGCCGGCGCTGGTTTCGGTGGCAATCGCCGCCGACTGGTCGGCGGTGCCACGGGCGTCCTGCACCGAGCGTTTGACCTCGGCAATGATCGGTTGCAGTTTGTCGAGGAAGCGATTGAACCAGCCGGCCAGTTGGCCCAGTTCATCCTGCTTGTCGTAGGCCAGGCGCCGGGTCAGGTCGCCTTCGCCGCTGGCGATGTCTTCCAGCATATGCGCCACACCGAGGATCGGCCGGGTCACGCTGCGCGCCATCAACCACACCAGAATCAGGCCGACCACGGCGGCCAGCAGGCCCAGGCTCAGTTCGAGCAGGGTGCCGCGAGTGTTGTCCGCGTCCATCTGGGCTTTCAGCGCTTCGGCGGGGCCGACCAGGACTTTTTCCGGTACATCCAGCAGTACGCCCCACGGCTTGCCGTCGGGAATTGGTGCGAACGGCGCCAATACCTTGAGCTGATGCTCGGTGCGCAGGCTGCGCACCTGTTTACCCTCGGCCAGGGCGCTGATCAGTTGCGCACCGCTGGCGGTGTCGACCTGGTCCAGGCGCTGGCTGAGCTTGGCGGCATCCGGGCTGTAGCCGGCGAGCAAGCCGGTGGGGCTGAGGATGCTGACCTGGGTCTGGCCGTCATACAACTTGTGGCTGGCTTGTTGGCTCACGGCCTGCAGGCTGTTGAGGTTGATGTCCACCGACAGCGAGGCAATGACTTTGCCATTGACCATCAAGGGGAAGACGATGCTGGTCATCAGCACGTTTTGCCCGTCGATCACATAAAAGTAGGGTTCGATCAAACACGGCTTGAGGGTGGTGCGCGGGCAGGTAAACCAGGCGTTGGCCTTTTCGCCACTGGGTCCGACGGAGGTGTCGGACATGTCGCTTTCAGGCAGTGGCATAGAGGTCAGCTTGCCGGGTGTCGGCTGCGACCAGTACAGGGCAAACCGGCCCTTGTCGTTGCTGCCCAGCTCCGCCTGGTTGGCGAACAGCTCGTCCTTGCCGTCCAGGGCATTGGCTTCAAACACCAGCGACAGGCCGAGCAAGTCCGGGTTGGCCTGCAGCGCGGCCTTGACCTGACGGGTCAGGTCTTCACGGGTGTCGAAGGCATCGAGAAAGCGTTTTTCAGCCTGCTCGCGCAGGAACAGGACCTGGCGCGAAAACCCATGGCCGTACTGGTAGGCGTCCATGAATTGGCGGCGAATGCCCAGCGCCTGGGCTTCACCCTGGGCCTCGATGCGCGCCTGGGCGGCTTCATCGAGCATGTGCATGCTGGATGCCTTGACCTGCTCAGAACTCTGTTCCATGCGATACAGCGACAGACCCACCAGCAGGGTCACGATCCCCAGCAGGCACAGGCCGGCGAGCAGGGTGATTTTCCATTGAATGGACAGCTGTCTGAGGGACATCGAGGAGCATCCTTACCTGAAAACACAGAGAGCCTCTGTATCGGCCGCTGTTCTCGGATCTTTATTATTTAAACGTTCAATTGAAATTTGAAAGCGACGCCGTTTTTTGACATGCGCGTCCGCCTGCTGCAAAGTGCGCGCCCTCTAATAAGACCTCCTTCAGCCTGCACGCCGGCCGCCAACCCCATGGCCGCTGGGGCGCGGGCATGCCTGTTTTGATGCTTTTTTTGCTTGAGGTAACCATGATTAACGCAGTCATCGCCGCGGTCGGCACCATGCTGGTGCTCAGCCTGTCCCGCGTGCATGTGGTCATCGCCATCATCGTCGGCGCCCTGGTGGGTGGCCTCACCGGTGGCCTGGGCATCGAGGCTACGCTCAAAGCCTTCAATGGCGGGCTGGGCGGCGGCGCCACCGTGGCGTTGTCCTACGCATTGCTCGGCGCTTTCGCGGTGGCGATTGCCAAGTCCGGCCTGGCCCACGCCCTGGCGGACAAGGCGCTGTTACTGGTGGACCGCCAGGAAACCAGCGGCGGCAACCACGTCAAATGGCTGCTGATCGGCCTGTTGTGGGGGGTGGCGATTGCCTCGCAGAACATCCTGCCGATCCATATCGCGTTTATTCCGCTGCTGGTGCCGCCGCTGCTTTACGTGCTGACCAAGCTGCAACTGGACCGTCGTCTGATCGCCTGTGTGATGACCTTCGGCTTGATCACGCCGTATATGTTTCTGCCGGTGGGCTTCGGCAATATCTTCCTCAACCAGATCCTGCTGGCCAACGTGGCCAAGAGCGGGGTGGATATCAGCCAGGTCAACGTCACCCATGCCATGAGCCTGCCTGCGCTGGGCATGGTGGTTGGTCTGTTGGTGGCGGTGTTTGTCAGCTATCGCAAAAAACGTGTGTATGACCTGGAGAAAATCGAGCGGGTCGAGCAGGTGGCGGTGCAATACAACCCGCTGACCCTGCTGGTGGCCGGGCTGGCGATTGCTTCGGCGTTTATTATTCAGTTGTGGCTGGACTCGATGATCATCGGTGCTCTGGCGGGGTTTTTGATCTTTTCGGTATCGGGGATTGTGCGGTGGCGCGACACCGACGACCTGTTCACTGAAGGCATGAAGATGATGGCGATGATCGGTTTCATCATGATTGCCTCGTCGGGTTTTGCCGAGGTGCTCAAGGCCACCGGTGACGTGCGCTCGCTGGTGGAAACTTCGGCGGCCTTTATCGGGCATAGCCGGGGGGTGGGGGCGTTGTTGATGTTGCTGGTGGGGCTGCTGGTGACGATGGGGATTGGTTCGTCGTTTTCTACGGTGCCGATTCTGGCGGCGATTTTTGTGCCGTTGTGTGTGCAGTTGGGGTTTAGTCCGGTGGCCATTGTGTGCATTGTGGGGACCGCGGGGGCGTTGGGGGATGCGGGGTCGCCGGCTTCGGATTCCACGCTTGGGCCGACTTCGGGGTTGAATATTGACGGGCAGCATCATCATATTTGGGACACTGTGGTGCCTACTTTTCTGCACTACAATATTCCGTTGTTGGCGTTTGGGTGGGTGGCGGCTATGACGTTGTGAACGTCGGCCGGGTGTATATCCGTTTTTGGGGTGATGGCTGGAATGGGTTCCGCTCTTACAGCGGGTCACTTTTTGAAGAGCGCAAAAAGTAACCATGGACTTGTTCCCTCGCAGCGGACGCCAAGAAGCGATATTTTAATCGCAACCTTGGAGGCACCTATGTCACAGCAAACCCGCCGCAGCTACACCGATGACTTCAAAGCTCAAGCAGTGACACTTGCT
>NZ_UUPU01000048.1 GCF_900591205.1 Pseudomonas viridiflava
TGACTGGGGTGAAGTCGTAACAAGGTAGCCGTAGGGGAACCTGCGGCTGGATCACCTCCTTAATCGACGACATCAGCTGCTCCATAAGTTCCCACACGAATTGCTTGATTCATTGAAGAAGACGATAAGAAGCAGCCAGAGATGGATGTAGCTTAGTTGGTTAGAGCGCACCCCATGCTCTGTGGTAAAGAGCAGGGTGAGGTCGGCCTTGTAGCTCGAAATTGGGTCTGTAGCTCAGTTGGTTAGAGCGCACCCCTGATAAGGGTGAGGTCGGCAGTTCGAATCTGCCCAGACCCACCAATTTTGTGTGGGAAACGCCTGTAGAAATACGGGGCCATAGCTCAGCTGGGAGAGCGCCTGCCTTGCACGCAGGAGGTCAACGGTTCGATCCCGTTTGGCTCCACCACTACTGCTTCTGAAGTTCTGAAAGCTTAGAAATGAGCATTCCATCAATGTGATGGTGAATGTTGATTTCTAGTCTTTGATTAGATCGTTCTTTAAAAATTTGGGTATGTGATAGAAAGATAGACTGAACGTTACTTTCACTGGTAACGGATCAGGCTAAGGTAAAATTTGTGAG
>NZ_UUPU01000101.1 GCF_900591205.1 Pseudomonas viridiflava
AATACCGCCGCCTTCGCAGCCTCGCTGGGGCTCGACAGCTCCCACATTTGATCTTCATTGCGGGTGGGGACTGCATCCGCCGTAAGGGCCTTGTGCACCAAGATCCGGCATACACCGACAATACCCTGTGGGAGCTGTCGAGCTTCAGCGAGGCTGCGATGGCGGTGGGTCAGCCAACGTAGAGGTCGGCAATACCGCCGCCTTCGCAGCCTCGCTGGGGCTCGACAACTCCAACATTTGATCTTCATTGCGCGTGGGGACTGCATCCGCAGTAAGGGCCTTGTGCACCGAGATCCGGCATACACCGACAATCCCCTGTGGGAGCTGTCGAGCTTCAGCGAGGCTGCGATGGCGGTGGGTCAGCCAACGTAGACGTCGGCAATACCGCCGCCTTCGCAGCCTCGCTGGGGCTCGACAACTCCAACATTGATGTTCACTGTGGTTGAACACTGTAGCCAGGTCATCTTCCAGTCTGCCTGGCCTGCTTGAGGAGTAACGAACGCCGCCATGAGTTTCCTCGGCACCTTCCGTTCCCTGCGCAACCCCAACTACCGCATCTGGGCGGCCGGGGCGCTGGTCTCCAATATCGGCACCTGGATGCAGCGCACCGCGCAGGACTGGCTGGTGCTCACCCAGCTCACCCCGCATAACGCCGCCGCGGTAGGCATCGTCATGTCGTTGCAGTTCGGGCCACAGTTGCTACTGCTGCCGTGGACCGGTTTTGCCGCCGACCACTACGACCAGCGCAAATTGCTGATCGTCACGCAGGCGGTCATGGGCATCCTCGCACTGACGCTGGGGGTGTTCACCATCACCGGTTTTGTCGAGTTGTGGCACGTGTATGTATTCGCGTTTTTATCCGGCTGCGCTTCGGCATTCGATGCGCCGGTGCGGCAGATTTTCGTGGCGGAACTGGTGGGTGAGAAGGACTTGTCCAACGCCATCGCGCTTAATTCCACCTCGTTCAATATGGCGCGCATGATCGGCCCGGCAGTGGCCGGGCTGACCATTGCCTCGGTGGGCACCGGCTGGGCATTTCTACTCAACGGCAGCAGTTTTTTTGCGGTGTTGGCCTCGCTGTTTTTGCTGCGCGTATCGGGGCAGCACGCCAAGGTTCGCGCCCTGCGCACCAAAGGCAGCCTGACCGAGGGCTTGCGCTACGTATGGGCGCGGCCGGACCTGAAGGCGATCTTGCTGATGCTGTTTCTGATCGGCACCTTCGGCATGAACTTCCCGATTTTCATCTCGACCATGGCCGTGACGGCGTTCCATACCGATGCGCGTGGTTACGGCCTGCTGTCCTCGACCCTGGCCATCGGCACCATCGCCGGCGCGCTGCTGGCCGCCGGCCGCGAGCGGCCGCAGTTCAAGTCGTTGCTCAGCGGTGCGGCGGTGTTCGGGGTGGGCTGCACGCTGGCGGCACTGGCACCCAACTATTGGACGTTCGCAGTGGCACTGGTGATTATTGGCGTAGGCGCCATGACCTTCAGCAATACCACCAACAGCCTGATGCAGCTCACCACCGAGCCGGCCATGCGCGGCCGCGTGATCGCCTTGCGTGTCGGCGTGGCCCTGGGCGGCACGCCGATTGGCGCGCCCATCGTCGGTTGGGTCGCCGACCACCTGGGCCCGCGCTGGGCACTGGGGGTCGGCGCGCTGTCGGGGGTTCTGGCAGTGGGGGTGGCGCTCTACACCCTCAAGCGCCGGCTGGACCGACCGACGTCGATCACGTGCGCCCCACCGACCCCGAAACCGGAAGATTCCCCAGCAACTTGAGCCCGGTGCTCTTCACAAAAGTGTCGTAGTCCATCGGCTTTTGGATCCGGGTTTCTGCATTGGGCAGCACGTAGGCCCACGCACGTTTGGACGAGGCGTCATACACCAACTTGAACAGGCGCGTCGGCACCCAGACCTTATTGTCGCCAATGGTGCCGTAGCCCGGGTCGAACAGCGGGCCGGTAAACACATACACATCGCCACCGGCGCGCTTGGCGAACTTGCGCACGTCGGCCTCGACCTTGCTCCAGATCTTGCGGTTGTTGGTGGGGTCTTGCGGCACCATGTTCGACAGCGCAAAAGACTGAGCCATGGCGTGCGCGTTCGGAGCGTCCGCGGCCGGGGCCTGGTGACCACGGTCAACCGCCGGATGCTGACTGCGGTAGTCGCTCAACTCGGCGCGCCCGGCCTTGGGAATACGCGGGTCGGGGTAGAACTGGTTGGTGCGCTCCTCGCCTTTGGCCTCCTGCAATTGCGCGGCATTGAGGCGCTCGACCACCACCAGCGGGGTCTTGCTGGCTTGCGAGTACAACACCGCAAACGTGTCGGAACACAACGCGAGGGGTTTCATCGTGGCCGGCACGGTGGCGGTGTTAATCGGAGTTTTACTCGGGAAGAGTTCAGCGCAGCCATCGAACGAGGCGCGTTGCTGCGTGGGGGTATAAGGGTTTGCCAGGCTGCGGGCGTCTACCGCGGTGGAAAGCAAAACAAGGGCTGACAGCCCGGCTGCAAGAGTGCGTAGGTACATGCGTTAAATCTTATGGTGAGGGTAAACAGACAAGCGCGAATGATCGTGCGGGGCGTATGGACCCTGATTAGGCTGTTTGGTGCCGCAAGCTCGCGGATAAGGTTGAACCTGTGCCACCTGAGTGCGTTCAGAACCCTACATCCTCGGGAGAACTTTATGACCCAGACCGCATTAGTCGTCGGCGCCAGCGGCATCGTTGGCAGCGCCATCACCCAGTTACTGCTCGATAACCAATGGCAGGTCGCCGCGCTGTCCCGTCAGCCATCGCAAGTGCCGGGGGTGATCCCGGTGGCTGCCGATCTGCAAGATCCGGCATCACTGCACAAGGCACTGGCAGACCTGAAGCCGACCCATGTGTTCATCACCACTTGGTCACGCCAAGCCACCGAAGCCGAAAATATCCGTGTGAATGCCGCGATGGTGCGCAACGTGCTGGACGCCGTGCGCCCCGCCGGCAGCGTGCAGCACGTGGCGCTGGTCACCGGTTTGAAGCACTACCTCGGCCCGTTCGAAAACTATGGCAAGGGCAACCTGCCGCAAACCCCGTTCCGCGAAGAACAAGGCCGCCTTCCCGTAGAGAACTTCTACTACGCCCAAGAAGACGAAGTGTTCGCCGCCGCAAAACAGGATGGCTTCACCTGGAGCGTGCACCGCCCGCACACCGTCACCGGCGTGGCCGTGGGCAACGCGATGAACATGGCGACCACCCTCGCCGTCTACGCCAGTGTCTGCAAACACACCGGTCGCCCGTTTGTATTCCCAGGCTCGCGCGTGCAGTGGGACAGCCTCACCGACATGACTGATGCACGGCAACTGGCCAAGCAACAACTATGGGCAGCCACTACACCGGCTGCGGCCAACCAGGCATTCAATATCACCAATGGCGACGTCTTCCGTTGGAACTGGATGTGGGGCCGGATCGCCGAGTACTTCGACCTTGCGCCCGCAGAGTTCCCCGCCGCGCCCTCCCTGCTTGAAACGCAGATGGCTAACGACCAGGCCGCGTGGAGCCAGATCGCTACAGAACACGGCCTGAGAGAAACCGATATCCACCGACTGGTCTCGCCTTGGCACACCGATGCCGACCTGGGGCGGCCGATCGAGGTGGTCACGGATATGTCCAAGAGCCGCAAGATCGGCTTCACCGGTTACCAGGCCAGCGACCAGGCGTTTTTCGATGTGTTCGATCAGTTGCGGGCCGCACGCTTGATCCCCTGATGCTCAGGGCCGAAGGTTTAATGCGCCACTGTCACGCTGCCAGCGCGTCGCCCGGGCTTGAAGCCATGGCCACGCGCATTCCACGCGATCACCAGCGCCACGCCCACCAAGCCCAGCATCGCCCACGGAAACGCTGCCACACCCCAGGTGTCCAGCAGCACCCCGCCGACCACGCCGCTGCCGGCAATCGCGCTGTTCCACGCCACCACATTCAGCGACAACGCCACATCCGCGCCATCGCCCGCCGCATCCGCCAAGGCGGTTTGCAGCAGGGTCGCGGCGCCGCCGAAGCTCAAGCCCCACACCGCCACACCGAGGTAAAGCACCCACGGCACACTGCCCAGCAACCCGAACAGCATGCTCACAGCCGCAAACATCACCAGGCTCGCCAGCACGGTTTTACGCAGCAAGGGCTCGACCAGCCTGGCCGTGATCCAGATCCCCGCCAACGCCGCAATCCCGAACACCAGCAACACCAGGTCCACGCGCTCGGCCAAGCCTGCCGGCGCCAAGAACGGGGCGATGTAGGTGTACAAAATGTTGTGCGCCAGCATCCAACTGATCACCACCGCCAACACGGGACGCACACCGGGTGTGCTCAGCACTTTACCCAGTGACAGGCGTTGATGAGCGGGCTGCGGCGCGTAGTCCGGGACTTTCACCAAGACCCACACGATCAGCACCAGGGTCAGGGCCGACATCAAACCAAAGGTCGTGCGCCAACCCACCAGGCCACCCAGCCAGGTGCCCAGCGGCACCCCCAGCGACAGCGCAATCGGCGTGCCGACCATCGCCAGCGCCAGCGCCTTGCCCTGTTGATGGGGCGCGACCATGCGCCGTGCATAGCCCGCCAGCAGGCTCCAGGCCAGCCCCGCCGCCACCCCGGCGAAGAAGCGCGCCACCAGGGTCACGCCGTAGTGCGACGACAGCGCGGTAACGGAGTTGAACAGCAGAAAGCCGACGATGGTCAGCAGCAACACATTGCGTCGGCGCCAGCCGCGCGTGGCGATGGTCATGGGGATCACCGCGAGTACCGAGCCCAGCGCATAGGCGGTGACCATCTGCCCGGCCATGGAGGGGGAAATCGCCAAGCCTTCGCTGATCAACGGTAATAGGCCCGCCGGCAGGGTTTCGGTGACGATGCAAATGAAGCCGGTCATGGCCAGCGCGAGCAAGGCGCCAATGGGCAGGCGCTCGGACGAGGCGGATAAGGTGAGTGAGGGCGTCACGGGATACTCCTTCAGGGCTACTTAAATACTGATCGTTACAGATGTTGCGGGCAGGTGCTTCACGTTGTCAACGACTTATGTATCGACTAGTATTTATCTCGTTCCCCACCGGAGACCTGACATGGCACAAATGGGCCGCCCCCGCACCTTCGACCGCGAGCAGGCCGTGGAACAAGCCCTGCACTTGTTCTGGCAGCACGGCTACGACGCCACCTCCCTCGCCCAGCTCAAGGCCGGACTGGGCGGCGGCATCTCCGCGCCGAGCTTCTACGCAGCGTTCGGCTCCAAAGAGGCGCTGTTCGATGAATGCGTGCAGCATTACCTGGCAACCTACGCCCAGGTCACTGAATGCCTGTGGGACACCAGCTTGCTACCGCGCCAGGCGGTCGAGACTGCGTTGCGCCAGTCGACGCGCATGCAATGTGAGGACGGGCACCCCAAGGGCTGCATGGTGGCGTTGGGCGTGATGAGCGCGCCTGGCCCGGAGCATGCGCGGGTGGCGGATGCGCTGACGCAGTCGCGGGCACGCACCCGGGCGGGGATTGTGGCGTGTGTGGAGCGAGCGATCAGGATCGGCCAGTTGCCGGAGCACACTCAGGCGGCCGTCATGGCCAGCGTATTCGACAGTTTTTTGCAGGGCGTTTCGATATTGGCGCGCGATAACGTGCCCCACGCAACCCTCGATGCAGCCATCAGCCAACTGCTGCTGACATGGGATGTTGCAGCTTCCACCACAGCGCCTACGCGTCGCGACATGCCAGCAAAAAATCCACGAACGCCCGCACCCGATGCGGCACATAACGCCCATGGGGATACAGCAAGGTAAACGGCCGCGAACGCCCTCCGTAGGGCTGCAGCACTTGCTCCAGGCTGCCGTCCGCCAGTTCCCGTTCGACAATAAACGTGTAGGTCTGGAACAACCCCGCCCCATGTTTGGCCAAGGTCACGCCGCCAAGCACATCGTCGGAACAGCTGTACCCCGCCTCCCCCGCAAACTCCTGCGCTTTGCCGTTGACCTGGAACAACCAGGTGATGCGCCGGCCGTTGCTCGGCAGTTCGTACTGGATGCATTCGTGAGCAGGCAAGTGCTCCAGCGTCTGTGGGATGCCGGCACGTTGCAGGTAAGACGGTGCGGCGACCACCACCCGTTCGGCGTCTTCAGGCGACGGGCGATCAGCGAGGAGTTGGGCTGTGCACGCACGCGCACGGCCAGGTCATACTCCTCGGCCACGAAGTCGATATTGCGGTTGCTGATGTGGACATCCACCGTGACTTGCGGGTACAGCGCACGAAATTTCGGCAGCAGCGGCAGCAGCCGATGGTGCGCGTAAGGGGTGGGAATGCTGATGCGCAGCAGGCCGGACGGCACCGACTGCGCGCCCATGACTTCCTGTTGGGCTTCTACCAACTGGGTCAGCGCCTGGCGGCACTGCTCGAAAAACGTCCGCCCGCTGTCGGTCAGGCGAATGCTGCGGGTGGTGCGCACAAACAGGCGCGAGCCCAGGCGCTCTTCCAGGCGCGAGATGCTGCGGCTCACCGCCGCCGGGGTAACGCGGGCGACCTGCGCGGCGGCGGTGAAGCTGCTCGCTTCGGCGGCCAGGCAGAACAGCTCGATACTGCCCAGCTGTAAATCTTCGAAATGGCGCTTCATGCTTCATTACACCGGTTAAGTACTCGACGCCATACTCACCAGCCCCTCATACAAAAATACAGCGACCCTCACGCGCCCAAGCGATGTCAAGCACCCGCCGGGACGGTAATGAACGCATCGGCCCCGGTTGAATATTCGATGATCGACGGCGTATTCATCTTGAGTTTGTGCCGCTCGATATGGTCGCTTTTCATCCGGGAAAGGAAACGCACCAAGTACAGCCCCGGCTCATCCAGCTTGACCACGTACTTGAGCTCATAGGATTCGGACGGGCCGACATCCAGATAAGGAAACACCAGTAAGGTCGAACTCATGCCGTCGTACCGTGCGCCGGCAATGTCCCAGGCGCGGCCGTACACCGGCAAGCCTGCCTCGAAACGCTCAACTTTAACCACCGATAAAACCCGCCGATCAAGGTTCAGCCTGGCGATGTCATTGCCGCTATTGGACAGCGTCACGCCTATTTCCAACACACTCGCCCCGCCCTCGGCGGGCATCAAGTGGGTGCTCAGGCTCGCGCCCACATGGGCGCTCAGCTCGGTCTTCATCTGCATCTCCTTGAGCAGGAGCGCACTCATTTGCGAGTCGTGCTTGACGTAGTAAGTCACCCATACCGTCCAGGCGGCCACACATAACAGGGCCACCAGGGACCCCACGCTCGCAAACACACCCACCTTGATCTGCACCAGTTCCCAGTAACCGCGCCGCAGGGAGTTTTTTCTTGAAGGCGTAGGATTCATACACAGGTTGCTCCTGAACAAAGCGAGCAAACCTACGGCAACCCCATACGTTCAAGCAATAAACCCTCACGCCGACGTGGCGTCGCACTCCACAGAAAGCCCGCCGACCGGCACCGGCTCGGCAATGGTCAGCGGGCGACATCATTGTCGGCGACCGCGACGCCTGGTGGTGGTGGCGCATCTGCTGGAACTCGGCAGTGCCGAACAATCCGCGGGTCAGCGCGGTGAGCGGCACGTGGATCGAGACGATGTGCGCCTCAGCCAGTAACTGCGCAAGGCTTGCTCGTCGTTCAAGCCCAAGGCTGCGCGCCACCGGCCCGGTAAAACGCTCGGACCCGGTGGCGATCACCTTGATGCCCAGCGCCGTCGCCTTGCGTGCTACCTGCTGGGCAATGCTGCCGGTGCCCACCAGCCCAAGCGTCAGTTCGGCGTATTCGGGGGTAGGTGCCAAGGTGCCTTTTGCCCAATGGCCGTTGTGCGTTTCGGCGTTGTAGTGATCCAGATCGCGAGACAGAAACAGCGCCTGGGCCACAACGTATTCGGCAACGGCGGCCGCGTTGGAACCCGGCGTGTTGAATATCGCCACGCCACACTGCTCGCACTCAAGCCGATCTATATGATTAACCCCGGTGCTGGCCTGGGCGATGGCGCGCAGTGGCGTGGCCAGCGCGGGCGAGCTGGCGGCGCGGATCAGGCTGGCGCCGAGGGGGATGTTCAAGCGCGTCTTGAACACGCTGTATCCCCCGGCCCGACTCACGGCGGCGATCAAGGCAGGCTCGTAATGACAGTTGATCTCGGCATAGTGAATGCGCGTGGTGTAGTGCTGCCGGATGCGGTCTGTGTCCGCAAAATAGTGCAGGTTGAGGGTGACGGCCAGGCCCAGCTCAAGAAAGCGATCGACTTCCTCAAACAGCAACGGCGGGCCGGGGGCATCGAGTATCAGGGTGGTAAATGCCATACAGTTGATCCTCTTGGAGGGTAGCGCCGGGTGCTCGAAGAACGTCGCCTGGTAGCGTCGCACCACCTCTGCCCAGCGTTGAATCCTGCCCGCAACGACCGCCTCGGACGGTTGCGGCTGGGGCTCGGCGTGCATCTGGTACAACTGACTGAGGAAGTTGACGGACTGGTTGCGGGTCAGCAGCTGAGTGCCACCTAAATAATTCTTCATGCCCATGATTTTATGAAAAAGCACAGCAGGCTCAGTGCTACCGCTTTATAGTAATGCTTCGCATTAAGCGTTTTACCCAAGGAACACGCGCCCTCCTCCAGACGGCGCGCGTCATCGTTCAGAAGGATCTTTATGCAAGGCTTTACGCGCTCCCCCGCACGCCTGTTCGGCGTGCTGGCTGTCATTCTCTGCGGGCTTTTCACTGCACTGGCCCACGCCGATTACACCGACCTTTCCCTGACCCACGAAAAACACATCCAGTCGTTTGTAGTGAATGCCGACGGCACCTTCGTGCTGGATGTCGAGCGGGTGTTGCGGATCAACGAAGAACGCGCAATCAAACCTAACGCCCAGCGTTCGGTCAGCTACAACCGCACCCTGGAAACCCTGGATATCGTCGACGCTTACACATTGAAACCCGACGGCCGCAAGGTCGCGGTCGCCGCCGACCAGATCAAGGAGCAGCAGGAAGCGGCCTCAGCCGACGCGCCGATGTTCCAGGACTCGCGGGTCAAGGTAGTGATATTCCCGGAGCTGCAAGTGGGTGACCGCATGGTCCTGCGCTATCAGCGCAAACGCACCACGCCGTTGTTCCCGGGGCAGTTCGAGGACCTTTCCGCGCCGGACTTCTACCAGTACCAGCAGATTCGCTTCAGCTACGACATGCCTGCCAACATGGCACTGCACGCAGACTTCAGGGGCTTTAAAGCCACCGCTCCGGTCACGGCCAATGGGCGCACCGTCTACCGCTGGGACCTGCAACCCGCCGAGAAAAATCGCGTGGAACAAGGCTCCGTCGCCTACACGGATTACGGTCAGTATCTGGCCGTGTCGACCTTCGCCAACTACACGCAATTTGCCCAAGCGTACGCAGCCAGGGCACAGGTAGAGGTGAGCCCGGCCATCACCCAACTGGCCAAGGAACTCACCGCCCACCTCGACACCCCGCGCAGCAAAGCGCTGGCATTGAGTGATTGGGTACGCAAGAACATCCGCTACGTCGCCGTGTACGTCGGCGCCGGCACCGTGGTGCCGCACTCGGCCCAGTCGGTGCTGGATAACCGCTATGGCGACTGCAAGGACCATGTCGCCCTGCTGGAAGCACTGCTCAAGGCGGCGGCCATCGAAAGCTCGCCAGCGCTGATCAACCTCGGCAACGCCTATGTGCTGCCGAAGGTGCCGACCCTGGGCGTGCTCAACCACGCGATCACCTATGTGCCCAGCCTCGACCTGTACCTGGACTCCACCGCCACCCCGATCGCGGCCGGCTACCTGCCGATCCAGGCGCTGGATAAAACCGTCGTGCTGACCCAGACCGGCGAGCTGGGCCACACCCCGTCCAACCAACAGGGCAAGGTCGACACCGCGCTGCAGTTCAAGGTTGATGCACGCGGCGGCGCCGACTTTACCCACGATTCCACCGTGGAAGGCTGGGGCGCGGAATTCAACCGCTTTGTGTTCAAAACCCTGCAACCCGCCGACCGCGATCAACTGGTGCAGAAGAT
Organism: Pseudomonas viridiflava; assembly: GCF_900591205.1. Taxonomy (GTDB): domain Bacteria; phylum Pseudomonadota; class Gammaproteobacteria; order Pseudomonadales; family Pseudomonadaceae; genus Aquipseudomonas. The sequence goes on from NZ_UUPU01000101.1 coordinate 10,036, forward strand.
CCTTAGTCTGTACGGCCAGTCCGGCAGCGGCGTGATCGAAACCGACTCACTGGACGGCACTGCCAACCACTTCAAATCCACGATCAAGGGGCACACCGACAACCTGGTCAACCTGCCCGGCCCAACCGGCGTACCGACCTTCACCAGCCTGGCCGGCGGTATCGCGCAGAACGTGTTTACCTTCCTTGCCGAAAAGGAACGCACCCAGACCTTCACCTGCATCTCGGGTGAAATCTCGGAACAGGCGCGCCTGGAATTCCCCGGCAAAGTGAAGATCCTCGCGGTGCCCAAAGCGGTGTCGCTGAAACAGGCCGGCTTTGACTACCGCTCGACCTATACGAAGAAAGCCAATTCGGTGCTGATCACGCGTCACTACGTGTTCGCCAAAGCCGACGCACTGTGCACCCCGCAGGATTTCGAGGCGATGAAACCGGCTATCGAAGGCATGGTTAATGATCTGAAAAGCCAGATTATTGTGCAGACAAAGTAAGGGGCTGATGCTCGCAGGCCAGGCGAACGCACTGGCCCGTGAGCTCGGCCGGTACTCCTGAGTACGTCATCGCGAGCCAAATCCAACGCAAAAAAAAGCCTGCATCTCTGCAGGCTTTTCTCTATCTGGCTCCACGACCTGGACTCGAACCAGGGACCCAATGATTAACAGTCATTTGCTCTACCAACTGAGCTATCGCGGAATGCGCCGTATGTTACTGATTGAAAAGGAGAAGTCAAGCTTTGTCTGGCATTTTGGTTGATTAATCCGGATGGCCGGTTGAAAGCTGGTGCTCCTTAGCCAGATCCAACCAGGCTCGCGCCGCTGGAGGCAGGTGGGCGCTGATGCGCCAGGCCAGGGCGATGTGCCAGTCGGTGTGGGGTTCATCCAGGGGGATCAGGGCGATGTCGGCGTGTTGATGCATGTGCGCCAGCATGCGCGGCAGGAAGGCAACGCCCAGGCCGGCCGCGACCAGGTCGACGATAAAGTCGATTTGCCCGCTGCGTGCGGTCACCCGCGGGGTCACGCCTTTGCGTTCGCAGGCGGCGAGGATCTTGGCGTTCAGGGCGAAGCCGGCTTCGAACAGAATGAAGGGCGAATCCGCGAGGTCAGTGAAATCAATGCGCTTGCGTCGAGCCAAGGGATGGCGGGTGGGCAGCACGGCCATCAGCGGTTCATTGCGCACGGGCTGGTAGTCGAAGTCCTCGTCCACCGGCAGCAGCAAGGCTGCGAGGTCGACTTCCCCTGCCTCCAGGCATTCACGCAGTTTTTTACTGCCGTATTCGGTGAGCTCGATGTCGATATCAGGGTAGCGACTGCGGTAGGTAGCGAACATGCTCGCGAACAGTACGCCGCAGCCCACCGGCGGCAGGCCGATGCGCAATACGCCGCGCTTGAGGCCGCGCAGATCATTGATTTCGGCCACCAGGTCATGGTGCTCAGCGAGCATTACCAAGGCGCGACGGTAGGCAATTTCGCCAGCGGCGGTCAGTTCGTTCTTGTGGCCAAGGCGATTGAGCAGCGGCGTGCCGTACTCCTCCTCCAGGGTCTTGACCGCCTTGCTTACCGAGGACTGCGTCAAGGACACCACTTGGGCGGCCTGGGAAAAGCCCCCCTGACGCACCACTTCGACAAACGCCTGCAAGGTCCTGAGGTTCATCTGTATTCCTTTTGCGACTGGCTATCAGCGATAAAAGTTGTTTTTATCATGCCAGATATTGGCTTATCTTGGGCCCACTTTGCCCTGTGGAGTCACGCTGCATGATTATCTCGTCCGCCTCCGATTACCGCGCAGCCGCCAAACGCAAATTGCCGCGCTTTCTGTTCGACTACATCGACGGCGGCGCCTACGCCGAGCACACGATGCGGGCGAACAGTTCGGACCTGGCCGAGATCAGCCTGCGCCAGCGCATCCTGCGCAACGTCGACAACCTGAGCCTGAAAACCAGCCTGTTCGGCCAGGAACTGGCGATGCCCGTGATCCTCAGCCCCGTCGGCCTGACCGGTATGTATGCGCGGCGCGGTGAGGTGCAAGCGGCGAAAGCCGCGGCCAGCAAGGGCATTCCGTTCTGCTTGTCGACGGTGTCGGTGTGCTCGATTGAGGAAGTGGCGTCCCAGAGCGCGCAATCAATCTGGTTCCAGCTCTATGTGCTCAAAGATCGTGGTTTTATGCGCAATGCGCTGGAGCGGGCCCAGGCCGCCGGGGTCACCACACTGGTGTTTACGGTGGATATGCCGACGCCTGGGGCGCGCTATCGCGATGCTCACTCGGGCATGTCCGGGCCATTCGCGGCGCAACGGCGCATGCTGCAAGCCGTGACCAAACCGCAATGGGCCTTCGATGTGGGGCTGATGGGCCGTCCGCACGACCTGGGCAATATCTCCAGATACCTCGGCAAACCCACGCACCTGGAAGATTACATCGGCTGGCTGGCCAACAACTTCGATCCCTCCATCAGTTGGAAAGACCTGGAGTGGATTCGTGAGTTCTGGAAGGGCCCGATGATCATCAAAGGCATCCTCGACCCACAGGATGCCAAGGACGCGGTGAGTTTCGGCGCCGACGGCATCGTGGTCTCCAACCATGGCGGCCGCCAACTGGACGGCGTGCTGTCCACCGCCAAGGCCCTGCCACCAATTGCCGACGTGGTGGGCGATGACCTGACGGTGCTGGTGGACTCCGGCATCCGCTCCGGGCTGGACGTGGTGCGCATGCTCGCCCTGGGCGCCAAGGCATGTCTGCTGGGGCGCGCAACCGCCTACGCATTGGCCGCCGAAGGCCAACACGGCGTGGAGAACCTGCTGGATATCTTCGCCAAGGAAATGCGCGTGGCCATGACGCTGACGGGTGTCACGTCAATTGACCAGATTGACCACGGCACCTTGGTGCAATCAGCCAAATAACTGGCGTCATGTTCAATGGCTGTTTTGAAAGTAAAAAACAGCCGTTGATTTATAAGGAGTTTTATTAAGTTAAACAAAATGGCATGAATCTCGCTCTAACCTTTCCCAAGCAGGTTAAGCGATGACAAGACGTGCGGCGTTGCCCAGGGGTTATAACCCTCTGTAAAGCGGTTTAAACTGTTACTCATGTTTTACGGAACTGAAGGAACAGTAAGACGCTTGGCATTCGCCACGCTCATCGAGCCTGTAAGACAGCTAAGTGCTTAGAGGCCGATTGCTTATGAAAACACCAACCCAGACCAACGCAATTGACTTCGACAGTGCCAAATTGCAACGCCTGGGCTTTGGTCAGCCTTCCCTTCTAGCGCGCCGCCCCACGACCATTACCCAACTTCGCCAGCAACTGGGCATGCAATTGCAGACCAGCCTCGAGCCGGAGCGCATCCTCGGTGTGTTCTTCCGTGAGATCCAGCGCCTGGTGCCCCTGGACGCCCTGCAATATCGCCATGACGCCAGCGACTTGCGCCTGGAATACGGCCACCGCGGGCACCATTCGGTGAGTTATAGCCTGAGCCATGAGGGCGAACACCTGGGCGAGCTGATATTTCGCCGCAACCAGCGCCTTTTGGAAGAAGAGCTCGGCCAGCTCGAATCGCTGTTGTCGACCCTGCTCTACCCGATGCGCAACGCCCTGCTCTACCGCGCCGCCACCCGCAGCGCCCTGCGCGACCCATTGACCGAGACGGGCAACCGCATCGCCATGGACCAGACCCTGCAACGGGAAATCGACATGGCACGCCGGCACCTGAACCCGCTGTCCTTGTTGATGCTGGACATCGACCACTTCAAAGTTATCAACGACACCCACGGCCACACCGCCGGCGATCACGTGCTGCGCACCGTTGCCGGGTCGATCAAGCGTCAGTTACGCAACGTGGACATGGTGTTTCGGTTTGGCGGAGAAGAGTTTCTGATCCTGCTGTCCAACACCGGCCGCGAGGCTGCGGCCATGGTTGGCGAACGCCTGCGCCAGGCGGCACAGACCCAGGATTATTGGGCGGATGGGGTGCGGATTGAATTGACGGTGAGCCTGGGCTGCTCGACCTTGCTGGCTGCAGAGTCTGCCGAAAGCCTGCTGCGCCGGGCCGACAGCGCCCTCTACGTGGCCAAGCGCGAAGGCCGTAACCGCTTGGCAATGGCGGGGTAGATTCCCCTCAAACAGAACACCGCACCTGTGGCAAACGGGCTTGTCTGGAAAACAGGCTTGTGTGGCGAGCGGGCTTGCCCGCGTTGGACTGCGCAGCAGTCCCATTTCTGGGGCCGCTTCGCGACCCAACGCGGGCAAGCCCGCTCGCCACAACAAGCCCGCTCGCCACACAAGCCCGGCTCTTCACAGCAAGCCCATCTGCTCACAGCAAGGCCGGCTCTTCACAACAAACCCTGCTTTTTACAAAGGGGTTACATCACGCTTCGCTGGCGACAAGTGCCTGGCGCTCGCGCACTACCGCAGGGGCCTTTTCTTTCTCCAGGCGCATGCAGCTTTCCAGGAACAGGTACATGTAGTCGTAGCTCTTGCATACCGCCTGGCGCAGCTCTACCTGCAGCGCCTGGCTCGGGTTCATCCCGGCCAGCGTACAGATGATTTCGAGTGCTTCCCAAGGGTGCGCGTCATCGTACTGGGCATGCATCTTCAGCCACTTCATCGCACGCTTGCGGTCTTCCTCCGGGAACGCCGCCGCGTAGACTCCGGTGGAACACACCACCGCCGACCACTCGCCGGTCGCCCCTTCGATTGCGTAGTTGGTCGCGGCGATGGCCACGATCAGCGAATCGGCGGAGCTTGTGTGCCAGCACCAATGGCTCAGGGCGTGCAGTTCAGGTGGAACGTTCTGCGCCTGCAACTCTTCGAGGCTCACGCCATGCGCGCGCGCCCAATGCACCCAATAGTCGGCGTGGTTCAGCTCCACCCGAATATTGCGCATCAGCCAACGCCGCGCCATGTCCTCCCCAGGATGGCGGGCAAATTTGGTTTTGGTGAGGTTCTGTGCCATGTACAAGGCAAACTGTTCCACCACGGGCCAGCCACCGATCAGGTAGTGACGCATAGTCTTGGCGCTGAGCGTGTTGTCGCGCATGCGCTGGTACAGTTCGTGTTCGACAACTCGACGCTTGCTCTCGCTACTGTCCCGGATCAGTTGTTGCGCCCAGGCGGGGTAACTCGAGGCTTCCATAAGCGGGCCGGTTCTGTTGAATGTGTCGATCACTGTTGGGCTCCTTTTCAAGTGTGATTTTACAGACCAGCAAATGTTTCAGCGGAATGTGCCGGGCGCCTTGAATAACAGAGGCTGCGGCCGCACAGGTCGACACTGCAAGCTATCAAAGGTCAACAATTGCGGGCGTTCAATCAGGTAGCCCTGAGCGTAGTCCACACCGATCTCGAGTAATGCCTGTTCGATCTGCGGTGTTTCAACAAACTCTGCAATCGTGCGCTTGCCCATGACATGGCCGATGTGATTGATCACTTCAACCATCGCGCGGTTAATCGGGTCGTCCAGCATATCCTTTACGAAACTTCCATCGATCTTCAGGAAGTCTACAGGTAAATGTTTGAGATAAGCGAATGAAGACATTCCGGCACAAAAGTCATCGAGCGAGAAATGGCAGCCTAACGCTTTGAGTTCATTAATAAATCGGATTGCACTGCCCAAGTTAGCAATCGCGCTGGTTTCGGTAATTTCAAAACAGATCATTCTCGGCGGAATACTGTAAGCGTGAAATTTCTCACGTAAAAAACCAAGAAACTCGTCATCGCCAATAGTTATACCTGACAGATTAATCGCACACATGGCCATGGGCCGCCCGGGACGTTCCTGCATGCACCGGGCGATCAGTTTGAATACGTTCTCCACGACCCAACGGTCCAGGGACGTCATCAAACCGTAGCGCTCGGCAGCCGGGATAAAACTGTCCGGCAATATGATGCGGCCGGCTTCATCATGCAGGCGCAGCAGGATTTCAATGTGCCCGTCGCCGCCGTCGGTATGCCCCAGCGGTGAGATTTCCTGGGCATACAGGCAAAACCGATTCTCCTCCAGCGCCATGTGCAAGCGCTGCACCCAGGCCATTTCGCCAAAGCGCAGGGACAGCTCCGAGTCATCGGCGTGATACACCTGCACGCGGTTGCGGCCTTTTTCCTTGGCCATGTAGCACGCCATGTCGGCGGCGCGCAGCGAAGTTTCCAAGGTAGTCGGGGTGTGCGAGATATGCACCAGGCCGATACTCACAGTGGTCATGAACGGCCGGCCCTTCCATACGAAATGCAGGTTTTGCACGGTATGGCGCAGGCTCTCGGCAATCTTTTCCGCCACCGGCGCCGGGCAGTTCTCCAGCAGAATGCCGAATTCATCACCGCCCAGGCGCGCCAGGGTGTCGCCTTCACGCAGGTCCGATTGCAGCAGCGCGCAGATATGCCGCAGCAGCTCGTCACCCGCGGCGTGACCGCAGGTGTCGTTAACCAGCTTGAACTGGTCCAGGTCAAGAAACATCAACGCGTGCCGCCCGCCTTGCTGTTGCCCTGCCGGGTGCAGCACCTGCTCCAGGCGAAATTCGAATTCGCGGCGGTTGGCCAGGCCGGTCAAGGCATCATGGGTAGCCTGCCACGACAGGTTGGCAATATATTGACGCTCCTGGGTCATGTCGTGCAGCACCAGCACCGCCCCCGTGACCTTGCCGGCACTGCGGATCGGCGCGCCCACCAGGGTCACCGACACCGTACTGCCATCCAGGCGCTGGATGGTTTTCGAATGCTCGCTGCCGCCGCCGAGCCGGCCCTTGACGATGTGCTCGATCAGGGTAAAGCCGTCAGGCTGGGCATTGTCATCCAGCAGGTTGAACAAGGCGGCCAGGGGCTGGCCCTGAGCCTGGGCCGACTGCCAATGGGTCAGCGCCTCAGCCGCCGGGTTGAGGTAGGTGATGGCGCCGTCGACATCCGTGGTGATCACCCCATCGCCAATCGACTCCAGGGTAATCTGCGCCCGCTCCTTCTCCTCTTGCAGGGCATCGGCGAACGCATGGCGCTGAGTCAGCAACTTATGGGTACGCAACAGCGCCAGTACGATCAGGCCCAGGGCCGTCGCCAGGTTGGTGATCAACAGCAGCCGCAGGATCATCCGCGAGCCTTCGCCCAATGCATCGCTGAAAGCCTTGGCGGCGGGGGTCACGCCCTCGTTAATGGCGATGATATGGGCCTTCCATTGGCGCACATCGTTAGCGTTGACCTGGTCGCGGGCGATAGTCTGGTGCATCTCGCGGGCCAGGTCGTCCAGCTGAACCAGGTAGCCATCGCCCACGGTCCACAGCTCAATCGCTTTTTCCAGGTAGCTGAAGTGGCGGAAATTGAGGTACAGCCAGATCAGGCTGGAGACATCATCGGGATGATTACCGCCCTTGAGAATCCCCAGGCGGGCAGCACTGAGATCGGGCGTGGGGCGGTCCAGGGCAACACGCAGCTCATGTCCGCCCTGGGGCACGGCTATGGCCTGCTGGTATTTGAGGTAGGTGGCATCTTCGCGGTTATCGGCGTACAGCGTCAGGTAATAAATTGCATCCTTCTGACCCTTGGACCACAGGCTTTCGCCGGCCACATAACCGCGCACCGCCGAAAGCACGTAGAGACTGACGCAGCCCAACAATGCCTGAAACAGCACGACAGCGATGAAAGGCCACACAATGCCCAACAGCCGAGGCGTTCCGAGAGTCCGCTTTTGCTTCATGAAGTCCCTTGCACATGCACTGCTGAATACGCACGCGAAAATCCGCTTCCGATAGCTGAGCCCGGCTAAATCAACGCACTTGTTGCAAGTGTCCGTATAGCTTGGCGTACAAGCCGCCATCGGCAATCAATTGCTGATGATCACCATCTTCAGCAATGTGACCGCCGTCAAACACTAATACTCGATCCGCCTGCTTAACCGCCGACAAGCGGTGAGCAATGATCAGTGTAGTACGGCCGCTGAGAAACCGCGCCAACGCCTGGTGCAGGTTGTACTCGGTGGCGGCGTCCAGGGCGGAGGTGGCTTCGTCGAGGATCACCACTTTCGGCTCGGCCAGCACCATGCGCGCAATCGCCAGGCGCTGACGCTGCCCGCCGGAAAACCGCACGCCGGAACGCCCCACCACACTGTCCAAACCCAGTGGTAGCGCCTTGACGGTAGCATCCAGCTGGGCAATTTCCAGCGCCTGCCAGCAGGCTTGGTCGCTGCGCTCACGGCCCATGGTCAGGTTGGCGCGCACCGTGTCGTTGAACAGCGCCGGGTGTTGCAGCACCACCGCCACGTTCTCGCGAATGGTCGCAAGGCCGATTGCCTGCTGGGTAGCACCGCCAAAACGGATACTGCCCGCCTGCGGCGTATACAGGCCGAGCAACAGTTGCACCAGGGTGCTTTTGCCGCCGCCGCTGGCGCCGACAATCGCCACCTTTTCGCCGGGCGCGATGCTCAGGTTCAACTGGTCCAGCACCAGGTCTTCGCCATAGCCGAAGTTGAGGCCGCGCACCTCGATGCCAACGGTTGCGCGCCCGATAAACGGGTCCTCGCCGCCCGGGTATTGCGGCTCGTCAGCGCGTGCCAGCAGCTCGTTGATCCGCGTCAGCGCCCCGCCCGCCGCATAATAGGCATATTGCAGGTTCAACAGCTGCTCCACTGGGCCGATCATGAACCACAGGTAACTGAACACCGCGAGCATCTGACCGATGGACAGGTCAGAAAACAGCACCGTGAGCATCGCCGCCGCACGGAAGATGTCGATACCGAACTGGAACAGCAAGCCACTGGCGCGGCTCGACGCATCGGTTTTCCATTGTGAGTGGATCGCATAGTCGCGCACTTCCTGGGCGCGCTGGCCGAGGCGCCCGAGGAAGAAGCCCTGGCGGTTGCCGGCGCGCACCTCCTGGATGGCATCCAGGGTTTCGGTCAGGGCCTGGGTAAAACGCGAGGTGCTGTCGTTTTCCAGCTTCTTCAAGTGTTTGACCCGTTTACCCAACTGCACCGTGGCGTAGATCACCAACGGGTTGAACAGCAGGATCAGCAACGCCAGTTGCCAATGCATCCACACCAGGATCGCCGACGTGCCGACCAGGGTCAGCATGGCCACCAGGAAACGGCTGAGGGTTTCGCCGACGAATTTATCCAGCGTGTCCAGGTCGGTGACCAGGTGCGTGGTGACCGTGCCGCTGCCCAGGCTTTCGTATTCGCCGAGGGAAATGCGCTTGAGGCGCTCGATCAGACGCACGCGGATGCGGTACACAATGTCCTTGGCCAGCCGCGCAAACAGCCGCGCCTGCACCACGTTGAACAGCAGGGCCCCGCAGCGCAGCAACAGGGTCACCAGCAGCATCAGGCCGATATAGCCGGCGGCCTTCTGCCAGCCGAGGGGCAACGCGTGGTTCATCACCTTGAGCGCGGCATCGCCACGGCCCAGCAGCACTTCGTCTACCAACAACGGCAATAGCAAGGGGATGGGCACGCTGCACAGGGTCGCCAGCACGGCGACGCCATTGGCGATCCACAGGGATTTCTTGTGACGCAGGGCCAGGCGGCGAATTTCCGCCCAGGTCAGTCGGTCGGCACGTTTGACAGGCTCCAGGTCGGGCTGGTCATGCACAGGTGGCGCGCTCCAACCAACGGGCCAGCAAGGGTGAGAGCTCGGACAGCGGCTGATAGCCATTGGTCAGCAACGCCAACTGGCCATTACGCTCGGCCAGCAGGGTCGGGAAGCCGGCAATGCCCAAATCCTGCACCCAGGTGAAATCGGCGGCCGTCGCCGCGTGCTGCTCGGCGCGGTCGAACGCGCCGGCAAACTCGATACGCGGGATGCCCGCCTCCTCGGCCAGCTCCACCAGCACACTGGCGAGGGTCACATCGCGACCTTCGACATAAAACGCACGCTGGATCAGCCCCAGCAGCTTCCAGGCACAATCCGGCGCCAGGCTGCGTGCGGTGACAATGGCACGGCACGCAGGCTCGGTGTCGTAGACAAAACCCTCGGGCAACGCGCCTTCACGCTTGAACGGCTGGCCGGTGGCGTCGGTGACGGCCTGCCAGTGCTCAAGGATGTAGCGTCGGGTGGTCGGTTCCAGCGCCGCGCCACTGCCGGTGCGCAAACCGCCCACCACCAGGTGCAGCTCTACGCCGGCCGCGTGGGCCTGCTCCACCAACGCTTCGGCCACCGGGGCAAAGCCCCAGCACCAGGAACACATCGGGTCCATTACGTAGAGCAGGCGCGCGGACATGGCTCAAGCCTCGGAAGGGGTTTGCTTATAGTTGAAGCCAATCGGGTGCGGCATATTGCGGGCCTTGGCCAGTTCAATCTGCTTCTGCCGGTCGATCGCGCTGCGGCGGGTTTTCTCCGGCAGCTTATCCCAGCAATGTGGGCAGCTGATGCCGGCCACATAGTGCTCGGACGCACGGTCTTCGATGCTCACCGGAGTGCGGCAGGCATGACATTGATCGTAGTCGCCTTCGCTCAAGTCATGGCGCACAGTCACGCGGTTGTCGAACACAAAGCAGTCGCCCTGCCATTTGGTTTCGGCCTGTGGCACCTCTTCGAGGTACTTCAGGATGCCGCCCTTGAGGTGGTAAACCTCATCGAAGCCTTCGCTGAGCATATAGCTGGAAGCCTTCTCGCAACGAATGCCGCCGGTGCAGAACATCGCGACTTTCTTGTGCTTGGCAGGGTCGAAGTTGGCTTTGATATAGTCGGGAAATTCGCGAAAACTGGTGGTTTTCGGGTCGATCGCGCCTTCAAAAGTGCCGATCGACACTTCATAGTCGTTGCGGGTGTCGATCAACAGTACTTCCGGGTCGCTGATCAGCGCGTTCCAGTCCTGCGGGTCAACGTAGGTGCCGACTTTTTTGTTCGGGTCGACGCCTTCGACGCCCAGGGTCACGATCTCTTTCTTGAGCTTGACCTTGGTGCGGTAGAACGGCTGGTCATCGCAGTACGACTCTTTGTGGTCGATGTCGTCCATGCGTGGGTCGTTCTTGAGCCAGGCCATCAGGCCATCAATGCCTTCGCGGCTGCCGGAAACGGTGCCGTTGATGCCTTCCTCGGCGATCAGCAACGTGCCTTTGATGCCGTTGTCGACCATCGCCTGCAGCAGTGGCTCGCGCAGGGCGACGTAATCTTCAAGGGTGACGAACTTATACAGTGCCGCCACGACAATCAGTTGAGTCATGGGTGTTCTCTCCAGGTGGCTACCCTCGTAAGGGGTGAACCGGATAGCAGCAGCTGCGAGTGTTTAGCCACAAGCTGCCAGTAAAAGCATAAAAAACGCGCCGACTAGGCGGCGCGTTGGGGATTGTAGCAAGAAGGACGCTGCGAGGGCTCTAATCTTGTGGCTTGCAGCTGACAGCTTTTGGCTGCCTCAATGCCCACCGGCGCAGGTCGGCGAGGCCGGGGCTGCGTCGATTTTGGCCCATTCTTCAGGCGTGTAGGTATGCAGCGCCAGCGCATGAAATTCGCTCATCAGGTCACCCAGGGTGGCGTAGACCGTCTGATGGCGCCTGACGCGGTTAAGCCCTTCGAACTGCTGGCTCACCAGCACCGCCTTGAAGTGGGTCTGCAACCCACGGCTGTGCATATGGCTTTCATCCAGCACGCTGATATGGTCCGGGCTCAGGGCGGCGAGCGCCGTTTCGATACGCTGTTGCATGGTCATTCCTGCTTACTTCTTCTTGGCCGGTGCAGCGGCTTTAGGCGTCAGCTCGTTGGTCATGTCTTCCAACAGCTTGTTCACCACCGGCACGGCGCTTTCGAGCTTGGCCTGGGTCATCTGGGCCGATTGCTGGGTCAGCTGCGGCATTTTTTCCAGGACTTTCTTGCCCAGTGGCGACTGGTAGAACGCAACCAGGTCCTTGAGCTCGGATTCGCTGAAGTTACTGGTGTAGAGCTTGACCATGTCCGGCTTCAGCTTTGGCCAGCCGATAGCCTGGTCCAGGGCGGCGTTGGCCTTGGCCTGGTAGCTGTCCAGCACGGACTGCTTGGCGGCAGGCGCCTTGGTCTGTTCAAAACGCTGGGCGAACATTTGCTGCACTTGCATGTACACCGGGGTCCCCAGCTTGTCGGCATGGGCCAGGGTAAGGAAGGCTTCGGCACTGGCGTTGTGGCTGGCGGTATCGGCAAAAACCTGGCCGCTGGCGCAAACCAGAGCAACCGCGGTACAGATGGCACGAAGACGAGTCATCGAGTTTCCTTTTCTAGCAGGCGAGGTAAGACCCCAAGGGCGCCCATTCTGCGCCTAAAAAACCTTATGGCTCAACCCCGGGCCTTGTAAGGCAAGGATTGCCCGATGAAAAGTCTTTTAGGGAACCCCCAAGGTCCATCAGGGCCTAAACTGCGCAAACGAACCTGAAGGAGTGTGCCCGATGAGCCGTATCGAAACCGACAGCCTGGGAGACGTACACGTCCCGGATGACGCTTACTGGGGCGCCCAGACCCAACGTTCGCTGGTGAATTTCGCCATTGGCGAACAGCGCATGCCCCTCGCGGTACTGCATGCCCTGGCCCTGATCAAGAAGGCCGCTGCACGGGTCAACGACCGCAACGGCGACCTGCCCGCCGACATCGCCCGCCTGATCGAACAGGCCGCCGACGAAGTGCTGGCCGGCACCCATGACGACCAGTTCCCACTTGTGGTCTGGCAGACCGGCAGCGGCACCCAGAGCAACATGAACGCCAACGAAGTGATCGCCGGCCGCGCCAACGAGCTGTCGGGCAAGGCCCGCGGCGGCAAGAGCCCGGTACACCCGAACGATCACGTCAACCGCTCCCAGAGTTCCAACGACTGTTTCCCCACCGCCATGAGCATTGCGGCGGTGCAGGCGGTGAACAAACAACTGCTGCCGGCGATCACCACGTTGTCCGGTGGCCTGGCGGAACTGTCGGCGCGGCATATGAAACTGGTGAAGACCGGCCGCACCCACATGATGGATGCCACGCCGATCACCTTCGGCCAGGAGCTGTCAGCCTTTATAGCCCAGCTCGATTACGCCGAACGCGCGATCCGCAGCGCCCTGCCCGCCGTGTGCGAACTGGCCCAGGGCGGCACCGCCGTCGGCACCGGGCTCAATTCACCGCATGGCTTTGGCGAGGCGATTGCGGCCGAGCTGGCGGCGCTGTCGGGTTTACCGTTCGTGACAGCCCCGAATAAATTCGCCGCCCTCTCCGGCCATGAGCCGCTGGTGACCCTGCATGGCGCGCTGAAAACCCTGGCGGTGGCCCTGATGAAAATCGCCAACGACCTGCGCCTGTTGGGCTCAGGCCCACGCGCCGGGCTGGCGGAAGTGAAGTTGCCGGCCAATGAGCCGGGCAGTTCGATCATGCCCGGCAAGGTCAACCCGACCCAGTGCGAAGCCTTGTCGATGCTGGCCTGCCAGGTATTGGGCAATGACGTGACCATCGGGATTGCCGCCAGCCAAGGGCATTTGCAGTTGAATGTGTATAAGCCGGTGATCATCCACAACCTGCTGGAGTCGATCCGCTTGCTGGCCGACGGTTGCAACAACTTCCAGGAGCACTGCATTGCGGGCCTTGAGCCGGATGCCGAGCAAATGGCCGAGCACCTGGAGCGCGGGTTGATGCTGGTCACGGCGCTCAACCCGCATATCGGCTACGACAAGTCAGCGCAGATCGCCAAGAAAGCCTACGCCGAAGGGCTGACCCTACGGCAGGCCGCGCTGGACCTGGGCTACCTCACCGACGCCGAGTTCGACCAGTGGGTTCGCCCGGAAAACATGCTCGAAGCCGGCCATTAAGAGGCCATGCGCAGCCGCCGGGCCTTGAGCCCGGCGAGCAGCGAGGGCGCCAGTGCCACAGCCGCCGACCCCAGCACCACCACCAACGCCCCGAAATACCCGAGTGCATTGATCTCTTCGGCCTGCACATAGTCCGGCCACAGCCACGCCGCCAACGCGACCGCCACAAAGGTCACCAACGGTGTGAGCGCCAGGGTGGCGCTGACCCGCGACGCCTCCCAATGCGCCAGGGCTTCGGCAAACGCACCGTAGGCCACCAGCGTATTCATGCAGCACGCCAGCAGCAGCCAGCCTTGCAGCGGGCTCAGTTGCAGAGCCTCCAGCGGATGCGCCCAAGGCGTGAGCAACACGGCGCACGACAGGTAGATCACCATCATCACCTGTAGCGAATTCCACACCGTGAGCAGCTGTTTCTGGCCCAGCGCGTAAAACACCCAAATAGTGGTGGCGAGCAAAACCGTGAGCACCCCGGCGGTGTAGGCGCCGAGCGAGGTCAGCAGCTCCGTCAGGCGCTGATTGAAAAACAGCCCGAAGCCGATGATCAACACCACCAGGCCCACGCCCTGCCCCAGGCTGAAACGCTCCTTGAACACCAACACGCTGGCGATCATCAGGAAGATCGGGCCCATCTGCACCACCAGTTGTGCGGTGCCGGGGCTGAGCAATTTCAGGCCCACCAGGTACAACACGTAGTTGCCCACCAGCCCGCACACGGCCATCGCCACCAGCCAGACGCCCTTGGGGCCGAGCACTTTGAGGCTGGGCAAACGCTGGGTAGCGGCCAGGTAGACGAACAGGCAACTGCCGGCCACGGTCAGGCGAAACCAGGTGACGGTCACCGGGTCCATCACCTGCAGTACCTGTTTGAGTTTGACCGGAAGAATGCCCCACAGAAACGCGGCCAGCAGGGTCAAGCCAAAGCCATAGACCCAGCGGCCGGAAGAGATGTGCATGAGTGCCCCGAATGCCTGAGGAAGTGGAGGCAGCATTCTAGGGTCAAGCGAACGGATTGGGCTATGCCGCTCGCGCATTGTTAATCCGTTTTCTTCAGTGATAACTAGCGCACGGCTTCGAACAGACCGGTAGCGCCCATGCCGCCGCCGACGCACATGGTGACGATGCCATAACGCAAATTGCGCCGTTGCAACTCCCGCACCAGATGCCCCACCTGCCGCGAGCCGGTCATGCCGAACGGATGGCCGATGGAAATCGAGCCGCCGTTGACGTTGTACTTGGCGTTGTCGATTTCCAGGCGATTACGCGCATACAGGCACTGGGAGGCGAATGCCTCGTTGAGTTCCCACAGGTCGATATCCGCCACCTGCAAGCCACGCGCCTTGAGCAGCTTGGGCACCGAGAACACCGGGCCGATGCCCATCTCGTCCGGCTCGCAACCGGCCACGGTAAAGCCACGGAAAAACGCCTTGGGCTTGAGTCCCAGCTCCAGGGCTTTTTCCAGGCTCATCACCAGGGTCATCGAAGCACCGTCGGACAACTGCGATGAGTTGCCCGCCGTCACCGAGCCATCTTCGGCGAACACCGGCTTCAACCCGGCAAGGCTCGCCAGCGTGGTGTCGGGGCGGTTGCAGTCATCGCGGTCCACTATGCCCTCAAGAATCTGCACCGCGCCGGTGTTCTTGTCCTCGACCTTGTACTTGACCGCCATCGGCACGATTTCGTCGTCGAACAGGCCATCGGCCTGGGCCTGGGCAGTGCGCTGCTGGCTTTGCAGGGCATACAGGTCCTGGTCTTCGCGGCTGACGTTATAGCGGCGGGCGACGATTTCGGCGGTCTGGCCCATGGGGAAATAGATGCCCGGCACCTGTTCTTTAAGCAGCGGGTTGATCAGGTTGTCGGTGTTGACGCTTTTCATGGTCAGGCTGATGGACTCGACGCCACCGGCGACGATGATCTCGCTGCAGCCCGAGGCGATCTGGTTGGCCGCAATCGCAATCGCCTGCAAACCCGAGGAGCAGAATCGGTTGAGGGTCATGCCTGCCGTACCGGTGCCCAGTTGCGAGAGCACCGCCACGTTGCGCCCGATGTTGTAGCCCTGCGCGCCTTCGTTGGAGCCGGCACCGACGATGCAATCTTCCACCGTGGCCGGGTCAATGCCGTTACGGGTAAGCAGTGCATTGACGCAATGGGCCGCCATGTCATCGGGGCGGGTCTGGTTGAACTTGCCGCGAAAGGATTTGGCCAGGCCGGTTCGCACGCTGTCGACGATCACTACTTCACGCATGGGCTACCTCGATCTTGTGGTTGTTGGCTCGAGAATAGATCCAGCCCTCCTCAACCGCGACGATCATTCACCCGGCGTATACAAAAACATGGCGGTTGCGGCGAGCGGGCTTGCTCGCGTTGGGGCGCGAAGCGGCCCTGATCCAGGTATCTGATTTTTTCAGTGATTACCCGCCGGCAGGTTTGGGGGCCGCTTCGCAGCCCAACGCGGGCAAGCTCGCTCGGCACAACAGGCCCGATGGCCACAGGCACGGTGTGCTATTTCTTTTTCTTTTTATCGTGCTTGTCGCTCTTGGCGAACGCTTCTTCCAGCGCCAGGTTGATGGTGCGCAACACCTTGACCCGCGCCCAACGCTTGTCATTGGCTTCTACCAGGGTCCAGGGCGAGACTTCGGTGCTGGTGCGGTCGACCATATCGCCCACGGCGGCTCGGTACTCATCCCACTTTTCACGGTTGCGCCAGTCGTCTTCGGTGATCTTGAAGCGCTTGAAGGGGATTTCCTCGCGGGCCTGGAAGCGTTCCAACTGGGTCTGCTTGTCGATGGCCAGCCAGAACTTGACCACGATCACGCCCGCGTCACGCAGTTGCTCTTCAAAGTCATTGATCTCGCCATAGGCGCGCATCCAGTCGGCCGTGGTGCAGAAGCCTTCGATGCGCTCCACCAGCACGCGTCCATACCACGAGCGGTCGAACACGGTGAACTTGCCGCGTGCCGGAATTTTCTGCCAGAACCGCCACAGGTAAGGCTGGGCACGCTCATCCTCGGTGGGCGCGGCAATCGGCACGATGTGGTACTGACGCGGGTCCAGCGCGGCCGCCACCCGACGGATCGCCCCACCCTTGCCTGCCGCGTCGTTGCCTTCAAATACGGTCACCAGCGCGTGCTTGCGCATGCGTTTGTCGCGCATCAGGCCGGAGAAGCGTGCCTGTTCGGTGATCAGCTGTTCTTCGTAATCGTCCTTGTCCAGGCTCAGGGTCATGTCGAGGCTGTTGAGCAGGCTCATCTGATCCACCGACGACGGCAAGGGCGCCGGGTTCATGCCGCTGGCCTTGCCCTTGGGCAGCTTCAGGGCATTTTGCAGGCCCTCGAGCAGGATCTTGCCCACGGTGAGGCTGCGGTAATGCGCGTCGACGCCTTCGATCACATGCCACGGCGCATAGTCGCGGCTGGTACGACGCAGGATGCGCTCACCAAAATGCACAAACTTGTCGTAGGTCTGCGACTGCTGCCAGTCCAGTGGGCTGATGCGCCAACTGTGCAACGGGTCGTCGGCCAGGGCCTTGAGCCGCGCCTTCATTTGTTTTTTGGAAAGGTGGAACCAGAACTTGAAGATCAGCGCGCCTTCGTCGCAGAGCATTTTCTCCAGGCGCTCGGCACCGGCAATGGCCTGGTCCAGGCGTGCGTCCTTGATCTCGCCGTGGACCCGGCTTTGCAGCATCTGGCTGTACCAGTTGCCGAAAAAAATCCCCATGCGACCCTTGGCGGGCAGTTGGCGCCAGTAGCGCCAGGCTGGGGGGCGGGCCAGTTCTTCGTCGGTCTGCTGGTCGAAGGTGCGCACCTCGATCAGGCGCGGGTCCATCCATTCATTCAGCAGCTTCACGGTTTCGCCCTTGCCGGCGCCTTCGATGCCGTTGATCAGGATAATCACCGGGAAGCGCTTTTGCTGTTGCAGCTCGTACTGCACCTCCAGCAAGGCTTCGCGCAACGCCGGCACTTCGGCTTCGTAGGTGTCTTTGTCGATGGCGTGACCAATTTCGGCAGATTCGAACATGGGCGGCTCCGTTCCAGAATTCAGCAAGACTAGCGGATTGGGCAACAACACGCGGGAGGAAATTCCCGCCTTGCTTGCCATAGGTCAATTCAATGTGGGTTGATCGGCTAGAATGGCCGCCTAGTCTTTGCCGAGCCGCCCATGAACCCCATCACCCACGCCCAGCTCGACTGGGATGACGAAGGTCGCCCGCACTCGCGAGTCTTCGACGACGTGTACTTTTCCGACCAGTCGGGCCTTGAAGAAACCCGCTACGTGTTCCTTGAGCAGAACCGCTTGCAGGAGCGCTTCGCCGCGCTGGCGGACGGCGGCCGGTTGGTGATTGGCGAAACCGGCTTCGGCACCGGCCTGAATTTCCTGTGTGCCTGGCAGCTGTTCGAACAACACGCGGTGACGGGTGCGCGCCTGCATTTTGTGAGTGTGGAAAAGTACCCGCTGAGCCACCCCGACCTGCAACGCGCCCTCGCCCTCTGGCCGGAACTGCAACCCTTTGCCGATCAGTTGCTGGCGCAATACATCGCCATCCACTCAGGCTTCCAGCGCCTGATCCTGGATAACGGCCGCGTGACCCTGACCCTGTTGATCGGCGATGCCCTGGAGCAACTGCCGCAACTGGACGCGCAGATCGACGCCTGGTTCCTCGACGGCTTCGCCCCGGCAAAAAACCCCGAGATGTGGACCGCCAAGCTGTTCGCCGAACTGGCACGGCTGGCGGCACCGGGCTCGACCATCAGCACCTTTACCAGCACCGGCTGGGTGCGCCGACTGATCAATGCCGCCGGGTTCAAGATGAAACGCACGCCCGGCATCGGCCACAAGTGGGAAATCCTGCGCGGCGAGTTTCTCGGCTGGCCCGATGCAGCACCACCGCCACAGCTCATCAAGCCCTGGTTCGCCCGCCCTGCTCCACTTGCCGGTGAGCGCCGCGCACTGGTGATCGGCGGTGGCCTGGCCGGTTGCGCCACGGCCGCCAGCCTGGCGGCGCGGGGCTGGCAGGTGAGTGTGCTGGAGCGTCACGCAGGTTTGGCGCAAGAAGCGTCGGGCAATCCGCAAGGGGTGCTGTACCTCAAACTCTCGGCCCACGGCACGGCGTTGTCGCAGATGATTGTCAGTGGTTTCGGCCATACCCGTCGCCTGCTGGAGCATCTGCAACGCGGGGTGGATTGGGATGGCTGCGGGGTGTTGCAACTAGGCTTCAACGCCAAGGAAGCCGAGCGCCAGGCGCAGCTGGCCCAGGCGTTTGCGCCGGGCTTGTTGCACCTGCTGGATCAAGCACAGGCGCAGGCCCGTGCCGGTGTGGCCCTCGAACATGGCGGGCTGTTTTTCCCCGAAGGCGGCTGGGTGCACCCGCCCGCGCTGTGCGAATGGCAAGCCCGTCAGCCTGGCATCGAGGTGTTCCCCCATCACGAGGTGCTGGACCTGCGCAAGGCCGACGGCGAGTGGCAGGCATGGGACGGCGACAGCTTGCTGGCGAGCGCCCCGGTGGTGGTGCTGGCCGGCGCCGCCGAGGTCAAGCGCTTTGCACCGAGTGCCGAGTTGCCCCTCAAGCGCATTCGCGGGCAGATCACCTGCTTGCCACAGACCGGGGCGAGCCAGGCCCTGGCCACTGTGGTGTGTGCCGAGGGCTATATGGCACCGGCGCGTCTGGGCGAGCACACCCTCGGCGCCAGCTTCGACTTCAAGAACGATGACCTCACGCCCACCGCCGCCGAACATGCAGGCAACCTGGCGATGCTGCAGGAAATCTCCCCCGACCTGGCACAGCGCCTGGGCGCCGGGCAACTTGCCCCCGAACACCTCGAAGGCCGGGCGGCGTTCCGCTGCACCAGCCCGGACTACCTGCCCATCGTCGGCCCCCTGGCTGACCTGCAACAATTCACCGCGGCCTATGGCGTGTTGAGCAAAGACGCACGCCAAGTGCCGCACACCCCCTGCCCGTGGCTCGACGGTTTGTACGTCAACAGCGGCCATGGCTCTCGCGGGCTGATCACCGCGCCGTTATCCGCAGAGTTGCTGGCTGCCTGGCTGGACAACGAACCTTTGCCGTTGCCCAGAAGCGTGGCCGAGGCTTGCCACCCGAACCGCTTTGCCGTGCGCGGGCTGATTCGCGCCAAGGGCTAAAGCGGGCACTGCGCCGCCTGGGGGTTATCGGCATCCTCCAGCGCCCTGCGGGTCAGGCGGTCCACCAGCAATTCACGGGCTTGATGGTGATCGTTCTGCACCTTGAGCGCCTGAGACAAGTAGGTGCTGCTGGTCACATCCAGCGCCTTGAGTTGCGTGTCGTACACCTGACCGACGCGGCTGAACTCCGCCGAGAACTGACGCTTGAGGTATTCCAGCCAGAACTCCTGGCGCGTCATGAAGCGCCACAAGTCCGAGGTCATCTCGCGCGTGGTGACCTGAGTCAACGCGTCCGTCAGGTCCTCTTGGGTCACGCCGCCCACCTCGCGGTAGGTAATCGTTTCCGGCTGCCCCGGCAAATCCAGGGTCTTGGCCAGGCCACTGCGATACACCAGGCGCACGGCCAATTGGTCGGCGAGGTTTTTGCGCCGACTGAAGATGTCGGAAATGCTGTCCAGTTGCTCCAGGCGGAACAGACCCCGTCCCAATTTCAGTAGCGTTGCGACACTTGGCATGCGCGTGCCGGCCTCTTTCATGGCCTTGTTGAGCATCACCGTGACTTCCATCTCACTGAAGCTGTAAGCGGCCGCGTCCACACAATTGGGCTCGCCCCTGGCCAGATTGAACAGCAACTCGCGCAGCTCGCGATTTTCGGCGGCCGCCTCGATCACCTGCCACACCCGACGCACGAGGTCACCCCGCACTTGCTTGTATTGGGGCGTGTTGACCAATTGGCGCAGTACCGCAAAAAAGTCCCCGGACTGCCAATCGTCCTTGAGCCGCTCCCAGGTTGCTTCACGTGTGCGGTACACATCGGCCGTCTCCCCTTCCAGCCAGGCTTGACGGGAGCGCTGCTCGCTCAAGAGCACAATGTCGTCCTCCTGCAAGCCCATGCCCACACCGGTGCGGCGCCGGTATTCGTCCAGGTCCTGGCGGCTGCGGTGCGAGATAGGGTTGAGCCGCAAGTTGATTGTTTCAGTCACCGCCACCGGCGCGGTAAACAGCTCCGAGGGCAGTTCGACGATGTTGTTTTCCCGCAGGTTGGCGTCCTCCAGGTGCAAGCGCGTCAGCAAACCCTCGGGCAATTCCCGCGCACGGGTGTCGCGCAGGTTCAGGTACTGCAGGGCGTTCATTTGCTTGACCGACGGGGTCTCACCCAAAGGGTTGCTGCTTAAGTCCAGCGTGCGCAAGCCGCTCATGGCTTGTAGTTTTTTGGTGGTTGCGTCACTGAGGTTAAGGTTGTTTTGCGCCAGGCTCAGGCGCTGCAGCGAAGGCATATGGGACAGCACTTCCGGCAGCCAGGTGAGCTGGTTTTTATCCAACTCCA
This sequence comes from Pseudomonas viridiflava, assembly GCF_900591205.1. Lineage (GTDB taxonomy): Bacteria > Pseudomonadota > Gammaproteobacteria > Pseudomonadales > Pseudomonadaceae > Aquipseudomonas. The sequence continues at coordinate 31,202 of NZ_UUPU01000101.1, forward strand.
GCGAACGCAGGCCCTTGAACGCCTTCAAAAAATAAGCGACGTCGTTATCCAGGGCCATGTTTTTCAGTGACAGACGTTGCACATGCCCGAAGTCGATATCGGCGGGCAAGGTCGGCAACTTGCCGACGCGCATCCCGTCCAGGCTCAAACCATACACGTGTGCGCGGGCTTCATCGGGTAGGCGGGTCTGGTGGCGCCAGGCACTGCGCAATCGGTCGGCGACCTGGCGGCGGCTTAGCTGGTAGTCCTCCAAGCGGCCCGGGAGTTTTCGCATGTCTTGGTCTTGCTGCATCCAATCCCTGAGCGCCGCATCGAGCCTTGCCAATTGCTGCTCACGCTGGCGCACCGCACTGGCCCGTGACGGGTCGTCGGCGCCCAGGCTCATAACCGTTTCACGGGCCTGGCCCTCGCTGAAAAACGGGTACAGGCATCTGATTTTCCTCATCATCCCACGCTGTGCACGTGTCGGAGCCGGCGGCGGCGCAGGGTCGATGACCTGGCAAGCGCCGGTCGACACGACGGGTTCCCGGGGCACCCTGCCACGCTCCACCACGGCGCGATCAAGCAGGTGATAACGCAACCTTTGTGCGTCTGCCCCGGCACTGCCGCTGATGCCCAGGCGGGTGCGCATCGGCGCGGGGAGCGTCTGCAAGGTCGCACGATAGAACGCCTGCGGGCCGCTGAACTGTTCGCCCAGGGGACGCCCGTCGGCTTCAAACGCCTGATAGCGCTCGCCGGTCTTGACCACCACCCGGGTCTGGGCGGCAGCCGAATCGCCGATACGCTCCAGCACCGCCCCACTGGCCGAGGTCTCGCGCAGTTGCAAGTGCAAGGTATCCGGAAAACCAGGCAACTGCTTCAGCAGACGCCAGGAAATTCGATGAGCCTGAATATCCGCCAACTCCGGCATATGAAAGCTCGCCATCAGCCGCTCACGCTGCACTTGCGCGGCGGCCTCGCGGGCCGCCTGGCCCAGCGACAACGGCACCCGGCGCTCATCCCGCAGGTGGATTCGGTCGATACTGACCGCGTTTTCGATCAGCTCACTGGCAACGCTGGCAGGCAGACCCGGCACGTTCTCGACCAATCGCGACTGCTCTGCGCCCACCGGCTGGTCGTAGTCGGCGTACAGTTTCTGGAACAGGGGTTTGCGGTCGATCTTCAAGGTGTGCGCCAGGCGCCTTGCCAGTGCTTCGGCATCGGTTTCACCCGCCAGCACCGGCGTGTCACCCAACAGCGTGTCCAGCTCGGCGCGGTACAACCCCTCTGCCACGCCCACCAGCACTTCGCCTTCTTCGCGCTGCTCCTGGCTGATCACCACACTCAATTCGTTATCGGTACGGGCGTTCGCCGGGTAGCGGGTCGAGGCATTGCCCTCGGCGTGGAGCACCTCAAGATACCGGCCTCTGGGCCACCCGGGCAGCAACGGCAACGCCTGCAACTGCAAGGTAATATCCTCGGCCGTGTAGGGCTGGCGCTGTTCCAGACGGGCGATCAAATCCGCGATCTTCTGATTCAGGGCGAACCGCTGAATGCTGTCGACAAGGCTCGCCGGTAGCTTGAGATTGCCGTCAGCCCAGTGCTGCACCTGCGGCAGTTGCACATCGCTGGCCTGACAGATCTGCTGCAGGCGAGTGTCGCTCAGGGCAACCAGTCGTGGGTCCAGGCGCCGCAGACCATAGAGTGTATTGCTCCACTCCTGCGGGCGCTCGTGGAGCCCTCGCCAGCCTCTCGCGCCGTTGTGCAGCACTGGCGGTGAGTAGGCATCCGGGCGACGCGGATGATGAATACGCCACTGCCCCATAGACGTGTCAAAACGCAGCGCATGACCCCGCCCCTCGATCCTGACCCAAGGCCGCCCGCCGCTCCAATACAGCCCTTGGGTATCCGGCTCGTTGGCCGTCAGTGGCTGCTCATAGGGCCTGAGGCTTGCACGCCACAAGCGGCGCGTGCCATCGCTCGCCTCGACGGCCTCGAAGTTGTCGATAAGCTCCAGGTTGTTTTGCGCAACCCGACGCAAGCTGCCGACCACCTTGCCGCCTGCCACAAACGCCGCCATCGAGGCCACACTTTCCAGCACATTGCGCAGGTGCGCGAATGCTGCGCTGCGGTCCCCGTGACGCCAGTCCTGCACACCCTCGTAGATTTCACCGAGCATTTGCCCAAGGGCCACCCCGAGCATCAGTTGCCCCATGACCGGCATAAAAAAACCGGCGAGGTTCAACAGGTCCAGGCCCCATGACTCATAGTCGCGCCAACGCTTGTCGCGTACCGCCTGGTCAAAGTCCGTGGTAGGGACTGCCAGTACGCGGCTGTCTTTTTGCAGCTTGCCGATCAGGCTGTTGAAAAAAAACTGGAACAGCCCGACGTTGATCGCTATTGGCTTGATCAGCCCCAGGGATTTGTCCACAGCGAACCGCTTGAAAAAATCCCCGCGCGACTCTTCATCGAGGTAACGCACGAAAAAATCGGCATACGGTTTCACCTGCAGCTTTAACGTCAGGTAGGTCTGAAACGCGGCAAACGTAGGGTATTCAAAAATCGGCCGGTAGGGCTCCCCCGGCATATAGACGATGCAGCGGGTCTGTGGATTCGTATCAATGGCCTCCTGGGAAAACACCACGATGCCCCATAGGCAACTGTCGTGCACATCCAGCCCCTGCCACACCAGCGGTTTGCCGCCATAGGTTTCGCCAACCACGCGAGCCTTGCTCAGGCTGGCGCCCTGGCGGGTAAACCTCAGGAGCAGCTTGAACGCGGGCTCGGCGATATCGCCGCGCAGGTACGCGAGGTACACATCCGCCGCCATGTCATAGACTTTGAGCTGCTTGATTTCAGCCGCATCGGCGTTGTGAAGCGCCTCGTCCGCCAGCGGCAGGGCTTGGTTGACGGCAGCACGCAGGTGCTGCTGATAGCGCTGCCCCAGGTCAAGGCTACGGCAGTAGGTCGCGAAGGCCGCGACGCTGATCCGGCTCACGACGGTATCGGCGTCGCGACGGATCTGGCTGGCACTCGGAAAACGCCGGCCCAGGGCCTCATCCTCGGAAAAATTCAGCATCGCCGCCTCGAGCAGAGTGCGAGTTTCGATGACCACCTTAGAGGTGGTAACGGCGAAGGTTGTGGTGCCGCTGTCAAGCACATCCCAGGGCAACCACAAATGATCGCGCTTGACGTCCAGGGTCACACCAAATTGACGCTGCAGGCCGCGGGTCAGCTCTTCGGCACAAAACTGATCAAGCCCTTTTATGCGTTGCAAGATGGCATTGACCTTGGGCTCGTGGAGCCCGGCCAACTCATACACTTTCTCCAGTTGTTCCACCAGTTCAGGTTTGGCCTCGAACAACCAACGGGGGATTCGTTGTTGCAGCACATCGGCTTTATCCAGGTCGCCGGTCAACTCCAACAGGGTGGATGAGAGCAGCGCCGGGGGCAGTTGAGCAGGCACGGAAACGGGATCGGGCATCGGCAATATCCTTGTTGCGCAGAAGTGAACCCGCACCATAGCCATCCGTCGCACGCAGCCTTGGGTAACTATGTGACACACGCGTCAGCACCGCTGCTACTGCGCGCTGGCCCCAGCTGAAAACCCTGCTTATAACCGATCGTTCTAAAACTCCCTGGATTCACCCGTGTCAGTTTCTGGGTAGCCGCCATTTGACGCGGCGCCCCTGAACTCTCCCCAACGGAAAAACCGGTAAGGAATTTATGTGCGGATTAGCTGGCGAGTTACGCTTTGATCACCAACCTGCCGACCTGGCAGCAGTGGAACGAATCACCCATCACCTCGCCCCTCGAGGCCCCGACGCATGGGGCTTCCACGCTCAAGGGCCGATTGCCCTGGGCCATCGACGCCTGAAAGTCATGGACCTGTCGGACGGCTCCGCCCAACCGATGGTTGACGCCCAACTGGGGCTGTCCCTGGCCTTCAACGGCGCGATCTACAACTTCCCGGAATTACGCCAGGAGCTGGAAGCCCTCGGCTACGCCTTCTATTCCGGTGGCGACACCGAAGTGCTGCTCAAGGGTTATCACGCCTGGGGCGAGGCGCTGCTGCCGAAGCTCAACGGCATGTTCGCGTTTGCCATCTGGGAGCGTGACGCCCAGCGCTTGTTTATCGCGCGTGACCGCCTCGGTGTGAAGCCGTTGTACCTGTCGCGCACCGGCCAACGCCTGCGTTTTGCCTCGGCCTTGCCGGCGCTGCTCAAGGGCGGCGACATCAACCCGATCCTCGATCCGGTGGCGCTTAATCACTACCTGAACTTCCACGCCGTGGTGCCCGCGCCGCGCACCTTGCTGGCGGGTATTGAAAAACTGCCACCGGCCAGCTGGCTGCGCATCGACGCCGACGGCAACACCGAACAGAAAACCTGGTGGACCCTGCCCTACGGACCACATGACGATGAAAAAAACCTGAGCCTGGAAGACTGGACCGACCGCGTGCTCGACAGCACCCGCGAAGCCGTGGCGATTCGCCAACGCGCCGCCGTGGATGTCGGCGTGCTGCTCTCCGGTGGCGTCGATTCGAGCATGCTCGTCGGCCTGCTGCGGGAAGTCGGGGTGCAGGACCTGTCGACCTTCTCCATCGGCTTTGAAGACGCCGGCGGCGAAGCCGGCAACGAGTTCCAATACTCAGACCTGATCGCCAAGCACTACGGCACGCGCCATCACCAACTGCGTATTGCCGAAAGCGAAATAATCGAGCAACTGCCGGCCGCGTTCCGCGCCATGAGCGAGCCGATGGTCAGCCACGATTGCATCGCCTTTTACCTGCTGTCGCGGGAAGTGGCCAAGCATTGCAAGGTGGTGCAGAGCGGCCAGGGTGCCGATGAATTATTCGCCGGTTACCACTGGTATCCGCAGGTCGACGGCGCCAGCGACCCGTATGCGGCTTATCGCGAGGCGTTTTTCGACCGCAGCTACGACGACTACGCCGCCACCGTCGCGCCGAAATGGCTGACCGCCACCGACGCCGCCGGTGATTTTGTGCGCGAACATTTCGCCATGCCCGGTGCGGACGCGGCCGTGGACAAAGCCCTGCGCCTGGACAGCACGGTGATGCTGGTGGACGACCCGGTCAAACGCGTCGACAACATGACCATGGCCTGGGGCCTGGAAGCGCGCACGCCGTTCCTGGACTACCGCCTGGTGGAACTGTCGGCCCGCGTGCCGGGCAAATTCAAACTGCCCGACGGCGGCAAGCAAGTGTTGAAAGAAGCTGCGCGCCGCGTCATCCCCAGCGAAGTCATCGACCGTAAAAAAGGTTACTTCCCGGTGCCCGGCCTCAAGCATCTGCAAGGCGACACCCTGAACTGGGTACGCGAGCTGCTGCTGGACCCGAGCCAGGATCGTGGCCTGTTCAACCCGGCCATGCTCGACCGCTTGCTCACCGACCCGCAAGGCCAATTGACCCCGCTGCGCGGCTCCAAGCTGTGGCAATTGGCGGCGCTGAACCTGTGGCTCAGCGAACAAGGAATCTGATTGATGAAACCCCATGCAGCGGCTTACAGCCAACGCTTGCTGAAGGGCCAGGCGCCGACCTACGAGCGCCTGCAAGCCCGACTGGCCGAAGATGGCAGCCCGTTGGCCGCCGAGCCGATTGCCGTGCATTGCGGCTGGGGCCGCTTGTTGATCGGCCATACCTTTCCCGACCCCGCCAGCCTGGCCCAGGAGCTGCTCAACGAACAGCCTGGCGAGCGCGATATCGCGCTGTACGTGGCGGCGCCGCAGCAGATCCTCGGGATTGATCCGCAGCAGTTGTTCCTCGATCCCTCCGATACCCTGCGCCTGTGGTTCAGCGACTATCGCCCGGCCACCCGAGTGTTTCGCGGCTTCCGGATTCGTCGGGTGCAGACCGAAGCCGATTGGCTCGCGGTCAACCAGCTGTACCAAGGCCGCGGCATGCTGCCGGTCGACGCCGAACGCCTCACGCCGCGCCATGCAGGCGGCCCGGTGTACTGGCTGGCCGAAGATGAAGACAGCGGCGCAGTGATCGGCAGCGTGATGGGCCTTAACCATCAGAAAGCCTTTCACGACCCGGAAAACGGCTGCAGCCTGTGGTGCCTGGCAGTTGACCCACAATGCACGCGCCCCGGTGTGGGCGAAGTACTGGTGCGCCACTTGGTGGAGCACTTTATGAGCCGTGGCCTGAGCTACCTCGACCTGTCGGTGCTGCACGATAATCGCCAGGCCAAGAACCTCTACGCCAAGCTCGGCTTCCGTGCCCTTACCACTTTCGCGATCAAACGCAAGAACGGCATCAACCAGCCGCTGTTCCTCGGCCCCGGCCCGCAGGCGGGCTTCAACCCTTATGCGCGGATCATCGTCGAGGAGGCACACCGACGCGGCATTGATGTGCAGGTCGATGACGCCGATGCCGGCCTGTTCACCCTCAGCCATGGCGGCCGTCGCGTGCGCTGCCGCGAATCGCTGAGCGACCTGACCAGCGCGATCAGCATGACCCTGTGCCAGGACAAAAGCCTGACCCACAAGGTGTTGAAAGGCGCCGGTTTGAAACTCCCTTCACAACAACTGGCGGGTAGCGCCGACGACAACCTGGAGTTTCTCGACGAGCACCAGCGCATCGTGGTCAAGCCGCTGGATGGCGAGCAGGGCCAGGGTGTGGCGGTGGACTTGCAGAGCATCGAAGAGGTGCAACAGGCCATTGAGGCGGCGCGCCAGTTCGACACCCGAGTGTTGCTGGAAAGCTTTCACGAGGGCCTGGACCTGCGCATCCTGGTGATCGGCTTTGAGGTGGTCGCCGCTGCGATCCGCCGCCCCGCCGAAGTAACCGGCGACGGCCAGCATTCCATCGGTGCGCTGATCGAAGCCCAGAGCCGGCGCCGTCAGGCGGCTACCGATGGCGAAAGCAAAATCCCCATCGACGCGGAAACCGAGCGCACCCTGCAAGCGGCAGGCTACGACTACAGCAGCATCCTGCCGCGTGGTCAGACCCTGGCCGTGCGCCGCACCGCCAACCTGCACACCGGCGGCTGCCTGGAGGACGTCACCGCGATCCTGCACCCCACGCTGGTGGACGCCGCCGTCCGTGCGGCCCGCGCTCTGGATATCCCCATGGTGGGCCTGGACCTGATGGTCCCCGCCGCCGATCAACCCGAGTATGTGTTTATCGAAGCCAACGAACGGGCCGGGCTGGCCAACCATGAACCGCAGCCGACTGCGGAGAAGTTTGTGGACTTACTGTTTCCCCACAGCCAGCCGACAGCCCAATAACCTGTGGCCACCGCACGCGCGGCAAGCGAGCTTGTGTGGCGAGCGGGCTTGTGTGGCGAGCGGGCTTGCCCGCGTTGGGCTGCGAAGCGGCCCTGATCCAAGCGCCGCGTCCTGTCAGCCAGAATTCGTTGACGGGTTTTGGGGCTGCTTCGCAGCCCAACGCGGGCAAGCCCGCTCGCCACACAAGCCCGCTCGCCACATAAGCCACGCGTTCTGCCACATAAGCCACGCGTCTAGCCACATAAGCCCGCTCGCCGCAGGAGCGCGCCCCCTTTACCAGGAGTCTTTATGAGCCGAACCATCCCCGAACCGGACCTCAACTACCTGCAAAAAGTGCTGCTGGAAATGCTCGCCATTCCCAGCCCCACCGGGTTTACCGACACCATCGTGCGTTATGTCGCCGAGCGCCTGGAAGAACTGGGCATTCCCTTTGAAATGACCCGGCGCGGTACGATTCGCGCCACTCTCAAGGGCCAGAAAAACAGCCCCGACCGGGCGGTGTCCGCGCACCTGGACACCATCGGCGCCGCCGTGCGCGCAATCAAGGACAATGGCCGTCTGAGCCTGGCACCCGTGGGCTGCTGGTCGAGCCGCTTTGCCGAAGGCAGCCGCGTGAGCCTGTTTACCGACAATGGCGTGATTCGCGGCAGCGTGTTGCCGCTGATGGCCTCCGGGCATGCGTTCAACACCGCCGTGGATGAAATGCCGGTGAGCTGGGACCATGTGGAATTGCGCCTGGATGCCTACTGCGCCACGCGTGCCGACTGTGATTCCCTGGGGATCGGCATCGGCGATTACGTGGCGTTCGACCCGCTGCCCGAGTTCACCGAAAGCGGGCACATCAGCGCCCGCCACCTGGATGACAAAGCCGGCGTCGCCGCACTGCTCGCTGCGCTCAAGGCGATCATCGACAGCGGCGAACCCTTGCTGATCGACTGCCATCCGCTGTTTACCATCACCGAAGAAACCGGCAGTGGTGCCGCGGCCGCCCTGCCCTGGGACGTCAGTGAGTTTGTCGGTATCGACATTGCCCCGGTCGCGCCCGGCCAGCACTCCAGTGAACATGCGGTAAGCGTGGCGATGCAGGATTCCGGCGGGCCGTATGACTATCACCTGTCGCGACATCTGCTGCGCCTGGCCTCAGACAACGACCTGCCGGTGCGCCGCGACCTGTTCCGCTACTACTTCAGCGACGCGCACTCGGCGGTGACCGCCGGGCATGACATCCGCACCGCGCTGCTGGCATTTGGTTGCGATGCGACCCATGGTTATGAGCGCACCCATATCGACAGCCTGGCCGCGCTGAGCCGCCTGTTGGGCGCCTACATCCTCAGCCCGCCGGTATTCGCCAGCGACGCACAACCGGCCCAGGGTTCACTGGACCGCTTCAGTCACCAGATCGAGCATGAAACGCAGATGGAGAGCGACACGCGTGTGCCGTCGGTGGACAGCTTGGTGGGCCACAAGTCCTGAGACTGGCAACTGAACTCCCGGCGCAGTAGCATCGCCGGGATTCTCCACATGAGGCTTATATGCTGATTCCCTACGACGCACTTGAAGTCGACACCCTGACCCGCCTCATCGAAGACTTCGTGACCCGCGACGGCACCGACAACGGCGATGAAACGCCGCTGGAAACCCGCGTATTACGTGTGCGCCAGGCGCTGACCAAAGGCCAGGCGTTGATTGTGTTCGACCCCGAGAGTGAGCAGTGCCAGTTGATGCTCAAGCATGACGTGCCCAAGCATCTGTTCGACTGACTGAAGGGTCAGGGGTTGGGCACTGCCACCGGATGGGTCGCGGCGCTTTGCCGCTTCAGGATTTTCTCGTAGATCTCGGCGCGGTGGACATGCACCCCGGATGGCGCTTCAACGCCGAATTTAACTTGGGTGCCGTTTACGTCGAGGATGTGTACGGCGATGTCATCACCGATGGAGATGATTTCGCCTACGGCGCGGCTTAAGACCAGCATGGCGGTTGTCCTTCTTTCAGTGACAGGACCTTGAACATGCGCGATTGGGGTGGGGGGCGGCAATGGCTTGCGGTTAAATCAGGCGGGGCCTACGTTTTTGGGTAATTTGCCTGACAGACGTATGGTTGTTTTTGGGGGGATTGGGGGGATTGGGGGGGTATTCGTTATTTGGGTGATGGCTGATATTGGTTCCGCCCTTACGGCGGGTCACTTTTGGAAAAGAGCCCGGGATGCCGGCCCAGCCAAAAGTAACCAAAAGGGCTCTTGCCCCATCACTCGGCACCTCGCTCACGCTTCGGTGTGCCCTCACGCAGGCTTTGGAGCGTGGGCCGCCGCGATGGGCCATCCTTGGCCCAGCGCGGCTAACCCGGCGTCCTGCCGGGTTGCCCACGCTCCAAAGCCTGCGTGAGGCCAGCGTGATTGACGGGGCGCCTCAGATCAAGATCACAGTCAAAAGCCCTGGATCAAAAGATCGCTGACTTCGTCAGCGGTAAGGATGTAAGGGCCACGGCAAAAACAAAGCAAAGCGAGGCGGCCTGGCAGCCGACCTGAGCATTGAAGCCGTGCTCGGTTCAAATGTGGGAGCTGGCTTGCCTGCGATGGCATCGACTGGGTGCCACTGATAGACCGAGTTGCCTGCATCGCAGGCAAGCCAGCTCCCACAGAAAAGCCAATCCACCGGGATCCCGCTTTTGATCTACACCACTCAGGTCGGCTACCAGGCCGCCGTGCTCTGCTTTTGATCTTTTTGATCTTGATCCAGGCGCCCCATTAACCACGCTGGCCGCACGCGGGCTTGAATCCGTGGGTAACCCGGCAGGACGCCGGGTTAGCCGCGCTGGGCCAAGGATGGCCC
>NZ_UUPU01000002.1 GCF_900591205.1 Pseudomonas viridiflava
GTTCAATGGTCTGGTGGGTTTTCGCAGCACCAGCCGCCGCTACAGCCGCGATGGCGTGTTTCCGCTGGCAATCACGCTGGACAGTGTCGGGCCGCTGACCCGAAGCGTCCGTGATGCGCTGGTGATCGACGACCTGCAGTGCGCACGCAGCAAACCGACGTCGCACGTGCCGCGCAGTCTGTCTGGTCAGCGATTCATCGTCGATGAGGCGGTATTGGCTGACACGCGCGTCGAGGCTGCAGTACGCGACAATCTGTTGCGCGCTGTCGAGGCGCTGCGTAGTGCCGGTGCGCTGGTCGAGATGCGCCCTTGTGACGCCTTTCAAACCACCCTGCACCTGATTCAGCACAGCGGCTGGCTGGGCGCGGCCGAAGCGTTTGCCCTGCAT
>NZ_UUPU01000049.1 GCF_900591205.1 Pseudomonas viridiflava
AACCACGCTGGCCGCACGCAGGCTTGAATCCGTGGGCAACCCGGCAGGACGCCGGGTTAGCCGCGCTGGGCCAAGGATGGCCCATCGCGGCGGCCCACGGATTCAAGTCTGCGTGCGGGCACACCGAGCCAGAGCGAGGTGCCGAGTGGTGGGGCAAGAGCCCTTTTGGTTACTTTTGGGGCTCTTTTCCAAAAGTGACCCGCCGTAAGGGCGGAACCCATAGCAGCCATTACAAAAAAAACGGATATGTACACAGTAAAAAAGGCCCAACCCTATGAGCCTGCTCCCCTACGCCTGGGCCAAATCCCAACGCATCCTCCTGCGCCCCAGCGAAAACGGCCTGCTACTCACCGTCTGCCCCTCAACCCCCGGCTGGTCCATCAGCGAAGTCCACCGCCAGTTCGGCCAAACCCACCTCGAACACGTACGTGACGACGAACTCGACGGCCTGCTCACCAGTGCCTACGCCGACACCGGCAGCGCCGCCGCCGTAGTCGGCGCCGCCGAAAACGAGGTAGACCTCGACCGCCTGATGCAAGACATGCCCGAAATCACCGACCTGCTCGACACCCAGGACGGCGCCCCGGTGATTCGCATGATCAACGCCTTGCTCACCCAGGCCGCTCGCGATGAGGCCAGTGACATCCACATCGAACCCTATGAAACCCATTCCGTGGTGCGCTACCGCGTCGACGGCACCCTGCGTGACGTGGTGTCGCCGCGCAAGGCGCTGCATGGCGCGCTGGTGTCGCGGATCAAGATCATGGCCCAACTCGATATCGCCGAAAAACGCTTGCCCCAGGACGGCCGAATCGCCCTGCGTGTGGCCGGCCGGCCGATTGATATTCGAGTGTCCACCGTGCCCACCGGGCATGGCGAGCGTGTGGTGATGCGGCTGCTGGACAAACAGGCCGGGCGCTTGCAACTGGAGACCCTCGGCATGGAGCCGCACCTGCTGGCGCGCCTCGATACGCTGATCCGCCAGCCCCACGGTATCGTGCTGGTCACCGGGCCCACGGGCAGCGGCAAGACCACCAGCCTGTATGCCGCCCTGGCGCGGTTGGATGCCAGCACCAGCAACATTTTGACCGTGGAAGACCCGGTGGAATATGACCTGCCGGGCATCAGCCAGATCCAGGTCAACGCCAAGATCGACATGACCTTCGGCCTGGCCTTGCGGGCGATTCTGCGCCAGGACCCGGACATCATCATGATCGGTGAAATCCGCGACCTGGAGACCGCACAAATCGCCGTGCAAGCCTCGCTCACCGGCCACTTGGTGCTTGCCACCCTGCACACCAATGACGCGGTGTCGGCGGTCAACCGTTTGATTGATATGGGTGTCGAACCCTTCCTGCTGGCGTCTTCACTGCTGGGCGTATTGGCCCAGCGCCTGGTGCGGCGCTTGTGCCCGCACTGTAAACAGGAGGACCCGGCCGCGCCGGGCACCTGGCGCCCGGTGGGCTGCGCGCAGTGCAACCAGATCGGCTACAGCGGGCGTACCGGTATTCATGAACTGTTCTGCGTCGATGATGATGTGCGCAGCCTGATCCACCAGGGCGCCGGCGAGCAGGACTTACGCTTGGCTGCGCGCCGCGCCGGCATGTTCAGCATGCGTGAGGACGGCGAGCGCTGGGTGCGCAGTGGCGCCACCGCGCCCGAAGAAATTTTGCGTGTGACACGGGACGCCTGATGAACCGCTATCGCTATGAAGCCGCCGATGCCAACGGCAAAGTCGAGGCCGGGCACCTGGAAGCCGACAGCCAGAGCGGGGCGTTCGCCGTGTTGCGCAGCCGTGGCCTGACGGCGCTGCAGGTGCAGGTCGAGGGCGGCCAGCAAAGCGCCGGCGGCAGCAGTTTGTTCAGCGCCAAGCTGTCGGACAACGACCTGGCCTGGGCCACGCGGCAACTGGCGAGCCTGCTCGGTGCCAGCTTGCCGTTGGAAGCGGCGTTGAGTGCCACGGTGGAGCAGGCCGAGAAAAAGCATATCGCCCAGACCCTGGCGGCTGTGCGCGCCGATGTGCGCGGCGGCATGCGCCTGGCCGATGCGTTGGCGGCGCGGCCACGGGATTTTCCGTCGATTTACCGCGCGTTGATCGCGGCGGGGGAGGAGTCCGGTGACCTGGCCCAGGTAATGGAGCGCCTGGCCGACTACATCGAGGAGCGCAACAACCTGCGTGGCAAGATCCTCACCGCGTTTATCTACCCCGGCGTGGTCGGGCTGGTGTCCATTGGCATTGTGATTTTCCTGTTGAGCTATGTGGTGCCGCAGGTGGTCAGCGCGTTTTCCCAGGCGCGCCAGGACCTGCCGGGGCTGACCCTGGCGATGCTGAATGCCAGCGACTTTATTCGCGCCTGGGGCTGGCTGTGTTTTGCTGCAATCATCGGCGGTTTCTGGGGCTGGCGCCTGTACCTGCGCAACCCGGTGGCACGCCTGAACTGGCACAGCCGCGTGCTGCGCCTGCCGCTGATCGGTCGCTTTGTGCTGGGCCTGAACACGGCACGGTTTGCCTCCACGCTGGCGATTCTCGGTGGCGCCGGGGTGCCGCTGTTGCGTGCGCTGGAAGCGGCGCGGCAAACCTTGTCCAACGAGCGTCTTAGCCAGTGCGTCAACGACGCCACGGCCAAGGTGCGCGAGGGCGTCAACCTGGCCCCGGCGCTGGCGGTGGAGAAGGTCTTCCCGCCGGTACTGATCCACCTGATTGCCAGCGGCGAGAAAACCGGCTCGTTACCGCCGATGCTGGAGCGTGCGGCACAGACCTTGTCGCGGGATATCGAACGCCGCGCCATGGGCATGACCGCGTTGTTGGAGCCACTGATGATTGTGGTGATGGGCGCGGTGGTACTGGTGATTGTGATGGCGGTGCTGTTGCCGATTATCGAGATCAACCAACTGGTGACTTGAAACCACCTGTTCAACAGTGTGGGAGCTGGCTTGCCTGCGATGGCGGACTGTCAGTGGGCCGATGCGTAACGGACCCACCGTTATCGCAGGCAAGCCCGCTCCCACAGGTTGACTGCATTTATTCAGCCGATTTTCTCGCGCTCCCGACGCCGCGTCCCCAACCTCGGGTTCCTCATTCCGTCATATCTCGACACCCCACGCGGCTTTCAGCCGTCTGCGCTGAAACCTCGCTGTCACCTGCGCCGAAACCGCTCAAAACGATGACCAAAACACCCGAGAATCTTTTTGAAAATCAAGGTGTTCCTCCCGAGGTTTTTTCCTTTTGCTGTCATCGGAAGCTGCGAAATTTCCTACCCATGGCCTCACCCCTCGCCACCCCCGAAACACGGCTTGGGACCGGAGCCATGGCGTCATGCAAGAGCCATCTACCCCAAACGTACAAACACGACGAAAGGAGCTTCTTCATGTTTAAGCGCAACGTTCTCGCGGTATCCATGACCCTCGCTGCACTGTGCTCGGCCCAGGCTGCAATGGCTGACATCAACGGCGGCGGCGCAACCCTGCCACAAGCGCTGTACCAGACTTCCGGCGTACTCACCACTGGCTTCGCCGCCTACATCGGCGTGGGCAGCGGCAATGGCAAGGCCGCCTTCCTGAACAACGACTACACCAAGTTAGTGGCTGGCGTGACCAACAAGAACGTGCACTGGGCTGGCAGCGACTCCAAGCTGAGCGCCACTGAGCTGTCGACCTACGTCTCTGCCAAGCAACCTACCTGGGGCAAGCTGATTCAAGTGCCATCGGTGGGTACTTCGGTGGCCATTCCTTTCAACAAAAGCGGCACCGCAGCGGTTGACCTGAGCGTCAATGAGCTGTGCGGTGTGTTCTCGGGCCGTATCAAGACCTGGGACGGGATCACCGGTTCTGGCCGTACCGGTCCGATCGTTGTTGTTTATCGCAGCGAAAGCAGTGGCACCACCGAGCTGTTCACCCGTTTCCTCAGCGCCAAGTGCAATGCGGAAACAGGCAGCTTCGCCGTTACCACCACCTTCGGCAGCAGCTTCTCCGGTGGTCTGCCTGCCGGCGCCGTTGCCGCCACTGGCAGCCAAGGTGTGATGACTACGCTGGCAGCCGGCGAAGGCCGCATCACCTACATGAGCCCCGACTTCGCCGCCCCTACACTGGCCGGCCTGGACGACGCCACCAAAGTGGCTCGCGTGGGCAAGGTCGTCGCGACCAACACCCAGGGCGTTTCGCCTGCAGCCGCCAACGTTTCTGCCGCCATCGGCGCAGTGCCTGTACCGGCTGCCGCTGATCGTTCCAACCCGGACGCCTGGGTGCCGGTATTCGGTCCAGACAACACCGCCGGTGTAGTGCCTTACCCAGCGTCGGGCTACCCGATCCTGGGCTTCACCAACCTGATCTTCAGCCAGTGCTACGTCGACGCTACCCAGACCAGCCAAGTGCGTGATTTCTTCACCAAGCACTACGGCGCTTCGGCCAACAACGATGCAGCCATCACCGCTAACGCTTTTGTTCCTCTGCCAACCGCCTGGAAAGCCGCCGTTCGTGGCAGCTTCCTGACCGCCACCAATGCCCTGAGCATCGGCAACACCAACGTCTGCAACGGTATCGGTCGTCCGCTGTAACCCACGCTTTCAACGACCTGCAACACCTGATCAGCAACGGCCTGCGCCGTTGCTGATTTTTCGTTTCTGGCAGCTGCTACCAGTCCTTTATGAACTTTGCATGACAGAAGTTCAGTCCCGTCGCCCGCCAACCGCCTAACTCTCATACGTGAGCCTGTCTTGCTCCCTGCGTGATAACAAAGAAGGAAGATCCCTGATGGTCCGCTGCAAATCACCGGTTAACCTGAAAGCCCAAGAGACGATCCTGCGCCTCAAGCCTCTGGCCCAGGCCATTGCCCTGTTGATGGTGGCGGGCAACGCTCATGCGGCCACGGCCTTCAGTTCCAGCTGGTTTGCCGACAAAGGCGCTACCCGTGCGGCTACGGCAGTGCGCACTAACGCGGGGCAGTTGCCGGGGATGCCTTCGCTGAGCCAGCAGGCGCAGGTCAAGCAGCAGCTGTCGCGTTCGATCAGCACGTTGAACACCACGGTGGCGGCGATTGCGGCCCAGCAGGCGGCACAGGCGGCGGGGCGCCAGGCGGCGTTCGGCCAGGTCTCGAATGTTCCCGATGGCCTGGGCAAGGGCGGCCTGCAGGTGGATAACAGCCTGACCCAGGGCTGGACCAACGCGAAAAACCCGACCCAGGCCCAGGCCGACGGCAAGACCACCGTGAGCATCGAGCAGACCGCCGACAAGGCGATCCTCAATTGGGAAACCTTTAACGTCGGGCGCAACACCACCGTGGATTTCCAGCAACAATCCAGCTGGGCCGTGCTCAACCGCGTCAACGACCCCGATTCGCGGCCCAGTGAGATTCAGGGCCAGATCAAGGGCGCCGGCACGGTAATGATCGTGAACCGTAACGGTGTGGTCTTCAGCGGCACCAGCCAGGTCAACGTGCGCAACCTGGTCGCGGCGGCGGCGAATATCACTGACGACCAGTTCACCCAGCGCGGCATTTACGTGGACTCAACCGGCACCCAGCCGACTTTCACCGAGGCGGCGGGCAAGGTCGAGGTGCAGCGCGGCGCGCTGATCCAGACCCACACCGCGGCCACCTCCACTGACGCCGGCGGCTATGTGCTGCTGCTCGGTTCGCAAGTGGAAAACGCCGGCACCCTCAACACCGCCAAAGGCCAGACCACCCTGGCGGCCGGCGACAGCTTTTACATCCGCAAGGGTGTCGGCACTACCGGCAACGATCGCTCCACCACCCGTGGCAATGAAGTCGCCACCAGCCTCAAGCCCGATAGTACGGCAGGCAAGGTCACCAACAGCGGCCTGATCATGGCCTCCACCGGCGACATCACCCTGACCGGGCACCAGGTGCAGCAAAACGGCGTGGCCCTGGCCAGCACCTCGGTGGATACACGCGGCACTGTTCATTTGCTCAACGCCGCCAGCGACACCACCGGCAGCGTGACCCTGGGCGAGGGCAGCACCACCGCGATCCTGCTGGACAGCAACGGCGGCACCGCCCTCAACAGCCAGAAAAGCAACGGCCTGATCAACCTCGACGGCACGCCCGCCAACCTGGCCACTGGCCGATTCAACAACCTCAGCACGGTGGCCGACCGCACCGACCAGTCGCGGATCGAGATCGTCAGCGGCGCCACGGTGGACTTCCAGAAGGGCTCGATCACCCTGGCCACCGGCGGCCAGGTTGCGGTCAGCGCCGCCGGGCGCAGCCTGGTGCGCGATGGGGCGACGGTCGACGTGTCCGGCGCCATCGGCGTCAAGGTGTCGATGGACTCCAACAACATCAAGATCAACGTGCAGGGCAATGAACAGCGGGATGCGCCGGTCAACCGTGAAGGCGGCCAGTTGATCAACAACGATGTGTGGGTCGACCTGCGCGAGCTGGTGTTTGTGCCCGCCGGCACCAACGGCTATGCGACGGATCGCTGGTACACCGCCGGTGGCTTGCTGGAAGTCGGCGGCTACCTCGGCACCCAGGGCCATTCGGTGGGCGAGTGGATGGCCCAGGGCGGCACCGTGACCTTTACCGGCAAGGAGGCAGTGACTCAGCAGGGCGCGCAGATCAACCTGTCGGGCGGCACCGTGGATGTGCAGGGTGGTTATATCCAGCAGACTTGGCTCAAGGGCCCCAATGGCCGTCTGTATGAAGTGTCCAGGGCGCCGGGCGATATTCTGTATTCGGGTTTCTACAAGGGCTATGAAGACACCAGCGCACGTTGGGGCCAGACCGAGTACTACTACAACCCGATGATCGCCCAGCAGCGCCGTTACGAGTCGGGCTACACCGTGGGCCGCGATGCCGGCAAGCTGGTGGTCGGCACCACCAGTGCGGTGCTCGAAGGCCAGGTGGTCAGCGATGTGTTCCAGGGTGATCGCCAGACCCAGGCGCCGACGCTCAACCTTGACGGTTACCAGCAGTCGCAGAAGGCCATGGCCCAGCGTGCGCAGTTGATCATTGGCCAGTACATCCCGATCTACAACAAAACCACCGGCACCCTGCGTTATGCCTTGAACGGCAGTACAGACCAGGTGCTGATCGACAGCAACATCCAAAAAATCGCCGACGGCCTGGACCTGACCAGCGCACTGCCGGCGGATCGCCAGGGCAAAGTGCTGCTCGACAGCGACCTGCTCAATAGTGAACAGCTGGGCGCGGTCAAGGTTGGCGCCAAGCAGCAGATCACCGTCAATGGTGCGCTCAAGGTGGCGGACGGTGGCGATATCACGCTGTTCGGGCCGGGCGTCGCTATCAATGCCAACTTGACGGCCCATGGCGGCAGTATCAATGCCGGCAACATACTCAATCAGGTCAATCTCAATTCCGGCAATGTGGTCGGTGACGTGATCCAGGTAGGCAGCGGGCTGGTCAATCTGGCGGCAGGCGTCAAGCTGGATGCCGCCGGGCGTTGGAACAATCTGGCGCTGGACCCCAACAGCCGCGAAGGCGTGGCGTACATCAACGGTGGCAAGGTATCGCTGCGCAGCACCGGCACGCTCAATCTTGCGGCCGGCAGTGTGGTCGACACGTCTTCCGGCGCTACCCTGGGCGTGGACGGAAAACTCAGCGGCGGCAAGGGCGGCGACGTGACCCTGGGTGCGCTGGGCAGCCTGGCGCTGGAGGGGGAAGTGCGCGGCTATGGCGTCAGCGCCGGGGGCACCCTGGCAGTGCAGGCACGCAGGGTGCAGATCGGTGACAGCGCCACGGCCCCCGCTGCCGATACCTTGAAACTGGCCGGCGATTTCTTCAACAAGGGTTTCTCGGCCTATGACATCACCGGCAACGAAGGGCTGCTGGTCACGGACGGCACACAGGTGGATGTCACCACGCCGGTCTATCGCGTGGGCGCGCAGACGTCGGCCGGGCCAACCGGCAGCGACCTCGCCACCGTCATGGAGCGCTGGGCCCCGGCGTTGTATCAGGAAGACGCGACCAAAGGCGTGCTGACCCAGCGCCGGGGTGCCAGCTTGGCCTTGACCGCCGGCCATCAGAATTCCACGGCGACCGAATTGGCGACCACCGCCCTCACGGTGGGCCAGGGCGCGGTGATCAATGTCGACCCGGGCCAGGGCATCAACGTGCTCAGCGTTGGCCAGTTGACCATGAACGGCACGCTCAATGCGTGGGGTGGTAGTGTCAGCCTGGGCGGTCTGACGGTTCAGGCGTCCGAGCAGGCTAGCGCTGCCGGCCATGGTCGCTCGATCTGGGTAGGCGAGAACGCGCTGATTGATGTCGCTTCACGTGCGGTCACGGCGGTGAACAAGCGTGGCAGTGTCTACGGCCAGGTGCGCAATGGCGGCAAGATCAGCATCGGCGGCGATATCGACCTGAGCACCGGCATAGCCAAGGCCAGCGACCTGTTTGTGGTGGTGCGCGAGGGCGCTCTGCTGGACGCTTCCGGTGCCCAGGCCGCGCTGGATGTGCCAGGGCAAGGACGCGTGCAGGTGGCCAGCAATGGCGGCAGCATCAGCTTTGCGTCCAACAACGGTCTGTACCTGGATGGACGCTTCGTCGCCCGCGCCGGTGGTGCCGGGGCGGCAGGCGGCAGCTTGTCGCTGGCGCTGGAAAGCCCGTATTACGCCAAGAACGCCGTCACCGACCGCGTCCTCAACGTGCGTGACCTGGTGCTCAGCCAGGCCCATCAAGCCAGTCCGCTACCGGGCACTGCCGATGCGGCGGCCGCCCGCCTGGAATATGGCCATGGCGGTCTTGGGGTGGACCAGGTCAGCGCGGGTGGCTTTGACAACCTGGCCTTGCTCAGCAATGGCCTGTTGAGTTTTGACGGTGACGTGTCGCTGAACATGGGTCAGAGCCTGCGCCTGTACAGCGGCGCCATGGGGCTGACTGAATCCGCCGCCGCCAACGCCCGCGTCAACCTGTCGGCACCATATCTGTTGCTGGCGGGCATCCTCGCGCCCCTGGATCCGTCCAAGGACCAGTATCTGCATTCGGTGTTGCTCGCCAACATGTCGCAACGCGACAGCCGGGCGGTGTTGGCAGCCAGTGGCAACCTGATTGACGTGCGCGGCAGTGTGCTGATGGGCAACAGCAGCGACCTGACGCTAAGCAATGCCAGCAAGCTGAACGTCGATCGCCGTGGGTTCGATGACGTGCAACTGAGCAGCCAGGGCGACCTGCGCTTTTTGGCCGGCGCCAGCGCGGATGTGGTCGCGCAGGGCATCAGTACGCAATTGATGACCCGGGGTGATATGACCTTGCGTGCGGCGCAGTTGTATCCTGCCACTGACGTGGGAGCCAGAGTGTTGGCCGGCTTCCTGCCCGGCACCAACGTCAGCTTCGACCCTACGCGTACCCTGACTATTGCGCGTACCGATAACAGCAGTGCCGGCGTGCCGTACTCGGCGTTCGGTCGTCTGCAACTGGCGGCCTCCCTGATCAAGCAAGGTGGGGTGGTACGGGCACCCTTGGGGCTGGTCGAGATCGGCACCCTGGGCCTCAGCCGCGTAGAACTGCTGTCGGGTAGCGTGACCTCGGTGAGTGGCAAGGGCCTGGTGCTGCCTTACGGCGGGACGGTGGATGGCCAGGTCTACACGTATAACGGCAAGACGGTGAGGTTTGTCGGCCAAGGCGGCACGGCCCTCAACGGGACCATGAATATCGGCATGATTCTGGGGGGGCAGTCAGTAGTGGTGCAGCCTGACGCCACCGTTGATCTGTCGGGCGGCGGCGAGCTGCTCGGCGCCGGGTTTATTTCCGGGCGCGGCGGTTCCACGGACGCCCGTTACAACCCGTTGGTGCAGTTCGGCGCAACCGGTGGTTTTGTGCTGCCGGGGCTGGGCACCAACCCGGTCTACGCGATTGTGCCGGGGGTGCAGCCAGGCTATGCCCCGGTGGCGCCGGAAGGCGGCGCGGTCGACCCGTTGATGGGGCAGCAAATCACCCTCGGGGCCGGCGTGCCGGGGCTGGCGGCGGGCACCTACACGTTGATGCCGTCCACCTATGCGCTTGCGCCAGGGGCTTTTCGGGTTGAGATCAACGGCCTGGCCGGGGCTGGCGCTGAAGGGCTGACCCAGGCATTGCGCAACGGCTCATGGGCCACGGCAGGGCGCTTGTCCATCGCCAATACCGGTATCAGCAACAGCACTGCCAGCCAGGTGATCCTGACGTCGGCCGATACCTTGCGCCGTTACTCCCAATACAACGAAACCAGTTACGCCCAATTCGCGGTGGCCGACGCGGCCAGGCTGGGTGTACCGCGCGCGCTGCTGCCGGTGGATGCCCGCACTTTGCAACTGGCCCTGCAGAGCGGAGCGGGTGCTGATGCCTTTTCGTTCCAGGGGGTGGGTCGCTTCGAGCCGGCCGACGGCGGTTTTGGGGGCACCGTGGCGTTGCTCAACGTCGGTAGCGACAGCGCGCACGACATCGAAATTGTTGGCGCAGGAAAGGCCGCGACCCAGGGGTTCGCAGGCGTTACTGTGCAGGCGGACAGCCTCAATGCGCTGGGCGCGTCACGTCTGTTGGTTGGCGGGTTGACCGTGGTGACCTATGGTCAGGGTGGCAACTACATCAACCTGGCCAGCGGCAACACCACCAAGTCCGTCATCCTGCGGGACGGGGCAAACCTGGCCGCGCCGGAAGTACTGCTGGTGTCGCCTACGGGCCAGATCGTGATCGAGCAAGGCGCCTCGATCAACACGATCGGCCGCGGCAAGGCCAGTTATGACGCACGTGACGGCTTTGTCTACAACATGACAAACATGCTGGCCGTGTCCAACGGTTTGCTCAACGTAGTCGCCGCACCGTCGGCGGGGGGGATACCCAGTCAGGGTATTCAGTTAGGTGCGTGCAACAGCGCATCCTGCAGCGGGCCGACCGCGTTGTACTCCGAAGGCAGCATCGTTGCCTTGACCGACAGCACCCTGCAGATGGGCGATGCGGTCCGCTATGGCACCCGTCACCTGAACCTTGGCGTCTCCAGCATCAACGTCGGCAGCCCCGAAGCCCTCGCCGAGGCGGCCGCCGGCAATCGGCTGCCGGTGGGCATGACCCTTACCCAGCAACTGCTGGAGCGCCTGCTGCGCGGTGATACACAGTTCGGCGCCCCGGCCCTGGAAACCCTGCAACTGTCGGCGCGTGATAGCTTCAATCTCTATGGCACCACCACTCTGGACACCTATGACGCGTTAACCGGCAAGTCGCTGCTGAGCAACTTGATGCTGTCGACTCCAGCGATCTACGGTTCCGGCGGCGCCAACGACGTGGCCACTCTCCACACCGCCAACCTGATTTGGCAGGGTGCCGAGGCATCGCCCGTGGCGGCGGTGACCGGCGGTGCGGGCAGCGGCAGCGGGCGCCTGGATATCAATGCCGAGCGCATCGAGTTCGGCTACGGCGACTTTGCCCAGCCGAGCACCACCAAGTCCTTCGACCGCCTGGCACTGGGCTTTGCCAGCGTTAACCTGAATGCCGGCCAACGCATCACCGCCAACCATAAGGGCAGCCTGTCGGTGTACGAGCGCCAGGGCGCGTACGACCCTGTCAAGGGCTTTGCGTACAGCGGCGGCAACCTGAATATCCTTACCCCGCTGATGACCGGCGAAGCCGGCTCGGTCAACCGCATCACCGCCGGTGGTGCGATTGATGTGAATGCTTCGGCAGGCCCGGCGGGCACGGTCGATGGCATTGGCGGCGAGCTGTCTTTGCAGGGCGATAGCCTTCGCCTGGCAAGCGCGGTGGTACTGCCCAGCGGCAAGGTCACCCTGGGCGCCCGTGGCAATGTAGTGCTCACCGACGCCGCATCGGTCGATGTGGCCGGCCGCGCCATTGTGTTCAACGACCTGACCCGATACAGCGCGGGCGGTGAGGTGTTGCTGGAAAGCCGGGCGGGCAATGTGTCGCAGGCCGTCGGCTCGACCATCGACCTGTCGGCGCAGCACAACCAGGCGGGCAGGCTGCGAGCGGTGGCGATAGAGGGTACGGCGGGCACCGTCGACCTGGCGGGCAAAATCGTCGCCGGCAGCAGCGGCTACTATGATGCCGGCGGCACCCTGGTGCCGTACCTGGCCGGTGCGGTGGAAATCCAGGCCCAGCGTCTGGGCGGCAGCGGCACCCTGAACGAGCAGTTCGCCGCGCTTAACCAGCGGCTCAACCAGGGCCAGGTTTACGGTGCGCGCAGCTTCCAGCTCAAGCAGGGCGACCTGACCCTTGGCAGCGACGTCAAGGCCAACAGTGTCAACGTGTCGATAGACAACGGCAGCCTGCGCGTGAGCGGCCTGGTAGACGCCAGCGGCGAGCGCGTCGGCAGCATCAACCTGGCCGCCAGGAACGGCCTGATCCTGGACGGCACGGCCGTGCTCGATGCCCATGGCACGCAATTGCGCGTGGACAGCTACGGCAAGATCATCGACTCACCGAACCGCGCCACGGTGGTCCTCAGCTCAGGGCAGGGCCAACTGACCCTGGCCGATGGCCTGCGCATCGACCTGCGCCATGGCACCGATGCCGCCACCGCCAATGATGGTCGCAGCCGTGGCACCCTGGAGCTCAATGCGCCGCGATTGGGCGCTGATGACATCGCCATCGACGCCAGCGGGCAGTTGACGATCCAGGGCGCGCGTTCGATTGCCCTCAACGGCATGGCGACCTATGACGATGCGCCCACCAAAACCGATGACACCCCCAACGGGCGTCCATACCAGGCGATCGACCAGGCATACCTCGACGCCAAACATGCACTGAGTACGGCGTTCATCAACGCCGCCCTGGGCAACACCAACCTGCTGCAAAATAAACTGGCCGGCCTGAACAACGCCACTTATGGCGATACCTTCCACCTGCGTCCCGGCGTCGAAATCATCAGCAAGACGCCCGATGGCGACCTGGTGGTGCAGGGTGACCTCGACCTGTCCGGCTATCGCTACGCGAGCCTCCGGTCGACCCAGCCGCGTGAGGCCGGCAGCCTGACCCTGCGCGCCGGGGGCGACCTGAATATCTACGGCAGCATCAACGACGGCTTTGCCGCGCCGCCCGAGACTGATGATGACAATGGTTGGGTTCTGCGCGCAGGTATCGACTACACCGGTGGCACGGTAGTGGTGCCGGGCAGTGGCGTGACGCTGGCGGATGGCACCTTGTTCCCGGCAGGTGTGACGCTTAATTTCGATGTGCAGACCAAGGCGCTGTTTTTGCCTGCGGGCACCCGGTTGCCCGTCGCGGCGACGCTCAGCCAACCGCTGGTGTTGCCTGCCGGCACTGTACTGGCGGCGGCTGTGCGGGATGCGTCGGGCAATCTGCTGTTCGCGGCGGGTACGCTGTTGACCCAGAGCGAAACGCTCGCCGCCGGCAGCACCCTGGAGGCGGGCACCTTGTTGAGCAGTTCGGCGAATGTCAACGGGTTGATCTGGCCCAAGGGCGTGCCGTTGGCTACCCGCGTCACGTTGGCCGGCAACAAAGTGTTGCCGCGTGGTGCCTTGTTGCCGTCGGGCACCGATGTCAAGTTGCCCGGGGGTGTGGGGTCGGTGCAACTGCGGGTTGCGGACGCCGGCCGCCAAGGCAAGAACTGGGCGATTGCGCCAATGCTGGAGGAAGGTTCGCAATCGTGGTCGATTCGTCTGGTGGCCGGTGCCGATACCGGAGCGGCGGACAGCCGCCTGCTGCAGCCGCATCCGGTGACCGGGAACCTGCGACTGGCTGATAGTCATTATGGGATGTACGGGCAGGCGGCATTGGTGTGGACCGAAGAGGGGTCCTATGGATGGTTCGGCGATGACAGCATGACCGGTAAACCGATTGATCTTGTCGAAATCGGTTACCCGGAGCTGTGCACCGAGTTTCCGGAGTTCTGTTCCACTGAAGGCGATGCCTATAGCCTGGTGGCGGGCAGCAGCCCGCGCTTCAGCGTAATACGCACCGGCGCGGCGGACCTGGAGCTGCTGGCCGCCGGCAACCTGAGCATGGAGTCGCTGTTCGGTGTCTACACCGCCGGCAGTTCCTCCACGGCAACCTCGGCCGATGACCCGTATAACCTCAAGCGTGCGCAGGGCAGCAATGGCAAGGTGCTGAGCAACACAGGGGGTAACGAAAAGCTGGTCAACGGTGGGCCCGACAGCCTCTACCGCGCCTGGTATCCGGACGCAGGCGGCAACTTGCTGCTGAAAGTCGGAGGTGACCTGACGGGTAATATCACCAGTGCGGCGCAGATTAGCGCTGGGCGTCCGTTAGGTGATCTGGGGCAGGACTCGGTGAACGTCGGCAACTGGTTATGGCGCCAGGGTAATGGCCTCAGTGGCAGCCAGGCGCAAGCCACTGCTTGGTGGATCAACTTTGGCTCGTATGTCGCAAGTCTGGGGCCGGACCAGATGGTCGGGTTTACCGGTTTCGGCACGCTGGGTGGCGGCAACCTCAATGTGGACGTTGGCGGCGATGCAGGCATCCTCAACCCGGTGTCATCAAACGCCCAGAACGTCGGCCCTCGCAGCCAGGGGCTGGTACTGGCAGTCGGCAGCACTGGCCGGGTCGCGGCCGATGGCAGCGTACGGTTGACCGGTGGCGGCGATTTGAACCTGCGGGTCGGCGGCGCGATAAACCCTGCCAGCCAGACCGTTGTCGACCACCTCAACGGTGCCCTGGTGAACCTGCGTGGCCACGTACAGTTGACCGGTGGTGCCCTGGGCAGCCTGACCTTGCGTTATGGCAACCAGCTCACAGACCAGAGCCCCAGCGAAGTGCGGGCCTACGACCCATTGCGGTCCACGTCGGCGCTGGCCGCGGGCGGCTTGAGCCTGCTGCCGGGCGATTCTACGTTTAGCCTGTCCACCCGCGGTGACCTGGTGCTGCAGGACGTCGCCGACCCAGGGCGCGCACCGCAGATGAATGCCTTGGCCTACGTCAACGGCGGGGTCAATGGGATTGGACAAAGCTGGTTCAGCCTGTGGACCGACCATACGGCGGTGGACCTGTTCTCCGCCGGGGGCAACCTCACACCTCTGACCCAGACCCTGGAGACCGATATGGCGGCAGTCTATCCCGCCACCTTGCGTGCGGTCGCCGCCAACGGCAGCCTGTATTACGGCCGTGCTTCGACCAACAACCCAAGCATTGCGCAACCGCTCAAGGCACTGGTACTTGCACCGTCGGCCAACGGGCAACTTGAACTGCTGGCGGGGGATTCGATCTATGGCGGCGACCTTACCATCAGTCGTTCCAGTGCCGCCCCGGATAGCCTGGCGACTATCCTGCGTCCAGCCTTCCTCGGCTTCCTGAGCGATCGCGTTCCGGTCACGGGGAGTGGCAACCTGTCCAGTGATGGCAGTACTGCGCGTTTCGGGCTCTCTCCGCTGTTCGCCTTCGGCCCCAACACGGCCAGCACCTCCTGGGGCGATGTCTTGGAGCCTGCGCGATTCTACGCATTGAGCGGTGACTTGCTGGCGGTCAACAGTGGGCGTGCGATCACCATTACGACCTCTACCGACCCGCGTTTTGGACAAACTTACTATGAGGGCGCCGGCCCCGTCCGGATGCTGGCCGGGCGCGATATCGTGCGCAGTGGCTCGCAACTGAGCGGTGCCAGCGGCGGTGACAGCAATACCGGTGCCTACACGATTACGGGCAACCTGTTTGTGCACAACAACCCCACCGACATCTCCATCGCCAGCGCCGGCCGCGACATTCTCTACAGCAGCTTCAATGTCGCCGGGCCCGGCACCCTGGAGGTCAGCGCCGGGCGCAATATCCTGATGGACGACAAGGTCGGCATTACCAGCCTCGGGGCCGTGGCCGCAGGCGACAACCGCCCCGGTGCGAGCATCGTGATGCAAGCCGGCGTAGGCCCCAACGGCCCGGATTACCTGGGTTTCGTCGAGGCTTACCTGAACCCCGCCAACCTGGCGCAACCGGGCGAGTCGTTGCAGGGCAAGGTGGCCAAAACCTACGAAAACGAGCTGGTCGGCTGGTTGGCCGAGCGCTTCGGTTTCGTCGGCGACACTGATCAGGCCCGCGCCTACTACGCCGCCCTGCCGGCCGAACAGCAACGGGTGTTCGCCCGTGACGTGTACTTCGCTGAACTCAAGGCCGCCGGCCGTGAATACAACACCGATGGCAGCGTACGCCAGGGCAGCTACCTGCGCGGCCGTGAGGCGATTGCCGCGCTGTTTCCGGACAAGGACGTGGCCGGTAACCCGATCACCTACAAAGGCGATATCACGATGTTCGGCGGCGCAGGCGTGCACACCAATTTCGGTGGCTCGATTCAGATGCTCACCCCGGGCGGCAGCCAGACCTTTGGTATCGAAGGCGCGGCCCCCCCGTCCACGGCGGGCGTGATCACCCAGGGTGCAGGTGATATCCAGCTGTACTCCCTGGGTAGCATCCTGCTTGGCCAGAGCCGCATCATGACCACCTTCGGTGGCTCGATCATGGGCTGGACCGCCGAGGGTGACATCAACGCCGGTCGCGGCTCCAAGACCACCGTGGTGTACACGCCGCCCAAACGTGTCTATGACAACTGGGGCAATGTGAGCCTGTCGCCGTTGGTGCCGAGTACCGGTGCGGGGATCGCCACGCTCAACCCGATCCCGGAAGTACCGGCGGGGGATATCGACCTGATCGCGCCGCTGGGCACCATCGACGCGGGTGAGGCGGGTATTCGGGTGTCGGGCAATATCAACATCGCGGCATTGCGCGTGGTGAACGCGACGAATATCCAGACCCAGGGCAAATCGTCCGGGGTGCCGGTGTCGGCGGCGGTGAATACCGGGGCGATGAGTTCGGCCAGCGCAGCGGGGGCGGCGGTGTCCCAGGCGGCGGAAGACGCGGCGCGCAGCCAGCAGGCGGCGGCCAAGCAGGGCCGGCCGTCGATCATGACTGTGGAAGTGTTGAGTCTGGGCAACGAGCCGTTGCCGCAGGAGCCTGCGCCTGCGCCTGCGCAGAAAACCTCGAGCTACAACCCCGACAGCCCGGTGCAGGTGCTGGGCGCAGGGCCCTTGAGCGAGCAGGCGCGGGCGCGGTTGACGGATGAGGAGCGTAAGCAGATTAGTTTGTAAGGTTTCAGATGGACCTCTCGATGTACCTTTAGGGGCGATCACTGATCGCCCCGTTTTTTTTGCTTGGTTTCGTAGGGAGCCTTGTGGCGATCATCCTTGAGGGTTTTATGGGGGGGGTTGTGGTTCTGCACGTATGTATCGGTTCTGCACGTATGTATCCAGCGGGGGAGTGCATATCCGTTGCTGCGGTAACGGCCGCTTATGGTTCCGCTCTTACAGCGGGTCACTTTTGGAAAGACCCAAAAGTAACCAAAAGGTCTTTGCCCCATCACTCGGCACCTCGCTCTGGCTCGGTGTGCCCGCACGCAGGCTTGAATCCGTGGGCCGCCGCGATGGGCCATCCTTGGCCCAGCGCGGCTAACCCGGCGTCCTGCCGGGTTGCCCACGGATTCAAGCCTGCGTTCGGCCAGCGTG
>NZ_UUPU01000053.1 GCF_900591205.1 Pseudomonas viridiflava
CACCTCGCCTCCGGCTCGGTGTGCCCTCACGCAGGCTTGAATCCGTGGGCCGCCGCGATGGGCCATCCTTGGCCCAGCGCGGCTAACCCGGCGTCCTGCCGGGTTGCCCACGGATTCAAGCCTGCGTTCGGCCAGCGTGATTGACGGGGCGCCTCAGATC
>NZ_UUPU01000069.1 GCF_900591205.1 Pseudomonas viridiflava
TCCCGACAGTAGTTGTCTGCGGCGGGTGTGGAATGAGCGGGGGCAACTGCTTGAGGAACAGCTGCCGAACGGTGGGATCAAGCGTTATCGCTATGACGATCTTGGGCGGCAGATAGCGCGTGAGGATCCTCATGGGGCGCTGACCGAGTATCAATGGGACAGCGTGGGCCGCTTGACTCGGGTGCTGCTGCCCGGTGGTTCGACGCGGGAATACAGCTACAACCCTTACGGAAAAATCACTGCTGAACGTGACGAGTTGGGGCAGACCACTCGCTACGAATACGCCGATGGCTTGCACCTGATCAGCCGTCGCATCAACGCCGATGGCAGCCAGGTCAACTACCGCTACGACAACGTGCGGTTGCTGCTGACCGAAATAGAAAATGAAGTCGGTGAAACCTACACACTCGATTACCACCCCAACGGCCTGATCCAACAGGAGACCGGGTTTGACGGCCAACGCACGGCTTACGTGTACGACCTCAACGGCAACCTGCTGGAAAAGACCGAATACGGTGACGATGGCAGTCAGCTGGTTACTCGTTATGAGCGCGATCCTGCCGGCCGACTCGTACGAAAAACCCTGCCCGATGGCAGTCTTGTTGACTATGCCTACGACCGCCAGGGCAATCTCCTCAGCGTCGACGACGGCCACTGGGCGTTGGCCTACGAGTACGACGCGCAAAACCGCCTCACCGCCGAACACCAAGGCTGGGGCACCCTGCGCTATGGCTACGACGCCTGCGGCCAACTGAAAAACCTGCGGCTGCCGGATAACAATCGCCTGGTGTTCAATCACGGTAAAGGCGGCCACTTAGCGACCGTCGAACTGAACGGCAACGTGCTGACTACCCATTCATTCGAGGCCGGTCGAGAACACCAACGCGGTCACGGCAAACTGCTCAGCAACTACCAGTACGACAACCAAGGACGCCTATTCAATCACGGCATATGCGACGTCGAGGGTGCCATTTGTCAGCGCCAATACGACTACGACAAATCCGGCAACCTCACCCGCCTGCTCGACACCCGCAAAGGCGAACACCACTACCACTACGACCCGCTCGCCCGCCTGACCCGCGCCGACCACTCACAAGACGTGCAGGAACGCTTCGCCCACGACCCCGCCGGCAACCTGCTGATGCAAGACCGCCCCGGCCCCGACATCGTCGCCGGCAACCGCTTGATGATCCAGGGCGACCGGCAATACGACTACGACGCCTTTGGCAATCTGATCCGCGAACGACGTGGCAAGGGCCATCAACTCGTTACGGAATACCGCTACGACTGCCAACACCGCCTGATCGGCCTCACCCAACCCAACGGACAGACCGCCAGCTATCGCTATGACCCGTTTGGGCGACGCATCAGCAAAACCGTGGATGGGCTAACCACCGAGTTTTTCTGGCAAGGCGACAAGCTGGTTGCCGAACATCACGCGGATCGCCATCGCAGCTACATCTACGAACCGGACAGCTTCCGGCCCTTAGCCCTGTTGGAAGGTTTCGGCCCAAAAGAAACCAAACCCTTCCACTACCAACTCGACCACCTCGGCACCCCTCAGGAACTCACCACTCCCGAAGGCGAAATCGTCTGGTCCGCCCACTACCGCGCCTACGGCGAAATCGCCCGCCTTGACGTCGGAAAAATCGACAACCCGCTGCGTTTCCAGGGCCAGTACTTCGATCAGGAAAGCGGGCTGCACTACAACCGCCATCGCTACTACAATCCGGATATTGGTCGGTATCTGACGCCGGACCCGGAGAA
>NZ_UUPU01000025.1 GCF_900591205.1 Pseudomonas viridiflava
CTTTTTGGGGCCATCGGGCTTGCTCGCGTTGGGCTGCGAAGCGGCCCTAAAACCGGTGATTGCGATTTGCCTGGATTAATGGGGTGGCTTTATTGGGGCTGCTTTGCAGCCCAACGCGGGCAAGCCCGCTCGCCACGACGGTGTTCTACAGGGGTTATGTTCTGTGCAGGCAGTTTTGATCGGGTGTTCGGTGGCGCCGGCTGCGGTGGCGGCTGCAGAGCGCAGCAGGTCGCAGATTTGGGCGGGGGCGCGTTCGAAGATTTCGCGGTCAGGGGTGAACAGGCGCAAGCCCGTGGGATTGTCTAGGAAACTTCCCGCAAATTAAAGGGATAAGGATTGCTGGCGATGAGCTTTTTGTGGCGAGCGGGCTTGCCCCCGCTGGGCTGCGAAGGGGCCCTAAAACCTGGGTTTGCGATTTG
>NZ_UUPU01000054.1 GCF_900591205.1 Pseudomonas viridiflava
AAAGTAACCATGGACTTGTTCCCTCAAAACGTACGCCATGAAGCGAGTGTTAAGCAGTTTGCTTCAGTTGCTTTGCGTAGTCATTAGGTGAGCTGTATCCCAGCGCCGAGTGCAGCCGTGTCGCGTTGTAAAACCCATGGATGTAGCTTGCGATTGATGCATGGGCCTGCGCTTTGCTGGGATACACACCGGTGGCTTCTTCCTTCTTGAGTGTGGCAAAAAAGCTCTCTGCCACGGCGTTATCCCAGCAATTTCCCTTACGGCTCATGCTTTGCACGAAGCCTCTTTGGGCAATCATGCTGCGAAAACCGCTACCGGTGTATTGCCGGCCTCGATCAGAGTGAAAAATTACACCATGATCAACTGGCGCTTTAGTCCAGGCGTTCATGAACGCCTGTTGTACCAAGCCCTCGGGCATACGGTCCGACAGGCTGTAACCCAGCACCTGCCGGGTCTGGACACTCAACACCACAGCCAAGTACAACCAACCCTGGCGAGTCGAAATATACGTGATATCCCCCACCCAGGCGGGTGCCGGGCTTGTCACAGAAAAGCGTCGTTTCAACACGTTCTCAGAAATGGGTTGGATATACCGGTTATCCGTCGAGTGTTTGAACCTGGCTTTGATTTTTCCTCTCAGCATCTCCTCTCTCATCAGACGAGCTACTCGCTTGTGCCCTATCGCGTACGACCGGTTATGAAGCGCCTTAACCATACGTGGTCGCCCATAAGTGCCACGGCTTGCCCGATGAATCGCACGAATTTCCAAGCGAATCGCCGCATCTGGATCAGGACGTTCCTGGCGCTTCAAATAGCCGTGAAAGCCCGACGCCGAGACCTCCATCACTCGACATAACAGCCTGACTGGAAAATGAGTCCGTTCACGGGCGACGAAGGCGTATCTCAGTTGGACTCTCTGGCAAAGAACGCCGTCGCTTTTTTTAGGATTTCTCGTTCCATTTTAAGCGTGGCATTTTCAGCTCGAAGCCGGGCCAGCTCGCTTTCCAGGTCAGAAACCGGATGCCGGGCGGGAGAACTGAGAGGACGCCCGTTGCGTGCGGCGTCAAGCCAATTCCCTAGGGTTTTGACCGAGATATCCAACTGTCGGGCAGCTTCTCCTCGACCAATACTTTCAGCAAGTGTCACTGCTTGAGCTTTGAAGTCATCGGTGTAGCTGCGGCGGGTTTGCTGTGACATAGGTGCCTCCAAGGTTGCGATTAAAATATCGCTTCTTGGCGTCCGCTGCGAGGGAACAAGTCCA
>NZ_UUPU01000015.1 GCF_900591205.1 Pseudomonas viridiflava
CGGCCCACGCTGTCCCATTGATACTCGGTCAGCGCCCCATGAGCATCCTCACGCGCTATCTGCCGCCCAAGATCGTCATAGCGATAACGCTTGATCCCACCGTTCGGCAGCTGTTCCTCAAGCAGTTGCCCCCGCTCATTCCACACCCGCCGCAGACAACTACTGTCGGGA
>NZ_UUPU01000083.1 GCF_900591205.1 Pseudomonas viridiflava
CGTGTGCGGCGAAGTGGTCGCCAATGACGAGTTCTACGCCTATGACACCAAGTACCTCAACGGTGATCAGGCACGCATCGCGATTCCGGCAGAGCTGGCCGTCGATCTGAGCGACGAGGTGCGCAATGTCGCGCTGACCGCTTACAAGGTTCTCGGTTGTGCGGGGCTGTCTCGGGTCGATTTCTTCGTCACCGAGGCGCGCGACATCATCATCAACGAGGTCAACACCATCCCCGGTTTCACCTCCATCAGCATGTACCCCAAGTTGTGGCAGGCCAGCGGTCTTTC
>NZ_UUPU01000085.1 GCF_900591205.1 Pseudomonas viridiflava
TTCTTGACGACCATAGAGCATTGGAACCACCTGATCCCATCCCGAACTCAGTAGTGAAACGATGCATCGCCGATGGTAGTGTGGGGTTTCCCCATGTGAGAGTAGGTCATCGTCAAGATTAAATTCCAGAACCCCTGTTTGCTAACGCAAACAGGGGTTTTGTTTTTGCGGCGCTTGTGGCAGCTGAGCATACTCGCGATGGGCATTAACCCTAACCACCTGACATGCCGCAAAAGCCCAAAATCTCCCCTAACATTGCATCCCAAGACCGCCAATACCGCCTTCAATGCTAAAGTCGCTCCCTCGATTTTGCTTTTCCCAAGGAAGCCGTTATGCCGGATGCGACGTCACTCAGCGCTGGATTCATGGTGGTTCACGGTAACCGCCTGGATGAACTGCGTAGCTTGGTAGTCAGCTGGATGCGTCGTTATCCGCTGGCCCCCCTGGAAAATGAAATCGCCCTGGTACAAAGCAACGGTATCGCTCAATGGCTCAAGCTGGCTTTGGCCGAAGATCCGGAAGAAGACGATATGGGTGGCTGCGGCATTGCTGCCGCTATCGACGTACAGCTTCCCGGCAGCTTTATGTGGCAACTCTATCGCATGGTCCTGGGCAAGGATGAAATCCCGCCAAAGTCCCTGCTTGATAAAGCCCCACTGACCTGGCGCCTGATGCGCCTGCTCCCGGAGCTTATTGATCAACCGCACTTCGAGCCGCTGCAGCGCTTTCTGACCCACGACACCGACCTGCGCAAACGCTATCAACTGGCGGAACGCTTGGCTGACCTGTTCGACCAATACCAGGTCTACCGCGCCGATTGGCTGGAAGACTGGGCCGCGGGCCGGCACCAACTGCGCAACGGTCGAGGTGAAGCCAAACCACTGAACCCCGCCAATTGCTGGCAGGCGGAATTATGGCGTGCACTGCTCCTGGATGTGGGTGAAGAGGGCATGGCCCAAAGCCGCGCCGGCGTGCACCAACGTTTTATTGAACGCATCAACACCCTTGAGCAAGCACCTTCAGGGTTACCTTCCCGAGTGATTGTTTTCGGGATTTCTTCACTGCCCGCGCAGGCACTTGAAGCCCTCGCGGGTCTGGCGCGATTCAGCCAAGTGCTGCTGTGCGTACACAACCCCTGTCGCCACCACTGGTCCGACATCGTCGCCGACAAAGACCTGCTGCGTAACGAATACAAACGCCAGGCGCGCAAGGCCGGCATGCCTGTCACCATCGACCCGCAGACCCTGCACCAGCATGCCCACCCGCTGCTGGCCGCCTGGGGCAAACAAGGTCGTGACTACATAAGCCTGCTGGACAGTTACGACGACCCCAACAGCTACCGCGCCGCCTTCCGTGACGGCCGCATCGACCTGTTCAGCGACAGTCAGCCGAGCACGCTGCTCAACCAACTCCAGGACGACATCCTTGAACTGCGCCCGCTCAACGAAACACGTGAGCTCTGGCCTGCCGTCGACCTGCATAACGACAGCTCCATCCGCTTTCACATTGCCCACAGCGCCCAGCGCGAAGTGGAGATCCTCCACGACCAACTGCTCCAGCGCTTCAGCGCCGACCCCACGCTGCGCCCGCGGGACATCATCGTCATGGTCCCCGACGTCGACAGCTACGCACCGCATATCCGCGCCGTGTTCGGCCAGTTGGAAAGGTCAGACCCACGTTTCATCCCCTTCACCCTCACCGACCAAGGCCAGCGCGGCCGCGACCCTCTGCTGATCGCCGTCGAGCACCTGCTTAAACTCCCGGACAGCCGCTTCCCGGTCAGCGAAATCCTCGACCTGCTCGACGTTCCCGCGCTGCGCGAGCGTTTCGCGATCAAGGAGCGCGACCTGCCCACACTGCACCGCTGGATCGAAGGCGCGGGCATCCGTTGGGGCCTTAACGCCGAGCAACGGGCCGGGCTGGGGCTGCCAAACGAGCTGGAACAAAACAGCTGGCGATTTGGCCTGCGCCGTATGCTGCTGGGTTACGCCGTCGGCACCGGCCTCGCCTGCGACGGCATCGAGCCCTACGATGAAATCGGCGGCCTCGACGCTGCCTTGATCGGTCCTCTGGTGGCCTTGCTTGACGCCCTGCATGATGCGCATCAAGCGTTGTCCCAACCGGCGATTCCGCAAACGTGGGGCGAGCGCCTGCAGCGTCTTATGCAGCTGTTCTTCCTGCCCAGCAGCGAACACGATGACTACCTCCTGGGCCAACTTGAACAGCTAAGGGAAGACTGGCTGGAAACTTGCGAGTCCGTCGGCCTACAGGACGAGTTACCCCTTACCGTAGTCCGTGAAGCCTGG
This sequence comes from Pseudomonas viridiflava, assembly GCF_900591205.1. Classification (GTDB taxonomy): domain Bacteria; phylum Pseudomonadota; class Gammaproteobacteria; order Pseudomonadales; family Pseudomonadaceae; genus Aquipseudomonas. Next base: position 2,307 of record NZ_UUPU01000085.1, read on the forward strand.
CTCGCCGGCCTGGATCAGGGCCGCCTGTCCCAGCGCTTCCTCGCCGGAGCTGTCAATTTCTGCACGCTAATGCCCATGCGGGCGATCCCGTTCAAGCTGGTCTGCCTGCTGGGCATGAATGATGGCGACTACCCGCGCGCCCAACCGCCGCTGGACTTTGACCTGATGGGCAGCGACTACCGCCCCGGCGACCGTTCACGCCGTGAGGACGACCGCTACCTGCTGCTCGAAGCGCTGCTGTCGGCCCGCGACCAGCTCTATATCAGTTGGGTCGGCCGTAGTATCCGCGACAACAGCGACCGCCCGGCCTCGGTACTGATCGGCCAATTGCGCGACCATCTCGCCAGCGGCTGGCATAACGCAGACGCGCAACCACCCTTATTGGATGCCATGACACAGGAACATCCGCTCCAACCCTTCAGCGCCCGCTACTTCCACGAAGGCGACGAACTGTTCAGCTACGCCCGTGAATGGCAATTGCTGCATCAGGCAGCGGATGCTGCCCCGGAAGACGACGAACTGACGCCGCACCAGCAGGACGAACCTCTGAGCCTCGGCCAACTGCAGGACTTTCTGCGCAACCCGGTCAAACATTTCTTCAGCCAACGTCTGAAAGTGTTCTTCGAAGCCGCCGAAGTACCGCTGGCGGATGAGGAACCCTTCGTACTTGACGCACTGCAACGCTACAGCCTCAGCGACAGCCTGCTGAGTGCCTCGCTGAGCCAGCCTGAGCACCTCGACCGGGCCTTGAACGCGCACGCCCTGCGCCTGCAAGGCAGTGGCCTATTGCCCATGGTCGGTTTCGGCGAATGCCTGCGCAACGAACTGATCGAGCCTCTGCCCGACTTGTTGCAGCGCTACCAACAGCTTCTGGCGTTGTGGCCAACTCCCCACACCACCGCTGAACCGATCAGTTTTGAGCATCAAGGTATCGCGCTGGAAGGCTGGATCAGCGGCCTGCATCGACGCAGTGATGGCGGTTTGCTTAGCGTGACCACCATCCCCAACAGCATCGGCTCGATCAAGACCCGCAAGTGGCATCGCCTGATTCGTCCGTGGGTCAATCATGTGGTCGCCTGCGCCTGCGGCTTGCCACTCAGCACGGGGTTGGTCGCCAGTGACGACACCTTGCTCCTGGCCCCGCTGGATCAGTCGGCCGCCCGGGAAATCCTCGGTGACCTGCTGCTGGCCCGGCACAGCGGCATGCGCAAACCGCTGCCCGTGGCGGTTAAAACCGCCTTCGCCTGGCTCGGTCAAACCGACCCCGCCAAGGCCCAGGCCGCCGCCAGCAAAGCCTACGAGGGCGACGGCCTGACCACCGACGGCGAGCGCCGCGAAACCCCAGCGCTTACCCGACAGTTTCCCGACTACGCGGCGCTCATCGCCAGCGAAGAGTTCGAAGGCTGGTGCGAAACCCTGTATCGCCCGCTGATTAACGCCCCATGGCGATCGCTCACCAGTGAGGAGGCCGGCGCATGAGCAGCAAACCCTTGGCCCTGGCCTTCCCGCTAAAAGGCAGCCAGTTGATCGAAGCCAGCGCCGGCACCGGCAAAACCTTCACCATTTCCGCCCTGTACCTGCGTCTGGTGCTCGGCCATGGGGGCGACGAATCCAGCTTTGGCCGCGAACTGTTGCCGCCGCAAATCCTGGTGGTGACCTTCACCGACGCCGCCACCAAAGAGCTGCGCGAACGCATCCGGATTCGCCTGGCCGAAGCGGCGCGCTTCTTTCGTGACGAAATCGAACAACCGGATGCGCTGATCGCCGACCTGCGCGACCAATACGGGCCCGAGCAATGGCCCGCGTGCGCCAATCGCCTGGACATCGCCGCGCAATGGATGGATGAAGCCGCCGTTTCGACCATCCACAGTTGGTGCCAGCGTATGCTGCGCGAACACGCATTCGACAGCGGCAGCCTGTTCACCCAAACCCTGGAAACCGACCACAGCGACCTGCTCGGCGAAGTGCTGCGCGATTACTGGCGGTTGTTCTGCTACCCAATGCACGACGACGCGCTCAATTGGGTACGCAACAACTGGGGCGGCCCCGCCGCGTTGATGCCGCGCGTGCGCGCCCTGTTCGGCAGCGAACGGCCTGCCGATGAAGCCCGCGAGCCCGCAGAGCTGATCAACGCCTGCCTGCAAGAGCGCCGCGAAGCGTTGATACAGCTCAAGGCGCCCTGGCAGCAATGGGCCGCCGAACTGCGCGATATCTGCCTGCAAGCCGTAGCGGCCAAAGCCGTCGATGGCCGCAAGATGCAAGCGCGTTACTTCGAGCCCTGGTTCGAAAAGATCAGCGCCTGGGCGGCTGACGAAACCCTCGAACAACTGGACATCGGCACCGGCTTTACGCGCCTGACTCCCGACGGCATGGCCGAAGCCTGGAAGGGCGACCCGCCGCAGCACCCCGGCATCGACGCAATGGCCGGCCTCAAGGCCGCTCTCGACGCGCTGCCAACCCCCGACGCCGCGGTGTTGCAACACGCCGCCGGTTGGGTAGGTAAACGTTTCGAAGAAGAAAAACGCCGCCGCGCCGAAATGGGCTTCGACGACATGCTGATCCGCCTCAACGCCGCCCTGCAAAGCGACGGCGGCGAACGCCTGGCCAGTGTGATCCGCGGGCAGTTCCCGGTGGCCCTGATCGACGAATTCCAAGACACCGACCCGGTGCAATACAGCATCTTCGACAGCATTTACCGCATCGAAGAAAACCACCACGACAGCGGCCTGTTCCTGATCGGTGACCCCAAGCAGGCGATCTATGCGTTCCGTGGCGCGGACATCTACACCTACCTGCGCGCCCGCCAGTCCACCACCGGACGCCACCACACCCTGGGCACCAACTTCCGCTCCAGCCATGCGATGGTCGAGGCGGTTAACCATGTGTTCCAGCGTGCGGAAGCCGGCCGTGGCGCGTTCCTGTTCCGCGAGCCGAATGGCGACAACCCGGTGCCGTTCCACTCGGTACTGTCCCAGGGGCGCAAGGAGCAATTGCAGGTCGACGGCCAGACGCTGCCGGCCATGAACCTCTGGCACCTGGCTACCGATCAGCCGATTTCCAACGCGGTGTATCGCCAGCAACTGGCAGGCGCCTGTGCCACGCAAATTGTTGAATTGCTCAACGGCGGGCAGCAAGGCAGCGCCGGCTTCCTACACGAGGACGGTAGCTTCAAAGGCGTACTTCCGTCAGACATCGCCATCCTGGTACGCGACGGCAAGGAGGCCCAAGCCGTGCGCGCCGAGTTGGCCGCCCGTGGCGTGCGCAGTGTGTACCTGTCGGATAAGGATTCGGTGTTCGCCGCCCAGGAAGCCCACGACCTGCTGGCCTGGCTCAAAGCCTGCGCCGAGCCGGACGTCGAACGCCCGCTGCGTGCCGCCTTGGCCTGCGTCACCTTGAACCTGTCATTGCCGGAACTGGAGCGTCTGAATCAGGACGAGTTGGCGTGGGAAACCCGCGTGATGCAGTTTCGTGGCTACCGGGCGATCTGGCGCACCCAAGGCGTGCTGCCTATGCTGCGGCGCCTGCTGCACGATTTCAAACTGCCGCAAACCCTGATCGTCCGCAGCGATGGCGAGCGCGTGCTGACCAACCTGTTGCACCTCAGCGAACTGCTGCAACAGGCCGCGTCGGAACTGGACGGCGAGCAGGCGCTGATTCGTCATCTGGCTGAACACCTGGCGCTGTCGGGGCAGGCCGGCGAAGAACAGATACTGCGCCTGGAAAGTGACGAGCAACTGGTCAAGGTGGTGACCATCCACAAATCCAAGGGCCTGGAATACGACTTGGTGTTCCTGCCGTTTATCTGCTCGGCCAAGCCGGTGGACGGCATCCGTTTGCCGCTGCATTACCACGACGAGCAGGGCAAATCCCAGGTGAGCCTGCGCCCGACCGCCGAATTGATCGCCCAGGCCGACGATGAGCGCCTGGCCGAAGACCTGCGCTTGTTCTATGTCGCCCTGACCCGCGCCAAACATGCGTGCTGGCTCGGCGTTGCCGACCTCAAGCGCGGCAACAGCAGCAGCTCCGTATTGCACCTGTCGGCGCTCGGCTATTTGCTCGGTGCCGGTGCGGCGCTGGGCGAATCCGCCGGCCTGGCGCGCTGGCTGCTGGATCTGCAGGCAGGCTGCGCCGCCATCCACTACGGCCACGTGCCCGACGCGCAAGACAGCGTATTCCACCCGCCGCGCAACCAAGCCAGCCTGCTCGCACCGTTGCTGCCCAAGCGCAAGGCCGCCGAAAACTGGTGGATTGCGTCCTACAGCGCGTTGCGCATCGGCGACAGCATGAGCGCCGCCAGTCTTGAAGCGCCGGAAAGCCCACAGGCACAGAAGCTGTTCGACGACGAACGCCTGGACCCCGACGCACCGCGTGAAGTGGCAGCGTCCGGCGGTGATATTCACCGTTTCCCACGCGGCCCTAACCCCGGCACCTTCCTCCATGGCCTGTTGGAATGGGCCGGGGAAGAAGGTTTCAACGTCACCCCCGAGGCGATTGAAAAAGCCGTGGGTGCACGCTGCAACCGGCGCAATTGGGAGGGCTGGATCCCCACCCTCAGCGGCTGGCTGGGCCACCTGCTGCAAACGCCGCTGCCGGTGGATAACGATCACGTCAGCCTCAGCCGCCTGCAGCAGTATCAGATTGAAATGGAGTTCTGGTTCGCCAGCCACAAGGTCGACGTGCTCGCCCTCGACAAACTGGTGTGCCAGCACACCCACAACGGCGTGTCCCGCGTTGCCGCCGAACCGGTGCTGCTCAATGGCATGTTCAAGGGCTTTATCGACCTGACCTTTGAGCACGACGGCCGCTACTACGTAGCCGATTACAAATCCAACTGGCTCGGCCCTGACGATTCGGCCTACACCCATGACGCTATGGAACAGTCGATCCTTGAGCATCGGTACGACCTGCAATACGTACTTTACCTGCTGGCGTTGCACCGCCAACTGAAGGCCCGCCTGCCGGACTACGACTACGAGCGCCACATCGGCGGCGCGCTGTATCTATTCCTGCGCGGCACCCAGGCCGCCAGTCAGGGCGCGTATTTCACTCGGCCGCCCCGCGAGTTGATCGAAGGCTTGGACCTGTTGTTCCAGGGCAAACCCATCCCGCCCAAGGTTGAGCCCGCCTGGGAACAAGGAGTGCTGTTATGAGCCTGTCGCCGTTACCGCTTGAGGAACTGGCGCCCCTGAGCCACGCCGCCGACCTGCTGCAATTGCTCGAGCGCTGGGTTGAACGTGGCTGGCTGCGTGCGCTGGACAAGGCATTTGTCGGCTTCCTGCACGAACTCGACCCGCAGGCCGACCCGCTGGTACTGCTGGCTGCGGCATTAACCAGCCATCAGCTGGGCCATGGTCACGTGTGCCTTGACCTGTTCGAAACCCTCAAAGCGCCGGACTTCGCGCTGTCCTTACCGCCCGAAGGCGACCTGCAAACCGGCGCCATGCTGCTGCCCTCGCAACTGCTCGACGGTTTGGACGGCGCGCACTGGTGCCATGCCCTGGCCGCCAGCCGCCTGGTCGCCCTGGCCGTCGATGGCAGTGAAGCCGCGCAAAGCCGCCCGTTGGTGCTGTCCGGCAAGCGCCTGTATTTACGCCGCTACTGGACCTACGAACGGCGCATCGACACGGCCTTGCGCCTGCGCCTGGCCACCCAGGAAAGTCTCGCCGCCGACTTGCCGCAACGCCTGAACAGTCTGTTCGACCAACCGCCACCCGATGGTGTGATCGACTGGCAAAAGCTCGCCTGCGCCCTGGCCACCCGTGGGGCGTTCAGCATCGTCACCGGCGGCCCCGGCACCGGTAAGACCACCACCGTGGTACGCCTGCTCGCGCTGTTGCAGGCGCCCGCCGTGGAAGCCGGCACGCCGTTGCGCATCCGCCTGGCCGCGCCCACCGGTAAGGCCGCTGCGCGCCTCACCGAATCCATCAGCCAGCAAGTGCTGTCGCTGAAAGTGCCGGAAAGCGTGAAGGAAAAAATCCCGACCCAAGTCACCACCGTGCACCGCTTGCTGGGCAGTCGCCCGGGCACTCGGCATTTCCGTCACCACTTGGGCAACCCATTGCCGTTGGATGTACTGGTGGTGGACGAAGCCTCGATGATCGACCTGGAAATGATGGCCAACCTGCTGGACGCCTTGCCGCCCCATGCGCGCCTGGTGCTGCTGGGCGACAAGGACCAACTGGCGTCTGTGGAGGCGGGCGCCGTACTCGGCGATTTATGCCGCGACGCCGAAGCCGGCTGGTACAGCCCCGAGACGCGCCAATGGCTGCAAACGGTCAGCGGTGAAGACCTCAGCGCCAGCGGTCTGCAGGAAGACTTCGATGGCAGCCACCCTCTGGCCCAGCAAGTGGTGATGCTGCGTTACTCGCGGCGTTTCGGCGAAGGCAGCGGCATCGGCCAGCTTGCACGGTGGGTCAACCAGCAAAATGCCGACGAGGCGCGCAAGCTGCTGGCCGCCCGCAGCCACCAGGACCTGTTCTGCGTGAGCCTCAAGGGCGAGCACGACCACGCGCTGGAGCGCCTGGTACTGGACGGCCAGGGCGATGGCGCCGGCGGATATCGCTATTACCTCACCCTGCTGCACAGTGCGCGCCCGGCCCTCGACACCCCGCGTGAAGACATCGCCTGGACCCACTGGGCGCAACAACTGCTGCAAGCTTTCGATGCCTTCCAGTTGCTCTGCGCCGTGCGCAAGGGCCCGTGGGGTGTGGAGGGGCTCAACCTGCGCATCACCGCCGCCTTGCGCAAAGTGCGCCTGATTGAGGGTGACGAGCAATGGTACGAGGGCCGCCCCGTGCTGATGACCCGCAACGACTACGGCCTGGGCTTGATGAACGGCGATATCGGTATCGCCCTCAAACTGCCCGAAAGCGACGGCGGCCCTCAGGTGCTGCGGGTCGCCTTCCCACGTAACGATGGCCAGGGCGGCGTACGTTTTGTACTGCCCAGCCGCCTGAATGATGTGGAAACCGTGTACGCCATGACCGTGCACAAGTCCCAGGGCTCCGAGTTCACCCACACCGCGCTGATCCTGCCGGATGCGCTCAACCCGGTGCTCACCAAAGAGCTGATCTACACCGGCATCACCCGGGCCATGCGCTGGTTCAGCTTGATCGAACCACGTGGCGGGGTGTTTGAAGAGGCGGTACGGCGCAAGGTCAAGCGTTTGAGTGGGCTGATGCTGGAGTTGGGTCAGGAGTCAGAAATATCCGACGCTGTGCTATCGTTGCGGCATCACCCTGAAAACATCTGAGAGAAATCGCTGCATGAACGTGGCTGTCTCGTCCACAGAGCGTAGTTTGAGCTGGAGACACCTGCTGCTGGTGGCGGTTCTGTGCCTGCTTGCGCCCGCTGCAGGGGCTCACGCCCCCAGCCCTGCCGAGTCCCGCGCCCAGGCGGTCACCCAAGTGGTGCTCGGTATTCTCAGTTACGCGCGCTGGCCGGTGGAGCCTGCGCAACTGCGCCTGTGCATCGTCGGGCCGACCCAATACACCGACGACCTGGTCAAGGGCACCACCCAGGCCACCGGCCGTCCGGTGGTGGTGCAGCGCCTGTTGGCCGACCATCCCGACATCGTCAATGCGTGTGATGCCGTGTACATCGGCAAACTCACCGGCGATGAACGCAACCGTCTGTTTGCCTCGTTGATCGGCCACCCGGTGCTCAGCATCAGCGAAGGGGGCGACCAGTGCACGGTGGGCAGCCTGTTCTGCCTGCGGGTGGGCGATGAACAAGTGTCGTTCGAGGTGAACCTCGACTCCGTGGCGCGCAGCGGCGTGCGCATTCACCCCAGCGTGCTGCAACTGTCCCGCCGCCGAGCGACCACGCCATGAGGGTCGATAAGGCGCGACCGACTCTGCGCTCGGTCATCGGCCGGGGGCACCTGATCCTGGCGCTGGTGGCGGTGAGCCTGGCGAGTATCTCCCTGACCCTGCTCGGCGTGCTGGCACTGCGCGTGTACGCCGAGCACAACCTGCACCTGATCGCACGTTCCATCAACTACACCGTGGAAGCGGCGGTGGTGTTCAACGACAGCGCGGCGGCCACCGAAGCCCTCAGCCTGATCGCCTCCACCGAAGAAGTGGCCCAGGCCGAAGTGTTCGACGCCAATGGCAAGCTGTTGGCGCAATGGATACGCCCGGAAACCGGCATGCTGTCGCGGGTCGAACTGGAGCTGGCGCACACCCTGCTCGAGCAGCCGATCAGCCAGCCGATCCTGCACCAGGGGCGCACCATCGGCAGCATTCACCTCACCGGTCATGGCGCCAGCCTGCTGCGCTTTCTGCTCAGCGGGTTGGCCGGTATTCTGATCTGCACCGCCCTCAGTGCCTGGGTGGCGCTGCACCTGGCGCGGCGCCTGCTGCGCGGCATCACCGGCCCGCTGCAAAGGCTGGCCGCCGTGGCCCACGCCGCCCGCAGCGAACGGGATTTCGACCGCCGCGTGCCCCCGGCGCGAATCGCCGAACTCGACAGCCTGGGCAGCGACTTCAACGCGTTGCTCGGCGAAATGGAAGCCTGGCAAAGCCACCTGCAAAGCGAAAACGAAACCCTCGCGCACCAGGCCAACCACGACAGCCTCACCGGCCTGCCCAACCGTGCTTTCTTCGAAGGCCGCCTGATTCGCACCCTGCGCAGCGCCGCCAAAGCCAAGGAGCAGGTGGCGGTGCTGTACCTCGACAGTGACCGCTTCAAAGAGATCAATGACAGCTTTGGCCATGCCGCCGGCGATGCCGTGCTGGTCGCCGTCGCCGAGCGTGTGCGGGCGCAACTGCGCGAGGATGACCTGGTGGCGCGCCTGGGCGGTGATGAGTTCGCCATCCTGTTGGCGCCGCTGCACAAGGTCGAAGATGCCCGGCGCATCGCCGACAAGATTATCGCCAGCATGGATCAGCCGATTCCCGTGCCGGGCGACACCCAGGTATTGACCTCCCTCAGCATCGGCATCGCCCTCTACCCCGATCATGGCGCCACACCCGGCACCTTGCTCAATGCCGCCGACGCAGCGATGTACCAGGCCAAGCGTCTGTCCCTGGGTGGCCAGCAAACGGCGGAGTCGGAGCACCCCGTCGTTAACGTTCAACACAGGAGTTGATCCCTTGTTCTCGACCACGCGTTTTATGTTTATCACCCTGTTGGTGGCCCTGCTGGGCCTCGGCGGTTGCCAAACGGCCCCACCCAAGGGCCTGACCCCGGCGCAGGTTGCGGTCCTCAAGCAACAGGGCTTTGAGTTGACCGACGACGGTTGGGCGTTTGGCCTGTCCGGCAAAGTGCTGTTTGGCAGTGACGTAGAAACCCTCAACCAGCCCAGCACCGACATCGTGCAGCGCATCGGCAAAGCCCTGCTCGGCGTGGGCATCCAACGCGTGCGCGTTGACGGCCACACCGACGCCTCGGGCAAGGAAACCTACAACCAGCAACTGTCCCTGCGCCGCGCCAAAAGTGTGGCCACGGTGCTGACGAGTGTGGGCATGAAGGAAGAGCACATCCAATTGCGCGGCTTGGGCAGCAGCGAGCCGGTGGCGTCCAATGACACCGCGGCGGGGCGTACCGAGAATCGGCGAGTGTCGATTGTGGTGATTGCGGACTGAGCTACGTCCCCAGCTTCAATCTGAAATGCATTCAAAATGTGGGAGGGGGCTTGCCCCCGATTGCGGTGGGTCAGTCACCGATCTATAGCTGACACACTGCTATCGGGGGCAAGTCGAATCGTCGCACCGCCCCTCCCACATTTGAACTATATTGTGTTTGAGACCGTGTTCGCTTAACCGCTCGGCGTCATCGCCTGCGTCAAGTCATCCACCACCGCCTTGCCCATCTCACACAGGTAATGCGCAGCCCACGCGTACTGCTCGCCGCGCACATCCATGGCGGCTTCCATCGCGAGTTTCTTGGAGTAAAAAAGCAGGGTGGAGGCGTGTTCCAGGGCTTGCTCAATCGGCATGCCGGAATTGACGCGGAACAGCGGTTTTTGGTTTTCACCGTAATCGCCGAAGGTGACGACGCCGAGGGTGGTGATGGAGGAAAGCGGTGGATCGGGGACGATTTTGGACATGGTTCTTCCTTAGGTTAATAAGTAGAAACCGCCACGGCACGTCGCTAAACATGGAGGGGTGGCAGCTGTACGCAGGTTAGCGAACCGGTAACCTAGGGAACCCGGTAGACCCCGAAGGTCTCCCGCGCACAGCCGCCATAACACGATAAGGCAGGCAAAAAATGCCGGCCAAAGCAGTTGAGGAAGTAGTACCTACGTTTCTCGGGTCGCTAAACCCAATCGCTGTCTTGCAGCGACCCGAGGAGGCTAGACACTCAAATCCTATGGCGCAATAGGGCAGAGAGTCTCTAGGAAACGTCCTGCAAATTAAAGCGAATCGTCGCTGATGGCGCTTTAATCCGCGAACTTTATCTCCCTTGTCTCCCCCATCAACAACCCCTGGTTCTGCTCCGTGACTTCGCGGATGTAATCCCACAACAAGGTAATCCGCTTCAATTTGCGCAAATCCTCCCGGCAATACATCCAGAACTGCCGCGTAATCGAAATGTCCTCCCCCAGCACCGGCAACAACCGCGGGTCCTGCGCCGCCAAAAAACACGGCAATATCGCCATCGACCGCCCCTGCTGCGCCGCCACGTACTGCGCGATCACGCTGGTGCTGCGCAAACTCGCGCTGGCGCCGGGCACCACGTTGGCGAGGTACAGCAGCTCGGAGCTGAACGCCAGGTCATCCACATAGCTGATGAAGGGATGCTCGGCCAGATCCGCAGGTTTGCGGATCGGCGGGTGTTGGTCGAGGTATTCCTGGGTCGCGTACAGCTGCAATTTGTAGTCGCACAGTTTGCAGCACACGTAGGGCCCGTGTTCCGGGCGCTCCAGGGCGATAACAATATCGGCTTCGCGCTTGGACAGGCTGATGAAGTGGGGCAGGGGCAGGATGTCGACCGAAATCGCGGGGTAGGTATCGACGAAATGGCTGAGCTGCGGCGTAACAAAAAAACTGCCGAAGCCTTCGGTGCAGCCCATGCGCACATGGCCGGACAGCGCCACGCCGGAGCCGGACACCTGCTCGCAGGCCATGTGCAGGGTGCTTTCGATGGACTCGGCGTAGCCCAGCAAACGCTGGCCCTCGGTGGTGAGCACAAAACCGTTGGTCCGGGATTTTTCGAACAGCAGCGTGCCGAGTGACACTTCCAACGAGCTGATGCGCCGCGACACGGTGGTGTAGTCCACCGCCAGGCGCTTGGCGGCCACGCTGGCCTTGCGGGTGCGGGCCACTTCGAGGAAAAACTTCAGGTCGTCCCAGTTCAGGGAGCCCAGCGATGTGATGTTTTTTTGCATATTGGACCGGCTTTTATGTACGTTCTTATTAGAGATTTGCACATCTATACTCCAAAAACAGTCCGAACGCCTCATTTCCCAAGGCGGTTTACGCGCCTTGTCTCTGCATAACTATAAGATTTGGAGACCACATGAACGCATCTGCCGATATTTCCGTGCAACAGGTCAAGTTGCTGATCAACGGTGAATGGGTCGAGTCCAAGACCACCCACTGGCAAGACATCGTCAACCCGGCCACCCAGCAAGTGCTGGCCAAAGTCCCGTTCGCCACGGCCGATGAAGTCAACGCTGCCATCGACGCCGCCCATCAAGCCTTCCAGACCTGGAAGCTGACGCCGATCGGCGCACGCATGCGCATCATGCTCAAGCTGCAAGCGTTGATCCGCGAACATTCCAAACGCATCGCCGTAGTCCTCAGTGCCGAGCAGGGTAAGACCATTGCCGATGCCGAGGGCGATATTTTTCGTGGCCTGGAAGTGGTCGAACACGCGTGCTCCATCGGCACCTTGCAGATGGGCGAATTCGCTGAAAACGTCGCCGGTGGCGTCGACACTTACACCCTGCGCCAGCCCATCGGCGTGTGCGCGGGCATTACCCCGTTCAACTTCCCGGCGATGATCCCGCTGTGGATGTTCCCGATGGCGATTGCCTGCGGTAACACCTTCGTGCTCAAACCTTCCGAGCAGGACCCGTTGTCGACGATGTTGCTGGTGGAGCTGGCGTTGGAAGCCGGTGTACCGGCCGGCGTGCTCAACGTGGTGCACGGCGGCAAGGATGTAGTGGATGCGCTGTGCACCCATAAAGATATCAAGGCGGTTTCGTTCGTCGGCTCGACCGCCGTGGGTACTCATGTGTATGACTTGGCCGGTAAACACGGCAAGCGTGTGCAGTCGATGATGGGCGCCAAGAACCACGCCGTGGTGCTGCCGGACGCCAACCGCGAACACACCCTGAATGCCCTGGTGGGTGCCGGTTTCGGCGCGGCGGGCCAGCGTTGCATGGCCACCTCGGTGGTGGTGCTGGTGGGCGCGGCCAAGCAATGGCTGCCGGACCTCAAGGCGCTGGCGCAAAAGCTCAAGGTCAACGCCGGCAGTGAAGCCGGCACCGATGTCGGCCCGGTGATTTCCAAGCGCGCCAAGGCGCGCATCCTGGAACTGATCGAAAGCGGCGTGAAAGAAGGCGCCAAGCTGGAGCTGGATGGCCGCGACATCAAAGTGCCGGGCTTCGAGCAGGGCAACTTCGTCGGCCCGACTTTGTTCTCGGGCGTGACGACCGATATGCAGATCTACACCCAGGAAATCTTCGGCCCGGTGCTGGTAGTGCTGGAAGTGGCGACGCTGGATGAGGCCATCGCGCTGGTCAACGCCAACCCGTTCGGCAACGGCACCGGCCTGTTCACCCAAAGCGGCGCGGCGGCGCGTAAGTTCCAGAGCGAAATTGATGTAGGCCAGGTCGGCATCAACATCCCGATCCCGGTGCCGGTGCCGTTTTTCAGCTTCACCGGTTCGCGTGGCTCCAAGCTCGGCGACCTGGGCCCGTACGGCAAGCAAGTGGTGCAGTTTTACACCCAGACCAAAACCGTCACCAGCCGCTGGTTCGATGACGACACGGTCAACGATGGCGTCAACACCACCATCAACCTGCGCTGATTTGGGGAGACGACCATGAAGATTGCATTTATCGGCTTGGGCAACATGGGCGCGCCCATGGCTCGCAACCTGCTGTTGGCAGGGAATAAGTTGAATGTGTTCGACGTTAATCCAGGCGTGTTCAAGGAGTTCGCGGAACTGGGCGCCACCGTCACAGGCTCACCGCGTGAAGCTGCACAAGGTGCGGAGCTGGTGATTACCATGCTGCCTGCCGCCGCCCATGTGCGCAGCGTTTGGTTGAATGAAGACGGCGTGCTGGCGGGCATCGGCAAAGGCGTACCGGCGGTGGATTGCAGCACCATCGACCCGCAAACCATCCGCGATGTTGCCGCTGCGGCGGCCAAGCAAGGTGTGGTGATAGCGGATGCTCCAGTCTCTGGCGGCACCGGCGGCGCTAGCGCGGGGACTCTGACCTTCATGGTCGGCGCCACCCCGGAACTGTACGCCACCCTGCAACCGGTGCTGGCGCAGATGGGCCGAAACATCGTGCACTGCGGCGATGTGGGCACCGGGCAAATCGCCAAGATCTGCAACAACCTGTTGCTGGGCATCAGTATGGTCGGCGTCAGCGAGGCCATGGCCCTGGGCGATGCACTGGGTATCGACACTCAGGTGCTGGCCGGGATCATCAACAGCTCCACCGGGCGTTGCTGGAGTTCGGACACCTACAACCCTTGGCCGGGTGTGATCGAAACTGCACCATCATCGCGGGGTTATACCGGTGGCTTCGGCGCCGACCTGATGCTCAAGGACCTGGGCCTGGCCACCGAAGCCGCACGCCAGGCGAAGCAACCGGTGATTCTGGGCGCTGTGGCCCAGCAGTTGTATCAATCAATGAGCCAGCGCGGGGAAGGCGGCAAGGACTTCTCGGCGATCATCAACAGCTATCGCAAGCCCAAGTAATGCTGAGACCGGTTTAACCGTGGCAAGCGTACTTGTTGTGGCAAGCGTACTTGATGTGGCGAGCGGGCTTGTTGTGGCGAGCGGGCTTGCCCGCGTTGGGCTGCGAAGCAGCCCCTGGTGCAGGCACTGCTTTTTTACTGGAAAAACTCGGTAACGTTACTGGGGCTGCTACGCAGCCCAACGCGGGCAAGCCCGCTCGCCACAACAAGCCAAGCTAGCCACAACAAGCCAAGCTAGCCACAACAGCCCGCTCGCCACGAGGAGGCGGTTGGCTGTAGGAGTGGCTCAGGCAAACACAAAATACTTACGTACCGTCTCGACCACTTCCCACGTCCCCTTCATCCCCGGTTCCACCACGAAGATATCCCCAGCCCGCAGGTGGATCGGCTCCATGCCTTCCGGGGTGATCACGCAGTAGCCTTCCTGGAAGTGGCAGTATTCCCACTTCACGTATTCCACGTACCACTTGCCCGGGGTGCAGATCCAGGTGCCCATGATCTTGCTGCCGTCTTCGCTGGTGTAGGCGTTGAGGTTGACGGTGTGCGGGTCGCCTTCGAGTTTTTCCCATTTGCAGGCATCCAGGACGGGCAGCGGGTGGGTGTCGCGCAGTACGGTGATGGGCTTGGGCATGATGACTCCGAGGCAGGCAATGGAAAGATGCACCCTAAGGCGTTGGGCGTTGTGTCAGTGGTCTGAACTCGACATCGGGATGCCCAGGAGCGCAGGCATACGGTGATTCAGCAGGCACCACAAAACCCTGTGGGAGCCGGGCTTGCCCGCGATGGCGGCGGCACTGCTTGCATCTGCGTAGCCTGACACGCCGTCATCGCGGGCAAGCCCGGCTCCCACAACGGGCGATAGATTTGTGCGCTCATCCGCCATTTATTCGCAGTAAGTGCGAAAGATTTCCCGCCTGGCGCAGGAATTCGCAAGAAAATTCGCAGCCGGCCCTCGTATCATTCACCCCAGAACGAGTGAGAGCCTTGAAATGAACCCAATAAAAACGTGGTGGGATATCAGCCCGCCCTTGAGCACGGCGACCCCGACCTGGCCGGGCGATACGCCGTTCCAGGAGGAGCGCGTGTGGCAGTTCGGCCCGGAGTGCCCGGTGAATGTGGGGCGCGTGACGTTCTCGCCACACACCGGCGCCCATGTGGATGCGCCGCTGCACTACAGCGCGGACGGCGCGCCGATTGGCGAGGTGTCGCTGGAGGTGTACATGGGCCCGTGTCGGGTGTTGCATTGCCTGGGCAGCGGCGCGCTGGTGCAGCCGCATCAACTGCAAGGGCGTGTGGATAACCTGCCGGAGCGCGTGCTGCTGCGTACTTATCCACAAGCGCCGCTGACAGAGTGGGATTCGAACTTCACCGCCATCGCGCCGCAAACCGTCGAGTTGCTCGCCAGCCTGGGGGTGCGCCTGATCGGGATCGACACCCCGTCCCTGGACCCGCAACAGTCCAAGACCATGGATTCCCACAACGCCGTGGCCCGCCATGGCATGGCGATTCTCGAAGGCATCGTGCTCGATGACGTACCGGAGGGCGACTATGAATTGATCGCGCTGCCGCTGCGCTTTGCCAACCTCGACGCCAGCCCCGTCCGCGCCATTCTGCGCCCGCTCAAGGAGCCCACGCGATGAGCCAGTGTCCTTTTTCCCCCGATTATCAGCCGCCTGAAGCATGGCATAACGCCGAACTGAATTTCTCCGAGTCCATGAGCTATGGCGATTACCTGGACCTGGGCAAAGTCCTCAGCGCCCAGCACCCGCTGTCGCCGGACCACAACGAAATGCTCTTCATCATCCAGCACCAGACCTCCGAGCTGTGGATGAAACTGATGCTCCACGAACTCAAGGCCGCCCGTGAACACGTGCGCCTCGGTGAGTTGCCGCCGGCGTTCAAGATGCTGGCGCGGGTGTCGCGGATCTTTGATCAATTGGTGCACGCGTGGGCGGTGCTGGCGACCATGACGCCGTCCGAGTACAAGGCGATTCGCCCGTTCCTGGGGCAGTCGTCGGGGTTCCAGTCGTTCCAGTACCGCGAGATCGAATTTATCCTCGGCAATAAAAGCGCGGCGCTGTTGCGACCGCATGCGCACCGGCCGCAGTTGTTGAACGAGTTGAAAGTGGCGATTGCCACGCCGTCGCTGTATGACGAGGCGGTCAACCTGATGGCCAAGGCGGGGCTGGTGATTGATCCGCAACGCGCTGAGCGCGATCCCACGGCAGCCACGGTTCACGATGAATCGGTGGAGGCGGCGTGGCGTGAGGTGTATCGCGACCCGAGCCGGTATTGGGATTTGTATCAGTTGGCCGAGAAGTTTATCGACCTGGAGGACTCGTTCCGCCAGTGGCGCTTTCGGCATGTGACCACGGTGGAGCGGATTATCGGCTTCCAGCCGGGTACGGGCGGCACTGACGGCGTGGGGTATTTGCGCAAGATGCTCGACACGGTGTTGTTCCCCGAGCTGTGGCGAGTGCGTTCCACGCTCTAAACAAAAAGCCCCGGATTACCGGGGCTTTTTGTTTTGGAATGCAATTCAATGTGGGAGCTGGCTTGCCTGCGATAGCGGTGTGTCAGTTAACACCTCCAGTGACTGACACACCGCCATCGCGGGCAAGCCCGGCTCCCACAGGTATCACTGTACGTTCACTACCGCATTGCTGTTGCGCACCCGCAACCGATACGCCACATAAATAATCCCCACCCACACCGGCATCGCATACACCGACTCGCGAATGCCCGGGATCGCCAGCATCACACTGATGATCATCAGCATGAACGCCAGGCACAGGTAGTTGCTGAACGGGAACCAGAAGGTCTTGAACGACGGCGTCACACCTTGCTCGCCCATGGCCTTGCGGAACTTGATATGGGTGATGCTGATCAGCGCCCAGTTGATCATCAGCGAGGCAACCACCAGCGCGAACAGCAGCTCCAGGGCACTTTGCGGCGCCACGTAGTTGACCACCACGCACAGCATCGTCACCAGTGCCGAAATCGCCAGGGCGCGCAGCGGTACGCCTTGTTTGTTGAGCTTCATCAGCGCCTTGGGCGCATCGCCTTGCTCGGCCAGGCCGAACAGCATGCGGCTGTTGCAGTACACGCCGCTGTTGTACACCGACAGCGCCGCGGTCAGCACCACGAAGTTAAGGATGTGCGCAGCGGTGTCGTTGCCGATCAGCGAGAAGATCTGCACAAACGGGCTACCACTGTAGGCATCGCCTGACGCGCCGAGGGTTTGCAGCAGTTGATCCCACGGGTACAGCGACAGCAGCACGGTCAGGGCGCCGACGTAGAAAATCAGGATCCGGTACACCACCTGGTTGATCGCTTTGGGGATCACCTTGCGTGGCTCGCTGGCCTCGGCGGCGGTGATGCCCACCAGCTCCAGGCCACCGAACGAGAACATGATGAACGCCATGGACATCAACAGCCCCATGCCGCCATTCGGGAAGAACCCGCCGTGGCTCCACAGGTTGCTCACCGAGGCTTGCGGGCCGCCGGTGCCGCTGAACAGCAGGTAGCAGCCGAGCACGATCATGCCGACAATCGCCACCACCTTGATGATCGCAAACCAGAACTCGGCTTCACCGAAGAACTTCACGTTCAGGGTGTTGATCAGGTTCACCGCGACAAAGAACACCAGCGCGCTGACCCACGTGGGGATCTGCGGCCACCAGAACTGGATGTATTTGCCCACGGCCGTCAGTTCGGCCATGCCCACCAGCACATAGAGCACCCAGTAGTTCCAGCCCGCCAAAAAGCCCGCGTAGCCGCCCCAGTACTTGTGTGCGAAGTGGCTGAAGGAGCCGGCCACCGGCTCTTCGACGATCATCTCGCCGAGCTGGCGCATGATCAGAAACGCGATAAACCCGGCAATCGCGTAGCCGAGGATCATCGAGGGGCCTGCTGACTTGAGCACCCCGGCCGAGCCGAGGAACAACCCCGTGCCGATCGCCCCTCCCAAGGCGATCAGCTGAATGTGCCGGTTCTTCAGGCCACGTTTGAGGCCCACCGGGTTAACCATGTCATCCGCCATTAACATTCCCTTCTACTTTTGTATTTCTCAGGGTTGATTGCACGCCGCACCCGCCCCCCAGAACTGCTGAGGGGTCAGATATTACTCTGCGTAAACTTTTCGTAATACAGCTGAACGCCATCAAGTACCTGATCTGCCAGCCATTGCTGGATGGATTCGACCATTGGAGGGGGGCCGCACACGTACATATCCGCCGATTGGTCCCGCAATTCGGCCAGCTCGAAATGCTCGGTGAGGTAGCCGCGCTTGCCAGGCCAGTCGGGTGATGGGTTGCTCAGCACTTCGGTGTAACGAAAACCCGGGATTTTGGCAGCGTATTGGGTGATGCGCGCCGCCGCGCATAAATCTTCGGCCGCGCGCACGCCGTAGTACAGGTGCACAGGCTGGTCGCAGCCGTTGGCGGCCAGTTCATCGAGCATCCCCAGCAAGGCCGACAAACCGGTGCCGCCCGCCACCAGCACCAGCGGCTGGGTGACATGGCGCAGATAGAACGCACCCAAGGGCGCCTCCATCAGCACTTCATCACCGACCTGGCAACGCTCGCGCAGGTAGTTGCTCATCACCCCGTCGGGCAGCAGGCGCACCAGAAACTGCAATTGATTACCCGGCCGATTGGCGAAGGAGTACGAGCGCCAGCTGTCGGTGCCGGGCACCGCCAGGCGGGCGTACTGGCCGGGTAGAAAATCCAGCGGTGCGTCCAATTGCACCTGCACAATCGCTGTGCTGGTCGACACTTGCCGCACCTCGCTCACGGTGCCCCGCACTTGCGCCGGGCCCGGTGCATTGCACAGGCTCGAATCAAAATCGAAGTAGAACGCCGCATCGGATTTGACCCGGGTCTGGCAACTGAGCATTTTGCGCTGTTGCAGGTCGAGGCTGGAGAGGGCTTCCTCATCCACATAATCCTGGGTGTACTCGCCGGACTCGCAGCGGCCCTGGCAGGTGCCGCACACCCCTTCGCGGCAATCCAGGGGGATCTTGATGCCGTTGCGCAGGGCCGCATCCAGCAGGATTTCATTGGCGCCCACCGGGAAAAACAGGGTCTTGCCGTCGGCAAAACTGAAGGCCACTTTGTGATTCATCTTTGTACTCCACCTATTTTTTCTGTGGCAAATGGGCTTGCAGTGGCGAACGGGCTTCTGGTGGCGAACGGGCTTGCCCGCGTTGGGCTGCGAAGCAGCCCCAATAAAGCCAGCGCAGTTGTTCAGATAAAACGCGGGGCCAGAGCCGGGGGCCGCTTCGCGCCCCAACGCGGGCAAGCCCGCTCGCCACAAAAAACCGCCTGAGCACTAAAGCCCGCTTGCCACAAAGCGCCGGGATGCAACGCGGGCGTGTTTAGAGGTGATAGAAATCCAGCACCGAATTGATGGTGTCGTTGAGCAGCAACGCGTGCTTGCGCGTGATCAGCCAGCTGTCGCCGTGGGATTTTAGGCGGTAAGTGGCAGGCCCATAGAACTGCTCCGAAGTGGCCAGGCGATAGAACAGCGTGTGCCAGTTCAACTTCACCTCCAGCGTGCCATCCGCCTGTTCGGCCACGCGCACGTTATTGATCAGGTGCAAGGTGCGCGGCATCGGCGTGGCTGACGCCGCCTTGCCGGTGCGCAGGCGGAACACGCGGTCTTCCAGGCCGGAGCGGTTGGCGTAGTAGATCAACGACATCTCGCGCTTGGGGTCGCGGGTGTAGACGTGTTCGGAGTCCCATTGCGGCAGGTGGAATTCGCTTTGCGGGTCGAACAGCTGCACGTAAGCGTCCCAGTCCTGGGCGTCGCACAGCTCTGATTTACGGTAAAAGAACTGCTCGATCCGGTATTGCAACTGGGCATTCATCACAGCACCTCCCGCAGTTTCAGCGCGTGTTGATCCAGTCCGTTGAGCAAAAATTGCTGCCAGTTGCGGTGCTGGTTGACGTACAGGCCCTCGTGGGTGAACTCGGTGCCGGTCATGGCCGGTTGGATGCCGATGGCCTCGCTGTTTGGCGTGGGCCCGGTCTCCCAGCGATGGCTGCCGCGTGAGATGTCGCTCCAGCGCTCCAGGCGGCCCTGGAAACCGCGCTGGGCTTCACGGAACTCCACCAGGTCATCCGGGGTGCCCATGCCGGACACGTTGAAGAAATCCTCAAACTGGCGAATGCGGTTTTCACGGTCGGCATCGGACTCGTTTTTCACCCCCAGGCACTGGCTGATGATCTCGGTCTTGTTCCACGCCACCGGGCGGATGATGCGCAGTTGCGAGCTGATTTGATCGAGGAAGAACAGGCTCGGGTAGATATTCAGGTTGCGCAGGCGGTGCATCATCCATTCGGCCTTTGGCTGGCCGTGCTCCTCTACCAGGCGCGGCATGATAGTGGCGTAGCCGGAGCGCACGCTGGGGTTGGGCATGTCGCTGAACAGCAGGCTGTGGCCATTGTTGAACGCGAACCAGCCGTCATCGGTGTTGGCGTCGCCCGCGCCGAGCTTGCTGTAGTCCAGGGTAGTGCCTGCGCCGGTGCCGTTTTCGGTATTCACTTGCTGGCGATGCTGCACCGTGGCCACGTAGTTGTAGTGCACGGTGCTGACGTGATAACCGTCCAGACCGTTTTCGTTCTGCAGCTTCCAGTTGCCGTCGTAGGTGTAGGCGGACTTGCCCGGCAGCACCTCCAGCTCACCGCTGGCGGACTGCGCGACCATCATGTCGAAGAACACTTTGGCGTCGCCGAGGAAGTCTTCGAGGCTGTCGGTGCCCTTCACATCCAGGCTGATGAAAACGAACCCCTTGTAGCTTTCGATGCGGGCTTTTTTCAGGCCGCGGGTGGCCTTGTCGAAACCTTCCGGGTATTCCCCCGGCGCCTTGACCTTCACCAAGCGGCCATCGCTTTTGTAGCACCAGGCGTGGAACGGGCAGGTGAAGGTGGACTGGTTGCCCTTGCCGACCCGGGTCAGCGTGGTGCCGCGATGCTGGCAGGCGTTGATCAGCGCATTGAGCTGGCCCTCGCCGTCGCGGGTGATGATCATCGGCTGGCGCCCGGCGCGCATCGTCACGAAGTCGTGGTTATTCGCCAGTTCGCTTTCGTGGCAGGCGTAGATCCAGTTCTTTTCGAAGATCAGCTCCATCTCCAGGTCGAACAGTTGCGGTTCGGTGAACATGTCGCGGGCGATGCGAAACACGGCGTCTGCCGGACGAAAATCCAGGCAGCTTTCGATAAAGCTTTTCCATTGTTCGACGCTTCTTGTACCACTCATGGGAGGCACCTTTTGGGTAGGGGCTGATCGGTGGTTTATTAGAGGCGGCGGGCGCTGCGCGGGCTATCCGCTTAATGGGGGAAGGTGGGCCGGATAATTGGGCAGCAAATACCCAACCCGGTGCATGGCGGTGACGGGATGCGCTACTGTCTGGCGGGGCAAGAGGCATAAAAGCCGGCGGCTTATCCACATAGTCGACCGTTGCTATCCGCTCAATGGCAATTGCGCGGGCGTGGCGCATTACTTGCTATCGAACACTAACGACGCGCCGCCAGAGCGCGCAAACGCCTAACCGCCGTGGGTGCATCCTGATGAGCAGCCAAACGATTCAACGCTTCGACCTCGAAGGCGCCCGCAGCTGGATGTCCGGCATCTGCGGGCCACACCGCCTGGCCACCGCCACGCCCGAGCGCTTGCGCTTTCACCACAGCGCCAATGTGTTCAAGTCCCGCGCCACCACCCTGGGCGTGATCGAGTACGGCACCGATGTGACCATCGACATCGAAGACGCCGAGCACTTCAGCAGCTACAGCCTGAGCCTGCCCCTGGTGGGCGAGCAGGAGTTGAGCAAGAACGGTGAGCGCCTGAGTTCCAACCGTGATCAAGGGGTGATCATCTCGCCCAACGAGCACCAGGTGCTGGCGATTTCCGGCGACTGCCGCAAGTTGCAGGTGGTGATCACGCGCGCGGCGATGAGTGAGTCGCTGGAAGGCTTGCTGCAACGGCCCATTGAGGCGCCGTTGCGCTTTGAGTCGGTGATGGACGCGGTGGACGGCGCGTCGGCGTCGTGGTGGCGCATGGCGCGTTACTTCATTGCGGAGCTGGAACACGGCAGCGAGTTGTATGAGCAGGCCGCTTTTACCCGCGACCTGGAAAGCTCGCTGATCAAGGGGCTGATCCTCGCGCAGCCGAACAACTATTCCGAAGAATTACGCGATGTGCTCGGGGTGAAGCTGCCGCACTATCTGGTCCGTGCGCGGCAGTACATCCACGACAACGCCCGTGAAGCCGTGCACCTGGAAGACCTGGAAGCCGCCACCGGGGTCTCGCGGTTCAAGCTGTTCGATGCTTTTCGCAAATACTTTGCGTTGTCGCCCATGGCCTACCTGAAGAAGTACCGGTTGGGTGGCGTGCGCCAGGAAATCCTCGAACACGGCTCAATGCGCACCATCTCCGAGATCGCACTGGGCTGGGGCTTTACGCACCTGGGGCGGTTTTCGGCGGAGTATCGCAAGGTGTTTGATGAGTCGCCGAGCCAGACGTTGCAACGCAACCGCCTGCGCAGTCTCTGAACCTGATGAAGATCAAAATGTGGGAGCTGGCTTGCCTGCGATAGCGGTGGTGAATTCACCACCGTCATCGCAGGCGAGCCAGCTCCCACATTGGTTTTGCGGTGTTTGTGAGGTTTCAGATCAGCTCTTCGACCAACTGCAGGCAATGACTCAGCCCCGGCGACTGGTCATTCACCCGTCGGCTCAGAATGATCGGCGAGGTCGCGGTGGCCTCCACAATCGGTGTGTAGCCGATATCTGCGCGGTGCAGTACCTGCACCGAGGCCGGCACCAGCGTCACGCCCATGCCGGCGCCGACCAGACCGATCGCGGTCTGCAATTCGTTGGTCCACTGCGCCACCTTGAGGCTCAAACCGTGGGCGTCGAACAGCGCGATCACATGGTCGGCATAGCTGGGGCGCGGGTTGCCGGGGTACAGCACAAACGGCTCGGCGGCCAGTTGGGCGAGAGTGGCGGGGGCGGCGAGCAGCGGGTGGCCAGCGGGCAGCACGGCCACCAGGCGATCTTCCACCAGCACGCGCTGGACAATGGCCGGGTCGTCGATGCGAATCCGCCCGAAGCCCACGTCGATGCGCCCGGCCTTGAGCGCTTCAACCTGCTGCAAGGTGGTCATCTCCGATAGGCCCAGCTCCAACTCCAGCGCCTCATGGTTGCGCAGCCGCCGAATCAACTCCGGCAGCACGCCATACAGGGTCGACGGTGCAAAGCCGATACCCAGCCAGGTCTTCTCGCCCTGGCCGATACGTCGCGTGTTGTCGCAGACCTTGCCCAACTGCTCCAGCAGCACCTTGGCGTGCTCAAAGAAAAACCGCCCGGCTTCGGTCAGCCGCAACGGGCGGCCACGTTCCAGCAGAATCACCCCCAGTTCCTCCTCCAGTTGCTGGATCTGCCGGCTCAACGGCGGCTGGGCGATGTGCAGGCGTTCGGCGGCACGGGTGAAGTTGAGGGTTTCCCCCAACACCTGGAAATAGCGCAGATGACGCAGTTCCATAACGGCTCCTTTGATACCTTGAGGGTATTGCGTGAGACCAATTCTATATTGGAAGCCAGGAAAAATGCGGCACAGAATCGACGCAAATCTATAAAGAACCCAACGGGTATTGCCATGCCGATTTGCGCCATCGAGTCGATCGAAACCATCATCGTCGACCTCCCCACCATCCGCCCGCACAAACTGGCGATGCACACCCTGCAAAACCAGACCCTGGTGATCATTCGCATGCGCTGCGCCGACGGCATCGAAGGCATCGGTGAGTCCACCACCATTGGTGGCCTGAGCTACGGCAACGAAAGCCCTGACAGCATCAAGGTCAACATCGACCGCCACTTCGCGCCACTATTGATTGGCCAGGACGCGAGCAATATCAATGCCGCCATGTTGCGCCTGGAACGCAGCATTCGCGGCAACACCTTTGCCAAGTCCGGCATTGAAAGCGCTTTGCTCGATGCGCTGGGCAAGCGCCTGGGCCTGCCAGTCAGCGAACTGCTCGGCGGCCGTGTGCGCGATGCGTTGCCGGTGGCCTGGACCCTGGCCAGCGGCAACACCGAGCAGGACATTGCCGAGGCCGAAAAGATGCTCGACCTGCGTCGTCACCGCATCTTCAAGTTGAAGATCGGTGCGGGTGAAGTCAGCCGCGACCTGGCTCATGTGATTGCAATCAAAAGGGCCTTGGGCGAGCGCGCCAGTGTGCGCGTCGATGTTAACCAGGCGTGGGACGAAGCGGTGGCGCTGCGTGCGTGCAAGGTGCTCGGCGACAACGGCATCGACCTGATCGAACAACCGATCTCGCGCAACAACCGTGGCGGTATGGCCCGGCTCAACCTGTCGAGCCCGGCGCCGATCATGGCCGATGAATCCATCGAATGCGTGGAAGACGCCTTCAACCTGGCCCGTGAAGGCGCGGCCTCGGTGTTCGCCCTGAAGATCGCCAAGAATGGCGGCCCGCGCGCCGTATTGCGCACCGCCGCGATTGCCGAGGCAGCGGGTATCGGCCTGTACGGCGGCACCATGCTCGAAGGCGGCATTGGCACCCTGGCCTCGGCGCATGCCTTCCTCACGTTGAACGCGTTGGCGTGGGACACCGAACTGTTCGGCCCGCTGCTGCTCACCGAAGACATCCTCCGCGAGCCGCCGGTGTACCGCGATTTTCAGCTGCATGTGTCCACCGCACCGGGCCTGGGCGTGGCTATTGATGAGGAACGCCTGGCGTTCTTTCGCCGTGACAAACACTAAGAGGCATCTGCCATGTTGTTCCACGTAAAAATGACCGTGAACCTGCCAGTCGACATGCACCCCGAACGCGCCGCCGCGCTCAAGGCCGAAGAGAAAGCGCTGGCGCAGCGCCTGCAACAGGACGGCAAGTGGCGTCACCTGTGGCGTATCGCCGGGCACTACGCGAACTACAGCGTGTTCGACGTCGACAGCGTGCAAGAGCTGCACGACCTGTTGATGCAACTGCCGCTTTACCCCTACATGGGCATCGAAGTGAATGCCCTGTGCCGGCACCCTTCGTCGATTCATGAGGATGACCGTTAAGCTTGTTTTCAACACTAATAACTACAAGATGAGGATTGCACCATGTCCATCCGAATTTCCCAGACTGCCCACGCCCAACAGTTTCTCGAAGAAGCCAGCGGCAACCTCAATGACGGCGGCAACCCGCGCACCAAGGCGCTGATCTACCGGATCCTGCGCGATACGGTGAATATCATCGAAGACCTGGAAGTGACCCCGGAAGAGTTCTGGAAGGCGGTCAACTACCTCAATGAGTTGGGCAAGAACCAGGAAGCGGGGTTGCTCGCCGCCGGGTTGGGCCTGGAGCATTACCTGGATTTGCTGATGGATGCTGCCGACGAGGAAGCCGGTAAATCCGGTGGCACCCCGCGCACCATCGAGGGCCCGTTGTATGTGGCCGGGGCGCCGTTGAGCCAGTACGAAGCGCGGCTGGACGATGGGACGGACGCGGCCGCGCCGCTGTTCATGCGTGGGCAAGTACGCGACACCGATGGCAAGCCGTTGGCGGGAGCGATTGTGGATGTGTGGCAGGCCAACACCGGCGGTACGTACTCGTGGTTCGACCCGACGCAATCGGAATTCAACCTGCGTCGGCGGATCCAGACCGACGCCCAGGGCAACTACCGTTTTCGCAGCATTGTGCCGTCGGGCTATGGCTGCCCGCCGACCGGCCCCACCCAGCAGTTGCTCGACCAACTGGGGCGCCATGGGCAGCGGCCGGCGCATATTCACTTCTTTATTTCGGCGCCGGGGCATCGGCACCTGACCACGCAGATCAACCTGTCGGATGACCCGTACCTGCACGATGATTTTGCCTACGCGACGCGGGATGAATTGATCGCGGAAATTCGCTTCAGTGACGATCCGCAACTGGCACGGGAGTTTGGCGTGGAAGGGCGGTTTGCGCAGATTGATTTTGACTTTGAGTTGCAGCCCGCGGATGCGCCGGTCGAGCAAAAGCGCATGCAACGAGTCCGCGCTTTGGAAGATTAAACGCGGTTAAAAAATGTGGGCGCTGGCTTGCCTGCGATGGCCATGGTGCCTTCACCACCGTCATCGCAGGCAAGCCAGCTCACACAGGGTTTCTGTGGTGTTGCGGTCATTTGCGCACGACCAGATCCAACACCTCATCCCGATCCTTGATCTTCTGCAACACAATCTCCGAGCGAATATCCATCACCCCCGCGGTGCGGTTCAGGTGGTTCACGATAAAGTCCGAAAAGTGCTTCAAATTCCTCGCCTGCACCCGTAGCACATAGTTGCTCGCGCCGGTAATCACATAGGCACTGGCCACCTCCGGCCAGCCCTGCACTTTCTTGATAAACGTCTCGTGCCAGTCCTCCACGTCCTGGCGCAAGGACAGGTGCACGATGGCCTCCAGCTCGATCCCCAACTGCTCGGCGTTCAGGACGGCGCGGTAGCCGCTGATGATTCCCTCGCTCTCCAGCAGGCGCAAACGGCGCAGGCAGGCAGAGGGCGAGAGGGCGACTTTCTCGGCCAGCTCCTGGTTACTGATACGGCCATCCTGTTGCAGGAAATGCAGGAGGCGCAGGTCGGTAGCATCAAGCATCATGGTTAGAATAAATCCGCGTGTTTTGGGGTTAAATTCGAATTTCCTACAGCTTAATTAGCCTGTTGCCCGCCACTTTGCACGAAAATTCTCTAAAGCTTCGTTCATTATTTGGTCCATCGTCACCTTATAAAAACCAGGATTGCCCATGACCCTTCGAAGCCACTGCCAAGCCCTCGACGCCCAGGACCCGCTGGCGCCCCTGCGTCATCAGTTCGCCTTGCCGGAAGGGGTGATCTACCTCGACGGCAACTCCCTCGGTGCACGCCCGGTGGCGGCCCTGGAGCGGGCACAACAGGTGATCGCGCAGGAGTGGGGTAATGGCCTGATTCGCAGCTGGAACAGCGCCGGTTGGGCGGACCTGTCCCAGCGCCTGGGTAACCGCCTGGCCCCACTGATCGGTGCACGCGACGGCGAAGTGGTGATCACCGATACCACCTCGATCAACCTGTTCAAGGTACTCAGCGCCGCCTTGAGCGTGCAGCGCCAACGCACGCCGGCGCGCAAGGTGATCGTCAGTGAAGCGAGCAACTTTCCCACCGACCTCTACATTGCAGAAGGTCTGACCGAACTCTTGCAACAGGGCTATTCGCTGCGGCTGGTCAACAGCCCGGACGAGCTGCCACAGGCCATCGACCAGGACGTGGCGGTGGTGATGCTCACCCACGTCAACTACAAGACCGGCTACATGTACGACATGCAGGCGGTCACCGCGTTGAGCCACGAATGCGGCGCGCTGAGCGTCTGGGACCTGGCGCATTCGGCGGGCGCGGTGCCCATCGACCTGCACACGGCCGGCGCCGATTACGCGATTGGCTGCACCTACAAATACCTCAATGGCGGGCCGGGCTCGCAGGCGTTTGTGTGGGTCAACCCGGCGTTGGTGGACAGTGTGCGTCAGCCGCTGTCGGGGTGGTTCGGGCATACCCGCCAATTTGCGATGGAGTCGGCGTACGCGCCGAGTGCCGGTATCGCACGCTACCTGTGCGGCACTCAGCCGATCACTTCGCTGGCCATGGTCGAATGCGGCCTGGAGATTTTTGCCCAGACCGATATGGCCAGCCTGCGCACTAAATCCCTGGCATTGACTGACCTGTTTATCGCGCTGGTCGAAGCTCGTTGCGCCGCCCACGGCCTGGTGCTGATCACCCCGCGTGAACACGCCCGACGCGGCAGCCATGTGAGCTTCGAACACCCTGAAGGCTACGCGGTGATCCAGGCGCTGATTGCCCGTGGTGTGATCGGTGATTACCGCGAGCCGCGCATCATGCGGTTTGGGTTTACGCCGCTGTACACCGGCTTTACCGAGGTGTGGGACGCGGTGGAAATCCTCGGCGACATCCTCGATAACGCCACCTGGGACCAGCCGCAATTCAAGGTGCGCAACAGCGTTACCTGAATAAACGCAGAGCCCGCTCCCACAGGGGATCTGTGTCTATATCCAAACAGTGCAATCACAATAATAAAGGGGCACACCACGTGACCACGTCAGACAACGGCTTTGCCGAGATCACCCATCGCGAACTGGGCCTGAGGCGCCAGCTCACTAGCGGCCAGATGAGCATGATCGCCATCGGTGGCGCCATCGGCACTGGGCTATTTATGGGCAGCGCCTACGCTATTGGCTACGCCGGGCCCAGCGTGTTGGTGAGTTACGCCATCGGCGCACTGATCACCTTGCTGCTGATGGGCTGCCTGGCGGAGATGACGGTGGCGCATTCCACCTCCGGCTCCTTTGGTGCCTATGCCGAGTTCTATATCAGCCCGTTGGCCGGGTTTCTGGTGCGCTATGCCTACTGGGCGGCGATTGTGCTGGCGGTGGGGGCCGAGGTCACGGCGGTGGCGATGTACATGAAGTACTGGTTCGCCAATGTGCCGGAGTGGGTATGGATCGTGTCGTTTTCCAGTGTGCTGATCCTGCTGAATGCGATCAGCGTGAAGACCTTCGGTAACTTCGAATACTGGTTCTCGACCATCAAGATCAGTGCCATCGTCGGCTTCATCCTCCTTGCGGTGTATGTGGTGTTCGGTTCCGGCAACCCGCAGTACGGGGTGCAGAATTACACGGCGCATGACGGTTTTTTTCCGCACGGCTTGAGCGGTATGTGGATCGCGGTGATTGTGTCGATCTTCAGCTACCTGAGCGTGGAGATGATCGCGGTGGCCGCCGGTGAAGCCGCCGACCCGGAGCAGGCGGTGAAGAAAGCCTTCCGCGCCACCATTGTGCGGCTGGTGGTGTTTTACCTGCTGACCCTGGCGCTGATGCTGGCCATCGTGCCGTGGAACCAGGCCGGCCAGGCTCAGAGCCCGTTCGTCACGGTGATGCAGACCATCGGCATTCCGGGCGCGACCGGGGTGATGAACTTCGTGATTCTGATCGCCGCACTCTCGGCGATGAACAGCCAGCTCTATATCACCACGCGCATGATGTTCAGCCTGTCCCGTGCAGGCTTTGCGCCCAAGTCCATGGGCGCCTTGAGCAAGAGCGGCATTCCGCTGAATGCGCTGCTGCTGTCCAGCTCTGGCATTGCCTTGGCGACGTTGCTTAACGTGGTCTATCCGCAAAGCTCGTTCACGCTGATGATGGCGATCTCGATGTTTGGCGCGATCTTTACCTGGTTCATGATCTTCCTCACGCACCTGTTCTTCCGCCGTTATCGCAAACGCCACGGTGGGCCGAAGCTGTCGTTCCAGCTGCGCCTGTTTCCCTACAGCACACTGCTGGGCCTGGTGCTGATGGGGGCGGTGATGATCACCACGTATTTCACCGAGGCGTTCAAGATGACCCTGGTGTTCGGCGTGCCGTTCCTGCTGATCCTGTCGGCGGTGTATTACGGGTTTTTCAGGGGCAGGGCCAAGGCGTCGAACAAGGCTTTGGCGTAACCCGGCAATTGCTCGAAGGAGCGGGCGCATAACAGTAGCTTGCGACAGGCCCAGTCTTCTTGCAGAGGGCGGGCCTTGAAGCGGCGCGCAGGCGGCCAGCGCGTCAGTGCGGCCTGGGGCACGATGCCCAGGCCGGCGCCGCCTGCGACCATGCGAATCAACCCGTCAAAACCGTCGGCGCGGATGCGTGTTTGCAGGCGAAAGCCGGCGTGCAACGCCTGTTCCTCCAGGTACACCGCCAGCGCGCTGTTGGCGGCCAGGCCCACGTAGTCGTATTGCAGGCTGTCGATGAAACTCGCTGTGGCCAGTGGGTGGTCGAGGGGCATGATCAGCATCAGCGGGTCGTCGCGAAACGCCAGGGTCTGCAGGCCGTGATTGTCTACCGCGTCGGAAATAATCCCGAGGTCCGCCGTGCCCTGGCGCAGCGCCTGAGTGATGCGCAGGCTGGGCAGCTCTTGCAGGTCGATGTCGAGGTTGGGGTGCTCGCGCAAAAAATCCGCGAGCAACTCCGGCAGGTATTCGCTGAGGGCGGTGGTGTTGCACAGCAGGCGCACCTGGCCTTTGACACCGTTGGCGTATTCGGCGAGGTCTTGTTGCAGGTGTTCGGCTTGTTGCAGCAGCAGGCGGGCGTGGCGGGCCAGAGCCTTGCCGGCTGGCGTAGGGGTGACGCCACGGCGGCCACGCTGCAGAAACTCGATGCCGAGTGAAGCCTCCATCGCCCGAATGCGCGCACTGGCGGCGGCCAGGGAGAGATGGCTGCGAGCCGCGCCGGCGGTGATGTTGCCGGTGTCGAGGATGTGCAGGTAGAGGCGCAGGTCGATCAGGTCAAAGTGCATGGCTGTAGCCTTTGGGTGACTGGACTGGCCCCATCGCGGGCAAGCCCGCTCCCACATTGGAATGCATTTCAAATGTGGGAGCGGGCTTGCTCGCGAAGAGGCCATCAGCCTCATGCAAAACAAGAGGCTGCCTCAGTATATGGCGAATTTCCCACCTCATCGAAATCCCCCACAATCCCCCTATGAATACTTTCCTAGCGTTCTACCAAAACCTCGGCCCCGCCTTGACCCTGCTGGTGATCGGAACGTTCTTGCTGGCCGGCACCGTCAAGGGCGTGATCGGCCTGGGCCTGCCGACGGTGGCCATGGGCATGCTTGGCCTGGCTATGTTGCCGGCGCAGGCTGCGGCGTTGCTGATCATTCCGTCGACGGTCACCAATCTATGGCAGTTGGCATTCGGCGGGCACCTTGGCGCGTTGCTCAAGCGCCTGTGGCCGATGCTGTTGTTGATCTTTCTCGGCACCGGGCTCGGCACGGTGTGGCTGGGCATGGACGGTGGGCATTGGGTAGTGCGCGCGTTGGGCGGCGCTTTACTGGTGTATGCGTTGAGCGGGCTGTTCTTGCCCGCGTTCAAGATCAAGCCTGAGGCCGAACGCTGGCTGGGCCCGGTGTGTGGGCTGATCACAGGGGTGATCACCTCGGCCACCGGCGTGTTTGTGATTCCGGCAGTGCCGTACCTGCAAGCCTTGGGTCTGAGCCGCGACCCACTGGTGCAGGCGCTGGGGCTGTCGTTCACCGTGTCCACGCTGGCGCTGGCCGTCGGGTTGGCCTGGCGCGGCACCCTGGGCGGTGGCGAAATCAATGCCTCGCTGTTGGCGCTGTTGCCCGCGTTGCTGGGCATGTGGCTGGGCCAGGTGCTGCGCCGGCGCATCAGTGCGGTGCTGTTCAAGCGGGTGTTTTTTGTCGGTATGGCGCTGCTGGGTGGTCACTTGTTGATCAGCGGATAAGTCACGAGTGAGCGGGGTATTCGTGCATTTTTGTCAAATGTATTTTGCCGCGCCGCTGCTTACTCCCAGAGGACAGGGTCGATAGTCTGCCGCCAGACATTTCTAACCCTCTGGATTGCACCCATGAAAAAAATACTCCTGCTGAACGGCGGCAAGAAATTCGCCCACTCTGACGGCCGCTACAACGCCACCTTGCATAACGCTGCGGTGGCCGTGCTGGATCGCGGCGGCTTCGACGTCAAAGTCACCCAGATCGACGAAGGCTACGACGTGGCCGAAGAAGTCGCCAAATTTCTCTGGGCCGACGTGATCATCTACCAGATGCCCGGCTGGTGGATGGGCGCGCCGTGGATCGTCAAAAAGTACATCGACGAAGTGTTCACCGAAGGCCATGGCAGCCTGTACGCCAGCGACGGCCGCACCCGTTCCGATGCATCGCAGAAATACGGCAGCGGCGGCCTGGTGCAGGGCAAGCAGTACATGCTGTCGCTGACCTGGAATGCGCCACAGCAAGCCTTCGACGACCCGACCGACTTCTTTGAGGCCAAGGGCGTGGATGCTGTGTACTTCCCGTTCCACAAGGCCAATGAGTTTATCGGCATGACCGGCTTGCCGACCTTCCTCTGCGTGGACGTGATGAAACGCCCGGCCATCGAGGCCGACGTGGCGCGCTACGAGCAGCATCTGGCGCAGGTGTTCAATTTCTCGGTGTAAGCTGCGCTGAACCGATAACGAGGACCGCCTGTGAAAGCCCGATCCGATGAGCTACAGATCTTCGTCAGCGTGATTGAGTGCGGCTCGATTTCCGCGGCGGCGGAGCAGGTCGGGCAGACGCCATCGGCGGTCAGCCGCACCTTGTCGCGCCTGGAAGCCAAGCTCGACACCACGCTGATCAACCGCACCACGCGGCGCATGGACCTGACCGAGGAGGGCAAGTACTTCTTCGAACAGGCCAAGGTGATCCTGGCGCAGATGGAGGAGCTGGAAGAGCGCCTGTCGTCACGCCAGAAAAAACCCGCCGGGCGCCTGCGCATCAATGCTGCCGTGCCCTTTATGCTGCATGGGATCGTGCCGTACATCGCCGAATTTCGCCACTTGTACCCGGACATTCAGCTGGAACTGAACAGTGACGACTTGATCATCGACCTGCTGGAGCAGAGCACCGACATTGCGATTCGCATCGGTGCCCTGGCCGATTCCACCTTGCATGCCCGCTCCCTGGGCTGTACGCCGCTGCACATCCTCGCCAGCCCTGACTACCTCAAGCAATTCGGCACGCCGTCTACGGTGGCCGAGTTGGCGGACCACACCTTGTTGGGCTTCACCCAAACCGAGACCCTCAACCATTGGCCGCTGCGCCATGTGGAAGGCGACCGCTGGCTGATCCAGCCGAGCATTGCCGCTTCCAGCGGCGAAACCCTGCGCCAGCTGGCGCTGGAAGGACAGGGCATTTGCTGCTTGTCCAACTTCATGACCATCGAAGACATCAACGCCGGGCGCCTGGTGCCGGTGCTGGAAGCCTACAACAGCGGCTATCGCCAGCCGATCCACGCGGTGTTCTACCGCAACTCGCAATTGTCGCTGCGCATCCAGTGCTTCCTGGACTTCATTCAGGCCAAGCTGGTGCGGTACGCCTGCTGATTCGTGACCGGCGCGCAAGATTGAATTGGGCAACAGGGTCTTATTCGACAGGGATGGGGCCTTGATACTGGGCCCATCACTTACCCAGTCAGGAGCACCCTCCATGAACGTATTCGTCACCGGCGCCGCAGGCTTTATCGGCGGCTCCATTGCCACTGGCCTGGTCAAGGCCGGCCATCGCGTCACCGGGCTGGTACGCAGCGCCGATCAAGCCGCTGAAATGAGCGCACTGGGCATCACCCCGGTGATCGGCAGCCTCGACGACAGCGCCGTATTGACCGAGCAGGCACAGAAGGCCGATGCGGTGATCAACGCCGCAAGCAGCGATCATCGCGGCGCCGTGGAAACCTTGCTGGCCGCCTTGAACGGTTCGAACAAGCCGTTCCTGCACACCAGCGGCTCGAGCATTGTCGGCGACGCGTCGGGCGGCAAGGCCAGCGATGTCATCTACTTCGAAGACAACCTGCCGGCGCCGACCGTCGACAAGGCTGCCCGCGTGGCCATCGACAACCTGATCCTGGCCGCCGCCCAGGATGGCGTGAATTCGGCAGTGATCTGCAACACCCTGATTTACGGCCACAGCCTGGGCGTGAAACGTGACAGCGTGCAATTGCCACGTTTGCTCAAGCAGGCGCGCAAGAGTGGGGTGGTGCGCCATGTGGGGACCGGCCAGAACATCTGGTCCAACGTGCATATCGAAGACGTGGTGGCGCTGTACCTGCTGGCGCTGACCCAGAATGTACCGGGCACGTTCTACTTTGTGGAAAGCAGCGAAGCGGCGTTTATCGACATGACCACGGCCATCGCCGAGGCCCTGAACCTGGGCAAGCCGCAGGATTGGCCGTTGGATGAGGCTGAAGCCGAGTGGGGCTATGAAATGGCCAACTATGGCCTGGGCTCCAACAGCCGGGTGCGCGGCAAGCATGCCCGTGAGTTGCTGGGCTGGGCGCCGCAGCGGACGTCGGTGGTGGAGTGGATTCGTCACGAGATGGTGTGACACCCACCCTGTGACGAGCGGGCTTGCCCGCGTTGGGCTGCGCAGCAGCCCCAATAAAAACGCCGGGTTCTTTCAAAAAGAACGCGGCGTCTGAGTTCAGGGCCGCTTCGCGCCCCAACGCGGGCAAGCCCGCTCGCCACAGGTGGTTGTGGGCCTTGAAAATCTGGCGCCACCCACTGCAATTCCGTACCGTTCGCAGCGGACGTCGGTAGTGGAGTGGATTCGCAACGAGAGGGTGTGACGCCCACCCTGTGGCGAGCGGGCTTGCCCGCGTTGGGCTGCGTAGCAGCCCCAATAAAAACGCCGGGTTCTTTCAAAAAGAACACGGCGTCTGAGTTCAGGGCCGCTTCGCGCCCCAACGCGGGCAAGCCCGCTCGCCACAGGTGGTTGTGGGCCTTGAAAATCTGGCGCCACCCACTGCAATTCCGTACCATTCCTCGTCTTATCCCCCGCAACTCCCTGGTATCTCATGAACCTCACCCGTCTGCGCGCCGACGCTCTGGCCGGCCTCACCACGTCTTTCGCGTTGCTGCCCGAATGCATCGCCTTTGCCCTGGTGGCCCACCTCAACCCGCTGATGGGGCTCTACGGCGCCTTTATCATCTGCACCCTCACCGCGTTGTTCGGCGGCCGACCCGGGATGGTCTCGGGGGCGGCGGGCTCGATGGCGGTGGTGATCGTCGCGCTGGTGGTGCAGCACGGCGTGGAATATTTGCTGGCCACAGTGCTGCTGGGCGGGCTGATCATGGTCGCGTTCGGCCTGCTGCGCCTGGGCAAGCTGGTGCGCATGGTGCCGCACCCAGTGATGCTGGGGTTCGTCAACGGCCTGGCGATCATCATTGCCCTGGCGCAATTGGAGCATTTCAAGAACGGTGAGCACTGGCTCAGCGGCACGCCGCTGTATGTGATGAGCGCGCTGGTGCTGGTGACCATGGCCATCGTCTACCTGCTGCCGCGCATCACCCGCGCCGTACCGCCCGCGTTGGTGGCAATCCTGGGTGTTGGCCTGGCGGTGTACTTGCTCGGCCTGCCGACCCGCACCCTCGGCGACATGGCCCATATCGCCGGTGGCCTGCCGACGTTCGCGCTGCCGCAGATCCCCTGGACCCTGGAAACCCTGGGCATCATCGCGCCCTATGCGTTTCTGATGGCCATGGTCGGGTTGCTGGAAACCTTGCTGACCCTGAACCTCACCGACGAAATCACCGAAACCCGTGGCTACCCTGACCGCGAAAGCGTGGCCCTGGGCGCGGCGAATATGGTCTCGGGTCTGTTCGGTGGCATGGGCGGTTGCGCGATGATCGGGCAAACCGTGATCAACCTCAGCTCCGGCGGGCGCGGGCGTTTCTCCGGGGTGTTTGCCGGGGTGATGATCCTGTTGTTCATTCTGTTCCTGTCACCGCTGATCGAGCGGATTCCGCTGGCGGCGCTGGTGGGCGTGATGTTCGTGGTGTCTCAGCAGACCTTCGCCTGGGCGTCGCTGCGGGTGATCAACAAAGTGCCGCTCAATGACGTGCTGGTGATTATCGCGGTGACCGTCATCACCGTGTTCACCGACCTGGCCACGGCGGTGCTGTGCGGGATTGTGATCGCAGCGTTGAATTTCGCCTGGCAACAAGCGCGGGAGCTGTACGCGGATGAGCATCTGGAAGCCGATGGCAGCAAGCTCTATCGCCTGCATGGCACGTTGTTCTTCGCCTCGACCACGCCGTTTTTGAACCAGTTCGACCCGGCCAATGACCCGGCCCAGGTGACGCTGGATTGCCGTCATCTGAGCTTTGTTGACTACTCGGCGATTGCCGCGCTGATGACCTTGCGCGAGCGCTACAGCAAGGCCGGCAAGCACCTGCGGGTGCTGCACTTGTCGGAGCGCTGCAAGAAGCTGCTCAAGCGTGCTCGGGTGCATCACGACTGATTAAGCACCTGTGTTGAGGGAGCAAGCTCCCTCGCCACAGGTGGGTGCCTTCCTGGGTTATGGCCCTACCAGGTCTTCGAGTTCCTGGGCGCGGGTCTGGGTCATGTCCAGCACACAGCCGGAGCCGTTGACTTGGTCGATGGTGCCGCCGGTGGCCGAGCCTGCGAAGGCGCAATTGGCGTTACGGTATTTTATCCACAGGCGCTGCACGTCCTGCAGTTGTTGCTTGCGCGCACCTTCCTGGGCGGCGAGGGCGGTTTTGTAAGCGCGGTTCAGGCGGTCGTCCTGCACCTTGGCTTCCTTGGCGTTGCAACTGACCATGTCGGCGGTGGTGTTGGCGCCGTCCATGCATTTTTTCAACGCCGCGTTATCGGCGGCCGAAGCGGCGCCGCACAAGGCTAGAAGCAGGGCGCCGGCGGTGAGGGAGGTGCGAATCATGGTCGATTTTCCTGGGCATGAGTGGATGCGCCTTCTATGACTCGATGGCTGTGGTTGAGTTTCCGACATCCGCCGATCTTCATGTAAGAACACCCCCCGAATTTTCATCCGCTGCTGTCGGGCATGTCCGAACGCGACGGCGCTTATCTGTGGGCGAAAATTACTTTCATAAAAATTGAAAATGCTCATCGGTAATGATTTATGAGTTTCACAACCAATTCGACGTGACCCTTT
The DNA here is from genome assembly GCF_900591205.1 of Pseudomonas viridiflava. GTDB lineage: Bacteria > Pseudomonadota > Gammaproteobacteria > Pseudomonadales > Pseudomonadaceae > Aquipseudomonas. The sequence continues at coordinate 38,718 of NZ_UUPU01000085.1, forward strand.
CCGAGGAGTACCGCATGGCCGCATCACCGGGCTTTGGGCTGTTGGCATACGCTGCCATCGCCATCATTGCATTGATCGTGCTGATCGCACGTTACCGACTCAACCCGTTTATCGTCATCACGCTGGTGTCCATCGGCCTGGCGCTGATGGCCGGCATGCCGGCAGACACCATCATGGGCTCCTACGAGGCAGGCGTCGGTAAAACCCTGGGGCATATCGCCCTGGTGGTGGCGCTGGGCACCATGCTCGGCAAGATGATGGCCGAGTCCGGCGGCGCCGAGCAGGTGGCGCGCACGCTGATCAACCGCTTCGGCGAGCGCAATGCGCACTGGGCCATGGTGTGCATCGCGTTTCTGGTGGGGCTGCCGCTGTTTTTCGAGGTCGGTTTTGTGTTGCTGGTGCCGATCGCCTTTACCGTGGCGCGGCGCGTAGGCGTGTCGATCCTGATGGTCGGCCTGCCGATGGTCGCCGGTTTGTCGGTGGTGCATGCGCTGGTGCCACCGCACCCGGCGGCGATGATGGCGGTGCTGGCGTATAACGCGTCGGTCGGGCAAACCGTGCTGTACGCGATCCTGATCGGTATTCCTACGGCGATTATCGCCGGCCCCTTGTACGCCAAGTTCATCGTGCCGCGCATTCACCTGCCGGCGCAGAACCCGCTGGAACGCCAGTTCATCGACCGCGAACCGCGCAGCCGTCTGCCGAGTTTTGCGCTGACCATGGGCACCATTCTGTTGCCGGTGGTGCTGATGATGATCGGCGGTTGGGCCAATGTGATCTCCACGCCGGGCAGCGGTTTTAACCAGTTCCTGCTGTTTATCGGCAACTCGGTGATCGCGCTGCTGGTGGCAACCCTGGTGAGCTTTTGGACCCTGGGCCTGGCGCAAGGCTTCAATCGTGAGTCGATCCTCAGGTTCACCAATGAATGCCTGGCGCCGACGGCGAGTATCACCTTGCTGGTGGGGGCTGGCGGTGGCCTGAACCGGATTCTGGTGGATGCGGGTGTAACCCATGAAATCCTTGGCCTGGCCCATGCGTTTCACCTGTCGCCGTTGGTGATGGGCTGGCTGTTCGCTGCGTTGATGCGGATCGCCACCGGCTCGGCCACGGTGGCGATGACCACCGCATCGGGTGTGGTCGCACCGGTGGCGATGGGCCTGGGTTATCCACACCCCGAGTTGCTGGTGCTGGCCACCGGTGCGGGCTCGGTGATCTTTTCCCACGTGAATGACGGCGGCTTCTGGCTGATCAAGGAATACTTCAATATGACGGTCATCCAGACCTTCAAGACCTGGACCGTGCTGGAGACTTTGATTTCGGTGGTCGCGTTCGGTCTGACTTATGGTCTTTCCTGTATTTTGTAACCCCGGAGCCCCCATGGACATCCTCTACCAGATCCGCGCACGCCAGGATTCCTTCAGCGCCGGCGAAGGGCGTATCGCCAAGCTGATGCTCGATGATGTGGGCTTTGCCGCGTCGGCCAGCCTGGAAGCGTTGTCGCAACGCGCCGAGGTGAGCACGGCGACCTTGTCGCGTTTTGCGCGCAGTGTGGGTTGCCGAGACCTGCGCGATCTGCGCCTGCAACTGGCCCAGGCCAGTGGCGTCGGCAGCCGTTTCCTCGACCCGGCGGGCAAGCCTGAACAGTCGGCGTTTCACCGGCAGATTCTGGGTGACATCGAAGCCACGTTGCGCCAGCACCTGTCGGGCTTCAATCAAGCCAGCTTTGTCGATGCGGTGAACCTGTTGGGCAAGGCGCGGATGATCCACGCGTTCGGCATGGGCGGCCCTTCGAGCTTGTGCAGTGACGAGTTGCAAGTGCGCCTGGTACGTCTGGGTTACCCGATCGCCGCCAGCCATGACCCGGTAATGATGCGTGTCACGGCGGCCACATTAGGCCCGGAGCACGCGTTGATCGTGTGTTCGTTGACCGGCCTCACGCCCGAACTGTTGGACGTGGTTGCGCTTGCCCGCAACTACGATGCGCGCATTGTCGCGATCACCCTGGCCGACTCGCCCTTGGCCGAACTGGCGGATGTACTGCTGCCGCTGCAACCGGCCGAAACCAGTTTTATCTACAAACCCACCGCGGCGCGCTACGGCATGCTGCTGGCCATCGACCTGCTTGCCACCGAGCTGGCGCTGGCCCTGCCGGACGACAACCAGGAACGCCTGCGCCGGATCAAGCTGGCGCTGGATGATTATCGCGGCGGCCCTGACAGCCTGCCGCTTGGAGACTGATATGAAGTACGACACGCTGATTCGCCAGGCGCTGATCATTGATGGCAGCAACACCCCGGGCTATATCGCTGACGTCGGTGTGCGCGGTGGACGCATCACGAAAATCGGCGACCTGTCGGCTGCGCAGGCCGAGCATGAACTCCAAGCGCAGGGCCGCGTATTGGCCCCTGGTTTTATCGACGTGCACACCCACGATGACACGGTGGTGATTCGCCATCCGCAGATGCTGCCCAAGCTCAGCCAGGGCGTGACCACAGTGATTGTCGGCAACTGCGGCATCAGTGCTTCGCCGGTGAGTTTGCGCCGTGACCCGCCGGACCCGATGAACCTGTTGGGCACGCGTGATGCGTTCGCCTATCCGCGCTTCGCCGACTACCGCGCCGCCGTGGAAAGCGCCCACCCGGCGGTCAATGTCGCGGCGTTGATCGGCCATACGGCGCTGCGCAGCAACCATATGGACGACCTGCACCGCACTGCCACGCCGGATGAAATCGCCGCCATGCGCGTGCAGTTGCACGAGAGCCTGGAGGATGGCGCCCTCGGTTTATCCACCGGCCTGGCCTACGCCAGCGCGTTCAACGCCGAGACCGATGAAGTGCTGCAACTGAGTGAGGAACTGACGGCGTACGGCGCGGTGTACACCACGCATTTGCGCAGCGAGTTCGAGCCGGTACTGGAGGCGATGGATGAGGCGTTCCTGATCGGCCGGCACGCCAGGGCGCCGGTGATCATTTCCCACCTCAAGTGTGCCGGCGCCGGTAACTGGGGGCGCAGTCCGCAGCTGCTGGCGGCGCTGGAGCTGGCGGCGCAAACCCATCCGGTGGGGTGTGATTGCTATCCCTATGCGGCCAGCTCTTCGACGCTGGATCTCAAGCAAGTCACCGATGCGTTCCGGATCACCATCACGTGGTCGACCCCGCACCCGCAAGTCGGCGGGCGCGACTTGCAGGACATTGCCGCCGAGTGGGACGTGTCGCTGCTGGACGCAGCACGCCGCCTGCAACCGGCGGGGGCGGTGTACTACGGGATGGATGAAGCGGATGTGCGCCGCATCCTCGCGCACCCGCTGTCGATGGTGGGCTCGGATGGGTTGCCGGAGGATCCGTTCCCGCACCCGCGCTTATGGGGCGCGTTTCCACGGGTGCTGGGGCATTTCAGCCGCGATGTGGGGTTGTTCCCGTTGCACACGGCGGTGCACAAGATGACCGGGCTGTCGGCGGCGCGTTTTGGTCTGGCAGAACGCGGGGAGATTCGTGAAGGGCACTGGGCTGACCTGGTATTGTTCGACCCGTTGCGCGTGCGCGACGTGGCGGATTTCAAAGCACCGCAGCGGGCTGCTGAAGGGATTGATGGCGTGTGGGTCAACGGGGTGTTGAGCTACAGCGAGGGGCAGGCCAATGGTCAGCGGCCGGGGCGGTTCCTGGCGCGCAGTGGGGATTTGCGGCGCGGGTTTTGGTCTTTATAGTGGGCGCTCTTTTAGACGGAGCGGTTGCCATGCACTTAGGAAAAGTCATCCCCATTTTGCGGATTTTCGACGAGGTTAAAGCGTTGGAATTCTATGTCGACTTCCTGGGGTTCAAGGTCGATTGGCAGCACCGTTTCGAGGCGAATTTCCCGTTGTATCTGCAGGTGTCGTTGGGCGAGTGCGTGCTGCATTTGTCCGAGCATCATGGCGATGCTTCGCCCGGGTCGGCGCTGCGGATTCAGGCGCACGGGGTTGACGCGTATCAGCAGCAGTTGCTGGCCAAGGATTACCGCTACGCCAAGCCTGGTGTTGAAGAAACGCCCTGGGGCTCGCGGGAGATGAGCATCAGCGATCCGTTTGGGAATCGGCTGGTGTTTGTCGAGGAAGGCGAGGGCTGAAAGGCAAATCGCAGGCAATAAAAAACCGCCTTGGTAGGGCGGTTTTTTTTGCAAGCCCAGTGAGTGGCTGCGGTTGCTATATCTATACGTGTGGCGAGGGCGCGAGCTCCCTCGCCACGGTGATAGCGGTTTTACACTCGGAAGTGGCTGACCATCTGCTGCAACTGGCTGCCCAATCGCGCCAGCTCAACACTCGACTTGGCCGTCTCGTCACTCGCGGTGGCGGTCTGTTCCGACACATCACGCACATTGACGATGCTGCGGCTGATCTCTTCGGCCACCGCGCTTTGCTGTTCGGCCGCCGCTGCAATCTGCTGGTTCATCGACTGGATATTCGACACCGTACGGGTGATGTTCTCCAGCGATACGCCGGCCTTGCGCGTCAGCTCGACACTGCTGTCGGTAAGGCTGCGGCTATTGTTCATCACATTGGCCACTTGCTGGGTGCCGTTTTGCAAGCCGGCTACCAAACCTTCGATTTCTTCGGTGGATTTCTGCGTACGTTGGGCCAGGCCGCGCACTTCGTCGGCGACCACGGCGAACCCACGGCCGGCTTCACCGGCACGCGCCGCTTCAATCGCTGCGTTGAGCGCCAGCAGGTTGGTCTGCTCGGCCACGGCCTTGATCACGTCCATCACGCTGCCGATCTTGTTGCTCTCTTGTTGCAGGTGCGTCATGGCGTCGGTGGAGCGTGCCACTTCGGCGGCCAGGCGTTCGATCTGGGCGATGGCCTCGGCCACCACTTTGTCGCCTGCGCGGGCTTGGCCATCGGCATCGGCGGCGGCCAGCGAGGCTTGCTCGGCGTTACGTGCAACTTCCTGCACGGTGGCGGTCATCTCGTGCATCGCCGTGGCGACCTGATCGGTCTCGATCTTCTGGCTGTTTACGCCGGCACTGGTTTGCTCGGTAACGGCCGACAACTCTTCGGCGGCGCTGGCGATCTGGGTGACGCCGTCGCGGATGCCGCTGATCAGTTCACGCAAGGTGGTGCCCATGCGCTGGATGCCTTGTTGCAGCACGCCCAGTTCGTCACGGCGGGTAACCTGGATGTTGTGGCTCAGGTCGCCGGAGGCAATGCGTTCCACCACCGCCAGGGTTTCCTGGATCGGGCGTGTGATCTGGCGAGTAATCACCAGTGCCGCGATGATGCCGACCAACAGGGCGAGCAGCGTGCTGATCAGTTGCAGGCTGCGCGCCTGGGCACTTTCGGCATCACGGCGATCCAGTTGGATGTCGTACAGCTTATCGCTGATCGTCACGATGTCGGCGCCTTGGGTGGTCATCTCGGCACGGGCGGTAACGATGTTGGCGTTGGCGGCCTTGTAGCTCTGCACGGCCGTGCGATAGGCGCCGAGTGCGGTTTCAAGCGAGGTCAACGCGCTTTGCTGACTGGCACCGAATGCGGCGCTGAGGTCTTTCAAACCACTGATGGCTTTTTCAATTTGCGCGGCGGCGCGGGCTTCGGTGTCTGCGTTGACATTGCCGGTGTAGCCGCGCACTTCGTAACGGGCCAACTGAAATTGCATTTTGGCATCGGCTACGGCCTGGAATTGGGCCAGGTGCTCCGAACTGTCGGGCATTTGCTTGACACTGGTTTCCAGCGCGTTGATTTGCGCGTTGGCGATATCGGCCTTGTCACCCATCAACTGGCGTGCGGCATTGCCATTACGGTAAGCCTCACGCATTTTGTTGAGTGACTGTTGGTAGGCGGTGATTATGGCTTTCTGCTCGTTGAGCAGCTTGACGTTTTCCGGGCTCTTGAAGCTGTCCAGCAGTTTCTGTTGCTGGGCGGCGAAGGCATCCAGGTTGGTCTGCACATTTTGTGCGACGGCTTCATCGCCGTTTGCCAGCATGTACTGCAGGCGCACGATGCGCAGTTTGGTCAGGGAGGCGTTGAGCTGGGTGATGTCGCTCATCCAGTTGCTGCGGTCAATCAGGCCGCCCAGGCTGGTCCAGCCGGTCAGGGCCAGGATCGAGGTGAGAACCAGCACCAGACCGAAGCCCAGGCCGAGTTTGAGATTGACGCTGATGTTGCCGAACCAGCTGTTCATCGAATGCTCCGCAAGAATGATATCTGTCTGCTGGACGGTGTTGTTGTTTGAGCCAGCCAATGTGTGTAGCGCTGTATCGGCGGCAAGAGTGGGTTCTGAAATACTTTTATTGCGCATGCGACGAAGGGTCGCGATCACGGTTGAGCACCGCGCCTCTGCCGGCTTGCGTTGCCGGGGAAGGGGGCTCATCACGGGTGGGTCTTGTGTGCTAGTCTGCTGGCCCTTTTAGTTCAGGGCCGCCACGCAAAACAGCGTTTTTCGTACTGGCCCTACAGCGGAGCCTCTTCATGTCCGAAGTTAATCTGTCCACCGACGAAACCCGCGTCAGCTACGGTATCGGCCGTCAGTTGGGCGACCAACTGCGCGACAACCCACCACCGGGTGTGAGCCTGGACGCGATCCTGGCTGGCCTGACCGACGCTTTCGCCGGTAAGCCAAGCCGTGTTGACCAAGAGCAAATGGCCGCCAGCTTCAAAGTTATCCGTGAAATCATGCAAGCCGAAGCCGCTGCCAAGGCTGAAGCCGCAGCAGGCGCGGGCCTGGCGTTCCTGGCTGAAAACGCCAAGCGTGATGGCATCACCACCCTGGCTTCCGGCCTGCAATTTGAAGTGCTGACTGCCGGCGATGGCGCCAAGCCGACCCGTGAAGACCAGGTGCGTACCCACTACCACGGCACCCTGATCGACGGCACTGTGTTCGACAGCTCCTACGAGCGCGGCCAGCCTGCAGAATTCCCGGTAGGTGGCGTGATCGCCGGCTGGACCGAAGCCCTGCAACTGATGAATGCCGGCAGCAAATGGCGCCTGTACGTGCCGAGCGAACTGGCTTACGGCGCTCAAGGCGTTGGCAGCATCCCGCCACACAGCGTTCTGGTATTCGACGTCGAGCTGCTCGACGTTCTGTAAGACCTGCTGATGGTAGCGCCTGGCCTCATGTGGGAGCCGGGCTTGCCCGCGATGCAGACGACTCGGTCTGACGCTTTACCGAGTTGAGGCTATCGCAGGCAAGCCAGCTCCCACATAAAGCTGGCGCATTCAGGTTTTGCGTAGTGGCTCATGGATGGAACTTGCCATTGAGCTCAGTGGCCGGGCGCAATGCTCGGGCATAGCAGAACAGAAACAGGTTACGCACCACTTCCTTCAACACCCCGGGTTCGCTGGAACTCAGGCCGTTTACGTCCAGGTCACCCTGGTCCTGCAGCTCATTGAGCGCTTCTTCTTCCAGCACCGCACAGACTTCCCCGGTTTCCCGATGCAGGATCCGCAGGTAAGGGTGTGGGCGATCCAGCCAGGCATCTATCAAATAAGTCATGGTCGTTCTCCTTGATAAGTTTCAATGAGAATAATTCTTATTCGTAGAATAGCAAGTGCCTATTGGCAGTTTCCTGGTTTTTCTGTGTGGGTATTGAGATGGGTCAGGCAGGAGGGCAAAACGCCATCCCGCGGCGGGCGCGGGATGGATCCAGCAGATTCAGACTTTGCGCACGAACTCGGACTTGAGTTTCATCGGGCCGATACCGTCGATCTTGCAATCAATATCGTGGTCGCCGTCGCACAGGCGGATATTCTTGACCTTGGTGCCGACCTTGACCACCAGGGAGGTGCCCTTGACCTTGAGGTCCTTGATCACGGTGATGGTGTCGCCGTCCTGCAGGACATTGCCCACAGAATCTTTTTTCACGGTTTCATCGCCGGCCGCTTCGGCCTCGCCAGTGGCGGACCACTCATGGGCGCATTCCGGGCAGATCAGCTGGGCGCCGTCTTCGTAGGTGAATTCGGAATTGCATTTCGGGCAGGGTGGCAACGTGCTCACTAAAGCTCCTTAAGAGTCAGGATGGCTAAAAGTCGCACATTATATAGGGTTTTGTGGGCTTGCAGGTTGTGCGCAATCCAAATGTGAGAGGGAGCAAGCCCCCTCCCACATTGAACCGCATCAGTGCGTGCGGGCTACCGCAAACTCACTCAGCTCAATCAGGGCGTCGCGGTATTCGCTGGCCGGAAGGGCTTCCAGGCACTTGATGGCGCGGGCTACATAGTCACGTGCCAGTTGCGCGGTGTACTCCAGAGAGCCTGACGCTTCCACGGCGGCGCGAATGGCCTCGAGGTCTTCGATCCCGCCTTTCTGGATCGCCTTGCGCACCAGGGCGGCCTGTTCCGGCGTGCCTTCGCGCATGGTGTAGATCAGCGGCAGGGTTGGCTTGCCTTCGGCCAGGTCGTCACCGACGTTCTTGCCCAGGGTCTCGGCATCGCCACGGTAGTCGAGCAGGTCGTCTACCAGCTGGAAGGCCACGCCCAGGTGATCGCCAAAGGTGCGCAGGGCTTCGGCCTGTTCGGCGGTCGCGCCACACAGGGCGGCGGCGCTGTGGGTGGAGGCTTCGAAGAGCATCGCGGTTTTGCCGCGAATCACTTCCATATAGGTTTCTTCGGTGGTGCTGGCGTCGCGGACCTTCGACAGCTGCAACACTTCGCCTTCGGCGATGATGCGCGTGGCCTGTGAAAGAATCTTCATCACCGGCATCGAGCCCAGCTCGACCATCATTTCGAACGAGCGCGAGTACAGGAAGTCGCCGACCAACACGCTTGGGGCGTTGCCCCACATCGCGTTAGCGGTCTCGCGACCACGGCGCATGCCGGACATGTCGACCACATCGTCATGCAGCAGGGTGGCGGTGTGCAGGAATTCGATGGTTGCGGCCAGCAGGCGCAGGTCATCGCCTTCGCGGCCCAGGGCCTTGCCGCACAGCAACACTAATAAAGGACGCAGGCGTTTGCCGCCCGCCGACGTAATATAGTCGCCAATTTTGGAGACCAGCGGCACTTTAGAAGTCAGCTGCTGCTTGATGATGCCGTCGACGGCGCTAAAATCGTCCGCGACCGCGCGGTAGAAAGCTTGGGGTTGCATCAGCGACAGTCGCTCCAGAAGGGTTGCGCGGCATGCTAGGACCCTGACCCCGCAGTGTCAAGGCGCGATAGACGGGCTATTGCAACGCTCCGTTGGCTTGCGTACAATCGCGCACCCTGAACTTCCTGGGCAGCACCTGCCTTACGCAATTGCATTCGGGACGTCCATCCCATGCAGCCATGCCAGCCAATACCTCTTCTTATAAAGCGCTGGGTGAGCAGGATTATCGGAGAAATACCATGTCGTACGCAGTAATTGTTACTGGTGGCAAGCAATACAAGGTCGCCCCAGGTGAATACCTGAAGATCGAAAAACTGGAAATCGCTACCGGCGAATCCGTTACCTTTGATCGCGTTCTGTTGGTCGCCAATGGCGATGACGTGAACATCGGCGCTCCAGTTGTTGCTGGCGCTACCGTTGTGGCTGAAGTGATCTCCCAAGGTCGTCACGATAAAGTCCGCATCATCAAGTTCCGTCGTCGTAAGCACCACATGAAGCGTATGGGCCACCGCCAGTGGTACACCGAGATCAAAATCACCGGTATTCAGGCTTAATTTCAGCCTAATTCCTCACTAGGAGAATTGACTCATGGCACACAAAAAAGCTGGTGGTAGTACCCGTAACGGTCGCGACTCAGAAGCCAAACGCCTTGGCGTGAAGATGTATGGCGGCCAGAAAATCATTCCGGGCAACATCATCGTGCGTCAGCGCGGCACCCAATTCCACGCCGGTTACGGTGTTGGCATGGGTAAAGATCACACCCTCTTCGCGAAAATCGAAGGCGTGATCAAGTTTGAAGTAAAGGGCGCTTTCAACCGCCGTTACGTGAGCGTTGTCGCCGCTTAATTGCGCGATCGCTGGAAAAGCCCTGTCTCGCAACGGGGCTTTTTCGTTTGTGGAGTGAGTCTCTTGCAAAGCTGTTTGTGATGGGCTCAGGCGCTGGATACGCGGTCGTTGTTTGAGGTCGCTGCGCTCATCTTTGCAAGAGTCTTATGTCTTGGTTTCTTAAGCTCGTCCAAGAGGCGAGAGGCGTTTTGTTATGAAGTTCGTTGATGAAGTTTCCATCCGAGTAAAAGCAGGCGACGGCGGTAACGGTTGCATGAGTTTCCGTCGCGAAAAATTCATCGAAAACGGTGGCCCAAACGGCGGTGACGGCGGTGACGGCGGTTCCATCTACATGATGGCCGACGAAAACCTCAACACCCTGGTCGACTACCGTTACACCCGGCACTTCGATGCCGAGCGTGGCTCCAACGGCGGCAGCACCGACTGCACCGGTAAAAAAGGCGAAGACCTGGTACTGCGCGTACCGGTCGGCACCACGATTATCGACTCCGCTACCCAGGAAGTGATTGGCGACCTGACCAAGGCCGGCCAGAAGCTGATGGTGGTGCAGGGCGGCTGGCACGGTCTGGGTAACACCCGATTCAAGTCCAGTACCAACCGTGCACCGCGCCAGACCACCCCAGGCAAGCCGGGTGAGCAGCGTGACCTGAAGCTGGAAATGAAAGTACTCGCTGACGTGGGCCTGCTGGGCCTGCCGAACGCCGGTAAAAGTACCTTCATCCGCTCGGTATCGGCCGCCAAGCCGAAAGTCGCCGACTACCCGTTCACCACCCTGGTGCCCAACCTGGGCGTGGTCAGCGTTGACCGTTGGAAAAGCTTCGTGATCGCCGACATTCCCGGCCTGATCGAAGGTGCTTCCGATGGTGCGGGCCTGGGGATTCGCTTCCTCAAGCACTTGTCGCGCACCCGTTTGCTGCTGCACCTCGTCGACATGGCGCCGCTGGATGAAACCAGCGCACCGGACGCCGCCGAAGTGATCGTCAGCGAGCTGACCAAGTTCAGTCCGGCCCTGGCTGAGCGTGATCGCTGGCTGGTGCTGAACAAGTGCGACCAGATCCTGGAAGAAGAGCACGAAGAGCGGGTCAAGGAAATCGTCGACCGCCTGGAGTGGGAAGGCCCGGTCTACGTGATCTCGGCTATCGCCAAAGAAGGCACCGAGCGCCTGACCCGCGACATCATGCGTTATCTGGAAGACCGCGCTGACCGCCTGGCGGCCGACCCGGTATTCAAGGCCGAACTTGCCGAGCTCGACCAGCAGATCGAAGACGAAGCCCGTGCCCAGCTGCAGGCCCTGGACGACCAGCGTGCCCTGCGCCGCAGCGGCGTGAAGTCGGTCCATGACATCGGCGACGATGATTGGGACGAAGAAGACGTGGATGATGAAGACGGTCCGGAAATCATTTACGTGCGCGACTGATTCGTTGCAGTAAACTTAAGCGCCGCTCTCTCGAGCGGCGTTTTGGTATCTGGGTATACCTGCAGTCACTAAAGTAGCCACGAATAACGTTATGGGCGGCGCTGGGTCGCGCAGCCCTCAATCTAAGGTTGAAGATGATGCGGAGCAAAGTGACAGGTGCGCAGCGCTGGGTCGTAAAGATCGGAAGTGCGCTGCTGACGGCGGATGGCAAAGGTCTGGATCGTGCAGCCATGAGCGTCTGGGTCGAGCAGATGGTGGCCTTGCATGAGGCCGGTGTCGAGTTGGTGCTGGTGTCGTCCGGGGCGGTTGCCGCCGGGATGAGCCGCCTCGGCTGGACCGCGCGACCCAGCGCGATGCACGAACTGCAAGCCGCCGCCGCCATCGGCCAGATGGGCCTGGTGCAAGCCTGGGAATCCAGCTTTGCCGAGCATGGCCGCCACACGGCGCAGATCCTGCTGACCCACGACGACCTGTCCGACCGCAAGCGTTACCTCAATGCCCGCAGCACCTTGCGCGCCCTGGTGGAGCTCAAGGTGATCCCGGTGATCAACGAGAACGACACGGTGGTCACCGACGAAATCCGTTTCGGCGACAACGACACCCTGGCCGCGCTGGTGGCCAACCTGGTGGAAGCCGACCTGCTGGTGATCCTCACCGACCGTGACGGCATGTTTGACGCCGACCCGCGCAACAACCCGGACGCCCAACTGATCTACGAAGCCCGCGCCGATGACCCGGCGCTGGACGCTGTGGCCGGCAGTGTCGGTGGCGCCCTGGGCCGTGGCGGCATGCAGACCAAGCTGCGTGCCGCGCGCCTGGCCGCGCGTTCCGGTGCGCACACCATCATCGTCGGCGGGCGCCTGGAGCGTGTGCTGGACCGCCTCAAGGCCGGTGAGCGCATCGGTACGCTGCTGTCGCCGGAACGCGGCATGCTCGCGGCGCGCAAACAATGGCTGGCCGGTCATCTGCAAACCCGTGGCACGCTGGTGCTGGATGATGGTGCGGTCTCGGCGTTGTCCCAGGGCAACAAGAGCCTGCTGCCGGTGGGCGTCAAACTGGTGCAGGGCAGCTTCCGCCGTGGCGAGATGGTGGTATGCGTGGCGCCGGATGGGCGTGAGATCGCCCGCGGCCTGGCCAACTACAGTGCCCTCGAAGCGCAGAAAATCATTGGACAATCGTCCGAAGCGATTGTCGGATTATTGGGCTACATGGCGGAACCGGAACTGGTGCACCGCGATAACCTGATCCTGGTTTAAACAAAGGAATACACGATGCGCGTAATGAAGGGATTGCTCGGCCTGTTGCTGGCCATGCCGCTGCTGGCCTCGGCCGAAGAGATCGGCCAGGTGTCGACGGTGTTCAAGTTCGTCGGCCCCAACGACCGGATTGTGGTCGAAGCGTTCGATGACCCCAAGGTTGACGGCGTGACGTGCTATCTGTCCCGCGCCAAGACCGGCGGCGTCAAGGGGGGCCTGGGCCTGGCCGAAGACCGCGCCGAAGCCTCGATTGCCTGCCGTCAGGTTGGGCCGATTCGTTTCAAGGGCGAACTCAAGGATGGCGACGAAGTGTTCAAGGAGCGCACCTCGCTGGTGTTCAAGACCATGCAGGTGGTGCGTTTTCTCGACAAGAAGCGCAATACCCTGGTTTACCTGGTCTACAGCGACCGCTTGATCGAAGGCAGCCCACAGAACGCGGTAACCGCGATTCCGATTTTGCCGTGGCCTACCGCTCAGTAATCGGCAGGCGAGTTTTGTAATCGGCGTCTATGATTGCAGGCTTGCGGGTTGTAATCTCGAACTGCCGCAAGGCAAAGAACATGGGATATCTGGAGTTCGTCATGAGTGCTTTCCACGACCTGAAACTCAAAGCTTTAGACGGACAAGAGCTGCCGCTGGCGCCCTACAAGGGGCACGTTGTGTTGGTGGTCAACGTGGCCTCCAAATGTGGCTTGACCCCGCAATACGCGGCATTGGAAAACCTCTACCAGCAGTACAAGGACAAGGGCTTCACCGTGCTTGGCCTGCCTTGCAACCAGTTTGCAGGCCAGGAGCCGGGTTCCGAGGAAGAAATCCAGGCGTTTTGCAGCCTGAATTACGGTGTGACGTTTCCCTTGGGCAGCAAGCTCGACGTGAATGGCCCCGAACGTCATCAGCTGTACCGCTTGCTGGCGGGCGAGGGCGCCGAGTTTCCAGGGGATATCACCTGGAATTTCGAGAAATTCCTGTTGGGTAAGGATGGCCGGGTCCTGGCGCGCTTCTCGCCGCGTACTGCACCGGATGACCCAACGATCGTCCAGGCCATCGAAAAAGCCCTGGGTTAACGCTCAAGGCAAGGTTTTTTGCGGCGAGCAAGCGTCTGTGGCAAGCAAGGCAAGCGGGCCTCTGTGGCGAGCGGGCTTGCCCGCGTTGGGCTGCGCAGCAGCCCCCTAAAAAATCCCCGCTCTCCTTCAGTTAAAAACGCACTGCCTTTGGGGCTGCTTCGCAGCCCAACGCGGGCAAGCCCGCTCGCCACATAAGCCCCCTCGGCACACAGTCGCGCTCCTCAAAGCTTGGTGGCGAGTCAGTTCCGCCACTTTTACCCCTTAATCACCCAGATCAATAGTGCTACCCCGCACTGTGCACTCCCAATATTATCTGCATCATAAACCTCGTCTTCCGTGGAGTGCTCCCATGCCTGTCCAAGCCTTGTTCAAACCTTTCCAGCTCGGTGCACTGCAGCTGTCGACCCGCGTGGTCATGGCCCCCATGACCCGTTCGTTCTCGCCGGGTGGTGTGCCCAATTCCAAAGTGATCGAGTACTACCGCCGCCGCGCCGCCGCCGGCGTGGGCTTGATCATCACCGAGGGCACCGTGGTCGGTCACCAGGCGTCCAATGGCTACCCCAACGTCCCGCACTTCTATGGTGAGGCCGCGCTGGCCGGCTGGAAGAAAGTGGTCGAGGCGGTACACGCCGAAGGCGGCAAGATTGTCCCGCAGCTGTGGCACGTGGGCAGCGTGCGCCGTATCGGCACCGAGCCTGATGCCAGCGTGCCGGCCTACGGGCCAATGGAAAAACTCAAGGACGGCAACGTGGTGGTCCACGGCATGACCGCCCAGGACATTCAGGACGTGATCCACGCCTTCGCCCAAGCCGCCAAGGATGCCCAGAGCATCGGCATGGACGGCGTAGAGATTCACGGCGCTCACGGCTATCTGGTGGACCAGTTCTTCTGGGAGGGCAGCAACCAGCGCACCGACGAATACGGTGGCAGCCTGGCCAACCGTTCGCGTTTTGCCATCGAGCTGATCCAGGCGACCCGCGCCGCCGTGGGCCCGGATTTTCCGATCATCTTGCGGTTTTCCCAATGGAAGCAGCAGGACTACACCGCGCGCCTGGTGCAAACACCGCAGGCATTGGGTGAGTTCCTCAAACCTTTGTCCGACGCAGGCGTGGATATTTTCCACTGCTCCACCCGTCGCTTCTGGGAACCGGAGTTCGAGGGCTCCGACCTCAACCTGGCCGGTTGGACGCGCCAGCTCACCGGCAAGCCGACCATCACCGTGGGCAGCGTCGGCCTGGACGGCGAGTTCCTGCAGTTTATGGTCAACACCGACAAGGTGGCGCAGCCCGCCAGCCTGGAGAAACTGCTGGAGCGCCTGAACAACGACGAGTTTGATCTGGTGGCCGTAGGGCGTGCGCTGCTGGTCGACCCGGATTGGGCTGTGAAGGTGCGCGAAGGCCGCGAGGGCGACATCCTGCCCTTCAGTCGTGAGGCGCTGACGACCCTGGTGTAAGCGGCGACAGGGCGGGCAGCGGGTGCCCGTCCTTGCACACGCCACGTAGCTGGCGCTCGAACTGTTCGATAATCGCCGGCCAGCCCTGGCGGCTGGCGTGCTGCCGCGCATTCAGGCGGGCCCTGCGCAAGGTTTCGCGTTCTTCCAGCAGCCAGATGGCCGCATCGCAAAATGCCTCTTCATCCCCGGGCATCGCCAGCACGCCGTTGTAGCCATGACGAATGTGCTGGGTCGCGGCCGCCTGGTCGTAAGCCACCACACCAAGTCCGGACGCCATGGCTTCCAGCACCACATTGCCGAAGGTTTCAGTCAGGCTGGGGAATAGAAACAGATCCCCCGAAGCGTAATGCCGCGCCAGCTCTTCGCCGCGCTGAGTGCCGCAAAACAACGCTTCAGGAAGATCGCGTTCCAGCAGCGGGCGTTGTGGGCCATCGCCGACGATGATCAGCTTTAGTCGACGCTGTGGATAAGTTGCCTGCACGGCATCAAAGCAACGCTTGAGCAGCCCGAGGTTTTTTTCCTGGGCCAGGCGCCCGACATGCAGCACGGCGATATCGTCACTTTGCAAACCCCAGCTTTCGCGCAAGGCATTGTCACGTTTGGCGGGGTGGAACAGTTGGCTGTCGACCCCGCGTGACAACATTCCCAGGCGCTCGAAGTGCCGACGCTCCAACTCCATGCGCTGGCTGGCGCTGGGCACCAGAGTCAGCGTCGAACGGTTGTGAAACCAGCGCAGGTAATGGGTCACCATCCGGCTCAACAGGCTCAAACCGTACTGGTTCGAATACTGCTGGAAATTGGTGTGAAAGCCGCTGACCACACTGATCCCCAGACGTCGCGCCGCACGCAACGCCGACAGCCCCAGCGGGCCTTCGGTGGCGATGTACAGCACATCCGGACGTTGGCGGGTCCAGCGGCGCAGCAATTTGTGCATCGACGACTGGCCCCATTGCAGGCCCGGGTAACCCGGCAATGGCCAGCCGCGGCATAGCAGCAATGCATCATCGCTGGGGCGGCTCTGGTCGCTGCCCTGGCGCGGGCGTACCAACTCGACCTGGTGGCCGCGTGCGCGTAAACCATCGCACAGGCGGCCAAGGGTATTGGCCACCCCGTTGATCTCTGGCGGGAAGGTTTCAGTGATAAGGGTGATGTGAAGCGAAGCTGTCGTCATGACCCACAGTGTCACTGTGGGCCATGTCGTCATTGTGTCACCCAGATGATGGATTTATGACTGGGTGATCTTTTGCGCCGCCATTGCTTCGCCACCTTGCTCGCGCACCCAGAACAACGTGGCGCCGGCCACCGCCGCCGGCATCATCAGCAGGTTGACCACCGGCACCAGCAGCACCAGGTAGACGATGCCGCCAAAGCTCATGCTCTGCCAGCGTTTTTGGCGCAGCCAGGCGAGCATTTCGTTCCAGCCCAGTTTGTGGTTGTCCGCCGGATAGTCGATGTACTGGATCGCCATCATCCACACGCCGAACAGCAGCCACAGCGGCGCGGCGATCAGGTTGACCACCGGAATGAACGACAGGATAAACAGGCCGATGGCCCGCGGTAGAAAGTAGCCCAGCTTACGCATTTCCCGCGCCAGTGTGCGCGGCACCATGGCGATCAGTTCGCCCCAACTGAAGGCTGGGAAGTCATCGGTGCCGCGTACCACCACCTCGACTTTCTCCGAGAGAAAGCCGTTGAACGGCGCGGCGATGATATTGGCCAGCATGGTGAAGGTGAAAAACACCATCAGCACCACCAGCACCACAAACAGCGGCCATAGCAGGTAATTCAAAAAGCTCAGCCAGCCAGGCAGTGTCGGCATCAAATGGTCGACCCACAGGCTGAACTGATGGCCGGCGAAATAGATCAAGCCGACGAACAGCACCAGGTTGATCGCCAGCGGCAGCAATACAAACAGGCGCAGGCCGGGGCTCAACACCAGTTTGAGACCTTCACGCAGGTATTGCGGGCCGGAAAGAGCAGGGGCGGGCATGGCGAACTCCGAGCAGGATGACGAACGCGCCGACCTTACCGGCTTTGCATTGAAGGCGAAAGCGCGGCCGGTGCGACGACATCAACGGTAACAAAGGCGTCGATTAATCGAGCTGACTGCATAGAGACCACCTATGAGCTGGATTGTTATTCCGTATTTCCTTAATCTTGCCCCCCTCGATACGCTGCACCCATTATTTTTCAGGGCCTGCGAGTTCAAGCCTTCCCCAAGTGCTTCGTGGTCCCTTTTTTATTCCAGCCGCCTTGTAGTCCGGGCGGTCGACAGGAGTGATTCATGTCTGATACCCGTCATTCGCGAGTGATTATTCTCGGTTCCGGCCCTGCCGGTTATAGCGCTGCCGTCTACGCTGCCCGGGCCAACCTCAAGCCGCTGCTGATCACCGGCATGCAGGCGGGCGGTCAGTTGACCACCACCACTGAAGTCGACAACTGGCCGGGCGACGTCCACGGCCTGACCGGCCCGGTGCTGATGGAGCGTATGAAAGAGCACGCCGAGCGCTTTGAAACCGAGATCGTCTTTGACCACATCAACCAGGTCGATTTCTCGAAGAAGCCTTACAGCCTGACCGGCGACAGCGGCGTCTACACCTGTGACGCGCTGATCATCGCCACTGGCGCCAGCGCTCGTTACCTGGGCCTGCCATCGGAAGAAGCCTTCATGGGCAAAGGCGTTTCCGCCTGCGCGACCTGTGATGGTTTCTTCTACCGCAACAAGCCGGTTGCTGTGGTCGGTGGCGGCAACACCGCCGTGGAAGAAGCCCTGTACCTGGCCAACATCGCCAGCACCGTGACCCTGGTTCATCGCCGCGAAACCTTCCGCGCCGAGAAGATCCTGATCGACAAGCTGCATGCCCGTGTGGCTGAAGGCAAGATCATCCTCAAGCTCAACGCCACCCTCGACGAAGTCTTGGGCGACAATATGGGCGTGACCGGTGCTCGCCTGAAAAACAACGACGGCAGCTTCGACGAGCTGAAAGTCGACGGCGTGTTTATCGCCATCGGCCACACCCCGAACACTTCGCTGTTCGAAGGCGTGCTGGAAGCCAAAGACGGCTACCTGGTCGTGCAGGGCGGCCGTGAAGGCAATGCGACTGCGACCAACATCGAAGGCATCTTCGCTGCCGGTGACGTGGCTGACCACGTTTACCGTCAGGCCATTACCTCGGCCGGTGCCGGCTGCATGGCGGCTCTGGATGCCGAGCGTTACCTCGACGGTTTGAAGGACGCTTCGTTCTAACCCGTTGAAATAAAAAAACCGGCTGAGAGGCCGGTTTTTTTTGCTCGCGATGTTGTGATCGCCATAGTTCAAATGTGGGAGCGGGCTTGCTCGCGAATGCGATCCATCAGAGACATGGTCAGTGACTGACCCTGCGCTTTCGCGAGCAAGCCCGCTCCCACATGTTGATCTGTGTTTGACTCAGGATTTGCGAGTCAAAGGCTGCGCCGTAAACTTCACGCCCGCCAGACCCTGCGCAATCAACGCACGAATATTGCCATGGTCACTGCCCTCAGGCGTCGCCACCACCGAACGGTAATGCTCACCAAACGCCAGCAGCGCTTCGTGATCGCTCAAGCCTTCCAGCAGTGCCAAACCCAGAGTTTTGCACGAACCCTCGTTCTGCCCGGCGGCGTTTTCTACAGTACCGTTGGTGAACGCTTGCGGCTGGTAGTCGTAACCAGCGGCCACAAATGCCAGGGTATCGGCAAAGATGTGTTCGCCGCTGTTGAGGCTGGTGCGCAGGGTGTTCAGATCAGTCATGGGTTTTTCCTTTGGCAAACGTCGCCTGTTGGTCGGCGCTGGCTTCTTTCTGGTATTGGGCTTTCCACTCGGCGTACGGCATGCCGTACACCACTTCACGGGCGTCATCGAGGCTCAGCTCGATGTGGCGTTCGTCGGCCTCGGCCTTGTACCACTTGGACAAGCAGTTGCGGCAGAAGCCCGAGAGGTTCATCAGGTCGATGTTCTGCACATCCTTGCGGCTGTCCAGGTGCGCCACCAGTCGGCGGAAGGCGGCGGCTTCGAGTTCGAGGCGTTGTTGATCGTTCATGGTGGTCTCTTTGAGACAGCTTCAAGCGGGCAGGCTTCAAGCTGCAAGTTGGAGTGTGGTCGGCCTTTAGCTTATCGCTTGCAGCTAGCGGCTTGCAGCCAGCGTTATCGACACCGACTCGGCAAAGCGCAGCGCGTGGGGCTTGTCCACTTCGACTTCGGCGTACAGCACCGATTCGTTGCTCATCACCAGGTCCAGCAGTTCCTGGGTCAGGCGCTCCAGCAGAGCGAAGCGGTTGCCTTCGACGTGGGCGATGATGGCTTTGGTGATGGTGCGGTAGTTCAGTGCGTGGTCGATATCGTTGTCGCGCACGGCTTCCTGAGCGGCGTACAGGATGGTCAGGTTGATCAGCACGTCCTGCTTGTTGAGGATCTCGTCCTCGTTGATGCCGATAAAGGTGCGCAGGCACAGGTCCTTGACCCGGATGCGCGCCATGCCTGGTTGAAGTTGTGGCATTGCTACTTGCTCCGTCCAATCAGTTGCAGGAACTCCATGCGGGTGGTGTTCGACTCACGGAAGGCGCCGAGCATCACCGAGGTGTTCATGGTTGAATTCTGTTTTTCTACGCCGCGCATCATCATGCACATATGTTTGGCTTCGATCACCACCGCCACGCCGGCAGCCTGGGTGACGTGCTGGATCGCGTCGGCGATCTGGCGTGTGAGGTTTTCCTGGATCTGCAGGCGCCGTGCGAACATGTCGACAATGCGCGCCAGCTTCGACAGGCCGAGTACCTTGCCGGTCGGAATATAGGCCACATGGGCCTTGCCGATAAAGGGCAGCAGGTGGTGCTCGCACAGCGAGTACAACTCGATGTCCTTGAGGATCACCATCTCGTCATTGTCGGACGCAAACAACGCGCCGTTGACGATTTCTTCCAGGTTCTGCTCATAGCCATGACACAGGTATTGCATGGCTTTGGCGGCACGCTTGGGGGTGTCGAGCAAGCCTTCGCGTTCCGGGTCTTCGCCCAGGCCCTTGAGGATCTCGCGATAGTGGTGGGGCAGGGATAAGGTCATACAACATCCTCACAAACGGCTTACTTGATATGCCGCCCGCCGTTGACGGTCAGGGTGGTTCCGGTCACATAGGGGTTGTCCAGCAGGTAACGCAGGCTCTGGTAGATCACCTCGGGCCCAGGCTCGATGCCCAGTGCCGATTTGGCCAGCACCTTGGTGCGGTAGGCCGCGTCGTCGTCTTCATTGAACATCACCATCGCCGGCGCAATGCCGTTGACCTTGATCAGCGGCGCAAACTGCGCGGCAAACGACAGCGTGAGGCTGTCGAGCCCGGCCTTGGTGGCGCAATAGGCGATGTGCTGGCGGCTGCCCTTGCGCACTACGTCATCGCTGATATGCACGATGTCGGCAGGTGTCGAGCGCTGCAGCAGAGGTGAACAATGCAGGTTGATCAGGTACGGCGCAAGCATGTGCACGCTGAACATGTCGGTAAAAGCACGACTTTCGTCACCCGGTGTTTCCGCAACCCACGCCGAGGCATTGTGGACGATCGCCCGCAGGCTTTGGGTATGGGCGTTCAGCTCAGTGATAAACGCGAGAATCCCGGCTTGCGTGGAAAAGTCGGCAAATAGACCCACGGCACCACGCTCACGCAGGGCCTGCACACCGGGGCGTTCGCTGCGGTAGCTGAAAATCACCGACTGGCCCTCGTCCAGCAAGCGCTGGGCGCAATGCAGGCCGACACGCTGGCCGGCGCCGGTGATCAGGATCGGGGCGGGTGTGGAAGTCATGGGGGGCTCGCGTCGCTGGCAGAGTGAAACTATACCAGCGACCGGCCGCCCTGTACTTACGCGGCAGCTTCAGTCGCCTTGCGCGTCGCCGGGGTGGGGTGCAGCCAGTTGGCCAACAGGTGGGTCGACAGCGGGATAAACCAGTAAACCATCAGCGGGGTAAGCGCCAGGGTGCTGACCAGTATGCGTGGCACCAGGTCCAAGCCGCCGAGCAACGGCCCCAGGACGAAATTGAACAGCAGCGACACCGGGAAAAATGCCAGCCAGATCGCGACCGCCTGTTTCCAGCGTGGCGGCCGTGCACCCACCGCGCCGAACCAGCCGTCGATGCCGCTGACGCGGTGTTCGGACGGGTCGGCAAACAGCTCGCTGCCACGGCTCAGCCAGGCACTGCGCGAGGCGGAAAACTCCCAGGCATGCAGGGTTTTTTCGTCGGCGAAGCGGAAGATAATCTGGAATTCATCGTCATGGGGCGGCGGTGCCAGCACGCCTGAACCCAGGTAACCGGGGAAGTCGGTGGCCAATTGCTCGCCTTCACGCAGCCAGGCCATCAGTTCTTCATAGCGACCTTTGGCGACGCGGCGCGCAACCATCAAGGTGACGGGTGAGGTAGACATTGTGTATCTCCAAGTAATCAAGTGCGCTGGGCCGGGTAGGCGGTGCACAAACGAAGCTGCGGGGTGTTGCAGCGACGTGGAAAAAAGCAGGCAAGGATTATTCCTGTTTTGGCGAAATACGCCAGATACTTTGGTCGGTTCGCTGTGTGGCTTGAATCAGGGGCTTGAATAGGCGTTAAATGAAGCTCACATCGACGCGGATGTTTTTGACCTCTGATGCCCGAAATTACTACTTCCCACCGCGATTCGACGCACGACGGCGTCACTGAATCCGACGACCTTCTTCCGATTCGTGAAGTTGCCAGGTTGACCGGCGTCAACCCGGTTACCTTGCGTGCCTGGGAGCGTCGCTACGGCCTGATTCAGCCAACCCGCACCGAAAGTGGGCACCGGTTGTACTCCGGCACCGATATCGACACCGTGCACCGCGTTCTCGACTGGATCGAGCGCGGCGTCGCCGTGAGCAAAGTGAGCAGGATCCTGGCGCGTGACACCCAGTTCAGCGAATCCACCGCGCCCTCGCGTATCGACACCGAACGTGAATGGAGCGGCTGGCATGAGCAACTGCGCCTGGCAGTCAACGCTTTTGACGACCGCCAACTCGACCGTCTGTACGGTCAAATCTTCGCCGCCTACCCGATCGCGGTGGTCTTCCAGAACATTCTGATGCCTCTGTGGCAGCATTTGCTGCGCCATCAAGGGCGCTTCGGCCAAGCCAGTGAGTGGTTGTTCTTCGACGCATTCCTGCGCGCTCGCGTGGCGCAGCGCCTGCAACTGGCCAGTGCTTTATCAACACCGCGGGTGCTGCTGGCGGCCATTGCCGGCGAGTGTCGTGAGCTGGAGTTGCTGGTGGCGGGTTTGATGATCGGCACGGATGAGCTGGCGGTGAAGGTGTTTACCATCGGCCAGCCGTTTGATGAGTTGACGCTGGTGTGCGAGAAGACCCGGCCGCGAGCGCTGGTACTGTTTTCCAATCGCTCACCCGGCATCGAGTTGCCGTCGCGCCTCAAACGCCTGGCACTGACCCTGGATTGTCCGCTGCTATTGGCTGGCGATGCGTCGGACCTGGCGCAAGAAAGCCTGGCAGGTTCGTCCATCGGTTGCCTGGGTAACGAAGGGCGCTCGATGCAGCACCGCCTGCAGCAGTTTCTGCGCGGTGGCCTGGACACCTGATATCAGGCGTGAGCCTCGGGGTGGATCAAGCGGTGCTGGTGCAGGATGAACTGGCGCAGGCGCTCGGTTTCGTCCACGTCGCTCTGGTCGAGGCGGTAGGCGAACAGACCGCGGGCGGTCTCACGCTGCAACGTACCACGCAGGGCAATGCGTTCGTAGCCGGACGGGCTGAACCACAGGCAAAAGGTTTTCGGCGGCTTGATTCGGCTCCGTATCTCTACCAACACACCCTTGAATGACACTTCATACACCCACAGGGCACTCAGGTTACCCCTGATATTCTCCAGCGCCACCGGCCCTTCAAGGGCCAGGCGCCAGGGGCGGATCATCGGCCCGTCTTCGAAAATCGTCGGCACGCCAAGGCGCAGATGCATGGCATGAAACTCGTCTTCAACCAGGTGCAGGGGGAAGGTGAGCTGCTGGTTTTCGAACTGCGCCCGAATAGTCAGTTGATCATGGGCGGCCAGCCGGGTGAGCAAATCACGAATCTGCGCGCCGCCATTCACAGTCAGGCTCGACGACGCATCCCGCAGGTTGAGCTGCGGGTTGTGCTGCATCATCTGAATAAAATCCAGCTCATCCTGCGTCAGAAGCGTGTCGCGTTGCATGAGGCGTGCTCAAGGGAGAAGTATTAAAACGCCATTATCCGCTTAATGGCCGCATTTTCTAAGCTTTGTTCGATCCGCTCGTCGCTTGGAGTATTGCCAGTTCGGCTTTTACCTGGGCCAGTTCCGCTTCCAGTTGGGCGACGCGCTGCTGGGCCCGGACCTGCTGTGTCACGTCCTTTTGCACGCCGACGAAGTAGGTCTGCTTGTCAGCCTCGTTGTACACCGTCGACAGCGACAACTCGTTCCAGAAGTGGCTGCCGTCCTTGCGATAATTGCGCAGGGTTTCCCGGCAGGAACTGCCACTTTGCAAGGCTTCTCGAATCGCCATCAGCGCCGGCTGGTCGCGGTCGCCGGACTGCAGGAAGCGGCAATCCTGATAGAGGATTTCATCCAGGGTATAGCCGGTGAGTTGTTCGAAGGCCGGGTTGACGTAGATCAGCGGCTTGTCTTTGCCTTCGCGTTCGGCAACAACGATGCCCTCGTTGGACGCGTTGATCACCATTTGCATCAGTTGCGCATTAATCATCGAGCGGTCCATGGCTTGTTATTCGAACTGCCAGTTTATGACATGCCTTGAATGTTGCACGGCGTGCGCCGAAATATTTGCCACAGCTGCTAACATCCTACGCTTTCACTCAACTACAGGATCAGATTGATGAAAGTCGCCATCCTTTCCGGCTCGGTGTACGGCACGGCTGAAGAAGTCGCCCGCCACGCCGCCGGCATCCTCAACGCCGGCGGTTTTGAAGCCTGGCACAACCCACGCGCCACCTTGGCGGATGTGCAGGCTTTTGCCCCCGAGGCTTTTCTGGCGGTGACTTCCACCACTGGCATGGGTGAGTTACCCGACAACCTGCAGCCACTGTATTCGTCGATTCGCGATCAATTGCCGGCTGCCTGGCGCGGCCTGCCCGGCGCGGTGATCGGCCTGGGCGACGCCAGCTACGGCGACACTTTCTGTGGCGGCGGCGAGCAACTGCGCGAGCTGTTCGGTGAACTGGGCGTGCGTGAGGTCCTGCCGATGCTGCGCCTGGACGCCAGTGAAAGCGTGACCCCCGAAGCCGACGCCGAGCCTTGGCTGGCCGAGCTGGTCACTGCACTGCGCGCTTGACCGGATACTCGCGCAGCAACGCCAGCCAGGCTTGCGCAGCTCTGGACAGGTAGGCGCCTTCACGCCAGATAAACGCAATGTCCCAGCGCAGGAAATCGGGCGCCTTCAGTGTGAGGCGCACGACCCCCGGCCGCACCAGCCCACGGGCGACCACGCTGGGCAACAGCACCACGCCCTGGCCGGCTGCGACCAGTGCGGCGAGGAAATCTGCCTGGCCGCTGCGCCCGATTTCCTTCGGGGTAAAGCCCAACTGCTGACACGCCTGCATCAGTCGGTCGTTGAGCACAAAGCTGCGTTGGTACATCAGGAACGGCGTATCGGCCAATTCCTCCAGCCGCACCTGGGCGTTTTCCGCCAACGGGTGATCAATCGGCAGCAGCGCATCCAGTGGCTCATCGCAGAACGCTTGCCAGGCAAACGCCGGGTCGCTGGGCTTCAAGCTGCCGCCCACCTCCAGCTCACCGCTGAGAATCGCCTGTTCGATATTGCGGCTGCCGCCTTCGAGCAATTGGATGGTGACGTTCGGATAACGCCTGCGGTACTCGGCAAACAGCCCGGCAAACAGCGTATCGCCCGCCAGCAGTGGCAGGCCCAGGCGCAGTTCGCCGCGGGTGAGCTGGTGCATATCGTCCAGCTCGTTGATCAGCTCGGTTTGCAGGCGCAGCATGGCCTGCGCGCGCTGTAACACCACCTCGCCGGCGGCGGTCAGGCGGATCTGTGAACCGATACGGTCGAGCAGCGGTGTGCCGAGGCTTTGTTCCAACTGCGCCACCTGTTTGCTCACGGCGGACTGGCTGATGTGCAAGGTTTTGCCGGCTTGAGTAAAACCGCCCCGGTGGACCACTTCGACAAAGCTGCGCAGTTGTTTGAATTCCATCGGCGTGATTCCCCGCTTCATATTCCAAAGTGGAATGGCTGGCAGTCTAACAATTCGCTGTGGGGATGGAAGGCAGCTCTTTAAAATGGGCGCCTGCGAGGACCCAAAGCCCATGAAACGTCTCACCTGCAAACACCTTGGCCGCCTGCTCTGCGAGCTGGTCGTGCTGCTGGCCATCTACTTTCTGGGCTGCCGGTTGGCGCTGTGGTTGGCGTGGCCGATTCCCGGTGGCGTGGTGGGCCTGGGCCTGCTGCTGGCAACCTTCGCCAGTGGCCTGGTCAAGCCGGCGGCCCTGCAATTGGGCGCCGGGGTGTTGATGGCCGAGATGCTGCTGTTCTTTATCCCGGCCTTGATGAGCCTGTTGGATTACGGCGGCCTGCTGCGCAATGACGGCTGGCGCATCCTGCTGGTGATCGGTATCAGCACGCTCTCGGTGATGCTGGTGACGGCGTTCACGGTTGAAATGGTGTGCCGCTGGAGGCTGCGTCGTGAAGCTTGAGCTGATGCCGGTGTTCTGGCTCGCCTTGACCCTCGGGGCCTATGTCTTTAGCCGCTGGCTCTACCGCCGTACCGGGCGCTACCTGCTGTCACCCTTGATTCTGGTGCCGGCGCTGCTGCTGGCGGTGGCCGTGCCGATGAACACCGCCTACGCCGAATACGCCACCGACACCCATTGGCTGATGCTGGTGCTGGGCCCGGTGACCGTGGCGTTTGCCATACCGATCTGGCAGCAGCGCCGCTTGCTGGCGCGGCACTGGTCGGCGTTGTTGCTGGGGATGGTGGCCGGGAGCGCGGCGTCCATCGCCACCTCGTTCGGCCTGGCGAAGGCGCTGGCGCTGGACAGTTCGGTCACGATGTCCCTGGTGCCGCGCTCGATCACCACGCCGTTTGCCATGCCGGTGTCTTCGGACCTGGGGGGCGTGCCGGAACTCACGGCGGTGTTCGTGATGTTCACCGGCGTGTTCGGTGCGATGCTTGGCGGCGTGCTGCTCAAATGGCTGCCGCTGCGTACACCCCTGGCGCGGGGTGCGTTGTTCGGTGTGGGGGCCCACGGCGCAGGGGTCAGCCGGGCCCATGAAGTGGGCGGCGAAGAGGGCTCGGTCGCCGGCCTGGTAATGGTGTTGACGGGCCTGCTCAACCTGTTCGCCGTGCCTTTATTGGCGGCGCTTCTCTGACGCCCGCAAAGCAAATTTGAACTATTCTCTTGGCTGACCCGTTCGGTCATCAAGCTGGCTGCGAAGGCAACTACGGCAGCCATGAGGTCTGACTAGACTGGCCCTTCACCCAAAAAAACAATAATAAAGTGCGCCAAGGAGGTCATTTCCGTGAGTCTAGCCCCCGTTCTATCGCCACAGAATGTCAAAGATCAGGTCAGCGCCGCCGAATGGCAAACCCGCGTTGACCTGGCCGCCTGCTATCGCCTGGTGGCGTTGCATGGCTGGGACGACCTGATCTTCACCCATATTTCGGCCAAGGTGCCGGGCACCGATGATTTCCTGATCAACCCCTACGGGCTGATGTTCCACGAAATCACCGCGTCGAGCCTGGTCAAGGTCGACCAGGCCGGCAACAAGCTGATGGACAGCCCCTACGAGATCAACCCGGCGGGCTACACCATCCACAGTGCCATCCATGAAGTTCGCCACGACGTAACGTGCGTGCTGCACACCCACACTGCCGCCGGTGTCGCGGTGGCGGCGCAGAAGCAAGGCGTGTTGCCGATCAGCCAGCAGTCGATATTCGTGCTGTCGAGCCTGGCTTATCACGCCTATGAGGGCGTGGCGTTGAACCACGAAGAGAAGGCTCGCCTGCAAGCCGACCTGGGTGACAACAATTTCCTGATGCTGCACAACCACGGTCTGCTGACCTGCGCCAGCAGCATCGCTGACACCTTCCTGATGATGTTCACGTTCCAGCGCGCCTGCGATATCCAGGTGCTGGCGCAAAATGGCGGCGCTGAATTGATACCCATCGGCCCGCAGATTCTCGCCGGCGCCAAAGCGATGGTGGCGGCTGTCACAAAGAGCGCACAAGGTATGGGGGGCGCGCTGGCCTGGCCGGCGTTGCTGCGTAAGCTGGACAGCCAAGACCCTGGGTATAAAAGCTGATGCCACTCGCCGAGATCCCGCTTAGAGCCTGGCGCAAGCGCGGTCAGGAATTCGTCTTTCGTGGCCGTGCAATCCGTTACTGGGTGGCGGGGCAGGGCGAACCGTTGCTGCTGATCCATGGCTTCCCCACTGCCAGCTGGGACTGGCATTACCTCTGGCAACCCCTGGCCCAGCGTAACCTGGTGATCGCCTGCGACATGCTCGGCTTCGGCGACTCGGCCAAGCCGCTGGACCACGACTACTGCCTGCTGGAGCAGGCGGATTTGCAGCAGGCGTTGCTGGAACACCTGCGGGTCGATCAGCCGGTTCATGTGCTGGCCCACGACTACGGAGACAGCGTGGCCCAAGAGCTGTTGGCGCGGCACTATGAGGGCCGGTTTCACATGGCCAGTTGCGTGTTTCTGAATGGCGGGTTGTTCCCCGAAACCCATCGCACGGCGCTGGTGCAAAAGCTCTTGCTCAGCCCCCTGGGATGGATGGTCGGCCGCGCCTTTGGGCGCAATGCCCTGTCCGATAGCTTCAACCAGATCTTCGGCCCCGCCACGCGCCCCAGTGAAAGCGCCCTGGATGATTTCTGGAGCCTGATCAACTGCCACGAGGGCACGCGCATCCTGCATAAACTGATCGCCTACATTCCCCAGCGCCGGCGCCTGCGCGAACGCTGGGTAGGGGCGATGCAGCGTGGCGAAGTACCGCTGCGGGTGATCGACGGCGAGGTAGACCCGATCTCCGGCGCGCACATGGTCGAGCGTTACCAGCAATTGGTGCCGCTCGCCGACACGGTGCTGCTGGCCAATATCGGTCACTACCCGCAGATTGAGGCGCCGGTACAGGTGCTCAAGCATTACCTGGCGTTTCGCGAGCGAATCGGGCAGCGGGTGTGGGAGCTGGCTTGTCTGCGATAGCGTCGCTGCGGTTCAACTGAAAGGCCGAGGCGCTTGCATCGCAGGCAAGCCAGCTCCCACACAATCATCCCCCAGCCTTATCGAGCACCATTCAGCCCTGGCCGTATTTATTGTGACCAGAGGCGCCTTGCCCGACACTCAAGCCATTCCCATTGTCACCATTGGAGTTCGGTATGAGTGAGTCAGTGCAGTTCCAGGATAAGGTCGTGATCGTCACCGGTGCCGGCGGCGGGTTGGGCCGTGCCCATGCACTGTTGTTCGCCAAACATGGGGCTCGGGTGCTGGTCAACGACCTTGGGGGTTCCACCCAGGGCGAGGGCGCCAGTGCCTCGGCCGCCGACCGCGTGGTGGCCGAGATTCGCGCCGCCGGCGGTATTGCCGAGGCCAACCATGACTCTGTCACCGAAGGTGACAAGATCGTGCAGAACGCGCTCGACGCCTTTGGCCGTATCGACGTGGTGGTCAACAATGCCGGCATCCTGCGCGACAAGACTTTCCACAAAATGGACGACAGTGACTGGGACCTGGTTTACCGGGTGCATGTCGAAGGTGCCTACAAAGTCACCCGTGCCGCCTGGCCGCATCTGCGCGAGCAGGGTTATGGCCGGGTGATCTTCACCGCGTCTACCTCGGGCATTTATGGCAACTTCGGCCAGTCCAACTACGGCATGGCCAAGCTCGGGCTGTACGGCCTGACCCGCACCCTGGCGATTGAAGGGCGCAAGAACAACATTCTGGTCAACGCCATTGCCCCTACCGGCGGCACGCGCATGACCGAGGGTTTGATCCCGCCGCAAGTGTTCGAACGCCTCAAGCCGGAGCTGATCAGCCCGTTGGTGGTGTACCTGGGAAGCGAGGCGTGCCAGGAAACCTCGGGGCTGTTTGAGGTGGGCGGCGGCTGGGTCGGCAAGACCCGCTGGGAGCGCAGCCTGGGCGTGGGGTTTGATCCTGAAGCCGGGTTTTCGCCGGACGATGTGGCGGCACATTGGGCGCAGATCTGCGATTTTGAGGGCGCCGCCCACCCCAAGGACACGATCGAGGCATTGAAGGAGATGATGGCCAATTTGCAGAAATACAGCCTTTGATCATTGCCTTAAAAAGCTTGAATCCAACGGGGCGCTGATGGCGCCCCGTTTTATTTTAGGCAAAAAAAAGCCGCTGCAAAGGCAGCGGCTGAAGTAAGACGTTGGATCAAGGAGCGACAAATCAACGTCAGTGAACACGGGTAACAGATTGAAAATAGGCATCAATCCATCTGAGTCTGGCTGTTCTTCCGGTGTTGGAAGCGGGCGGTTTGCCCTGAAAGCCCGCTAAGAATAGTCGCTTGTAACAAAATGAGTAATAGCAGTTCAGGACAAGGACTGTTACCGATAGCGCAACAGTTGCCCGGCCTGCCATCCATCCCCCTGATAACCCGCCATCCAGCCAATCCATGGGCTCGCGCAGACCCCGGCCAGAGCGCCCGGTAATCCTTTCGAGCGACAACACGAATCCCTCCTTGGTGCGCTTATCGCTCTTCACGGGCGGCAGTAGGGTGGGGCCTTCTGTCACTCACCGGGGAAGACGCATGACAAGAACAACAATGCGCGCCATCTTCAGGCCACAGGCGCTGGCCGCTGCGGTTGCACTGGGGTGCTGTGCTCAGGCACAGGCTGTTTCATTCAACATTGGCGAGATCGAAGGGCAATTCGATTCCTCGCTGTCGGTGGGCGCGAGCTGGGGCATGCGCGATGCCGATAAAAAACTGGTGGGCACCGTGAATGGTGGCACCGGCCAGGCGTCGACCGGGGATGACGGGCGGCTGAACTTCAAGAAGGGCGAGACCTTCTCCAAAATCGTCAAGGGGCTGCACGACCTTGAGTTGAAGTACGGTGATACCGGCGTGTTTGTGCGCGGCAAGTATTGGTACGACTTCGAGCTGCAGGACGAAGATCGCGAGTTCAAGCCGATCAGCAATCACAACCGCAAGGAAGGCGCCAAATCCAGCGGGGCGCAGATCCTCGATGCCTTTGTCTATCACAACTACTCTCTGGGCGACCTGCCCGGCACCGTGCGCGCGGGTAAGCAGGTGGTCAGTTGGGGCGAAAGTACCTTCATCGGCAACTCCATCAACAGCATCAACCCGATAGACGTCTCCGCGTTCCGTCGCCCGGGTGCCGAGATCAAGGAAGGGCTGATTCCGGTCAACATGCTGTTCGCGTCCCAGAGCCTCACCAATCAACTGACGGTGGAAGGCTTCTACCAGTTGGAATGGGACCAGACGGTGCTGGATAACTGCGGCACCTTCTTCGGCGGCGACGTGGCGGCGGACGGCTGCACCAATAACTACACCGTGGGCAACCCGGCGATCGCGCCCTTGCAACCGGTGGCGGCGGCATTCGGCCAAGGGTTTGGCGTGACCAATGAAGGGGTGATCGTACGCCGTGCCGGCGACCGCGATGCGCGGGATTCCGGTCAGTTCGGCGCCGCGTTGCGCTGGCTGGGGGATGACACCGAGTACGGCCTGTACTTCATGAACTACCACAGCCGCACGCCGACCGTGGGCACCATCACCAACAACACCAGCCTGGCCACGCTCGGCAGGATTGCCGGCACGGCCAACGGTCTGGCGCCAGGTTCCGGTTCCGGCCTGGTACAAAGCCTGATGCTTGGTCGCGGCCAGTACTACCTCGACTACCCGGAAGATATCCGCCTGTTCGGCGCCAGCTTCTCCACCACCTTGCCTACCGGCACGGCGTGGACCGGTGAGATCAGCTACAGGCCCAATGCCCCGGTGCAACTCAATACCACCGATTTGACCCTGGCCCTGATCAACCCCGTCGCCGGCCAACTGGCCTCACCCATCCGCAGCAACTTCGGCGACGACAACAAAGGCTACCGCCGCAAGGAAATCACCCAGATCCAAAGCTCCATGACGCAGTTCTTCGATCAGGTGCTGGGTGCTGAACGCCTGACCGTGGTGGGCGAAGCGGCCATCGTGCACGTCGCGGGCCTGGAAGATAAATCCAAGCTGCGTTACGGCCGCGACTCGGTGTATGGCGCCTACGGGTTCCAGGGTGACACCGACGGTTTCGTCACCTCGACCTCCTGGGGCTACCGTGCGCGGGCGATCCTCGACTACAACAACGTGATCGCCGGGATCAACCTCAAGCCCAACCTGTCCTGGTCCCACGATGTCGCCGGCTACGGCCCCAACGGCCTGTTCAACAAAGGCGCCAAGGCCATCAGCGTCGGTGTGGACGCGGACTACCGCAACACCTACACCGCCAGCCTCAGCTACACCGACTTTTTTGGCGGCGACTACAACACCCTGACCGACCGCGACTTCCTCGCCCTCAGCTTCGGCGTGAACTTCTGATTTGGCTTAAAGAAGGACAAGAATCCATGCGTAAGACAATTGCAGTGTTGGCCCTCAGTCTGTTGGCCACCCACGTGTTGGCGGCGGTCTCGCCGGAAGAAGCGGCCAAGCTGGGCACCACCCTGACGCCCATCGGCGCCGAAAAAGCCGGCAACGCCGATGGCTCGATCCCGGCGTGGACCGGCGGCATTCCGAAAAACGCTGGTGCGGTTGACGCCAAGGGTTTTCTCGCCGACCCGTTCGCCAATGAAAAACCGCTGTTCGTGATTACCGCCGCGACCGTCGACAAGTACAAGGACAAGCTCTCCGACGGCCAGGTGGCGATGTTCAAGCGCTACCCCGAGACCTACAAAATCCCGGTGTACACCACCCATCGCACGGTCAACTTGCCGCCGGAGATCTACGAGTCGATCAAGCGCAGCGCGCTGAACGTCAAGCCGATCAACGATGGCAACGGCCTGGAAGGGTTCACCGGCAACCGCTACTACGCGTTCCCGATTCCCAAGAACGGCGTGGAGGTGCTGTGGAACCACATCACCCGTTACCACGGCGGCAACCTGCGCCGCATCATCATTCAGGCCACCCCGCAGACCAACGGCAGCTACACGCCGATCCGCTTTGAGGAAGAAGTGGCGGTGCCGCAATTGATCCCGGACATGGACCCGGCCAAGGCAGCCAACGTGCTGACCTTCTTCAAGCAGTCAGTGACGGCGCCGGCGCGCCTGGCGGGCAACGTGCTGCTGGTGCATGAAACCCTCGACCAGGTGAAGGAACCGCGCCTGGCGTGGATCTACAATGCCGGGCAGCGCCGCGTGCGCCGTGCGCCGCAGGTGGCGTATGACGGGCCGGGCACCGCGTCCGATGGCCTGCGTACTTCCGACAACTTCGACATGTTCTCCGGCGCCCCCGACCGCTACGACTGGAAACTGGTGGGCAAGAAGGAGATGTACATTCCCTACAACAGCTACAAACTGGATCAGCCGACGCTCAAGTACGACGACATCATCAAGGCCGGGCATATCAACCAGGACCTGACCCGCTATGAGCTGCACCGTGTGTGGGAAGTGGTCGGTACGGTCAAGCCGAGCGAGCGGCACATCTACGCCAAGCGCCACATGTACATCGACGAAGACAGCTGGCAAGTCGCGCTGGTGGATCACTACGACGGCCGTGGCCAACTGTGGCGCGTCGCCGAAGGCCATGCGCAGTTTTACTACAACCACCAGACCCCGGCGTACACCGTGGAGACCCTGTACGACATCATTGCCGGGCGCTATATCGCGCTGGGTATGAAGAACGAGGAGAAGAGCAGCTTTGTGTTCGGCTTCAATGCCAAGGCGGCGGACTATACGCCGGCGGCGCTGAGGGCTGAGGGCGTGCGCTGATCTTCAATCGAAATGCGGGTCCACTGTGGGAGCTGGCTTGCCTGCGATGACGGTAGTGAGTTCACTGCCGCTATCGCAGGCAAGCCAGCTCCCACATTGACCGAGTTCCCTGTTTGAAACGGAGGCCGGGCCTGCGAGGGATCCCGGCTTTTTTATGCCTGCCAATCACCCCGCTGAATACTTCTTCAACAACCGCCGCCCACAGGACTAGGGTAAGCGCCAGGTTGCATAACAATAAGAACGCAGGATGCAGCAATGACCGCCATGACACGCTGCCTGGACCGTCCTGGATTCATGCCTCGGCTGTCCGCCCACCATCTGCTGCGCCCACGCCTGGCCGAGCCTTTGCTGGCGGCGCCCACCAGGGTCAAATTGCTTTGCGCGCCGGGTGGCAGCGGCAAAAGCGCATTACTCGGCGAATG
Source organism: Pseudomonas viridiflava (assembly GCF_900591205.1). Lineage (GTDB taxonomy): Bacteria > Pseudomonadota > Gammaproteobacteria > Pseudomonadales > Pseudomonadaceae > Aquipseudomonas. The sequence goes on from NZ_UUPU01000085.1 coordinate 72,179, forward strand.
TGCGTTGCAGGCGCCGCAGGGGTGCCAGGTGTACTGGTTGCCGCTCAATGGCGCAGCGCTGAGCCCGCTCGAACTGTGCCGGCGCCTGGCGCAAAGCCTTGGCTTGGCGTTCACCGATGAAGCCACGCTGCTGCTGGACCTTGGTCGCTGGCAGAGCCCCGCCTGGTTGTTCCTCGATGATTTCTGCCGCTTGCCCGCGCCCGACACCGACGCCTTGCTCGACCGCCTGCTCACCGCCGCCAGCCCGGCCCTGACCTGGTGGCTGGGGGCGCGGCGGCGGCCGGCGTGCAACTGGCCGCGCCTGCTGCTCGACGATGACCTGCTCGAATGCGGCGCCGAACTGGCGTTCAGCCCTGCCGAAATCCAGCAACTGCTCAGCCATGCGCCCGGGCACTCGGTCGACACTGTGCTGCAGTTCAGCGCCGGTTGGTGCGCCGGTGTGCGCATCGCCTTGCTGGGCGATGGTCACCCTGACAAAACCTTGCTTGACTACCTGCAACACGAACTGTTCAGCACGCTGCCGCCCGAGCTGGCCGAAGCCTGGCGCGTACTGGCCCATTTGCCGCGGTTTAACCTGGGGCTGTGCGAGCACCTGTTCGGGCATGGCGACGGCGAGCAGTACCTGCGCGATCTACAGGCCCTCGGCGCGTTTATCCAACCCTGGGAAGACACGGACTGGCTGCAGGTTTTTCCGCCCCTGACGCAGTTGCTGCGCGATGAGCCATGGGCGGCAAAACGCTCCTGGCATCGGCGCGCCTGCCAGTGGTTCACCTCCGAACAGGACTGGCAGGCTGCCTTCGAACAGGCGCTGCTGGCCGAAGAATATGAAGTGGCGGTGAGCCTGTTGCAGCACTTCAGCTTCGAGGACCTGTTTCGCCAGCACAACGCCGTGCTGTTGTTGCGCCTGCATGAGCAGCATGGCGATGAGCTGATGCTCGGCTCGGCGCAACTGGTGGGGCTGGTGACGGCGGCGCTGCTGTTTGCCGGGCGCTTCGACCAGGCCGCGCAGTGCATCGACCAGCTTGCCCGCTTCGCCCCGCAACCGACGGCGGCGCTGCAACGGCACTTGCTGGCGCGCTGGCAGGCGCAGTGGGGCTGGCTGCTGCATTTGGGCGGCGATGCCGAGCGTTCCCGCGTGCACTTTCTGGAAGCCCTGCAAGCCTTGCCCGACAGCGCCTGGACGTCGCGGCTGATGTGCTTGTCGGGGCTCACACAACAAGCCTTGCTGCGCGGCGAGCTGGACGTGGCCCAGACCCTGAATCGCGAAGCCTTGTGCCTGGCCCGTGCCCATGGCTCGTTGCTGCTTGAGGCATTGCTCGAGCTGGATCACGCGCAACTGCTGGAACAGCGCGGCGCGCCCTATCGGGCGCAGAGCCTGCTGGAAAATGTCCAGGCGATGCTGCTGAAGCAGCGGCTCAAGGTCGGGCCGCTGGTGGGGCGTATAGCCCTGCGCCGCGGGCATCTGGCGTTGCGTCAAGGGCAGGACAGCCTGGCCGCCGAGTGCTTCGAAAGCGGCCTGAGCCTGTGCCTGCACAGCCAGGACAAACGCGTGCTCTACGGGTTTCTCGGCCTGGCGTTGCTGGCTGCCAACCGGGGTGATTACGCCCAGGCGTTCTTCCAACTGCGCGAGGCCGAGCGGCTGATGCAGCAACGCCAGGTGCCGGACACCGTGTACCGCGCCGTACTGCTGTTGGTCAGCGGGCATTTCTGGTTGCAGCAGGGGCGCGCCGAATTGACCGCGCAAGCCATGCGCCGGGTACTCCGCCATTTTCGTGGGCCCTTGGCCAAACAGGCGCCGCCGGCCACTCTGGAGCTGATCCCGCGCCTGGAATACCTGCTGGTGTTGGCGGAGGTCAAACTGGGTTGCGCCGATCAGCCCGTGGCCCGTCTTAATGCGCTGCTGGAAACCACTCACCAGCGCGGCATGCTGTGCCTGGAAACCGAGCTGCACCTGGTATTGGGGGAAGTCGCCTGGCAACTGGGCGACCCCGCCCTGGCGCGTCGTTCGCTGCAGGCGGGGCTGGACCTGGCGGGTCGTTGCCAGGTGCAGCAGGCGATTCGCGAGCTGCGTTTGCGCTCGCCGGGGCTGCTGAGTGAGCTGGGGATGGAGCCGCAAGCGGCTACGCCGGGCACGGTGGAAAACCCGCTCAGCCAGCGCGAGCTGGAAGTGTTGCAGTTGATCGCACTGGGCAGCTCCAACCTGGAAATCGCCGACCGGCTGTTTATCTCCCTGCACACCGTCAAGACCCATGCGCGGCGCATCCACAGCAAGCTCGGCGTGGAGCGGCGTACGCAAGCGGTGGCCAAGGCCAAGACCCTGGGGCTGATGGTTTAGATAAACGCCAGCCGGTAGTCGCCGGGCGTGGCGCCCACGGCCTGGCGAAAGCGATGGGTAAAGTGGCTGGCGCTGGAGAACCCGCATATCAGGGCAATTTCGCCCAGCGGCAGGGCCCCGCTGCGCAGCAGGCGTTGCGCACGGCTCAGCCGACGCGCCAGCAGGTATTGATGGGGCGGCAGGCCAAAGCTTTGGCGGAACATCCGCGCAAAATGGTATTCCGACAGCGCACACAGCCCGGCCAGTTGGCCCAGGCTGATCGGGTCTTCCAGGTGCTGGTCGATGTACTCCACCAATAACCGCCGCTGGTAGGCCGCCAGCCCGCCTTTCAAGCGCAGGCCCTCGCGTACCCCGACCTGGCTGAGCAGGGTGTGGCTGAGCATTTCATGGGCCAGGCTGCTGGTCAACAAGCGCTCGGCGGGTTCGTGCCAGTTGAGGGCGATCAGCTGGTGAAAGCGCCGTGCCTGGTTGGCGTCTTCCAGGAAGGTGCTTTCGCGCAGCTGCAAGGTGCGCGGCTCGCGGTCGAGCAGGGTCACGCAGCCAAGGGCAAATTGTTGCGGGCTGAAATACACATGCGCCAGGCGAATCTCACCGTTGATCACCCATGCCGACTGATGCTCGGCGGGCAGGATGCACAGCTTGTCGGGCCCGCCCTTGGTGCCGGGTTGATCGCGCCGGAAAGTGCCGGTGCCGCCGCCGATGTAGCACGACAGGGTGTGGTGGCTGGGCGCCTGGTAGTGCTGCGAGTCGTGATGGTTGCTCCACAAGGCCGCAGACAAACCGTCACCGAGCTCGGCGCAGGCTTCAAGGCGTGCGTTGGGCGAGCGGTTAAGGGCTTGAAAGACTTGCAGCGATTCCAGATCAGGCATGGTTTGTACTCTTGGACGCCTTGCATCCTACTCCTGGCTGCCGGCGCTGTGAGCCCGTCGCCCGACAAAAGCGCAAGAATCTGCAAGAGCATTGCGCGGGCTAGAGGCGACACTGTGGCTCAATCGAAGGAGCCCGCTATGAACTTATCCCTGTATTTACTCACTGTGCTGATCTGGGGCACCACCTGGATCGCCCTCAAGTGGCAGCTGGGCGTGGTCGCGATTCCGGTGTCCATCGTCTATCGCTTCGGCCTGGCGGCGCTGGTGTTGTTTGCGGTATTGCTGCTCAGCCGCAAGTTGCAGGTGATGAACCGGCGTGGCCATTTGATCTGCCTGGCCCAGGGGCTGTGCCTGTTCTGCGTGAATTTCATGTGCTTTCTCACGGCCAGCCAGTGGATCCCCAGCGGGCTGGTGGCGGTGGTGTTTTCCACCGCGACCTTGTGGAATGCGCTGAACGCCCGGGTGTTTTTCGGCCAGCGCGTGGCGCGCAATGTGTTGATGGGCGGCGGCCTGGGGTTGCTGGGGCTGGGCTTGCTGTTCTGGCCGGAACTGGCGGGGCATGCCGCCAGCCCGCAAACCTTGCTCGGCCTGGGCCTGGCGTTGCTCGGCACGATGTGTTTCTCGGCGGGTAACCTGCTGTCGAGCCTGCAGCAGAAGGCCGGGCTGCGGCCGTTGACCACCAACGCCTGGGGCATGGCGTATGGTTCGGCGATGCTGGCGACTTACTGCGTGGTGCGCGGCATTCCCTTCGAGATGGACTGGAGCGCGCGGTATATCGGCGCGCTGTGGTATCTGGTGATTCCGGGCTCGGTAATCGGGTTTACCGCGTATCTGACACTGGTGGGGCGTATGGGGCCGGAGCGTGCGGCGTATTGCACGGTGCTGTTTCCGGTGGTGGCGTTGAATGTGTCGGCGTTTGCCGAGGGGTATCAGTGGACGGCGCCGGCGTTAATGGGGTTGGTGCTGGTGATGGCGGGGAATGTGTTGGTGTTTCGCAAGGCAAAACCTGTGAATCCTGTCTTCAAGGCGAAGGCAGTTTAATGTGGGAGCTGGCTTGCCTGCGATGGCGGTGGGTCAGTTGGTACAGGGTTGACTGACGGATCGCTATCGCAGGCAAGCCAGCTCCCACATTTGGCCGAGGTGTTTGGGCTATTTCAGTCCCAGGCGCTTGGCCATTCGGCCGAGGTTGGCGCGGTCCAGGCCCAATTCGCGGGCGGCGCTGGCCCAGTTGTGCTGGTGGCGCTCCAGGCAGGCGTTGATCACTTGGCGCTGATAGTGCTCGGTGGCCTGACGCAGGTCGCCGTTGACCACGAGGGGCGCCTGCACCGGGTCTTCGATAAGCGGCGCGCTGACGTCGGGCAGGTCCAGGTCGAGGGCACTCAGGCTCAGAATCCTCGGACGCTCGCGACAGTTGCCCAGGGCTTTCAGTGCGCTGCGTCCGATCAAATGTTCCAGCTCCCGCACATTGCCTGGCCAGTTATAGGCCAGCAGCGCCGCTTGGGCGTCGCTGGTCAGGCGCAGGCTGCCCAGGCCCATGCGTGAGCGGTTCTGCTCCAGGAAGAAGCCGGCCAGCAGCAGCACATCACGCCCGCGTTCGCGCAGCGCCGGTACTTGCAGCGGGTATACGCTGAGGCGGTGGTAGAAGTCGGCACGGTAGCGGCCGTTGCGCACCGCGTCGGCCAGGTCACGGTTGGTCGCGGCGATCAGGCGCACGTCCACCTGGTGCTCCTTGTCCGAGCCCAGGCGCTGCAGTTGGCCGCTTTGCAGCACCCGCAGCAGCTTGGCTTGCACCGTCAAAGGCAGTGAACGCCGTCTTCAAGGCAAAACAGATCTAGTGTGGGAGCTGGCTTGCCTGCGATGGCGGTGGGTCAGTTGGTACAGGGTTGACTGACGGATTGCTATCGCAGGCAAGCCAGCTCCCACATTTGGCCGAGGTGTTTGGGCTATTTCAGGCCCAGGCGCTTGGCCATTCGGCCGAGGTTGGCGCGGTCCAGGCCCAGTTCGCGGGCGGCGCTGGCCCAGTTGTGCTGGTGGCGCTCCAGGCAGGCGTTGATCACTTGGCGCTGATAGTGCTCGGTGGCCTGACGCAGGTCGCCGTTGACCACGAGGGGCGCCTGCACCGGGTCTTCGATAAGCGGCGCGCTGACGTCGGGCAGGTCCAGGTCGAGGGCGCTCAGGCTCAGAATCCTCGGACGCTCGCGACAGTTGCCCAGGGCTTTCAGTGCGCTGCGTCCGATCAAATGTTCCAGCTCCCGCACATTGCCTGGCCAGTTATAGGCCAGCAGCGCCGCTTGGGCGTCGCTGGTCAGGCGCAGGCTGCCCAGGCCCATGCGTGAGCGGTTCTGCTCCAGGAAGAAGCCGGCCAGCAGCAGCACATCACGCCCGCGTTCGCGCAGCGCCGGTACTTGCAGCGGGTATACGCTGAGGCGGTGGTAGAAGTCGGCACGGTAGCGGCCGTTGCGCACCTCGTCGGCCAGGTCACGGTTGGTCGCGGCGATCAGGCGCACGTCCACCTGGTGCTCCTTGTCCGAGCCCAGGCGCTGCAGTTGGCCGCTTTGCAGCACCCGCAGCAGCTTGGCTTGCACCGTCAGTGACAGCTCGCCCACCTCATCCAGAAACAGCGTGCCGCCATTCGCCAGCTCGAACTTGCCGCGGCGCTCGTTCAGCGCGCCGGTAAAGGCGCCACGTACATGCCCGAACAGTTCACTTTCCACCAGGGTTTCCGGGAGGGCGGCGCAGTTGAGGCTGATCAGCGGCTTGTCTGCGCGGGATGATGCCGCGTGGATTGCCTGGGCCACCAGCTCTTTGCCCACCCCGGTTTCACCGGTGATCAGCACGGTGAGGTCGCTGCCGCCCACCAGTTTGATTTCCTCGACCAGGCGCTTGTGGGTTTTGCTCTGGCCGATCATTTCCTTGTGCTGCTGGCCGCTGGCCTGGCGGTAGATCTCTGCGCGCTGGTGTGCGTCTTCGGCGCGCAAGGCCAGGCGCTCGATGCGTTCGGCCACATTGACGGTGGCGGCGGCGAGGCTGGCGAAGGCTTGCAGGGCGTCCAGCTCCACGCGTTCGAAGCGTTCGGTGTCGAGGGCGTCCAGGGTCAGCAGGCCCCAGGGCCGGTCGTCGACAAACAGCGGGCAGCCCATGCAGTCGTGCACTTCGAGATGCCCATGCAGCCCGTCGACCAGGCCGTCGTAGGGGTCGGGCAATTCGCTGTCACTGTCAAAGCGCGTCGGGCCGGGGCTGCTCAGCAATACGGCGAAGCGCGGGTGCTCGCTGATCTTGAAGCGTCGGCCCAGGGTGTCGGCGCTCAAGCCGTCTACGGCGAGCGGCACCAGCCAGTCGCCATCCAGGCGCAGCAGCGCGGCGGCGTCGCACGGCAGCAGGGCGCGCATGGCTTGCAGCAGGCGGCGGTAGCGCTCGCCTTCGGGCAGATCGCGGGACAGGTCGGCGACCAGAGGCAATAGGGTAGTGAGCAGCGATTGCGCAGTCATAATGACTCCTTGTAGTCGTTGTGACTATAAATTGGCTGAGGTCATACTGACTACATTTAATTTAAGCTATTGAAAAATAACGATTTATAAGTTGGCACGAATACTGAGTAAACAAAGGTAATCAGTAAAGAAGCCCAGGAGGCTCCCATGCTTAGTGCCCAAGACCGTGCCATCGTCAAATCCACCGTGCCCTTGCTGGAAAGCGGCGGCGAAGCGCTGATCACCCATTTCTACCGCATGATGCTGTCCGAATACCCCGAAGTGCGCCCGCTGTTCAACCAGGCCCACCAGGCCAGCGGCGACCAGCCCCGCGCCCTGGCCAATGGCGTGTTGATGTATGCGCGGCATATCGACCAGTTGGATCAGTTGGGCGACCTGGTAGCCAAGATCATCAACAAGCATGTGGCGTTGCAGATTCTGCCGGAACATTACCCGATCGTCGGCGCGTGCTTGCTGCGGGCTATCTTTGAAGTGCTGGGCAGCGAGATTGCCACCCCCGAGGTGATGAGTGCCTGGGGCGCGGCGTATGGCCAACTGGCGGATATCCTGATCGGTGCCGAGGCTGCCATTTATGACGAGAAAGCCCAGGCCCCCGGTGGCTGGCGCGGTGCACGCTCGTTCAAGGTGGTCAAGCGTGTGGAGGAGAGCGCCGAGATCGTCTCCTTCTACTTTGCCCCTGTGGATAACGGCCAGATCCTCGCTGCCGCGCCGGGCCAGTACATCGGCATGAAGCTGGTGCTGGATGGCGAAGAAGTGCGGCGCAATTACTCGTTGTCGGCGCTGACCGATGCGGGCCAGTACCGCATCAGCGTCAAGCGCGAAGCCGGTGGCCGGGTGTCCAACTACCTGCATGACCACTTGCACGTCGGCGCGAGCATCGACCTGTTCACTCCGTCGGGCGAGTTCACGCTGGCGGCCGGCGATAAGCCGCTGGTGCTGATCAGCGGCGGCGTTGGCATCACGCCGACCTTGCCGATGCTCGAAGCGGCATTGGCGACAAAACGCCCGGTGCATTTTATCCACTGCGCGCGTAATGGCGGGGTGCATGCGTTTCGCGACTGGGTGGACGGCTTGGCCGCTGAACATCCGCAGCTCAAGCGCTTCTATTGCTATGCCGAGGATGACGGCGTGAGCCCGGCGGCGGACAAGGTGGGCATGCTGAACCAGGAGCAACTGGCGGCGTGGTTACCTGAACAGCGCGACCTGGATGCTTACTTCCTGGGCCCTAAAGGCTTCATGGCGGCGATCAAGCGCCACCTCAAGGCGCTGGGCGTACCGGAGAAGCAAAGCCGCTACGAGTTCTTCGGCCCGGCGGCGGCCCTGGAATAAGGTTTAGACCGCACCACCGAGTCGGCACCATCGCGGGCAAGCCCGGCTCCCACAGTGGAATACAATCCACTGTGGGAGCCGGGCTTGCCCGCGATGGCGTCCGCACAGTCACAACATTTCCCACGATTAATCCCCCGTTAACCCCCTCTGTTTAAACCTCTCTCTGTGTGTAAACTTGCGCCCATCGGGCACAACCAAACAAAGGGAAACGGGGATGAGTGACGAATTGCGTTTAGGCAGGGAGCGACGCTTTCTGGTGTTGCTGGGCATCATCTGCCTGGCGCTGATTGGCGGTGCACTCTATATGCAGGTGGTACTGGGCGAGGCGCCGTGCCCGCTGTGCATCCTGCAGCGCTACGCCTTGCTGTTGATTGCAGTATTCGCGTTCATCGGCGCGGCGATGCGCACCAAAGGCGCGATTACGCTGTTTGAAGGGCTGGTAGTGCTCAGCGCCCTCGGCGGCGTGGCGGCGGCCGGCCATCATGTGTACACCCAGTTCTTCCCTCAGGTCAGCTGCGGCATTGATGTGCTGCAACCGATCGTCGATGACCTGCCCCTGGCCAAGGTGTTCCCGCTGGGCTTCCAGGTCGACGGCTTTTGCAGCACCCCGTACCCGCCGATTCTCGGGCTGTCCCTGGCGCAGTGGGCCCTGGTGGCCTTCGTGCTGACCGTGATCCTGGTGCCGCTGGGCATCTATCGGAATCGCCAACACAAAGGCTGAACCTTTGCGCAAACGCCCCGGTCCTTGTTGAAGGCAGGCCGGGGCGTTTTTGTGTGTGGGGTTTTGTGAAAGGGCTGTGACGAGGGGCAACTTCAGGTGTGCGCAGCGTGCGACATGTTGTCACACGGACGCTGTCGCAGGACGTTTCTGACTCGCCGATGGGCCGCTTAAATTTGCACCAACCGGTCAATTTGTGCTGTCAGTTCGTCGTTTGAACAGCGCTCGGAAGGTCGCGTGGTTCGCGCTTCGCAGTGATGTCCCAATGCCTTGTTTTATGGGGGCTTGCATGGGTTTGCCATGCCCTTACGCGCTGTAAGGGATGCGACTCACCGGCTAATAACAGGGCAATTTTTGTGGTTTTTGTTGAGAATTGAACGCGATAAGATCGCGAACCCTTGCAATAATGGTGAAGGATTATTGCTGTATTCGATAAAAATTATTTCTTTATAAGACATGGTTTATACATCGCTAGCTAACTACAATCGCCCGCACTGAATGTCCGGTGCTGTTCAATATTTGAGCATTGGAGCGGTCGAGGGGCAGATGGATGGCTCTGTGCGACCACAAGGTTCCGGCAGCCTTTCAACTATCCGCACCAAATGGAATTGGTCTGTAACAGGGCCTTTAACCACGAAATCGAATAAGAACTCACCGCAGGTCCGTGAAACGTACAGTTATGGCGTGACGGGCAGGCTCTTATTCAATCGAAGAGAAATGCCAACCCTTGGCAGGGTGAAGTGTTGGCGATCAAAACCCAACTGCATTGCGCAAGCTGCTTTAGAGGTCGTGAGATGAGTAAAAACAGGTACCCCCGATTACTAGGCTTTTTGCCGCTGCTTGGCATGATGTTAATGCTGGGAGGCTGCAAGTGGACCTTGCTCGACCCTAAAGGTCAGGTCGGTCTGGATCAACGAAACCTGATCATCACCGCCACCCTGCTGATGCTGTTGGTCGTGGTGCCTGTGATCATCATGACCTTCGCCTTCGCCTGGAAATACCGCGCGTCGAACACCAGCGCTACCTACGCGCCTAAGTGGTCGCATTCCACCAAGATCGAAATCGCGGTGTGGCTGGTTCCGATCCTCATCATCATCGCCTTGGGTTACATCACCTATAAGTCGACTCACGAGCTGGACCCGTACCGTCCGCTGGAGTCCGACGTCAAGCCGATCAATATCGAAGTGGTCGCGCTGGACTGGAAGTGGCTGTTCATCTACCCGGACCTGGGTATCGCCACGGTTAACCAGATTCGGTTCCCGGAGAACACTCCGCTTAATTTCCGGATCACCTCCGACGCCGTGATGAACTCGTTCTTCATCCCTGCTCTGGGCGGTCAGATCTACGCGATGGCAGGCATGCAGACCCGCCTGCACCTGATCGCCAACGAAAAAGCTGAAATGGAAGGCATCTCCGCTAACTACAGCGGCGCTGGCTTCACCGGCATGAAATTCAAAGCGATCTCGACGAGCCAGGAAGATTTCAACGCCTGGGTAGCCGAAGTCAAGGCCGCACCTAAACAGCTTGATCAAGCTGAATACGACGCCCTGACCAAACCAAGCCAGAACAACCCAGTCGCCCTGTACTCCACGTATGAGCCGAACCTGTTTCAGAAAATCGTCGACAAGTACGAAGGTATGAAGCCAGGCAAGCCGGTCAAGCACGAGAAGAAAGAAGTGGCCGCGGTTGAAGGTTCTGACACGGGCTCGCATTCAACTGCTGGGGCAGAGGAGTAAACGATGTTTGGTAAATTAAGTTGGGATGCGGTCCCGTTCCACGAGCCGATCGTAATGGTGACCATCGCCATGATCGCGCTGGGTGGTCTGGCACTGTTTGCAGCAATCACTTATTTCAAGAAGTGGACCTACCTGTGGACCGAGTGGCTGACTTCGGTCGACCACAAGAAAATCGGTGTCATGTACGTCATCGTTGCCATGGTCATGCTGCTGCGTGGTTTTGCCGACGCCATCATGATGCGTACCCAGTTGGCCATGGCCACCGAGGGTTCGCCTGGCTACCTGCCGCCTGAACACTATGACCAGATCTTCACCGCTCACGGTGTGATCATGATCATCTTCATGGCGATGCCATTCTTCACCGGCTTGATGAACCTTGCCTTGCCGCTGCAGATCGGTGCCCGTGACGTTGCCTACCCGTTCCTGAACTCCCTGAGCTTCTGGCTGCTGGTTTCCGGCGTTGTTCTGATCAACCTGTCCCTGGGCGTCGGCGAATTCGCCAAGACCGGCTGGGTCGCGTATCCGCCATTGTCGGGCCTGCAATACAGCCCTGGCGTGGGTGTGGACTACTACATCTGGGCGCTACAGTTATCAGGACTCGGGACGACACTGACGGGGGTCAACTTCCTGGCCACCGTCCTGAAGATGCGCGCCCCTGGCATGAAACTGATGGACATGCCGATCTTCACCTGGACCTGCACCTGGGCCAACGTCCTGATCGTGGCTTCGTTCCCGATCCTGGCCGCTACCATGGCGCTGCTGTCGCTTGACCGTTACCTGGATTTCCACATTTTCACCAATGAACTTGGTGGTAATCCAATGATGTACGTGAACCTGTTCTGGGCATGGGGTCACCCTGAGGTGTACATCCTGATCCTGCCAGCGTTCGGTATCTTCTCCGAAGTGATCTCGACCTTTACCGGCAAGCGCCTGTTTGGTCACCACTCGATGGTCTACGCTTCCGGCGCGATCTCGGTACTGGGCTTCATGGTTTGGCTGCACCACTTCTTCACCATGGGTTCGGGGGCCAGCGTCAACGCCTTCTTCGGCCTGGCGACGATGCTGATTTCGATCCCGACGGGGGTGAAGCTATTCAACTGGCTGTTCACCATCTACCACGGTCGTCTGCGCATGACCAGCCAGGTCCTGTGGACCCTGGGCTTCATGGTGACCTTCGCCATCGGCGGCATGACCGGCGTACTGCTGGCCATCCCGGGCGCTGACTTCGTCCTGCACAACAGCCTGTTCGTGATCGCTCACTTCCATAACGTGATCATCGGTGGTGCTGTATTCGGCTACATCGCTGGTTTCAGCTTCTACTTCCCGAAAGCGTTCGGCTTCAAGCTGCACGAAGGTTGGGGCAAGGCTGCATTCTGGTTCTGGATCTCGGGCTTCTTCGTCGCGTTCATGCCGCTCTACGCTCTGGGCTTCATGGGCATGACCCGTCGTCTGAACGCTACTACCAACCCTGAGTGGGTGCCGTACCTGTACGTCGCCATGTTCGGTGCGTTGATGATCGCTGCCGGTATCGCCTGCCAGCTGATCCAGCTGTACGTGAGTATCCGTGACCGTAAGCAGAACGCTTGCGACTCTGGCGACCCATGGAATGGCCACACCCTGGAATGGTCGACCTCGTCGCCACCACCGTTCTACAACTTCGCTGTGATCCCTACTGCGAACACCATTGATGCGTTCACCGAAGCCAAGGAAGACGGTACTGCGTACCAGCGACCTAAGCACTACGAACCGATCCACATGCCAAACAACACCGCCACCGGCGTAGTGATGGGCGCGCTGTTGACCGTGTTCGGTTTCGCGATGATCTGGCACATCTGGTGGCTGGCAATCGTGGGCCTGGTAGGCACCATCGGTTACTTCATCGTCCACGCTGCACGTGATGATCAAGGCTACATGGTGCCGGTCGAAACGATCGAACGCATCGAAGCCGAGCAGCACGCTCGCCTGGTCGCCGAGAAGAAAATCCCGGCCAACCGTGTAGAAACCTCGTTGGAACAGGCTTAAACCATGTCGAACTTAGTGACCAATGCTGGACACGCCCATGTCGATGATCATGGGCACGATGACCATCACCACGACTCGGGGCCAATGACCGTTTTCGGTTTCTGGCTCTACCTGATGACCGACTGCATCTTGTTTGCGTCGATCTTCGCGGTGTACGCGGTACTGGTAAACAACGTAGCGGGTGGCCCGTCGGGCCACGACATCTTCGAACTGCCTTACGTGCTCGGCGAAACCGCCTTGCTGTTGTTCAGTTCGATCACCTACGGCTTCGCCATGTTGGCCTTCTACAAGGGCAACAAGAAAGGCGTACTGAGCTGGTTGGCACTGACCTTCCTGTTCGGCCTGGGCTTTATCGGCATGGAGATCAACGAGTTCCACCTGTTGATCTCCGAAGGCTACGGCCCGCACCGTTCCGGTTTCCTGTCGGCGTTCTTCACGCTGGTCGGCACCCACGGTCTGCACGTAACTGCCGGCCTGCTGTGGATGGCGGTGATGATGTATCAGGTCAATAAACACGGCCTGACCAACACCAACAAGACTCGCCTGAGCTGCCTGAGCCTGTTCTGGCACTTCCTGGACGTGGTCTGGATCTGCGTCTTCACCGTTGTTTACCTGATGGGGACTCTGTAATGGCTAATGCACACTCCCATGACCATGACAGCCATGATGCAAGCCACGGCAGCGTTAAGTCCTATGCTATCGGCTTCATCCTGTCGGTAATCCTGACGCTCATCCCGTTCGGTCTGGTGATGTACCCGACTTTGCCGAAGTCGATCACGTTGATGATCGTATTGGCGTTCGCGGTGATTCAGGTTCTGGTTCACCTGGTGTACTTCCTGCACCTGGATCGCTCGAAAGAGCAGCGCGATAACGTGATTGCGTTTGTGTTCGCAGGTCTTGTGATCCTGCTGCTGGTTGGCCTGTCGATATGGATCATGTTCAGCATCCATACGTTCATGATGGCGAAGTGAGGTAAGACCCGATGTCGCTTAAGCACTTTATCCAAATCACCAAACCGGGGATCATTTTCGGTAACGTGCTTTCTGTGGCGGGCGGTTTCTTCCTGGCCTCCAAGGGGCATGTCGATCTGGCCATTTTCCTGGCTGCAATGATCGGCACGTCCCTGGTGGTAGCTTCCGGTTGTGTATTCAACAACTGCATCGACCGTGACATTGATATCAAGATGGAGCGCACCAAGAATCGCGTGCTGGTGCAGGGCCTTATCTCCCTGAAACTGGCACTGATCTATGCGACCGTTCTGGGTATTGCCGGTGTAGCACTGTTGTACAAGGTGGCCAACCCGCTGGCGGCGCTGTTTGCCGTGATCGGTTTTGTCATCTACGTCGGCCTTTACAGCCTGTACCTCAAGCGCAAGTCGGTGCACGGCACGCTGGTGGGCAGTCTGTCGGGGGCGATGCCGCCGGTAATTGGTTATGTGGCTGTGACCAATAGCTTCGACATGGCCGCGCTGACGCTACTGGTGATGTTCAGCCTGTGGCAGATGCCGCATTCCTACGCCATCGCGATTTTCCGCTTCAATGACTACCTCGCTGCGTCGATTCCGGTTCTGCCGGTCAAACGTGGCATCCAGGTAGCCAAGAAACACATCCTGCTGTACATCCTGGCCTTCCTCGTGGCGACCTTGATGTTGACCTTCAGTGGCTACGCCGGCATGAGCTACCTCGCCGTCGCCGCCGCCATGGGCATGTACTGGTTGTACATGGCCTGGACCGGCTACAAGGCGGTGGATGACACCGTCTGGGCGCGCAAGCTGTTCGTGTTCTCGATCTTCACCATCACCGCGCTCAGCGTGATGATGTCCCTGGATTTCCAAGTGCCGAAAGAGCTGTTGCTGACCTACGCTCACTGAGTGTCACCGCAGTGAAAGAGCCCCGCCTTCGAGAGAAGCGCGGGGCTTTTTCTTGGGTGCAGGTTTAAATTCGCGGGCGTATTTCTCGTCATACCCCTCTGTACATGCCGTGCGAATCCATCACCCCTCTACAAGGAGTAGCCACCATGGTCAGCGTTAGTCGTCGATCCCTTCTCGCCCTGGGGGCCGCCTTGCCCTTGCTGGGGCGCCTGGATTGGGCCATTGCCGCCCAGCCGCCGATCAAGACCGACAAGGTACTGCTCAACTACAACGAAAGCCCCTACGGCGCCTCACAGGCTGCACGCGCTGCGATGCAGAACGGAATCGCCACGGCCGGTCGCTATCCCTACAAACACATGTACGCCCTGGCAGCGTTGTTTGCCCAGCAGCAGGGGATTGCCGAAGAACAGGTGGCGGTGTTCGCCGGCTCCATGGCGGCCCTGCGCTACGCAGTGCTGGCATTTACCAGCGAAACCCGTGGCCTGGTGATGGCCACGCCGTCCTACGAAGTGCCACGCCAGGCCGCCGAATCGAACCAGGCGCCGGTGCGCGAAGTGGACCTCAACGCCGATCACGCGCATGACCTCCCGGCCATGCTCGCCGCCGACCCGCAGGCCGGCATGCTCTACCTGTGCAACCCCAACAACCCCACCGGCACCCTCACGCCCACCGAAGCGATACGCCAGGCGCTGGCCAACAAACCCAAAGGCAGCGTTTTAGTGGTGGACGAGGCGTACATCGACTTTTCCGACGCGCCCAGCGTGGTGAGTTGGGTCAAGGACCACGACGACCTGCTGGTATTACGCACCTTCTCGAAAATCTACGGCATGGCCGGCGCCCGCCTGGGCCTGGCGATCGGCCATCCAGCGCTCCTGGAGCGGCTGGCGGTGTTCGGCGGCGACAACGTACCGGCGGGCTCCAGCTTGCTCGGCGGTATTGCCAGCCTTGAAGACATCAAGCTGCTGCCGCAACGCAAGGCGCTCAATGCGCAACTGCGCGATGAGACCGTCAGTTGGCTCAAGGCCCGAGGTTTTACCTGCACGGCGTCGCAGAGCAACTGCTTCATGATCGACGTGAAGCAGCCCGCGGCGCAGGTCATCGACAAGCTTGCAGCGCAAGGCGTGATGATCGGACGGGTGTGGAAGAACTGGCCGCAGTGGGTGCGGGTCACAGTGGGGAGCAAGAGGGAGATGGCGCGTTTTCGCGAGGTGTTCGCGGCGCAGGTCTGACATTGGAATGTGGGAGCTGGCGTGCCTGCGATAGCATCACCTCGGTTTCATTGATGTACCGAGGTGTCTGCATCGCAGGCAAGCCAGCTCCCACAGGTTGGCCTGAGTTTTCGGGTTACTGCTGCGCGATGCTGTACCCATCAAACGCGGTCTGCTGTTGCAGCGCAGTAATCACGCTCTTGCGGCTCAACGGCTGCTCAGCGCCGGCGTTATCCACAAAGCTTTCAACCTCAAGTTCCGCCTCGTCACCTTCACCCACAAAGCTGAAGCCCAGGAACTCGAACGCCTCGCGGTCGACGTTCAGCTTGGAGCGCGGCGTGCGCAGCGGCAGGGTGACGCTGATGCCGTCCTTGCTGATCACAAACACTTCGGCTTCTTTTTTGGGGCGTGACGCTTTGCCCTTGCCGGCGCTTGGGTTGCTGATGGCCTGGTGAGACTGGTTCAACACCTTGAGGGCCAGGCCGTAGACCAGTTCCTGAAACTCGGGGTCATCCTTGAAACTGGACAGGATGCGGCTGATCGAGAACTTGCTGCTCAGGTCTTCCAGGGCAATGTTGTCAGCCGCCTCGGCGTCCTTGAGCTGCTTGAGCTGGCCCATCAGGTCGTAGGCTTTGTCATCGTCGAAGGCATCGTGGGCCTGGCGGATGGCCACGCGCAGTTCGCGGATCTGGTCGCTTTCCTTGGAGGTATGAAACGCGTCCAGCACCATCTCGCTGATGATCTTGGCCGCAGGCACATGCTGTGAAAGATTGATGGCGTTTTCGTATTCAGCTTTGGATTGCAAGGCGACTACGGATTCTTCGGTGGCGGATTTTTCGGTGTAAGAATCGGACATTGAAATTTCACTACTTCAGTAAACGGAGACAAAAAAGCGTCGGGCATTTTCAGGGGGGAGGGGGATCAGGTCAAGGCAGCACAGTGCCCTTATCGCAACGCAATGCTCCCGCCCCGAAGACAAAGTGGCGTCAAGGACTGGCCCAACGGCGGCATGCCCGCGGATGCGCGTCATTGAGGAGCACCGGGAGCCGTGCAGGCTCCCGGTTTTGGATCACGGATACGACACGGCATCCGTCCCGCAGCTCGACTTGTTCGACTCGTAGCTGCCGGCCCGCACGGTCCAGGTGCCGCCGTACTGATTACCCAGCCAAATCGCGATGGTGGTGATCAGGGCAGCGTTGTGCACGTGCTTGTCCTGGCGCCAGCACACGCGTTTTTCGGCACCGGTGTTGCTCTCGAATTTTTCCTGGCAATAACTGGCCATGATGTGAATCCTCTTGCTTGATTTAGTCGTCGGTTTTTCAGTGGGCATTGCGCTCAAATGTCGGGTGTTTTTTTCATCGCAGTCCTCCTTGATGGATGGGGTGGAACACTTGTCAAAAACTCTGCGCCGTGAGGGTGCACACCACCCCCAGCAGCACCGGCACGTTGGAATCGCTGGCGTCGAAATGCAGGTCCACCTGGCTGGCGTTGTTCGCAACCGGCACCGGTGTGCCGGCGCTGGCCTGTACCGCGAAGGGGCCTATGCGGTTGAGGTTGTTGGCCAACTGTCGGGCCGCGGGCCCGCTGCTGGCGCGCAGTGTCAGGCTGGGTTGAAAGCCGATCACTGCGCGGCTGGGCAACAAACCCAGTGGGCCGTCGGCCGAAAGGAAGGGCGGAGCCCCCGTCGGCAGTGGGTAGCGTTCAGCGTCGAAAAAGCTGCGGTCCAGCCAGCTCTGGGCCGTCAGCGGGAAACTATCAAAGGCGCTCATTGCCAGGCTCATGCTCATGCTCATGCTTGGCGCCTGGGGTTGGGCCAGGGCGAGCTTTGGCGTGACCGTAGGCGCCAACTGGAAAAACGCCGGCCATGGGCTTGTACTCTGTGGCCGCCTTGCGTTGGTCTGCGCCGGGTCGGGCAAGCCCACGCCGAGTTGCTCAAACACCTTTAACGGCGTACCGGCTGAGCGGTTCAACCAGGTGGCAAAGGTGCTGCTCCAGTTTTCCAGGGCGTAGCCAGGGCACAGAAAGGGCTGGGCGCCGTCGGTGATTTGCGCCCACATATTGCTCTCGACCTTTTCTGGCTGTGCGGCCAGCCAGCACTGGTTCAGTGCGGCGGCGATTCCCGGCGCCTGTGGGCCGAGCGTCGACAGCAGGCCCTGGTGCACGCTGGCCAGCGGGTCGCTGCCGGTACTGAATAAACGGTTGGGCCGGGCGGCGGGCGGCGTCGCCAGGTGAGCGCCGATCAGCTGGCGATACTGTTCGAAATCCACAGCATTCGCAGCGGGCGCACGTGCCAACAGGCGAGGCTGGGCGGCACGCTGCAACAGATAGCTCAAATAAATCCAGTACGCGCTGAACACGCCACTCTGGGCCGCGTAGGTGGCATTGGCGGTCGGGATGCCATTGCCCAGCAGGTAAATGCACCAATTGCAGATTTCACTGGCCGGGCTGCCCAAACCGCTGAAGGTATTGAACCCCGCCACTGAAAACACTTCGTTCGGCATCAGCCCTGCCTGGCGTGACACCGCCTGGATATAGAGCTGCCATAGGGATTGGTCCGTCAACACGTGCGTATCTCCTGAAAGGCCGGGAGCCGCGAGGGCCCCCGGCAGGGCATCAAGCCCCCAGTTGCTGGCTGACCACCCCCAGCAATACCGGCACGCTGCTGCTGACCGGGCCGATGGTCACCGAGGCCGAGGCGTCATCCCACTGGATGTCCTGCTTGGTGCCATTGGCCGACCCCGAGACCGAGCCGATCCGAAACGGCCCGATGCCGATGGACGCGGTGGCCTGGGCTTCCCAGCTGCTTTTCACATTGCTGTAGTCGCTGGATTTCATTTGCAGGATCACCGTGGGTTCAAAGCCCACCACCACTTGGGTGGCAAACCTGGCCATGGAGCCGTCCTCGCCAAAGAAGTCCGGAGCGCCAGGGTTGAGCTGGTTGTGGTAGGTGGCGACCAAGGCGCCCGAATCCCACCAGGTGCCGGGCGCGATAGGGAAGCTGCCGAAACCGGTGAAGTTGACGGTCAGGGAGAAGTCGCTGCTGGTGGTGTCGATGCTGGTCTTCTGCCCACTGGCGGAGCCGCTGGCGGTGAAGTTGAAGAAGTCGCCAAACAGGCTGGCATCGGCCGACGCGCTCCAGCCGGACTCATCCAGGTTGTAAGTGGCGGTGCTGGACGTGATCGAAATGCTTGCCCCGGCGCTGGTTTGCCCGGCCACGCTGGAAGCTTGCCACTCGGCGTACTTCGCGGCGAAGGCTTGCAGCGAGTAGGCCGGTGTCAGCGAGGAAACCAGGGCGGTCGCCGGCGGCGGGGTGGTGCCACCGATGACCACCGGTTGCGAACCGGGTGGGGCGATGGAGCCGGAGGTGACCGCCATGTTGAACGCGTTCTGCGAGATCAGGCTTTGTGCGCCATTGATCCCGACTTTGGTGCGGGCCTGTTGCAGCACCGAGTAACCGGCGCCGTACACCTGCACCATCAGCGAGTCCACGGTATTGGCCGCGCCGATCAGTTGGTTGTTGGCGGTGATGTAGCTGGGATAGCTCTGCACCACCCACGTTGAAAACGGCACGAAAGGTGGGGAGTTGATGGCCTTGTAGTTGGTGTATTGCTGGATCGCCTGGGTCATCACATTGTTGAACGCGGTCTGCGCCGTATTCAGCGCGGTGGTCGCGATATTCAACTGGCTTGCCAGGTTGGGGTTGGGCACCGCCCCCAGGTTGATCTTGTCCAGGAACACCGCGTAGCTGGCGAGTAAGCCGCCGCCGGCCGAGTACGACGGGCTATTGGCAGGCACCACGTCGCCCAGGCCATGAATGTAGTAATTGACGATGGTGGGGTCGGTGTTCCCCAGGTCGATATTGAGGGTGGTGGAACCGGCACTGAATTGCTGGCCAGCCCCCAGTCCGCCCGGCAATGCCGTGGCTTGTACGGCGCCCATCCATTTTGTCCACAGGTCCAGCGTGTCAACATTAGCCATGTCATCGAGCTCCAAATCGGTTGAGTTAACCGAGCACCGCAGCACCCGCCGCAGTCTCCGAAGGCGATCAGTTGCATTGATCGCCGGGTTCCATGGTCGTTGTCCTGGGGGCCAGGCACACTGTGCGCAATGCTGAATTGCGGGCTCAAAAAGGCTGATTTCGTATCGGTACAAATGCCGATGGCCGTGCTCAGATCAGCCCTTCGCGCAGTGCATAGCGGGTCAACTGCGCGATGCCCTTGAGGTTGAGCTTGGCCATGATGTGTTCGCGATGGGTGCTCACGGTTTTGCTGCTGATGTGCATGCGCTCGGCGATGGCGCGGGTGGTACAACCCTCTACCAGCAGTTGCAGGATCTGTTTTTCCCGAGGGCTCAGCGGTGCGCCGGCCAGGCCGTTACGCTGGCTGGCATGGCGGCCGATCGCCATGGCCGTGGCCACATCCGGTGACAGGTACGCCCGCCCGCCGGCGATGGCTCGTACGGCCTTTACCAGTTCTTCGTAGGCACATTCCTTGAGCAGATAGCCGCAGGCTCCCGATTCCAGGGCCTGGGAAATCCTGCGCAGCTCGCCGTGGGCTGACAGGCACAGCACGCGCAAATCCGGGTATTTGAGGCGTGCGCGTGACAAGGTGTCGAGGCCGCTGAGCAGCGGCATTTCCAGGTCGAGAATCATCAGCTGCGGCTGTTGCAGTTCAATCTGCGCCAGCGCCTGCACGCCGTTTTGCGCCTGGCCCACGATACTCAAGTCGCGTTCCCTGCTGAGCAAGGCGACCATGCCTTGGCGAAACAGTTGGTGATCGTCCACCAGCAAGATTTTCACGCTCATGGCCTACCCCCGATACCACGGCGCGGTAGCCGGATACGCGCCGAGGTGCCGACGCCACAGTGAGCGTCGATCTCCAGGCGCGCCCCGACGGCGGCCAGTGAACCGGCGATGCTCTGCAAGCCGAAGCCGCGATGGAGGGGGTCAAAACCCTGGCCCTGGTCGGTCAGGGTCAGGACGATAGCGCCGTCTTGGCAGTGTGAACTGAGTAATGCCTGGTCGGCCCTGCTGTGCCTGCGCAGGTTGGCCAGCAGTTCCTTCAGCGCGCGTATCACCGGGGTCAATGCCTGCGGCGCCAAGGCCGTCCTGGGCCCCTGCAGGTTCAGCAGCACCGACGGTGAACCGGGAAAACGTCGATGCATGTCATGCACTGCGGCGCGCATGGCATCGTCCAGTAGCCCTTCTGTGGTGGGCTGGGGGTTGAGGTCTTGTACGAGCTGGCGCAGGTCCTGGCTCATGCTTTGAAGCTGTCGGCGCAGCTCCTGAAGTGCCGAACGAATGGGCTGGCAGGCCGCTTGCTGCTCCAGATCCGCCAGGCGCAGCAGCACCCAGGCCAGGGTCTGGGCGGGGCGGTCGTGCAGGTCGCGGGCAATACGTTGGCGCTCGGCCTCGAGTGCATAAATGACGCACGCACACTGGCGGCCTGCGTTTGGCTGTTTCTGACGTGACATTCCTTGTCTCCGTGCGATACCTGGGGAATCGCGCCCGATACTCCTTGCAACGGGCGGCAGGTCACACGATGAAAGGCGCCTACGCGCAGCGCAATACCACCGATAGCGTAGATTTCAGGCCCCGGATGCAGGGTCCATGCAGTAACGCAGGAGCTGCGCCAGGTTTTGCAGGCCCAGTTTTCGGTAAAGGTTCTGGCGGTGTTTACGCACGGTCAGGTCACTGATACCGAGGCTCCTGGCGATTTGCTTGCTGGTGTGCCCGGCAGCAATCTGGCGCGCGACTTGCTGCTCACGTCGGGTCAGCGGCGCCAGCTTCGAGGGGGCGATTGGCGCAGTGGCGAAGGTGTCGAAACTCAAGCTCCAGGGCAAACATCGCCAGTTGTACCGCAGTTTTCAAGCCGGTTTTTGCCAGGATATTGCTGCGATGTTTGCGTGCCGTGAGGGGGCTGATGGACAACTGCCTGGCGATGGCCTGACAGTCCAGGCCCTGCCCGATCAACCGCAGCACGCTCGATTCCCTGGGGGTAAGGTTTTGGAGCCCGACCAGGGGAATGTTCGGCAAAGGATGGCCTGAGGGTTAGGTGCGGAACTCTCGTTATAGCACCTAATTATTCAAGCTTCCCCAAGCATGTTTCGAGGACGCTCAAACCTTCCTCCAGCACCTGCGGCTCAATCGTCAGCGGTGCCAGCAGCCGGATGATATGCCGCGATTTGCCGCTGGGCATCAGCAGCAGGCCGGCGTCCCGTGCCAGGCTCAACAATTGAGCAAGCTGTTTGGGCGCGGGTGTGCCGTCGGCGTTCGCCAGTTCGATGCCGCGCATCGCACCCACACCGGTCAGGCGGCCGAGGTAGGGCGACAGGTGTTGTTCGCGCCAGGCGGCATAACGGTTGAGGATCGCTGCTTCCTGCTGCGCGCCCCAGGTGTGCAGGTGCTGATCGGTCATTGCATCGAGGGTCGCCAGCGCCGCCGCGCAGGCGATCGGGTTGCCGGAATACGTACCGCCCAGGCCGCCTTTGGGCAGGTTGTCCATCAGCGCCTTGCGCCCCACCACCGCGCCCAGCGGTACGCCGCCGGCGATGCTTTTGCCGAGCAGGATCAAGTCCGGTTCGATGCCCAAACGCGAGAAGGCAAAGCGCTGGCCGGTACGGCCAAAGCCTGATTGAATTTCATCGGCGATCAGCAGGATGCCGTGCTCAGCGCAAAAGCCTTGCAGGGCCTGGGCGAACTCGATATCCAGCGCCAGGAAACCGCCCTCACCCTGCACCGGCTCGAGGATGAAACAGGCCACGTCGTTAACGTCGATTTCCACGCTGAACAGGCGCTCCATGGCCTTCAGCGCCTCGGCACAGGTCACGCCGTTGTCGGCGCTGGGGTAGGGCAGGTGATACACCGGGCCGGGCAGTACGCCGACCTTTTGTTTGTAGGGCGCCACCTTGCCGTTGAGGTTCAAGGTGGCCAGCGTGCGGCCGTGAAAGGCCCCGTCAAAGGCGATCACGGCCGTGCGGCCAGTGGCGCCCCGTACGATTTTCAAGGCGTTTTCCGCCGCTTCCGCACCGCTGTTGGTGAGCATGCCGCTGACCGGGTAGCTCACCGGGATAAAGGCCGTGAGGCGATCCATCAGTTCAATGTAGGGCGTATGCGGCGCGGCGTTGAAGGCGTAATGGGTCAGCCGGGTGGCCTGTTCACGAATCGCTTCGACCACGCCCGGGTGGCAGTGGCCCAGGTTGAGTACACCGATGCCGCCGACAAAGTCGATGTAGCGTTTGCCCGTGGTGTCCCAGACCTCGGCGTTTTTACCGTGGCTCAGGCTGATGGGGTGGACGATGGAAATCGACTGGCTGATGGTTTCGCGGCTCATTAATTTAGGACTCGGCGGTGGCGGGCGTCTTTTTATCTAAGCCGTGCGCCGGGGCCTGCCGCAAACGAAATAAAGTCTTTGGGTCATTCCAAATCGGAAGGAGCTGTTGCTTCAAGGTCGTTTGGGGCCAGGGGTTATTCCGCCACCCCATCCTTCCCCGCAGCCTTGGCGCGGTACAGCGCCTGATCGGCACGCGCTATCAAGGCGGCTGGGGATTCATCCAGTTGGCGAGCGGCCACGCCCACACTCAGGGTTACGTTGAAATCGCTGCTCAGCGGGTTATCCCGCACCGCCTGGCAGATGCTCATGGCCACGGCCTTGGCCTCCTCCAGCGAGCTTCTGGGCAGTACCAACATAAACTCATCGCCGCCCCAGCGGCCCAGCAGGTCATCGGGACGAATGCAGCGCTCCAGGCACTCCACCACCCGCAGCAGGGTCTGGTCGCCCACGCCGTGACCATAGCGGTCGTTGATCGGCTTGAAGTCATCAATGTCCATCGCGATCAGGGCCAATGGCAGGCGAAAGCGCTGGGCGCGGTCGCATTCTTCCAGTAGCGCCTTTTCCAGGCGATAGCGGTTGGCAACCAGGGTCAGGGTGTCCCGCTCGGCCAGGGAGCGGTTTTCATCCAGCTGTAATTGCAATTGCTGATTGACCCGCGACAGTTCACGCGTGCGCTCAGCCACCAGGGTCTCAAGGGATTGATTGCGCCGCTCCAATTGCTCGACGGAGCATTTGCGCGCATGAATATCGCGATGGGCCCCGACCATCCGCGCCACTGAGCCGTCGGCGTTACGTGCAATCACATAGCCGCGGTCTTCGACCCACAGGTAGCTGCCATCATTTTTGCGACAACGGTATTCGATTTGGTAAAACGGTGCGCGATGGTGGATGTAGTCATCGAACAGCGTCATCACCTGGGTGTAATCATCCGGGTGTATCAGGCTTTCCCAGGTGAACACGCTGTTCTCCAGGGAGTGGCGGGCGTAGCCGAGCATTTCGTACCAGCCCGGGTTGCGGTAGACGAACCCGGTATTGGCGTTCCAGTCCCAGATCCCGTCGCTGACCAGTTCCAGCACCGTATGCAGCATATCGGCGTTGAAGTGGGAGAAATCGTTGTGCTGTGAGGTATTGCCGGAGAGCTCGTCCATGTGCGCATTCCCTGCCGAGGCTAGCCGCAAGGCTCACCGTTATTGACACCAATACTCCGTGGCTGGGCTTACTGTACAACGTAGACTGTGTGCTTTTGAATAGGTCGGATATACGGCTTTAGGGTTAGTGGCAATGGGCTATTGCTGTGGCGCGACCATCCTCGTCCGCGCCTTGCCATCCGCGTTGTGCTGGTAAATGCCCTCAGGCTGGCCCTGTTCGTTGAAAAACACCTGGCCGATCCCGGCCGAGTTCCATAACCGCTCGCCCGCTTCGGCATGCTCGGGAATGTGTGGCACCACCTGCATGGTGCGTCGGCGGGTGAACCAGTTCAGGGGCGAGCGGGGCGAGTAGAGCCAGCGGTTGAGGCGGTCGAACCATTCCAGCAGGCGCGGGGGGAATTCGTTCTTGATGCCGCTGCTGGTGATCTGCCAGATCCTGGGCCCGGCGTTGCGATGGCGGATCAGCACTTCGTAGACGAACGAGTAGTGCACATCGCCCGACAGGATCACGTAGTTACCCGGCGTGCGTGAGTGGCGGAAGATATTGAGGATCACCTGGGCGGCGCCGCGATGGGCCATCCAGTTCTCGGCGTCGACCAGCAGGGGGTAGCCGCACCAGCTGAACACCTTTTGCACGGTCTCGATCAGTTTTACGCCAAAGATCGGCGCGGGCGAAACAATGATCGCGCAAGGGTGGTCGAGCAGTGCCTGTTGCAGCTCGCTCAAGGCTTCCCAGTCCAGCAGGCCGGAGGGTTGCTTGAGGGTGAACTCGCTGCGCCAGCGGCGGGTTCGGGTGTCGAGCACCACCAGGGCGGGGGTGGTGGGCAGTACGTAGTGCCATTGCTGGAAGGCCAGCAGCTGCTGCAGCAACTGATCATGCGCGGCGGCATCCAGGTGGTTGTCTTGCGCTTGGGTGCACAGCATCTGGGTGTGCTTGAGCGGCTCGCCAAATACATCCGGCTGGTTACCCCAGCCCTGGCACAGCAAATAGGCGAGCAGGGCGTTGCCGATGATGCGTTTTGAAAACGGGTGGCCGTAAGCGGTTTCTTCCCATTGGGCGCTGAGGTTCCAGTCGTCGGTGATGTCGTGGTCGTCAAAGATCATTAAGGTGGACAGGTGGGCGAACACGCGTGCGACGCCCGGCAGTGCGTGGCAAAAGTGCTCGACCTGCACTTGCTCGCGGGCATATCGCTGCTGTTCTTCAGCGCTCAGTTGCGGCGGCTGCGGCGCAATCAGCGACCAGGGCGTGGGCGACCAGACCAGCAGGTACATTGCGATGACTTCGGCAAAGGTCACCAAGTGATTGTCGGCGGTGCTGCTGGTGAAGATCGGTTTTTTCACCCCGCCAAAAAACCGTTCGCGCAGGGTCTCGTTACTGTCCAGCGCCGGGAGCAGGTCGGCGCGGTGGTAATAACTGGCGCGATGCCCGTAGAGGCTTTCGCTGTTATCCACCACCGCGCCTTCCAGGTATTCATCGAACAGGTCCAGGCGGGCAATCAGCGCATGAATGGCGCGCAACATCGGCCCGGCGACATCGTCTGCATAGATCTGGTCACCGCTCATCATCAGCAACGCCGGGCGTTGGCCGGGAGTGTGATGGGCGTCGGCGAGCAGGCGGTCCACGCACAGTAAGCCTTCATCGGCACAGTGATGGGGTTTGCGGCAGGAGCCATGTACCAACTGATGGAGGCGGCTGTGCAACACGAAGGTCGGTAAATCGGCCTTGGCATACAGCAAATGCGGCGCCCATTCGCCAATACCGACGCTATCGACCAACACGTCGTAGCCGATGGCGACGTCTTGGGGCAATGCCTCGGCGAGCGCTACGTCGATCAGGTGGATAAAGGCGTGGCGCCCCACGGGCACGACTTGGCAATGCTGCGCGTCAAGGTCGATATCCAGGGGTTCGCCTTGGGGAATCTGCAGCCTCAGGGTCAATGGCAGGACACTGCTTCCCACCAACCAGATGACCAGGCGCTGGGGCTCCAGGCGCCGCAGGATCGGGCCGGCAATAACGGCGGGTAGCGTGTCGGGTTGAGGCATGAAGGGCGCGGCTCAAGCAAGGAGGAACAGAGGAGGATAGCGCAGCGGATGTCAGCGTTTTGTTAACGGCCTGCAGCGCTGGGCGCCGCACTGTCCTCTGTTACATCAAAGCGGTTACATCAAATCAGCCGGCCATTCCCGATGGAGTCCAGTGACGAGCTGGTTGGCTGTCGATGCTGTGTATTTTGCATCTGCTGCTGGTCTTGGGGGGGCACAGGTTTTTTTGCGGGGGTGGCCGCAAGCTGGGTTTTCAGTACGGCCTGGTAGAGGTTGAAGGCTTGGAAAGGGCTGACAATCATTGGGTAGACCTCTTGCTCAATTGGAGGAGTGTTTCTCGCATCCCAATGTCTTTTGAATGCGCACCGGATCAGTGGCCATGGCCGGGTCGAACGTTCCCGGCCATGGCGGACCCCATAGTTTGCAAGAGGTGTGGCTGAGGGCGTTTCAGTTCGGCTTGGGCACGGTGAACCGGAACTCGCTGCCCCGGCCCAATTCACTTTGGGCCTCGATCCGCCCGCCATGGGCCTGAACAATGCCTTGGGTGATATACAGCCCCAGGCCGCTGCCGGTGGGGTTGTTTTCGGTCTGCGTCCAATAGCGCTCGAACACATGCGGCAACTGTTCAGGGGCAATGCCTTCGCCGGAATCGCGCACCGAAAACACGATTTCCTCGCCGTTGCTCATGGCGCTGATGCCGATATTGCCCTGACGCGGTGTGAATTTGATGGCGTTGCCGATCAGGTTCGACAACACCTGGAACAGGCGCTCCGGGTCGGCATTGATCTGCAGGCCGGGCTCGGCATTGAACGACAGGTCGATGCCTTTCTCCATTGCCAGCGGCGCGAGCAGGGAGTACGCCTCCTCGAACATCTGGCTCACGTCCAGTGCCACCGGTTTGACCACATAGCGCCCGGCCTCGATTTTTGAGGTGTCGAGCAAGTCTTCCAGCAGCACGTTCATACGCCCGGCGGCCTGTTGCATGGTGTCGATGGCTGAGGAAATGCGCCGCGAAGTATGCGGGCCGTCGGAGCTGAAAGCCTTTTGCATCATGCCGCAGAGCATCGAGATGACCGTCATCGGGTTGCGCAGGTCGTGGGACACCACCGCCACCAGTTCATCGCGGGCGCGTACCGCCTGTTGCTCGCGCAGTACCTGGCGGGCCAGGTCGTTTTCCAGGGCCGAGCGGCGCAGGTCGTTGGCGGCAAAAAGGTCGCCATGGCTCCACTTGGTGGAGATGCCGGCCATTTCGACTTTCCAGATTTCAAACGACGTTCGTGGGCGAAGGCGCAGGCCGGTGTCGGAGCTTTCCAGGTTAAGCGGTTTTTTCGGGTCGCCGCTCCAGTTGATGTTCTCTTTCACTTCCGGGCGAAACCACAGCACGCCATTGTCCACCGGCTTGGGCAGGCTCATGGCCAGGACGCCGCTGGCCACCTGCTGAAACTCGGCGGCAGGCGGGTACACGGACACCAGGTTATGGCTGGAAAACACCGGCTCGCCGTTGCCTTGCAACCATTTGTGCAAGGCCCGGATCTGCGACGGTTCCGGGCAGTTGCCGTAGCGGTGCAGCTGTTTGTCTTCAATGATCGCCACGCCACCGGACAGGGTCAGGTCCATCAGCAACTGACCTTGTTGGGCCAGGCCGTCGAACACGTTTTGCTCGGAGGCTTTCATCGCCTGATCCAACAGCGCCAGGGCCTCGACTTTCTCCTCTCGCTGGCGGCTCAGGTCCAGGGCTTCCATGGCGCTGATCTGCAGCGACAACACCTGGCCGATGGTCTGGCACGTGGTGCGCAGGTCATTGGGCACCAGCAGGGGCTCGCGATTGCCGCAACTGATCAGGCCCCACAGCTTGTCGCCCTTCATCAGCGAGATGCTCATGGACGACAACACGCCCATGTTCTGCATGTACTGGCAGTGAATCGGCGACACACTGCGCAGGGTAGCGAAGCTCAAATCCAGCGGCTCGCCCGTGTCCGGGCGCAACTTGGGCAGCAGCGGCACCGGCTCATAAGCAGCGTTGGGGATGATGCGCAGCCAGTTGGTGCGATACAGCTCGCGGGCCTGCTCCGGGATGTCGGACGCGGGGAAGAACAACCCGTTGAACAGTTCCATGGACGGTGCCGACGCTTCGGCGATGACCTGCCCGTGGCCTTCGTCTTCAAAGCGATAGATCAGCACCCGGTCGTAACCGGTCATGGCCTGGATTTCAGTCACGCTGATTTCGTACAGCGCTTGCAGGGTTTTCGCCGACTGCAAGCGTTGCAGCATTTTGCCCAGGTCACTGGTGCGCCCCTTCAGCGCGCGTGGCCGAAAGTCCTTGAGCCACGGTTCGAACTCCAGCACCAGCACGTTCTGATGGCGATGCAACAAGCCTTCGAACTCGGCGCCGTTAAGGCTGACATGCAGCGGTGGCGCGTCGAAAAAACTGTTTTGCTCAGCCATGGCCTGCACGGCCTGGGCGTGCTCGGCACCGATCAACCGGTGCAGCGGCTGCCCCAGCAGCGTATCGGGCGCGTGGCCGAACAGCGCGCCAACGTTGGCACTGACCTGGATGATGTTCAGCTCGGGTTCCGACAGCGTCAGCAGCACGCCGTGAGGCTGAATCGCCCCAGGGAAGCGGATGGGCTCGTCGGCACAGTTGGCAAGCAGCTCTTCAAAATCGTCGGGTTTCATAGCAGTACCTCCTGGCTGTCGAGCCATTGCTCAAAGCAGCTGAACGTCGAACGGGCCGCGTCTACCGCGCACTGCCTGGCGGGAGCGTCCAGCGGCATGCGGCCCAGGTAATCGAGAAAATCCTTCCAGCGCCGACCGGTCTCGGCGCCATACACATTGAGAAACGCGCCGCCGTTGTCGGCATTCACGTCCAGGCGCTCGGCCATTTCCCGCCGCAATACCTGGCCGCCCAACGTCGCGCCTTCGAGCACATACAGTGTCCCGAGGCAGGCTGCGGGTGTGTCGAGGGGCGGCAGGTGGGCGCAAAGGGGCAGCGCGTGGGCGGACAGGCCAAGCGCCTGAAGGTCGCTCACCAGCGTCGGTGTTTTCACACGCAATTGCGCGTCGAACCCATCGGGGATCAAGCCACTGTCGTGCAACGCCGCTTCCATTGGCTGATAAAACCCGTAATACGCCTGGATCAAGCGTCGATACCAGTCGGCATCCAACTGCTCGGAAAAGAACGGCAGACGCTTTTCGAGCGCTACATGCAGCAGGGCAGTGCCTGCGCGCAACGCTTCGAGTAAAGACGGCGCACCAGAATCAGGGGCCTGTGAATGCATTCAGTGAGCTCGAACTGTGGGCCTTTCGACCATGAATGACGCTGGAAAAATAGGCGACAATTCTACACAACTCATGGCTGTCAGCCTTACTCACAAGGCAAATATGCTGACCAGCGGATCAGAAAAGTCGCTCCTTGCTTCACTAGTGACCACAGCACGCTGCACCAAGTTCGCTAAAAGTGATATCGCGGGGCTATCAATGCAGGGGGGTGCCCTGGTGTCTCAGTGCCGTTTGCACGCATGCAACCAGATGCTCAGCGCTCCACGGTTTGGGTAAAAAACGCACAGTCCCGCCCAGTTGCGCCGCCAGCTTGGCATTGCCCGACGTCAGCACCACTGGCACCGAGGGCCAACGGTGCGCCACCACTTTGCTCAAGTCGTAGCCATTGAGTAACCCTGGCATCTGGATATCGCTGACAATCAAGTCGACAGGGTCATCGCCGCGTTCCAGGTAAATCATTCCTTCATCGGCCGAAGGAAAAGAGGTGACGTTCGCGCCGAAATCTTCCAGGACGTCCACCATTAACGAGCGAATGATTTCGTCGTCTTCCAATACCAAAATCGATGGCTGAGCCATGATTCTTACTCCTCCATCAGGGTTCAGTAAGGTTGAGTGGGGCGCGGTGGAATAGGTTCGATTGAATGTGTTTGAGTCGATGGGTGGTCATTTAGAGGCTCTAAGTTGCGCATTCGGGTGGGGGTACGGCACGATAACCGCGCTCAGCAATGCACACCTCGCACAAGGCAGTGAACAGTGAACGCTCCCGCAGCTCCCTTGAAAGACCCGGACCTGGGCAATCGCATGATCAAAGTCGACCACGCCGGCGAGCATGGTGCGATCTGTATCTACAGCGGCCAACTGTTCATGGCCCGGTTGTTCAACCCAGGGCTGGTGGCCGAGCTGACAGAATTTCTTGGCGACGAACGCCGCCACCGCGCCGTGTTCAAGGCCGAGCTGCAGCGCCGGGGTTATCCGCGTTGCCGCAGCTATTGGCTGTGCGGGCTCGGGGGCCTGGCGCTGGGCCTGCTCACCGGCGTATGCGGCCGCAAGGCCATCATGACCACCACCGTGGCGGTCGAAAGCGTGGTGCTGAAACACCTGGCCCATCAACTTCATACCCTGCGTGATATCGACCCGCTGGCCGTGGCCGCCATCGCCTCGATCGTGGATGAAGAACAGCACCACCACGACCAGTCCGCCGCGCAGATTGATGTGCAGGACCCGTGGTTCCGCATGCTCACGCCGGTGGTCACGGCATGGACCGAAGCCGTGATCTGGATGGGCATGCGCTCCTGACAACCAGGCATAATCGCCAGCATTAGCCGCCGTGGAGCCCATCATGAAGTACGCCTTGTTCACCCTCGCCCTGATCCTCAACAGCGGCTCGGCCCTCGCGGCCGGCGATGCCGAGGCGGGTGGCAAACTCTTCAGCAAGACCTGCGGCGGTTGCCACAGCATTGGCGAAGGCGCGCGCGGTGGCTTTGGCCCTGAACTCAACGGCATCATTGGCCGACCGGCCGGCACCACCACCGATTATCAGTATTCCGATGCGATGAAAAACTCCGGCGTGGTCTGGACCCGCGACAAGCTCGCCGCCTATATCGAAGCACCGAAAAAAGTGGTGAGTGGCACGCGCATGATCTTCTGGGGTATCAGCGACCCAGAGAAGATCGAGAACATCCTGGCGTACCTCGAAACGTTTCAGGACAAATAGTCACTCGCGCACATTCCTGAACAACATCAACCGCGCACTTTCATGCAGCCCCCGCGTCAGCCCCTGCAAACGCTGGAACTCCTCGGGGTGCTGCGCGGCCACGTCGTCACGCGGGGTTGGCGACGCCAGGTCATGCAGGGTTGGGGAGCTGCCGTCGTGCTGCATTTGCAGCAGGAAATCCTGGGTCACGCCGCCGATAATCGGGAAGGTGCCTTCGCGCAACACCAGCGGCACCACGCGCTCGCCTTCCGGCGCCGGTTGCTGGATGTCGCGGCCCATGGCGCCGTTGCGAAACGCGATACCCGCCATGCCGGCCACCGTGGGCAGCAAGTCCGCCAGGCCCACCGCCTCTTCGATCACCCGGGGAGCCAGGCCGGGTGCGTGAATCAGCAGCGGCACATTGTTGCTTTCCAGACCCAGCTGTTCAAACGCTGGCGCCATGTGCGGGATCTGGCTGATGCGCGTGTTGTGGTCGCCGAAGAACACAAAAATGCTGTTGTCGTAATAGCCGCCGGCTTTGGCGATTTCCATCAGCCGCCCGATGTTGTAGTCCAGCAGGCGTACCGCGTTGTATTGCTCCACGCTGCGCGAACCGGCGGCCTGGGCTTGTTCGAGGGTAACGTCGCTGACCTGGAAGCCGTCGTTTTGCTTGGGGATGGTGAACGGCCGATGGTTGCCGGAGGTTTGCACATAGGCGAAGAACGGTTGGTCCCTGGGCACGGCGCGTAGCAGTTGATCGCCCTCCTTGAACAGGTCCAGGTCAGAGACACCCCACACGTCCACCCGTGGTGAGCGCCAGTGGCTTTCATCATAGAGCTGCACGCCGTCGATGCTCTGGCGGATCAGCGCGTTGATATTCGCCCAGCCGGCGTTGCCGCCGATCATGTAGAACTTCTGGTAGCCCTCGAAGGCGTTGATCAGCGTGTGTTGCCGCGTGATCAGCGGGTTGCGGGTGGCCGTTTCCTGGCGGGTCACGTCCGGCACGCCAGTGATACTGGCCCACACGGTTTTGGCCGTGCCGGTAACCGGCACGTAGAAGTGCTTGAAGAACCAGCTTTGCGTGGCCAGTTTGTCCAGGTTCGGTGTGGGGTTGAGCGGGTTGCCGTAGGCACCGACGGCGCTGGTGCCGAGGGATTCGAGCATCACGAAGATCACATTGGGCGGGCGCTCGCCGGCCAGTCGATACGGCTGCACGCCTTGTTCGCGGATGAAGTTCAGTGACTGGGCGTCGGGCTGATCGACCCCAAGATAGCGGGAGATTTGTGGGTAGTGCTCGCGCACCTGCGCCTCATCGAATTGCGCTTGGCCGACCTTGAGCGTGTCGTACAAAAACAGCACCGGGTTCAGGCCCACGGCGGCCACCTGGCTGTTGCCGGAAAAGAACGCATCGCTCCAGCGCAGCGGCACCGGGTTTTCCAGGTTGAGGTTGGCGACGCGGCCGAGCAGGGCCAGCAGCACGGCGACCAGGCCCAGTACCGAGACCGATGCCAGCGCCCACTTGCTGATGGCGATGGGCGCGCGATCCAGGGTCAGGCGCTCCAGGCACACCAACGCCCAAACCCACAGCGCTACCGCCGCCAGCCAGCAGGCAGTTATCCACAGCACCGGGTAGGTTTCCCACACCATCTGTTGAGAAATCTGCGCGTCTTGCAGATAACGCAACACGGTCGCATTGATACGCACGCCGAGGTAGGCGTAGTGGCCGAAGTCGATGATATACACCAGGCCGACCACCGCCAGGGCGATCACCAGATAGCCCCGCGCCAGCCAGCGCAGGGCCGGCAGGGTGGTGAGGTTCCAGCGCGGCAGCCAGGCCAGCACGGCCAGCGGCAACAGCAGCAACACCGCTAGCCGCAGGTCGAAACGCAGGCCGATGCTCAGGGTTTGCAGGAGTGCCGGGGTGGTCAGGTCAAGGCCGGAAAATCCCAGTACAAATATCAGCCGCAATGCTGCCAGCAACGCAAACACCAACCCGATCGCACCTGCGCCGTAGCGCAGGCGGCGTGATTGCAACACATCCATTATTGGTTCTTCCCGATTTCTAAAACGAAACAGCGCAAATGTGGGAGCGGGCTTGCCCGCGATGACGGAGTGTCAGCCACCGTACCCAGTACCTGACCCACCGCTATCGCGGGCAAGCCCGCTCCCACAGTTTTGCTCTTCATTGCTTTCTCGACAGGGCTTGGCTTGGGTATTTCCAGGCGGCCTTTAGCAGCAGCCAGAATCCTGCGATCAGGCAATAACCCGTCAACAACGGGTCCACCAGATAATCCCAATAGTTCTCCGAAACCTTCAGCCGCAGCGCGAACGCCAAGGTGCCTACCGCCAACATCCACACCGCCAGCGCATTGCGCAGCCACAGCATCAACAGCGCGGCTGCGCCGACCAACACAATCATCGGTCGGGGGTTGAAGCCCCAGCGGTACGGGTCGAAATAGGTCAGGCCCAACGTGGCCGGGTACAGCACCAGGCTCAGCAGGCCAAACAGCAGCAACATCTGCACCTGGTGCCGACGGCTGAGCACTGGCACCACCCCCAACCGACACAGCCCCACCCAGGCGAGTAACACCAAGGTGCTGATGGCCAGATCATCGGTAAAACTGCGTACATACGCCGCCAGTGGCAGCTCATTGACCGGGATAAAACTCACCGCCACCAGCACCGGTAACAACCACGGCCGCCAAGGCGCGGTAAAGCGCAACGCGCAGAGCGCCACAAACCCCAGCAGCACAAAACTCAGATGGGCCTGCCATAGAGAAACCATCACAGACGCTCCGCCAGCCAGGCTTCGTTGAAGCTGACATGTTTGATAAACGTGTTATTCCACGAGTACACCAAGTGGTACATGCCGTCGGGGCTGCGGCTGAAATACGGGTACTCGTATTCGAAATCGCAGCCTTGGGGTTTGCACACCCGGTAGTCCAGGCTGCTGAGAAAACGCTGTTCCAAGGGCAAGCGCCGGGCGCCGCTGGAGGCGCGAAAGCCTTCGCCGATGATCTCTTTATAGGCTTCAGGGGAGAACGGCTGGCCGAGCGGGTCCGGTGACTCATCCAGTTGCACCACGGTGCGCCATTGGCTGAGCTGGGCGTCGGTGCCGTAGAGGCTGAGCTTGAAGCGGCCGTCCTGCAGGTCGTTGAGGGCTACCAGCAGGCCATCGTCCTGGGTGCCCACCGCCGCCAGCGACGAGTTGGGGTTGGCCGGCTCCAGCGGGTACGGCTCGCTCCAGGTCTGCCCAGCGTCTTCGGTACGGCTGGCGAGGACCCGGTGATAGGTGTCGCCGGCATAGCGCAACATCGCCACGGCGCGCTGGCCATCCAGCGGCACGATGGTCGGTTGCAGGGAATTCTTGCCGCGGCTGATACGGAATTTGTCGATCACCGCACCGTCGGCGCTCAAGTACAGGTACTCGGCAAACTTGCCCATGAACTCGTGGTACACCGGCAGGCCGATCGAGCCGTCGGCATGGAACACCGGCGCGGCGCGCACCAGCGTGCTGATATTAAAGAAGGGCGAGGTCACCAGCTGCCTCGGTGCCGACCAGTTGGCGCCGAGGTCCTCTGACACCATCACGTTGATCGCACTGGTGGCCCAGCCGCCGACCGATACCGACACATAAAACATCCACAGGCGCTTGTCCGGGCCCAGGGCGATCACCGGGTTGCCCAGCTTGCGAATGTAGCGCTGGGTGCCGTCGCGAGTACTTTCCCGCGTGGCCAGCACCTGCTCGGCGCCCCATTCGCCGCTGCGTGCGTCAAAGCGTGCGGTGCGCACCTGCACATCGGCCGCGCCTTCGCGCGAACCGGCGAACCATACGGCCATCAAGTCGCCGCCCGGAAGGGCGGTCACGGACGAGGAGTGCACAAAGTCGGTGAGCCGGCTGGACACAAACCGGCTGGTGTACTGCGCCGGTGCCGGCACTTTTTCGGTGTTCGGGCTTGCCTGGGCAAACGGCGCCAGCACATGGGGCGGATGGCTTTGCCAGGCGGCAAAGAACACCGCCAGCAGGCTGCAAATCAATAAGGCGGGGCGCATAGGAGACCTTACGGCGCGTGCTTATCCGGCAGGCGCTTCCTGCGACCGGTGAGCATGGATAACGGCAGGTTGTCCCGCACCTGGATACTTTCAACGACGGCGGCCAGCACATGCACACAGACCAGGCCCAGCAGCACATTGGCGGCGGTTTCGTGGATTTGCAGCGGCCAATCTGCGCCCCATAGGGCGTCGACTTCCTGCATCAGAAAACCGCTGATACCGAGGGTCAGCAGCGCCAACAGCATCAACAGCATCACCAGTGCGCCGATCGGCGAATGACCCAAGCGGTGCTGCGGGCGGCCATTGAGCAGCGAGCGGGCGTGGGCAATCAGCCGTTTCGGTGTAGGCCAGAAGTCCGCCCAACGCGCACTGCGCGGTCCGACAAACCCCCACACCCCTCGTACCAGCAGCCAGGCCATGGCGTAGTAGCCCAGCCAGACATGCCAGTCATCGCCTGCTTCATTAAAGAAGTAATTGGCAATGAAGACCCCGGCGATAGACACATGAAACAGCCTCACCAACGGGTCCCACAGGCGCAGGGATTCGCCCGGCATCAGCCCTTGATCTCAGTCTTCACGGCTTTGCCGGTGACCGGGTCATGGTAGATTTCGACCTTGCGCTTATCCTTGTCGAAGCCGTAGATCTCGTAGCAGTTGCCGTCGGTGACCTTGAACTTGCTGATCTCGTAACCTTCGGCCTTGAGCTTGTCCTGGAAGGCTTTTTCGTCCTGCCATTGCGAGCGCTCGGCGGTGGTGCACTGCGGGCCGGCGAGGGCCAGCGGGCTGGCGAGAATCAGGGACAGCAGGAGAATTTTGCGCATGGAAAAGCTCTCAGCGAATGTGGGAGGTTTCACAGTGCAAAACCAACCTTAGCGCAACCTTAGTTGGCAATGAGCCGTAACATCTTTGGCGAAATCCCTGGTGTCAGAACCCGGCATGATGCCGCCGTTTCCTACAGAGATTCTGCTATGCGCCTACTCCTTGTCGAAGATGATCGAGCCCTCGGCCAGGGGATACGCGTGGCCCTCGCGGCCGAGGGCTACACCCTCGATTGGCTGCAGGATGGCGTCGCCGCCTTGCATGCGCTGCGTACCGAAAATTTCGATTTGCTGCTGCTCGACCTCGGCCTGCCACGCCTGGATGGTCTGGACCTGTTGCAGCAACTGCGCGCCGAGCAACACGACCTGCCGGTGTTGATCCTCACCGCCCGTGACGGCACCGCCGAGCGCATCGCCGGGTTGGACGCCGGCGCCGACGACTACCTGGTCAAACCCTTCGACGTCGAAGAGCTCAAGGCCCGCGTACGCGCCCTGTTGCGCCGCAGCCAGGGCCGCGCCCAACCCATGCTGGAACACGCCGGCGTCAGCCTCGACCCGGCCACCCAGCAAGTGCGTTACCTGGACGCAGAAATCATCGTTACCCCGATGGAATACCAACTGCTGCACCAACTGATGGTGCGCCCCGGCAAAGTTGTGACCCGTGAGCGGCTGTCCCGTGCACTGTATGGCTGGCAGGACCGGGTCGAGAGCAACACCCTGGAAGTACTTATCCACAACCTGCGTAAAAAACTCTCCACCGAGCTGATCCGCACCGTGCGCGGTGTCGGCTATGTGCTGGCGCTTAAACCATGAGTTCGGTACGCGCACGCATCCTGATCCCGGTACTGGTGCTGATCCTGCTGGGTGACGCCCTGATCTGCTGGCTGGTGCTGCGTGACAGCCACCACGAAATCGAAGAAGTCTACGACGCCCAACTCGCCCAAAGCGCCCGCCTGCTGCAAGGCGTGCTGCGCCAACGCGACCCCGGCGAAGCCGACTGGAGCCGTCTCTATCAAGCCTTCGACCACGCCATGAGCCGCGTCGGCGAAGACGGCGTGTCCCATCCATACGAAACCCGGCTGACCTTTCAGGTGTGGCGCACCGACGGTGAGCTGCTCGTGCGTTCCGCTGAAGCCCCCGTGCTGGCCGCGCCGCCGACGACCTTTGGTTCCCACGACATCATGGACAACGGCAACGACTGGTGCGCCTTCCTCCTCGCCGACCCGCAGCAGGGCCTGCTGATCTGGGTGGGCGAGCGCGACGACATTCGCCAGGACGTGATCCAGCGCATCATGCGCCATACCCTCTGGCCCAGTTTGATCGGCGTGCCGTTGTTGACGGTATTGATCTGGCTGGTCATCGGCTGGGGCCTTAAACCGCTGCGCGTCATGGCGCTGTCCATCCGTGGGCGCAGCTCCACGACCTTGCAACCGCTGCACCTCAAACCACTGCCGACCGACCTGGAACCGATGCAAACCGCGCTCAACCGGCTGTTGGTGCAAGTCGATGACCTGCTCGAGCGCGAACGCCGCTTTATCGCCGACGCCGCCCACGAACTGCGTACCCCGCTGGCGATCTTGCGTATCCACGCCCAAAACGCGCAAACCGCCGAGACCGAAGAACAACGGCGCGAAGCCCTGGATTTTCTGGTCAATGGCGTCGACCGCGCAACGCGCATCGGCAGCCAACTGCTGACCATGGCCCGCATCGAACCGCAACTCAACAACCCCAAGCGTAGCCCCGTGCAACTGACCGAACTGGTGCGCGAAGAACTCGCCGAACTGACACCGCTGGCCATGGAAAAAGGCGTGGAACTGGTGCTGGAAGGCAATGAGGATTGTTGGGTAGAAACCGAACCCGTTGCGCTGGCCATTGCCCTGCAGAACCTGGTAACCAACGCCCTCAACTTTTCCCCACCGGGCAGCGAAGTGAAAGTGCTGATCGGCGCCCATTGCCTGAGCGTGCAAGACCAGGGCCCGGGCATTGAAGAGGCTGAAATGGAACGCCTGTTCGAACGCTTTTACAGCCGCGGCAACGCCAATGGCGCGGGGCTCGGGTTGGCGATCGTGGAAATGATCGTCGGCAAAATTGGCTGTCGCTTGGCGTTGCGCAACCGCGAGCAGGGCGGCTTGTGCGCACGCTTGGTATTTGACGAGCCCTGACTCGATCAAATGTGGGAGCTGTCGAGCCCCGGCAAGGCTGCGAAGGGAGCACTTCGGTGCGCGTGCAAACCAAAGCGTCTGCATCGCTGTGATGTCGCTCCACTGCGGAACATTGCGTTTAAACTCGGGTCCAGTCCTCACACCCATTCACCCCGATAAGGACGTCCCCGTGAAGCGAATCGCGCTGCTCTCCCTCGCCGTGGCCCTGTGCGCCTGCCAATCCAACCAACGCGACTCATCCCCCAGCCTGCTCAAGGACGGCATCCAACTGCGTCAGAAAGCCGTGGCCGTGGACGCCGAACACGCCAAAGTCATCATGAAAGCCTACGGCGGCACCAACCCCGTCGAGTTTTCGATCCGCCGCGAAGGCGACCCCGACCAACGCATGGAAACCCTCGGCACCGTGCTGGACAACGGCGAAGGCCGGGTCTTCAACTGGATCGCCAAAGTCAACCAAACCGTGGCCAGCGCGGGCTTCAAGCGCTTTCCGCAGTTGGAGATCCAGGCGGACCCCGGCAAGAAACTCACCGTACGCGGTGTGGCGGGAAGCATCGGCACTGGGGATTATTACAGCTGCCTGCCGCCGCAGAGCACGTTCATCCCGCAGAAGGCGAAGGTGTACCTGGTGGAGTTCCAGTTCAGAGCCAATCGCTCGGCGTGTGCGCAGCAGGTGTTTGATATTACGGACCCGGCGAATCGGGTGTTGATTGGGGGGGAGGGGGGTGAGGCTAAGGCGATGTGAGGGCGGTGGGCACTGCCCACCGGTTCTGCGGTAGAGCCTGCCGGAATACCACACCGTTGAAGGTGTGGGTGCAGCAGTCGCAAAAGGGTTTCATCTGCTCGGGCGTCAGTTGGGGGTTCACCTTTTGCACAAAGCCAGCCTCGTCGACCCATAGGCCGCTGTAGTAAGTCGACTCACCCGTTCCTATAAACTCTTGCTTGTCGCTTTCATGTAACGCAACCATCCAGAAAATTGGCTCAGGGCGATCCAGACGGGCGTTGGCTTCGCTGAAAACCTGATCCCACGGGTGACCGACTTTGGATAGGAGAAACCGAAATAGCGGGGTGTAATCAAACCCGTGTCGTTGATGGCTATGCATCGAGCCGCGGTTTGATACTTTGTCTTTTTCGCTTTTGGTGTGCCGCTCATACCTGTAGGCGCGACAACTGCCGTGGCGCATGCCATGGGTTCGGGTGTTGACTGAGCGGTAGAGGAGGGGCTTTTGCAGTGTGGGTTTCATTTGCATCAAGACTCCTGGTTCGGTTGCTTTGGGGGCGGTGGCCAGGCGCCTTGGTAGCGGAAGGAAATTTGGTAGTCGAGGCGGTCGGGTTCGATCATGTGCTGGAAGTACGGCTGAATAATCGTTATCCAGCTAGGCAGAACGTTGAATACGTCGGCATATATCGCGGTCTCTTCGCCTAAACCCAGTGTTTCAAAAACACTGTCTGGATCTGCGATATCCGCTGAATACTCATCCGCCCTCAAGTCATTGCTGTGTTTTTCGTACCATCGCAATCTGATTTTCATCACCATTTTCCGAGTTCCTCTTTATCTGTAAATTCGACGTTTCGGGTCAGCCGGTCCTCGACGCTCGGCGGTATAAGGATCAAATGCGCCGAGGTGTTCCAAATCGCTGTTTCGATAGACTTCCAGTTCGCCTTTTTTGGAGTCCCACTCAAATATTTTTCTTCCTTTTGCGTCTATCCAACGTTCACGTAAGCCGGCTCCGCCTTTTCTTGGTGTCACAGGCTTTTGGGGAATCAGACCGGGGAAGCCCGTTATGTCTTCGGTTTCGGGTGCAGAGAAGTAATCATGGTCCGGGTTTCTGAGCCCTTTCCTTGGCTGGTTTACCACCACATACAGCGGCCGCACCCCCGACTCCACCGGGAACACCAGAATAAAATCCCGATACTGCGGCGGATAAATCGGGTTCACCAGAATCTGCGTTGCTTTCTCCGTCGGCGGATAAATCCAGATCACCGGCGCTTGCGGCGCAGCCTCCAATGCCGGAATACCCAGTGTGTCCCCCGGATCAACCGCAGGCGTCCAGATCAGCTCAACACCCTCACCCAAATCCGCCACAAACTGATCGCCACGGCTTTGAAACTGCACCACATCAATCATCTGCCAGTCGGGATTGTTGCCGGTGTAAAACCCATACCCCTTGAGTGTGCCGTCCTCGCGCTGCTCGATATGCAACCGCATCTGCGACCGCGCCCGTTGCATCGAACGCAACTGCTCCTCGCTGTAGAGCGCGCTATCCCCCAACTCCGACGGCCAAGCCAATGCCACCAAACCCGTCAACAAGCCGCCGGCGACAGACCCGACGGCAGTGGCCGCCGACTCCAAAACCGCCGAACGCAACGCCAACTGTCCCAATCCAACAGGCAAGGCACTGCCGCCAATCTTGCGCAAGGCAACCGCGCCCCGCCCGTCAACCTCGCGCCCGCCCAACAGGCTTAAATGGCCGTACTCATTGATCAGCTCCAGCGGGACATAACCGGCGGGGTCGG
Organism: Pseudomonas viridiflava; assembly: GCF_900591205.1. GTDB lineage: Bacteria > Pseudomonadota > Gammaproteobacteria > Pseudomonadales > Pseudomonadaceae > Aquipseudomonas. The sequence continues at coordinate 112,791 of NZ_UUPU01000085.1, forward strand.
CGTAGCGAGTGATCCCGTCCGGCAGTTGGCAAGGCTTGATGAAAACGCAGCCAGCAGGTTTGGCCAGCGTGGGTGCCGGGGTAGGCGGTGGTTCGAAAAAATCCACAGACGGCGAATACGGCACACGCGACGGCTGCGGGATCAGGATGCGCTGTTTGAGCAGCTCTGCTTCGGTGGGTGGATAAAAGCGTTCTGACATGAGCGGCTCACTTCCTTGTGCGAGGGAGTGAGCGTACGAGGGGGCATTGGGCGCTGATGTCGGCGTTATTCGATGGGGATTGTGGGAAAAGGCAGCCGGTTTCTAGCGATCCCCCAATAGGTAGTTGAGGTTTGCTCGTATCAGAACCTACAGGCATGTAGGACGCTTCTGAATTTCCTCCGGAATCATCTTCAGCATCAAAGCGTTAGCTACGGTCGCGTGCCAACTACGCGATGGATACGCCGAATGCTTACGTTCAACACGCTATGGAAAAACCATCCTGAAATCTTCGGAGATGCTGCCCCCTGCCGAACCAACGGTGCCAAAAATTTCAGCGACCAATGCGCGATTAACCTTGGCGTGGCACTGCGCAGATCCGGCGCCGACCTGAGCAGATTAAGTGGCGTGCGCTATTGTTGGCAGCACACCAAGAGAGAAGGTCACGTGCTGGCGGCCGAAGAAATGGCCAAGGCATTAAGTAGCGCGAATATCCCCGGTTTGCAGCGTGTGAAGAAGTTAAAACCGGAAGATTTCGAGGATGAGTTGAGCTGGCAACAGGGCATCATCTTCTTCAAAGACTTTTGGCGCCGGGGTAACGAGACGTTTGGCAATCGCAGTGGTGATCACATCGACCTGTGGAATGGGCGGTGGTTGACGGATTGGTTGAGCTACCCGCGTATTCAGTTGGGGTTCTCGATTGAGGGGACGTTCTCGGATTATCACGAGTCCAGGGAAATATGGTTTTGGAAGGTTATATGAAAGTTTTCAAGGGTGTGGTGTTTGTGGTTTTGGTGGTTGCGGTAGCGGTCGGGTTGTTTAACGCGGTTTTTGTGGTGGCCTCGGTTTATTTCGGGCCGTTTTATGAGGGGGATGCGCAGCAGAGTCGGAATTTTGGGATTTGGTTGGTGGGGAATGGGGTGGTGGTTTTGGTTTCGGTGGTGGGCGGGGTGGTTGGGTATTGCGTGTATCTGCGGAATCGGCGGGTATGAGGTTTCAGGTATTTAGGGCCCTAGTTCAATCAGGTACGTTGGGAAGGCCGCTGCGGCTCTGGTTCAGCCGCGTAAGGGGGCTGTAGAAGCAACGCGCGGAGCGATGGAAGCTAAAGTGCTGCAAGAGCAGGAGTTAGGAGTAGGGGATGAAGAGTGGTGTTCACCATGATTGATATTTTAACTTACTTGATAAGTAAATATCTTAAATATGGGGGTGAAGAAAGTGAGGAAGTATCATTTTCCTCATTTTCCTATAGGCTGTAATAATGGTCAATTAAATGTGGCAGACTTGCTTTTTAAGTTGACGCGTTCAACTCGATTGCCGGAACGTATAAATTTGTAATTTATGTAGCTTGACGTGTTCGCGTCGTGAGTGGAAAGAATAAATTGATGATTATGGAATTCATATCTCAATAGTTGCGTCAAAGACGCCATGTTTATTTCATCCATAGATTGCATTGGATCATCAATCAGTACGCAATAAAAATTGGAAGGGTAAAGTTTATTCATGGCGAGAGCGAATGAGATAATTAATCCTGAAAGTTGGCCTGAACTCATCGTATACCATGCGTCGTGGTCGTCATCTCGCTCAGAGCAGAATCTAATATAAGGTATGGAGCCTTTAGTGTCCGAGTCTAAGGTTTTTAAAAAAATCCCTGTGCCTTCTGGTCGAGTTTGTAATACTTTGGAACTGTACACATAAAATGGAATCGCTATTTTTGCTGCGACATTTGATTCGTAATTTTGAATTTCTTTTTTGTAAATGTTGAAAATCTCGAAGACGGATTCTCTTCTTCGTGAAATCTTACTCAGTCTGTTACGAATTTTGATTTGCTGAGATGAATTGTTGCTGATCTTGGTGCTAGTGTTGGTGAAGTCTATAAAGGAAAGGTAGTTGTAATCGGACTTTATGTCGTTCTCAGTTAGTTTTTCTAGATTAGCTTTGCTGAGTTGCAAGTTTTTTGCTGCAGATATAATGTTTTTGTAAGTTGGAAAGTCGTAGTCAATGTAAATTTTTAGTTTGTTTATTTTTGTTTTAATTGCTATTAGTTGAGTTTCGTAGTTTTCACTAAAAAGCATAATGTCCTGGTCAATAATAGAGCTTAAATCCACTCCATTTTCTGTTAGCCAATATTGTACTTTTTTGAATTGCTCAAATCTTTCTTTGTTGATTAGTTTTTGGTCGAAAAAGTTTTTTTGGCGTACGGTGCAATATTTTGAGTACTTTGAAACTAAGTGCTGGCACTTTTTTATAATTTTAAGTATAAAAGATGGAAGGAGTTTTTCGATGATTTCATTAGTTCGTAATGTGCTTTCGGATGCGCTTTCCATAAGGGTTAAGTAATGTTTGTCAATTTCAGAAATAAGTTGAGGTAACCCTTCTTCTTTTAGATCCCCGCACAGCGGGCAAAGTATTTGGTGATCTGCGGTTGATGGCAATATCGCCTTGTAAGCTTCGATCAGGGAGTTTCGACTTGAATTTAATCGATCTAAAGCGATGGACAGACCGCCGCCTTTCAACCGTTGGTTCTCTAGTTCGCTCAGAAGTTGAAGTGTGCTTTGGTCAGGTGGGAAATTTGAGGTGATGATTGTTATGAGTTTTTCGCTTACAGTATTTTGATCTTCATGATAAGAAGCTATAATTTTTTTAGCTGTTTCGAGTTTTTTTAGTAGTGTCAGCCACTTGCTATGAGATTTATATACTTTATCTAAGTCGGAATATGATTTAGCAGCTCCTAAACGTATCAGGTCATTTAATTGTTGTTCGCGTTCTAAGAGTAAGATGTCAACGGTGTTGTTTGAAAGTAGTGAGAAGTACTTATCTGGAGCATCGGCTATGGGCCTTAAAACGTCTAGCTCAGCTTTCAAAGATTTAATTTGGTCGGTGCTTAATGAAAGTATGCTTGGCTGCAATATTAGTTCGCACAGTCCAGATGGGAAGGTTTTCTTTTCTTCAGGTTCAGATATTGCTGAAAGACTTAAAGCTTGTTTTTCAAGTTCTTCGAGATCTGACTTGGATTTTTTGTATAAAACATCTAAGCTCTTTTTAAGAGCCTCAAGCTTCTCAGCGTCTTGATTTTGTGTCGCGGTCCCAAACAACTGGCTTAATTGTTTGTGTCTGTTTCCTTCGTTATTGTTTTTCAAGAAGCCTGCAGTTTCTTCTTGCTGGATGTAATGTTGGATGTGAAATAATGAGTCTATAGACTTTAGATTTATTATATCTCCGAGAATCTCCGAGGTAAGAGGCAACCATGGTTCCTGTGATTCCCAATCCGATTTATATTCTCTAGAGATGCTTAGCTTATAGTCGCGGATAGATGCCTTTACACCTTTAATGCCAGCAGGTATACATGCTTGTATCACAATGGTGCTTTCTGTTTTAGTGTTGATTAGCTCTAAGAGTATTGTTGTTTTGGTGGCGTTATCGAACTTTAGTATGTGTGAGTTTTTTGCTTTTGGATCGTTTGAGCCCGTTGATGATTCAAATCTAGATATTTTCCCAGTAAAACATAACTCAAGGGCGTCAAACAAAGTGGTTTTTCCAAAGCCATTTGGGCCATCCAATATTACGGTGTCAACATTTGAGAAGTCTAGGAAAAATTTTTTACTTATTGATTTAAAGTTTTCTAATTCAAAGCGGCCAATTTTATACATCGTCCTCGATCTCCTGTTTCGCGATCCATGCTTCTAAGGCATCTGAGTTGTTTGCGTCGAGTCTAAGTGCTTCTGTGCGGACATCGTATAAGTTTCGTAGTTGAAGTGTAAGATCGATCTCCGCACTTATATCGATTTGGTCTTCGGGCTTTAAGTTGTAAGTCAAGAAGGGCAGCTTTGTGTAGATTTTTACGGCAATGCTAAAGAGGGATGCCGTACCGGTGTCTCTGAACTTTATGAAGTCTTCATTGTTATGCACTATTTCTTCAATAGTCGCTTTTAGGCTGCTGCTAGTGTTCGTGCGATGTGCGTCTGATAGGAAATTAATCTCCTCCTCGGTATAGGCTAATACACTTTTTTTAAAGTAATATGGGTTCTCTTCTATTTCGGATATTTTTCGATTTAAAGAGATTGCTTGAGATGACGTAGGTTTTTGATGACATTTGATTAATATCAAATTGGTATTTTTTTCGGCGCCCTCTACGGATGAAAAAAAACTGCCTAACGATGAGTGTATTTCAGACTGCAGTTCATCTATTTTTTCACTGCTTTCCTTCGTGAAATCTTTTATGATAAAGAATTCATCTTGGAGTGTGCCGGATCTACGATAAAGCCTTGCGTCGGAAATATCTACCTGCTCGACCCGAGCATAACCCGAGTCAGTAAATAGTAATTCAATTAAATTTATCATTTGACACCGTTAATGCTGTTCGCTGCGTCTAATATGGAAATTAAACGGGTTGAGAGTTTTTCCCCGAATTTCGGATCATTTCGGGCCTCATCATCCTCGTAATCGTTTCCAACTTTTGGCGGTTCGACTAGTGTGTTTGTTGATTGACCTGATTTTGTTCTAATTGCTATAAAGTGGTAGTTGTAAATAAGTGAGTCCACGACGCTATCGTTTGTGCAAGCATCTGTTATGCGTTGTGATATTTTGCTATACGTCCTCTCTGGTGCACCGATTTCATGCTCGACATTTATACAGCTAGGAGAGTATCTAAGGCTGTTAGAACAAGTTGGGTGAAATTCGGTGGGTGTGTTTAATAGTGACATGATGAAATCTAGAAATACATTTTTAAAGTCAGAGGTCTGTAGTATTTCATTGAAGTATAAATCTATAGGTGCAGTTCTTTTTACGTGAGGAGAGGATTGTTGTATTTTGGTTAAAAGCTGTGATGGTGTCATTTTTTTTAATATGTTGCCATCATATTCTAGTAAGGTTTGCAACTTTTTCGTCAGGGTTGATTTTTCCTCTTCTAGAACTAGATCATTTTGTATCTCTTCCTCTATTGTTTCTTTTATGGTTAGCACTAAGTTTGCGATTGCTTGTTCTGCCCTAAGAGCAAAGTATGTTGTATCTTGATCTCTGAGCTCACGCTGTATAATTTCTATTATTGTCGTGAACTGAAACGGTACTACCGTTCTTATGAATTTGCCAGTGCTGTAACCGTTTTTAATATTGGCATGTCTAGTGCGTACATGTTTGTCGATGGATTCCAGTAATGCCGCCATATAGCAATTAAAGCTTTTCTCATTTATTGTTGTTGCTTCCTGGGGGGAGATTATTTCTTTTATGGTCTTTATTTTTTGCAATATTGATTCATTTAGTTCTGTGTCATTCAATGCCAATGTATAGGGGCAGTTTGAGCTCTGTCTGAAATAAATGTTGTAGCAGTCCAGCGTTCTGTCTGGAGAGTTTGGGATGATATCTTTTGATGACCATGTGTAGTCTTTTAAGTCCTTGCTAGGTTCGGAAATAATATTGGCTGAATGTATATAGTTGGGGACTTTATCGCTATAGGCGTTTTTAACTAAGTTGGCATAATCATCGAGGCAGCTCTTTGTTGGCTCATGCAGGTCTGAAGCAATGTTGCAGAGATTTTTCTCCCAGTTAGGCAGTGGGGAGTGGCTGGAGGACACAATTTGATGCTTGATAAGATCTTCTAATAGTTGTTCTGAGGTTTTTTCTGGAGAGTCTATTTCATAAATTATTAAGTAATCGAGCAGGTCGCTTTTGGAAATTGTACCCTGTCGGCGAGTGAGAATTGTATCTATGGCGTCCTTGTAATATCCGAAGTTGCTTTCTTTGAAGTTTTTTACTTGGTGTAAGGATTCGTAATTCAAACCATTTTTTATAGAGAAGTCTTCGAGCCATTCGTACTCAATTGAAATGTTATTGAAGTGTTTTATTATGGCATATTCATCATAAGTACTTGTGTCAAGGTAGTTTAGTATTTTTGTAAGTGCAGCATTTAAGCCGACCTTTCCTTGATAATTAAAACCATTCCAAGAAGGGCTGGCGTCATGAAGTGATGATTTAATTCCATTTTGAGTCATCTGAATGATGCCGTAGGTTTTGTTCAGTGATTTTTTAAAACATTACTCTATCTGCTGCCTTGATGTCAAACTAATGGCTTTGGTTGAGATCTTGCACGTACTGAAAGTGAATTTTTTTGCTGTGTTGAAAGTGTCAGAGTGAAAGCACAAATATGTTTTTAAGCCCTCTTTCGGTTTTTAAAGGTTATTTATTGGTAAGTGCTGCACGAAAGATTTTGTGACATAGAGAGCTTTTCAACTTGATCACGATGCGATACTTTTCATCGTCGCGAATAATTAGCGACCGGGCCTGGAAACCCGTGGGGTATAGGCGCACAGGCGCTACCATTTATCACGACCGTTGGCGCCACTTTTGTGCCAGCATATGCGTGTTATGGCGGCTGTGCGTGGGAGACTTTCGAGTCTGCCGGGTTTGCCTATTCCCCCGGTTTCCAGCCTGCGCACAGCTGCCACCCATTCGCCTGGAAACGAATGGGGCAGCTCTCTTCGAAGAATGGGAGCTATACCAATGAGCGTTTCTGATAATTCGTATCTTCACATCACCGAACTCCTCACCTCCACGCAACCCGGAGGTGCCCAATGATCAACCCACCCCTCAACAAAACCCTCGGCATCATCACCTTCTCCACCTGCGGCAAACAGCCGAACCTCCACCGCCTATTTCGCGTCAATTCCGGCGTGCCCATCCGTGATGCCCTGGAGCATGCCTCCGAGCTGCTGCACTGTTCCAAGATGCTCGCATTGGATGCAGCGATGGACACGGGCGCAGATCGTTTTGCCTGGGCGGCGCATTATTTGGGGGAGATGGCGAAGGCGGTGGTGGATGATTTGGCGAATGGGATGTTGCCGAATGAGGGGGAGGCTGCTGCTGGGTAAGCGGTTGATTTGATGGTGTGGCGGCTGGCGTCTTCGCAGGCAAGCCAGCTCCCACATTCGAGGGTGTACATTCGTTGAAGCCGTAAAACAGACCTTGGCACGCCAAGGTCTTTTTTTGACCGCAGATCAGGCCAGCAGGTGCTTGGAGATCAGGCGGGAGATTTCGACGATTGAGGTTTTGCCGCTGAACTCAAACTTCACCTTCCCCAGCGACGAAAAGTAGATCTCCAATTCTGAATCCAGATCAAACGTCCCGGACGTCTCCACCGAATACGCGACGATGTTTTTATATGGCAGCGACGTGAAGTCCTTCTTGCTGCCGGTAATCCCCTGCACGTTCACCGCGATGATGCGCTTGGTGGTGAACACCACGCCGTCGCGCATGGCCTTGTAGGCATCGACCACTTCTTCGCCGTCGAGCAGCAGGGCCGAGACGCGTTCGGCGTATTCGTTGTTTTGTTTGAGCTTGAAGAAGCCTTTGTTGTTGAAGTCGATCATGGGCCTGCCCTTGGGTGAGTGGTGTATGACGTTTTGCTCGCGGATCTGTATCTAACGCGTGCATTTTGAACGCCCTACCATGGCGTCCAAGCCTACAACGTTGGCCAAATGTTTCACGTCGACAGAAGCAACGATCAAGGAGCCAAACAATGCCTGAAGTCTCCAGCTGGCTGGCCTATGCGCTGATCTCGCTCGGCATGGTGCTCACGCCCGGGCCGAACATGATTTACCTCATTTCCCGTTCGATCTGCCAGGGCCGCACGGCTGGGCTGATTTCCCTGGGCGGCGTGGCGTTGGGGTTTTTGGTTTATATGGTGTGCGCGGCCTTGGGCATCACGGCCTTGGTCATGGCGGTGCCGTTTGCCTATGACGCGCTACGCTTCGGCGGTGCGTTGTACCTGGCCTACATGGCTTGGCAGGCTATAAGGCCGGGCGGACGCTCGCCGTTCCAGCTGCGGGATTTGCCCAAGGACAGCCCGCGTAAACTGTTCACCATGGGCCTGGTGACCAACCTGCTGAACCCCAAGGTGGCGGTGATGTATTTGTCGTTGCTGCCCCAGTTCATCGACCCGAACGGCCATGGCAGTGTGCTGACGCAATCCCTGGTGCTGGGCTTTACGCAGATTTTTATCAGCGTGAGCGTCAACGCGGTGATTGCCACGATGGCGGGGTCTATCGCGGTGTTTTTCGTCACCCGGCCGGGTTGGCAGGTGGTGCAGCGCTGGCTGATGGGCTCGGTGCTGATGGGGTTGGCGGTGCGGATGGCGGTGGAAGGGCGGCGGTAGGGCGCGCTTACAGGATCGCTTTCAGGTAGTCCTTGAGTGCGTTGAGTGGGGCATCGAGTGCTTCAAGTGTCGATGCTTGGCGCACGTTCACCGCGAGCCGCTGTAACTCGCGACCTAGTACGGTATCGGCGCCGCCCAAGGATTCGAGTGCAAGCGTCACACACTCATCAAGCTTCTGCTGAATCCCGGCCAGCTCGCCTTTGCGCACCAGCAGCCCAAACACCTCACGGTCATACCCCTCCATCACCGGGTCATCGCGCAGAATCGGGCTCGCGCCTTCGGTTTCATGCACCAGCTTGAGAGCAAAAAGCGCAACAGCTTCCAGCGTCAATCCCATGGTCCCGGCTCCTCAATTTCTGCGTTCGCCCGTGCTTACTCACTTTTTGACAGGCGAAAAAAAAGACCTTGAATTTCAAGGTCTTTTTTTAAGATGGTGCCCCGAGGGAGACTCGAACTCCCACTCCTTTCGAAAACGGATTTTGAATCCGCCGCGTCTACCAATTCCGCCATCAGGGCTCAATGGCGGCGAAGTATAGAGATGAGATTACCGTTGGTCAATCACGTTTCATGGTCAATTTTGACTATTTCCGCTAGACTTCCCGGCCCTGCTAGACGAACCCCATCATGCGCGTTGCTGACTTTACTTTTGAGCTTCCTGATTCGCTGATCGCTCGCCACCCTTTGGCCGAGCGTCGCGCCAGTCGACTGCTGACCCTGGACGGGGTCAGCGGTGCCCTCGCACACCGTCAATTTACTGATTTGCTTGAGCATTTACGCCCAGGCGATCTGATGGTGTTCAACAATACCCGGGTGATTCCGGCGCGGCTGTTTGGCCAGAAAGCTTCCGGCGGCAAGCTGGAAATTCTGGTGGAGCGGGTGCTGGACAGCCATCGCGTGCTGGCCCATGTGCGCTCCAGCAAGTCGCCGAAACCAGGGTCGAGCATCTTGATTGATGGCGGTGGCGAAGCCGAGATGGTGGCGCGCCATGACGCGTTGTTTGAACTCAGGTTCGCCGAAGAGGTGTTGCCGTTGCTGGAGCGTGTCGGCCATATGCCGTTGCCTCCTTATATAGACCGCCCCGACGAAGACTCGGACCGCGAGCGCTATCAGACGGTGTACTCGCAGCGCCTGGGCGCCGTGGCCGCGCCGACTGCCGGGCTGCATTTCGACCAGCCGCTGCTGGATGCGATTTGCGCCAAGGGCGTCGAAACGGCCTATGTGACCCTGCACGTGGGGGCCGGTACGTTTCAGCCGGTGCGTGTGGATAACATCGAAGACCACCATATGCACAGCGAATGGCTGGAAGTCAGCCAGGACGTCGTGGACGCGGTTCAAGCGTGCAAGGCGCGCGGCGGGCGTGTGGTTGCCGTGGGCACCACCAGCGTGCGGTCGCTGGAAAGCGCGGCGCGTGATGGCGTGCTCAAGCCGTTCAGTGGCGACACCGATATCTTTATTTACCCAGGCCGGCCGTTCCACGTGGTCGACTGCCTGGTCACCAACTTCCATTTGCCGGAATCCACGCTGTTGATGCTGGTGTCGGCATTTGCCGGTTACCCGCAGACCATGGCCGCTTATCAAGCCGCCATCGCCAACGAGTACCGCTTTTTCAGCTACGGTGATGCGATGTTTATCACCCGCAACCCGGCGCCACGCGGCCCAGAGGAACAATCATGAGTCGTATGTCGTTTGAATTGCTGGCCACGGATGGTAAAGCTCGCCGCGGCCGTTTGACCTTCCCACGCGGCACCGTCGAGACCCCGGCGTTCATGCCCGTGGGCACTTACGGCACCGTCAAAGGCATGCTGCCGCGTGACATCGTCGCCACTGGCGCAGAGATCATCCTGGGCAACACCTTCCACCTGTGGCTGCGCCCGGGCACGGAAGTGATCAAGAAGCATGGCGACCTGCATGACTTCATGAAGTGGCAAGGCCCGATCCTGACCGACTCGGGTGGTTTTCAGGTGTTCAGCCTGGGCGCCATGCGCAAGATCAAGGAGGAGGGCGTGACCTTCGCCTCGCCGGTCGACGGTTCCAAGGTGTTCATGGGCCCGGAAGAGTCGATGCAGGTGCAGCGCGACCTGGGCTCCGACATCGTGATGATTTTTGACGAGTGCACGCCGTACCCGGCCGACGAAGACGTGGCGCGTATCTCCATGGAGCTGTCGTTGCGTTGGGCTCAGCGCTCAAAGAACGCGCATGGCGACAATACCGCCGCGCTGTTCGGGATCGTCCAGGGCGGCATGCATGAAAGCCTGCGCAAGCGCTCGCTGGAAGGCTTGGACAAGATCGGCTTTGACGGCCTGGCCATCGGCGGGTTGTCGGTGGGCGAGCCCAAGCACGAGATGATCAAGGTGCTGGACTACCTGCCGGGCCTGATGCCCGCTGACAAACCTCGTTACCTTATGGGCGTTGGCAAACCCGAAGATCTCGTAGAGGGTGTGCGCCGCGGTGTGGACATGTTCGATTGCGTGATGCCAACCCGTAATGCCCGCAATGGGCATCTGTTCATTGATACAGGCGTGCTGAAGATCCGTAACGCGTTCCATCGCCATGATGATTCGCCGCTGGATCCCACCTGTGACTGCTACACCTGCCAGAACTTCTCCCGTGCTTATCTGCACCATCTGGACAAATGCGGGGAAATGCTGGGTAGCATGTTGAATACCATCCACAATTTGCGTCACTACCAAGTCCTGATGGCTGGTTTGCGCGAGGCTATTCAACAGGGTACATTGGCCGCCTTCGTCGATGCCTTCTATGCCAAGCGCGGGCTCCCTGTGCCGCCCTTGGACTGAGTTTTCCGACCCTAAGATTCACTATTTGCAACTGGAGTGCTAAATGAGCTTTTTTATCTCTAACGCCATGGCTGATGCCGCTGCGCCTGCCGCTGCCGGTCCTATGGGCGGTGGTTTTGAGTGGATTTTCCTGGTCGGCTTCCTGGTCATCTTCTACCTGATGATCTGGCGTCCACAGGCCAAGCGCGCCAAAGAGCAGAAAAACCTGCTGGGCAGCTTGCAGAAAGGCGACGAAGTTGTGACCACTGGCGGCATCGCCGGCAAGATCACTAAGGTTTCCGATGCTTTCGTGGTTCTGGAAGTCTCCGACACCGTAGAAATGAAGTTCCAGAAGGGCGCCATCGCCGCCACGCTGCCTAAAGGCACGCTCAAAGCGATCTGAGTAACAACCTTTACCAATCGACGGGGCGCGCAAGGCGCCCCGCGTTATAAGCGGGCGGCGTGATGCTGAACAAATACCCTCTGTGGAAATACGTACTGATCCTGGCGGTGCTGGCGATCGGTTTTATTTATTCCGCTCCCAATCTTTATCCTGATGACCCTGCGATTCAGATCACTGGCGCCAGCACTTCGCTGCAAGTCAATCAGGCTGACCTGGAACGCGCGAGCAAAGCGCTCACCGACGCGGGTATCCAGGTTAAAGCGGCAACGTTGGCGGCTGGTGCGAAGGGCGGTTTGTTGCGCCTGGCCAAGCAAGAAGACCAATTGCCGGCCAAGGATGTCGTGCGCAAGGCTTTGGGTGACGACTACGTTGTCGCGCTCAACCTGGCACAGACCACGCCACAGTGGCTGCGCAGCATTGGCGCGCACCCGATGAAGCTGGGTCTGGACTTGTCCGGTGGTGTGCACTTCCTGTTGGAAGTCGACATGGACAAAGCCCTCGACGCGCGCCTGAAAGTCTACGAAGGCGATGTGAAGAGCCTGCTGCGTAAAGAGAAGCTGCGCTATCGCAGCCTGCCGCAGCTCAACGGTGCCATCCAGCTGGGCTTCTCTGATGAAGCTTCCCGCGAACAGGCCCGTGCGCTGATCCGCAAGAATTTCAACGATTTCGACATTGTGCCGGCCGACCTCAATGGCCAGGCGGTACTGCGTCTGGCGATGAGCCCGGCGAAGATCGCGGAAATCCGCGAGTACTCCATCAAGCAGAACTTGACCACGGTGCGTAACCGCGTCAACGAGCTGGGTGTGGCTGAGCCGATCGTGCAGCGTCAAGGTGCCAACCGCATCGTGGTTGAGCTGCCGGGCGTGCAGGACACTGCTGAAGCCAAACGTATCCTGGGTAAAACCGCCAACCTGGAGTTCCGCCTGGCGGCTGAGCCGGGTGCTTCGCGTGCCACTTCCGAAGAGTTCGAGTTCCGCGAAGGCAACCGCCCTCCCGCGTTGATCGAGCGTGGCTTGATCATCACCGGTGACCAGGTAACCGACGCCAAGGCGGGTTTCGATTCGCAGCACGGCACGCCTGAAGTGAACATCCGTCTGGATGGCCATGGCGGCGACCTGATGAGCCGCGCCACGCGCAGCAACGTCGGCCGCAGCATGGCGGTGATCTTCATCGAGCAGCGCCCGGTAACCACTTACACCAAGCAAATGGTCAACGGCGTCGAGAAAGACGTGCCGGTACAGACCTTCAAGGAAGAGAAGAAGATCATCAGTCTGGCGACCATCCAGTCGCCGCTGGGTGCTCAATTCCGCATAACCGGCCTGAACGGGCAGGGCGAATCGTCCGAACTGGCGCTGCTGTTGCGTGCCGGTGGCCTGGCGGCGCCGATGTACTTCGCTGAAGAACGTACCATTGGCCCAAGCCTGGGTGCCGACAACATCGCCAAAGGCGTTCACGCGGCCTTGTGGGGCATGCTGTTCGTGTCGCTGTTCATCATTGCCATCTACCGCTTCTTCGGCATCATTGCCACCGTGGCCCTGGCGGGCAACATGGTGATGTTGCTGGCCCTGATGTCGCTGCTGGGCGCTACGCTGACCCTGCCAGGTATCGCCGGTATCGTACTCACCATGGGTATGGCGGTAGACGCCAACGTACTGATCTTCTCGCGTATTCGTGAAGAGATTGCGGCGGGCATGACCGTACAACGTGCAATCAACGAAGGCTTCGGCCGGGCATTTACCGCGATTCTCGACTCCAACCTGACCACTTTGCTGGTCGGCGGGATTCTCTTTGCCATGGGCACCGGCCCGGTCAAAGGTTTTGCGGTAACCATGTCCCTCGGTATCTTTACCTCGATGTTCACGGCCATCATGGTGACCCGCGCAATGGTCAACTTGATCTTTGGCGGGCGTGACTTCAAGAAGTTGTGGATTTAAGGGGCTGCCATGTTACGTACAATCAACTTCATGGGCGTTCGCAACGTTGCGTTCGGCGTCACTGTGCTCCTTACCGTTCTGGCGTTGTTCAGCTGGTTCCATAAGGGTCTGAACTACGGTCTGGACTTCACCGGCGGTACGCTCATCGAGCTGACCTACGAGAAACCGGCCGACGTTACCCTGGTGCGCAACGAGCTGGTCAAGGCCGGCTATCACGAAGCCATCGTGCAGAGCTTTGGTGCAACCACCGACCTGCTGGTGCGTATGCCTGGCGAAGACCCGCAATTGGGTCACCAGGTAGCCGAGGCATTGCAGAAGGTGGGTGGCGACAACCCGGCAGCGGTCAAGCGTGTCGAGTTCGTGGGGCCGCAGGTGGGTGAAGAGCTGCGCGACCAGGGCGGCCTCGGCATGCTGATGGCGCTGGTCGGCATCATGATTTACCTGGCGTTCCGCTTTCAGTGGAAGTTCGGTGTCGGCGCCATTGTGTCGCTGATCCACGACGTGGTTGTGACCGTGGGCATCCTGGCGTACTTCCAGATCACCTTCGACCTGACGGTATTGGCCGCGGTGTTGGCAATTATTGGTTACTCGCTGAACGACACCATCGTGGTATTCGACCGGGTTCGTGAGAACTTCCGTGTGCTGCGCAAGGCGACGTTGATCGAGAACATCAACATCTCCACCACCCAGACCCTGCTGCGGACCATGGCGACGTCGATCTCTACCTTGCTGGCGATCGCGGCGCTGATGATCTTCGGTGGCGACAACCTGTGGGGCTTCTCGCTGGCGTTGTTCATCGGTGTTCTGGCGGGCACCTACTCGTCGATCTACATCGCCAACGTGGTGCTGATCTGGCTGAACCTCAACAGCGAAGACTTGATCCCTCCTGCTGCTACCGGCAAGGAGGTCGACGACCGTCCTTGATGGGCGCTTGTTGATCTGCTGTTACAAAGAAGGCACGAGTATTGAACTCGTGCCTTTTTTTTTGCTCCAAGGCTGGGTATAGCGCGGATCGTTCGGTCCGTTTGTGATGGTCAGGAGGTTCAACGTGAACAAGTCGTTACTGGTTGGTGCGGTATTGGGTGCTGTCGGTGTGACTGCCGGGGGTGCTGTTGCCACCTACAGCCTGGTAAAAAGCGGCCCTGAGTATGCGCAAGTGCTGGCGGTGCAGCCGGTAAAAACCCAGATCAAAACCCCACGCGAGGTCTGCAAGGACGTCGCCGTAACCCGGCAGAAACCGGTGCAGGATCAGCATCAGATCGTCGGTACGGTGGTCGGTGCGCTGGCTGGTGGCCTGTTGGGTAACCAGGTGGGTGGCGGTAACGGCAAGAAGCTCGCCACCGTGGCCGGTGCGGTCGGTGGTGGTTACGCCGGTAACAAGGTTCAGGAAGGCATGCAGAACCGCGATACCTACACCACGACCCAGACTCGTTGTAACACCGTTAACGACATCAGTGACAAGGTTGTCGGTTATGACGTGCGTTACACCCTGGATGGCAAGGAGGGTTCGGTGCGGATGGATCGTGATCCGGGCGGCCAGATTCCGGTCGACAAGGAAGGCCGTCTGGTTCTGGGTCAGAACCAGCAGTAATTTTAGGGCCTGGTGCAATTCAAAATGTGGGAGGGGGCTTGCCCCCGATGGCGGTGGATCAGTTAATGAATCTTTAGCTGAGCCACTGCAATCGGCGGCAAGCCCCCTCCCATATTTGATTTGTGGTGCTGGTGGTTTAGGCTCGCACCAAATCCCAGGCATAAAAAAAGCACCCCTAGGGGTGCTTTTTTGTGCTCGCTCGCTTAACGCTTCAGCGAAGCTGGCAGGTGCGGCTGGATCGCCGTCAGCACTGCTTTGAAGCATTTGGTGTTGCCGGCAACCACGTGGCCTTTCTCAAGGAAGTCGTGACCACCGGTGAAGTCGCTCACCAGGCCGCCGGCCTCTTGGATCAGCAGGGCGCCTGCTGCCATGTCCCACTCGGACAGGCCCGATTCCCAGAATGCATCAAAGCGACCGGCAGCCACGTAAGCCAGGTCCAGGCTCGCAGCGCCAGCGCGACGGATGCCGGCGGTCTGGCCAACCAGGGCGCGGAACATGCCCAGGTAGTTTTCCAGGTTGTCCATCTGGTCGTCACGGAACGGGAAGCCAGTGCCCAGCAGGGCGCCGTCCAGGCTGGTGCGGCCGCTGACGCGCAGGCGCCGACCATTCAGCTGGGCGCCACGGCCACGGCTGGCGGTGAATTCTTCCTGGCGAACCGGGTCAAGTACGACGGCGTGTTCCAGGCGACCACGGTATTTGCACGCGATGCTCACGGCAAAGTGCGGGATGCCGCGCAGGAAGTTGGTGGTGCCATCCAGTGGGTCGATGATCCACAGGTAGTCTTCGCCTTCGCCGCTGCCTTTGTGCAAGCCGGTTTCTTCACCCAGGATGCCGTGGGTAGGGTAAGCCTTGCGCAGAGCGTCGATGATTTTCTGTTCGGCGGCGCGATCCACCTCGGATACATAATCCTTGGCGTCTTTTTCGTCGACCTTGATGGTATCCAGGCGCTCGATGGAGCGGAAGATCAATTCACTGGCGCTGCGGGCGGCGCGCAGCGCGATATTCAGCATGGGCTGCATGGATGTGTCACCTAAGGTTGTTAAAGAAAGCCGGGCATTCTAGCAGAAACTTTCTTCAGGTGAAGGACGACGTTACCTTTCATGGCATAACCTTAGGCTGTTCTGTAAGATTTGCTCCCCTTTCCCGTGTCCGAGAGCGCCTCCCTTGCTGCAAAACATTCGTGTCGTCTTGGTCAATACCAGTCATCCCGGCAATATCGGTGGGGTGGCGCGAGCCATGAAAAACATGGGGCTGACGCGCCTGGTGCTGGTCGAGCCGCGTGTGTTCCCGCACCACGAGGCCGATGCCCGTGCATCCGGCGCCAATGACATCCTGGAAAAAGCCCAGGTTGTCGCCACCCTGGAAGACGCCTTGGTCGGCTGCAACCTCGTGCTCGGCACCAGCGCCCGCGACCGTCGTATCCCCTGGCCACTGCTGGATCCGCGCGAATGCGGCACCAAAGTGGTGGAAGAGGCCGCCGGTGGCGCTGAAATCGCCTTGGTATTCGGTCGTGAAGATTCCGGCTTGACCAATGACGAGCTGCAGCGATGTCATTATCACGTGCACATTCCATCAGACCCTGAGTTCAGTTCGCTGAACCTCGGGGCAGCGGTGCAGGTGTTGAGTTACGAAGTGCGCATGGCCTGGTTGGCGGCTGAAGGCCAGCCGAGCAAGGTCGAAAAGGATGAAGTGGCATCAACCAAAAGTGGCGAGTTGGCCACCATGGATGAGTTGGAGCGATTCTATGAGCACCTGGAGCAAACCCTGGTGGCCATCGAATTCCTCGACCCGGAAAAGCCACGGCACTTGATGGCGCGCCTGCGCCGCCTTTACGGGCGCAGCTCGGTGAGTCGAGCGGAAATGAATATATTGCGTGGCATCCTCACGGAAACCCAGAAAGCGGCCCGTGGCGAGCTTCTTAAGCGGAAGGATTAAAAATGTTCGAGCGTTTGCGAGAAGATATCCAGAGTGTTTTCCACCGTGACCCGGCGGCGCGCAACGCCTTTGAAGTGCTGACCTGCTACCCGGGCATGCACGCGATATGGATCCACCGCCTGTCCGGCGCCTTGTGGGGTATGGGTTGGAAATGGCTGGCGCGGCTGGTATCGAACTTTGGTCGTTGGTTGACCGGGATCGAGATTCACCCGGGCGCCAAGGTGGGGCGTCGCTTCTTTATCGACCATGGCATGGGCATCGTGATTGGCGAGACCGCTGAGATCGGTGATGACGTGACCCTGTATCAGGGCGTGACTTTGGGTGGCACCAGCTGGAATAAAGGCAAGCGTCACCCGACCCTGGAAAACGGTGTGGTGGTCGGCGCGGGCGCCAAGGTGCTCGGTCCGTTCACTGTCGGTGCGGGTGCCAAGGTTGGCTCCAATGCGGTGGTGACCAAGGCTGTGCCGCCTGGTGCAACGGTTGTGGGTATCCCGGGCCGAATCATCGTCAAACCCGAAGTTGGCGATGAGCAAGAAGCCAAGCGTAAGGCCATGGCCGAGAAGATCGGTTTTGATGCCTATGGTGTCAGCGAAGACATGCCCGACCCGGTGGCGCGTGCCATCGGCCAGTTACTCGATCACCTGCAGGCGGTGGACGGCAAGCTGGACGGCATGTGTGGCGCTTTGAAAGAACTGGGCAGCAACTACTGCGCCAAGGACCTGCCTGAGCTGCGTGAAGAAGACTTCGCCGAGATCAAGAGCGAAACCGCCACCACCAAGGCAGGCTGAGGTCTCGGGTTCACCACAAACCCCTGTGGGAGGGGGCTTGCCTCCGATGGCAATGGGTCAGCCACGATATTTATTGACTGATCCACCGCTATCGGGGGCAAGCCCCCTCCCACATTTTGACCTCCATTGGTCTCGGAATCCCGGCTTGGCCCTGTTCTCGCTGGTCCATCCCGCCCCACCCTGCTATGATTCGCGCGCCCTTTTTACGGGTAATCCTGACTAAAGTACTAGGTCTTATAGTTGACTTAAATACTCGGGAATAGCATACTTGCCCCCATTCTGAAACACCTTGGTACTTGTCCATGAGACTGACTACAAAAGGCCGATACGCGGTGACCGCCATGCTTGACCTGGCCTTGCACGCGCAAACTGGGCCGGTGTCCCTGGCCGATATCTCCGAGCGCCAAGGCATTTCCCTGTCCTACCTCGAACAGCTGTTCGCCAAGTTGCGCCGTAGCAATCTGGTTTCCAGCGTACGTGGGCCGGGTGGCGGCTATCAACTGTCCCGCGATATGCAGGGCATCCAGGTAGCCCAGGTAATCGACGCAGTGAACGAATCCGTCGATGCCACCAAATGCCAGGGTTTGGGTGATTGCCATGCCGGCGACACCTGCCTGACGCACCACTTGTGGTGTGACTTGAGCCTGCAGATCCATGAGTTTTTGAGTGGTATCAGCTTGGCTGATCTTGTGACTCGCCGTGAGGTACAAGAAGTAGCCCAGCGTCAGGACCAGCGCCGTTGCAACACCAAGGCGCCGCGTCTGGACAAGATCGAAGCGTCCGCCGTCGAGTGACAGCCGCAGAGCTAACGGCACGCCAGCCAGCCTGATTTAGGAGAAAGTCCATGAAATTGCCGATTTACCTTGATTACTCAGCGACCACCCCGGTTGATCCGCGTGTCGCGCAAAAGATGAGCGAATGCCTGCTGGTTGACGGAAACTTCGGCAACCCGGCGTCCCGTTCCCACGTATTCGGCTGGAAAGCCGAGGAAGCGGTCGAAAACGCTCGTCGCCAGGTCGCTGACCTGGTTGGCGCAGACCCGCGTGAAATCGTCTGGACCTCCGGTGCCACCGAGTCCGACAACCTGGCAATCAAGGGCGCCGCGCATTTCTACGCGACCAAAGGCAAGCACCTGATCACCACCAAGATTGAGCACAAGGCTGTCCTCGACACCATGCGCCAACTGGAGCGTGAAGGTTTCGAGGTTACCTACCTTGAGCCGACTACCGACGGTATCGTCACCCCGGCCATGATCGAAGCCGCGCTGCGTGAAGACACCATCCTGGTTTCCGTGA
Organism: Pseudomonas viridiflava; assembly: GCF_900591205.1. Classification (GTDB taxonomy): domain Bacteria; phylum Pseudomonadota; class Gammaproteobacteria; order Pseudomonadales; family Pseudomonadaceae; genus Aquipseudomonas. Next base: position 131,850 of record NZ_UUPU01000085.1, read on the forward strand.
TCCACGTGAACAACGAAATCGGCACCATCAACGACATCGCGGCCATCGGCGAGCTGACCCGTTCCAAGGGCATCCTGCTGCACGTCGACGCGGCTCAGTCCACCGGCAAGGTCGACATCGACCTGTCGAAGCTGAAAGTCGACCTGATGTCGTTCTCCGCCCACAAGACCTACGGCCCTAAAGGCATCGGCGCGCTGTACGTCAGCCGCAAGCCTCGCGTGCGCATCGAAGCCACCATGCACGGCGGCGGTCACGAGCGCGGCATGCGTTCCGGCACCCTGGCGACCCACCAGATCGTCGGTATGGGCGAAGCTTTCCGTGTAGCCAAGGAAGACATGGCTGCCGAAAACGTGCGCATCAAGGCCCTGAGCGATCGCTTCTACAAGCAGGTCGAGAACCTTGAAGAGCTGTACATCAACGGCAGCATGACCGCCCGTGTGCCGCACAACCTGAATTTGAGCTTCAACTATGTCGAAGGCGAGTCGCTGATCATGGCGCTCAAGGACCTGGCGGTTTCGTCCGGTTCGGCCTGCACCTCGGCGTCCCTTGAGCCTTCGTACGTTTTGCGCGCCCTGGGCCGCAACGACGAACTGGCACACAGCTCGATCCGCTTTACGTTCGGCCGCTTCACCACCGAAGAACAAGTCGACTACGCCGCGCAGAAGGTCTGCGAGGCCGTCAACAAACTCCGCGTTCTGTCCCCGCTGTGGGACATGTACAAAGACGGCGTAGACATTTCCAAGATCGAGTGGGCGGCACACTAAATATAGAAGCCGCCACCCAAGCTCTGTAGGAACGTGGCGGAAAACGCAGGCGTTTTTACAGGGTTCCAGAGCGGCCCTGATGAGTGAGGATTCAGTACCATGGCTTACAGCGAAAAGGTCATCGACCACTACGAAAACCCGCGCAACGTCGGCAAGATGAACGCGGAAGATCCAGATGTCGGCACCGGCATGGTCGGCGCTCCGGCGTGCGGCGATGTGATGCGCCTGCAGATCAAGGTCAACGACGCTGGCGTTATCGAAGACGCCAAGTTCAAGACCTACGGCTGCGGTTCGGCCATCGCCTCCAGCTCCCTGGCGACCGAATGGATGAAAGGCAAGACCCTGGATGAGGCTGTAACTATCAGCAACACCCAACTGGCCGAAGAACTGGCCCTGCCGCCAGTTAAAATCCACTGCTCGGTACTCGCTGAAGACGCCATCAAGGCGGCTGTTCGCGACTACAAGCAGAAGAAAGGCTTGATCTAAGCATTTGGCGACGAGTAAGGAGTCAACGATGGCTATCAGCATGACAGAAGCGGCTGCGCAGCACATTCGCCGCTCCCTGAATGGGCGCGGTAAAGGTGAGGGGATTCGTCTGGGTGTTCGCACCACAGGCTGTTCCGGCCTTGCCTACGTGCTGGAGTTTGTCGACGAGGTGGTTGCGGAAGACCAGGTGTTCGAGAGTCACGGCGAGAAAGTGATCATCGACCCTAAAAGCCTGACCTATCTGGACGGCACCGAACTCGATTTCGTCAAGGAAGGGTTGAACGAAGGCTTCAAGTTCAACAACCCCAACGTACGCGGTGAGTGTGGCTGCGGCGAAAGCTTCAACATCTGAGGCTATTCGTGGGTACTCCTTGTCATTTCGCTTTATTCGAGCTGCAGCCGAGTTTTCGGCTGGACCTCGAGCAGCTTGCCACGCGCTACCGAGAGTTGGCGCGTGGGGTGCATCCGGACCGCTTCGCTGACGCTTCCGAGCGTGAGCAACGCCTGGCCCTGGAGCAATCGGCCAGCCTCAATGAAGCCTATCAGACGCTCAAAAGCCCTCCGAAACGCGCGCGCTACCTGCTCGCGATGAACGGTGGCGAGTTGCCGTTGGAAGTCACGGTTCACGATCCGGACTTCCTGATGCAACAGATGCAGTGGCGCGAAGAGCTTGAAGACTTGCAGGACGAAGCCGATGTGGCGGGTGTCGCGGTCTTCAAGCGTCGTCTGAAAGTGGCCCAGGATGAGCTGAACGAAAGCTTCGCAGCCTGTTGGGATGATGCAGCGCAACGTGAGCAGGCCGAACGCCTGATGCGTCGCATGCAGTTCCTCGACAAGCTCACCTACGAAGTGCGCCAGCTAGAAGAGCGCCTCGACGATTAACCCAGTGTGCTGCCCGTGATGCACGCCTGATAGACAGATAAGACCTGATTACCATGGCTCTACTGCAAATCGCCGAACCCGGCCAAAGCCCTCAACCGCACCAGCGTCGACTGGCGGTGGGGATTGACCTGGGCACCACCAATTCCCTGGTTGCTGCCGTGCGCAGCGGCCTGTCCGAGCCGCTGCCCGACGCTGATGGCCAGGTAATCCTGCCGTCTGCCGTGCGCTATCACGCTGACCGCACCGAAGTCGGTGAGTCGGCGAAGCTGGCGGCGTCTAGCGACCCTTTGAACACCGTGCTGTCGGTCAAGCGCTTGATGGGTCGTGGGTTGTCCGACGTCAAGCAATTGGGCGATCAGCTGCCGTACCGTTTTGTCGGCGGCGAATCCCATATGCCGTTTATCGACACCATCCAGGGCCCGAAAAGCCCGGTGGAGGTCTCGGCCGATATCCTCAAGGTGCTGCGCCAGCGTGCGGAAAACACCTTGGGCGGTGAGCTGGTGGGCGCGGTGATCACCGTTCCTGCGTATTTCGATGATGCTCAGCGCCAAGCCACCAAGGATGCGGCGAAACTCGCCGGCCTGACCGTGCTGCGCCTGCTCAACGAGCCGACCGCTGCGGCTGTGGCGTATGGCCTGGATCAGCATGCTGAGGGCCTGGTCGCTATTTATGACCTGGGCGGCGGTACGTTTGATATTTCGATCCTGCGCCTTACCGGCGGCGTGTTTGAAGTGTTGGCCACCGGCGGCGACAGTGCCCTGGGCGGCGATGACTTCGACCATGCCATTGCCGGCTGGATCATTACCAGCGCCGGCTTGTCGGCCGACCTTGACCCGGGCGCGCAGCGTAACCTGCTGCAAACCGCCTGCGCTGCCAAGGAAGCGTTGACCGATGCTGCGAGCGTTGAAGTCTCCTACGGCGCCTGGTCGGCTCAACTGACCCGCGAAGCGTTCGATTCGTTGATCGAGCCGATGGTCGCCCGCAGCCTCAAAGCCTGCCGCCGCGCTGTGCGTGACTCCGGTATCGAGCTGGAAGACGTCGGCGCCGTGGTCATGGTCGGTGGTTCTACCCGCGTTCCGCGTGTTCGCCAGGCCGTGGCTGAAGCCTTCGGTCGCGAGCCACTGACGGAAATCGACCCGGATCAAGTGGTGGCCATTGGTGCTGCAATCCAGGCCGATACCCTGGCCGGCAACAAACGCGACGGTGGCGAACTGCTCCTGTTGGACGTGATTCCGCTGTCCCTGGGCCTGGAAACCATGGGCGGCCTGATGGAGAAGGTGATTCCACGCAACACCACCATCCCCGTCGCTCGCGCCCAGGACTTCACTACTTACAAAGATGGCCAGACGGCCATGATGATTCATGTGCTGCAGGGTGAGCGCGAGCTGATCAGCGACTGCCGCTCTCTGGCGCGCTTTGAATTGCGCGGGATTCCGGCGATGGTGGCCGGTGCGGCGAAGATTCGCGTGACCTTCCAGGTCGACGCCGATGGCCTGCTCAGCGTGGCTGCGCGTGAGCTGGGCTCGGGCGTTGAAGCCAGCATCCAGGTCAAGCCGTCCTACGGCCTGACCGACGGCGAGATCGCCAAGATGCTCAAGGATTCGTTCCAGTACGCGGGTGACGACAAGGTCGCCCGTGTATTGCGTGAGCAGCAAGTCGATGCTCAGCGCCTGCTCGAAGCGGTGCAGGGCGCCTTGGACGCCGACGGCGAACGCCTGCTGGATGCCGAAGAGCGCATGGTCATCGACCTGCAGATGCAGGAATTGGCCGAACTGATGAAAGGCAACGATGGTTACGCCATCGAGCAGCAGACCAAGCGCCTGTCGCAAGTGACTGATGCCTTTGCCGCCCGCCGCATGGATCAGACGGTGAAAGCCGCACTGGCCGGGCGCAACCTGAATGAAATCGAGGAATAATTAATGCCGCAGGTCATTTTTCTGCCACACGCCGAGCATTGCCCGGACGGTATGGTTGTGGAGGCTGAGACCGGCAAGTCCATCCTCGAAGTCGCCCATGACAACCATATCGAGATCGAAAGCGCGTGCGGCGGTGTCTGCGCCTGCACCACCTGCCACTGCGTGATTCGCGAGGGTTTCAACTCGCTTGAAGAAGCGGACGAGCTGGAAGAGGACTTTCTGGATCGCGCGTGGGGCCTGGAGGCGACTTCTCGCCTAAGCTGTCAGGCAAAGGTCGGGACTGAAGACATCACCGTCGAAATTCCGAAGTATTCGCTCAACCATGCGGCCGAAGCGCCGCATTGATTCAAGGAAATGTCATGAGCCTGAAATGGGTTGATGTACAAGAAATCGCTATACAACTTGCTGAAGCGCATCCTGAGGTCAATCCTCTTACCGTGAACTTCGTCAAGTTGCGCGACCTCGTGATGGCGCTGCCGGACTTTGATGACATCCCGGATCGGGGTGGCGAAAAGGTTCTGGAGGCAATTCAGGGTCTGTGGATCGAAGAAGCAGACGACTGAGCCGCCTTTTTACGCAGTTAGGCAATACCTAAGAACCCGCGTATAATTCGCGGGTTTAATTTTTCGTAAATTACCGTTTCTGGAGTTACACCATGGCTGTTCAACGTACTTTCTCCATCATCAAGCCTGACGCTGTTGCAAAAAACGTCATCGGCGAGATCACCACTCGTTTCGAAAAAGCCGGCCTGAAGGTTGTAGCTTCGAAACTCAAGCAACTGTCCAAAGCTGAAGCTGAAGGCTTCTACGCTGAGCACAGCGCTCGTGGCTTCTTCGGCGACCTGGTTGCGTTCATGATCTCCGGCCCTGTTGTTGTTCAGGTTCTGGAAGGCGAAAACGCTATCGCTCTGAACCGTGAGCTGATGGGCGCTACCAACCCTAAAGAAGCTGCTGCCGGCACCATCCGTGCTGACTTCGCTGAGTCCATCGACGCCAACGCTGTTCACGGTTCGGACTCCGAAGCCGCTGCTGCTCGCGAAATCTCGTACTTTTTCGCTGCTACTGAAGTAACCGCTCGCTAAGCATCGGCTTAAAGAGTGAGGGTGAATCCATGACTACATCGACTGTTAAAACCAACCTGCTGGGTCTGACTCAACAGGAAATGGAAAAATTCTTCGACTCAATCGGGGAGAAGCGTTTCCGTGCCGGTCAGGTAATGAAGTGGATTCACCACTTTGGCGTCGACGATTTCGACGCCATGACGAACGTCAGCAAGGCCCTGCGCGACAAGCTCAAGGCCATTGCTGAAGTCCGTGGTCCCGAAGTGGTCAGCGAGGACATCTCCAGCGACGGCACCCGTAAGTGGGTGGTGCGCGTGGCGTCCGGCAGCTGCGTCGAGACCGTGTACATTCCCCAGGGCAAACGCGGCACCTTGTGCGTTTCGTCCCAGGCAGGCTGTGCCCTGGACTGCAGTTTCTGCTCCACCGGCAAGCAAGGCTTCAATAGCAACCTCACCGCCGCCGAGGTCATCGGCCAGGTGTGGATTGCCAACAAATCCTTTGGCAGCGTCCCGGCGACCGTCGACCGTGCCATCACCAACGTGGTGATGATGGGCATGGGTGAGCCGCTGCTGAACTTCGACAACGTGATCGCGGCCATGCATTTGATGATGGACGACCTGGGCTACGGCATCTCCAAGCGCCGTGTGACCCTGTCGACCTCCGGCGTAGTGCCGATGATTGATGAGCTGGCCAAGCACATCGACGTCTCGCTGGCGTTGTCGCTGCACGCACCCAATGACGCATTGCGTAACCAATTGGTGCCGATCAACAAGAAGTATCCGCTTAAGATGCTGCTCGAATCTTGCCAGCGTTACATGGCGACCCTTGGTGAGAAGCGCGTGCTGACCATTGAGTACACGATGCTCAAGGACGTCAACGACAAGGTTGAGCACGCGGTCGAGATGATCGAGTTGCTCAAGAACACCCCCTGCAAGATCAACCTGATTCCGTTTAACCCGTTTCCACATTCTGGCTACGAGCGGCCGAGCAACAACGCCATCCGCCGTTTCCAGGATCAACTGCACCAGGCCGGCTACAACGTCACCGTACGCACCACCCGTGGTGAAGACATCGACGCTGCCTGTGGCCAATTGGTAGGGCAAGTGATGGATCGCACCCGCCGCAGCGAACGTTATATCGCCGTGCGCGAACTTAACGCCGCCGAAGATTTGCCGCAAATTGCTGTGAATCGAATCTGAGAGAGGATCTCTATGCCCTTGCGCCTTGCGCTGCTTTTGCTTGTTACCGGCCTCGCCGCCGGATGTGTTTCATCGGGCCATGACAGCCTTTTGCAAACCGGTAAGGGCCGTGACGAGGCGCGAGTTGCCTATGTGCAACTGGGCTTGGGTTACCTGCAGCAAGGTATGAGCGAGCAGGCCAAGGTGCCGTTGAAAAAGGCCCTGGCGCTGGACAGCGACGATGCCGACGCCAATGCGGCACTGGCCCTGGTGTTCCACGCCCAGGCCGAGCCTGAGCTGGCCGAGCAATATTTCCACAAGGCCCTGGCCTCACGTCCCGCCGACCCGCGGCTGCTGAATAACTACGGCAGCTTCCTGTTCGAGCAGAAACGTTATGACCAGGCAGCCCTTTATTTCCAGAAAGCCAGCGCCGATACCCTCTATCCTGAACGCTCGCGAGTGTTCGAGAACCTTGGGGTGGCCTCGATGCGCCTCGGTCAGCGTGACAGCGCCCGCCAGCATCTGGAAAAAGCCCTGCATTTGAACAGTCGCCAGCCACGCGCTTTGCTCGAAATGGCTGAGTTGTCTTACGAAGACAGGCATTATGTGCCGGCACGTGACTATTACGAGCGTTTTAGCCTGCTCAGTGGGCAAAATGCACGTAGTCTATTGCTCGGTGTGCGCCTGGCGACAGTTCATGATGAACGCGACACGGCCGCACGTTTTGGCCAGCAACTCGAACGACTCTATCCCGGTACGCCGGAATATCAGCAATACCTGTCGGAGCAATGATGAAAGCGGCGCACCCGGAAGTTGTAGCAGCTAATCGCGTAAACCCAGGCGAGACCTTGCGTCAGGCCCGCGAAAGCAATGGTTGGTCGCTGGCAGAAGTGGCCCTCAAGCTCAATTTGACCACTACGTCTTTGGGCAATCTGGAAGCGGGCGCGTTCGACAAGCTGCCTGGGCATACCTTCGCCCGCGGCTATATCCGTGCCTACGCCAAGTTGCTGGGCATTGATCAGACCGTGCTGGTCCAGGAATTCGACCAGTTCACCGGCACCGACTCCCAGGGCAGCAATGTGCATGGGTTGGGTCGCATTGAAGAACCGGTACGGGTTTCCCACACTATTTTGCGGATTGTCAGCCTGTTGCTGCTGATCGCCGTGATTGGCGGCGGCTTTGTCTGGTGGCAAGACCAGACCTCCCAGCGCAGCAAAGACCTGACCAGCAACGCCATGGAGCACGTCGAAGTCGAAAGCGCCGACGGCACCACCCAGATTCATCCGCTGGATGAGCCGGAAGACCAGGCCGTCGTCGAAGGTCAGGCCGCACCTGAGGTGCCAGCGACCACTGAGCCAACCGCGCCGGAAACTGCTCCTGCCGAGGCCGCCGTACCCGCGCCTGCTGCGCCAGCTCAAGCCCCGGCTGCCCCGGCTCATACACCGGCTGCTCCAGTAGCGGCTCCAGCGACCACCACGCCAGCCGCCACGGCCGCCCCGGCGATGTCGCCGCCCACCACCCCAGCGTTGATCGCCGGTGACGGGCGCGTACAGATTACCTTCATCGCTGATTGCTGGACGCAAGTCACCGATGGCAATGGCAAAGTGCTGTTTAGCGGTCTGAAGCGTAAGGGAGATACTCTTGACCAGGGCGGCAAGCCTCCTTTGACGCTGCGTCTGGGCTTTGCCCGTGGCGCGCAAGTGGCCTACAACGGCCAGCCTGTTGACGTAGCGCCGTTCACCAGTGGCGAGACCGCTCGCCTCAAGTTGGGACAATAGTCATGCACGGCGAATCTCCAATCAAACGTCGCGTATCGCGCAAGATCTGGGTCGGCTCGGTGCCGGTGGGTGGCGATGCCCCCATCGCGGTGCAGAGCATGACCAACAGCGACACCAATGATGTGGCCGCCACCGTCGCCCAGATCAATCGTCTGGAAGCCGCCGGCGTGGACATCGTTCGGGTGTCCGTGCCGGACATGGACGCTGCCGAAGCCTTTGGCCGCATCAAGCAACTGGTCAAGGTGCCGCTGGTTGCCGACATTCACTTCGATTACAAGATCGCACTGCGCGTGGCCGAACTGGGTGTGGACTGTCTGCGTATCAACCCGGGCAACATCGGTCGCGAAGACCGTGTACGTGCCGTGGTTGACGCTGCTCGCGACCGTGGCATTCCGATCCGCATCGGCGTCAACGCCGGTTCACTGGAAAAAGACCTGCAAAAAAAATACGGCGAGCCGACACCGGCAGCGCTGGTTGAATCGGCGCTGAGACACGTTGAACACCTTGAACGCCTGAATTTCCAGGACTTCAAGGTCAGCGTAAAGGCATCCGACGTGTTCATGGCGGTAGAAGCCTACCGCCTGCTGGCCAAGGAAATCGTGCAGCCGCTGCACCTGGGTATCACCGAAGCTGGCGGTTTACGCTCAGGCACAGTGAAATCTGCGGTGGGTCTCGGTATGCTGCTCGCCGAAGGGATTGGCGATACTATCCGCATCTCCCTCGCGGCAGACCCTGTAGAGGAAGTGAAGGTCGGTTACGACATTCTCAAATCCCTGCGTTTGCGCTCCCGTGGCATCAACTTCATTGCCTGCCCGAGCTGCTCGCGGCAGAACTTCGACGTGGTGAAAACCATGAACGACCTGGAATTGCGCCTCGAAGACCTGCTGGTGCCGCTGGATGTTGCGGTCATTGGCTGTGTGGTCAACGGGCCGGGTGAAGCCAAAGAGGCCCATGTGGGTTTGACCGGTGGTACACCGAACCTGATTTACATCGACGGCAAGCCGTCGCAGAAGTTGACGAATGACAATCTTGTGGATGAGCTGGAAAAGCTGATCCGCCAGAAAGCAGCCGAAAAGGTTGCAGCTGACGCAGCGCTGATCGCGCGCGGCTGATTGAACGAATTTAAGGATTTGATGTGAGCAAGTCTCTGCAAGCCATTCGTGGCATGAACGACATCCTGCCGGAGCAGACGCCACTGTGGCGCTACTTCGAGAGTACGGTCGCGCGCCTGCTGGATAACTACGGTTACAAACAGATCCGCATGCCGATCGTCGAGTTCACCGAGCTGTTCAAACGCTCCATCGGTGAAGTGACCGACATCGTCGAAAAAGAGATGTACACCTTTGAAGACCGTAACGGCGACTCCCTGACCCTGCGTCCGGAAGGCACTGCCGCGTGCGTGCGTGCCGTGCTTGAGCATGGCCTCACCGGTGGCGGCCAGCCGCAGAAGCTGTGGTACATCGGCCCGATGTTCCGTCACGAGCGCCCGCAAAAAGGCCGTTATCGCCAGTTCCACCAGATTGGCCTGGAAGTGTTCAACCTTGACGGTCCGGACATCGACGCCGAGCTGATCGTGCTGACCTGGCGCTTGTGGGGCATGCTGGGTATTCGCGACGCAGTTAAACTTGAGCTGAACAGCCTGGGCACCAGCGAATCCCGGGGCCGCTACCGCGAAGCCCTGGTGGAGTTCCTGTCTGCCCGTCTGGACAAGTTGGACGAAGACAGCCAGCGCCGTCTGAAAACCAACCCGTTGCGCGTGCTGGATACCAAGAACGCCGACACCCAAGCCGTGCTGGTCGACGCGCCGAAAATGGCCGACTACCTGGACGACGAATCCCGTACCCACTTCGAGGGCCTCAAGGCTCGCCTGGACGCGGCCGGGATTCCCTACGTGATCAACCCGAAACTGGTGCGCGGCCTCGATTACTACAGCAAGACCGTGTTCGAATGGGTCACCGATAAGCTCGGCGCCCAAGGCACCGTGTGTGCCGGGGGCCGTTACGACGGCCTGGTCGAGCAGATGGGCGGCAAGCCAACTACGGGCGTGGGTTTTGCCATGGGCATCGAGCGGCTGATACTGCTGCTGGAAACCCTGGAGCAGGTCCCCGAAGAAATCTCCCGTCAGGTGGATGTGTACCTGTGCGCCTTTGGCGAGGCCGCCGAACTGGCTGCCCTGGCCCTGAGCGAAAAAGTGCGCGACCAACTGCCGAACCTGCGCCTGCAGATCAATGCCGGCGCCGGCAGCTTCAAGAGCCAGTTCAAGAAGGCCGACAAGAGCGGTGCGCTGTATGCACTGATCCTCGGCGATGACGAATTGGCCCAGCAAGTGATAGGTTTCAAACCCCTGCGTGGCCAGGGCGAGCAACAGAACATTGCCTTTGATGCGCTCGCCGCGCACTTGGCCACCTGCGTCGTGCAGGGTTGAAGCTGTCGAACAGCCGAATTTAGCGATTAAGGAGTATTGGGGTGTCGAGTACTGATGATGAGCAGTTGGCCGAGTTCAAAGACTGGTGGCAGCGTAACGGCAAGCCTCTGGTTACTGGCGGTCTGCTGGCTTTAGTGGTGGTGTTCGGCTGGCAAGCCTGGACCAAGTATCAGGCCAACCAGTCCCAGGGCGCCTCGATCCTCTATCAGCAATTGCTGGAAACCACGCTCACGCCTGACGGCAAGCCGGACCCTGCACAGGTTGCGGGCCTGGCCGGCAAGCTGAAAAACGAATTCGGCGGTAGCACCTACGCCCAATACGGTAGCCTGTTCGTCGCGAAAGTCGCGGTCGACACCGGCAAGCTGGATGATGCAGCCTCCGAACTGAAGGCCATTGCCGACAAGCCGACCAACCCGACCCTGGGTGAAATCGCACGTCAGCGTCTGGCTCAGGTGTTGGCGGCACAGAACAAGGCTGACGAAGCACTCAAACTGCTCGACGGCGATGCTGACAAGGCATTTGTAGCCACTCGCGAAGAGCTCAAGGGTGACCTGTTGGTCCAATTGGGTCGTACCGACGAAGCCAATGCTGCGTACAAAAAAGCCAAGGCGGCGCTGTCTGATGAAGCGGCGGTCGGTGGCTTACAAATCAAGCTGGACGACTTGGCCAAAGGGGATGCGTGACGTGATCCGTTGGAAACATGCAGCATTGCTGGCTCTGGCCGTTCTGGCCGCGGGTTGCAGCAGCAACAGTAAAAAAGAACTGCCTCCGGCCGAGCTGACCAGCTTCAAGGAAGAAGTGGTCCTGCAAAAGCAATGGAGCCGCTCCATCGGTGACGGCCAGGGCGACACCTACAACATGTTGGTGCCGGCAATCGACGGTGACAACATTGTGGCCGCTGACGTAACCGGCGTGGTGATCTCCATGGATCGCCTGAACGGCGACGTGAAGTGGAAGAAAGACCTTGAATTGCCAGTGTCCGGCGCCGTAGGCGTGGGTTATGGCCTGGTGATGCTCGGCACACTGAAGGGCGAAGTCGTGGCGCTGGATTCCAGCACCGGTGAAGAGAAATGGCGCGCTCGCGTGACCAGTGAAGTGCTCGCACCGCCTGCCACCAACGGCGATATCGTCGTGGTGCAAACCCAGGACGACCGTGTAATCGGCCTTGACGCCAGCACTGGCGAACAGCGCTGGTTATACGACAGCACCCCGGCGGTGCTGACCTTGCGCGGGACCAGTGGTCCGATTGTGACCAACAATCTGGCCGTTGCAGGTCTGTCGACCGGTAAAGTGGTCGCCCTGAATACCCAGAACGGCGTGCCAGCCTGGGAAACCCGTGTGGCTATACCGCAAGGTCGCTCCGAACTGGACCGTGTAGTGGACATCGACGGTGGCTTGCTGCTGTCGGGTGAAACCCTCTACGTCGCCACGTATCAGGGCCGCGTTGCCGCACTGGATCTGCAGAGCGGCCGCGTCAACTGGCAGCGTGATGCTTCCAGCTACGCCGGTGTCGCCCAAGGGTTTGGCAGCGTCTATGTAAGCCTGGCGTCCGGCACCGTTGAAAGTGTCGACGAGCGTTCCACCACTGCACTGTGGAGCAACGACTCGCTGGCTCGCCGTCAACTGTCGGCACCGGAAGTATTCTCCAGCTACGTAGCGGTAGGCGACTTCGAAGGCTACCTGCACCTGCTGAGCCAGGTGGACGGTCGCTTTGTAGGTCGTGAGCGTATCGACAGCGACGGTCTGCGTGCCCGTCCGCTGGTTGTGGGTAACATGCTTTATGTGTTTGGCAACAGCGGCAAGCTGGAAGCCCTGACCATCAAGTAAGAACTATGCTTGGGGTAACACCCAGGCGGCCCCGCTTTGGCGGGGCATGCGGCATTTGAATATGCTGCCCCGAGCACCAGCCGCTGCCATGCAGCGGCTTTTGTATTTTCTGAAATAACGAAGTGGAGAGCCGCATGGTTCCCGTAATCGCCCTGGTGGGCCGACCTAACGTCGGCAAGTCCACCTTGTTCAACCGCCTGACCAGGACTCGCGACGCAATCGTCGGCGACTTGTCCGGTCTGACCCGTGATCGCCAATACGGTGAGGCAAAGTGGCAAGGGCGCTCCTACATTATCGTCGACACCGGTGGTATCTCCGGTGACGAGCATGGCATGGACGAAAAAATGGCCGAGCAGTCGCTGCTGGCCATTGAAGAAGCTGATGTCGTGTTGTTCCTGGTGGACGCCCGTGCGGGCTATACCGCTGCCGACCAGATGATTGGCGAGCACCTGCGCAAGCGCAACAAGCGTTCCTATCTGGTCGCCAACAAGATCGACAACATTGATCCTGAGGCGGCCCGTGCCGAATTCAGCCCGATGGGCCTGGGCGATGCAATCCCGGTCGCCGGTGCGCATGGTCGCGGCATCACCCAGATGCTGGAAATCGCCCTGCGCGACTTCCCCAAGGATGACGTCGAGGAAGAAGAGGGCGAAGAAGAAATCGTTGCCGAAGGTGAGGAAGCCAAGCGCATTCCTGGCCCAAGCGAAAAAGACGGGATCAAGATTGCCATCATCGGCCGCCCGAACGTGGGCAAGTCGACCCTGGTTAACCGCATGCTCGGTGAAGACCGGGTTATCGTGTACGACCAGCCCGGCACCACCCGTGACAGTATCTATATCCCGTTCGAGCGTAACGACGAGAAGTACACGCTGATCGACACCGCCGGTGTGCGCAAGCGCGGCAAGATCCACGAGGAAGTTGAAAAGTTCTCGGTGGTCAAAACCCTGCAGGCGATCAAAGACGCCAACGTGGTGATCTTCGTGATGGACGCCCGGGAAGGCGTGGTGGACCACGACCTCAACTTGCTGGGCTTTGCCCTGGAAGCCGGTCGCGCCCTGGTGATCGCGATCAACAAGTGGGACGGCATGACGCCAAGCGAGCGCGATTTCGTCAAGATCGAGCTGCAGCGTCGCCTGTTCTTTGTCGAGTTCGCTGATATCCACTTTATCTCGGCACTGCACGGCACCGGCGTGGGCAACCTCTACGCGTCCGTACAGAACTCGTTCAAGTCCGCGGTCACCCGCTGGCCAACCAACCGTCTGACCCAGATTCTCGAAGACGCGGTTGGCGAGCACGCACCGCCGATGGTCAACAACCGTCGGATCAAACTGCGTTACGCCCACTTGGGTGGTGCCAACCCGCCGATTATCGTGATCCACGGTAACCAGATCGAGAAGGTGCCTAAATCCTATGTGCGTTACCTGGAAAACACCTACCGCCGTGTCTTGAAACTGGTCGGTACGCCGATCCGTATCGAGTTCAAGGGTGGCGAGAACCCATACGAAGGCAACAAGAACACCTTGACTGACCGTCAGGTGAACAAGAAGCGTCGTTTGATGACTCACCACAAGAAGGCCGACAAGAAGCGCCGCGATAAGAAATAGCCGCAGCGTCAAGTTGTAAGCTACAAGCTGCAAGAAAGGGCTCTTTTTGAGCCCTTTTTTGTGCCTGGTGGATTGCTGGCTTGACCTGCTCGCAGCTTGCAGCTTAAAACTTGCAGCTCACCCGAAGGGGGCTCCCATGATCACCAGTAAGCTGCCGAATGTCGGCACCACTATCTTCACCACCATGTCGCAACTCGCTGCCGAAACCGGCGCGCTCAACCTGTCCCAGGGCTTTCCCGACTTCAACGGCCCCCAGGCGTTGCTCGACGCCGTGGGCAAACATATCGCCCTCGGCCATAACCAGTACGCGCCGATGACCGGCCTGCCGGTGTTGCGTCAGCAAGTGGCAGCCAAGATCGCCCGCAGCTATGGCGCCACGGTGAATGCCGACAGCGAAGTGACCATCACCCCTGGCGCCACCGAGGCAATCTTCTGCGCGATCCAGGCCGTAATCCGTAGCGGCGATGAAGTCATCGTGTTCGACCCCTGCTACGACAGCTATGAGCCCTCGGTAGAGCTGGCCGGTGGCCGCTGCGTGCATGTGCAATTGAGCCTGCAAGGCTTTGCGCTGGACTTCGAAAAAATCGAGGCCGCGCTCTCACCGCGCACGCGCATGATCATCCTCAACACCCCGCACAACCCCACCGGCGCGCTGATCAGCCGCGCCGAGCTGGACCAGTTGGCCGACCTGATCCGCGACCGCGATATCTACCTGGTCAGCGATGAGGTCTATGAACACTTGGTGTTCGACGGCGTGCCTCATGTCAGCGTGCTGGCCCACCAAGAGCTGTATCAACGTGCGTTCGTGGTCAGCTCGTTCGGCAAGACGTACCACGTGACCGGCTGGAAAACCGGCTACGTGGTCGCGCCACCCGCCCTGACCGCCGAACTGCGCAAGGTGCATCAATACGTCAACTTCTGCGGCGTGACCCCGTTGCAGTACGCTTTGGCTGACTTCATGGCCGAACACCCGGAACACGTCGATGAATTGCCGGCCTTTTATCAGGCCAAGCGCGATGTGTTCTGCGACCTGCTGGCGCCGTCGCGCTTCAGCTTTACCCGGGTGACCGGCACCTACTTCCAACTGGTGGATTACTCACAGATTCGCCCGGACCTGGATGACGTCGCCATGTCACTGTGGATGACCCGCGAGCACGGTGTGGCGACGATTCCGGTCTCGGTGTTCTACCAGAACCCACCCCAAGGCCAGCGCCTGGTGCGCCTGTGCTTTGCCAAACGCGAGGAGACGCTGCAACAAGCAGCCGAGAAACTATGCGTGATCTGACTGCATTGCCTGACCTGAATATCGCCCTGGTCCAGACCAGCCTGGCCTGGCACGACCGCCAGGCCAATCTCGAACATTTCGAACTGCTGCTGGAGCAGGCCAAGGGCGCCGACCTGATTGTATTGCCGGAGATGTTCACCACCGGGTTCTCCATGGCGTCAGAAACCCTCGCCGAGCCGGAAAACGGCCCGGCTCACCGCTGGCTGCAAGCCCAGGCGGCAAAGTACCACGCGGTGATCACCGGCAGCGTGATCATCCGGGCCGCCGACGGCAGCCACCGCAACCGCCTGCTGTGGGCGCGGCCGGACGGTGAGGTGCTGCATTACGACAAGCGCCATCTGTTTCGTATGGCGGGTGAGCATGACCATTACACACCGGGCGAACGCCAGGTGCAGTTTGAATTGAAGGGTTGGCGCATTCGCCCGCTGATTTGCTACGACCTGCGCTTTCCGGTGTGGAGCCGTGATGCACAGGACACCGACCTGCTGCTGTATACCGCCAACTGGCCGGGTGCGCGGCGTCATCACTGGAACCGCCTGTTGCCGGCGCGGGCCATCGAGAACCTGTGCTATGTGGCGGCGGTGAATCGGGTGGGCACGGACGGCAAGGGTTTTGCCTACACGGGAGACAGCCAGGTGCTGGATTTCCAGGGTGAGACTTTGCTGAGTGCGGGGGAGGCGGATGGGGTATTTCAGGTGTGCCTGAATGCGGCGGAATTGGCGGCGTATCGCACTAAGTTTCCGGCGAACCTGGATGCTGATCGCTTTCAGTTCGTCTGATACACCGTTATCGCGGGCAAGCCCGCTCCCACAGGTGAATGCATTCCAAATGTGGGAGCGGGCTTGCCCGCGATGAGGCCCCTCCAGAAAGCACATTTTCAAAGCCCAACAAAAAGGCCCCTGGATTCTCACCCAGGGGCCTTTTGCATTTCAGCGGTAAGTGCTTACGCCGCTTTCGCTTCCTGCTGGCTCAGCGAGCGGTTCAGCGCACTGAACAGCGCCTTGAAGCTGGCCGTGGTGATGTTTTCATCAATGCCCACGCCATGCACCGGGCGTTCGCCATTCACACGCAGCTCAATGTAGGCCGCCGCCTTGGCGTTGGTGCCTGCACCGATGGCATGTTCGTTGTAGTCCATGATCTCT
Organism: Pseudomonas viridiflava; assembly: GCF_900591205.1. GTDB lineage: Bacteria > Pseudomonadota > Gammaproteobacteria > Pseudomonadales > Pseudomonadaceae > Aquipseudomonas. The sequence goes on from NZ_UUPU01000085.1 coordinate 148,197, forward strand.
ACGCCAATCGGCAGGCCGGCCACCAGCGCTTCCAAGGCGCCGTTACCTTTGCCTTTCCAGTGCAGGTTGGTTTCGCCCTGGCCCTTGCCCGAGACTTCTACCTCGACAAAACTGTTGCCGTTTTCTTCCTGCAGGCGATGGCTGACCAGCGCGTACGGGGTGTTGGCTTGCAGGTATTCCCGCTGCAGCAAGGCGTAGATCTGCGGCGCGGTCATTTCCAGGCCCACGCGGTCGGTTTCGGCCTGTACCACCTGGCTGAACTCGATCTGCATGCGACGCGGCAAGCTGATGTCGTATTCCTGCTCCAGCAGGTAGGCGATGCCGCCTTTGCCCGACTGGCTGTTCACGCGGATCACCGCCTCGTAGCTGCGGCCAATGTCGGCTGGGTCGATCGGCAAGTACGGCACTTCCCAGAGCGCATCGGCTTTCTGCTGGGTAAAACCCTTGCGGATTGCGTCCTGGTGGGAGCCGGAGAACGCGGTGTGCACCAGGTCGCCAACGTACGGGTGGCGTGGGTGCACCTGAATCTGGTTGCATTCCTCGACAACTTTGCGCACGCCGTCGATGTCGGAAAAGTCCAGCTGCGGGTCGAGGCCCTGGGTGTACATGTTCAGTGCCACGGTGACCAGGTCGACGTTACCGGTACGCTCGCCGTTACCGAACAGGCAGCCTTCGACGCGGTCGGCGCCGGCCATCAGGCCCAGCTCGGTGGCGGCCACGCCGGTGCCACGGTCGTTGTGGGTGTGCAGGCTGATGATCACGCTGTCACGACGGTTGATATGGCGACCGAACCACTCGATCTGGTCGGCATAGATGTTCGGCGTGGCGCACTCCACAGTGGCCGGCAGGTTGAGGATCATCTTGTGTTCAGGCGTCGGGTTCCACACCTCGATCACCGCGTCACAGACTTCCTTGGCGAACTCCAGCTCAGTGGCGCTGAAGGTCTCCGGGGAGTATTCGAAGGTCCACTGGGTTTCCGGCTGCTGAGCGGCGTATTTGACGAACAGCTTGGCAGCGTTGACCGCGATGGCCTTGATGCCTTCCTTGTCCTGGTTGAACACGATGCGGCGGAACGACGGCGAGGTGGCGTTATACAAGTGCACGATGGCCTTTTTGGCGCCGCGCAGCGATTCGAAGGTGCGTGCGATCAAGTCTTCACGGCCCTGGGTCAGCACCTGGATAGTGGTGTCCTCGGGGATGTGGTTGTCTTCGATCAGGGTACGCACAAAGTCGAAGTCGGTTTGCGAAGCGGCCGGGAACGAGGCTTCGATTTCTTTCACACCAACAGCAACCAGAGTCTTCCAGAAACGCAGCTTTTTCACCGCGTCCATCGGTTCGATCAGCGACTGGTTGCCATCACGCAGGTCGGAGCTGCACCAGATCGGCGCCTCGGTGATGGTTTTCGACGGCCAAGTGCGGTCCGGGATGTCGATAGTCGGGAACGCGCGGTACTTCGAAGACGGGTCTTTGAGCATGCTCATCGGGAAATCCTTTGTTGTAGGGGCCGAGAAAAGGCGGCCTGCCGTGTAACTATTTTTGGGAATGACGCTTTGGACGAGGCAGATCGTTTCAGCCTGGCAGTCGTGCGCTGACGAGGCACAGGCTGCGGTGCTGGCGGAGCTGAATGAGGGTGTGAGAGGTTTTCATAAGCTCAACCCTAACCGCCGGGGTGAAAGATGGCAAGCAGTCGAGAAAAATTGAGATAAGTTCTGCTATTGGCGTGGGAAACCAGATTTTATGGTGGTTAATTGTCTTGGGGCTGGTTTTAATTGCGCGCCCGTTATCGACCGCGCAATTACATCATTCAAGGTTGGAACGCGCCGATAAAGATCGCCGGGTCGACCCGCGCATCGTTCAGGCTGATGTTCCAATGCATATGCGGCCCGGTCGCTCGGCCCGTCGAACCGACCTTGCCGACCACTGCGCCGCGAGTGAGTTGATCGCCGACTTTTACGTCAATTTTCGACATATGGCAGAACATGCTGATAAAGCCCTGGCCATGATCGACGAACACTGTGTTGCCGTTGAAGAAGTAGTTGCCGGTGAGGATGACTTTACCGTTCGCCGGGGTTTTGATCGGGGTGCCTGCCGGTACGGCGAAGTCCAGACCGGAGTGGGGGTTGCGCTCTTCGCCGTTGAAGAAGCGGCGCACGCCGAACTTGCTCGACAGTGGCCCGTTCACCGGTTTATCCAGCACCAGGTTGCTCGGCAGGTTCGGGCTGAAGCTGCGGTAAGCCTTGATCTGTACCGCCAGCTCCGCCTCGATGCGCTTGAGTTGCGCTGGGTCGGGGTTGACCTGGCTTTTGTTTTTCAAGGTAATGCGCTGCTCCGGGTACTTCTTGTAGCCGACGATAAACGGCAGGTTGCGCCCACCGCTGCTGATCCGCTCATTGCCCGGCTTGACGGTCAATGGGATGCCGACAATTGCCAGCCAGTTGTCCTGCTCCTTCACCACCAGAACCGGTTTGCCCTGATAGGTAGCCTTCGGCGCGGTGGCCGAAGGGCCCAGTTCGACCACGGCCACGCCACCAGGCACCGGTTTGTTAAGGGTGCGGGTGATGTAGCTGTCGGCGTGGGCGTTGAAGGCGAGGCACAGCAGCATCAACACACTAAAGAGACGTGGCATCAATCAATCCAATAACGAGAGGGTAACGGGTGTCAGGTGGTTGTCTTCCACCCGCACTTGCAATTGGCCTTCACCGAGGCGCGCAGTCAGGCGCTGGCCGGTGTGGGTTTGCGCAGCATTGCGAATGGCCTGGCCGCGCTCGTCCAGCAGGATGCTGTAGCCACGGCCCAGGGTGGCCAGCGGGCTCACCACCTGCAACGTCTGCACCTGGCTTTGCAGCTCCAGGCGACGCGCCTTGAGGCCCTCGCGCATGGCGCGGGGCAGGCGTTCGGCGAGGCTGTCCAGGCGTTGGCGCAGCAGGGCCAGTTGGCGCCCAGGGTGCTGGCCGGCGAGCCGGGTTTCGAGGCGGATCAAACGCTCGCGACGGGTATTGAGGCTGCGCTCGAAGGCGCGGCGCAGGCGCATATCCAGGTCATCCAGGCGCTGCGCCTGTTGGCGCAGGCGCTCGCCAGGGTGGCGCAGGCGGCGGGCCATGCCTTCCAGGCGCAGGCGGTCGTGGCTCAGCCGGTTGCGCATCAGCATCACCAGGCGGCGGTGCAGGTTTTCCACTTGGCGGGTCAGATGGCTGGAGTCAGGCGCGAGCAACTCGGCGGCAGCGGACGGGGTAGGGGCGCGCACGTCGGCGACAAAGTCGCTGATCGACACATCGGTCTCATGGCCGACAGCGCTGACGATTGGTGTTACGCAAGCATCCACGGCCCGGGCCACCGCCTCTTCGTTGAAGCACCAGAGGTCTTCCAGCGAGCCGCCGCCACGCGCCAGGATCAGCGCATCAAAGCCACGGGCATCCGCGAGTTTAAGCGCCCGCACAATTTGCGGGATCGCTTCGCGGCCTTGCACGGCGGTGGGGATCAACGTCAATTGCACCTGCGGCGCACGGCGGCGGAACACGCTGATGATGTCGCGGATCACCGCGCCGGTGGGCGAGCTGATAATGCCGATCTTCTGCGGATGTGCCGGCAGCGGCACCTTGCGTTCGGCGCTGAACAGGCCCTCGGCGCTGAGCTTTTCCTTCAAGGCATCAAAGGCCAGGCGCAGCGCGCCATCACCGGCAGGCTCCACTGTATCGAGGATCAGTTGATAGTCGCCACGGCCCTCGAACAACGAGACCTTGCCGCGCACCTTCACCGCCAGGCCATCCTTCAGGGCCTGGCGCACCCTCGCGGCATTGTTGCGAAACAGTGCGCAACGCACCTGCGCGCCGCTGTCCTTGAGGGTGAAATACACATGGCCGGAGGCCGGGCGGGCGAGGTTGGAGATCTCGCCTTCGACCCAGATATTGGTGAACACGTCTTCCAGCAACACCCGCGCACGGCCGTTGAGCTGGCTGACAGTCAGGACTTCGCGGTCCAGGCCCAGACGGGCAAAAGGATCTTTAATCATGGGCGGCAGTTTATAGGCATTCGTGCAGCGTTTGGCAGAATTGCTCAACCAGCGCGCTCGGCGTCTGCGCACAGGCCAGGGCCACGGTACTGAGGCAGTCCGGGTCGGCCAGGGGCAAAAAGTGCAGAGTGGCGGGGGCGATGTCCTGCATGGATTTTGGTAACAAGGCAATACCGAAGCCGGCCTGGATCAGTTGCAGTTGGGTGGTCTTGCGCGACATAACCCGCGCCGCTTTGGGGAAGAATCCTGCGCGCATGCACAACTCGGCTGACAGATAACTCAGGCCGCCGCGCTGGGGATGCGGGATTGAAATAAACGCTTCGTCCTTGAGCTGCGCCAAATCAACCGGGGTGCGGCTGCGCGCCAAGGCGTGGTTCGGCGGCACCGCCAGCAGTAATTGCTCGCTGTATAAAGGCATCACGCGCACGCCTTCGCGTTGGCGCAATACCGGTAAGCGCAACAGCCCGACGTCCAGGCGCCCGTCGGCAATCTCCTCAAGCTGCACTTCGGAGGACAGTTTGACGATATCCATCGACACGCCCGGGCAGCGCTCCAGCCAGGTACTGATGCCGCGCAGCAGCAGCCCGCTCATCGGCACAGTGCTCGAATGGCTCAGGCGCAGGGTGCCGAGTTGGCCATTGCCCACCTGTGTAGCCATTTCGCTGGCCTTGAGCAGATCGTTCAGCAGGTTGCGCGCCCGTGGGTAAAACGCCTCACCGGCTGGCGTCAGCCGCGGTTGGCGCGCCGTGCGCTCGAACAGTGGGGTTTGCAACAGGGTTTCCAGCTCCTTGATCTGCCGACTCAAGGCCGATTGCGCGACAAATAAGCGTTCGGCGGCGGCGCTGAAGCTGCCGCTGTCGGCGATTTCAACGAAGTAGCGCAGTTGGCGAGTGGAGATCACGCGTCATGCCTTTTCGAGATAGGTGGAGGGCTTTGAAGATATTAGTCGCAACCCTCGCCGCTGGCTAAAGTAATGGCCATCTCTTTAAAGGAATAACCCATGAGCCCGGTTGAGCTGATGAGCCAGTGGTCGTTTGGCGGTGTGGATTGGCTGGTGATCGGCCTGGGCGTGGTGGTGGCGTACATTGTGTTCGGCATCGCCGGGTTCGGCACGGCACTGGTGGCGGGACCGATCCTGATCCTGTTTATGCCCCTGTCGAAAATTATCCCGCTGCTGGTGCTGCTGGATTTTGTCGCGGCCTTCGGCAACCTGCTGCAATCGCGGCGGGAGGTCAACAAGCCGGAACTGCTGCGACTGCTGCCGTGCATGGCGATCGGCTGCACCCTGGGCGTGGTGTTTTTGCTCAACCTGCATTCGGACCTGTTGCTGCTATTGATGGGGCTGTTTATCAGCGCCTATGCGATTTACAGCCTGGCGGTGAAAGCCCGGCCGACGCAGCTGGCGGCGGGCTGGTCGATCCCCATGGGCACGGTCGGCGGGTTATTTGGTGCACTGTTCGGCAGCGGCGGGTTTCTATACGCGATCTACCTGAACAGCCGCCTGCCCAAGGATGCGGCGCGTGCCACCCAGAGTGCGTTGATCAGTTGCAGCACGGTGGTGCGCCTGAGCCTGTTCCTGATCGCCGGGGTGTATGCAGATTGGTCGCTGTTGCTGCTGGCGTTGTGCTTGTTGCCGGCGATGGCCCTGGGCTTGTGGTGTGGGCGCAGGCTGACGATGCGCATGTCCCGCGAGGCGTTCGTGCGATGTGTGACGTGGCTGGTGCTCGCCAGCGGTATTGCGTTGATTGGGCGGTACTTGAGCACTTGACCTGTGTGGAGCAGGGATTAAGCTGCCAGCCTTCAGGGCGCCATCGCGGGCAAGCCCGGCTCCCACATTGGAATGCGATCAATTGTGCGAGCCGGGCTTGCCCGCGATGGCGCCAGTGGCCACACCGCAGGACTCCCATGAATTCCCAAAGCATCCTTGTCCCGAAAATCTCCACCTTGCCCGTCCACGAACCCCGCGCCCGGGCGATCGTGCGTTGGCTGGTGCGCAAGAACATCATCAAGGAAGAATTGACCACCTGCGGCCGCACCGGTAACCGCATGGCCTACGCCCTGGCCGATGGCGCCCGCGCCGTGGTGCTGCACCCCGAAGCGCTGCCGTTCAACGAGCCGATCAACGGCCTGGAGATCATCTACAAACGCTGCATCTATACCCCGGCCAAGGGCTTTCTCGAAGAAGCCGGCTGCCCGGAGTGCCTGAAGGAAGTCGGCGAAGCGCTGTTCGAAAGCCTGGAAGACTGGATGCCCGGCCACACCGACAACTTCACGTGCCCTCTGTGTGGGCATGAAGATGACATCAACGGGTTTCTGTTCCTGCAGGAATGCGGGTTTTCCAACCTGGGATTCATCTTCAACAACTGGGCGGAGGCGGGGTTCAAGCAGAGTTTTATCGACGAATTTGCCGATTGGCTCGATCAAAAAATGAGCTGGGTCAAAGTCGAACTCTAAACCACTGCCGCCCCTACCTGTAGGAGCCGGCTTGCCGGCGACGGGGCCTCCAAGGCTTGCACCAAACCTGATAACGCCATCGCCGGCATGCGCCTCCTATTAGAGTCTGGTTTTACCCTTCTATCAGTATTACCAAGTTTGTCAGAGTTTTACATTGAGCCTGACAGGGTGCATGTATATAATGGCGCGCTTCCATTTTCCCGCTCGGGAGCCCCCGCGATGCTGCGTATCAGCCAAGAAGCTCTGACATTCGACGACATTCTCCTAGTGCCCGGTTATTCCGAGGTGCTTCCTAACGAAGTCAGTCTCAAGACCCGCCTAACCCGTGGCATCGAGCTGAATATTCCCCTGGTTTCCGCTGCCATGGACACCGTCACCGAAGCCCGTTTGGCAATTGCCATGGCTCAGGAAGGCGGCATCGGCATCATCCACAAGAACATGACTATCGAGCAGCAAGCTGCCGAAGTGCGTAAGGTCAAGCGTTACGAAGCCGGTGTGGTGAAAGATCCAATCACCATCGAAGCCGACGCCACCGTGCGTGACCTGTTCGACCTGACCCGCCTGCACAATATCTCCGGCGTTCCGGTACTGCACGATGGAGACCTGGTCGGCATCGTCACTTCCCGTGACGTGCGTTTCGAGAACCGTCTTGAAGTGACCGTCCGTGAAGTGATGACGCCTAAAGAGCGCCTCGTCACTGTCAAGGAAGGCGCCGACAAGAACGATGTGCGCGAGCTGCTGCACAAGCACCGCATCGAGCGCGTGCTGATCGTCGACGACAAATTCGCCCTCAAAGGCATGATGACCGTCAACGACATCGAAAAAGCCAAGGCTTACCCGCTGGCCAGCAAGGATGACCAAGGTCGTCTGCGCGTTGGCGCGGCGGTCGGCACCGGTAAAGACACCGGTGATCGCGTCTCGGCTCTGGTCGCTGCCGGTGTTGACGTGGTGGTGGTCGACACTGCCCACGGTCACTCCAAAGGCGTGATCGACCGCGTTCGCTGGGTCAAACAGAATTTCCCTGAAGTGCAAGTGATCGGCGGCAACATCGCCACCGGCGCTGCCGCCAAGGCCCTGGCCGAAGCTGGCGCCGATGCGGTCAAGGTCGGTATCGGCCCTGGCTCTATCTGCACCACGCGTATCGTCGCCGGTGTGGGCGTGCCGCAAATCAGCGCCATCGCCAACGTCGCCGCTGCCCTTGAGGGCACTGGTGTACCGTTGATCGCCGACGGCGGCATCCGTTTCTCCGGTGACCTGTCCAAGGCCATCGTTGCCGGTGCTTCCTGCGTGATGATGGGCTCGATGTTCGCCGGTACTGAAGAAGCGCCGGGCGAAATCGAACTGTTCCAGGGCCGTTCGTACAAGGCTTACCGTGGCATGGGTTCGCTGGGCGCCATGTCCCAGGCGCAAGGTTCTTCCGACCGTTACTTCCAGGACTCCTCGGCAGGCGCCGAGAAGCTGGTCCCGGAGGGTATCGAAGGGCGTGTTCCGTACAAGGGCACCCTGAGCGCGATCATCCATCAACTGATGGGCGGCCTGCGTTCCTCGATGGGCTACACCGGCAGCGCCGACATCGAAGAAATGCGCACCAAGCCTGAGTTCGTGCGGATCACCGGCGCCGGTATGGCCGAATCCCACGTTCACGACGTGCAGATCACCAAGGAAGCGCCAAACTACCGCGTAGGTTGAGGCTTCCAGCAAAATGTTAAGTAACCGGGGCTGTTCTTCAGCCCCGAGTTGTTTCTGATTCATTAGACGAGACTGACTTCATGGCCCTCGACATTCACGCCCACCGCATCCTGATCCTCGACTTCGGTTCCCAGTACACCCAGCTGATCGCCCGCCGCGTGCGTGAAATCGGCGTGTACTGCGAACTGCACCCGTTCGACATGGATGACGAAGCGATCCGCGAATTCGCACCTAAAGGCGTTATCCTCGCCGGTGGCCCCGAGTCCGTGCACGAAGCCAACAGCCCGCGTTGCCCGCAAGCCGTGTTCGACCTGGGCGTGCCTGTCTTCGGTATCTGCTACGGCATGCAGACCATGGCCGAGCAACTGGGCGGCAAGGTTGAAGGTTCCGAGCTGCGTGAATTCGGTTATGCCCGTGTGGACGTGGTCGGCAAGAGCCGCCTGCTGGACGGCATCGAAGACCACATCGACGCCGACGGCCTGTTCGGCCTCGACGTGTGGATGAGCCACGGTGACAAGGTCACCAAGATGCCGGAAGACTTCCACATCCTGGCCAGCACCCCGAGCTGCCCGATCGCCGGCATGTTCAGCGACGAGCGCCGTTACTACGGCGTGCAGTTCCACCCGGAAGTGACCCACACCAAACAAGGCGGCCGCATCCTGTCGCGCTTCATCCTCGACATCTGCGAGTGTGAAGCCCTGTGGACCCCGTCGAAAATCGCGGAAGACGCCATCGCCCAGGTGCGCGCCCAGGTCGGCACCGACAACGTGCTGCTCGGCCTGTCCGGCGGCGTTGACTCCTCCGTGGTTGCCGCGCTGCTGCACAAAGCTATCGGCGACCAGCTGACCTGCGTATTCGTCGACAACGGCCTGCTGCGCCTGCATGAAGGCGAGCAAGTGATGGCCATGTTCGCCGAGAACATGGGCGTCAAGGTGATCCGCGCCAACGCCGAAGAGCAGTTCCTGAACAACCTGGCCGGCGAGTCCGACCCGGAGAAGAAGCGCAAGATCATCGGGCGTACCTTCATCGACGTCTTCGATGCCCAGTCCAACAAACTGGACAACATCAAATACCTCGCCCAAGGCACCATCTACCCTGACGTGATCGAGTCTGCCGGCGCCAAGAGCGGCAAGGCCCACGTGATCAAGTCCCACCACAACGTGGGTGGCCTGCCTGAGGAAATGAACCTCAAGCTGGTAGAACCGCTGCGCGAACTGTTCAAGGATGAAGTCCGCCGTCTGGGCCTGGAACTGGGCCTGCCGTACGACATGGTTTACCGCCACCCATTCCCGGGCCCGGGCCTGGGCGTGCGGATCCTCGGTGAAGTGAAGAAGGAATACGCCGACCTGCTGCGCCGCGCCGACCACATCTTCATCGAAGAGCTGCGCAAAGCCGACTGGTATCACAAGGTAAGCCAGGCATTCGTGGTGTTCCAGCCAGTTAAGTCCGTTGGTGTTGTAGGCGATGGCCGCCGTTACGCCTGGGTTGTGGCCCTGCGTGCGGTAGAAACCATCGACTTCATGACCGCCCGTTGGGCACACCTGCCGTACGAACTGCTGGAAACCGTCAGCGGCCGTATTATCAATGAGATCGAAGGCATTTCACGCGTTACTTATGACGTGTCGAGCAAGCCGCCAGCGACGATTGAGTGGGAATGATGCGAAAAAAAGGGCGCCGAAAGGCGCCTTTTTTGCATCTGGTTCATGGTACGTGGTGCAGGTCTCATCAAAAGCAACAAAGCCCGCACTGGCGGGCTTTGTTGTTTCAGACGCAGACGTTGATCAGAAGTCGTAACGCACGTTCGCCGTGAAGGTGTCGGCGTCGAAACCGCTGCTGGTCAGGTAGTTGTACATCCCTCCCACGCTCCATGCGCCCACGTGGTAGTTGGCGCCCAGTCCCAGCTCGTAGCTGTCACGCGCAGGCGTCGCGCCTGTGGTGGTGAACGGGGTGCCGCCGAGTACGAAGGTGGAGGTGCTGCCGGCCTTGTCGCCGATAAAATCGTGCCAGGCCATCAGCTTGGCTTCCGGTTCAAAGCTGCCCGCACCTACGTTAAAGGCGGCCGCCAGGCGAGCGCCCAGGCCCATTTCGCCGATTTCATAACGCTGGCTGCCGACGTTGAGGGCGGCTGAGCTGCCTTTTTCACGGTACGAATCAATCGACACGTTGGCATAGCGCGCACCGACCTGCGGTTCCAGCAGCCACTGCTTGTCGAGCTGGAACGTGTAGCCTGCCAGTGCGTTGACGCCGAAGATCTCACTGTCGTAGTCGGCCTTGGCGCGGGTGCCGGCGATGTAGCGTTTGGACTCGTTGTCGTTCCAGCCATACATCAGCGAGGTGTCGACAAAGAAGTTGTCACGGGTCCAGTTGCCGTAGAGGGTCAGTGCATGGCCGCTGACGTCGGTTTTGTTGCCCAGGTCGGATTTGACGTCGCTGGTCAGGTAGCTGTAAGCCAGGCCCAAGGTGGTGTTGGCGTTGAGCTTGCCATCGGCACCCACGGCTATGCCGTTGGTGTTGGCGTCGTAGCCGTCGACACCGTGGCGGCTGTCCTGGTTGGCATCGCTGGACAGCGCCTGCAGCCATACACCTTGTTCTGCCAGCACGTCACCGGAGGACAGACCGCTGCGCGCGTTGCTGGCGCGGCGGTTGATGGCACTTGCGACCAGGTTCTGGCTGTTGGTGGCGGCGTTGATCGCCCCACGGCTGACGTCCGGGGCCAGGGTTTCGGCAAGTTTGGCCAGGTCTTCATTGGTGGCGGCGTCGGCGAAACGCTGGAATACCGGGTCGCTTTCGTCCATCTGGCCCAGGACCGTGTTCTTGAACGGCTTGATGGCGTTCACCGCGTTACGCGAACCACGGGCACCCAGCAGGTTTTCCGCGACGGACTGATCACTGCGGGTGGCAACCAGGGCTTTCACGTCCTGGCCTTCAATGCCGAAGTTGCGCACCTCAAGCAGCGCCGAGGAGGAAACCACGGACAGGTTCTGCGGGTCTTCCCAAGTGCCGGAGTTGATGAGGGTGTAGCGGGTGCCCTGGGCCGACGTGCGGAAGTCGTCGGAGCGAGCCTGCAGTTCGATCTGGCTGCCTGGAGAGAAGAAGGTATTGCCGGTGACTTTCAGGATCGGCGTGTTGGGCTGTGTGTTGTTATCCAGCAGCAAGCGCAGGCGCGCAGTGTCGCTGTCCATGTCGAGGTCGCCCACAATCGTCGTCTGTGGGCGAAGCAGGGTCAGGCGGCCACCGTCGATATCGACGAAGCCTGCGCGGATGGTCGAACCATCGAACAGCGCGTCCCCTTGCACCAGCACACCACTGAGGCCCAGCAGGTCACCCTTTACTTGCCCTCCTTGCCAGTAGAAATACGACGGGGAGGCATTGTCGTCCGCCAGAATGGCTGCGGTGCCGCCCTCGATCAGGCCACCTGTCTGCCTGATAGAGAAGATCTTGAAGCCGTCGGAGGTGTCGAGACTGCGAAAGCGGATACCGACCCCGTCAGCGGAGATAGTCCCGCTGTTGTTGATATCACTCAGGAAGGGAGCGCCTGCCATCTGGCCCGTAAAGCTTGCCTTCTCGATGTCGATACCCAAAGAGTCGATGCCACGGGCGGTGATAGTGCCCGAGTTATTGATGCGCGCCTGGGTCGAGGTGATCAGCATGCCTTCGGAATTTGCGCCAGTCACAGTGATGTTGCCGTTGTTGTTCACTTCACCAGCGATCTTTGCCAGATACAGGTCCAGCCCGATGACGGCGTTGCCGCTCACCGTAATGTCGCCATTATTGACCAAGTCGCCACCGACGTTGGAATTGAGGGTCATGGCGATACCGGACGGGAAGTCGGTGGGGTTCGCAGCCGTCAGGTTGATTTTGCCCTGGTTGACCAGATTACCCGCCAGGGTCACATTCATCAGATTTACACCTGCGTTTTGCGACGTCCCGGTGAAGGTGGCGTTATTGAAAACATCACCGGAGCTGCTGTATGCCCCTGTGCTCAGGTCGTGGTTCAAGTCGGGTGCGGGTGCGGCATGGACCGTGGCAGTAGTCGCCGCGACGGACAGCGCCAACAACGAGCGGCGCAGGTGGGAAATGTTCAAGGCAGTATCCTTACAGGGCGGAAACTGACAGGGAACAACCCGCGCGTCAGCGCCTGTTTTAGGCATCCCTGCCAGCTTGTCAGTGAAGTTCTGATTCAAGCGCGTGCGAATTTACACGATGCCTGTAGGACAATTCACCATCAAAAGAATCAAGGACGGAAAAAAAGCTAAAAAATGCGACGCTACAGTGGTTTTTTGAGGATTTTCGGGATTATTCAGCAATAAGTGGAACTTTATGGTCGCCGTTGCAGTCGCGGCCGGGTCGGGCATTCGAGGCTGGTAGTCGGATGTTTTTAAACGCAGCTGTCCACCCTGAATCCGAGGATTCTAATCGGCCAACGGAGTCTTGGCCCATTGGCGCCATGTCGCCTCCCACCCCTTGTCATGGCTTACTCCTGGTACATGCACGGACTGGGAGAGGGGCGAGCCAAGCGCCTGTTGGTAACTATCAGCCAAGCTACCTGGAACAATCAGGTCTGCTTCGCCAATGAGATGACGTTGGGGTACTAAGGCGAGTCGATTACGATAGTCCAGCGGCTCCAGTGAACCATTGAGTGGCGACAGCCCTTTCAACTTCGCCCACAGGCGTGGACTGAGATTGCCAGCAAGGGTTTGCACTTGAGTAACATCATTGCGCTGCGCCGCCAACAATAATGCGAGAGCCGCCCCACCTGAATACCCCACTAGTTCGAACTCCCTATTGCCATACCGCTGTTTTAATTGATCCAGCGCCTGGCTGAGGCGGGTGACCACTTCCTCAGAGAATCGCCGATTGGTCCAGAGTGCCGATTCACAGGCTGTGGCCATGACGAACTGGCAGGGGCGTGCCAGGTACGCATTCGGTGTCGGATCATCGACCGCCAGCCGTGGCACCAGCAGATTGTGCGGGCTCGGATCCAGGCTGGGTTGAGTGGCCGTCGCCCAGGAATGGCCATCGCCTTCCAGGTAGACACGCAGGCGAGTCATCTTTTGTGCAGTTTGCGGCGCAAGTACCAAGAGGGGGAAGGCGTGTCCCGGCAGGACTTCCACTTGTCGGCCATGCTCTTCAGCCAGTTGTTGCAGTGCCTCGCGCGGCGATTGGCAGGCGATGAGAAGCGCGCTGACCATCACCATCCAGGTTGTATGGACGCCGGCCAATGTCCGACGACAGGTAAAGTATCTATTCATCATAGGTCACAACACATTTCGGGACGCAGTCGGAGAAGTCTTAGGTTGTTTATCAATCACGGTATTTTCAATGGTCTTGGATGCTTTTTGTTTATCGTGTGGTCATTAGTTAAAGGGTGAAATTGTCGGGTGGATAATGAGAGCGGGAATGATCCAGCCCAAACCTGGGTGACCGGAAAAGGCCGGGTGAATGTACATTCACTCGGCCTTTTTGCGTTTCAGGCTACGGCTTACAGTGGTTTGGACCAGTTGGCCAGGGTCATCTTCCTCGCGTTGAGGGCGTCCATCAGGTCCGGCAAGGTGTTGAACGGTTTACGGTCGATCTCCGGCCAGGTCGGGGCCTGGATGAAGAACCGGTTCCGGCCGTCGATCTGGATGGGCGTGTAGACAAGTTCTTGGGCGCGGCTGCGGTGAACCAACCTGAGCTCGCCAGTGGTGTTGCTGAGGGTGTAAAAACCTGGCGCGGGCAATTGCTCGCCATAGGCTCTCTGGCCGGCACTCAGCCACGGCGTTTCCAACTGCAGGCGCATATCGCTGTAGGCCGTGACCGGGCCCAATTGCGTGATCATGTTGTGCTCATTGTCGATGAACTGGCCAATCGGCGGCTCTGGCGCTTGGGCCCCTGGGTCGATCATGAAGCCTGAGCCCTGGCCTTGTGGCACGTCTTCGATACGTAGACTGACCGCGCCTTCCAGCTCGCTGATGCCGGGCAGCCCGCGGTAGGTGTTGGTCATCATCGGGTTGACCAGCGCTACCCAGCGTTCGCTGCTGCCGGAGGGCACATAACGCTGGATTTGCTGCTGGGTCAGGTAGTTGTCGACCCAGCGGCGGCTGTAGCCGTCGTTGGGCAATTCGCCGAGGGCCGGGTTGCTCGCCATACAATCCAGGGCCTGCACGCGGATCTGGTTAGCCTGGGCCGCACGGGTCAGTTCCAGCAGGTTATAACGCCTGGACGGATCGTTGGCCTGGGCCCGGTCCACTTCCTCAAGAGACTGGCGCAGGTCGGAGGACATTTTCCCGCTGCGATGAAAAGCATTCAGGTCGGCTTGATGGCTTTCGGTGACCAAGCCTTTGACGAACAATGTCCTGACCTGGGCCCTGTTCAATGCAGGCATGTGCTCAATCAGAAATTGTTTGCTGGCGATGCCTCTCGACGACTCGCCCACTACCAGGCCGGGTATCTGCTCCAGCTCAAGCGCCTGCTTGATGAAAGCGTCACCACTCAGGCCAGCGGCAAGTGTCGGCAAGCGCGGGCGCGGCGGCAGCGTCCGGGGGCCGCTGAAGAAAGCGATTGCGTCATCCAGCAAGCGTTGCCGGCTCTGATTGATCAGGCGCTGCCCGCTGCTGACAGAATGCATTTGACCGTCGGCATCCCTGACGAACTGGATGTGGGTTTCCTCGAAGGCTGCGCTGGGTACGTCGTAGGCACTGAAGGGCTGTGGTCCCGAGGCTGAAGACGGCCCTGGCACGGCGCGACCTGTACCGCCCTTGAGGCCCGCTGCCGCGATCGCCTCCCATTCGCCGCCGCTGTTGAGGCGCACCGGGATAGAGCTGTTGAACGCGTTGGGGTTGACCGGGTCGACAATCGCCCAGTGGCCAGGCCCGTTGATGTCCTGTTCCCAGCGAATGTAGTAAGCCTGTTCGTCCATCAGGATGGCTTGGGAGGGCAGGTCGCCCGAGGCACGGATGCTATAGGTGTTGAAAAGCCTGCCGGGTTGCCGGTTCAGGGTTTGCCCCTCCAGGAGCAGGTTGGCGGCATAGGTGGTTGGCACACGGCGCGTTGCCGCAGCAGTGGTCGAGGGCATCGGGGAGGTGCGCAGGTTGGTCTGCAGCACTTCACTCATATTGCGGGCAGTAAGGGCCTGGTTCAGTTCTTCGACGGTCTTGAAGTGCCGTCCATGGAGGGTGGTCCATTCGGGCCGCTCGACAAAATAGCCGGTGGCGTCGCGTTTCAGTGGCGTGATTTTGATCAAGTCGTTACGGTCGCGGCTGACGATCAGCAGGCGCCCCGGTTCGGTATGGCGCATATACATGCCGGGCAGGGGCAGGCGCTGTTCCAGCTGGTTGGCAATGCGCACATCGGTGGGCGTTTCCAATTGCAGGCGCAAGTCGTTTTTGACCGAAGTCGGTGTGTGCCCCATCTGTATGGCTGTGCGCCCCGGGTCGGGCTCGATACCCCGAGCCTGGCCGAGTTCGCTGTCTTCCACGCGCAGGCCCAGCGTGCCCTCCAGTTCGCTCAGCCCGGCAACGCCCTCGTAGGTATTGGCATGGCTGTCGCCTACCAGCGCCACCCACTTGTGAGCGCCGCGCGCCGCCTGGTCGGCTTCAATCACCGTGTGGGCAAAGTAGTTCATCATCTTTTGCCGGAAGTTGACCTGCGCGCCGAGAATCCCATTGCTGTGATAGCTGGCCAGGCAGTCGATGGCCTGCACGCGCACGTGGTTTTCCTGGGCGCTCTTGATCACTTGCATAAAAGTGTATTGGCCGGTGGGGTCGGTCCCTTGGCCGGCGTCCAATTGCTTGAGATAGCGCTCCAGGTTCTGCGGCATTTTGCCGGTGCGGTTAAAGAGGTCCAGGTCCGCTTGATGGAAGTCCGTCAGCACCTGTTCCAGGTACAGGGTCTTGACCTTTTGTTTGGCCAGCAATGGCATGTTTTCGACCAGAAAATGTTTGCTGGCCACGCTCGAATGGTTTTCCCCGATGACGATGCCAGGGGCGTCCCCGAGCAGGCGCTGGAGGATCGTTTTGGGCGGGGCATCCGCGGCAAACCGCGGTATTTGCGGGCGGGAGGGGCGCGGCGGGTTGTCGAAGAAAACCTGCGCGTCGTCATGCAGCTTACGCCGCAAGGTTTTGAAGTCTGTGTACTCCTCGCCGCCTGTGTACTCCTCATTCAGTGCCCTTGGGCCGATATTGCCCTCGGCAACCTCTTGCAGCCTGGGCCTTTGGGCTGATGGCACATCGTAGGCGGATGCCGGGGTTTCAATCTGTGGCAGCGGGCTGGGCGAGCGGCCCCAGGGCTTGAGCCCGAATATGGGCCGCCCGCCCTTGAGTCCGGGGCTTGCGACCGGTTCCCATTGTTTGTAGGCGTTCAGGCGCACCGGCACATTGCGGTAGAACGACCAAGGGTTCTGCGGGTCGATGATCATCCAGCCGTTGACCTCCTTCACATGGCGCACCTGGAAGTAGCCGGCGGTGCTGCCCTGGCGCAGGTAGATGTAGGTCTTGGCGCTGAGTGTCTCGATGATGCCGCTGCGCGCGCCCGTGCCTTCACGGGTGCCCTCGGTGATCTGGGTGCGCAGCGATTTCAGGACGGTGTCTTCCTCGGCGAGTGCAGGCACGCGTTCCGGGGTGATGCTGTGTAGCTGAGGTAACTCGGCGTCGTTCAAGGTGTTCGCGGCCAGCTGTTCCTCGATGGCGATGGTGTCGCTTGCCTGGGTGATTTGCGGCAAGCGCTCGCCGGTCTTGAGGAAGGTGGCATTGAACAGGGTATCAATGGCCGCGAGGATGGCGCCACTCACCCCGGCCTTGCGCTCGGTGCGGGTCTTGCCGTTGACCGCCTGGTCGATGTTCAGCCCGACATTGGCAATGCCCGCGCCCACCACGGCCAGCGCCACCGGCCAGCCGACCGCCGCCAGCGGGCCGAATGTGCGGCCAAAGGCATTGAGGTAGCCGATCCAGAGTTTTTTTCGCAGCTCGCCGTTGGAATGCATCATGAACACGGCGTCACTGAGCATGCGGGCGTGGATGGCATCGCGCAGGTGGGTAAACGGGTCGTCGGTCACCCAGGCGTCCTGCCCTTCGAGCAGTGAGTGGTCGTGGTTTTTCCAGGCGTTGAACAACAGGTCCAGCAGGTGGTTGAGGCCGATGTTTTCCATCTTGGGCTCGTGAAACACCTTGCTCAGCAGGTCTGGAATCGGGAAGGCGGCGAGCAGCCATTCCTGGGTGGTGGTCAGGGCGGCAGTGTCTTGCATGATGTCGTGATCGGCGACCTGAAAATGCGCCATGAAACGCTGGCGGTGTTCGGGTTGCTCGATCTGCGACAGCACCCACCAGTGCAGATCCTCTACCCGGTTCAGCACGTGAAAGCCGTAAAGCTCGCCGGGCACATAGAGGATTTGCCGTTGAGCCTTATCGACGATGCTGAGGATATCGCTGGCCACATAAGGGCCGATCTTCAGGCGCCTGATCCGTAACGCCTGGGAGGGCTGGATAGGGTCATCGAGCATCTGGCGGGTTACGGGCCAACTGACGTTGCAGGCGGCAGCCTTGACCACGGTACGAAAGTTCTCGTCGGACAGTCGTCCCGCTTCGCGATCTTCGATGGCCTTGGCCAGGAAGGTGCATTTGGCCAGGGTTCGGAATGCGCTGCCTTGCCGGCTCCAGAATGACGCCGCGACGCTTTTGAACTGGTCGGCAAAATTGAACGCCCAGAAGGCTTTCAGCACCTGACTGCCGTACAGCTTGACCTCGTTGGTCTGATCATAAGTACCGACTTCGGGCCCGGCCGTGTAGAAGCCGCAATCGTTATCGAGCATGTCGGCGTTGTCTTGATCGTGCACGGTGAAGCGGCTGATCACCAATTGCGTCAGGGTCATGGAGCCGTGGGGATGCTCGATGTGCTCCCAACCGGTGAAGGTCTGCGGGTTGCTCTGGGAGGAATGAAAGCGGTGCCAGTAGACCTGCTCCGGGTCCAGGTCGACGGCGTGGTCGGCGAGGATTTTTTTGGCGAAGCGGGTCGCCATTTCATACATGTCCGGGCAGGACTCCACCAGGGCAGGCACCAACGCCTTGAGGGCGGCGGCGTCGGCGGCATTGGGCAGGGGGGATGCGTCTTGCATGATGCTCTTCCTTGGGGCGCGTAATGTCGCGATGACTATCCCAAGGCGGGCGGGGCGAAGCTGCCGGACCGGCAACCAGGCGATTGTCGGAGTCAGCGCCGGGCAATGTCCGAAAAGTAAAACTTATCCAGCGTATGCCGCGACTCGGTGTACTCGAACTGCCGGCCATCCTGCAAAAACGTCTGGTTACTCACCACGATCACATGGCTTTGCCCCTCAAGGTCGAGGTGTGCCTGGTCGTCCTTGCTGCGAGGCAGGGCTTCGATGGTGCGCTGGGCGTAGCTGATCTGCAGTTGCAGGGTCTGTTCGATAAACGCGTAGATCGACTGCTCGGCAATCGTCTGGTCCAGGCCCGGAATCACATCGGCGACGAAGTGGTTGATGTCCAGGATCACCCGTTTGCCGCCAATCCGCCGTACCCGTTTGATGCGCGTGATCAGGGTGCCGGGCTCGGCCTCAATGTGTTGCAGCAGGCTGCCTTCCAGCGGGAATTGGCTGAACTCGACCACTTCGGTGCGTACGTCGTCGCCTAAATCGGCGTGGGTTTCGTGGAAGCTGACGATGCCGCCCAATTGAAACTCAATCGGGTTGGGCGACAGCACGAAGGTGCCCTTACCGTGGATTTTTTGCGCGAACCCTCGCTCCTGCAATTGCTCGATGGCCCGACGTACGGTGCCGCGGCTGGCCTGGTAGGCGTCCATCAATTCGGTTTCGGAGGGTAGGCGCGTACCGCGTTGCAGGCGTTCAGTGGTGATGCTGGCAAGCAGATCCGTATAGATCTGGTTGTATTTGCTCATGGGGATGGCTCTGTGCCTTTGCGTTCAGGCAGGAACCTTAGTGTCACAGGTGGGGTTTGTCCATTGGGCTTACGGACAACGATCCTCTGTGGGCGCCGGCAAGCCGGCTCCTACAGGAAATAAACTTTTGTAACTCGTACAGACGAGTTGTTGCTTTAACTCGTACAGACGAGTACTTTTGGCCTCGGCGTGCTGCCAATGACTGCCCCCAAATAAAAAAATCAAAGTGGAAAACAAGCATGAGCCTCGACTATTCGACTATCGCCCGCGAGATCCTCGAGAACCTCGGGGGCGGCGACAACCTTGAGCAAGCTGCCCACTGCGTGACCCGCCTGCGCCTGGCGCTCAAAGACCCGAGCCTGGTCAACGCCAGTGCGTTGAACCAGGTTGATCTGGTCAAAGGCTCGTTCTTTACCGGCGGTTTGTTCCAGGTGGTGATCGGCCCCGGCGAAGTGGAAAAAGTTTACGCCGCCCTGCGCGAACAGACCGGGCTGGCCGCCGCCACCATCGCCGACGTGAAGAAGAAGGGCGCCGACAAGACCAACGCCGTGCAGCGTCTGGTGCGGGTATTTTCCGATGTATTTATGCCGATCCTGCCCGCGCTGATCATTGCCGGCTTGCTGATGGGCATCAACAACCTGATGGGCGCCCAGGGCATGTTCATCGAGGGCAAGACGCTGCTGGAGGCTTACCCGAACCTGGATGGCCTGTGGAGCCTTATCAACCTGATGGCCAACACCTCGTTTGTGTTCCTGCCGGCGCTGGTGGGCTGGTCGGCGGCCAAGCGCTTTGGCGGCAGTGAAATCCTCGGCATCGTGCTCGGCCTTATGCTGGTGCACCCGGACCTGCTCAACGCCTGGAACTACGGCAAGGCGGTGGCCGGGCTCGACGGTCAGAGCCTGCCGTACTTCGATATTTTCGGCTGGTTCAAGATTGAAAAAGTCGGCTACCAGGGGCAGATCCTGCCGATCCTGATGGCCGCCTATGTGATGAGCGTGATCGAGAAATGGCTGCGGGCGCGCGTACCGAATGCGATTCAACTGCTTGTGGTGCCGATCACCACCATCGTGGTCACCGGCGTGCTGGCCCTGGCGATCATCGGCCCGGTCACCCGTCACCTGGGCATCCTGATCACCGAAGGCGTGGTCACGTTGTTTGACCTGGCGCCGATGGTCGGCGGGGCGATTTTCGGCCTGCTGTATGCGCCGCTGGTGATCACCGGCATGCACCACATGTTCCTCGCCGTGGACCTGCAACTGATCTCCACCCAGGGCGGCACCTTTATCTGGCCGATGATCGTGATGTCCAACCTGGCCCAGGGCAGCGCCGCGCTCGGCGTGTTCTACATGACCCGCAATGCGCGGGACAAAAGCATGGCCTCGACCTCGGCGATTTCCGCGTATTTCGGCATCACTGAGCCGGCCATGTTCGGCGTGAACCTGCGCTTCAAATTCCCGTTCTATGCCGCGCTGCTGGGCTCGGCGCTGGGCAGTATTTTCCTGTCGCTGAACAAGGTGCAGGCGTCGGCCATCGGCGTCGGTGGCTTGCCGGCGTTTATCTCGATCCTGCCGCAGTACATCCCGGTTTTTGTGATCGCAATGGTCATCGCGATAGGGGTGCCGTTTGTTCTGACCTGTGCGTTGAGCATGAAGATTGTTCGGCCTGGGTATCGGGTT
Organism: Pseudomonas viridiflava; assembly: GCF_900591205.1. Classification (GTDB taxonomy): domain Bacteria; phylum Pseudomonadota; class Gammaproteobacteria; order Pseudomonadales; family Pseudomonadaceae; genus Aquipseudomonas. Next base: position 168,912 of record NZ_UUPU01000085.1, read on the forward strand.
GCCTGATCCATCGCTATCGGGGGCAAGCCCCCTCCCACATTTGAAATGCGCTGCCCTGTGGGAGGGGGCTTGCCCCCGATGAGGCCCGCAAAGCCAGCACACAATTAATTCAAGGAACCCACCATGCAAGACTGGCAACACTCGGTGATCTACCAGATCTACCCAAAAAGCTTCCACAGCCACGCGGGTAACGCCACCGGTGACCTGCTGGGCATCGTGGACAAGATCGACTACCTCAAATGGCTGGGCGTGGATTGCTTGTGGATCACCCCGTTCCTGCGCTCGCCGCAACGCGACAACGGCTACGACATCAGCGACTACTACGCCATCGACCCCAGCTACGGGACCATGGCCGATTGCGACTTGCTGATCAGCGAAGCAGCCAAGCGCGGCATCACGCTGATGCTCGATATTGTGGTCAACCACACCTCCATCGAGCACGCGTGGTTCCAGCAGGCGCGCAGCAGCCTCGACAACCCTTACCGCGATTTCTATATCTGGCGCGACCAGCCGAACAACTGGGAATCCAAGTTCGGCGGCTCGGCCTGGGAATACGAGGCGCAAACCGGCCAGTACTTCCTGCACTTGTTCGATCACACCCAGGCCGACCTGAATTGGGACAACCCCAAGGTGCGCGCCGAGGTGTTCAAGTTGATGCGCTTCTGGCGTGACAAGGGTGTGGGCGGTTTTCGCCTGGACGTGATCAACCTGATCTCCAAGCCTGCCGATTTTCCCGAAGACAACAGCGATGGCCGTCGCTTCTACACCGACGGCCCGAATGTGCACGAATACCTGCAGGAAATGCACCGCGAAGTCTTCGAAGGGCATGACCTGATCAACGTCGGCGAGATGTCATCCACCAGCCTCGAACACTGCATTCGTTATTCGAATCCAGCGTCGAAGGAGCTGTCGATGACCTTCAACTTTCATCACCTGAAAGTCGATTACCCGAACCTGCAAAAGTGGGTGAAGGCCGACTTCGATTTCCTGCAACTCAAGCGGATTTTTTCCGACTGGCAACTGGGGATGCAGGCCGGTGGCGGCTGGAACGCGCTGTTCTGGTGTAACCACGACCAGCCACGGGTGGTATCGCGGTTTGGTAACGACGCTGAACACCGCGTGGTCTCAGCCAAGATGCTCGCCACCGCGTTGCACTTTCTGCAAGGCACGCCGTACGTGTACCAGGGCGAAGAGTTGGGCATGACCAACCCGGGTTTCGACACGATCGGTCAGTACCGTGATGTCGAGACCCTGAACATCTTCCGCCTCAAGCGCGATGCGGGTGAGCCTGATGCGTCGAGCATGGCGGCGATCATGCAAAAGTCGCGTGACAACAGCCGCACGCCGATGCAGTGGGACACCCAGGCCAATGCCGGTTTCAGCACGGGCGAACCGTGGATCGGCATCCCGGCCAACGCGGCGCAAATCAACGTCGAGCGCCAGTTGGACGACCCGGATTCGGTGCTGCATCACTACCGTGCGCTGATCGCCATGCGTCGCCACGAGCCGCTGATCCAGGAGGGTGTTTACCGCGAACTGCTGCCGGACCACCTCCAGGTCTGGGCCTACCTGCGCGAAGGCCAGGGCGAACGCCTGCTGGTATTGAACAACTTCTACGGCAAGCCCTGCGAAATCCAACTGCCCGAAGGCGTTATCAACACGCCGAACGAACAACGCCTGCTGATCAGCAACTACCCCGACTGCCCGCTGCGTACCCGCACGGTGGTGTTGCGCCCTTACGAATCATTCGTCCTGCACCTCAAGGATTGAGACCCGCCGGGAGTGCGGGTGCGCTGCAAAAAACATAATAAAAATATCGGAGTGCTTCATGAAAACAACAATAAAGTTGGGCCTCATTGCGTCCTGTCTCAGTGCACCTTTTGCCGCTCAAGCCCTGGAGTTTGCCGGTTACTTGCGCAGCGGTGCAGGGACTTCGACCGGCAGCGGCAGGCAGCAATGTTTCCAGTTACCGGGCGCGCAGACCAAATACCGTTTGGGTAACGAATGCGAACAGTACGCCGAACTTGAATTGCGTCAGGACCTGCTGACCCTCGACGATGGCTCGGTGCTCAGCGTCGATGCCATGGCCTCCCTGTACAACAAATATGACCGCGCCCTTAAATTCCAGGGCGAAGACAACGGCACCGCACGCATGCCGCAGATGTATGCGCAGTGGTCGAACCTGCCCAGCCTCAATGGCGGTTCGCTGTGGGCGGGCCGGCGTTACTACAAACGCAATGACATCCATATCTCTGACTTCTACTACTGGAACCAGAGCGCCACGGGCGGCGGTATCGAAGACGTGTTGATCGGCGACCTCAAATACAGCTACGCCCTCTCGCGCAAGGACAACCTGTACCAGAAGGAGTACGCCACCCGTCACGACTTCAACGTTGCAGGCTTCAAGACCAACCCCGGCGGCGAGCTGGAACTGGGCTTGAGCTACATCGAAAAGGCCGGCGGGCGTGACACCAACAGTGGCTGGGCGATTACCGCGCAGCACGTGCAAAAACCTTTCCTCGGCGGCAAGAACAAATTTGCCTTGCAGTACGGTGAGGGCCCCGGCACCGGCCTGGGCTACACCGGTAATACCTTCCTGGATAACAGCAGCAAAAGTTACCGCGCCGTGGAGTTTTTCGATTGGCAGGTGACCCCGCGTTTCGGCGGGCAGGTCGAGGCGGTGTATCAGAAAGATATCCGCCCCGGCAGCCAGGACCAGACCTGGATGTCCATCGGTGTGCGGCCGGCCTATGCGATCAGCGAGCAGTTCAAACTGGTCACCGAGCTTGGGCACGATCAGGTCGATGCCAGTGGCGGTACACGCAAGCTGAGCAAATTTACCTTTGCACCGACCTGGTCGCCGAACGGTCCGGACTTCTGGGCGCGCCCGGAAGTGCGTTTGTATTACACCTACGCAACCTGGAACGAAGCGGCCAAGCGTGCGGCGAACGAGCTGGCGGCGGGCTCGGCGTTGTCCGATACCGGCGCCTACGGCACCGCGCGGCATGGGTCGAATGTGGGCGTGCAGGTCGAATACTGGTGGAAATAGCACGCGCTCTATGTGGGCGCCGGGCTTGCCCGCGATGCAGGCGACTCGGTGTCTCAAAGACCAAGGCGATGCTATCGCAGGCAAGCCAGCTCGCACATTGGATCGTCGTGCGCCCAATGATTTTTACAGAACACAACAACAGGTGAAGTCATGACCACAACTCAACCCCTGGAACTGCTGGCGCCTCTGTCCGGGGTGCTGCTGGCGCTGGATCAAGTGCCCGACCCGGTGTTTTCCAGCCGCCTGATCGGCGACGGTCTGTGTATAGATCCCACCTCGCAGACCCTCTGCGCGCCCCTGGCCGGTGTGATCAGCACTATCCAGAAAAGTGGGCATGCGGTCAGCATCACCGACGACAACGGCGTCCAGGTGCTGATGCACATCGGCCTGGACACCGTGAACCTGGCAGGCAAGGGCTTCAACCGATTGGTCGAGGAAGGCCAACGGGTGGAGGCCGGGCAAGCACTGATTGAATTCGACGCCGACTACGTGGCCCTCAATGCACGGAGTTTGCTGACCTTGGTGCTGGTAGTCAGTGGCGAGCCGTTCACCGCGTTGGCCAATGGCGTGGTGGAACTGGGCCAGCCCTTGCTGCAGCTGGCACCCGGTGATGGGGTTGGCGAAGTGGCTGCGGAGGAGGGCGATGCACTGTTCTCCAAGCCGCTGACCCTGCCCAACGCCAATGGTTTGCACGCCCGCCCGGCGGCGATATTTGCCCAGGCGGCCAAAGGCTTTAAAGCGAGCATTTACTTGCATAAACAAACCCGGAGCGCCAACGCCAAATCGCTGGTGGCGATCATGGCGCTGCAAACCGTGCAGGGCGACACCTTGCAAGTCAGCGCGGCGGGCGAGGATGCCGACGTGGCGATCCAGGCGTTGGTCGCGCTGTTGGCTGAGGGCTGCGGCGAGGTGGTCGCGGCACCGGCCGAGGTGCCCGAGCCCATCGCGTCGTCGGCGACAGTGCTGCGTGGCGTGTGCGCATCCCCGGGCTCGGCGTTTGGCCAAATGGTTCAAGTGGCCGAGCCTGCGCTGACGATTACTGAACACGGCACTGGCGCACCTGCCGAGCGTGCCGCGCTGGAACGTGGCCTGCTGGCGGCGACCGAGGCCCTGCAAGCCCTGCACACCAAGGCGGCCGGCAGTGCCCAGGCGCAGATCTTCCGCGCCCACCAGGAACTGCTCCAAGACCCGACGCTGCTGGAGCAGGCCCACGCTTTACTGGCCGATGGCAAAAGCGCCGCTTTTGCCTGGCACACCGCCACGGCGGCTACCGCTCAACTGTTTCAAGGCTCGGGCAATGCGCTGCTCGCCGAGCGTGCCGCGGACCTGGCCGATGTCGGCCAGCGCGTGCTCAAACTGATCCTTGGCATCCAGGACAGCGCCTGGGATTTGCCCGAGCGCGCAATCCTGATCGCCGAGCAACTGACCCCGTCGCAAACCGCCAGCCTGGATAAGCAAAAGGTACTCGGTTTTGTCACCGTCGGCGGCGGCGCCACCAGCCACGTCGCGATCCTCGCCCGTGCTTTGGGGTTGCCGGCGATCTGTGGTGTGCCGGGCCAGGTGCTGATGTTGGCCAACGGTAAACAGGTATTGCTCGATGCCGACAACGGTGAGTTGCACCTGGAGCCGAACCTGGCCGAGATCGAGCAGCTGGAGGCGGCGCGCCAGCAGCAGGTGCTACGACGCCAACGTGACGTAGCGCAGGCTGCAATGCCGGCCATTACCCGCGACGGCCATCATGTTGAAGTCACGGCCAACGTCGCCTCGTTGCAGGAGGTGGAGCACGCCCTGACCTTGGGCGGTGAAGGCGTCGGCCTGCTGCGTTCGGAGTTTCTCTACCTGGACCGCAACCACGCGCCGAGCCCTGAGGAGCAGGCGACGACCTACAGCGCCATCGCTCGCGCCCTGGGCACCGAACGCAATCTGGTGGTGCGCACTCTGGATGTGGGCGGCGACAAACCGCTGGCCTATGTGCCGATGGACGGCGAAAGCAACCCGTTCCTCGGCTTGCGCGGTATTCGCCTGTGCCTGGAGCGTCCGGAGCTGTTGCGCGAACAGTTTCGCGCCATCCTCGCCAGTGCCGGGTTGGCGCGGTTGCATATCATGTTGCCGATGGTCAGCCTGCTGTCGGAGCTGCAGCTGGCGCGCACGATGCTTGAGGAGGAGGCGCGGGCGTTGGGGCTCAACGCGCTGCCGAAACTGGGGATCATGATCGAGGTGCCGTCTGCCGCCGTGATGGCGGATGTCTTCGCCCCGCATGTGGATTTTTTCTCCATCGGCACCAATGACCTGACCCAATACACGCTGGCCATGGACCGCGACCACCCACGGCTGGCCAGCCAGGCCGACAGCCTGCACCCGGCGGTACTGCGCCTGATCGCCACCACGGTCAAGGCCGCCCACGCCCATGGCAAGTGGGTGGGCGTGTGTGGTGCGTTGGCCTCCGAAGCGCTGGCGGTGCCGGTGCTGATCGGGCTGGGCGTGGATGAGTTATCGGTCAGCGTGCCGTTGATCCCGACCATCAAGGCCACCGTGCGTGAGCTGGACCTGGCCGACTGCCAAACCCTCGCCCGCCAAGTGTTGGGCCTGGAGGAAGCCACCCATGTGCGCGAGGCGCTGCGCGACTATCACGCCGCTATCGTCGACACTTCATCCGTGCTGGAGAATTGAACATGTTCGAGAAATTGCAGCGGGCGTTCTGGAAAGCCCTGACCCCGGACCTGATTGCCGAGACCGTTGTGGCGCCCACTGCGAGTGGGTTGTCGGCCGAGGTGCTGAGTGCATTGGGCGGCGCGGATAACCTCACCTCACAACAGCGCGTGGCGCTGACACGGGTGCGCGTGCAGTTGCAGGATGCGGGGCGGTTGGATCAGCCAGCGTTGAAAGCGGCGGGGGTGCCGGGGGTGATGGTGTTGGCGGGTGGGGTGGTGCATTTGATCACGGGCCTGCAGCCGGTCTAGAGATCAAATCAGATCACTGTGGGAGCCGGGCTTGCCCGCGATGACGGTGTGTCAGGCGACCCTTGTATCGACTGCCAGGCCGCTATCGCGGGCAAGCCCGCTCCCACAGGGTGCTGGGGTGTTTGGGGGAGAGTCTATAGCTGCGGGTTATCTTCCGGCGGCTTGGTCTTGTCCACACCCGGCACATGCAGGTTGCCTTCGACCACCTGGTTACCTTCCAGCTGCGGCTGCGTCACCCACGTGAGGATGTCGTAGTAACGCCGGATGTTCGCCACAAAGTGCACCGGCTCGCCGCCCCGGGCGTAGCCGTAGCGGGTTTTGCTGTACCACTGCTTCTGCGACAGGCGCGGCAGCATTTTCTTCACGTCCAGCCACTTGTTCGGGTTCAGGCCCTCCTTTTTCGCCAACGTGCGCGCATCGTCCAGATGGCCGGTGCCCACGTTATAGGCGGCGAGGGCGAACCAGGTGCGATCCGGCTCGGCGATGCTGTCGTCCAGTTCATCCTTGATCTTGGCCAGGTACTTGGCGCCGCCCATGATGCTCTGCTTGGCGTCCAGGCGGTTGGACACGCCCATTGCCTGGGCGGTGTTCTGGGTCAGCATCATCAGGCCGCGCACGCCGGTCTTGGAGGTGACGGCCGGCTGCCACAAGGATTCCTGATAGCCGATGGCGGCCAACAGGCGCCAGTCGACCTTTTCTTTCTTGGCGTAAGCGCGAAAGTGTTTCTCATACTTGGGCAGGCGCTGCTGCAAATGCTGGGCGAAGGTGTAGGCGCCGACATAGCCGAGTACATCGACGTGCCCGTAATAGCGGTCTTTAAGGCGTTGCAGGGTGCCGTTCTTTTCCACCTTGTCCAGGTAGCTGTTGATCTCGTTGAGCAGGCTGTTGTCTTCGCCCGCCGCCACGGCCCAGCTCTGGTTGCTGGCATTGCCGAGGTCGAACGCCACGCGCACGTTGGGGAAGTACACCTGGTTCATCGCCACTTCGTTGGAGTCCACCAGGGTCAGGTCGATCTGGCCTTCGTCGACCATACGCAGCAGGTCGACCACCTCAACGGCGTCGGACTCTTCGTATTCAATCGCAGGGTTCTGCTTTTTCAGCTCAGCCAATTGTTCGGCGTGGGTGCTGCCCTTGAGCACCATGATCTTCTTGCCCACCAGGTCCGCCGGGGTGGTGGGGCGGGACTGGCCGTTGCGGTAGATGATCTGCGGGGTCACTTCCAGGTAGGGATGGGAGAAACGCACCTGTTTTTCGCGCTGCTCGCTGCTGACCAGGCCGGCGGCGGCCAGAACCGGGCCGTTGGGTTTACCCAGTTGGCCGAACAGGTCATCGAGGTTGTCAGCAGTCTCGATCTCCAGCTTTACCCCCAGGTCATCGGCAAAACGCTTGACCAGTTCGTACTCGAAACCGGTTTCACCGTTGCGGTCCTGGAAATAAGTCGCCGGGCTGTTCCGGGTGATCACCCGCAATACGCCATCCTCCTTGATTCGCTCGAGCGTGCTGGGTTTATCAACACAGGCGCTGAGCATCAGGAAGAGTCCGGTTGCGATGAGCCATTTGGCGCATCGCGGGCGCAAAGCAGTTGGGGAGAACATCTGCGCAGTATACGCAAACGGCCCACGGCGCCATATCTCGACAGCGCGGGACTTGTCTGCTAGCACCGGGAAAACTGTGCTGCAGCCCGCAGAAACGTGGCTTGAGGGCCGATTGTGACGGTTAAAATAACTGTGCGCAGTGCCTTGGAGAATGCCCGGATACCGTGCAATCCGTGCCAACTGACGTTCGGCAGCGGCCAGCGGTGCCGTTTCGGGTGCCGTTGGCGCAGCTTTACGCTAGAATGCACGGCCTCAAAGCACACCCCCTTCCCGAGGCTGTCCCGAAGATGTTGATCCTGCGCGGCGCTCCTGCCCTTTCTGCCTTTCGCCACAGCAAACTCCTTGAGCAACTGAGCCAGAAGGTTCCAGCTGTTACAGGCTTGTATGCTGAATTTGCTCACTTCGCCGACGTTACCGGCGTCTTGACCGCCGACGAACAGCAAGTGCTCGCACGCCTTCTGAAGTACGGCCCCAGCGTTCCTGTTCAAGAGCCGACCGGCCGCTTGTTCCTGGTTCTGCCGCGGTTCGGCACCATCTCGCCCTGGTCGAGCAAGGCCAGCGATATCGCGCGTAACTGCGGTCTTTCAAGCATCCAGCGGCTGGAACGCGGTATTGCCTTCTATGTAGCAGGGCAGTTCAGCGATGCCGAGGCCGAGCTGATCGCCAGCAGTCTGCACGACCGCATGACCCAGATCATCGTCCGCCAGCTGGAACAGGCTGCCGGCCTGTTCAGCCACGCCGAACCCAAGCCGCTGACCGCGATTGACGTGCTCGGCGGTGGCCGCGCCGCCCTCGAGAAGGCCAACACCGAACTCGGCCTGGCCCTGGCCGAAGACGAGATCGACTACCTGGTCAATGCCTTCAACGGTTTGAAGCGCAACCCGCACGACATCGAACTGATGATGTTCGCCCAGGCCAACTCCGAGCATTGCCGTCACAAGATCTTCAACGCCAGTTGGGACATCGACGGCGAAAGCCAGGAAAAAAGCCTGTTCGGCATGATCAAGAACACCTACGTGATGCACAGCGAGGGCGTTCTGTCGGCTTATAAAGACAACGCCTCGGTGATCGTCGGCTCCGTCGCCGGGCGTTTCTTCCCGGACCCTGAAACCCGCCAGTACGGCGCGGTGCAGGAGCCGGTGCACATCCTGATGAAGGTTGAAACCCACAACCACCCGACCGCGATTGCCCCGTTCCCCGGCGCAGCCACCGGTTCCGGCGGCGAAATCCGCGACGAAGGCGCCACCGGCCGTGGCGCCAAGCCTAAGGCGGGCCTCACCGGTTTCACCGTGTCCAACCTGCAGATCCCGGGCTTCGAACAGCCGTGGGAAGTGCCGTACGGCAAGCCTGAGCGCATCGTCACCGCGCTGGACATCATGATCGAAGGCCCGCTGGGCGGCGCTGCGTTCAACAACGAATTCGGTCGCCCGGCACTGACCGGCTACTTCCGTACGTTCGAGCAATCCATCACCACCCCGCGTGGCGATGAAGTGCGCGGCTACCACAAGCCGATCATGTTGGCCGGCGGCATGGGCAACATCCGTGAAGAACACGTCAAGAAAGGCGAGATCCTGGTCGGCTCCAAACTGATCGTGCTCGGCGGCCCGGCCATGTTGATCGGCCTGGGCGGCGGCGCAGCTTCCTCGATGGCCACCGGCACCAGCTCGGCGGACCTGGATTTTGCTTCCGTACAGCGCGAAAACCCAGAGATGGAGCGCCGCTGCCAGGAAGTCATCGACCGTTGCTGGCAGTTGGGTGATAAAAACCCGATCAGCTTTATCCACGACGTCGGTGCCGGTGGTTTGTCCAACGCCTTCCCGGAACTGGTCAACGATGGCGACCGTGGCGGCCGTTTTGAACTGCGCAACATTCCAAACGACGAGCCGGGCATGGCCCCGCACGAAATTTGGAGCAACGAATCCCAGGAACGTTACGTGCTGGCCGTTGGCGCCGAAGATTTCGCACGCTTCCAGGCCATCTGCGAACGCGAGCGCTGCCCGTTTGCCGTGGTTGGCGAAGCCACTGCTGAGCCGCAGCTGACTGTTACAGACAGCTACTTCGGCAACAGCCCGGTCGACATGCCACTCGAAGTGCTGCTGGGCAAAGCCCCGCGCATGCACCGTTCGGCGGTCCGTGAAGCCGAGCTGGGGGATGATTTCGACCCAAGCCCACTCGACCTGACCGACAGCATCGAACGCGTGCTGCACCACCCGGCTGTGGCGAGCAAAAGCTTCCTGATCACCATCGGCGACCGCACCATCACCGGCCTGGTGGCCCGTGACCAAATGGTCGGCCCGTGGCAGGTGCCGGTGGCCGACGTTGCCGTCACCGCCACCAGCTTCGACGTCTACACCGGTGAAGCCATGGCCATGGGCGAGCGTACGCCGCTGGCCCTGCTGGACGCCCCTGCGTCGGGCCGCATGGCCATTGGTGAAACCCTCACCAACATCGCCGCGTCGCGCATCGGCAAGCTGTCCGACATCAAACTGTCGGCCAACTGGATGTCCGCTGCTGGCCACCCAGGTGAAGACGCACGCCTGTACGACACCGTCAAGGCTGTCGGCATGGAGCTGTGCCCGGAGCTGGGCATCACCATTCCGGTGGGCAAGGACTCCATGTCCATGGCCACCCGTTGGAACGAAGACGGCGTCGACAAAACGGTAACGTCGCCGCTGTCGCTGATCGTTACCGGTTTTGCGCCGGTCACCGACATCCGCCAGACCCTGACCCCGCAACTGCGCATGGACAAGGGCACCACCGATCTGATCCTGATCGACCTGGGCCGTGGCCAGAACCGCATGGGCGCTTCGATCCTCGCGCAAACCCACGGCAAGCTCGGCAAGCACGCGCCGGACGTGGATGACGCCGAAGACCTGAAAGCCTTCTTCGCCGTGATCCAGGGCCTCAACGCCGACGGCCACCTGCTGTCCTACCACGACCGTTCCGACGGTGGTTTGCTGACCAGCGTGGTAGAGATGGCCTTCGCCGGTCACTGCGGCCTGAACATCGTGCTCGACAGCGTTGCCGAGGATGCATCGGAAATCAACGGCATCCTGTTCAACGAAGAGTTGGGCGCGGTGATCCAGGTTCGCCAGGACGCTACCCCGGACGTACTCGCACAATTCAGCGCCGCCGGCCTGGACGACTGCGTGGCGGTGATCGGCCAGCCGATCAACAACGGTGAAATCAATATCTCCTTCAATGGCGATACCGTGTTTGCCGGCCAGCGCCGCTTGCTGCAACGCCAGTGGGCCGAGACCAGCTACCAGATCCAACGCCTGCGTGATAACGCCGACTGCGCGGAGCAGGAATTCGACGTGATCCTGGAAGAAGACAACCCGGGCCTGAGCACCAAGCTCAGCTTCGACGTCAACCAGGACATCGCCGCGCCTTACATCAAAAAAGGCATTCGCCCACAAGTCGCCGTACTGCGTGAGCAGGGCGTCAATGGTCAGGTGGAAATGGCGGCCGCGTTCGACCGTGCCGGCTTCAATGCGATTGACGTGCACATGAGCGACATCCTCGCCGGTCGCGTTGACCTCAATGAGTTCAAGGGCCTGGTGGCCTGCGGCGGTTTCTCCTACGGTGACGTGCTGGGTGCCGGCGAAGGCTGGGCCAAGTCGGCGCTGTTCAACAGCCGTGCCCGCGATGCGTTCCAGGGTTTCTTCGAGCGCAACGACAGCTTCACCCTGGGTGTGTGCAACGGTTGCCAGATGATGTCCAACCTCAGCGAACTGATCCCGGGCAGCGAGTTCTGGCCGCACTTTGTGCGTAACCGTTCCGAGCAGTTCGAAGCCCGTGTGGCCATGGTGCAGGTGCAGGAGTCGAACTCGATCTTCCTGCAGGGCATGGCCGGTTCGCGCATGCCGATCGCCATCGCCCACGGTGAAGGCCATGCCGAGTTCGCCAACGAAGAAGCCTTGCTCGAAGCCGATCTGTCCGGCTGCGTGGCCATGCGTTTCGTCGACAACCACGGCAAGGTCACCGAGAGCTACCCGGCCAACCCGAACGGCTCGCCGCGTGGGATCACCGGCCTCACCAGCCGCGACGGTCGCGTGACCATCATGATGCCGCACCCGGAGCGTGTGTTCCGCGCCGTGCAGAACTCGTGGCGCCCGGAAGAGTGGGACGAAGACGGCGCCTGGATGCGCATGTTCCGCAACGCCCGCGTGTGGGTGAACTAAGGCGGTGTACAAGCTCAGCTTCTTTGTGCCCGACAGCCATGTGGAGACGGTGAAAACCGCCGTCTTCGCAGCCGGCGGCGGGCGCATCGGCGACTACGACAGCTGTGCCTGGCAAGTGCTGGGCCAGGGCCAATTTCGCGCGTTGCACGGCAGCCAGCCGTTTATCGGGCAAGTGGGCCAGTTTGAAGTCGTTGAGGAATGGAAAGTTGAGCTGGTGGTGGCCGATGAACTGATCAAGGCGGTTGTGGCCGCATTGAAGCTCAGCCACCCGTATGAAACACCGGCTTATGAAGTGTGGCAGTTGGCGGATTTTTGATCGGCTGGCTGTAAAACAAGAAACCCGCTGGGCCGTCACGGCCAGCGGGTTTTTTGTTGGGTGCGCTATTACGGCGCAGGTATCAAGAAGACGTCTGCCTTCAGCATGTCGAACAGCGTTTTCATTACCCTGAAGCGTTGTTCCTTTTTGCCCCAGCGATCAATAAAGAACATCCCGTTGTCGTCTACCTGAATCGGCGTGGTCACGATCTCTCCCGAACTGGAGCGGTGCACCAGCCGGGTTTCGGCGGTCGACGGCCGCTCGATCAGATAATGCCCAGGCTGGGTCAATCTTGCACGGTCAACCGCGACAAAGGCGATAGGGTTTGGCCAACCGGCTGTGCCGACTTCGAGTTTGAAGTCACTGCGCAGCGCAACCGAGGTGAGGCTGCTCAGGTCGCTTTCCCAGTAGCCCGGGTGAATGCCTCTGGCAAGTGCCGGCGTAGTGTCCCGCACCTGCAGCCCGACCGCGCCCAGCATCTCTGCCAGCCCCGGCACCCCTTCGTTGGTATTGGTGTGGGCACTACCGACAAAGGCGATCCATTTGTGCGGGCCTTGCGCGGCCTGGTCGGCCTCGATGACCCTGGTCGCGAAGTAACTGAACATCTGGTTTCGTGACAGCTTTTCCGACGATGCCCCTTCGATGTGATAGCTGGCGGCGCAGTCGAGCGCCCGCACACGAATGCCATATTTATTGGCGGCCTGGACCACTTGAGTGTAGGTGTCAGGGCCGCTGTAGTGCGGCATATGCCCGATGTCCTGCTGCCTGAGGTAAGCCTTGAGGCGGTCGGGCAACTGCTGGGTGCGCTGGAACAGGTCCAGTTCAACCTGGTGCAGGTCAGTCAGCAGGTGTTCGACATACAGGGTCTTGAAACCCGTCTCCTTGAGTGTCTTCATTTGCGTTATGAGGAACGCCTTGCTGGCTCTGTGACCATGCCCTTCGCCGATCACCAGCCCTGACAATCGGCTGTCGCTGACCTGTTTGATAAACGCCTCCGGCGTCGTGGCTGCAGTGACCACCGGCAGAGCTGGCCGGGCAGGTGGCACATAGGTGACGAAGTGGTTTTTGGCGCTGCTGCTCAACCGTGAGCGTGTGGCGATGAATGAATTGAAGGCAGACAAACGTGATGCCGTAGGCAACCCGTAACGGTTGTTCAGGCCATAGCGCTCCTGCGCCAGATGGGCTATATCGTCTCTGAAGGCCGGGGCGATGTCGAAATCGCTGAAATGTTCAGCGACAGGGGTGGGCGCCGATACAGGTGGTGCCGCAGGCTCGGCCACCTTATAGGCGGTAGGCAAGGTCATGAGGTAGTCACCCTGGGCTTGTGCGTCACCAGGTATCGAGCCAGGCGTGTCAATACGCAGGCCCACCGGCTGGTCCGCGCCGACATCTTCGACACGCAGTGCAACCGCGTTTTGCAGGTCTGCCATCCCGGGCGTCTGCTCGAACGTACGCAGGCGCGACGGTTCCACGAGGGCCACCCAGCGTTCCTGCGGGGTGTCGGCCATATCCGCCTCAATGGCTTTGTGCGAGTAGAAGTTTCTCAGGCGGTTGTTGCGTGGCGTGGTGGGCGGCGTGTCGCCCAGGATCAGGGCGCTGTCCAGTTGGTAGGACGTTGACGCATCCAGCGCCCTGACCTGCAGGCCTTTTTCCCTGGCCTTGGTGACCAGCGACAGGTACGAATACTGTGCATCCGGCGCAAAGCCCAGGGCCTTGTCGACGGTTTTCAAGTGCTTGCGTATGTGGCGCCACGACTGCCCGCTGTTGAGTTTCTGCAGTTTTACCCTGAACACGTCCCCCGGCAGGTACTCCAGGTAAAGGGTCTTGAAGCCCTTTTCAACCAACGCATCCATGTTGTCGATCAGCAGCTGTTTGCCGGCAATCGAGCCTGGCAGCGCGCCGATGAGCAGGTGTTTGTTGCCGGTAAACGCCTGGGTGCCGATCAATTGCGCGAGTGATGCACTGGCATCGACCGGCGGCACCGTTGCCACTGCCGGCAGCGGCACAAACTTCTGGAAAAATGCCTGAGCGTCGGTGGCCAGGCGCGTGACCTGCTGCTGATAGGCGCCGCGGGCCGGGCGCAGTTGCATGACGGCGTTATCCAGCTGCATTTGCGCGGGGATTTGCGCAACATCGGCCCACAGGATCATGTCGGCTTTCATCTGTGGGTTGAGGACTCTCTCAACGTCACGCCAGTGTTTGGCGGGCACTCCGTAATCGCGATGGGGCCCGGGCGTTTCCGGCAGGCTTTCATACTTGGGGGCGCCACCGGCCAACCCGCTGCGTACCCACACGCCTTCAGCATCGGGCTCGGCCAAGCGAGCGGTGGACACCAACTGGCCGCTGACAGGGTCGAGGCGATGCAGCAAATAGCGCCCGAGCGCATCGGCGGTCTTGGGCGCCCATAACGGCCGGCCATCGAAGATAACGGGTTGCATGCCTTGCGGGGTGGGTGCGGGCGCATCCAGTTGATTGATCAGTTGCAGCGCACGGCTTTGCCCGGGATCGGCGGCACTCAGGCGCAGCGGTTTGGCCACGGGGTTAAGTGAGCGCAGCGCGGGCCTTAGGTCGGTGAACAGCGCGCCGGCACTGTTGAACAGGTAGCCGAGGAAGTGCTCGAAGGCCGCCGAGGTGTCGCCCTGGTTGTAGGCGTGCAACGCCAGCATGGCGTCTTTGAATGCCAGCAACAGGCCGACGCTCAGGCTCAGCACCGGGAACGGCGCGGTGGCAACGGCGACCACCCATTCCACGCAGGTCCAGAGAATGCCAGTGATCATTTGCGTGCGGTTCACAGTGGTGGCTTCAACGTCGTCGATCCGGCGTTGCAGCTTCATGTTGTACAGCGCCTGGCGCAGATCGGTGATGGGCGCAACGCGGTCGGTTGTATCGTAGCGCGCAGGGCTGACGCTGGTTTTGTCCAACTGTTCGGGGAGTGTGCGTTTGGCCTCTTCGAGGAAGTTGCGCACCCGCGTACGCGATTGAACACCCACCCGCTCGGTGAGGTAAGCAATCATGCCGGGTTGTTTTTTCAGCAGGTAATTGAACAGGCGTGCCTCGCGAAAGCTGATGCCGTCGGGGGCCTGTGGGGTGTAGAGCAACACTGGGTTGTCGGCGTGGGTGAACAGCCAGCAGCCGATCACCCAATCGCCATCAATCATCAGGCGGTGCATGGCGTAGCGGTTGCGCGTCTGCACCGAGGTGTCGCCCATGCCGGCGATGCACGGGTCCAGCCATTGCAGGTCAACCCCGGCGATATGGCCTTGCAGGTGGCTCTCGAGGGCGGCGCTTTGTAATTGCCATTGGGTAATGGCCAGTACCGTATTGCGCCGGAGCACATAAGACGGCTCTCGGCTATTCAGCAGATCGGCCCGCACCTTATTGATGTAGCGTTGGCCGATCCACACGCCCGTGACCGAGCGTGCCACGCGTTCAGCGGTCAGTGCAGACAGATCGACGCCCTGCGGGCCTCTGAAGCGTGCCGAGTGTGAGAATTTCTCATCGAGAAAGCCCACACCATCGGCGTAACCGTCGCGATACAACTGGGTATAAGTCATCGGCGCGGGCGTCCAGACACCGACCAGCGCGGGCGGGGAGTAGGCCCATACACTATCGGGGTCGACATCGTTCTGCGGCCGGCCCAGCAGTTGGTTCAAGCGCAAGCGTGCTTGTTGATGCAGGTAACTGTCGAAGCTCGGGAAGCTGGCTTCCGAAAACGTCTGGTCGTTGTAGACCCGCAGGGTGTTGTCGGCATTTTCGTTCAGCGTCAGCAGCTTTCTGCGCTGTTCGGCGTTGGCCGAGCGAAACCACAGCGGTGTGCTGAACTCATAGTCATCCACGCGTGTGCGCAGCGCATGCTCGGCCATTGATTGCAGGCAAGCCTGATAGCTCGATGCCGTATTGAAGGTGACCTCCTGGTGTTCCTGGTCATGGGGCTTGAAGCCCAGGCCGGTCAGTACGGTGTTCATGGTGCCGCGAAAACGCATGGGCAGCCGCGTGATCAGGTAATCGGTCAGGCTGCCGGAAGCCGCTTCGACGCCGTTATCCACAGCCCAACCGAGGATATGGGCCTGGCACTGCGCTTCACTGTCGAAGGCCATGAACTGCTGCGCACGCGGCGCCTGCGGGGTGCACAGCAATACCCGCTTGATTGCGCCGGTGCTGTCGGCCTGGCGCAGTACCCACAGGTCCAGCAGTTGCGCGCCATGCAAGGACAGCGCGCCGGAGCCCAGGCTGGCGGCGCTCAGTTGCGGGTCGCCGCCGGCGCGCAGACGCTGGATCAACTGGAAGTCCTCGTCGCTCAAGTGGTTTTGCAGCACGGCGGTATAGGCCAGCGCATTAATCCGCCGGTCCAGCATCTGTTCGATAGCCTGCCTGAGCGCGGGGCGACCGTGCAGCTCTTGCTGTACCTGGGCAAAGTCGATACGCGGCTGCAGTGTGTTCAACTGCTGGGCGAGCCAGGTCGCAGTGACGTCCAGGTAAGCTTCGGGCAGTGGTGCGCCCTGATAAGTCAGCGTGGTTTTTTGCACAAAGTCCGAGCCCGGCAATGCATCGCCGGTGTGCAGGCCGCGCAGGGCCAGGTCAATCAGGTTGCGCCGTTGTTCATAAGGGCCCAGGCCGGGCATCTCGCGTTGGGTGGTGACCAGCAGGTGCTCGGGCTGCAGGTCGTCAATCTCCAACTCATCGCTCAAACGTTCACGCCACTGGTGGGCGGCCAGGGCGTGGGGCGTCGCGGCCGGGCCGAGCAGGTCAAGCAGCGCCTGACGGGCCTGGTCATACTGCCCCAGGTGGAGCGCCAGTTCAGCACGCCGGGCTTCGCTGGCGCTGCGATACCAGTCGGGCGCACTCAGGCGCAGATGGCGTTCGAGCAAGGCTTGGGCGCGCAGTTCAAGGCGGGCGCTGAAGTCGGGCGGGGTGGTGGTGATGGCGGTGTCGAGGGCGCTGTGTAAGTGGGTCGGGTTGCGGCTCGGGTTGTCGGCGAAGCTCAGCGCGTGTTCGATATCCTGTGTGCGCTTGTCCACCTGGACATCGAACAGGTGCTCGAACAGCGGCTTTTCGCTGATGCTTGCCAGCTCCAGCGGCCAGATGCCCGCCGCCGTCAGGGTGTGGTAACGCTTGGGCAGCAACATCATGAATTCATGATGGCTGGTGGGGTGGTTGAGGAGTTGCAGTAGGCGATCATTGAGTTCGCCCAGTGAGTCGAACGCTTCAATGCCCCGCGCAGGCGTGAACAGCAGCACCCGGCCGACCGCGTTGGAGGTGCTTAGCGTCGTTACGACCGGGCTGTTGTTTTGCGTGGCGACAAAGGCGCCTGCCAGTTCGATGGTTTTATCCTGATAGCCAAACCTCAGGGCATACAGCCCCGGCCGCAGCGAGGGCGCCAACCCCACCTGCGCCAGTATGGCGCTGTCTTGCGGATGCAGCAGGCGATCCTGAACACCCAGCCGGGCTTCGTGCTCCAGCGCTGTGAGCCCTGCTGCGTAGGTCAGGAACGACTTGCGTGAAGCACCGTTGATCTGCTCGCGCAGGTCCATGTCCAACAGCTCGGCGTTAAGGCGGCGTTTGAGTGTGTCGACCATCGCTTGCCCTTGTGTGCTGTGCAAGTCACTGCCCGGCAACGTCTCGTAGAGCTTGCGGCTCTTGCCGAGCAGGGTTTGGTAATGGGCTTTGAGCAGGTTATTGACGCGTTCCAGATAGGCTTGCTCGGCAGACGGTTGATGCTCGGGCAGCAACTGCGCCGGGCTCAGAAACAGATGGCTGCCGATCTGGTGGAGTGAGCCTTTGATCGCGTCGAATGACAGGGTGGAAGTGCTCATCGGCACATTCTCCATGCTAAGGGTTAGAAGCCTCAGCTTGGGGAAGGTGACGGGGGGCGGGGCGGTAGATAAATAGTCGTGTTGCCAGGAGTTTTCCTACGGGGTTTTCAGGTTGTCCCTAGGAACTGGCTTCAATAGTCTTCGTGGGTCGCTGCCAATTCAGCGACCGGGACTGCAAGCCCGCCGAAATTATGTTGGAGCTCATAAGCGCCGCTATAATCGTGGCGCTTTTCATGGTCATCGCTTTATGGTGGCTGTGTGCGGGAGACCTTTGGGTCTACCGGGATGCTCCTTCCTTGGTCTTGCAGGCCCGCGCACAGCTGCCACCCATCATCTGCAAGTGATGTTGGTAGTTCCCATTATTTGAGGAGCATTACCATGATCAAAGACAGTCCAAATCCCCCATCTGACTCTCAGCCCACTGACCAGCTATTCACCGTACTCCCCAACCTGAACAGCGAAACCCTGCTCGCCAATGCCTCTCAAGACCTGGCATCAGTGCAGGCGCTGGCGGGTAATCTGGCGTTTGATGTCGATGGCCCGCAGCGCGATGCAGTGCTGGGGATTCATCGGATGGTGGAAGGGATTCAGTTGATGGTGGATCGGGTGTTGGATTTGTTTGAGGTGCCTGAGCAGAAGTAATCAGGCGCCTGTGAGGGCCTCATCGCGGGCAAGCCCGCTCCCACATTTTGACCTGTGAATACAATCAAATGTGGGAGCCGGGCTTGCCCGCGATGAGGCCAGAACAATCAGCCCACCTTCAGACCCTGGCACCTACCTCACGGCTACCGACCAACCGCTCCAGCGCCTCACCCAAGCCCGATGCCTTGTCACCGATCAGCAGGTGCCAAACACCGCTGTCCAGCTGGCTGACACCTTGGCAACCCAGCGCGGTCAGGTCCGTTTCGGACAGCACCGAATCATCCCCCAACTCCACCCGCAACCGGGTCATCGCCACCGCTTCCAGCTGGCGCACATTCGCCCGGCCACCGAGCGCACTCAGCCATTTTTCTGCCTCGTGCAGATTCACCCCAACCGGCTTATCCACAGGCGCAGCCGCTACGGGCACTGCGGCCACAAACCCGGGCATTGCCAGGCGAATCTCATCGGCAATGCTGTCGGCCAGCGGCCCCACGACCACCTGCAAGCTCCCGCCATTGCCGGGGCGCACCACGGCCATGGCGCCCAGCGCTTTCAGTTCGGCATCTACCGCCTTGTTGCGATCCACCATGTCCAACCGCAGGCGCGTGGTGCAGGCGCCCACACTCAACAGATTGTCCGCACCCCCCAGTGCTCGGATATACGCCCCGGCCCGCTGGTTGTCGCTCATTGCTTCAGCCTGCACGACCTGGATGTCCTCACGCCCCGGTGTCTTCAAATTGAAGCGGCGAATGCAGTAGTTGAACACGCTGTAGTACACCAGCGCATACGCCAGCCCGACCGGGAACACCAGCCAGCCATTGGTGGACTTGCCCCAGCCCAGCACCATGTCGATAAACCCGCCGGAGAAGGTAAAGCCCAGGTGGATATTCAGCATATTGGTGACGGCCATCGACAGGCCGGTGAGCAGCGCGTGGATCAGGTACAGGAACGGCGCGAGGAACATGAACGCGAATTCAATCGGTTCGGTCACGCCGGTGAGGAAAGAGGTGAGGGCCATCGACAGGAAGATCCCGCCCATGACTTTGCGCCGCTCCGGCAGGGCGTTGCGGTACATCGCCAGGCAGGCGGCGGGCAAGCCGAACAGCATCACCGGGAACATGCCGGTCATGAACTGGCCACCTTTGGGGTCGCCGGCAAAGTAGCGGGTCAGATCACCGGTGACCACCGCGCCGGTGGCCGGGTCGGTGAAGCTGCCGAATACAAACCAGGCCATGTTGTTGAGGATGTGGTGCAGGCCGGTGACGATCAGCAGGCGGTTGAACACACCAAACACGAACGCGCCGAAGCTGCCGCTTTCCATCAGCAACACGCCGAAGCTGTTGATGCCGTGCTGGATCGGCGGCCAGATCAGGCCGAAGATCACCCCCAGCGCCACTGCCGAGAACCCGGTGACAATCGGCACAAACCGTCGCCCGCCGAAGAACGCCAGGTACTCCGGCAACTTGATGTCCTTGAAGCGGTTATACAGCGCCCCGGCCATCAAGCCGCTGGCGATACCGGCGAGCATGCCCATGTTGATGCTGCTGTCCATCACCTTGAGCGTGGAGACCATCACCAGGTAGCCAATCGCTCCGGCGAGCCCGGCCGTACCGTTGTTGTCGCGGGCAAAGCCCACGGCGATACCGATGGCGAAGATCAGTGCGAGGTTGGCGAAGATCGCTTGCCCCGCGTCGTGCATCACGGCGATGTTCAGCAGGTCGGTGTCACCCAGGCGCAGCAGCAGGCCCGCAATCGGCAAGATGGCGATGGGGAGCATCAATGCACGGCCCAGGCGTTGCAGCCCTTCGATAAATAATTGGTACATGGCGGGTCTCCTTTTTCTTGTTGTTGTCAGCTCAGCGGCCAGTGGTGTTGACAGGCTTGGCGCACGGCCTTGGCGCTGCTCAGGTCGAGCAGCCCTTGGCTCACTTGCCGGCATTGCGCCGCGTCCAGGTGACGGACGCGGTCCTTGATTTCTGCGATTTGCGGCGGGCTCACCGACAGTTCGCTGACCCCCAGGCCGACCAGCACTGGCGTGGCCAGTGGGTCGGACGCCAAGGCGCCGCACACGCCGACCCAACGCCCGTGTTTGGCCGCGCCCGCACAAGTCTGGGCGATCAGCCGCAGCAAGGCCGGGTGCAGTGCATCGACCCGGGCGGCGAGGCCGGCATGGTCGCGGTCCATGGCCAGGGTGTACTGGGACAGGTCATTGGTGCCGATGGACAGAAAGTCCGCATGCTCGGCCAGTTGTTCGGCCATCAAGGCGGCGGCGGGCACTTCGATCATCACCCCCAGCTCGGGGCGCTGGGTCAGTTCCAGCTCCACGCAGAGTTCATCCAGGCGTTGGCGGATCTGCAGCAGTTCATCCACTTCACTGACCATCGGCAGCAGGATGCGGCAGCGCGCAAGCGGGCACACCTGCAGCAGCGCACGCAGTTGCTGGTCGAGCACGTCGGGGCGCACCTGGGCCAGGCGAATACCGCGTAGACCCAGCACCGGGTTGGCCTCGGCGGGCAGCGGGAGGTAGTCGAGCTGCTTGTCACCGCCAACGTCGATGGTGCGGATGATCACGGACTTGTCGCCCATCGCATCCAGCACGCCTTGATAGGCTTGGCGTTGTTCCTGTTCATCCGGCGCGGTGCGGCGGTCGACGAACAGGAACTCGGTGCGCAGCAGGCCGATGCCGTCCGCGCCGTTGGCAAAGGCCACCTCAGCTTCGGCACTGGAGGCAACATTGGCGGCCACTTCAATGGTGCAGCCGTCGGTGGTGCGCGCCGGTTGTCGGGCCTGGGTTTGTTGCTGTTCACGCCGCAGTTTTTGCGCGTCGCGAATCTGCTGCACTTGCGCGTGGCGCGCCTCGCTGGGCGTGAGTTCCAGGCGACCATTGGCCGCGTCGAGTACCACGCGTTGGCCTGGCGGCACGTCCAGCACCTCGCTGCCCAACGCGACCACACACGGCAGGCCCTTGCCCCGCGCCAGGATCGCCACATGGGAGGTGGCGCCGCCTTCGGCCATGCAAATACCGGCCACTTGCTGCGCGCTCAGTTGCAGCAAGTCCGAAGGGGTCAGCTCATGGGCGCTGACAATCGCCAAGGCAGGCAATTCGAAATGCCAGGCTTCGCCCAGCAGTGCGCGCAACACCCGTTGTTGCAGGTCTCGCAGGTCGTTGGAACGCTCGGCGAACAGTGGCTTGCCCAGGGCCAGCAGCACCGCGCATTGTGCCTGGATCGCGTCGCGCCAGGCGTGGGTGGCGCCGCTGCCGTGTTCGATGGCGGCGGTGGCCGCGTCCAGCAGGGCCGGGTCCTCCAGTAGCGCGAGGTGGGCAGCGAAGATCTCCTCTTCCTCTGGATTTTTGCGTAAGCGGGCGTGCTCCAGGGTCTGGCGAATTTCGCCGCGCACCTGCTCAAGGGCTGCATCCAGCCGTTGCAGTTGTTCGTCGGCGCGGTGATTGCCAGTGTCTGCCGGCAGCTCGATTGCAGTCAGCTGAAACAGCGGCCCGCACACCAGGCCGGGGGCTGCACACACGCCTTGCAACACACCGGCCTCGGTATTTGCCTTGGGTGGAGCGGCAGGCACCGGCGCGGAGTGTTCTTCGCTGACGGCCACCGACAGCGCGGCGACCAGTGCCTGTAAGGCCGCCTCGCAATCCTTGCCGCGACAGGTGACACGCACCTCGTCGCCTTCGCCGATGCCCAGCCCCATCAGGCCGATCAGGCTGGCGCACGGCGCCGACTTACCGGCGAAGTGCAGCTGTGCCTGGCTGCTGAAACCCTGGGCAGTCTTGCGGATCAACGCGGCAGGGCGCGCATGCAGACCGCCACGGTGGGTGATGCGCACACTGGCGCGGGCTTCGCTCACCGAGTTATCCACAGCCGTCTGCGTCTGCGCCGCTGAGCGCAGCGCAATCTGCAACAACGGCTCACCGACCTTGACCATTGGTCCTGCCTGGCGCTGTAGCTCAAAGCCCTCGCCATTGGTCAGAATGATCAGGCTGACCAGGCTCTTGCACTGCCGCGCAATGCGGTCCAGGTCGAACTGCACCAGCGCCTGGCCGCGTTTCACCCGTGCGCCTTCCTTGACCAGCAGCGCAAACCCTTCGCCATTCAGCTCTACGGTGTCGATGCCCACATGCATCAGCAGCTCGGCGCCGTTGTGTGCGCGAATCGTCAGCGCATGGCTGGTACGGGCGACATGAATAATCTCCCCGTCACAGGGCGCGTGCAGGCAATCATTGAGCGGGTCGATGGCAATACCGTCGCCCATGGCGCCACCGGCGAACACCTCATCGGGAACGTCGCCCAAGGCCAGCACCGGCCCGCTTAAGGGGGCGCTGAGGGTCAATTGATTATTGTTGTTGGACATGGGCACGGTACTCATCAGGAAAACGCCACTCAGTGGGTGCGGGTCACTTTGCTCAGGTGACGCGGTTGGTCCGGGTCCATGCCGCGGGCGACCGCCAGGCCGGCGGCCATGACGTAAAAACTTTGAATCGCCAGGATCGGGTCCAGGCTCGGGTGTTCGGCGCGGCTCAGGGTCAGGTTGCGCTCGGCGATATCGTCCGGCGCGGCCAGCAGCACGCGGGCACCGCGTTGGCGCATATCGGCGGCCAGGCTCAGCAGGCCGGCTTGCTCGGCACCGCGTGGGGCGAAGATCAGCAACGGGTAGTTTTCGTCGATCAAGGCCATCGGCCCGTGGCGCACTTCGGCGCTGCTGAAGGCTTCGGCCTGGATCGCCGAGGTTTCCTTGAGCTTGAGCGCGGCCTCCTGGGCAATCGCAAAACCGGCGCCACGGCCGATCACCATCAACCGCTGGCTGCCCTGCAGGGCGTCGATGGCGTGGGTCCAATCCTGCCGGGCGGCGGCACGCAACTCGTCGGGCAGGGCGCGGCAGGCTTGCAGCAAGTCGGCTTCCTGGTTCCAGTGGCCGATCAACTGCGCACTGGCGCTGAGGGTGGCGATAAAGCTTTTGGTCGCGGCCACGCTGAGTTCCGGCCCGGCGCACAGCGGCACGTGAAATTCACAGGCGGCCTCCAGCGGCGAGTCTTCGGCGTTAACCAGCGAAATGCTCAAGGCCCCGCGTTTGCGCAGCAGGCGCAGGCTGTTGACCAGGTCCGGGCTTTGCCCTGACTGCGAGAAGCCGAACGCCACCTGGCCGCTGACTTTCATCGGCGCTTGCAGCAGGGTCACCACCGACATCGGCAACGACGCCACCGGGATGCCCACATGCTGCATGGCCAAGTAGGCGAAGTAGCTGGCGGCGTGGTCCGAGCTGCCGCGGGCGATGGTCATCGCCACTTGCGGCGGCTGGCGGCGCAGGCGGCCGGCGACTTCTTCCAGCAGAGGGTCCAGGCGTTGCAGTTGCGCGGCCACCGCGTCACAGGAGGCCAGGGCCTCTTCAAGCATTTTTGAAGTCAATGGTGTCTCCTTCGACCATTACGTCGGTGAGGTGCAGGGAACGGTCCAGGCGCACGCAGTCGGCAAAGCTGCCGGGTTGCAGGCGCCCGCGTTCCTCCAGGCCCAGGTAGTCCGCAGGAAATTGCGACAGGCGTTGTGAGGCTTCGCTGATGGGCAGGCCGATTTTCACCAGGTTGCGCAGCGCCTGATCCATGGTCAGGGTGCTGCCGGCCAGCGTGCCGTCGGCCAGGCGCACGCCGCCCAGGCATTTGGTCACGGTGTGGCTGCCCAGCTTGTATTCGCCGTCGGGCATGCCGGCGGCGGCGGTGGAATCGGTGACGCAGTACAGGCACGGGATCGAGCGCAGCGCCACGCGCATGGCGCCGGGGTGCACGTGCAGCAGGTCCGGGATCAGCTCGGCGTATTGGGCGTGGGCCAGCGCGGCGCCGACGATGCCCGGTTCGCGGTGATGCAGCGGGCTCATGGCGTTATACAAATGCGTGAAGCTGGTGGCGCCGGCGGCGAGGGCGGCGACGCCTTCTTCGTAGCTGCCCAGGGTATGGCCGATCTGCATGCGCACGCCGCGTTGGCTGAGGGCGCGGATCAGGCTGTCATGCCCGGCGATTTCCGGGGCGATGGTGATCACCCGTATCGGCGCCAGGCGCAGGTAGGCTTCCACTTCGGCCATCAGCGCGGTGTGGGCGAAGTTGGGTTGCGCGCCGAGTTTTCCGGGATTGATGTAGGGCCCTTCCAGGTGCACGCCGAGTACGCGGGCGGTGTTGGCCGGGCGGCTT
The DNA here is from genome assembly GCF_900591205.1 of Pseudomonas viridiflava. Lineage (GTDB taxonomy): Bacteria > Pseudomonadota > Gammaproteobacteria > Pseudomonadales > Pseudomonadaceae > Aquipseudomonas. The sequence goes on from NZ_UUPU01000085.1 coordinate 193,658, forward strand.
TCGCAATAGGTGCCGAGCTCACCGAGCACGCGCGAGATTTCGTTGACCGGCGCCGTCATGGTGGTGGCCAGCAGCGAGGTGGTGCCGAAGCGCACGTGGGTGCGGGTGATGGTCTCGAAGGCGCCGGCGCCTTCCATGATGTCCTTGCCGCCACCGCCATGCACATGCAAGTCGATAAAGCCCGGCAGCAGGTAGGGCAGGTTATTGTCGGCCGGATCACAAGGCGTGCCTTCAATGGCGGTGACCTTGCCGTGTGCGTGCACCAGGCGGCCGCGCATCCAGCCGTGGGGCGTGAGGATATTGTCTTCGGACATGGGCAGTTCTCTAACGTCGCAGTTCAGCGCAGTAGTCTTGACGGCGCAACTCTGCGACAAAGTCGTAGTAGTCGTTGCGGCAGTAGGTGTCGGTGATTTCGATCGGCGTGTTGTCGGCCGTGTAGCCCACCCGCGTCATCAGCAGCATGGCGGTGCCGGGGGCGATGCCCACCAGCTTGGCGAACTCGTCCGAGGCATTGATGGCCTGGATGTGTTGCAGGGCGCGGACGATGGGTTTGCCGATGCTTTCCAGGTATTCGTACAGCGAGTTGCCGATGGCTTGCGGCTGCGGCAGTACTGAGGCGGGCATGGCGGTCATCTCGATCGCCATGACTGTGTCATCGGCTTTGCGCAGGCGTTTGAGGCGCGCCACTTTGTCGGTCGGCGACAGGCACAGGCGGATCAGTTCTTCGTGGGTCGGCGGGGTGATATCGCGTTCGAGCCACTGCGAGGTGGGCACAAAACCCTTGAGGCGCAGCATCTCGCTGAACCCCGACAGACGTGACAGCGGCTGCTCCAGGCGTGGGGTGATAAACGTGCCGGAGCCCTGGCTGCGACGGATCAGGCCCTGGGCAAACAAGACTTCCAGTGCTTTGCGGGCGGTGACCCGTGAAATGCTCAGTTGCTCGCTGAGCGCGCGTTCCGAGGGCAGGGCCTGTTCGGATTTCCACTGGCCGGCATGGATCGCCGCTTCCAGGTTACGCGCCAGTTGCAGGTACAGCGGCGTGGATTGTTTGTCGTCGGGACGCAGCGTCAGGATGGAGTTCATCTGTGAAGTTTCCGATGCGGTTATTGGAGTGTTGTCGCCCGGTAGTGGCCGAAAATTAATACCACTTAAATACCATGTCAATGCAGCCAAAACGGTGCAGGCCAAGGTTTAAGGGCGCTTTAATGGTGCCTGGTATCAAGTGGTATTAGAGAGGTCTTTATTGCGCGCAGAACTACGCAGCCCGGCGCGATGAACTGGTATTCACCGGCAGGGGCCGCCTGGGGGCAGGAATTATTTTCGAATTATTTTACGAGCGGTCGAAGATCAGGGCCGAATCTCGATCATCGTGCCGTCTTTGACCAGGTTCCAGACTTCACGCATGTCGACGTTGCGCATGCCGATGCAGCCGTCGGTCCAGTCCAGGGTGTGGAACCACTGTTCCGGGTAATCCTCGGTATCGGGGGTGCCGTGGATCATGATCATGCTGCCGGGCTTCACGCCTTCACGGCGGGCGCGGGCCGCGTCACTGATATTGGGGTAGGAGATGTGCATGGCCAGGTTGAAGCGGTCGCTGGTCTTGCGCCAGTCGATCCAGTAGAAGCCTTCGGGCGTGCGGCGGTCGCCCTCGATCAGCTTGTGACCCCTGGGGTTCTTGCCCAAAGAAATGCGATAGGTCTTGAGGGGTTTGCCGTCGTTGATCAGTTGCAACTGATGGGCGGACTTGAGCACCAGGACCTTCTCGACGGTTTTGCCGCCCAGGGTTTCCACGGTGGAGGCCGATGACAGGGTCGCGAATGACAGGCAAATAAGAGCAAGCACCCAACGCATTGAAACAGTATCCCTAGTGTTATGGGGCGGGCTGGCCCAGCGGTGGTACAGCCTCGCTGCGCACCGGGAAGGACTGAAGCCTGCGGTCGGCAAAAAAGCATTCCAGGGTACGCCCAACGGTGCGGAAAGCCAGCTCGGACCAAGGGATGTCGGCTTCGTCGAACAGCTGCACTTCAAGGCTTTCGGGCCCGGCGGCAAAGTCCAGGTCGACCAGTTCGGCGCGGTAGAAGATATGCACCTGGCTGATGTGCGGCACGTCGATCAGGGTGTAGATGCTCAGGTTGCGCACGCGGGCGCAGGCTTCCTCCATGGTCTCGCGCATGGCGGCCTGTTCCACGGTTTCACCGTTTTCCATGAAGCCCGCAGGCAGGGTCCAGTAACCCAGGCGCGGCTCGATGGCGCGGCGGCACAGCAGCACTTTGTCACCCCACACCGGCACGGTGCCGGCGACGATATTGGGGTTTTGATAGTGAATGGTCGAGCAGTGATCACACACATAGCGCAGGCGTGCGTCGCCTTCGGGAATGCGCTGGGTAACCGGTTTACCGCACTGGCTGCAGAAATTCATGCTGGGGTTCCTGGAAAGTGCGTCTATCTTGGCTTGGCCGGCGGGGCCCTGCAAGTTGTCGTTTAGCGACACCACACGGGTTTTGGGGTTGGGCACCCGCACGCTTTGGTGCATGATGCAAGGTAGCCAACAGACCGAGATGACTCATGCTGGACGAGCTACTTCGCCGGGTAAGCAATCACACCCCCCACACGCTGGAGTCTGACGGGCGTTTCCCCGAGGCCGCTGTGCTGGTGCCGATTACCCGCAGTGACGAACCTGAGCTGATCCTGACCCTGCGCGCCAGCGGCCTGTCGACCCATGGTGGCGAAGTGGCCTTTCCCGGTGGGCGCCGCGACCCCGAAGACCCGGACCTGATCTTCACCGCCCTGCGCGAGGCCGAAGAGGAAATCGGCCTGCCGCCTGGCCTGGTAGAAGTCATCGGCCCGCTGAGCCCGCTGATTTCCCTGCACGGCATTCGTGTAACGCCCTATGTGGGAGTTATCCCCGATTACGTCGAATACCTGGCCAACGACGCCGAAATTGCGGCGGTTTTCAGCGTGCCGCTGGATTTTTTCCGACAGGACCCGCGTGAACATACCCATAGAATCGACTACCAGGGCCGCAGCTGGTATGTGCCCAGTTACCGGTTTGGCGAATACAAGATCTGGGGGCTGACAGCAATCATGATCGTCGAGTTGATCAACCTGCTCTATGACGACGCCAAGATCAGCCTGCACCAGCCGCCTAAAAGCTTCATCAATATCTAAGCTGTCGCTTGAACGGCCAGCCGTGAGGGAACAACCATGAAATACCGCCTGGGCGACGCCCGCGTCGAGACTCATCCACACAGCTGGGTGGCGCCCAATGCCACGCTGGTGGGCAAGGTCAAGCTGGAGGAGGGCGCCAACGTCTGGTTCAACGCGGTGTTGCGTGGCGACAACGAACTGATCCTGATCGGCAAAAACAGCAACGTGCAGGACGGCAGCGTGATGCACACCGACATGGGCTACCCGCTGACCCTGGGCACCGGCGTGACCATCGGCCACAACGCCATGTTGCACGGCTGCACCGTCGACGATTACAGCCTGATCGGCATCAATGCGGTGATCCTCAACGGCGCCAAGATCGGCAAACATTGCATCATCGGCGCCAACTCGCTGATCGGCGAAGGCAAGGAAATACCCGATGGTTCGCTGGTGATGGGCTCGCCGGGCAAAGTGGTGCGCGAGCTGACCGACGCGCAAAAACGCATGCTTGAGGCCAGCGCCGCGCACTATGTACATAACGCGCAGCGCTATGCGCGTGATTTGGCTGAGCAGGAAGAATGAACCCGATTGAACGCCCCGTCGCCTCGCCGTGCGTAAGCATTTGCGCGCTGGATGACGACGACATTTGCACCGGTTGCCAGCGGACGGTGGATGAGATTACGCGCTGGAGCCGCATGGACAACACCGAGCGCCGCGTGGTGTTGGGGTTGTGCCATGAGCGGGCGGTGGCGGGTGGATTGGTGTGGATGACGCCCGGCAAATCCAGCGCATAACATGTGTGGCGTGCGAACTTGTGTGATGAGCCGGCTTGTGTGGCGAGCGAGTTTATGTGGCGAGCGGGCTTGCCCGCGTTGGGCTGCGCAGCAGCCCCAAAACCTGACACCGTGGTTTACCTGACAGAACGCGGCGATCTTACTGGGGCTGCTTTGCAGCCCAACGCGGGCAAGCCCGCTCGCCACACAAGCCAGCTCGCCACATTGATGGCGGTGCATTACCCTGTGCGGCATTACCCACAGGTCCATCCCGCCATGCTCTTCCTGATCGCTTACATCAGCAGCGTCGTGCTGATCAACTTCGCCTTCTCCACCGCGCCGCACTTGGATGTCATCTGGTCCGCCTGGGGGGGGCTGGTGTTTGTCCTGCGCGACATGGTGCAAACCCGCTTCGGCCATGGCGCGATCCTGGCCATGCTGGCGGCGCTGGTGCTGTCGTATATCACCTCCGACCCGTCTATCGCGCTGGCCAGCGCCACGGCGTTCGCGGTGTCCGAGTGCATCGACTGGCTGGTGTTCAGCATCACCAAGCGCCCGCTGCATGACCGACTATGGATAAGTTCGGCGCTGAGCATTCCCCTTGATACCTTTATCTTCTTCGGCCTGATCGGCGCGCTCACCCCGGCGGTGGCGGGCACCGCACTCGTGTCGAAATTCGCCGGGGTCACGGTGGTGTGGCTGATCATGGCTTGGCGTGTGCGCAAGCGAGCCGTCGCCAACTGAGGCCAATTGCTGCAGTTCATGTAAAATGCCGGCCTTTCTCCAAATGATCCGCTCCCCTGAGGACCTGAGATGACCCGAATCGGAACTCCATTGTCGCCAACCGCGACCCGCGTAATGCTGTGTGGCTGCGGTGAGCTGGGCAAGGAAGTGGTAATCGAGCTGCAACGCCTGGGCGTTGAAGTGATTGCCGTGGATCGCTACGCCAACGCGCCGGCCATGCAGGTTGCGCATCGCAGCCACGTGATCAACATGCTTGACGGCGCCGCCCTGCGTGCGGTGATCGAAGCGGAAAAACCGCACTTCATCGTGCCGGAAATCGAAGCCATCGCCACCGCCACCCTGGTGGAACTGGAGGCTGAAGGCTTCACCGTGATCCCAACCGCACGCGCCACCTCGCTGACGATGAACCGCGAAGGCATCCGTCGCCTGGCCGCCGAAGAGTTGGACCTGCCGACCTCGCCGTACCACTTCGCCGACACCTTCGAGGACTACAGCAAGGCCGTGCAGGACCTGGGCTTCCCTTGCGTGGTCAAGCCGGTGATGAGTTCGTCGGGCAAGGGCCAGAGCCTGCTGCGCAGCGTCGACGACGTGCACAAAGCCTGGGATTACGCCCAGGAAGGCGGGCGTGCGGGTAAAGGCCGCGTGATCATCGAAGGCTTTATTGATTTTGACTACGAAATCACCCTGCTGACCGTGCGTCACATCGGCGGCACCACCTTCTGCGCGCCGGTCGGCCACCGTCAGGAGAAGGGCGACTACCAGGAATCCTGGCAGCCACAAGCCATGAGCCCGATTGCCCTGGCGGAATCCGAACGCGTTGCCAAGGCGGTAACCGAGGCGCTGGGTGGCCGTGGCCTGTTTGGCGTGGAATTGTTCATCAAGGGTGATCAGGTGTGGTTCAGCGAAGTCTCGCCACGCCCGCATGACACCGGTTTGGTCACGCTGATCTCTCAGGACCTGTCGCAGTTCGCGCTGCACGCGCGCGCCATCCTGGGCCTGCCGATCCCGTTGATCCGTCAGTTCGGGCCTTCGGCTTCGGCGGTGATTCTGGTGGAAGGGCAGTCGACCCAAACGGCGTTTGCCAACCTCGGCGCTGCGTTGAGCGAGCCGGATACGGCGTTGCGTCTGTTTGGTAAACCTGAGGTGAATGGCCAGCGTCGGATGGGTGTGGCGTTGGCGCGGGATGAGTCGATTGAGGCGGCTCGGGCTAAAGCGACTCGTGCTTCGAAGGCGGTTGTTGTAGAGCTGTAACCGCGTCGCGCTCATCGCAGGCAAGCCAGCTCCCACATAGAAAGCATTCACAAATCAAAATATGCGAATGCGATCGAATGTGGGAGCTGGCTTGCCTGCGATAGCGGTGTATCAGGCGACCTTGTTCAAATCATTATCCCGCGTCTCTTTCAGGCACAGCACAGCAATCAAGCTGAGCAACGCTGCCGCCGACACGTACCCGCCGACATAACTCAGTCCGCCCATCGCCACCAGCTTGGTCGCAAAGAACGGTGCGGCCGAAGCACCGACAATCCCACCCAGGTTATACGCCGCCGAAGCACCGGTATAACGCACGCGGGTCGGGAACAGTTCCGGCAGCATCGCGCCCATCGGGGCGAAGGTCACACCCATCAGGAACAGCTCCAGCGCCAGGAACAACGCAACGGCCCAAGTTGAACCGTGGGTCAGCAGCGGCTCCATGGTAAAGCCCGACAGAATCGCCAGGACCGCGCCAACGATCAGAACCGGCTTGCGCCCCCAGCGATCACTGGCCAGGGCCGCGAGTGGTGTGGCCAACCCCATGAACAGCACCGCAAAGCACAGCAAGCCGAGGAAGGTCTCGCGGCTGTAGCCCAGCGTCGATACGCCGTAGCTCAGGGAAAACGCCGTGGTGATATAGAACAGCGCATAGCACACCACCATCGAGGCGGCGCCCAGCAATACTGGCAGCCAATGCTGGCTGAACAACTCCACCAACGGCACTTTGACCGGCGCTTGCTTGGCCACGGCATTCGCGAACACTGGGGTTTCATGCAGTTTCAGGCGTGCATACAGGCCAACCATCACCAGCGCGGCGCTGAGGATAAACGGGATGCGCCAGCCCCAACTGCGGAACTGCTCGTCGTTGAGGCTCATGGCCAGGATCAGGAACAGGCCATTGGCCGCGAGGAAGCCAATCGAAGGGCCCAGTTGCGGGAACATGCCGAACCAGGCGCGCTTGCCCTTTGGCGCGTTCTCGGTGGCCAGCAACGCGGCGCCGCCCCATTCCCCGCCAAGGCCCAGGCCCTGGCCGAAACGCAGCACGCACAACAGGATCGGCGCCCAGGCTCCGATGCTGTCATACCCGGGCAGCAAGCCGATCAAGGTGGTGCACACGCCCATCAGCAGCAGGGAGGCAACCAGCGTCGATTTGCGGCCGATACGGTCACCGAAGTGGCCGAACAGCGCCGAGCCCAGCGGGCGGGCGATGAAGGCGATGCCGAAGGTCAGGAACGACGCCAGCATCTGCGCGGTGCCGGAGGTCTGCGGGAAGAACACCGGGCCGATCACCAGCGCAGCGGCCGTGGCATAGATATAGAAGTCGTAGAACTCGATGGCCGTGCCGACGATGCTCGCCGTGGCGACGCGGGCGGTCGAGTTGGTCGGGGCGGCGGTCGCGGCCTCGTTATAGGTGGTGCTCATTGAGGTATCCCTGACGGTCATTGCGCGTTTGGACGCGGATTATTATTGGTCGAACACCCATGGATCAGGGTTGTGCGCGGGGTGGCTCGGGATGGGAGCGAACACCGGTCAGACACGGTAAAACGGTGCCTGGACGCGCAAAGTGCGGGTAGCACGCGGTCGGGCGGGGCTTGGGTAAGCCGCACCGATTATAGGAAGGGGTTTGAACATACAACAAGGGGGCTGACACGCTGAAAATCCGAATGTGGGAGCGGGCTTGCTCGCGAAGGCGGTGGGTCAGTCAGCTCATCTTTAACTGATCTACCGCCTTCGGGGGCAAGCCCCCTCCCACATTTGGATTGTGGTGTGTCAGGAGGTTATGCGGCGACCGGCACACGGCTGGTGTGCCAGATCAGCACCTTGCTGACGCGGTTGTCCTCGGTTTCGAGGATTTCCAGGCGATAGCGCCCGATTTTCAGGCACACCGCGCAATCGGGAATAGTCTCCAGTGCCTCGGTGACCAGGCCGTTCAGGGTCTTGGGGCCGTCGCTGGGCAGGTGCCAGCCCAGGCTCTTGTTCAGTTCGCGGATCGACGCGGCGCCGTCGATGATATAGCGGCCATCCGTTTGCGGCTCAATGTGCGGGTTATCCACAGCCTGATCGCTTTCGAATTCGCCGACGATTTCTTCGAGGATATCTTCCAGGGTGACGATGCCCAGCACCTCGCCGTATTCGTCCACCACCATGCCCAGGCGTCGCTGCTGTTTGTGGAAGTTCAGCAGTTGCAGTTGCAGCGGGGTGCTTTCCGGGACGAAGTAGGGCTCGTGGCAGGCGGCGAGCAACGCTTCCTTAGTCAGGCTGGCGTCGGGCAGCAGGTGCTGGACCTGCCGCGTATTGAGCACCGCTTCAACCTGGTTGATGTCGCTGTGGAACACCGGCAGGCGCGTGCGTTCGGAGGTGCGCAGTTGTTCGATGATGTCTTCCACCGAGTCATCCAGGTTGATGCCGTCCACTTCGCTGCGCGGCACCAGGATGTCATTAACGGTGATGTTGTCCAGGGCGTGGATGCCCGGCATGCCCGGCGTGCGGTTTTCGTCGGATTCCGGTTCTGGTTCGTCATCGTGGTCCGGCATCGGCTCGTCGCTCTTTTTCACCATGCCCGATTTGCGCGCAAACGGGCGCAGCAGCAACAGGCTGATGCCATTGAGCAGCCAGGCCGCGGGGTAGAGGATTTTCAGCGGCACACCCAGCAGCGTGTTACCAAAGCCCAGCACCGCTTGCGGATGGCGGGTGGCCAGGGCACGGGGCAGGTAGTCGGCCAGCACCAGCAGCAGGCCGCAGGAGATCAGCCAGCCGAGCCACGGGCCATTCTGCGCCCAGGCGTAGATCGCCAGCAGGGTACAGAGGATCACCACCGCTGCGCGACACAGGCTGTTGCACAGGATCAGGCTATGACGCGGAAAGTTCAGGCGGGCGGCGGCCTTGTCGCCCTGGCGTGTACCGGGGCGCAGGGCGAGCAGGTGTTGTTGTGCGGCTTCGATGGCGGTAAACAGCGCCGCCCATAACACCAGCAGGGCGATTACCGCGAGCATCGGCCCAAGGGGCAAGTTGTCCATGATTGCCGCCCGTCAAATATGCAGGATGTATTCGCGAACCAGCTTGCTGCCGAAGTAGGCCAGCATCAGCAGGCAGAAACCGGCCAGGGTCCAGCGAATCGCCTTGTGCCCACGCCAGCCGAGGCGGTTACGGCCCCACAGCAACACGCTGAACACTACCCACGCCAGGCACGCCAGCAGGGTTTTGTGCACCAGGTGCTGGGCGAACAGGTTCTCGACGAACAGCCAGCCGGAGATCAGCGACAGCGACAGCAACGTCCAGCCGGCCCACAGGAAGCCGAACAGCAGGCTTTCCATGGTTTGCAGCGGTGGGAAGTTCTTGATCAGCCCGGAGGGGTGCTTGTGCTTGAGCTGGTGGTCCTGCAGCAGCAGGAGCAGGGCCTGGAACACGGCGATGGTGAACATGCCGTAGGCGAGGATCGACAGCAGGATATGCGCGAGGATGCCCGGTTCTTCATCAATGACCTGCACGGTGCCGGTGGGCGCGAATTGCGCCAGCAGTACCGTCAGCACGCCCAGCGGGAATAGCAGTACCAGCAGGTTTTCGACAGGAATGCGGTAGCAGGCCATCAGCGTCAGCGCGATCACGGCAGCCGCGATCAGGCTGGCGGCGCTGAAAAAATCCAGGCCCAGGCCGACCGGCGTCATCAAATGCGTGAACAGGCTGGCGGCGTGGGCCAGCAGGGCGAGAACGCCAAGCCCTACCAGCAGGCGTTTGTCGGCCTTGGCACCTTTGGCCAGACGAGTGCCCTGATAGAGGGTCGCAGCGGCATACACGATGGCGGCGGCGAGGCTGGGTAGCAAACTGGGTGACAAAGGGAGCATAAATCCTGTTAAGCAGGCCCGAAAGGCGCTGAGTTTGGCATACCCCTGCGTAACACGAAAGACTCTCAGGCCAGACAGCGGGTGTGCATGGCGGCAGTCTTCGCTATAATCCGCGACCTGCCCACGCCGCAGGCTCGCCGAGCGCTGTTTTTAATAGCGATTTACCACAGCCTGGGCTGCCATTACCTCGGTCTACCATTGCATTTCGATGAATAGGGCCTGAAAGGATCGCGCATGTTTGAAAACTTGACTGACCGTCTCTCGCAGACGCTGCGCCACGTTACCGGCAAGGCCAAGCTGACCGAGGACAATATTAAAGACACCCTGCGTGAAGTGCGCATGGCGTTGCTGGAAGCCGACGTGGCCTTGCCGGTGGTGAAGGACTTCGTCAACTCGGTCAAAGAGCGCGCGGTCGGCACTGAAGTGTCCCGCAGCCTGACCCCGGGCCAGGCATTTGTGAAGATCGTCCAGGCCGAACTCGAAAGCCTGATGGGCGCGGCCAACGAAGATTTGAACCTCAGCGCCGTGCCACCGGCCGTCGTGCTGATGGCCGGTCTGCAAGGTGCGGGTAAAACCACCACCGCCGGCAAGCTGGCGCGCTTCCTTAAAGAGCGCAAGAAGAAGTCCGTGATGGTGGTGTCGGCCGACGTGTACCGTCCGGCGGCCATCAAGCAGCTGGAAATGCTCGCAGGCGAAGTGGGCGTGACCTTCTTCCCGTCCGACTTGAGCCAGAAGCCGGTCGACATCGCCAACGCAGCTATTAAAGAAGCCAGGCTGAAATTCATCGACGTGGTCATCGTCGATACCGCCGGTCGCTTGCACATCGACGAAGAGATGATGGGCGAGATCAAGGCGCTGCATGCTGCGATCAACCCGGTCGAAACGCTGTTTGTGGTTGACGCCATGACCGGCCAGGATGCAGCCAACACCGCCAAGGCTTTTGGTGACGCACTGCCGCTGACCGGCGTGATCCTGACCAAGGTCGACGGCGACGCTCGTGGTGGTGCCGCGCTGTCGGTACGCGCCATCACCGGCAAGCCGATCAAGTTCATCGGTATGGGCGAGAAGAGCGAAGCGCTCGAACCGTTCCACCCTGAGCGGATCGCCTCGCGCATTCTCGGCATGGGCGACGTGCTCAGCCTGATCGAACAAGCGGAAGCGACCCTCGACAAGGACAAGGCCGATAAACTGGCCAAGAAGCTGAAGAAGGGCAAGGGCTTCGATCTCGAAGATTTCCGTGACCAGCTGCAACAAATGAAGAACATGGGCGGCCTCGGCGGCCTGATGGACAAGCTGCCGAACATCGGCGGTGTGAACCTGGCGCAAATGGGCAATGCCCAGGGCGCGGCAGAGAAGCAATTCAAGCAGATGGAAGCCATCATCAACTCCATGACCCCGGCCGAGCGCCGCGACCCTGAGCTGATCAGCGGCTCGCGCAAGCGTCGGATCGCCATGGGTTCCGGCACCCAGGTGCAGGACATCGGTCGCTTGATCAAGCAGCACAAGCAGATGCAGAAAATGATGAAGAAATTCTCCGCCAAAGGCGGGATGGCCAAGATGATGCGCGGCATGGGCGGTATGTTGCCCGGCGGCGGCATGCCCAAGATGTAAAGAATTCGAGCAAGGGCTTGCCTTTGCTCCGACCCACAGGGATGTGGGATCTCCAGCAAACCCGCCGTTGGCGGGCGCTGACTCGCCGTTTTAACCGACGGCTCTATAGCAGATCTGAATGGCACGCTGATAGGCGCCAGAAAAAGACATTTGCAAAAGTCCGGATATTCCTTAGAATATGCGGCCTTTCGGGCACCTATGCCCGCTGTGCATTTAGATTTGCAGCACCGACTACAGGAACGATGTTCACATGCTAACAATCCGTCTTGCCCTTGGCGGCTCCAAAAAGCGCCCGTTTTACCACTTGACCGTAACCGACAGCCGCAACCCGCGCGACGGTTCGCACAAGGAACAGGTTGGTTTCTTCAACCCTGTTGCTCGTGGTCAAGAAGTTCGTCTGTCCGTGAACCAAGAGCGCGTAGCCTACTGGCTGAGCGTGGGTGCACAGCCATCCGAGCGCGTTGCAAAACTGTTGAAGGACTCGGCTAAGGCCGCAGCCTGAGCAATATGAACGCGACGCCAGCTGTTGCTGATGATTTGATCGTTATCGGCAAGATTTACTCTGTTCATGGCGTTCGCGGCGAAGTGAAGGTGTATTCCTTTACTGATCCGACTGAAAACCTGTTGCAGTACAAGACCTGGACGCTCAAGCGCGAAGGTAGTGTGAAACAGGTCGAGCTGGTCAGTGGACGCGGGAGCGATAAGTTCCTGGTCGCAAAGCTCAAGGGTCTTGATGATCGTGAAGAAGCTCGTCTTCTGGCCGGTTATGAGATCTGCGTGCCGCGCAACCTGTTCCCTGAATTGACCGACGGCGAGTACTACTGGTACCAGCTGGAAGGTCTGAAGGTTATTGATCAACTCGGGCAATTGCTCGGGAAAGTCGATCATCTTCTGGAAACCGGCGCCAATGATGTAATGGTGGTCAAGCCTTGCGCTGGCAGCCTGGATGATCGCGAACGCCTGTTGCCCTATACGGAGCAATGCGTGTTGGTCGTCGACCTTGCCGCAGGCGAGATGAAGGTGGAATGGGACGCGGACTTCTAAGCGTGGCTAATTTGCGCATTGAAGTGATCAGTTTGTTTCCCGAGATGTTCTCTGCCATCAGCGAGTACGGCATCACCAGTCGGGCGGTGAAACAGGGGCTGTTGCAGCTCACCTGTTGGAACCCGCGAGACTACACGACGGATCGACATCACACGGTGGACGATCGCCCATTTGGCGGTGGTCCGGGCATGGTGATGAAGATCAAGCCCCTGGAAGACGCGTTGGTTCAGGCCAAGGCAGCCGCCGGGGAGAAGGCGAAGGTAATTTACCTGTCCCCTCAAGGCCGTCAGCTGAAACAGGCTGCGGTACGCGAACTGGCGAATGAGGAAGCACTGATCCTGATTGCCGGTCGCTATGAAGGCATTGACGAGCGTTTTATTGAGGCTCATGTCGATGAAGAGTGGTCGATTGGGGACTATGTTCTGTCTGGCGGCGAGCTGCCGGCGATGGTCCTGATAGATGCGGTTACACGACTGCTGCCTGGAGCTTTAGGGCATGCGGACTCCGCGGAGGAAGATTCCTTCACGGATGGTTTGCTGGATTGCCCGCACTACACCCGACCGGAGGTGTATGCGGATCAGCGTGTTCCCGACGTATTGCTAAGTGGCAATCACGCACACATCCGGCGTTGGCGTTTACAGCAGTCCCTTGGTCGGACCTATGAACGACGCGCCGATCTTCTGGAAAGCCGCTCGCTTTCTGGAGAAGAGAAGAAGCTGCTCGAGGAATACATCCTCGCGCGGGACGATAGTTAACAACGTATCGATGGTAGGTCCGACGACTTACCTTAGGAGCACAGCATGACTAACAAAATCATCCTTGCACTCGAAGCAGAGCAGATGACCAAAGAGATCCCTACCTTTGCCCCGGGCGACACCATTGTCGTTCAGGTGAAAGTGAAGGAAGGCGACCGTTCGCGTCTGCAAGCGTTCGAAGGCGTGGTAATCGCCAAGCGTAACCGTGGTGTGAACAGTGCTTTCACTGTTCGTAAAATCTCCAACGGTGTTGGCGTAGAGCGTACTTTCCAGACCTACAGCCCGCAAATCGACAGCATGGCCGTTAAGCGTCGCGGTGACGTACGTAAAGCCAAGCTGTACTACCTGCGTGACCTGTCCGGTAAAGCAGCTCGCATCAAGGAAAAACTGGCTTAAGTCCAGCTTCCCGATGCAGAAAAAAGCAGCCTACGGGCTGCTTTTTTGTGCCTGAAATTTGTCTATTTGCCGGTATTTGTCCATGACCACCCGCCTCGAAGAAATCCAGCGTCGCACCGATCTGTCCGTCACTCACGTGACCAAGGCGGTGTTTCCGCCAACCACCAACCATCACAACACGCTGTTCGGTGGGACTGCATTGGCCTGGATGGATGAAGTGTCGTTCATCACCGCTACGCGGTTTTGCCGGTTGCCGTTGGTGACGGTGTCTACTGACCGTATCGACTTCAACCACGCGATCCCGGCTGGCTCCATCGTTGAGCTGATAGGTCGTGTGAGCAAAGTCGGCAACACCAGCCTCAAGGTTGAGGTGGAAGTGTTTGTGGAAAGCATGAGTGCTGATGGCCGTGAGAAGGCAATCCAGGGTGTGTTCAGCTTTGTCGCGATTGATGCCGACAAGCGCCCGGTGCCGGTGCTGCCTGGTTTTGTAGACTGACCGCAACCGAGTCGCGGCTATCGCAGGCAAGCCAGCTCCCACAGAGCTTATGTGATATCCCTGTGGGAGCCGGCTTGCCTGCGATAGGATCTACCTGACACCAAACAAATCAGCCTGAGCCTCTATGCCCGCCATTGACCACATCCTGATCGACCGCTTCCTCGACGCCCTCTGGCTGGAAAAAGGCTTGTCAGATAACACTCGCCAGGCTTATCGCAGCGATCTGGCGCTGTTCAACGGCTGGTTGCAGGAGAAAAACCTTGAGTTGATCAATGCCGGTCGCGAGCTGATCCTCGATCATTTGGCCTGGCGCCTGGAGCAGAACTACAAGCCGCGTTCCACCGCGCGATTCCTCTCGGGTGTACGTGGCTTTTATCGTTATTTGCTGCGGGAAAAGTTGATCGCCGTCGACCCCACTTTGCAAATCGACATGCCGCAACTCGGCAGGCCATTGCCCAAATCCCTGTCGGAAGCTGACGTGGACGCTTTGCTCGCCGCGCCCGATTTGAGCGAGGCCATCGGTCAGCGCGACCGTGCAATGCTTGAAGTGCTCTATGCCTGCGGGTTGCGGGTGACCGAACTGATCAGCCTGACCCTTGAGCAAGTGAACCTGCGCCAGGGCGTGCTGCGGGTGATGGGCAAGGGCAGCAAGGAGCGGCTGGTGCCGATGGGTGAAGAGGCGATCGTGTGGGTCGAGCGCTACATGCGCGATGCCCGCAGCGAACTGCTTGGCGGGCGCCCCAGTGATGTGCTGTTCCCCAGTCTGCGTGGTGAGCAGATGACCCGCCAGACCTTCTGGCACCGCATCAAGCACCAGGCCAAAGTAGCGGGGATCGGTAAAGCGTTGTCACCCCACACCTTACGCCATGCTTTTGCCACGCATTTGCTCAACCACGGCGCGGATTTGCGTGTGGTGCAAATGCTGCTCGGGCACAGCGACTTATCCACAACCCAGATCTACACCCATGTGGCGCGGGCACGCCTGCAGGATATGCACGCCAAGCACCACCCGCGAGGCTGAAAACCGCCAATTTATGCCGCCACGGGCTGCCCTGCGGCCCAACTGTGGTAGGCTTTGCCGGTTAGCAAAGGGGACGGCCCACAGCCATGATTCCAGATCGGCGTACCCGCGCCCGTCCCTGCATCTGCCTTCAGGAGTTCCCATGCGCTTGACCCAGATTATTGCCGCCGCAGCGATTGCGTTGGTTTCCACTTTTGTCGTCGCTGATGACGCCGCCGAGCAGACCATTCGCAAGAGCCTGGCCAACCTGCAGCTCGACACCCCGATCGAAAGTATCAGCGCCAGCCCTATGGCCGGCCTGTATGAAGTCAAACTCAAGGGCAGTCGCGTGCTGTATGCCAGTGCCGATGGCCAGTACATCGTCCAGGGCTACCTGTTTCAGCTGAAGGACGGCAAGCCGGTCAACCTGACCGAGAAAGCCGAGCGCCTGGGCGTGTCCAAGCTGATCAACGGTATTCCGGTGGCTGAAACCGTGGTGTATCCGGCTATTGGCGAGACCAAGACCCACATCACCGTGTTCACCGACACCACCTGCCCGTACTGCCACAAGTTGCACGCCGAAGTGCCTGCACTGAACAAGCTGGGCGTGGAAGTGCGCTACGTAGCGTTCCCGCGTCAGGGCCTGGGTTCGCCGGGTGACGAGCAGTTGCAAGCCGTATGGTGCTCGGCCGACAAAAAGGCGGCCATGGACAAGATGGTCGATGGCAAGGAAATCAAGGCAGCCAAGTGCGCCAACCCGGTTTCCAAGCAGTTCGCCCTGGGCCAGTCCATCGGCGTGAACGGTACACCGGCTATCGTTTTGGCTGACGGCCAAGTGATTCCGGGCTACCAGCCGGCGCCACAAGTTGCCAAACTGGCGCTGAGTGCCAAATAAACCAGCATCGTCGAACCTTTGACGATCATGGCTCGTGGATAAGTCGACGGGTCATTAATTGAAAGCCGCAGTCGTGCGGCTGTTTTCCACGGCCGACCTAGCGTCGGCCGTTTCATGGGGAGTTCTTCAGTGAAACCGGTCAAAGTAGGCATCTGTGGGTTAGGGACCGTCGGTGGCGGCACCTTCAACGTACTTCAGCGTAATGCTGAAGAAATTTCCCGCCGTGCAGGGCGTGGGATTGAAGTGGCACAAATTGCCACGCGTACGCCAAAGCCTCAGTTCGAAACGACCGGTATTGCGATTACCAACGATGTCTTCGCCGTAGCCACCAACCCTGAAATTGATATCGTCATTGAGCTGGTAGGCGGCTACACCGTGGCCCGCGAGCTGGTGCTCAAGGCCATCGAGAACGGCAAGCACGTGGTCACCGCCAACAAGGCGCTGATCGCCGTGCACGGCAACGAAATCTTCGCCAAGGCCCGCGAGAAGGGCGTGATCGTGGCGTTCGAAGCCGCTGTGGCCGGTGGTATCCCGGTGATCAAGGCGATCCGCGAAGGCTTGTCCGCCAACCGTATCAACTGGGTAGCCGGCATCATCAACGGCACCGGTAACTTCATCCTCACCGAAATGCGCGAGAAGGGCCGTACCTTCGAAGACGTGCTGGCCGAAGCCCAGGCATTGGGCTACGCCGAAGCCGACCCGACGTTTGACGTGGAAGGCATCGACGCGGCGCACAAGCTGACCATCCTGGCGTCCATCGCCTTTGGTATCCCGCTGCAGTTCGACAAGGCTTACACCGAAGGCATCACCAAACTGACCACCGCCGACGTGAACTACGCCGAAGCCCTGGGCTACCGCATCAAGCACCTCGGCGTGGCGCGCAGCACCCCGGCCGGTATCGAGTTGCGTGTACACCCGACGCTGATCCCGGCCGACCGCCTGATCGCCAACGTCAATGGCGTGATGAACGCGGTGATGGTCAACGGTGATGCTGCCGGTTCCACGCTGTTCTACGGTGCCGGCGCTGGTATGGAACCGACCGCTTCGTCGGTGATTGCCGACCTCGTGGACGTGGTTCGCGCCATGACCAGCGACCCGGAAAACCGCGTACCGCACCTGGCCTTCCAGCCTGATTCGCTGTCGGCCCATCCGATCCTGCCGATCGAAGCCTGCGAAAGCGCGTACTACTTGCGCATTCAGGCCCAGGACCATCCGGGCGTGTTGGCCCAGGTGGCGAGCATCCTGTCGGAGCGCGGGATCAACATCGAGTCGATCATGCAGAAGGAAGTCGAGGAGCAAAACGGCCAGGTGCCGATGATCCTGCTGACTCACCGCGTGCTCGAACAGCACATCAATGATGCCATTCGGGCTCTCGAAGCTCTTCAGGGCGTGGTTGGGCCGGTCGTCCGGATTCGCGTCGAACATCTAAATTAATTCAGCTGCAAGCGCCAAGCTGCAAGCTGCAAGTAAAAGCGAATCTGCTCTAACTTGCAGTTTGTAGCTTAAAGCTTGAAGCCCAAACCGAAGGTTTGCCCCTATGCGTTACATCAGCACCCGCGGCCAGGCACCGGCCCTGAATTTCGAAGACGTTCTGCTGGCAGGACTTGCCACTGACGGCGGCCTGTACGTGCCGGAAAACCTGCCACGCTTCACCCAGGAAGAAATCGCCTCCTGGGCCGGCTTGCCGTACCACGAGCTGGCGTTCCGGGTGATGCGCCCGTTCGTCACCGGCAGCATTCCGGATGCGGATTTCAAGAAAATCCTGGAAGAGACCTACGGCGTGTTTTCCCACAGCGCCATCGCTCCATTGCGTCAGCTGAACGGCAACGAATGGGTCCTGGAGCTGTTCCACGGTCCGACCCTGGCGTTCAAGGACTTCGCCCTGCAACTGCTGGGTCGCTTGCTCGATTACGTGTTGGAGAAGCGCGGCGAGCGCGTGGTGATCATCGGCGCCACCTCGGGTGATACCGGCTCGGCCGCCATTGAAGGCTGCAAGCACTGCGAAAACGTCGACATCTTCATCCTGCACCCGCACAAGCGCGTATCGGAAGTGCAGCGCCGGCAGATGACCACGATCTTCGGCGAGAACATCCACAACATCGCTATCGAAGGCAACTTCGATGACTGCCAGGAAATGGTCAAGAACAGCTTCGCTGACCAGAGCTTCCTCAAAGGCACGCGTCTGGTGGCGGTGAACTCGATCAACTGGGCGCGGATCATGGCCCAGATCGTTTACTACTTCCACGCGTCCCTGCAGTTGGGCGGCCCGGCGCGTTCGGTGTCGTTCTCGGTGCCGACCGGCAACTTCGGCGACATCTTCGCCGGTTACCTGGCGCGCAACATGGGCTTGCCGATCAACCAATTGATCGTCGCCACCAACCGCAATGACATCCTGCACCGCTTCATGAGCGGCAACCAGTACGTCAAGGAAACCTTGCACGCCACCCTGTCGCCGTCGATGGACATCATGGTCTCGTCGAACTTCGAACGCCTGTTGTTCGACATGCACGGCCGCAACGGCGCGGCTCTGGCCGAGCTGATGAACAGCTTCAAGCAAGGTGGCGGTTTCAGCGTTGAACAAGAGCGCTGGACCGAAACCCGCAAGCTGTTCGACTCCCTGGCCGTGGACGATGAGCAGACCTGCGAAACCATCGCTGAAGTCTACGCTCAGACCGGCGAGTTGCTGGACCCACACACTGCCATCGGCGTGAAGGCCGCACGCGAATGCCGTCGCAGCCTGGACATCCCGATGGTGATCCTCGGCACCGCGCACCCGGTAAAATTCCCGGAAGCGGTGCAGAAGGCGGGTGTTGGCAAGGGGCTGGAACTGCCGGAGCACTTGGCGGATCTGTTTGAGCGCGAAGAGCGTTGCACGGTGTTGGCCAATGACCTGAAGGCGGTGCAGGCGTTTGTCAGCCAGCACGGGAATCGCGGTAAGCCGTTGTAAGGCACACTGCGTACACAAAAACGCCGCTTTCCCTTCCTTGGGTCAGCGGCGTTTTTCGTATCAGGCAGGCCCGCTCGAGCGTTACGAGAATAGTTTCTGTGCGACTACGATTACCGTCCCCACAGCGGCGTAGAATCCAGTCGCAATAGCCACCGGATACCAGAAAATCTCACAGGTTATCTTCAGGGATTCTTTGTTGAGTTTGTTTTGCTCTGCGTTCATACGTGCTATTTCAGCAAGAATACGGGATACCTCAGCGTTCATTCTGTCTGTCGCCTCGTGTGGTTCATTTTGTTCCGCCATCATTTCTATCCTGCGCAATAATGGCTTTCAACCTGCGCGTTTATCTGCGCCAGCACTCGTCGAGTATAGGATTCACCTCAGGTAGCAGCCCTCGAAAAACCCCAAAGCAGCCACCCATTGCGTAAGCAGTTATGTGCCGCCGTTTTTTACTTGTCATGTTGCAAGCGCATGCTGGATACGTCATCCCCCGACGGCCCCATAAAGACGATAAAGCGAACTTTCCTACGTAACAACCAGTCACTTAGGATAGATGCAGCTCCCGTTGAAACGCTTGTTCCCGAACTATTGAGTGGTGATCGAGATGGAAAGTATCAGCCTATTGCTCGAAGAAGCACTGAGCCCTTATCAGGTTACGCTGACCACCTCTGGTGTGCAGGGCGACTGCCTGGTGACCGTGAAGAACCCTGCTGGCGCCATCGTGGTCGAGCGTGAGGTCGACCGTGCGCAATTGATGGATAAGCGAGTGCTGGTAGACGTCGTGGACTGCCTGCTGCGCGACCTCAAAATCGCTGAAGGTCGCCTGGAGCCTTCGGTCATCGCGGCCTTGCGCAACGCCGCCCAGACCCGCAATGCGGCCCTCGCATGAAGAATTGTTTATCTACGGAAACTTCCTACGTGATGGCCGGTCAGACTTTGTAACAGCAAGAGCAAACATTGTGCTCCGGTGTTTGTGCCTTGCTGTACTGGTCTTTGTAGGCCACGTTTAACCCCGAAGTGTCTCCCCACTCTTCGGGGTTTCTTTTTGCCTGCGATTTGTCAGGGCACCGGCGAGTCCTGGAAAAAACTCGGGTTGTCCCGCAGGTACTGTTCGCGCATGACCGGGTCCAGCCACGAGGCATAGGACTGCTGCACCTGGTCCTGAGGGATGTCGTGCAGCACCTGGTCGATCCGTTCGATGGCCTGGCGCCCCTGGGCGGTATCCGAACAGGCAATGTGCGTACGTTGGTAGGGCGCGCTGCCCTTGATGGGATAGAAGCTCAGCTCATCGGCAGAGATCCCCTGTTGCAGCGCGTGGTAGCGAATTTCCGGCCAATACCCCAGGACCGCCTGCAGCCGTCCCAGGCGCTGCATCTGCAACAGGCTGCCAAGGGCATCGTTGCCGTAATGCAGCGCCAGTTTGTGTGAGTCGGCTTGTTTGAGCTGCTCATCAATGACCGGGCCGTAGCTGCGTTCCGCAGTAGCGCCTACGCGTGTTTTATGGTCGTCGAGAAAGCCCTGCAGGTCGAATTCGCCGTCCACGATATAAGGAGCCATAGCCTCCTGCTGGCTGCGTCGGATCGTGATGCCATTACTGGCGACCACAAACGCCTGGCGCGAAAACACGATGAACCTGGCCCGCTCCGGCGTCCACAACAGCGATGGATCGCAGGTGAACGACGGCTCGCGCAGCATCTGCATGCCGCGTGCGCGATTAACGTGCAGCACTTGGTGTTGATACTCCGGCAAGCGCTGGATCAGTATCGGCAGCAGTTGGTCCAGCGCGCCCTGGCCTTTGCGCGGCCCTTCGAAAATGGTCAGCGGCGGCAAGTCGCGCAGTAGCCAGATCAACCTGTCCTCGGCGTGCGCCGACACAGGCCCGCCGCCGATCATTACGCCGGTAAGGGCCAACTGGATAAACCAGCGTTTGCACCGAGGCGGCATCAGATCGCGCCTTCCTCACGCAAGCGGACGATGGCGGCTGCGTCGTATCCCAACTCGCCCAGCAGCACGCTGTTGTGTTCGCCCAGTTGCGGCCCCACCCATTCGCAGCTGCCCGGCGTGTCCGACAGCTTGGGCACGATGCCGGGCATCTTGAAGTCCTTGCCGCCGGGCAGTTGGGCCTTGAGGAACATTTCGCGCGCCAGGAATTGCGGGTCGCCGAGCATGTCTTCGGCGCTGTAGATGCGACTGGCGGGCACCTCGGCCTTATTGAGCTGTTCGATCACCTGCTCCAATGGCAGCGAGTTGACCCAACGATCAATCACCCCATATAACTCGTCGCGGCGCCTGTCGCGCCCATCGTTACTGGCCAGTGCCGGGTCGTCGGCCAGGTCATCGCGGCCGATGGCCGCCATGAAACGCTTGAAAATCGCATCACCGTTGGCGCCGATCTGCACATGCTTGCCGTCAGCGCTGGTGTGGATCGAGGAGGGCGTGATGCCAGGCATGATGTTGCCGGTGCGTTCGCGAATAAAGCCGAACACATCGAACTCGGGGATCATGCTTTCCATCATGGCGAAGATGGCTTCGTACAGCGCCACGTCCACCACCTGGCCCAGGCCGCCGTTGACCTCTCGATGACGCAGCGCCATCAGGGCGCCGATCACCGCCCATAACGCTGCGATGGAGTCGCCGATGGAAATCCCGGTGCGCACCGGCGGGCGGTCCTCGAAACCGGTGATGTAACGCAGGCCGCCCATGGACTCGCCCACCGCGCCAAACCCTGGCTGATCCTTCATCGGTCCGGTCTGGCCAAAACCCGAGAGGCGCACCATCACCAGCTTGGGGTTGAGCGCGTGCAGGGTGTCCCAGCCCAGGCCGAGTTTTTCCAGCACGCCGGGGCGGAAATTCTCGATCAGGATGTCGGCGTCCGCCAGTAACTGCTTGAGGATCGCCAGGCCGTCCGGGTGTTTGAGGTTCAGCGTCAGCGACTTCTTGTTGCGCGCCTGCACAAACCACCATAACGACGTGCCCTCGTACAGCTTGCGCCACTTGCGCAGCGGATCGCCGCCGTCCGGCGATTCCACCTTGACCACCTCGGCCCCGAATTCGGCGCAGATGCGTGAGGCGAACGGGCCGGCGATCAGGGTGCCGAGTTCGATGACTTTCAGTCCGGCGAGCGGTTTGGCATTAAACGACATGGGGTTCCTTGTCTGCGCGGGGCGGTGGTGTGATGCCTTTTAACATAGGCGAGTGGGCCGTGCAGCGCAGGATTCGTTGAATGACCTCGCCATCGGTTAGACTGGCCGCCTTTCCCTGTCTCTAGAAGCCCGTTCATGGCCCAGCCGTCCACGACCTACAAATTCGAACTCAACCTCACCGACCTTGACCGCTCGGTGTACGAGAGCGTCAAACAGACCATCGCCCGCCACCCTTCGGAAACCGAAGAGCGCATGACTGTGCGCCTGCTGGCCTACGCCCTCTGGTACAACGAGCAATTGGCGTTCGGTCGCGGCTTGTCAGATGTAGACGAACCAGCCCTGTGGGAAAAAAGCCTGGATGATCGGGTTCTGCACTGGATCGAAGTCGGCCAGCCTGACGCCGACCGCCTGACCTGGTGCTCGCGCCGCACTGAACGCACCAGCCTGCTGGCGTATGGCAGCCTGCGCGTGTGGGAAGGCAAAGTGGTGCCGGTGGCCAACAACCTGAAAAATGTACACATCGCCGCCGTTCCGCCGGAAGTCCTCGAGACACTCGCCAAGGACATGCCGCGTGTTATCAAGTGGGACGTGATGATCAGCGAAGGCACGATTTTCGTGACCGATGATCGCGGCCAGCATGAAGTACAACTGCAATGGCTGGTCGGCGAACGCGGTTGAGCTACAGACTCAAGCTGCAAGCTTTGAGCTACAAGCTTGAAGCTTGAAGCTTGCAGCTAATATTCCCCTACAGAGAGCTCCCCTGCGTCCCATGCGTATTGATCCTCGCCCGTTGCCCGCTGTCCTGCCGTTTCTCGGTGAACTGCCACCGCTGTTGACCCGTCTCTACGCCGCACGCGGGGTGCAGTCCGAGGCCGAGCTGGATAAAAGCCTGGCGCGGCTGATTCCCTATCAGCAGCTCAAGGGCATCGACGCGGCGGTGGACTTGCTGGTGACCGCACTGGAGCAGCGCCAGCGTATCCTGATCGTCGGCGACTTCGATGCCGATGGCGCCACTGCCAGCACCGTGGGCACCCTTGGCCTGCGTCTGCTCGGGGCAGCGCACGTCGACTACCTGGTGCCCAACCGTTTCGAATACGGCTACGGCCTGACGCCGGAAATCGTCGCGGTGGCGTTGCAGCGCGAGCCGCAGTTGCTGATCACGGTGGATAACGGCATTTCCAGCGTCGAAGGCGTGGCGGCGGCGAAAGCGGCGGGGCTGCAAGTGCTGGTGACCGATCACCACTTGCCGGGAGACGAATTGCCGGCGGCGGATGCCATCGTCAACCCGAACCAGCCCGGCTGCGAATTCCCGAGCAAGGCGTTGGCTGGGGTTGGCGTGATCTTTTACGTACTGATGGCCTTGCGCGCGCGTTTGCGCAGCCTGGGTTGGTACGACAACAAACCCCAGCCGAACATCGGTGAGCTGCTCGACCTGGTGGCCCTGGGCAGCGTGGCCGACGTGGTGCCCCTGGACGCCAACAACCGCATCCTCGTGCACCAGGGTCTGGAGCGTATTCGCGCAGGGCGTGCGCGGCCGGGGATCAAAGCGATCCTCGAAGTGGCCAAGCGCGATGCGGCGCGCATTACCTCCACCGACCTCGGCTTTATCCTCGGGCCCCGCCTGAACGCCGCCGGGCGCCTGGATGATATGAGCCTGGGTATCGAATGCCTGCTCACCACCGACTTTGCCGCCGCCCGCGAAATGGCTGCGCAACTGGACGGCATGAACCAGGACCGCAAATCCATCGAACAAGGCATGCAGCGTGAGGCCCTGGCCCAGCTCAAGGACTTGCCGGTGGAGTCGATGCCCTATGGTTTGTGCCTGTTCGACCCGGAATGGCATCAGGGTGTGATCGGGATTCTGGCGTCGCGTATGAAAGAGCGCTACTTTCGCCCGACCATCGCTTTCGCCGACGCCGGTGACGGCCTGCTCAAGGGCTCGGGGCGCTCTGTGCAGGGGTTTCACATCCGCGATGCGCTGGCGGTGGTCGCGAGCCAGCATCCCAACCTGATCACCAAATACGGCGGCCACGCCATGGCGGCAGGGCTGACCTTGCCCGAGGCGAATTTCCCACTGTTTGCTGAAGCCTTCGATGCCGAAGTGCGTCGGCAACTGCGTGAAGAAGACCTGACCGGACGCCTGCTGTCCGACGGCACTCTGGCGGTGGAAGAGTTTCACCTGGAACTGGCGCGTGCGTTACGGCATGCGGGGCCTTGGGGGCAGCACTTTCCCGAGCCGTTGTTCCACGGGGTGTTTCAGTTGGTGGAACAGCGCGTCGTGGGTGAGCGGCATCTAAAAGTGGTGCTCAAGAGCGAATGCGGGTCGGTGAAGCTCGATGGCATTGCGTTTGGCGTGGACCGTGAGGTCTGGCCGAACCCGACGGTACGTTGGGTGGAGTTGGCCTACAAGCTCGATGTGAACGAGTTTCGCGGCAATGAAACCGTGCAGTTGATGATTGCGCACATCGAACCGCGTTAGGGCTTAGCTCCACCACAAAACAAATGTGGGAGCTGGCTTGCCTGCGATGGCATCACTGAAGTGTGACTGACACACCGAGGTGATGCTATCGCAGGCAAGCCAGCTCCCACAGAAGTGCCCACATTCAGTTTTGTGGGCAGCCAGAATTACTCGGCTTTATCCTTACCCTGGTGCTTCACGATGATGTCCACCAACCGCTGTGCCAGCGCCGGGTAGTTCTCGTCAAAGTGATGCCCGCCCGGCAGCTTCACCGCTTCGCCTACCGCGGTCTTGTCGGTGCAACCACTCTCATCGACTTCCTCTGCACCGTAGATGCACACCACTTTGTCAGCCGGTAGCTTGGCCATTTCCGGGCCGGTGGCGGCTTCTTTACCGGCGTTGCCGAGCCAGCCTTCCACTTCGATTTCAAAGCTGCCGGTGCGTGCAAATGCCAGCAGGATGATCACGTCGACGCGTTGCTGCTCGTTTTCCGGCAGGCGGTTGTAGATCGCCGGCAGGACATCGGCGCCAAACGAGTAACCGGTCAGCACGAAGCGCTTGGTGCCCCATTTCTGGCGGTAATGCTGCATCAGCTCGGTGAGGTCTTTGGCGCTTTGTTCCGGGGTCTTGTGCTGCCAGTAGTAGCGCAGGGTGTCGATGCCGACCACCGGGTAACCGATCTTGGCCATTTCGCCGGCCACATCGCGGTCCAGGTCACGCCAGCCGCCGTCACCGGAGAGGAACAGGGTCACGGTGTCCTTGGCTTGGCCGGCCGGGACTTCCACGACTGGAATCGCCAGGCCGCCGTTGTCCGAACCGACCAACTGTTTGCGCAGTTCGTTGTTCAGCACTTGCGGGTAGTGAATGTCGTAGTCGCTGATGCTGGTAGTGGCGCGCGGGGTGTCACGTACGAAACTGGCGCTTTCATCGTCAGGGTTGTCGTTCCACGCCACCAGCCAGTTGCCGTGTGCCGAGGTTTTCGGCAGCGGGTCCTTGCAGCCTTCCTGTACCAGGGCGAAGCCCACGGAGATGGCATTGGCTTTGTCGTCGTTCTGGGTGGCCAGCCAGCGCCAGGCGAGTGCCGCGCCAGGGCCGATGCCGCTGACCAGGGTTGCCGGGCCTTTAAGCTGGCTCAGGGCACTCTGCAGGGCTTGTTCCTGCAACTTGCAGTCATCTTTGGGCAGGATCACTTGAACGATTTGCGCCTTACCGCCCTGGCTCAGGGCAATCAGTTGGCTGTCGGTCAGGGTTTCATCGGCCATCACGGCCACGGCCACCCGGGCTTTGGCGGAGCCTGCGGGGGTGACCCGGGTCATCACCGAACCGTCGGCCTGGGGCAATTGCTCCAGGGTCGGTTGCGGGGCAGGGCGGTTCCAGTACCAAAAGCCACCGCCTGCGATCAGGGCGAGCAGCACTACAAAGGCCAATACATACCGCCAGGAACGTCGAATCATCAGCGTTTCACCAATCCAGTCAAGCCGCCCGCGATCAGGGCGGCGGTATCGGCCAGTGCCACCAGCGGATCAAGTCCTGCGGGCACGGCCATGTAACGGGGTTCCCAGTCAGGCTGGAACTTGTCTTTGAAGCGGCGCAAACCTTGGAAGTTATACAGTTGCTCGCCGCGGCGGAACACCATCGAGCCCAGGCGTTGGGTCAGCGGGGCGCCACGTCGCGGTTGCAGGCCCGACAACGGCACCATGCCGAGGCTGAAGCGGGCGTAGCCGTGACTCTTATAATGTTGAATCAGGCCGACCATCATGAACTCCATGGTCAGCTTCGGCGCGTCCGGGTGGGCGCGCATCAGGTCGAGACTGGCCAGATCATGGTTGTAGGTCTCAAGCAGGTTGGCGAACGCTACCGGTTGCCCTTCGAAGCGAATGATCGCGATACGAAAGTGCTTGAGGTAATCGTCGCTGAAACGGCCCAGGGAAAAGCCCTTTTCCCGCACGTTCTTGCCGGTGAGCCAGGCATCGGAGATGACCTTGAGCTCGTCCATCGGCGCCGTACCTGGCTCAAAGATCTCCAGGGACAGGCCGTCCCGGGTGCCACGGTTCCAGGTGTAGCGCAGGTCCTTCATCTCTTTGCCCTTGGCTTCCAGGTCAAAGCGTTTCAGGTCGACGCGGGCTTCCTCGCCCAGCTTGATCGCGGTAAGACCGATGTCCATGTAGTACGGCAGGTTTTCGGCGCGTACCTGGTAGAACACCGGGCGCGCGTGGTGGATGTCGCACAGGTCGCGGAACTGCCAGATCATCTCGGCGCGTGGCTGGGTCGGGCCGATCGGGTCATACAAGGCCACCAGGCTGCGCCCGCGACGCGCATACATCAAAAAGGCTTCGTCGTTGGGGTGGAACAGCAACGCTTTGTCACCGGTCAGCGCGAGGCCGCCGTCGGGTTGCGACGAGGCCATCAGGATCTTGGTGGCGCGCTCCAGCTCGTCAGGTGTCGGCAGGTGGATCACCGGGCGTGCGGTGCGCAGCAGCCAGGTCAACGACACGATCACCAGCAGCACGGCGGCGCCCAGCAATGAGCGCAGGCCACGCGGGGCGTTGGCATCAAGGGTGAACTGCCACCACAGTTGGTGGCTGTAGGGCACATCCTGATAGGCAAACAGCAGCAGCCAGATCGAGGCACCCAGCACGCAGACGCTGGCCACCAGATACAGCGGCGAAAACGGCAGCTCGGTCAGGCGGCTGGCGCGATAGAACGAGCGCCGGAAGATCGCCAGCAACACCGCGGTCATGGTCATCAGGCTGGCTTCTTCCCAGTCGAAACCTTTAAGCAATGAGAGCAGGGCGCCGGTGAGCAATAGCACCATGGTCAGCATCCAGGCCGCCGACAAGCGTCGACGCAGGCCCTGGGCCAGCAGCAGGCACAACACGCCGATCAGGCTGGCACCAAAGTGCGAGGCATCAATCAGGCGGTGGGGAATCAGGAAGCCGATGTTTTCCAGGCGTGAGTCGATTTCCGGCGTGGCGCCGGAAAACAGCAGGACCACGCCGGACAAAAAAACCAGTACGGCCAATACCGGTGCCGCCAGGCCCGAGGCCACCCGCAGGCTTTGCTGGGTCTGGAACAGGCGTTGCGCTTCATTGACCAGCAGGAACACACAGGCGATCAGCAGCGGCAGCACCACGTAGATCATGCGGTACAGCAGTAGGGCGGCGGCCAGTGGCGCGGCGCCGAGCTTGTCGGCGAAGGCGGCGAGCAGGATCGCTTCGAATACGCCAACACCCCCCGGTACATGGCTGAGCACGCCGGCGGCCAGGGCCAGCAGGTACACCAGCAGGAAGGGGCCGAAGGGCGGGGCTTCCGGCAGCAACAGATAAAGGACGGTGGCGGCAGCGGCCACGTCCAGTGCGGTGATGATCAGTTGCAGGAAGGTCAGGCGACGACCCGGCAGGCGCAATGTACGGCGCCCGGCTTTTACCAGCAGGTTATCCGGGTAGGGTTGCTCCGGCAGGCGGCGGCGATAGATGCCGATGCACAGCACGGTCGACAACAGCAGCACGGCACCGGCAACCCCACCGAGCAAACCTTGCGATAAATGCAGGTAGGTCGATGCAGCCGGCAGGTTACTCAGTGTGGCCAGCGCAGCCAGCGGCGGCAGCGCGCAGCCCAGCGCCAGACTGGCGAACACGGTCATGTGGGCAACTTCCGAAGCCCCAATGCCATGGCGTGCATATAAACGGTAACGCACCGAGCCACCGGAGAGCATCGACAAACCAATGGCGTTGCCGATGGCGAAGGCGGTAAAGCCACCGAGCGCCAGGGTTTTGGCCGGCAGTTTTACCCCGGCATAGCGCGCGCCGGAAAACTCATAGCCCAACAAAATGATGAAGCCCGCGACAGCGGCACCAAATGCGCCGAGCAACGCTGGCTTGGGCACTTCCAGGATCGAGTCGTGGAGCGCGTAGAGGTCGAGTTCCAGCAGCAGGTGTCGGCAGGCGATCAAGGCGATTGCGAACAGCAACAGAGTAACGGCCAGCCCAATGGGTTGCCGGTATTTGCTCAACAGATCGAGCCAGCGCAAACGGGTGGGAGCGATCGGTTGTTCTGCTGTAACAGTGTCTTGTGGTTCAGACGAGTTGGCGCGCATCAATCACCTCGTGGATTGTGCGCGACAGGATGGAGGTATCCAGCCAAGTTACCAATCCCTATGGACAAAATAATTACAAATATTAACGCGTATCACCGGGTGCGGCGACAGCGGCCATTGGTCGTAGAGGGTAGTGCTTGAACATTGAGCATAGCTTGCAAAGAGATGGACTCAACAAACCGCGCAGGGTTTCATGAAAGATGCCATGCCATTGTTTCAGAAGAACTTTTTCACCGGATACAAAAAAGGCCACTCTTTCGAGTAGCCTTTTTTGATGTTTGGTTGCGGGAGCCGGATTTGAACCGACGACCTTCGGGTTATGAGCCCGACGAGCTACCAGACTGCTCCATCCCGCGTCTGTGGGCGGCATTGTACAGCCCAACGGCAGGGTGTCAACCGTTAAAGGGCCGATGGGTCAAATAAGTGTGAAATAGCCGCTGAATGCCAACCATGCGCGGTAAGTGCGCGACGGGCAAAGATTTTTCTGTCTTACAATTTTCGTACACAGGTAAAACAGACACGCACAAAAAAGGCCACTCTTTCGAGTAGCCTTTTTTGATGTTTGGTTGCGGGAGCCGGATTTGAACCGACGACCTTCGGGTTATGAGCCCGACGAGCTACCAGACTGCTCCATCCCGCGTCTGTGTGTCGGCATTCTACAGAGGAACGCGAGTGTGTCAACCTGTGAATGGAAGAAAAGCGCTTGTGGTTCAATCGCTTAGCTCTCTATAAGGGGCTCGGGAAGCGCTCGGGCCCAGTCTGGCCGAGGGTTTCAGCTCTATTGGGAGGTGAAATTCGATTGAGAAAATAAATTCATCCAGGAATTTTCCTACCGCTCGGGCGGAAGAATCAAACTACTGGTGCTATATACAGGGGTGAATGCGATACTGGCCGCCCGTTGAATCAACCTTCTGTTTATATGACGCAGCGCAAAATCATCCACGTCGACTGTGATTGCTTCTACGCCGCCATCGAGATGCGTGACGACCCCAACCTGGCCCAAAAGCCACTGGCGGTTGGCGGCTCGGCGGACCGACGCGGGGTGATCGCCACCTGCAACTATGAGGCGCGGGCTTATGGTGTGCGTTCGGCCATGTCGTCACGCCATGCCTTGAAGCTGTGTCCGGACCTGACCATCGTCAAGCCGCGCATGGATGCCTATAAGGAAGCGTCGAAGGAAATCCAGACGATCTTTCGCGACTACACCGACCTGATCGAGCCGCTGTCACTGGATGAGGCTTACCTGGATGTGTCCGACTGTGCGCATTTTGGCGGCAGCGCCACACGCATCGCCCAGGACATTCGGCGTCGCGTGTCCAACCAGCTGCATATCACCGTGTCTGCCGGGGTGGCGCCGAACAAGTTCCTGGCCAAGATCGCCAGCGACTGGAAGAAGCCAAACGGCCTGTTTGTGATTACTCCGGATCAGGTCGAAGATTTTGTGTCCCAACTGCGGGTGAGCAAGTTGCACGGCGTGGGCAAGGTGACGGCCGATAAGCTGGCGCGCCTGGGCATCGAGGACTGCTTGCAGTTGCGTGAATGGAACAAGCTGGCGCTGGTGCGCGAATTCGGCAGTTTTGGCGAGCGACTGTGGAGCCTGGCCCGTGGGATTGATGATCGCGTGGTGCAAAACGACAGCCGGCGGCAATCCATCAGTGTGGAAAATACCTATGACGTGGACCTGCCGGATCTCTCAAGTTGTCTGGCAAAACTGCCCGAATTGATGGAAACCCTGGCAGGGCGCATGGCGCGCATCGACAGCAGCTACCGCGCAGGCAAGCCGTTCGTTAAGGTCAAGTTTCATGACTTTACCCAGACCACGCTGGAGCAGGCCGGGGCAGGGCGGGATCTGGAGAGTTATCAACAGCTGATGACCCAGGCGTTTAATCGCGGTGGGAAGCCGGTGCGGTTGTTGGGGATTGGCGTGCGGTTGTTGGACCTGAGCAGCGGCAACGAGCAACTGGAATTCTCCTGGTAGCGCCCGGATCAAAACGGTGGGAGCTGGCTTGCCTGCGATAGCGATGTATCAGTCGCCATCAATGCAAGCTGGCCCACCGCTATCGCAGGCAAGCCAGCTCCCACATTTTGATCTTCAGCAACTTGGCAATCTCAGCGAGCGCCGGGATCTGCGACCAAACGCCCAGCATCCTTGGTCAATGCCTGCAGAAACTCCTGCTGCAACTCCGGATCATTGCGAGTCAGTTCGATGAGGCTTTGTTCCAGTTCGCTGGCTTCTTCTTCCAGGCCCAGCTCCGACAGGCGCTTGACCCGGTGCACCCACTGGCTGACTTCGTCATCTTCCAGGTCGTCATAGATCAGGCCGTGAGCTTCCAGCAACTTGCCGCGCAGGGTGCTGCTGATGGCCAGGGTCGAGTCCGAGTGCACATCGTCCTGGCCGTCTTCCACGCTGATTTTCAAGGTGCTGACGCGGTTCAAGTCCTGTTCGGCAAACGGGCTGTCCAACAGGTTCAGGCGCAGAACGCCGTTGCGGTCGGTGGTCAGCTCATGCACCTGTTTGCCGGCGGTGACTTGTACCGGGCGTTCGCTCCAGGGCAGGCTTGAATACTCCACGCGCTTGTCGCGCTGGACTTCGTCGATACCCGCCAGGTTCTGTTGCGCACGGCCATGGGATTGCACGTTCATGAACGGATTGAGGCCGTCCACACCGTAGCTCAGCCAATCGTGGGTCATGCTCGTCGGCAGGTTGCCGAGGGCAAAGATATTCGCCACGTTGGCCCCCGCGCCCGCCACCAAAGCGACCGCGCCCAATGGCATCTCATAGAGTTTGCGCCAGGGCTGGTAGGGGGTGTAGCGATCATAACGGCGGGTGACTTCGAATTCGGTGACCTCAAAGGTCTTCTGCTCGTGAATGCGAACCCGGCGTTGCGGCAGTTCAAGTACTTTGGGTTCGCCTACATCAATCTGCAGGCTGTGGTCGAGCAACTTACGCTCGACCCGCTCCTCGTGCTCACTGCGTTGCGACATCTGGTTGGCGCAGCCGCTGACCAGCAGGGCGCCGCACAAGGCGGCGCCCCCCAGGGCTCTGGTGTTTCGCTTGAACATGACTTCTCTTGATCTGGTTTTCAGCGACGAATACGCGCCTGAAGGAAAGACAGCACGTCAGCCACCGGCAACGGTTGGGCTTGCGCTTCGGTCCGGCTCTTGTATTCCAGATTGCCATCGGCCAGGCCGCGGTCACTGACCACGATCCGGTGCGGGATGCCAATCAGTTCCATGTCGGCGAACTTGATGCCCGGGCTGGTTTTCTTGTCCCGGTCATCCAGCAGCACTTCAAAACCCGCCGCCGTGAGTTCGGCGTACAGTTTGTCGGTGGCTTCGCGTACTTGCTCGGTTTCGTAACGCAGCGGCACCAGGGCCACCTGGAACGGCGCCAGGGCATCACTCCAGATAATGCCTTTTTCGTCGTTGTTCTGCTCGATGGCAGCCGCAACCACGCGGGAAACGCCAATGCCGTAGCAACCCATGTCCAGGGTGATCGGCTTGCCGTTCTCGCCCAGCACTTCGCACTTCATCGCCTTGCTGTACTTGTTGCCCAGCTGGAAGATATGCCCGACTTCGATGCCGCGCTTGATTTCCAGGGTGCCCTTGCCATCCGGGCTTGGGTCACCGGCCACCACGTTACGCAGGTCGGCCACGGTCGGAACCGGCAGGTCACGTTCCCAGTTCACGCCGAAGTAGTGCTTGTCGTCGATGTTGGCGCCGATCCCGAAGTCGCTCATCAGTTCGACCGAGCGGTCGATGATGATCGGCATCGGCAGGTTCAGCGGGCCGAGCGAACCGGCACCGGCGCCAATCGCGTCGCGCAATTGGGCATCGGTGGCCATGACCAGCGGGCTGGCCACGCCAGGTTGCTGGGCCGCCTTGATTTCGTTGAGTTCGTGGTCGCCACGGATGACCAGAGCGATCAGCTTGCCTTCTTCTTCGGCGCGCACGATCAGGGTCTTGATGGTCTTTTCAATCGGCAGATTGAATTTTTCCACCAGGGCCGCGATGGTCTTGGTCTCTGGCGTGTCCACCAGGCGCAGCTCTTCAGCGGGCGCAGGGCGCAAGGTTTCGCGTGGCACGGCTTCGGCTTTCTCGATGTTCGCCGCGTAGTCGGAACCGTTGCTGAACACGATATCGTCTTCACCGGACTCGGCCAGCACGTGGAATTCGTGGGAACCGGCACCGCCGATGGAGCCGTTGTCCGCTTCAACCGGGCGGAATTTCAGGCCCAGGCGCGTGAACACGTTGCAGTAAGCCTGGTGCATGCGGTCGTAGGTGACCTGCAAAGACGCCTGGTCGGCGTGGAACGAATACGCGTCCTTCATGATGAATTCGCGGCCGCGCATCAAGCCGAAGCGCGGGCGGATTTCGTCACGGAATTTGGTCTGGATCTGATACAGGTTCAGCGGCAGCTGTTTATAGCTGCTCAGCTCGTTGCGCATCAGGTCAGTGATCACTTCCTCATGGGTCGGGCCGGCGCAGAAATCGCGGCCATGACGGTCCTTGAAGCGCAGGAGTTCAGGGCCGTACTCTTCCCAGCGCCCGGATTCCTGCCACAGTTCAGCCGGTTGGGTGCTCGGCATCAACACTTCCAGAGAGCCGGCGGCGTTCATTTCTTCACGAACGATGGCTTCGACCTTGCGCATCACCTTCAAGCCCATGGGCAGCCAGGTGTACAGGCCCGAGGCCAGTTTGCGGATCATGCCGGCGCGCAGCATCAGCTGATGGCTGATCACAACCGCGTCGGAAGGCGTTTCTTTCTGTGTGGCGAGCAAATATTGACTGGTACGCATGGTAGGCCGTTGTCGGTTGCTTGGACTTGAAATGACTTGGGATTGTACGGGCGGTTGCTACTGGAGTACAGGCATCAGAGTGCAGAGGGGTGTGTGGGCTAATGTGGGAGGGGGCTTGCGCCCGATAGCGGTGTGTCAGCCATAGATAAGTTGACTGACACCCAGCTATCGGGGGCAAGCCCCCTCCCACATTGACCCAGTGCTGTCAGTCTTCGGCGGGTGGATTCAAGCGAATCCGCCGATTTTCCTGATACCAATGCAAGGCAATCAGCAGCAAGGTCGGCACGCCCAGCATGCAAGTGATCAGGAAGAAATTGTGGTATCCGAACTTCTCCACCATCACCCCCGAATACCCGCCGATCAGGCGCGGCAGCAACAGCATGATCGAGCTGAGCAGCGCATATTGGGTGGCCGAGAACTTGAGGTTGGTCAGGCTCGACAGGTAGGCCACGAAGGCTGACGTGGCCAGCCCCGAGCTGAAGTTATCCAGGGAGATGGTGAAGATCAGCATCTGCAGGTCGGGGCCCATGTCGGCGAGCATCACGAACAGCAGGTTGGTGCCGGCCGACGCTATACCGCCGATAAACAGGATCGGCAGGATCCCGAACCGCACAATCAGCAGGCCGCCCATACCGGCGCCGAGCAGGGTCATGATCAGGCCGAAGATCTTGCTGACGCCGGCGATCTGGTCTTTGGTAAAACCCTGGTCGATGTAGAACACGTTGGCCATCACGCCCATCACCGTGTCGGACATGCGATAGGTGGCGATCAGCCCCAGCAGCAGCAACGCCTGCCAGCGGTAGCGCAGGATAAAGTCGTTGACCGGTGTGAGCACCGGCGCCAGCCCGCGGCGGCCCATGGCTGAAAGGCACAGGGCGCTGAGGGTGATATAGAGGATGGCGCGCAGGAAGGCGCGGTCTTCCATCAGCAGCTCCCACAGGCTGACGCCATGGAATAGCACGCTGGCGAAATCGGTGTTGTACAGCTGAGTAAACATTGCGGGCACCGACACCAGCAACACGATCAACACGAACACCGACACCAACTGATGCACAAAGCTGTAGCGCCCGGCCTGCAATTGGGTGCGCAGCGGTACGTTGGGCTCGCGCATGAACAAGGTGGTCAGCAGCGCCGGGATCATCAGCACGCCGAACAGCACGTAGGTGCCGGTCCAGGCCGAGTGTTTATAGTTAAAACCGGTGGAGCCGAAACCTTCGGCAAAAAACAGCGCGCCTGCCGTCGCCAGCAGGGCAGCGATGCGGTAGCCGGACATATAGCTGGCGGCGAGGGCGGCCTGGCGGCTGTCGTCGGCGATTTCCAGGCGATAGGCATCTACGGCAATGTCCTGGGTCGCAGAGGCGAACGCCACGACTACAGCAATGGCGATCAGCCAGGACAAGTGTTTCTGAGGATCGCAGAACCCCATGCCGATCAATCCGAGGATCACCAGCGACTGGGCAAGCACCAGCCAGGAACGACGACGTCCGAGTTTACCCAGCAGCGGCAGGCGCCATTGGTCGAGCAGCGGCGACCACACCCATTTGAAGGCGTATGCCAGGCCGATCAGGCTCGCATAGCCGATGGTCTCGCGGGCCACACCGGCCTCACGCAACCACACTGAAAGCGTCGAGAACACCAACATGTAAGGCAAGCCGGCGGCGAAGCCGAGCAACAACAGCACTAACGTCGAAGGGCTGGCATAGGCGGCGAGCGCGGCGCGCCAGGTTTTACGGGGCATGGGCTGGAGTCTGCCTCAGATTCACGGAAACAAAGCGCGCACTCTAACCGCTGTGCTCTACCGGGCGCCAGCCATGACGCTGAATATCCACGCGATTGTTGTGGACCGTGACGCCTTCTTCGCGCAAACGTGCCCGCTGCTCATCGCCCGAGGCCGTACCCGCCGGCAGACTTATCCGACCACCGGCACCCAGTACGCGGTGCCAAGGCAGTTTGCTGCCCTCGGGCAACTGGCTCAGCGTGCGCCCCACAAAGCGTGCAGCGCGCCCAAGCCCGGCCAGCTGGGCCAGTTCGCCGTAGCTCACCACGCACCCTGCGGGCACTTGCGCCAGGGTCAGGTACAGCGCGGTGCGGCGCATCTCTGCGGGGCTTTGTGCTGTGTCGGTGGGTTCACTCGCTCTAGGCATGTTCTGTAAGAAAAGTCTGGAAGTATGGCGATGAGAATTGAACTCAATATAAATACTTGAGTCAGTCCTAGCTATCTAACACGATAATCGCCCTTTTTCGCCAACCTTGAGCTCACTATCCGCTTATGTTGTCCAGAACCCTGCTGTGCCTAGCTGTTTTCAGCGCCTCCACGCCCTTGCTCGCCGATACCGTCTGGTTGAAGAACGGTGACCGCCTGACCGGCAAGATCAAAGTCTTTGACGGTGGCAAGTTGCTGATCCAGACCGATTACGCAGGCGCCATTCCGGTGGACTGGAAGCAGGTGAAAACCCTGGAGAGCGACCAGGAACTGCTGGTCAAACAGGATGCCTACACCGGCGAAAAGGCCAAGTCGCTGCAAGCGGCGGACGATGGCAAGGTGGTCCTGGCCAATGGTGAGGCGCCCAAGACCGTCGAATTGGCGAGCATCCAGCAGATCATGAAGCCCAAACCGATCATTGAAGACCTGGTGTGGAAGGGCAATGTCGATCTGGCGCTGGACTACAAGCGGGCCGACAAAGACACCAACGACTACGACGTCGACTTCAAGACCACCGCGCGCCATGGCCAATGGCGTCATACCGGGCAGGGCGAATACAACCGCGAGTTCCAGGACGACGTCACCACCACCGACAACTGGGCCCTGGAATATGACCTGGACCGGTTCCTCACCGAACACTGGTTCTGGCAGGGCCGCCTGACCTACAAGCGCGACAAGGTTGAAGACCTGTCCCGCCAGCGCACCGTCGGTACAGGCCCGGGCTACCAGTTCTGGGATGATGAGCTGGGCGCGTTCTCCCTCGGCTCGCTGGTCAACCGCACCGATTACGAATATGCCGACGGCGGCAAGGACAACTTCTATTCCCTGGCCATGAAGTGGAACTACAACCGCTACCTGGTGGGCAAGACCGTCGAATTCTTCACCAATGGCGAGCTGGGCAAGCCGCTCTCAGGGCCGGCTGCCTACTCCCTGGATTCGGAAATTGGCCTGCGTTACAAAGTCACCGAGTGGGCTTCGCTCAACCTCAAGGCCGAGCGCGACATTATCAGTGGCGACTCCGAAAGCAGCTTGAGCAAGACGCGCTACACCGCAGGCTTTGGCGTGGCCTGGTAATCAGGCGGCACAAAACCCGCTTGGCAACCGTTGCGGTTATTGATTACCTTGTGATGAGATCCATTCCCATAGGCTATGGGCGGCGCAATTCCCGAGGAGTCATCCGTTGAGCGCACAGGTTGCCAAGAACGCCCGAGAGCTGTTGCTCAAGGAATACCGTGGGGCACTCTCCACACTGTCCAAAGCCATGCCGGGGTTTCCCTTCGGTTCGGTTGTGCCCTATTGCCTTGACGAGCAGGGGCGCCCGCTGATCCTGATCAGCCGCATCGCCCAGCACACCCATAACCTGCTGAAAGACCCCAAGTGTTCGCTGCTGGTCGGCGAGCGCGAAGCGGATGATGTGCAGGCCGTGGGCCGCCTGACCTACCTGGGCGAAGCCGAAAAGCTTGAGGACGGCGCTGCCATCGAGGCGGCGGCCGAGCGTTATTACCGCTACTTCCCCGACTCGGCCAATTACCACAAGGCCCACGATTTCGACTTCTGGGTGATCAAACCGATACGCCACCGTTATATCGGCGGTTTTGGCGCGATTCACTGGGTCGACCAGCTGACCCTGGCCAACCCGTTCGTGGGCAAGGCCGAGCGCAGCATGATCGAACACATGAACAGCGATCACACCAAGGCCATCGCCCATTACGTCACCCTGGCCGGCTTGCCCACCTTGGAGCCTGCACAATTGGCCGGTATCGACAGCGAAGGCATGCACCTGCGTATCGGCCAATCGTTGCATTGGCTGCCTTTTGCGGAGCCTTGCAACACTCCGACACAAGTACGCGAAGCCCTGGTTTCATTGGCTCACGCCGAGGTCTGGCCGAAAAAAGAGCCCGCCAACGCTTGAATTCACGAAACGGCGACGTCATCTAAGGTGGACTGGCAAGGCATTCTTGCGTTGAGGAACCATTTGATGCGCCCTTTTTTATTGCTCTTTCTGCTGTTCCCGGTGTTGGAGCTGTTCGTATTCGTTCAAGTCAGCGGTGCGATCGGGTTTTTCCCGGCTCTGCTGCTGATCATTCTCGGCTCGATGCTCGGCGTTCTGGTGCTGCGCGTCGCCGGCCTGGCTACAGCGCTGCGTGCCCGTGAAAGCCTGAACCGCGGCGAACTGCCGGCCCAGACCATGCTTGAGGGCCTGATGATGGCCCTGGCCGGCGGCCTGTTGATCCTGCCGGGCTTTATCAGCGACGTGGTCGGCCTGGTGATGCTGTTGCCGGTCACCCGCAAGCTGCTGGCCGGCAAGATGCGCCAGCGCGCCGAAGAAGCGGCGATTCGCCAGCGTGCCTTCGCCGACGACCTGCAACCCCGTGGCGGCCCGGCTCCGCGCCAGCCGTTGGGGCGCGAGGGGGATGTGATCGAAGGTGAGTTCGAACACCGCGACAACAAATAACCGCTTCACCGGCACGGCACCTTTGGGTGCCGTGTTGCTTTTATGGGCCGGCACACACAAAAAATTTCATCCCCGGCCCCTTGTAATAAGCTTATGCGCCCTTATGTAACGGTCACCGCAAGGTTTCTGGTGGCGACACCAGACAGACTTCCGCGTTTTGCTCTGCGAAGCGCGACCGGCACCGCCGGATTAAACCTGCCGGTACTGACACCGGCCGATGAAAAACACAATTAGGAGAGATCGACAATGAGCAAGCTTCGTCCTCTGCACGACCGCGTCGTTATCCGTCGCAGCGAAGAAGAAAAGAAAACCGCTGGCGGTATCGTTCTGCCAGGTTCGGCTGCTGAAAAAGCCAACCACGGTGTGATCGTCGCTGCAGGCCCAGGCAAGACTCTGGAAAACGGTGAAGTGCGTGCGCTGGCCGTTAAAGTCGGTGACAAGGTTGTATTCGGTCCTTACTCCGGCAGCAACACTGTGAAAGTTGACGGCGAAGACCTGCTGGTCATGGCTGAGAACGAGATTCTCGCTGTACTGGAAGGCTGATTTTCCCGCTCATTTTTCCGTTACTCCAAAGAATTTAAGGAATATCGATCATGGCTGCTAAAGAAGTTAAATTCGGCGATTCCGCCCGTAAGAAAATGCTCACCGGTGTCAACGTCCTGGCTGACGCAGTAAAAGCGACCCTGGGCCCGAAAGGCCGTAACGTGATCATCGAGAAGAGCTTCGGCGCTCCGACCATCACCAAGGACGGCGTTTCCGTAGCCAAAGAAATCGAACTGGA
Source organism: Pseudomonas viridiflava (assembly GCF_900591205.1). Taxonomy (GTDB): domain Bacteria; phylum Pseudomonadota; class Gammaproteobacteria; order Pseudomonadales; family Pseudomonadaceae; genus Aquipseudomonas. Next base: position 232,494 of record NZ_UUPU01000085.1, read on the forward strand.
AGACCGTTTCGAAAACATGGGCGCGCAGCTGGTCAAAGACGTTGCCTCCCGTGCCAACGATGACGCAGGCGACGGCACCACCACCGCTACCGTTCTGGCTCAAGCCATCGTCAACGAAGGCTACAAAGCCGTCGCTGCCGGCATGAACCCGATGGACCTCAAGCGCGGCATCGACAAGGCGACCATCGCCGTCGTTGCTGAGCTGAAAAACCTGTCCAAGCCATGCGCCGACACCAAGGCTATCGCTCAGGTAGGCACCATCTCCGCCAACTCCGACAGCTCCATCGGCGACATCATTGCCGAAGCCATGGAAAAAGTCGGTAAAGAAGGCGTGATCACCGTTGAAGAAGGCACTGGCCTGGAAAACGAACTGTCGGTTGTAGAAGGCATGCAGTTCGACCGTGGCTACCTGTCCCCGTACTTCGTCAACAAGCCAGAGACCATGGTTGCCGAGCTGGACAGCCCGCTGATCCTGCTGGTCGACAAAAAGATCTCGAACATCCGCGAAATGCTGCCAGTACTGGAAGCCGTTGCCAAAGCCGGCCGCCCACTGCTGATCGTTTCCGAAGACGTTGAAGGCGAAGCCCTGGCGACGCTGGTTGTGAACAACATGCGTGGCATCGTTAAAGTCGCAGCCGTCAAGGCTCCAGGCTTCGGCGACCGTCGCAAGGCCATGCTGCAGGACATCGCCGTTCTGACTGGCGGCACCGTTATCTCCGAAGAGATCGGCCTGAGCCTGGAAAGCGCCACCCTGGAAAACCTGGGCAGTGCCAAGCGCGTGACCATTTCCAAAGAAAACACCATCATCGTTGACGGTGCTGGCGTAGAGCAGGACATCCAGGCTCGCATCACTCAGATCCGTGCCCAGGTTGCCGAGACTTCGTCCGACTACGACCGTGAAAAACTGCAAGAGCGTCTGGCCAAGCTGTCTGGCGGCGTTGCAGTGATCAAGGTTGGCGCTGGTTCCGAAGTAGAAATGAAAGAGAAGAAAGCCCGCGTTGAAGACGCCCTGCACGCTACCCGTGCAGCCGTTGAAGAAGGCGTGGTGCCTGGCGGTGGCGTTGCGCTGATCCGTGCTCTGGAAGCCCTGACCGGCCTGACCGGCGACAACGCTGACCAGAACGTCGGTATCGCTGTACTGCGTCGTGCCGTTGAAGCACCGCTGCGTCAGATCGCTGCCAACTCCGGCGACGAGCCAAGCGTTGTGGTCAACGAAGTCAAGAACGGCAAAGGTAACTACGGTTACAACGCTGCGACTGGCGTCTACGGCGACATGATCGAAATGGGCATCCTGGACCCTACCAAGGTGACCCGTTCGGCGCTGCAGGCAGCAGCCTCCATCGGCGGTCTGATCCTGACCACCGAAGCGGCCATTGCTGACAAGCCTAAGGCTGAAGGCGCAGCTGGCGGCGGTATGCCAGACATGGGCGGCATGGGTGGCATGGGCGGCATGATGTAAGCCAGCCTCACCCGGCTAATAAAAAGCCCCGCCTGCAGTGATGCAGGCGGGGCTTTTTTATTCGATTTGTCAGGGAATGCTGTAAGCCGGCATTACTGAGCAAACACGGTTACCGCGTTGTCCACTAGGTCGAGTTAGTGCAAACCGTCTTGGGCAAGGAGTTAAGTAGATGTTTCACATTATGTTCAGCATGCCTTGCCTGTACGTCATCGTGCGGTTTATTTGGCCGATGCCGTGGGCGCTAGCGACCAGAATAGCGGTTGTGCTGCTGCTTATCTTCGCCTCGCAATATCACCTGTACTGTCGCTTCTCTTCCGGCAGCGTTTTCTCGCCGGAGTTTCCGCGGGGCGTGGTGATGCTGTTTAACTGGGCGTTCGGTGCGATTTTGTTGATTGCGGTGCTGCAAATTATCGTCGACTTGGGGACGTTGCTGGTCATGCTGATCCGGCGGCAATGGCTGACTATTCCAGCCGGTCTTCGTTATGGCCTTGGCACGGCAGCCGTGTTGTTGTCAGCCGTGGGTGTCCAGCAGGCGGTGCGCGTCCCGCCTATCAAGGATGTCGAGTTGGCGATCAAAAACCTGCCTGCGCAATTTGACGGTTACAAGGTCCTGCAACTCACTGACTTGCACATCAGTCGCCTGTTTAACGAGCCGTGGACGCGAGCGGTGGTGAGCGAATCAAACGCTCTGGGCGTCGATCTGATCGTCGTCACCGGAGATTTAATAGACGGCTCAGTCGCCAATCGGACACTGGATATTGCTGCCCTGCAGGATCTGCATGCCCCGGATGGCGTCTATGTCATCCCCGGCAATCATGAGTATTTTTTCGACAATGAAGCCTGGATGCAGCATTTCAGGTCGCTGGGAATGATACCCCTTGCCAACAGCCATACACTGATCGAGCGCGATGGGGCGAAGATCGTACTGGCCGGCGTTACTGATCTAACGGCTCCCAAAACCGGCTTCCCGCCGCCAGACCTCAAGCAGGCGTTGGCGGGTGCGCCGAAAGACGCGCCCATCATCCTGCTTGATCATCAGCCGAGAAATGCTCGGGATGCCGCCAGCCAAGGTGTGGCGTTACAGCTTTCCGGCCATACCCACGGCGGGATGATCCTCGGCATCGACAGGCTCCTGGCTTTGGCTAACGCAGGGTTCGTATCCGGGCTTTATGACGTCAATGGCATGCAACTGTACGTCAACAACGGCACTGCACTCTGGCCGGGATTTGCCCTACGGCTGGGCAAACCCTCAGAGCTGACACGCATCACGCTGCGACGAGCATCGAACGCCGGCTAGCCGCATGCCCGCCGAGCCAGCAGCGCCCGAGTTTGCCGAGGCGCAGCGATCCATTAAACGGTTTGGAAACCGGCGCGACGGCGTGGGTTGTCATGGTCAGCGGTTGCTCAGCGCTGGGCTCTCGTCCCTGGGGGGCCTCCAGCCCAGTAGCTGTTGCTTGAACCCATAACTGGCGCCTTGATAGTAGGTGATCGCCCGCTGGATCAACGGGTCATCGCCGCCGACCCGCAGTTCCTGGCTCTCGCCCAAGGCTTGATCGTGGCGACGCAGGCCCATGCGCGGGCTGAGAATCGCCAGGTCCTTGCCGTCGAACAACCCCAGGTGTTGATAGTTGCCGACCACCACTCGCGGCGGCAGTGGGTTGTCCTGCAACAGGTTGCGCCCGAAGAACGTCGACTCGTAGCTCAGGTTGATCAGCCCCAGCAGCGTTGGCGCCAAGTCGATCTGGCTGGCCAATTGCGCGGTTTCCCGGGCGTCGATCAGCTTCGGGGCATAGATAAACAGCGGAATCTGGTAGTTGGTGATCGGCAGGTCCTCCTTGCCTGCGCTGCCGGCCGTGTGATCGGCGACGAACACAAAGATCGTGTTATCGAACCACGGCTTCTGGCGAGCTGCGTCAAGAAACTCACCGATGGCGTGATCGGTGTACTTCACCGCACCGTCGCGGCCGTTGCCGGATTTGATATCAATCCGCCCGTCGGGGTAGGTGTAGGGGCGATGGTTGGATGTGGTCATCAGTTGCAACAAAAACGGCTGCTGCTTGGCGTAGTCAGCATCGGCCAGTTTCAGGGTTTGCCGGTAAAGGTCTTCGTCGGCCATGCCCCAGGCGTTTTTAAACGAGATTTCTGCTTCGGGCACGCTGCTCTGGTCCACGACTCGGTAACCATTACCGCTGAAAAACGCGTTCATATTGTCGAAGTAACCGCGCCCACCGTAGACAAACACACTGTCGTAGCCAATCGCGCCGAGTTGTTGGCCCAGGCTGGCAAAGCCGCTTTCTCGGCCGATGCGCTTGACGATTGAGCGCCCCGGCGTTGGCGGGATGGCCAGGGTAATCGCTTCCAGGCCGCGATCGGTGCGGGTGCCGGTGGCATAGAAGTTATTGAAGTACAGGCTCTGTTGACGCAACGCATCCAGGTTCGGCGTGAGGTTGCGCCCATCGCCATTGCTGCCCATGTACTTGGCGCTGAAGCTTTCGATGGTCACCAGCACGATATTGGGTTTACGCAGCGTGCCCGGGTTGGTGATGGTGCGGCGGATATCCAGCGGGTCCTCGTCGATAAAGCGCGCATTGGGTTCGCTGAGCTCCGCACGCAGCTGTTTGGCAACGACGTCGGTTGGCAGGCTTTGATAGAACTGCTGGTAATCCAGCTCGTTGTTACGGAACGCGGCGAAAAACTGATACGGCCCGTTGCTGGCCAGTTCGTTCTTGTAGGCATTCCCGCCTTGGGTGCGCGGGCTGTCCTGGCTGATCAGCTGCAGGCTGAGGCCGGCAACCACCAACAGGGCCAGGGCATTTACCAGGCGGCTACGCATCGCCAGCAGTGGGGCATTCATCGCCGCATTGAACGGCTTGCGCAAGGCCAGGCTTAACACAATGGCCAGCATCGCCAGCAGGCTCAGCAGTTTGCCGATCGGGTAGGATTCCAGCAGGTTGTTCAATACTTCGTCGGAATACACCAGGTAATCAACGGCAATAAAGTTGAAACGCACCCCGAACTCATCCCAGAACAACCATTCGGCGACCGAGGTGAACAGCATGGCGAACAGGCTGACGGTCAGCAACGCCTGCAGGAACCAGCGGTGGCCGCGACGGCGCCACAGGGCGGGTGGGCACAGCAGCAGATACAGCCCTAATGGCAGCGCGGCATAGGCCAGAAAGCCCAAATCGTAGAGTAGGCCCACACCAAACACCGGCAGCAGATTGCCACCCACTTCATCCAGGTGAGTGACCAGCAGCACGCTGCGGGTGAGCAGGAAAACCAATAACCAGGCACCGGTTATCAACAGCAGATAGCGCATTGGCGCTGTTTTGATAAAACCCATGTCAATGTTCCTTATATCAATGGGGGGCGATCTTCGCCCTGACACTGTAGTCAGCTTGTGAAGCTATAGTGAAAAACTCGTTCGACAATACAAACAGTTGAAAACCTTTATCGACGGGCCTTTCAGCTCTATCCCTGAGCCACACTTGGCCTTAAGCTGCGCGAGCCAACACGGCCGTTACCGCGTACGGAGACACTGCCCATGCGAATTTTATTGGTTGAAGACAACCGCGATATTCTGGCCAACCTGGCGGATTACCTGGGGCTCAAGGGCTACACCGTGGACTGTGCGCAGGACGGTTTGTCGGGCCTGCACCTGGCCGCCACCGAACATTACGACTTGATCGTGCTCGACATCATGCTGCCCGGTATCGACGGCTACACCCTGTGCAAGCGCCTGCGCGAAGACGCACGCCGCGATACGCCGGTGATCATGCTCACTGCCCGTGACCAGTTGGATGATCGGCTGCAGGGCTTCAAGTCCGGCGCCGATGATTACCTGCTCAAGCCGTTTGCCCTGTCGGAACTGGCCGCACGCATCGAGGCCGTGTTGCGCCGTGCTCAGGGTGGCGGCCGTCGTGCGTTGCAGGTTGGCGATCTGAGCTACGACCTCGATACTCTGGAAGTGACCCGCGAAGGGCGCCTGCTCAAGCTCAACCCCGTTGGCCTGAAACTGCTGGCGGTGCTGATGCAGAAAAGCCCGCATGTACTGCGCCGCGAAATCCTCGAAGAAGCCTTGTGGGGTGATGACTGCCCCGACAGCGACAGCCTGCGCAGCCACGTGCACCAGTTGCGCCAGGTAATTGATAAGCCGTTCGCCAAACCGTTGCTGCAAACGGTGCACGGCGTGGGTTATCGCTTGGCCGAGGGCCGAGATGGAGTTTAAGCAAAGCCTTGCCCAACGGATCATCATCGCCTTTGCGTTGATGAGTGCGTTGGTGGCGGGAGCCTTCGCCATGGGCATCGTCGCGACTGTGCACCTGGTGGAAGAGAAGTTGATTTCGGCGGGCCTGGGCGGTGACTTGCAGCGCCTGCTGCTGATGGACACCGTAGAAGACTGGCGGCACCGCCCCGAGCCGGACCAGCTGTTTTACTTCAGCGGCGGCCCCGGCGACTTCGAGTTGCCCAAGGACCTGCGGCATCTGGAGCCGGGCTTCCACGAAGTATTTCGCGAGGCCCTGTCGTACCACGCCATGGTCGAAGTGGTCGACGGCCGGCGCTATGTGCTGTTGCAGGATCAAAGCGATTTTGAGGAGCGCGAGCGCGTGCTGTTTGCCGTGGTGCTGGTGGGTTTTGTGCTCAGCCTTGCGCTGGCGGTGTTCCTTGGCTGGGTGCTGGCCCGCAAGGTGATGGCACCCGTGGTGCGCCTGGCCCGCCAGGTGCGGCATCGCGACCAGTTGCTGGGCCTGGCGCCGCCCCTGGCGCCGGACTACGCGGCCGACGAGGTGGGCGAGCTGGCCGTCGCGTTCGACGCCACGCTGGGGCGCCTGCGCCAGGCATTGTCCCGCGAGCAAATGTTTACCAGCGATGTCAGCCACGAGTTGCGCACGCCCTTGATGGTGTTGGCCAGCTCCTGCGAGTTGTTGCTGGAGAATCCGGCCATCGACCAGCGCGGGCGTAATCAAGTGCTGCGTATCGCCAGGGCGTGTGAAGAAATGCGCGAACTGGTGCAGACCTTCCTGATGCTGGCTCGTGCCCAGCACGACGCCGCCGCCATGTCGCCGCAAGTCAGCCTGACGCAAGTGGCCGATGACCTGCTCGGCATCTGGCGCGGGCCTATCGAGCAAAAGGGCCTGGAATTGATCTACCAGCCGGGCAACCCTCTCGATACGCGTTACAACATCACCTTCCTGCATGCGGTGATGGGCAATCTGCTGCGCAACGCCCTGCACTACACCGAGCACGGTTTTATCCGGCTGACCCTGGAACCGAGCGGGTTTGTGGTAGAGGACAGCGGTGTCGGCATACCCGAGGACAAGCGTGAGGCGATGTTCGAGCCCTTTGTGCGCGGCAGCGAAAAACGCGGTGAGGGTCTGGGGCTGGGCCTGTCACTGGTCCAGCGGATCTGCGAGAACCAGGGCTGGAGCGTTAGCTTGAGCACCATGGAGCCCAACGGCTGCCGCTTTCATGTCGAATTGAGTCAGGTCAAAGCCTGACTGCTTCCCCTGCCGCTATCCTGCCGAAGTACACCGTACTTCGGCGAAGATGGCCCCATGCTATTGCTTGTGTCTGTAAAGTCTTGAAATGTATGGGATTGGACAGGACAAGTTTTTCACAACGGGTTGACCTGTTGATCACAGGGCGCTGAGTAAGGTTGTAGGCATCAGCACCTGGAGATCCGTTGATGTCTAAATCTATCAAGCTCGAATTTTCCGAAAAGTACGACGACGATCACGCCCACGAATATTTGCTCAAGCATCAGGACAATCTGGCCCGCCGGTTGTCCCACAAACGCGACGAGCAGTTGGCCCGTGGTGCGTTGGCGATGGCCGGTGAGCCTGGCCTGGTGCTGGACCTGCCGTGCGGCGCCGGGCGTTTCTGGCCACTGCTGGCGGAAAAACCCAACCGCGTGATCATCGGCGCCGACAATTCGGCGTCTATGCTGAAGGTGGCAACGGTCGCCCAACCCGCGGATGTAGTGAAACGGGTACGGCCTTTGCAGACATCTGCCTTTGATATTGATTTGCCTGATAACTCGGTCGACAGCATTTTCTGTATGCGCCTGCTGCACCACATTGGTGATCCGGCGCACCGGCTGGCGATACTGCGGGAGTTTCAACGTGTTACCCGCGACAGCGTGATCATTTCGCTGTGGGTCGATGGCAACTTCAAAGCCTGGAAACGCAAGCGGCTGGAAGGCAAGCGTCGCGAGAACGGTGAGCAGGAAGGTTACCAAAATAGATTTGTGTTACCGGCTGCTACTGTAGAAGCAGAATTTGAAGAGGCCGGTTTTCGTGTCCAGGAGTCCCTGGACTTCATACCGCTGTACGCCATGTGGCGGGTGTATGTATTGCGCAAGAGGTAACAGGATGGCAGTTGAGTGCGTAGCAGGCAGTCCGGTAGCGCCCGAAGAACGCTTCGATTATTTCTGGCGTCAGCAAGGCGAATGGGTCGAGGAGCCCAACCGTCGGCGTGGCGGTGAAAGCGGTGTGCAGCGGGTGAAGAGCGCCAATGGCCGCTTGCTCTACAGCAAACGTCAGACTGGTCATATCTACCGCAGCTGGCTGCACCCATTCGGCCGCCCCACCGTGCTGCGCGAGCGTGATGCACTCAAGGGCCTGCGCCTGCTGGATGTGCGCGTGCCGGAAATGGTCTTTTGCGAGGCGCGTCGCGACCCCGAGCACCGCTGGAAGGCATTGCTGGTAACCGCCGCCCTTGATGGCTTCGACGAAATTGAAAACTGGTACGCCGCCGGGGGCCGTGAACAGTACGGCGAGTTGGTACACGAGCGGGTGCTCAAGGAATTGGCCGGCACCCTGGCGCGGATGCACAAGGGGCGCTGGCAGCATGGTTGCCTCTACATCAAGCACATTTTTGTACGGGTAACCGGTGTTGGCGACTCGGCGAATGTGGAAGTGGCGTTGCTGGATTTCGAGAAATGCCGCCAGCGCTTGACCGCTTATCGGGCGGCTTCCCATGACATGCTGCAACTGCGCCGCCATTCGTCGTGGAACGATACTGATTGGGAAAAACTCAGCTACTTTTACGAGACGGCGTTTGGCAGCGCTATCAAGGGTTTAACCAAATGAAGCTAGAAATAGCACGAGGTTTGTTCCTGGTCGGGGCGTTGGGTGTTGCAGCCCTGGCCCTGGCGGCGTGGGAGCTGTCTCGCACACAAGTACTGAGTGCGGCGCAGGGGAGCGGGCAGTGCCTGCTGCCGCGTGTTGCCAAGGTTAGTGTGGCGGCCAAGCCTGATCATGAGCTGTTGCTGTTCATGTTTGGCATGTCTCAGGGGATGAGGCCGCAGAGTTGAAACGATTTGAATCTACCGAAGGGTCTTGCGATGTGAGGCCCTTTTTTTTGGCTGTGCGTTAGGGGAGGGGGCATATCCGTTGCTGTGGTTGTGGCTGATATTGGTTCCGCTCTTACAGCGGGTCACTTTTGGAAAAGCGCCAAAAGTAACCAAAAACGCTTTGCCCCATCACTCGGCACCTCGCCTCCGGCTCGGTGTGCCCTCACGCAGGCTTGAATCCGTGGGCCGCCGCGATGGGCCATCCTTGGCCCAGCGCGGCTAACCCGGCGTCCTGCCGGGTTACCCACGGATTCAAGCCCGCGTGCGGCCAGCGTGGTTAATGGGGCGCCTAGATCAAGATCAAGTGCAGATCAAAAGCAGAGCAAGGCGGCCTGGTAGCCGACCTGAGTGGTGTGGATCAAGAGCGGGGCGGCGTACGCGGTGGGGTGCTTTTCTGTGGGAGCTGGCTTGCCGGCGATACAGGCGCCTCGGTACATCAGGCACACCGAGTTGATGCTTTCGCAGCGATGCGGCGACCCGACAAGCCAGCTCCCACATTTGACCGAGTACGGCTCTAATGCTCAGGTCGGCTGTCAGGCCGCCTCGCTTTGCTTTGTTTTTGCTGTGGCCCTTACATCCTTACCGCTGACGAAGTCAGCGATCTTTTGCGCTTTTGACTGTGATCTTGATCTGAGGCGCCCCGTCAATCACGCTGGCCGAACGCAGGCTTGAATCCGTGGGCAACCCGGCAGGACGCCGGGTTAGCCGCGCTGGGCCAAGGATGGCCCATCGCGGCGGCCCACGGATTCAAGTCTGCGTGCGGGCACACCGAGCCGGAGGCGAGGTGCCGAGTGGTGGGGCAAGAGCGCTTTGGTTACTTTCGCGCTTTTCGAAAGTGACCCGCCGTAAGGGCGGAACCATAAGCGGCCATCACCGCAGCAACGGATACACCCCCCCCGCCACCCAATCAAACCAGATGCAGATGGTTATCCCAAAACCCCCCAGGCAACTCCAACGGCTTGGCAACCAACTGTTTCTGACGACAATCATAGAACCGACAACGCCCCTGCCCCGAGGTCACAACAAACCCATCCGCCACGGCCCCAACACCAGCGCAATCCGGCAACGGCCCATCCAGACGAAGCTCGCCACTGTCCATGTCCCAGATAAAAAAGCGGTTACCCCGCGGCGCCGTCAGCGCCACCAGGCGCAGTTCGCTGTGCACCGCGACGCTGGCGGTGTAATGCCCCATCGCCTGCAACTGCTCATCCGCCACCGGGAACGCCACAAAAGGCTGCCCCGGGCGCTTGATCGCCAGCAACTCGGAACGCTCCTGGGACGGGCCCATGAACTGCTGCCCGGTCAGGATGGTGCCATCGCCGGCAATCCCCATATGCCGCACGCTGTTCATCTGTTGCCCCAGGGTTTCCTTGCTGGTCAGGCTCCCGTCGCGGTGCATCAGCACCAGGCTCGGTTCCATGGCGTTGAGGTTCATCTCCACCCGGCTTTCGGCTTCGGTGCGAATACCGCCGTTGGCCACCACCAGGGTTTCGCCGTCGGGCATCCACGACACCTGATGCGGGCCGATACCGTGGGTAGAAATCTCGCCGCTGTGCACCAGCCGCTCGCCTTCGAACCGGTACACGCCAAGCAGGCCGCGACCGGGGTCGGACGTGTCGTTCTCGGTGGCGTAGAGCCAGTCGCCGCTCTTGTGAATCACCGCGTGGCCATAGAAGTGGCGATTGGCGTTGGCGGTGATGGTTTGCAGCAGCGCGCCATCACGCAGGTTGATCAGGTAACTCTCGGTGCCCGGGCGACGGGCGACGAACAGCGCAATCGGCAGCGTCGGGTGGTTGATGATGTCGTGGCAGCGCTGGCCGACCTGGGTGGCAAACACCGGCTTGCCGTCCAGGCGATAGCCCACGGCGTAGTGTTTGCCGTGCGCATCATCGCGCGCCGACAGCAGTAGCGGCCCCTTGTCTTTACCCTTGAACAGCGTCCATCCGCCCAATGTGAGGGCGCTGAGCAGCACGCTGCCAACGGCCAAAGCCTGTCGCCTGAGCATCATCAGTCACCGTCGTTGGCGTTAAAGCCCAGTTGGATGCCCAGCGCCTTGGCCAGTTCGCCTTCGTGCAGGCGGTGGACGACGTTGAGGCTGTCGTAGATATCGTTGAGCTGCTGGCGTCCGGCATCGTCGGCCAGCAGTTCATTGAGGGTGCGCTGGTTGCTGGCGAACAGTTTCAGGGACGCGGTGTAGGCGGCGTCGATCTTGTCGGCCAACGGCTTCTGCTCGGCCGGCAGCAGGCCGCGCAGGCCCTTGTTGTCGACGCCGACCCACACGGTCTGGGCCGCCGCGAGACTGGCCTCCAGGCTTTGCAGGGACGACTGGCTGCGCCACGCATCGGCCTGGAACGGCTGCGGGATGCCCTTGGTCTGGCGGCCCATCGGCGTGCCGAGTTTTTTCTTCAAGGTGTCGAGTGCGGTCACCTGGACGCGCAGCAGATCGGCAATCGCTTCGTGGGAATCGGCGTAACGCTGGTTCGGAAACTTGGTCATCTGCGCGAGCATGCCGTCGGTGCTGTTCCAGTTGGCCAGGATCTCTTCGGCCAGGGCTTTCTGGCGTTCGCCGATAGCCACCAGCAGCGGGCAGTAACGGGCCTTCTGGGCATCGTCGGCGACGTCGGTCTTGGCGTCGTAGAGGATGTATTCGTAGGCCGACAGGCCCTGCACCACGACGCTGGACTTGGCGAGCGCGGCGCCGTCGATCTGCGGCTGGGCGCTGACCAGTTGCTCGACCTGGCGACCGACCAGGTTTTTCTTGTCCGGCCAGAACTGTACCTGCCATGAGCGGTTGCCTTCAGCCAGTGGGCCGATCAGCAGGGGTTGCAACTCGGCCCAGGCTTTTTGCGCGTGCAGGAAGTCGGCGCGGGCGGTGTCCAGGCTTTGTTTGCCCTGGCAGTAGGCGAGGGCGCTGACGGCCAACTGGCGGTCGGCTTCGACCCAGCGGCTGTAGGTCGGCAGGATCACTTGCTTGGCGATCGCCGCCGAGGTCACGGCTTGCGGGTCCTGGGGCGAGCAGGCGCCGAGGGCGAGGGCGGCCAGGCTGGTGAACAACAACTTGGGACGAAACATGTCGAGCTCCCTTCTGTAATTGGGGCGAAGCTTATAAAGAATTCAGGAACGCCAGCAACGCAGCGCGCTGGTCGGCATTAAAGGACAACACATGTTGCTGCGCCGCTTGTGCTTCACCGCCGTGCCACAGCACGGCTTCCAGCAGGTTGCGGGCGCGGCCGTCATGCAAAAACTGAGTGTGGCCGGAGACGGTCTGCGTCAGGCCGATGCCCCACAAAGGCGGGGTGCGCCAGTCGCGACCACCGGCCTTGAATTCGCTGCGGTTGTCGGCAAGGCCGGGGCCCATGTCGTGCAACAACAGGTCGCTGTAGGGGCGGATCACCTGATTGGCCAGTTCGGGTTCGGAGGCAGAGGCCGCCGTGGTGAAAGTCGGCTTGTGACAGCCCTGGCAGCCGGCCTGATAGAACAGGTTTTTCCCGGCCAGGACCTGCGGCGTGTCGACGCCTCGGCGTGCCGGCACGCCGAGGTTGCGCGTGTAGAACAGCACCAGGCGCAGGATGTTGTCGCTGACTTCCGGCTCGCCATCGGGGCCGTTGCCATTGGGTGCCTGTTTGCAGGCGACTTGGGCGTCGGTGCAGTCATCAAAGGGTCTCAGGGACGTGGTGAGGCCCATATCACCAGAAAACGCGTGAACATTTTGTTGATTGAGGTTGGGTTGCCCGGCTTTCCAGCCAAAGCGCCCGAGCACGGTTTTGTGTTGGGCGTCATCCCAGACCCAATTGGCGCGGCCGACGAGGGCGTCTTTGTCGGCGGTTTTCGGCTCGGTGTTGCGCAGGATATCGCTGGCGTCGATGGCTTCAAGCAGGCCCAGGCCGATCATCGGCGGCGCGATGCGTGCCGAAAAGAGGGTATTGGGATGCATCGGGCCGTAGCCGAGCTGGGTGATTTGCAGGTCGGGCTTGCGCAACTCGACCACGGTGCCGTCCTTGAAGGTCACGTGGACCGGGGTGTAGTCGACCCGCACTTTGCCCTCTGGCGCGACGCCCGGCACGGCCATGTCTTGCAGTTGCCCACCGTAGACCGGCTCGGGCACTACGCCCACCTGTTCGATGAGCTTGGCGTAGGGTGGCAGATCCGGGGTCGGCGGGGTGATCGACAGCCGCACCAGCATCGACACCGCATTCGGCGCATCGGGCAGCGGCGGATGGCCACGGCCGTCCTTGATGTGGCAGTTCTGGCAGGCGTTGGTGTTAAACAGCGGGCCCAGGCCATCACGGGCAGTGGTGGTGGACGGTGCAATCACCCAGGGGCTGCGAAAGAAGCTGTTGCCGACACTGAAATCCAGACGGCGTGTGGGCGACAGGTTGGCCGAGGGCAGGGAAAACGCGTTCTGGTCACGCTTGTTCACCGTCGTCGCGCCGCCGGCACGCGATTCACCCGGCTCAGCCTTGGTGAAGCGTGGGGCGTTATCGCAGGCAGTCAGGCTCAAGGCCAGCAATGCTGCGCACAGGCGAAAAAGCGAACGGAACATCGAGTTTTCCTGATCGACGGCTGAAAATTAGGCCGCAAAGTCTAACAGGGCAGGGCCCAATGAATAAGAGCAATTATCGTTTGGTGGCATCCCGATTCATTCCCGTTAGAATGGCCGCACATTTTTCTCTGGAGGTGGCCAATGCAGGCTCTCGACGCTTTGCTCAACCGTGTTTCCGTGCCGCGTTTGCTGGAGCCGGCACCGACCCAGGAGCAGCGCGATGTGCTGTTCGCCGCAGCCATGCGTGCCCCTGACCACGGCCAGTTGCGTCCTTGGCGTTTCCTCACCGTGGAAGGCGCGGCCCGTGAGCAGATGGGCACGCTGTTGGCCGAAGCTGCACGCCTGCAGGACGCCGACGCCCCGCAAGCCGCCATCGACAAGGCCCAGAACAGCCCACTGCGTGCACCGCTGGTGGTGGTGGTAATTGCCCGCCTGCAAGAGCACTTCAAGGTGCCCAAATCCGAGCAACTGCTGGCGGCCGCCTGCGCCGCCCACGGCATCCTGCTGGCGGCGTATGCACAGGGGATTGGTGCGGTCTGGCGCACCGGCGAGTTGTCCTACTCAGCCCATGTGGCCAAGGGCCTGGGGCTGGCGGCGGATGAGCAAGTGATTGGCTTCCTTTACCTGGGCACCCCGCAGAACCCGCCGCGTACAGCGCCCAAAGAAGATGTTGCGGCGTTTGTTAAGGCTTGGCCTGGCCTCTAAGCCACTGCAGAGTTGCTCTTTGTGGGAGCTGGCTTGCCGGCGATAGCGGTGGGTCAGCCAGTTTATTCATGGTTGACCCACCGCTATCGCGGGCAAGCCCGGCTCCCACAGGGCTCTCCGTTGTTTTTATGGGCAGCGTTACACCCTGAACTGATCCATCAACTTCATCTGCTGGCTGGCCAGCGCATTGAGTTGGCTGCTGATGGCCGCCGACTCGGTCGCCTGGCCGGTCAGGGTTTCGGTCACGGTGCGGATCGCCGAAACGTTGCGGTTGACCTCTTCGGCCACGGCGCTTTGCTGTTCGGCGGCGCTGGCGATTTGCAGGTTCATGTCGCTGATTACCGTCACCGCATCGCTGATCTTGCCCAGCGCCTGCACCGCTTGATGGATCTGCCCCGCATTGCTCTGGGCCTGCTGCTGGCTGGAGTGCATGGTCGCCACCACGCCACGGGTGCCGCTCTGGATGCGTTCGATCACCAGGCGGATTTCCTCGACGGAGTCCTGCGTGCGCTTGGCCAGGTTGCGTACTTCGTCGGCCACTACCGCAAAACCACGGCCGCTTTCCCCGGCACGTGCGGCTTCGATCGCCGCGTTGAGGGCCAACAGGTTGGTCTGCTCGGCAATGCTGCGGATCACTTCGAGCACCGAGCCGATCTGTTCGCTGTTCACCGCCAGGGCTTCGACTTCGCTCACCGCCTTGCTGACGGCTTCGGCCAGGGTGGTGATGTCGCGGGTGCTCTGCTCCACGATCGACATCCCCTCACGCGCCGACTGATCGGCCCCGCGTGCTGCGCTCGCGGCATTCGAAGCGCTGTTGGCCACATCGTGGGCGGTGGCGCTCATTTCGTTGGAAGCCGTGGCTACCTGGTCTATCTCGCGGAACTGCACCTGCATGCCTTCGCTGGTCTGGCGTGCGATGGCTGACGACTGATCAGCCGTGCCACGCGCCTCGGTGATGCTTTGCTTGATCTGCGCGATGGTCGGTTGCAGCTTGTCGAGGAAGCGGTTGAACCAGCTCACCAGTTCGCCCAGTTCATCTTTCCTGGCGTAGGTCAGGCGTTGGGTGAGGTCGCCGTCACCGCTGGCGATGTCCTTGAGCATCGCGGCCACGCTGTTGATCGGGCGGGTCACGCCGGTGGCGGTCAGCCAGATCAGCAGCAGGCCGAGCAGGCCGGCGGCGGCGCCGACCAGCAAAGCCTTGAGGGTGCCGGCAGCCTGGGCTTTGTCGAGCACGCCTTGAAGTTTGAATGTATCGGCCAGCATCACGTCCTTGGGCAATTTGATCACGATGCCCCAGGACTTGGCGTCGGCAATCGGCTTGACCGGGTACACGGCGCGAATCGTGTCGTCCTGTTCACGGATCGTGCGCGTGTTGTTGGCCAACAGCTGCACGATGTCCTTGCCTTCGGCGCCCAGTATGTCGATCAGGTTTTTGCCGACCCTGGCCGGTTCGCCACTGTAGGCGGCGATCAAACCGGTGCTTGAGAGAACCTCCAGGTGCGCCGCGCCGTTGAACAGGTCGCCTTGTGCTGCTTCGGTGGTGGCTTGCAGCGCGTTCAGGGCGATGTCGATACCGACCACGCCAATCACCTTGCCGTCCACAATCAGCGGCAGGGAAATGGTGGTCATCAGCACCGACTTGCCGGCAACGTCGTCGGCGTACGGGTCCAGCAGGCAAACCGCGCGGGTATCCCGTGGGCAGGTGTACCAAATGTTATAGGGCGTGCCGCTGAGATTGAGGGTGGTCTTGGTCAGGTCTTCCTCGACCATGATGGTGTTCAGACCTTGGCCACCGGCGCGGCTCCAGTAGCTGGAGAAACGGCCTTTTTCGTTGGACACGCGAGCCTTGTCGTTGACGAATTCGCTGTCCTTGCCATCCAGCCCGTTAGGTTCGAACGACAGCCACATACCCAGCACTTTACTGTTGCGTTCGAAGGCAGTCTTCAGGCTCTGGTTGAGTTCTTCGCGCAATGCGCCGGCTTCCAACCCGCGTTTGGCTGCCAGGTTACGCAGGTCCTTGACCTGGTCGCTCAGGGAGGTCACGGCCGCCAGGCTCTCCCCAAAGGTTTTCTGCAACTGCACGGCTTGCTCGGCGGCCTTGGCCTGCAGCAGTTGTTCGACGCTGGCGGTGAGCATCTGCGAGCTTGAATCGTTGACCAGTTGGTCATTTTGGTTGGTGTTGTAGATGTTGATGCCGACGACCAGCGCAATCACCCCCAGCAGGCAAAGGCCGGACAGCAGCACGATTTTCAAGCGGATGGAGAGGGTGTTGAACATAGGCTTACTCGCGGGTGGACTTGTTGGAAGGCACGCAGGCCAAGTCCATTCAGCGCTATGTCTGAAACATCGGCGTAACAAAATATTTCATGAGGAGCAGGCGATGAGTGGTCTGCAAATCGCTACAGCCTGCGTTACGCGGGCTTTGCAAGCCGCTCCGGGCGGGACCAGATCCACAGGTTACCCAGGCTCATCCCGCCAATCGCGAGGTAGATGGGCCAGCCGTGATCGAGCATCACCAGCATCAGAATGGCGCACAGCAGCATGCTCACGGTGGCACTGACTTTGGCCCGGCGGGCGATGATCTTGCCATTGCGCCAATTGAACAGTATCGGCCCGAACAGCCGGTGGTTCTCCAGCCAGGCGCTGAGGCGTGGCGAGCTTTTAGTGGCGGCCCACGCGGCGAGCAGAATGAATTCGGTGGTGGGCAAACCCGGTATGACAATCGCCACCAACCCGATGCCCAGGCTGACGTAGGCCAGCAGGCCGAAGAGGATCTGTGCGATTTTCGAGGTGGATTGGGTTTTGCCGGTCATGGTGAAGCTTATCTGGTGGGAAAATTTACACATTACCCGAATTGAAATGCGCTCAACTGTGGGAGCTGGCTTGCCTGCGATAGCCACGACTCGGTCTTACAGATAGACCGAGGTGGCTGCATCGCAGGCAAGCCAGCTCCCACATCAAACCGTTACGCCAATTCAGGGGCGCTAGCGTACGCCTGTTCCAGCAATACGGTGAAGCGCACAAACGCGTCGATCGCGCCTTTTTCCACAGCGGCCTCTTCTTCGGCGCTGAACTCCAGCGCGTCGAGGGTGCGGGTGAAGCTTTTCCAGCCTTCGGCGCGACCACCGGCCGGTTCGCCGAGGTGGCGGGCGCCGAAGGTTTCGCTCAGGCCCAGGCCCACGGCGCGTTTGATCAGGAACGCGGCGCCCAGTTTGGAGCCTTCGGACACGAACAGCCAGCCCAGGGCTTCGGCCTTGCTCGGGTTTTTCACGGCGCCGGCGACCGGTTCCGGTACTTCGGTGTCCAGGTCGCCCAGGTCCAGCCTGGCGGCTTCGGCGCGGCAGCGTGCGGCCAGGTCGGGCACGATTTTGATCAATTCTGCATCGTTGTACAGGGCCACCAGTTCCGACTGGAACAGGTACTGAGCCACCACAAAACGCGCAAAGTTGGCTTGGGTCTCAAACGGCGCATGGGCTTTTACCAAGGCGTCGAGCTTGGTGTGCGGTTCGTTGGTGATCTGGTTCAGGCGCTGGGAGCGCAGGCTTGGGCGTTCTGCGGTAGAAGAAGCAGTCATGAAAAAGTCCTTGAGAAGGGGGAGCGCCTTGTTGCTCTAAAGAGAGCCGTTATCAAATAGACGAACAAGAAGACGCGGCACAGTAAAAAAACCTCACCTCGTCGCTGAAATCCCGACGAGGTGAGTCAGGCGCTATCAGATGTCCCAGATCACGTTGATCGCAAAGTTGCGACCGGGCTGAGTCAGGCGGTCGAGGTTGGCAGGTGCGGTCACAGCCGCTTCGCCGACGCTGTCGTAACTGCGTACGTCATCCCAGTTCCAGTACTTTTTGTCGGTGAGGTTGTAGAGGCCGCCGTTGATGGTCACGTCCTGGGTGACTTTGTAGAAGGCCGTCAGGTCGAGAATGCCGAAACCTGGGGTCTTGAACGGGGCGCCGGTGCTGCCGTCGGGGGCGTGGAACGTGTTGCTGTCGACACGATCCTGCTTTTTCACCAGGGTCCAGCTCAGCAGGCCGCCGTAGTTGTCCTGGTCGTAGCCCAGGCCGAATACGCCCTTGAGCGGGTTGACGCTGTTGAGTGGTTCGCCGGTGTCGTCGTTGCGGCCGTAGGCATAGGAGACCGAACCTTGGGTGTAGAGGCCCTGTGGGGCGCCGAATGCATCCAGGTTCAGACGGCCCTTGGCTTCTGCGCCTTTGATGGTGGCGTGCTTGATGTTGACCGCCTGGAACTGTTCGACGGTGCCGCCGACGATGGCGTTGTCTTCGTCGATAAAGTCGCGGTACTTGTTATAGAACACGGCGATTTCGAAGGAACCCTCGTCGAACTTGCCGCGAATCCCGGTTTCGACGCCTTTGCTGGTTTCCGGCTTGAGGTCGGGGTTGGGCTCGACGGTGTAGCCCAGGTTCAGGTTTTCAAAGCGGCCGTACAGCGCCTTGGCGGAGGGCGTGCGGAAACCTTCGGCATATTGACCGAACCAGGTGTATTGATCGGTCAGGGCGTAGGTCAGGCCAAACTTGGGTGTGACGCGGTGCCAGGTTTTTTCCTTGTCGCTCACGGGGACCGTACCGGTCGGGTTTACGGTATTGAGGAATTCCTGGGTCAGCTTGGGTTTGAGCTGGGTGTAGTCGTAGCGCACGGCGGGCAGGAAGGTCCATTTGTCCCAGCTGATCTGGTCCTGCGCGAACAGTGAGTAGGTGTTGATGGTCGGGTCGGGGAAGTCGCTGGACTTTTTCACACTGTCGCTGCTGACCGGGCTGGGCGCGCCGATGGCGGTGCAACCACTGCCGACGGCCACGCAGGTGGCGCTGCCTTCACGCGAGCCGGTAACTTTCTGTTGTTTGAGGGTGGTGCCGTAGGTCACTTGGTGATCGGTGTCACCGAGGCTGAAAGCTTTGTCCAGTTGTGCGTCGAACACCCACTGTTTTTCTTCATACAGGGTGTCGCGGGTGCGCAACACGCGACGGCCGGACTGATAGATCTCGGCCGTGGTCTGGTCGGTTTTGGCGATCTGGTAATTGAGGCTGGTCTTGATGCGGTCGGCCATCGGCGATTCCAGCGCGAAGGCGTTTTCCAGGCCGAAACGTTCACGGGTGATGGTGTCGTTGCCACGCCGGTCACGGTAAAGGTTGAAGCCTCGGCCGCCAATGAACGGGCCGCCCACGGCGTTCTTCAGGTTGACGTCGCGATCATCCTTGTACTTCTCGTACGTCAGGCCCAAGCGATTGTCATCACCATAATTCCAGCCCAACTTGGCCAGCACGTTGGTGGTGCGCGCTTCTTCCGGGTTGGCGCCGGTGCGGGCCAGGCCGGTGGCGTTGTTGCCATCGTAGGATTCGGTTTCATGGCCATTGCGCTGGCTCACGTGCAGCAAGCCGTCGAAGTCCTGCACGCGGCCGGCGACGGTGCCGGAGGTCAGCCAGCTCTCGTCGGCGGAGCTGTAGCCGGTCTTCAGGCGGGCGCCGACGTCCTGGCCCGGCTTGATGATGTCGTCCGGGTCAAGGGTGAAATAGCTCACTGCGCCGCCGATGGCGCTGCTGCCGTAGAGGGCCGAGGCCGGGCCGCGCAGGATCTCCACGCGCTTGACGATTTCCGGGTCGACGTAGTTGCGACGGGTCTTGGCGTAGGGACCGTTGAAGAAGTTGCCGGGCACTTCGACGCCGTCCACCTGGGTCAGGATGCGGTCGCCGTCGATGCCGCGAATGTTGTAGCCGGCGTTACCGGAACGGGTGCCGGCGCCGCCGACCGAGACGCCGGGCTCGTAGCGCACCAGTTCGCGGATGTTGTTGACGTTCTGGCGGTCCAGCTCCTCGCGCTCGTGCACGCTGACGGTGCTCGGTACGCTGTTCACGTCCTGCTCGTTACGCGTGGCGCTGATGGTCACTTGTTGCAGGTTGAGGGCGCCGCCGGCCACGCGCTTTTCCAGGACGATGTTGTTGTTGCCCAGTTTGCGATAGCTCAGGTTGGTCCCCACCAACAGCCGGTCCAGCGCTTTTTCCGGCGACAGGGCGCCGCGAACGCCAGGGGATGACACGCCCTGGCCGAGTTCCGCCGGCAGGCCCACTTGCCAGCCGGTCACGACGGTAAAGGCGTTGAGTGCCGAGACCAGCGGCTGTTGCTCGATGCTGAAACTGTAGTTGCCGTGGCTGCGCGGGGCAGGTTCGGCGGCGGTGGCGGCCATGGCCGGCACGCCGGCCAGCAGGATGGCCGCGGTCAGCAATGACAGGACGGGCGAAGAGGACCGGCGGTTGAAACGAGAGGACATCGAGAGCGCTCCGGAAGGTACGAATCTTATAGTTGCGAACCGAATCAAATAGGAATCAGTTGCATTGGCTAAGACGAGACGTACCGCCGAAGGCTATCGAGTAAAAATAATTCTCATTTAGTTCAAAATCACCAGCGCCGGGTATTCCGACAGCTTGGCCGAGGTGATGTGTGCCAGGGAGCGCACCACGTCCAGCGGTTGGTCGAGGCGATAGTTGCCGGTGACGGCTGTGCTTGCGAGCTTATCGTTGGTGTTGACGATCCAGCCGGGGTAATAGCGGCGCAGTTCGGCCAGCACTTCGCTCATCGGGCAATTTTCGAACACCAGCCGACCTTGCACCCAGGCCAGGTCTTTGCTGGCATCCAGCTTGGCCGGCGGGCCGAAGCCCTTGGGCCCGATGCGGATGCTTTCACCAGCGCGCAGGCGCACGCGGGCATCATCGAATGTGTTGCTCAGGTCCACGTCACCGCGCTGCACTTGCACCTGGGCTTCGCCATTGAGGTAGCGCACGGCGAAGGCAGTATCGCGCACGCTGGCGCGCACCGGGCCGGCGTCGATTTCCAGGGGCAGGCCATGGTTGGGCGCAATTTCGAAAAACGCCTCGCCCTGGTACAGGCGGGCGATGCGCTGGTGGTCCTTGATGCTGCTGGAAAACGCCGAGTTGGTGTTCAGCAACACTTTCGAGCCGTCGTCCAATTGCAGGCGCTGGCGTTCGCCCACCACCGTGAGGTGGTCGGCTTGCAGGCGCACCGGCAGGTTGCTGAAGCTGAACAGGCCGATCAACAGTACCGCGGCGGTGGCCAGCGGTTTCCAATGCGGGCGGATACGGCGCCAGGCGCTGGGTTTGCGCGGTGCCGCCAGGGCCACGGCGGCGCTGTGCACCGGCGCGCCACCCCAGGCGGCCTGGGCTTTGCCGAAGGCGTGAACGTGGGCCGGGTCGCTGGCCAGCCAGGCTTCGAATTCGACCTGTTGCCCGGGCTGCGGGCACTGCAAGGCGATCAGCCAGTCGAGAGCTTGGTCCATAGCCAGGTCTTGCAACACCTCATGAGCCAGCTCATGGGGGCGCAGTTTATTCGGGTCCGTCACGGTGTGCCTCGGGTCTTCGCCACGTTCTATTCATCTTTCCTACGGCCTAAGTCGACATTGCTGTCGGATGAAGCTTAAGGCCGATCCAGGCGTTCGGCCACACCTACACAGATGGCCATGATCAATTTCAGTTCCTTTTGCACGGTGCTCAAGGACACTTCCAACTGGTCGGCAATCTCCTGGTAGCTGCAGCCGTGCAGGCGGCTGAGGATGAAAATCTGCTGCTGGCGAGCGCTCAACTGGCCGAGGCTGACACTCAGATGCTCCAGCAGTTGCTCGGCCTGCGTCGCGTCTTCGGGCGTGCTGATGGGGGCGGCGATGCTTTGCAGGATGTCCAGCGGGACATCCTCCTGCAGCGTGCGAGACTGAATCCTGCGCGAACGCAGGTGATCCAGCGCGAGGTTGCGCGCGGTCTGGTAGACGAAGGGTTCGAGATGATCTATCGGCCGCTCGCTGAGGGCCCGGGTGACGCGCAGGTAGGTTTCCTGCAACAGGTCCTCGGCGGTGCTGTGGTTATTCACCATCCGCTGCAAGGTGCGTAGCAGAACCACCCGTTGGGTGAGAAAGACTTGATTGAAGCGAGATTGGCTCACAGTGATACCAGACCGGTTTGCAGTTAATGATAATGCTTATCATCAACTCAAATGGCAAGTGGCTATTTCTGTGAGCTTATAGAGATCAAATGTGGGAGGGGCGGTGCGACGATTCGACTTGCCCCCGATTGCAGTGTTCCAGCCAGCCTATTGGTAGCTGACCCACCGCTATCGGGGGCAAGCCCCCTCCCACACAAGCCCTGCACAACTCAAATTATTCGGCGTTGCACAGCGCCAGGCAGTTATCCAGCATACGGTTGGAGAAGCCCCACTCGTTGTCATACCAGGCCAGTACTTTCAGCAGCTTGCCGCTGACTTTGGTGTGGTTGGCATCGAAAATCGACGACAGTGGGTTATGGTTGAAGTCACTGGAAACCAGCGGCAGGGTGTTGTAGCCGAGGATTTTCGAGTGCTGGCTGGCTTCTTTGAGCAGCGCGTTGACTTGCTCGGCCGTGGCGTCTTTTTTCAGCTGCACGGTGAGGTCCACCAGCGACACGTTGATCACCGGTACACGCACCGCCATGCCGGTCAGCTTGCCCGCCAGTTCCGGCAGCACCAGGCCGACCGCTTCGGCGGCCCCGGTTTTGCTCGGGATCATGTTCTGGGTGGCCGAGCGCGCGCGGTACGGGTCGGTGTGGTAGACGTCGGTCAGGTTCTGGTCGTTGGTGTAGGCGTGAATAGTGGTCATCAGGCCGCTTTCGATGCCCAGCTCACGGTGCAGCACCTGGGCCACCGGCGCCAGGCAGTTGGTGGTGCAGGATGCGTTGGAGATGATCTGGTGGGATTGACGCAAAATGTCATGGTTTACCCCGTAAACCACGGTGGCGTCCGCGCCTTTGGCCGGGGCAGAGATGATTACCTTGCGTGCGCCGGCGGTAATATGGGCGGCAGCCTTGTCACGGTCGGTGAACAGGCCGGTGCATTCGAACACTACGTCGATCTGGTGCGCAGCCCATGGCAGCTCGGCTGGGTTGCGAATGGCACTGACGGCAATCCGGTCACCATTGACGGTCAGGCTTTCCTGATCGTGGGCGACCTCTGCGTCGAAAGTGCCATGCACGGTGTCGTATTTCAGCAGGTGGGCATTGATCGAACTGTCGCCCAAATCGTTGATGGCGACGATCTGCAAATCCTGGCGATAGCCTTGGGTATACAGTGCGCGCAGGACATTACGGCCGATACGGCCAAAACCATTGATTGCGATACGAAGAGTCATTGGAAAGTGCCTGTCGTCGATTTGTTGTAAGAATTACAAGATTATTCGCATAAAAATAGAAAACAAGCCTTTTTAGTGGCAATATTTTGTTCAATCTACAACGAGTGACCTGAATCAACTGGTCCGATGATTCAAACGACACCCTGCCATCCCATGCGCTGCGGGCGTTTGATCAACCCAGGAACGAGGGTCGCCACATCCGTTAGCCTGGAGTTCTACACATGCATCCCCGCGTTATTGAGGTCACCGAACGGCTTATCGCCCGCAGTCGTGCAACCCGCGAGGCTTACCTTGCACTCATTCGCGGCGCCGCCAGCGACGGTCCGATGCGCGGTAAGCTGCAATGCGCCAACTTTGCCCACGGCGTGGCCGGGTGCGGCACTGAAGATAAAAATAGTCTGCGAATGATGAATGCCGCCAACGTGGCAATTGTTTCGTCATATAACGACATGCTTTCGGCGCACCAGCCGTACGAGCATTTCCCTGAGCAAATCAAGAAAGCCCTGCGCGAAGTCGGCTCGGTCGGCCAGTTTGCCGGTGGCACACCCGCCATGTGCGACGGCGTGACCCAAGGCGAGCCCGGCATGGAGCTGAGCCTGCTCAGCCGTGAAGTCATCGCGATGTCCACGGCGGTAGCGCTGTCCCACAACATGTTCGACGCCGCGCTGATGCTGGGTATCTGCGACAAGATCGTCCCCGGCCTGATGATGGGCGCGCTGCGCTACGGCCACCTGCCGATGATCTTCGTCCCGGGCGGCCCGATGCCGTCGGGTATTTCCAACAAGCAGAAAGCCGATGTGCGCCAGCGTTACGCCGAAGGCAAGGCCACCCGCGAAGAGCTGTTGGAATCGGAGATGAAGTCCTACCACAGCCCCGGCACCTGCACCTTCTACGGCACCGCCAACACCAACCAATTGCTGATGGAAGTGATGGGCCTGCACTTGCCGGGCGCGTCGTTCGTCAACCCGTACACCCCGCTGCGTGATGCGCTGACCCGTGAAGCCGCGCACCAGGTCACGCGACTGACCAAGGCCAGCGGCAACTTCACGCCGATCGGCGAGATCGTCGACGAAAAATCCATCGTCAACTCCATCGTCGCGCTCAACGCCACCGGCGGCTCTACTAACCACACCCTGCACATGCCGGCCATCGCCATGTCGGCGGGCATCATCCTCACCTGGCAGGACATGGCCGACCTCTCCGAGGTGGTGCCGACCCTGTCCCACGTGTACCCGAACGGCAAGGCCGACATCAACCACTTCCAGGCGGCGGGCGGCATGTCGTTCCTGATCCGCGAGCTGCTCGAAGCCGGTTTGCTCCACGAGGACGTGAATACCGTGGCCGGCAAGGGCCTGAGCCGTTACACCCAGGAGCCTTTCCTGGTCGACGGCGAACTGATCTGGCGCGATGGCCCGATCGAAAGCCTCGATGAGGCCATCCTGCGCCCTGTGGCCCGCGCGTTTTCGCCCGAAGGCGGTTTGCGCGTGATGGAAGGCAACCTCGGCCGTGGCGTGATGAAGGTTTCGGCCGTGGCCCTTGAGCACCAGATCGTCGAAGCACCGGCGGTGGTGTTCCAGGACCAGCAGGACCTGGCTGATGCGTTCAAGGCCGGCCAGTTGGAAAAAGACTTTGTTGCAGTGATGCGCTTCCAGGGCCCGCGCTCGAATGGCATGCCGGAGTTGCACAAAATGACGCCGTTCCTCGGCGTGTTGCAGGACCGTGGCTTCAAAGTGGCCTTGGTGACGGACGGGCGGATGTCCGGCGCGTCGGGTAAGATCCCTGCCGCGATTCACGTGAACCCCGAAGCCCAGAGCGGCGGGCCGCTGGCACGGGTTAAAGATGGCGATATCATTCGCGTGGATGGCGTAAAGGGCACCTTGGAGCTTAAGGTGGACGCCGAAGAATTTGCAGCGCGCACGCCTGCCACGGGCCTGTTGGGCAATAACGTGGGGGCCGGTCGCGAGCTGTTTGCATTTATGCGCTTGGCCGCAAGCTCCGCAGAGCAGGGCGCCAGCGCCTTTACCTGTGCCTTGGAGACGCTTAAGTGAAGTTAGCGCTGGTCGGTGATATCGGGGGCACCAACGCCCGTTTTGCGTTATGGCGGGATCAGGCGCTGCATTCGATCCGCGTGCATGCCACGGTGGATCACAAGAGCCCTGAGGACGCGATCAAGCTCTATCTCAAGGAAGAAGGGCTGGAAATCGGCGACATCGGCGCGGTGTGCTTGTCGGTAGCCGGGCCGGTGAGCGGTGATGAATTTAAATTCACCAACAATCACTGGCGGCTGAGCAAGACTGCGTTTTGCCAGACCTTGCAGGTGGATGAGCTGTTGCTGGTCAATGACTTTACGGCCATGGCCCTGGGCATGACCCGCCTTAAACCCGACGAATTCCGCGTGGTCTGCGAAGGCACGCCGGAGCCGTTGCGCCCGGCGGTAGTGATCGGCCCGGGCACGGGCCTGGGCGTCGGTACGTTGCTGGACCTCGGCGCCGGTCGTTACGCGGCATTACCGGGGGAGGGCGGCCATGTCGACCTGCCCCTGAGCAGCCCGCGTGAAACCCAGCTGTGGCAACACATCTACACTGAGATCGGCCACGTCAGCGCCGAGACCGCATTGAGCGGTGGCGGTTTGCCGCGTGTGTACCGAGCCATTTGTGCGGTCGACGGGCACACGCCGGTGCTGGACACCCCCGAAGCCATTACAGCGGCGGGCCTGGCCGGCGACCCGGTGGCGATGGAAGTGTTGAACCAGTTCAGCATCTGGCTGGGCCGTGTGGCCGGTAACAATGTGCTGACCACCGGTGGGCGCGGCGGGGTGTATATCGTGGGCGGGGTGATTCCCAGGTTTGCCGATTTCTTCATCAACAGCGGCTTTGCCAAAAGCTTCAGTGACAAAGGTTGCATGAGCGACTACTTCAAAGGTATTCCGGTGTGGTTGGTGACCGCGCCGTATTCCGGGTTGACCGGGGCTGGGGTCGCGCTTGAGCAGGCGTTTGCGTAGGCAGTGATGGCGCCATCGCAGGCAAGCCAGCTCCCACATTGTGAATGCAGTCAAAATGTGGGAGCCGGGCTTGCCCGCGATGAGGCACTCGAACACCCCATAACAACAAGGAGGACCCCGTGAGCGTAATCAGTAAATCGATTCTCTTGGTCGATGACGACCAGGAAATCCGCGAATTGCTGCAAACCTACCTCAGTCGTGCCGGTTTCCAGGTGCGTGGCGTGCCGGATGGCGCGGGGTTCCGCCAGGCGATGAACGAGGCGCCGTGCGACCTGGTCATCCTCGATGTGATGTTGCCGGACGAAGACGGTTTCAGCCTCTGCCGCTGGATTCGCCAGCACCCGCGCCAGGCGCAGGTGCCGATCATCATGCTCACCGCCAGTTCCGACGAAGCCGACCGCGTGATCGGCCTGGAGCTGGGCGCCGACGACTACATCGGCAAGCCGTTCAGCCCGCGCGAGCTGCAGGCGCGGATCAAGGCCCTGCTGCGCCGCTGCCAGTTCGGCCAGGAGCGCAGCGGCAATGGCGATGTACTGGTGTTCGACGAATGGCGGCTGGACATGATCAGCCATCGGCTGTTCCACGTTGACGGTGAAGAGGTGATCCTGTCCGGGGCCGACTTTGCCCTGCTTAAATTGTTTCTCGACCACCCGCAACAAATCCTCGACCGCGACACCATCGGCAATGCCACCCGTGGTCGTGACCTGATGCCGTTGGATCGTATCGTCGACATGGCCGTCAGCCGCCTGCGTCAACGCCTGCGCGACACCGAAAAACCCCCGAGGCTGATCCGCACCGTGCGCGGCAGCGGTTATCAACTGGCAGCCAGCGTGGTTGCCGGCAATGCCCACTGAACACCTGATTGAGCGCCGCCGGCGTTTCCCGGTGCCGCGTTCGCTGTTGGGGCGCATGCTGCTGCTGACCTTGCTCGCGGTGCTGTTCGCGCAGGCGCTGTCCAGCGTGATCTGGGTCTCGCAATTGCGCGCCACCCAGCTCGAAGGCTTGGTCACCAGCGCCCGCAGCCTGGCGCATTCGATGACGGCCAGCGTGAGTTATTTCCGTTCGTTGCCGGTGGCCTACCGCCCGTTGGTCCTCGATCAATTGCGCAGCATGGGCGGCACGCGTTTTGTGGTGACCCTCAACGACCGTCCGCTGGACATGGCGATACTGCCGCAGACCCCACGCAAGCAAGCGGTGCTCGAAGCGGTGGATGAGGTGTTGCGCCAGACCCTGGGCGCCGATGTGCATATCTCGGTGGAGTTCGTCAGCGCCGAAGACCTGCGCATCTTCAACGCCGGCTTGAAGCTTGATGAGCTGCCGCGCTCATGGGCGCATTACGCACTGACCCTGGAGCCGGTGAACCCGCCGGTGCTGGTCACCCAGATCCAGCTCGCGCCCGGCGAATGGCTGTACATCGCTTCGCTGCTGCCCGAGCCCTACACCAGCCTCGAAGAGCAGGGCCTGCCGTCCCAGCAGGTGTGGTTTATCGTGCTGACCAGCGGCTTCCTGCTGCTGTTTATCGGCCTGCTGGTGCACTGGCAGAGCCGGCCGCTCAAGCGCCTGGCGCGGGCAGCGCGGGACATGTCCCTGGGCGCGGATGTGGAGCCGGTGGCCGAAGGCGGCGGCAGTGAGGTAGTGGAAGTGGGTCGCGCATTCAATGCGATGCGCGAGCGCATCAGCCGCTACCTGACCGAGCGTAGCCAGTTATTCAGCGCCATTTCCCACGATTTGCGCACCCCGATTACCCGCCTGCGCCTGCGCGTGGAATTGCTCGAAGACGAGAACCTGCAAAACAAGTTCGGCCGTGACCTGGATGAGCTGGAGTTGCTGGTGAAGGGAGCGCTGCAATGCGTGAAAGACACGGATATCCACGAAAACATAGAGCCTGTGGACCTGAATCACGTACTTGATTGCCTGGTTGAGCCCTACGTGGCGCCTAATGGCAATGGCCGCGTAACCCAGCACGGCCGCGCCTTGAGCGCCTATCCGGGCAAGCCGCTGGCGCTCAAACGCTGCATCGGCAACCTGATCGACAACGCGTTGAAGTACGGGCAGAACGCGCATTTGCACATTGAGGATGATGGCGCGGAATTCATCCTGCACGTGGATGATGAAGGACCAGGGGTACCGGAGCAGCGGTTGGAGCAAGTGTTCGAACCGCACTTTCGCCTTGCCGGGCAGCAGCAGGGCTACGGGTTGGGCTTGGGGATTGCGCGCAATATTGCCCACAGCCATGGCGGCGAAGTGAGTTTGCAGAATTTGCGCGAGGGTGGCTTGCGCGTGACCTTGCAGCTGCCACGGACCCTGGACTGACAAACACCGCAGCTCAAATGTGGGAGCTGGCTTGCCTGCGATAGCGGCGGGCCAGACAGTTGATGTTTGACTGATATACCGCCATCGCAGGCAAGCCAGCTCCCACCTTTGCTCTGCGCTGGATCAGACGCTTTGGCGCAGTCTGGCCAAATCCCTGAGCGGCGGCGCCCCGAACAACCGGCTGTACTCCCGGCTGAACTGCGACGGGCTTTCATACCCCACCCGATACCCCGCCGCAGAGGCTTCCAGCCCTTCTGCGATCATCAGTCGCCGAGCTTCCTGCAAGCGCAGTTGCTTCTGGTACTGCAGCGGGCTCATGGCGGTTATCGCCTTGAAACGGTGGTGCAAGGTCGAGACGCTGAGGTTCACTTCCTTGGCCAGGTCATCAATGCGCAGCGGTTGTTCGTAGTTGCCGTTCAACCACTTGATCGCCTGGCTCACCCGATGGCTTTGGCTATTGGCCACGGCGATTTCATACAGGCGATAACCCTGTGGGCCGCGCAACAAGCGGTAAAGAATTTCGCGGTTGATCAACGGCGCGAGCATGGCGATGTCTTTCGGCGAGTCCAGCAGGCGCGCCAGGCGCAGTACGGCGTCGAGCAACTGGGTGTCGATACGGTCGACGTACATCCCACGGGAGGTCGGCCGTGACGGCACGCCCATCGGGCCGGCTTCTGCGATCAAGGCCGTCAGTTGCGCCGGGTCGATATTGATCCGCACCGACAGGTTGGGGTCGTCCGGGGTGGCTTCGATGATCCGACCCGCCACCGGCATCGCGACGGAGAACACCAGGTAATTGAGCGGGTCGTAGGCGAAGACTTCGTCTGCCAGACGCACCTCCTTGCGGCCATGGGCCAGGATGCACAGCGCAGGTTCCACCAGCACCGGCATGAAATCGCGGGGCGTGTTGTGGCGATTCAGGAACAGTGAGGTGATCGCTGTGCCGTAGGAACCGTCCTCCCAGGTATGCCGGCAGACAATGCAGGCCAGCTCTTCGCGCTGTCTTTCCATATCGGCATCAAGGGGCATGGCGTGATATTCGGGCGACGACATGGAGCGTCCTCTGCGTGCTTTTACGATGGGCTCAGCTTAACGGCGGGTTTTCAAAAAGTGTTACGCCGATTCTGCACAATCCTTGCCTGATCCTGCGACACATCGTGAATCAGGCAAGCATTGGGCCTGTCATCCCAGTGAAACAAGGCTTTGCCCTTGGAATAAAACCGGGGCGCCAGACGTTCTGTCTACGCTTCTCGCAGGATTGTGCAATAAGCCTGCAGGAATTGACTAACCGCGCCTGCACCCGCGCCGTTATCTTTGATCCTGTGGCAACACGCCCTCACAGTGCTTGCCGAGCATCACTTCTCAACGGGAGAGTCGAACATGTCCACCCCCATTCCCGCGAGCCATATGGCCTTTATCCGTGCCCGTACCGGGTGCAGCACCGAACTCGGTGCACGCTTGAGCAGTTTGATCGAACCGGGCCGTCAGGCTCAGGGTTGCCTGCAATTCTCGTTGCAGCATTCCCAGGTCGACCCCGATGTATGGCTGGTCTCGGGTTTCTGGAGCAGCGAGCAGGCGATGAGTGCCTACTTCAGCTCGCCAGCCCTGATGATCTTTACCGAGCTATTGAACGACATGGTGGTCCGCAGCATGGACTTCCAGACCTTCACCGATGCATCCGCCGCCAATGCCTGCGGTGAGTACCTGCAACTGGCCGGTTGAGGGTTAGAATGGCCGACTTTCCATTGGCCAGGACCTGCAACATGGCACGTAAACAATTTGCCCACCACGAAGCCGTTTCCGCCGTAGTACCCGGTGAAGGGGGCTACAGCGCTGCCGTTGCCGTCAAGGCACTGGATGGCATGGGCGCCCCGCAGTTTCACAAGATCCTTGATGGACAGAAGTTCAAGACCGCCTCCGACGCCGACGATGCAGCGACGCTGCAGCTTGAGTGCCTGGTCGATGTGGATGAAGACGGTCAAC
Source organism: Pseudomonas viridiflava (assembly GCF_900591205.1). Classification (GTDB taxonomy): domain Bacteria; phylum Pseudomonadota; class Gammaproteobacteria; order Pseudomonadales; family Pseudomonadaceae; genus Aquipseudomonas. The sequence continues at coordinate 263,021 of NZ_UUPU01000085.1, forward strand.
TGACTTGGGCAACTGCTGCAAGCTGAAGCCGAGCATTTTTTATTGGCCAACAAAGAACACATGTGGGAGCCGGGCTTGCCCGCGATGAGGGCATGCCAGGCGACTCATTAGGTGGCTGACACTGCGCTATCGCGGGCAAGCCCGGCTCCCACACCGTTCAGTTGTATTTGTTGGAAAATGATCAATCAGCGCGGGCGATGCATCTTGAACAGCGCCTCCGGCCCCAGCTGGAAGTAATCCGCCGGGCCGCCGCCGCGCAGAATCGGCTCGGCGGCGGCGGTGTCGTAGATTCCATCCTTGAGCAACCACTTGGCAATATGCACCGCGACCACTTCGCCCAGCACCAGCCAGCTTGGCACCCATTGCTGGTCGGCGCGCTGCAGCTGAATGATCTGCGTGACCTTGCATTCAAACGACACCGGGCTTTCGCCCACTCGCGGCACGCCAACGATTTTCGACGCTACCGGCGTCAAGCCGGACAACTCGAACTCGTTCACCTCTGGTGAAACGGCGGCACAACTCTGGTTCATCTGCTCGGCCAGCGGGCGGGTAGCCAGGTTCCACACAAACTCGCCGGTCTGTTCGATATTGTTCAGGCTGTCTTTGCGCCCGACACTGGAAAACCCAATGATCGGCGGAATGTAGTTGAACGCATTGAAGAAACTGTAGGGCGCCAGGTTCAGGCGGCCTTCGCTGTCGTGCGAGGAAATCCAGCCGATCGGCCGTGGCCCGACGATGGCGTTGAACGGATCATGGGGCAGGCCGTGGCCGTTGGCGGGTTCGTAGAAATGGATATCGTCAGACATGGCCGGGGTTCCTGCTGCGGGGTTCGGGAAGGCAGCCATAGTGCAATCCATGGCGGCGAATTTCCATCAGCCCTATGGAATTTTCATTCAACGCCCACCTATTTTTCACAGCTTTGCGTTCACTCTGCGCGCACGGTCGACAGCCCCCCTGCGCGTCGGCCCGTTGACAGAATGAGCTTCGGAGCCTTCCATCCCATGAACAAACTTCCTCAGATCACCCTGGCGTTCTGGGTCATGAAAATTTGCGCAACCACCCTGGGCGAAACCGCCGGGGACTTGCTCTCGATGACCCTGAATGTCGGTTACGCCATCAGCTCGATGATCCTGATCAGCGTGTTCCTGGTCACGCTGGTGACGCAACTCTGGTCGAAAACCTACAACCCGCTGCTGTACTGGATCGTGATCCTGTCCACCAGTACCGCCGGCACCACGCTGTCGGACTTTATGGACCGTACGCTGGGCCTGGGTTACGCCGCAGGGTCGATGATCCTGATTGTGATCCTGATGATCACCTTTGCGCTTTGGCACCTCAGCGGCGACTCGCTGAACGTGAACAAGGCGCAGAGCCCACGGGGCGAGTTGTTTTACTGGGTGGCCATCCTGTTCTCCAACACCCTGGGCACGGCATTGGGCGACTTCCTGGCGGATGATTCGGGGTTGGGGTTTGCGGGCGGGGCCTTGCTGATCGGCTCCACCATTGCGCTGGTGGTTGCACTCAAGTACTTCACGCAGATCTCGTCGGTGCTGTTGTTCTGGGTGGCGTTTGTACTGACACGCCCGTTCGGCGCGACCTTGGGCGACTTCCTGACCAAGCCTGTTGAAAAGGGCGGGCTGGATTTTGGCACCATCGGTTCATCGGCGGTGTTGGCGGCGGTGCTGGTGGTGATGATTGCCGGCGCGACGTATGCGCAGCGGCGGTATGGCTCTATAAAACCTGCGATACAAAACTGAATGTGGGAACCGGCTTGTGTGGGAGCCGGGCTTGCCCGCGATGCAGGCACCACGGTCTTTCAGTTGCACCGAGGTGATGCTATCGCAGGCAAGCCAGCTCCCACACAAGTCCGCTCCCACATTTTTATGCATCAAGCTGTTAGTCGGTGGTAATCCGCGAGTGCTTGCGGGTGTCCTTCATGGTCACGTACACCACCAGCGACACCGCAATACAGGCGGTGACGTACCAGTAATAGCCGGTTTCCATGCCGATGCTCTTGAACCACAGCGCGATGTATTCAGCGGTGCCGCCGAAGATCGACACGGTCAGTGCATAGGGCAGGCCCACGCCCAGCGCACGGATCTCAGTCGGGAACAGCTCGGCTTTCACCACGGCGTTGATCGAGGTGTAGCCGCTGACGATGATCAGCGCCGCCATGATCAGGAAGAACGCGCCCCACCAGCTTTGGATGGTGTGCAGGGTGGTAAGGATCGGCACGGTGAACAGCGTGCCGAGGATACCGAAGGCGATCAGGATCGGCCGACGCCCGACTTTATCCGACAGCCCGCCGACGATGGGCTGCAGGCACATGAACAGAAACAGGGTCGCCGCCGAAATGGTGGTGGAGTCGGAGATGCTCATGCCGACGGTGTTCACCAGGTATTTCTGCATGTAGGTGGTGTAGGTGTAGAAGGCCAGGGTGCCGCCCATGGTCAGGCCGACCACGGTCATCAGCTCCTTGGGGTGGCGCATCAAGGTGCGCATGGCGCTTTCCTTGGCCTTTTCCTTATTGGTGAATGACGCGGTTTCTTCCATGCCGCGACGCAGGTACAGCGCGACCACTGCGCACAGCGCGCCGATCGCGAACGGGATACGCCAGCCCCAGGCATACAGCTGCTCGGTGGTCAGCAATTGTTGCAGCACGATCAGCACAGCCAGGGCGATGAGCTGGCCGGAGATCAGGGTCACGTACTGGAAGCTGGAGTAGAAACCCCGGCGTTCCTTGGTCGCCATTTCGCTGAGGTAAGTGGCGGAGGTGCCGTACTCGCCCCCCACCGACAGGCCCTGCAGCAAACGCGCAAATACCAGCAGGATTGGCGCACCGATACCGATGATTTCATAGCCCGGGCTCAGGGCGATCAGCAACGAGCCGAAGCACATCAGGTAGACCGAGGCCATCAGCGCCTTTTTACGCCCGACTTTGTCCGCGTACAGGCCCATCAACCAGCCGCCGATCGGGCGCATCAGAAAGCCCACGGCGAAGATCGCGGCGGTGTTGAGCAGTTGGGCGGTGGTGTCGCCTTTCGGGAAGAAGGTTTTTGCGAAGTACAGCGAGAAGGCGGCGTAGACGTACCAGTCGTACCACTCGACCATGTTGCCGACGGAGCCACTGAAAATCGACTTGATACGGCTGGAGGTGGTGCGCTCTTTCGCCGGCGCAGCCGCCGACCCCAGAGGCAGGGCGTTGGAGTTATCCATTGAAGGATCCTTCATTTAGTTGTTTTTATGGAGCGGCGCGAGCGCAGCCTGGCTGGGGCTATAGCAGGAGCTGTGCCAGGTAGGTGAAGGCCCGGTTTAGAAGGGTTTGCCGATTTTTTTAGGCGGAAAGTCGCCGATGCTTTTAACGCTGTGAGCGGAAATCCGCTTATGGCGGCCGGCCTCTTCGCGGGCAAGCCCGCTCCCACATTGGAAGGTATTCACAGCTCAAAAGTGTGGGAGCGGGCCTGCCCGCGATGGCGCCCGAAAGGTCGCTAGAGAAACATCTCCCGCACCAACCCATGCCGCTGCATCTTCTCATTGAGCGTGCGCCGTGGCAGTTGCAGCTCAGCCAGCACCGCCTTGATATCGCCCTTGTGCCGGGTCAGCGCGGCTTTCAGGCAGTGGGCCTCGAAGGCTTCCTGCTGCGCAGCCAGGGATTGCCCGGCCTCGATACCTTCCGGCTCCGGTTCGCCCAAGCCCAGCACCTGGCGTTCGGCGACGTTGGCCAGTTCACGCACATTGCCCGGCCAGTCATGGCTGAGCAAACGCCCCAGTTGCGCACCGCTCAGCGGTTCGACGCGGCGGCCCAGTCGTTCGGCGGCGCTTTGCGCAAAATGGTCGAACAGCAGCGGAATATCCTCGCGGCGTTCGCGCAGCGGCGGCAGGCGCAGTTGCGCGACGTTCAGCCGATACGCCAGGTCTTCGCGAAAACGCCCGGCGCGGGCCTCTTCCAGCAGGTCCGGCTTGGTGGCGGCGATAATGCGCAGGTCTACATGAATACTTTGGTTGGAGCCCAGTCGCTCGAGTTTTTGCTCCTGCAACACCCGTAGCAGTTTCACTTGCTGGGCCAGCGGCATGCTTTCGATTTCATCGAGGAACAGCGTGCCGCCGTGGGCGTATTCCAGCTTGCCGATGCGCTTGCCCTGGGCGCCGGTGAATGCGCCGCTTTCGTGACCGAACAGCTCGGCTTCAAACAGCTGCTCGGGAATGGCTGCGCAATTGAGCGCCACAAACGGCTTCTTGGCCCGTGGGCCGAAATCATGCAGGCAACGGGCGACCAACTCCTTGCCGCTGCCGGTTTCGCCACGGATCAGCACGTTGACCGGCAAGCTCGCCAGGTCCAACACCTGGCGTCGCAAATTCTGCAAGCCACGCGACACGCCCAACAGGCTGGATTCCAGTTGCGCTCGATGATCGGCCTGTTGATGCAGGCGGCGGTTCTCGAGGATCAGCCCGCGTTTGTCCAGGGCACGGCGCAGGCTGTTGAGCAGGGCGTCGGGGCTGAAGGGTTTTTCCAGAAAGTCGTAGGCGCCGTCGCGCATGGCTTCGACGGCCATCGGCACATCACCATGGCCGGTCAGCAGGATCACCGGCAGGTCGGTGTCGCGCCGTTGCACTTCGGCCAGCAGCTCCAGGCCGCTGAGCCCGGGCATGCGCACGTCGCTCAGGATCACGCCCGCAAAGTCCTTGGGCAGCTTCGCCAGGCATTCTTCGGCGCGGCTGAACAGCTGCACTTCAAAGCCGCAAAGGCTCAACCATTGCTCGACGGCCGTGCGAATGCTGGCTTCGTCGTCGACCACAATCACCGCGTTCAACATAGGTCGGGCGTCTCCAGCGCGATGGGCAAAGTCAGGGTAAATACCGCGCCGTCGTTGCGGTTGCCAGCGCTCAAGCGCCCGCCCAGTTCATGCACGATGGCGTAGGACACCGCCAGCCCAAGGCCGAGCCCGTCACCCACCGGCTTGGTGGTGAAGAACGGGTCGAACACGCTGTTCAGGTGCTCGTCGGCGATTCCGCCGCCGCTGTCGCTGACGGTCAGTTGCCACAGCTGCTGGTCGGCATGCAGGCGGATTGCCAGGCGTTTGCGCGGCTTGTCGGCCATGGCGTCGAGGGCGTTGCGCAGCAGGTTGATCAGCACTTGTTCGAGGCGGATCGCATCGCCGCGCACCCAGGCGGGCCGGGTAAGGTCCAGCACCACGCCGATCGCTTCATCGCGCAGGCGTGCATCGAGCAGGTGCAGGGATTGGTCGACCACCGTGGCCAGGTCCAGGCGTTCGCGCAGGCCGCTGGGGCTTTTGCGCGCATAGGTCTTGAGGTGGCCGGTGAGGGCGGCCATGCGCGTGAGCATGTCGTCCAGCGGGGTCAGCGCCCGGTAGGCGTCGTCCACCCGGCCGTGGTCGAGCAGCAGGCGCAGGGTCGCCAGCTGCATGCGCTGGGCAGTCAGCGGCTGGTTGATTTCATGGGCGAGGGCGGCGGACATCTGCCCCAACGCCGCCAGCTTGGCCGATTGCACCAAACCGTCCTGAGCGGTACGCAGCGCCTGGGTGCGTTCCTCCACAAGCTGCTCAAGTTCTTCACGGCTGCGCTGGCGCAAACGGGCCAGGCGCCAGCGTTGGGTCAGGAACAGCACCAGGAACACCAACGCCAACCAGGAGCCGGCGGCGGCCAGGCCGGCGTTGCGTTGGTCTTCAAAGGCGAACTGCGGTTTGCGCAACAGGTGCAGGGTCCAGCCCTCGGCTTTGAGCGGCAGGGATTCCCAGATGTAATTGGCAGTGCCGTCGGGGCCGTTGACGCGCATCAAGTGGCTGTTTTCGTCGAAGCGTTGCAGGGTGCTGGTTTGTAGCGGCTGCAGCTGTTTCTTGTCGTATTGGCGGGTGGCCTTGAGTTCGGCCAGGTCACTGGCCGACAGCGGCTGCAGGTTGCGATAACGCCAGCCCGGCTGATTGGCGATAAACACGATGCCCCGCGCATCGCTGACCAGCAGCAAGTCATTGCCCTGGGCCCATTCGCGTTCAAGTTCAGGGAATTCCAGCTTCACCACCATGGCGCCGAGGAACTGTTCATGTTCATCGACGACCGCGCTGGAGAGGAAGTACCCCGGAATCCCGGTGGTCACCCCCACCGCGTAAAAACGCCCGGTGCCCTGGCTCAGGGTCTGGCTGAAATACGGGCGAAACGCATAGTTATGCCCGACATAACTGCTCGGCAGGTTCCAGTTACTGGCGGCCACGGCCAGGCCGGTGCGGTCCATCAATTCCAGGGTGGAAGATTGTGCGGCACCGTTGATGCGTTCCAGTTTGCGGTTGAGCAGGTCCTGGGTCGTGGTGTCCAGCGGGCCCTTCAAGGCGCTGATCATTTCCGAGTCCAGCGCCAGCACGGCGGGCAGGGCGCGGTAGCGTTCGATCAGGGTGTGCAGCGAGTTGGCGTACAGCGCGAGCTGCTGATTGGCGCGTGCGGCATCGTCCACCAGCGCCTGGCGCTCGGCATGGCGCGTGGCCAGGGCGGCGGCCAGCACGGCACCGGCAATGATCAGCAGGGAGTAGAAGGTCAGGCGCAGTGGGCGGGGGATCACGATCATACGGTGATGAACAGGCGCGGTGAGGGGAGTGCACCATAGCATGCACGCTGTCAGTGGTGTGGCGAGCGGGCTTTTGTGGGAGCTGGCTTGCCTGCGATGGCATCACCTCGGTGTCACTGAAAAACCGAGGTGCCTGCATCGCAGGCAAGCCAGCTCCCACAGGGTCGAGTTCGCCGTGATAACCGCTTCAGCCATAAAAAAGGCGACTGGGCCATGGGCCGCAGTCGCCTTTATCCTTGCGGGAGGGTGCTTACTGCACTTCTACCGCCAGGCTTTCACTGATCTTTTTCTGCCAGATCGCAGGACCGGTGATGTGCACGGATTCGCCCTTGCTGTCCACGGCAACGGTGACCGGCATGTCTTTTACGTCGAACTCGTAGATCGCTTCCATACCCAGTTCGGCGAAAGCGACTACACGCGACTTCTTGATGGCTTGCGCCACCAGGTAAGCGGCGCCGCCCACGGCCATCAGGTACACGGCCTTGTGGTCCTTGATCGCTTCGATGGCGGTCGGGCCGCGCTCGGATTTGCCGATCATGCCCAGCAGGCCGGTTTGCTCGAGGATCTGACGGGTGAACTTGTCCATCCGCGTTGCAGTGGTCGGGCCAGCCGGGCCAACCACTTCTTCACGCACCGGATCCACCGGACCGACGTAGTAGATGAAGCGACCCTTGAGGTCCACCGGCAGGCTTTCGCCCTTGTTCAGCATCTCGACCATGCGTTTGTGCGCAGCGTCGCGACCAGTGAGCATCTTGCCGTTGAGCAACACGGTTTCGCCCGGCTTCCAGCTTTGCACTTCTTCCGGGGTCAGGGTGTCGAGGTTGACGCGACGGGCCGACGGGCCGGCTTCCCAGACGATTTCCGGGTAGGCGTCCAGCGGTGGCGCTTCCAGCGACGCCGGGCCCGAACCGTCGAGCACGAAGTGCGCGTGGCGCGTGGCGGCGCAGTTGGGGATCATGCACACCGGCAGGGAGGCGGCGTGGGTCGGGTAGTCCATGATCTTCACGTCGAGCACGGTGGTCAGGCCACCCAGGCCCTGAGCGCCGATGCCCAGTTGGTTGACCTTCTCGAACAGCTCCAGGCGCATCTCTTCGATACGGTTGGATGGGCCGCGCTTTTTCAGCTCGTGGATGTCGATGGATTCCATCAACACTTCCTTGGCCATCACCGCGGCTTTCTCGGCGGTGCCGCCGATGCCGATGCCCAGCATGCCCGGTGGGCACCAGCCGGCGCCCATGGTCGGAACGGTCTTGAGTACCCAGTCGACGATCGAGTCGGACGGGTTGAGCATGGCCATTTTCGACTTGTTCTCGGAACCGCCGCCCTTGGCCGCCACGTCCACTTCCACGGTGTTACCCGGGACGATGGAGTAATGGATCACGGCCGGGGTGTTGTCCTTGGTGTTTTTACGCGCGCCGGCCGGGTCGGCCAGGATGGATGCACGCAGGACGTTTTCCGGCAGGTTGTAGGCGCGACGCACGCCCTCGTTGATCATGTCGTCCAGGCCCATGGTGGCGCCATCCCAGCGTACGTCCATGCCCACGCGCACGAACACGGTGACGATACCGGTGTCCTGGCAGATCGGGCGATGGCCGGTGGCGCACATGCGCGAGTTGATCAGGATCTGGGCGATGGAGTCACGGGCCGCTGGCGATTCTTCGCGCAGGTAGGCTTCGTGCATGGCCTGGATGAAGTCAACGGGGTGGTAGTAGGAAATGAATTGCAGGGCGTCGGCAACGCTCTGAATCAGGTCGTCTTGCTTGATCACGGTCATGAGTCGCGCTCCTCTATAAGGGAACATTCAATAAAGGTGGCTTCAGTGAAGTGCATCGGTCGGCTGAAGCCACCTTTCCAAGGCGCGTCGCCAAGAAGAGCAAGTATTGTTGGCGCGACGCTAAAAAGGCGCGGCAGTATAACCCGGCGCGGTGGCCGATACACCCGACTATGGTCAAACTGTCGCAGGCATGATTCCCTGTGCGCGTCCCTTCTGATTGAGCCTTTATATGCCTGAACTGCACGTCGGCGAACGCCACTGGTCGGTAGCCACCGGCAGCAACCTGCTGGATGCCTTGAACCAGGCGGGTGTGGCCGTGCCCTATAGTTGCCGCGCCGGCAGTTGCCATGCCTGCCTGGTGCGTTGCCGGGGTGAGGTCGAGGACAAGCAACCCGATGCCCTGACCCCGCCGCAGCGCCAGGATGGCTGGCGCCTGGCGTGCCAGTGCCAGGTCAGCGGGGATTTGCAGGTCGAAACGTTTGACCCGCTGCGTGACGGTTTGCCGGCCAACGTGGTCGGCGCCGACTGGTTGACTGTGAATGTGTTGCGCCTGCGCCTGCAACCGGAGCGCGGCCTGCGTTATCGCGCCGGCCAGCACCTGGTGGTGTGGGCGGGGCCGGTGGCGCGGCCGTATTCCCTGGCCAGCCTGCCCCAGGAGGACGCGTTTCTGGAGTTTCACCTCGATTGCCGTCAGCCGGGGCAATTCAGTGATATTGCCCGCCGGTTACAGGTGGGCGACCCGCTGCGACTGGGCGAATTGCGCGGCGGCGGGCTGCACTATGATCCCGACTGGCAAGCCCGCCCGCTCTGGCTGCTGGCTTCCGGCACCGGCTTGGGACCTTTGTGGGGCGTGCTGCGTGAGGCGTTGCGCCAGGATCACCAGGGCGCCATCCGCGTGATTCACCTGGCCCATGATGCTGACGCGCATTACTTCGCCGAGCCCCTGGCGGCGCTGGCTGCGCAGCATCCGAACCTGACGGTGGAGTTGTGGACGGCGGCTGAGTTGACCCAGGCATTGGCGCAACTGCGGCTTGTTTCGCGGCAAACTCTGGCCTTACTCTGCGGGCACCCGGCCAGCGTCGAGGCGTTTTCCAAGCGCTTGTTTCTGGCGGGGCTGCCGCGCAACCAACTGCTGGCCGATGTATTCCTGCCCCGTGGTTAAGCGCTGAACCCCATCGCCGCGAGACTCGCCATGACCGACGCCATCCAACAGCTGCGCGAACGTGGGGTGCTGACCCTGCAGCTCAACCGGCCCGACAAGAAAAACGCCCTGACCCGTGCCATGTACACCCAATTGGCCGAGGCGCTGGAGCAAGCCGACGCGGATCTCTCGGTGAATGCCGTGCTGATCCAGGGTAGCCGTGACTGTTTTACCGCCGGCAACGACATCGGCGACTTTCTTGAACAGCCCCCCGCCGACCTCGACAGCCCGCCGTTCCACTTTATGAAAAGCCTGCTTAACTGCCGCAAGCCGGTGATCGCCGCCGTGGCGGGCGCGGCGGTGGGTATTGGCACGACGCTGCTGTTGCATTGCGACCTGGTGTATATCAGCCGCGATGCGCGGTTGCGCATGCCGTTCGTCAACCTGGGGCTGTGCCCGGAGTTTGGCTCGAGCCTGATCCTGCCGCGGCTGTTGGGGCATGCGAAAGCGGCTGAACTGTTGCTGTTGGGCGAGGTTTTTACCGGCGAGCAGGCAGCGGCGTGGGGGATAGCCACGCAGGCGCTGGGCAGCGGTGAAGCGGCGCTGGCCAAGGCGCGGGAAGTCGCCGAGCGTTTTGAAAGCCTGGCGCCGGGGGCGGTGCAGGTCACCAAGCAATTGATGAAGAGTGTCGATCGCGAGCAACTGCGCAAAGTGATTGAAGAAGAGGGCGCGCTGTTTACTCAGCGCCTGAAGTCGCCCGAAGCGATTGCGGCGCTGTCAGGGTTTATCAACCGGCAATGATCAAATCGGCAGTTCTGCCAGGTCGGCCTCTAGCGCCTCAAGGAACACCCTGACCCGCGCCGGCACGTAGCGACGGCTCGGCATGATGGCCCACACCGCCAGCTCTTCCAGGGACGCATCCTGCAGATGGACTTGCACCAGTGAACCGTCCTTGAGTTGCCTGCACACATCCACGCATGTCAGCAGCGCGAGCCCAAGCCCCTGGAGCGCAGCAGCCCTTACGGAATCGACGCTGCTGGTCTGAAAGCGCCCACGCACGCGCTTTGGCTGCAGTGTTTGATCAATCACCAAAGGCCAGCGCGGTGCGCTATCCAGAATGATGCAGTCGTGGGTGTCGAGGTCACTGGCGACGGTTGGCAGGCCGCGTCGCTGCAAATACTCGGGCGAGGCGCAAATAACTCGTGGGTTGACCGTGATTTTTCGGGCGATGAGTTCCGAATCGGGCAACGGGCCAATACGCAGCGCGACATCCATGCCCTGAGCAACAATATCGGCCATCTGCTCGCTGATATTGACCTCGACCTTGAGTTCCGGGTAATCCGCCAGCAGGCGCGGCAGCAACGCCAGGACGATGGACTGGCCGAAGATGCTTGGGGTGCTCACGCGCAATACGCCGGATACCCGGCTTGAGGTTTGGCCTAGCTCGCGCCTGGCGTTTTCTTCCGCCTCGCTCATGGCGAAGGCGTGGGGCAGCAGCGCTTCACCCTCGGTGGTCAGTGAGACCGAACGTGTCGAGCGGTGGAACAGGCGTACACCCAGCTCTTCCTCCAGGGCCGCCACTCGGCGCGACACCTGCATCGGCGTCACGTCTAGCTGGCGTGCAGCGGCTGAGAGGCTACCCGTTGAGGTGACGGCGAGAAACAGCCTCAGGTCTGAAGTCTGCATGATTATATCGGTATCCGTTATGGCGCCTTCACCGGGCCTGTGCTTGAGCGGTCACAGGGCGTGCGTTAGCTTTCGCGGCAACTGGAAACGTTGCGTGTGGAGTGCGGAAGCATGACTGATTTGAGCCAAAAAGTTTTATCCAAATATGTTATTAAAAATGCATCGCTGCCAAACCGCCTGGCCGTAGCGCCCATGACCCGTGTGAGTGCGACGGCCGATGGGCTGCTCACACAGGCCATGCACGACTACTACCTTCGATTCGCCAGGGGCGGTTTTGCCCTGATCATCAGTGAAGGCTTGTACACCGACCGGGTCTTTTCACAGGGCTACCTGTTTCAGCCGGGTCTGGTGAATGACGTGCAAGCGCGCTCGTGGGCGGCGGCCAACCAGGCACTTCAACAACAGGGCGCAACGGTGTTCGCGCAACTCATGCATGCGGGGGCGCTGAGCCAGGGCAACCGGTTTTGTGAACTCAGCGCGGGGCCTTCGGCGGTTCAGCCGATGGGTGAGCAAATGCCGTTTTACTTCGGTGCCGGTCGCTACCACGAGCCTGTCGAACTCAGCGAAGTGCAAATTGCTGAAGTGATTCAGGGGTTTGTCGATTCGGCGGCGCGGGCGGTGCACATCGGCGGCTTTGATGGCATTGAAATCCATGGCGCCCACGGCTACCTGCTCGATCAGTTCCTGACCACTTACACCAACCAGCGTACGGATCGCTGGGGCGGCGGCATCCATGCGCGCGTGGCGCTGCTGGTGGACATTGTCAAAGCGATTAAAGCTGAGCTGGGCAGCGCGGTGCCTGTGGGTATTCGTATCTCGCAAAGCAAGGTGAATGACGTCGACTACAAGTGGCCAGGCGGCGAAGCGGATGCGCAGGTGATTTTCGCGTGCCTGGCGCAGGCCGGTGCCGACTTCATCCATGTCAGTGAGTATCGAGCCTGGCAGCCGGCGTTTGCCGAAGGGCAGGCGACCTTGGTCGCGCTGGCGCGGCGTTATGCACCGGGGCTTACGATTATCGCCAATGGCAGCCTGCTCGATATCGGGCGAGCCAATGACGCGTTGCACGACGGTGCCGACCTTATCGCCCAGGGCGAAGGCGCCCTGAGCAATCCTGACTTACCACAGCTGTACGCTGCGGGGCGTGAGCCAAGGCCGTTCGACAGCTCAATTCTGGGGCCAATCGCCAATATCAAGGACAGTGAACTGGCGTTCAGTGGGGTACATTCTTGATCCCGCTCAAGTGCCGGATGGCATTGGCCGGCCTGCTGATCGCTATTGCCGGAGCGTCGCAGGCGGGGCCTCGGTTTGAAGCCGGTTCGTTGCCTGCCAAGTGGTTCAGCGCGGGGCCGGAGTGTGCGACGTTTCGGGATGATTTTCAGGTCCATGCCTACAACGACAACCTTTACATACTGCGCCAGTCGGGTTGCGTGAGCAGTGATAAGCCATTTCTGTACTTGCTGTTCGGTAAGGAGCGGGCAATCCTTTTTGATACCGGAGCGGGTGACGATACGGCCCCGGCGAGCGCTCGAGTGCCGAATGTCATAGGGGCTGTGGATCAGGTGATCAATCAATGGCTGGCGCGTAATAAGCGCCAATCCATTCCATTGGTCGTGACGCACTTGCACGGTCATGCGGATCACGTCGTGGGGGACGCCCAGTTTGCCAAGCGGCCGGGTACAACCTTCCTCAAGCCGGATGATGTTGAAGTGCTCAAGGGCTTCTTTGGCATTACCCGATGGCCGCAACAGAGTGTTGCCTATGATCTGGGTGGGCGCATTCTTGACATTATTCCCGTGCCGGGGCACGACGCGACGAGTATTGCCGTGTACGACCGGCAAACCGCGGTGCTATTGACGGGAGACGTTGTGTATCCCGGAAGGATCTACGTGAACGACCCCGACCCACAGGTGATGCAGGACAGCTTGCAGCGGCTTGTCGACTTTACCGACAGCCGACCGGTGGCCCACGTGTTGGGCTCGCATATTGAACAGCGGGCGCCCTATGTCGAGAACCCGATTGGCCTGCACTATGCGCCACAGGAAGTTCCTCTGCAGCTGGGGCGTGCGCATTTGCTGGAGATACTTGAGGCGACGCGGTTACGCAGCGGCGGCCAGGTGGTGCAGAAGGCTTATCGGGACTTCACGCTCTGTGGCAAGTACCCGTCGTGTACGCCAGTGAGTGTGGGCGTGGGTAAATAGGCTTATGCCAGAAACCAAAAAGCCCCGTCATGTGAATGACGGGGCTTTTTGTTATTCAGCGTTTCACTTAGACCATTGGGTCGCCAACGTGCAGGATCTTCATGCCGTTGGTGCCGCCGATGGTGTGATAGCTGTCGCCTTTGGTCAGGATGACCCAGTCGCCTTTCTCTACAACGCCACGTTTGATCAACTCGTCGATGGCCGCCTGGCTGACTTCATGCGGCGGCAACGAAGCCGGATCGAACGGTACGGTGTACACGCCACGGAACATCGCCGCACGGGCCTGGGTTTCGCGGTGGGGGGAGAACGCGTAGATCGGCACCGAGGAACGGATGCGCGACATGATCAACGGCGTGTAGCCACTCTCGGTCAAGGCGATGATCGCCTTCACGCCCGGGAAGTGGTTGGCGGTGTACATGGCGGCCAGGGCGATGCTCTGGTCGCAGCTTTCGAACACTTTGCCGATGCGGTGGCTGGAGGTCTTGCTGGTCGGGTGCTTTTCGGCGCCGACACAGATACGTGCCATGGCTTGAACCGCTTCCAGTGGGTACGGGCCGGCAGCACTTTCTGCCGAGAGCATCACGGCGTCGGTGTAGTCGAGCACGGCGTTGGCCACGTCGGATACTTCGGCACGGGTCGGCATCGGGTTCTGGATCATCGACTCCATCATCTGGGTCGCCACGATCACCGCTTTGTTGTGGCGGCGTGCGTGCAGGATGATCTTCTTCTGGATACCGATCAGCTCGGCGTCGCCGATTTCCACGCCCAAGTCACCACGGGCAACCATCACGGCGTCGGAAGCCTTGATCAGGCCGTCGAGGGTTTCGTCATCGGCCACGGCTTCGGCGCGCTCGATCTTCGCCACCAGCCAGGCGGTGCCGCCAGCTTCGTCGCGCAGTTTGCGGGCGTATTCCATGTCGGCGGCGTCGCGCGGGAAGGACACGGCGAGGTAGTCCACTTCCATTTCGGCGGCGAGCTTGATGTCGGCCTTGTCTTTTTCAGTCAGGGCCGGCGCCGTCAGGCCACCGCCACGACGGTTGATGCCTTTGTGGTCGGACAGCGGGCCGCCGATGATTACGGTGCAATGCAGCTCGGTTGGGGTCGCGGTGTCGACGCGCATCACCACACGGCCGTCGTCCAGCAGCAGTTCGTCACCGACGCCGCAATCCTTGACCAGGTCCGGGTAGTCGATACCCACGACTTGCTGGTTGCCTTCGGTCAGGGGGTGGCTGGTGGAGAAGGTGAAGGTGTCACCGATCTTCAGCTCGATCCGCTTGTTGGCGAATTTGGCAATACGGATTTTCGGGCCTTGCAGGTCACCCAGCAGTGCGACGAAGCGGCCATGTTTGGCGGCCAGGTCACGCACCAGCTTGGCGCGAGCCTTGTGCTCGTCCGGGGTGCCGTGGGAGAAGTTCAGACGGGCAACGTCCAAACCAGCCAGAATCAGCTGTTCGAGGACTTCCGGCGAGTTGCTGGCCGGGCCAAGGGTGGCGACGATTTTGGTACGACGGACGGACATGCACAGACTCCTGAGTTCAAGCGCTGAGGAAGGCTACTATGCTCTTTCGTTGTAGTCATTGTTCGTTTGCACTACTTATCGACGATCGGCTTGTTTTTGCTGCGGCTGAATAGACGAACAACCTTGAAGATTTTCGACGAGGGGTCGATACACTGCACAAGACAGGAGAACCCTCATGCGAATTTTGCTCATTGCTGCCCTGGCCGTCAGTGTTGTCGGCTGTACCCGCTGGTCGATGGACCACCATTTGAACAACGCCTACCGCGCCTACGGGGTGGGTGATTGCCAGCGCGTCACCCTGGAATTGTCTCAAGTGGACCGCGAAAGCCGTACCCGGCGTTATGTTCAGCCGGAGGTTTCGATGTTGCGCGGGCAGTGTCTGGAGCGGCAGAAACTCTTCGTTGATGCGGTGCAGACCTATCAATTCATTATCAATCAGTACCCGTCGAGTGAGTACGCTTACCGGGCGCGTGCGCGGCTCGACACCCTGCAACAGCTGGGGCATTACCCCGGTGCAAGTGCCGCCCAGCCGCGTCCTGCGTCCTTGTAATGATATTCGTCATTGCAGAACTGGCCCGTCGCCAGTCTTGGGCTATTCTCTGAATATTCATTTGTACAAGTTTCGATTCGAGTGAATGCAGGGCCCGGACTTGGTAGATGTTTAGTGACAGAACATTAACTGTTGTCACACCGAGATCCAGGGAGAGCGAGGGGAATGTGCTCGTTCCGAATCACTGGCACGGCCAGAGTCATGGCCAATGGATGGCGATCTCAACATGTTTACCGACCGACGGATCGAGCGGCATCAGTTACCTTACTTCCTTCAAGTGTTTAACCGCCTCACAGACAAACCTATCGGTTTCTTGGGGAATGCCTCGGAAGATGGGCTGATGTTAATCAGCCAATTGCCCATGATGGTTGAGGTGGACTTCGAGTTGCGTTTGAAGATTCCATGTGCGGACGACACCTTCCATGAAATCGACATCACGGCTACCTGCCTCTGGAGCCATGAAGATATCAACCCGCAGCATTACGATTCCGGGTTCCGCGTGCTCCAGGCACCCGAGGAATATGGGCAATTGATCAACGTTCTATTGCACTACTTCAGTTTTGATCCTTTGCAGGCTTCGGCTTAGATACAGTTTGTTGTAGACCCGACCAAGGGCTTTTTTGCCCCTGCCGTGGTGGTGCAGTTTTTTAGAAGACGCCGGCTTTTTTCCAGCTCAGGTAGCGTGTTACCAACGCCGCCCCCAGGTCCGATGGCAAGGTGTCCAATATCGACAAGCCGTGTGCGCTCAACCGGTCGTGTAATTCGTCCCGGGTATTGAGGTAATCGACGGTGCCGCTGTAGGCCAGGGCTTCCGGCAAGGTTTGTACCGGAGCTTGGCGCAACTGATCGAGTACTTCCTCGCGCAAACTTGCCAGCAGCACCCTGTGCTGGCGACTGATACGCTTTACGGCGGTCAGCAGGGCTTCGTCCTCCTCATCCCGCAGGTTGGTGATCACGATCACCAGTGCCCGACGTTTTTGCCGGGCTAACAGCTGGCTTGCTGCCGCCTGGTAGTCGGCCGTTCGTCGGGTGGTGTCGAGGTCGTATACCGCGTTGAGCAGCAGGTTCAACTGGCTGCTACCTTTTACCGGTGCCAGGTAGCGTGGCTGGTCACCGGCGAAGGTACAAAGCCCCACCGCATCGCCCTGGCGCAACGCGACATAGCTGAGCAGCAGGCAAGCGTTGAGAGCATGGTCAAAATGCGACAGCTCGTCATCCTGGCTACGCATGCGCCGGCCGCAATCCAGCATGAACACAATTTGCTGGTCGCGCTCATCCTGGTATTCCCGAGCGATGGGCGTGCGTTGCCGTGCCGTCGCTTTCCAGTCGATCTGACGCAAGCTGTCACCCTCGCGAAATTCGCGCAGTTGATGAAACTCCAGTCCCAACCCCCGCCGTTGGCGCTGGCGCACTCCCAGTTGGCTCAGCCAGTTGTCTACGCCCAGCAGTTGCGCGCCGTAAAGGCGGGCGAAATCCGGGTACACGCGGGTCACATCGCTGACCTCAACAAAACGTCGTGCGGACCACAGGCCCAAAGGGCTGGGCAGGTGGATTTCACAGCGGGTGAAACTGAAGTGCCCGCGCCGCAACGGGCGAAGACGATACCCCAGCTCACTGCGCTCACCGGGGCGCAGCGCTATGGATTGGGGCATGTTCTCTACCGTCAGCCCGTCGGGGACATGATCGAACACCTGGACCGTCATCGGCTGTGGGTAGTCATGTTCCAAGGTCAGGCGAACCTCACCCCAGCGTCCCAGCGCCAGGCTGCCGGGCATCTGCCGTTGCATGCGCGGGGACGGGCGGCGGCGCTGGCGCAGGGCGTCCAGCACGGCGAGCAGCAAGAGGGCCAGCAGCAGGCCCCAGGTCACGGAGTGCAAGGTGTCGGGTATCTTGAACTGCAACGCTGCCGCAGCGCCCAGCAGAATACTCAAGCCCAGCAGTACGCCAAGCCAGGTCAACAGCAGACGGGTCGGTTTCATGGACGCGTCATTGCCGTGGGGCCGGAATCTGGTCCAGCAGTTGCTTGAGCACCTGGTCGACCTCCAGTCCGTCGATGTCCAACTCCGGCGCGATACGTACCCGATGGCGCAGTACCGCCAGGGCGCAGCCCTTGATGTCGTCCGGGGTGACGAACTCACCGCCACGCAACAGTGCCCGGGCACGGGCACCACGTACCAGTGCAATGGAGGCCCGTGGGCCGGCGCCGATGGCCAGCCCTGGCCAACTGCGAGTGGCGCGTGCCAGGCGCACTGCATAGTCGAGCACGTGTTCATCCAGGGCCAGTTCACTGGCGATCTGCTGCAGTTGCAATACATCTTCAGCCAGCAAAATCCTTTGCAGCGGGTGCACATCCAGCATGTCGGCCCGCGACGAGCGCGTCACTTCACGTACCATGTCCAGCTCCTGCTGCGCGTCCGGATAGTCCATGCGTACTTTCAGCATGAAGCGGTCCAGCTCGGCTTCCGGCAGCGGGTAGGTGCCTTCCTGTTCGATGGGGTTCTGGGTCGCCAGCACCATAAACGGCTGACCGATGGGCAATGCCTCGCCTTCGAGGGTCACTTGCCGCTCCTGCATGGCTTCGAGCAGCGCAGCCTGGGTTTTGGCCGGGGCACGGTTGATTTCGTCGGCGAGCAACAGGTGGGTGAACACCGGCCCTTTTCGCAGCTTGAATTGTTCGGTGTGCAGGTCGTACACGGCATGGCCGGTAACATCGCTGGGCATCAGGTCGGGGGTGAACTGAATGCGTGCGAAATCGCCGTCGAAACAGCGCGCCAGGGCACGCACCAGCAAGGTTTTGCCCAGCCCGGGTACACCTTCGAGCAATACATGGCCGCCGGCGATCAGTGCGGTCAATACATCGTCGATCACCTGGTCTTGGCCAATCACGGCCTTGCGCAGTTCCGCACGCAGGGCCTGGGCCTGCTGGCTGGCGCGCTGTAAAGCTTCGCCGTTCAGGGCGGTGGCGTTTGGCATTTCGCTCATAGGGCATTCCTGAGGGTTTGCAGGCACGCGACCTGACGGCTGAAATCGGCGCTGGAAAGCCGTTTCGCCGCAAGTGGGCCGAGGGCCTGGCTGATGACGTGAGAAGGTTGATGCGTCAGGTGTTCCAGCACCCGCCACTGTTCTGCGTTGTCGAGATGCTCAAAGCCCGGATGGCGGTGCCGAGCAGCGCGCAGGATGTCGCGCTGCAAAGCCAGCAGCAGCGTGCCCTGGCCACTGCGGCGCAGCAGAAAATCGGCGCTGGCTTTGAGGTGCTCCTGCAACTGCCGACGTGCCTTGGGAGCCGGCGCCTGGATCGGACCCTGGCGCATGCCGGCGTGCCAGAGCGCCAGGCCGATCAAGGCGATCAGTGCCACCAGGGCCTGGGGGAAATACCGTAGCAGCAGGGTGAACAGGTCGTCGAAGTCACTGTTGAACAGTAAGGTCACGCCAGTGCCCTGATTCAGATACCACAGCAGCCAGGCATTGTCGTGTTGGCCGATGTCCGGGGTTTGCCACAGGTCACTGTCGGTGACCACCGTGACGCGGCCTTCCCCGAGGTCGAGTTGCATCAAGTGGCTCGACCTTGCGCTGTTGGCCGAAAATTGCGCCAGATGCTTGGGGTCGGTGAGATTGAAGTCGGTGTCGAAGCTGAAATAGGCCGGGGCGGTTTCATTGTCGACATACAGCTTGGTCAGGTCCGGCGCTTTCTTTTTAAGAGGCTTTTTAACGGCGGGCTCGGGGTCTTCAGATTCGTCACTCAAGGTCTGGTGGATATGCAGGCGATCGAGCAACAGGTCGCCGCTTTTTCCGGTCTCTTCATCCCACAGCGCTTCGGCCACCAGCAATAGATGGCCGCCTGCCTTGGCCCAGCCCAATACTTGCTCCACCTGGCGTGGCGACATGTTGCTGCGCTCGCCCAGTATCAACAGGCTGTTGCCCTTGGCCGGCAGGGTCGTCAGCCGTTCCAGGCTATTGGCATGTTCCACGGCCAGGCCCTGTTGACGCAGAAAGTGTTCGGCCGCGAGGTAAGGGTTAGCCAGGGCCTCGGGAGCGGGGCCACGATCCACCACTACATCGTAGGGAATGGCTTTGCTCCAGGCGTAATAACCAACTGCGCCAAGCAGGCACGCCACCAGTAGCCCTACCCACAACAATGGTCGGTTCATCGGGTGCCCTCCGAACTGAACAGGCTGCGCCAATCACTGCACAGTTTTTGCTGGATCGAAGAGGGCGGAAGCTGATGGCCATAAGCTAGGTTTTGCCAATGCCGGGTCAACTCATCGCTGAAGGCCAGCAGTTGCGGTTGATGCAACTGGTGAACACGTTGCAGCACTTCTCCTTCGGTATCGGCGCTTTTCAGCGGCAGGTTGAAGTCATGCAGTAACCGGCTGAGCAGGCCGCGATACAGAAGACCGAGGGCCTCCCTTGGCTGGGTGGCCCATAAATGCTCGGCGGTGCTGGCGATATCCTCAGGCAATGTCTCGGCGCCCAGTTCCAGGCCAAACAATTGCGTGGGGCCGGGCTTGGGGGCCTTGGGTTGGCGCGACGGGTGTCTACGGACAAAGGTGCGCAACCAGTCGCGATAGCGCCACACCAGCAGGGCCAGGCCACCCACCAGAAGGCCCCATAGCAGTACTTCCAGGCCCAGGGCGATGTGCTTGAAGGCATCGCTGTTGAGGTTGTCCAGCAGCGTCTGCAGCCAGGCCGGAAGTTTTCCATCACGCTGCGCCTTG
The DNA here is from genome assembly GCF_900591205.1 of Pseudomonas viridiflava. Lineage (GTDB taxonomy): Bacteria > Pseudomonadota > Gammaproteobacteria > Pseudomonadales > Pseudomonadaceae > Aquipseudomonas. Next base: position 283,178 of record NZ_UUPU01000085.1, read on the forward strand.
TTTTTAACCGCGGGCTTGTCTTCTCCAAAGCGATAGCGTGTGACGGTTTCCGGGTTTTTGAACGGGGGGGCGTCCAGCAGGGACTTGATAGATTGGCTCGCCTCTTGGGTGCTCAGTGGCTTGGGCGGCGTGGACGCACCGGCCATGACGGGTGTGCTCAACGGCAGCAGCATCAGCCCGATCACCAGCAATAACAGGGGAGCGACACTGCTCAGGCGCTGACGAAGGCGACGGAACACCAGTTCCAGGTCCCAGGCTTCCAGTACGGTGCGGCGGTTAAGGTAGAGGCTAAAGCCGCACGCGACATAGATGGGTTCCCAAAACACCAGGATCAGGGCGTAGAAGGCGTTGCCCAGGTGCTCCAGCCACAGCCCTTCCGAGCTTGTCGACAGCGCCAGTCGTTGCCAGTCCCAATCCATTTCGAGTTGCTGGGGAATAAACAGGTAGAACAGCGCCATGCAGCCGAACCACAGGCCGATCTCCAGGTGCACCCCGAGGGTGGTCAGCCAGCGCGCAGCACCGGCGTTACGTTGCTGCAGTGCGCCCAGGCGTTTTTGACGCGCCTGGCCATCGAGCCCTTCAAGTTGGCTGACCGGCATGGCAAAACTGCGACTTAGGCTGAGCCGTCGCCAGGTCAGGCTGGCCAGCAATTGCCCCTTCAGCAGGCGCGGCCACTGGCGTACAGCTTGCTTGAGGCTGGGCGTTTCGCCAAACAATGCTTTGGACAGGATATACAGCGGCAGGCGGTCGAAGGCCGGCTTGAGCCACCAGAACAGGAACATGGCGGTGGACGGGTATTTCCAGAGCAGCACGGTGAGCAAGGCGAAAATCGGCAGGGTTACCAGTGCCCAGCTACTCATCAGCAGCACGCGATGTTTGCGGGCCATCAATACGCCAAGGTCCATGGCCTCCCAGGAGGTACGCGGGCGAATCACCACGCTGGCATCACTCAGGCGCATGGCGGGATCTTCCTGCGAGGCTCAAGTAAGCGGCCACCAACAGCCAAAGGGCGGTGCCTACCGAGTATTTGATCCATGGGGCTATTGCGGTGGTGGAGGACCAGTAAGCCTCGATAAACGCCGCGATCAGCAGGAACACCATCACCCCACACAGCATCTGCACGCTTTTATGGGCGGCCAGCCGTAAGGACTCGCCACGGGTCAAGTGTCCGGGAGCAATCAGTGCCCAGCCCAGTTGCAAACCTGCGGCGCCTGCGAGGGCGATCGCACTTAATTCGAACGCGCCATGACCGATCACGAAGGACCAGAAGGTTTGCCCATAGCCGATTTCGGTCAGGTGCCCGGAGACTGCACCGATGATCAGGCCGTTGAAAATCAGGAAGAACACGCTGCCCAGGCCGAACAGCAATCCAGCGGCAAAGGTCTGGAACGCGATACCGATGTTGTGCATCACGTAGTAGCCGAACATCATCCAGTCTTCACTGGATGCGCGTTCGGCTGCGCGGCCCAGGCGACTGGCATCGGGGTCGTACATGCCCTGCATCTCGGCCACCTGCTGGGGGCTTACGATGCTGTAGATCAGATCAGGAAACAGGTAAACCAGCAGGGCAATACCCACCAGGCTGCCGAAGAACAGCAGGCTGGCGATCAGCACGAAACGCCATTGTTCGCGCACCAGCCGAGGAAAATCGGCCAGGACGAAACTCAGCACGTTGGCCGCCAATTGGCTGCGATGGCGATACAACTGTTGGTGGCCACGCAGGGCCAGTTGCTGTAACGGGTCCACCAGGTAGCTGCTGTAACCCCGTTCTTGAGCCAAGGCCAGGTGCTGGCACAGGCGCCGGTATTGATGGGGGAAGTCGGCTATGTCGCCGGCCTTGGCCTTGCCCTGTTCCAACTGTTTCAGTTGTTCGGCAAAGGCTTGCCATTGTGGTTGGTGGCGGCTTTCGAACAGGCTCTGCTTCATGTCGGCCCCAGCAAGCCACGGGCCACGCCATTGAGCTGCTCCACGGCGCGGGCCGGGGAAACCTGCAAGGGCGTGGCGAGGATCGACGCCAATTCGTGAACGCGTTCGGCGGAGAGTTGGCCCTGACGTTCCGCAAACCCAAGGATGGCCCGTTGTTCGCTCAGCTCCAGGGCAAAGGGCAAGCGTAGTGCCGGCGCTAGAGGCACATTGGGGCGTGCAAGGGCGTGTTCGCGGTAGATCACCAGTGTGCCGGCGGCCAAGTCTCCCAGGCGCTTGAAGTGAGGGTGTTGCAGGCAACTGATCGCGCCGAGAAAGTAGCCGAAGGGCAGCATGTCGACAAACCGCAACAGGTTGCGGATCAGGGAGGCAGACCAGCCGATCGGGGTGCCGTCGTCCTGTACCACACGCAGGCCCATGACCTGTTTGCCCGGTGAGCAGCCCTGGTTGAGTACCTCAAAGAGCACCATGTACCACCAACTGATCAGAAACAGCAGCAGTGAACCCAGGCCGATGCCTATATTGCCAAGCAAGGCCAATGGCACCAGCAGCACACCCATGACCACTCCACGCAGGCCAAGGTCGAAGGCAAAGGCCAGCGCGCGCGGCATCAGGCCGGCTGGGCGCAGCGGCAGGTCGATGCCCTCCGGGGTCTCGATCTGGTAGCAGGTATCCAATGGGGCTGTTGGCATCGCGATCCTTGGCAGTGCAAAGCGGCTGAGAGACACGGATGCTAGCAGTGTCGGCGATGGAATCAACCACTCAAGGTTTTGCTGGATGTTTGTACAGTTAAATCGTCGCTGGCCTCGGACGCCGTTCAGCGCCTAGACTTCGTCGATCTTCAGTACAGGAATAGCCCGTGACCTCCATTTTCTGGTACGACTATGAAACCACCGGCATCAACCCGCGCAGCGATCGCCCGCTCCAGGTAGCCGGTATTCGTACGGACCTCGAACTCAACGAGATCGGCGCTCCGGTCAATCTCTATTGCCAGCCGAGCGACGACATCCTGCCCCATCCCGCCGCCTGCGCAATCACCGGCATAACCCCTGGAATACTCGCGGAAAAAGGCTTGGCTGAGGCTGATTTCATGACGCGGGTACATGCCGAACTGGCCGCGCCGGGGACCTGTGGCGCCGGTTACAACACCTTGCGGTTTGACGATGAAATGACGCGCTACAGCCTGTATCGCAATTTTTTTGACCCTTACGCGCGGGAGTGGCAGGGCGGTAATAGCCGCTGGGATTTGATCGACGTGGTGCGCACCGCCTACGCGCTGCGTCCACAAGGCATTGAGTGGCCGCAGCAGGATGGGCGCGTCACGCTCAAGCTGGAGCGACTTACCGCCGCCAACGGTATCGACCATGGCCAGGCCCACGATGCGTTGTCCGACGTGCGCGCCACGATTGCCCTGGCGCGACTGGTTCGCGAGAAGCAACCCAAGCTGTACGACTGGCTCTTCCAGCTGCGCAGCAAGCAACGGGTGATGGACCAGGTGCGCCTGTTACAACCGATGGTGCATATCTCTGGGCGTTTCTCCGCAGAACGGCATTACCTGGGGGTTGTATTGCCGCTTGCGTGGCACCCGCGCAATCGCAATGCGCTGATCGTCTGCGATCTCGGGCTCGACCCTCAAGGGCTGCTGGAGCTTGATGCGGATGTCTTGCGCCAACGCCTGTACACCCGCCGTGACGAGCTGGCCGAGGGCGAGCTGCCGGTGCCGCTCAAGTTGGTTCATATCAACCGTTGCCCGGTGGTCGCCCCGTTGAATGTCCTGCGGGCTGAAGACCGTGAACGTTTGCACTTGGATATGAATATTTATCAGGAGCGGGCGCTGCGGCTAACTGACGCACAGGAACTTTGGCGCGATAAGTTGGCGGCCATTTACGGCGAGGAAGATTTTGCTGCGAATGAAGACCCTGAACAACAGCTTTACGATGGTTTTATCGGTGACCGTGATCGGCGCTTATGCGAACAAGTCCGGGTGGCCGAGCCTGAACAATTAGCAGCCCAGCAGTGGCCTTTTGATGATCAGCGTTTACCGGAATTATTGTTTCGCTACCGTGCACGTAACTTCCCGCAGACCTTGAATAACGAGGAGCAACAACGCTGGAGGCTTTTCTGTCAGCAACGTTTGTCACACCCTGAGTGGGGCGCGCCAATTACCCTTGAGGTATTTAACCAGGCCCGGCTGGAGTTGGCTGCAAGTGCTACACCTTCTCAGCGTGAGGTGCTGGAGCAATGGCAGGAATATGCCGACTCTTTAGCGGCCCGGATGAGTCTGTAGTCGGTTTTTTTACAGAATATTCATACAATAAAAAACGCCAGCAAGCTGGCGTTTTTAATGTGTCGCGTACCAGGCATGGGCCCGGTGAGGCTTAGCCCAGCAGGGTAGCCCAGCCTTCAACCACGTCACCGCCCCACTTGGCTTTCCACTCTTTCAGAGTTTTGTGGTTGCCACCTTTGGTTTCAATCACTTCGCCGTTGTGCGGGTTTTTGTATTGTTTGACCTTGCGAGCACGTTTGGTGCCGGTAGTTTTTACAGCGCCACGGGGTGCTTTAACTTTCGACTCTGGATCCAGCAGCGCGATGATGTCACGCAGGGATTTGGAGTATTCACCCATCAGGGTGCGCAATTTGCCTTCGAATTCCAGCTCGGTTTGCAGTTTGTCGTCTTGGGACAGATTCTTCAAACGGGCTTGCAGCTCTTTGATAGCTTCTTCGGTGGCACGGTATTCGTTGATCAGAGACATGTGGACTACCTTATGTAGAGCGCTGATTGACAGGGAGAGTGGCCCAATAATAGTCAGGCGCTTTGCGCAAGTAAACATTTAAGCTCGCATTTATGTGAATTGCGTTGAATGTTTGTAGTCATCCTGTGCGATCGAGTTAATTACTAGGTCGTAGGCTAAAGATAATCTCCCTCAACGGCGGGGAACAATCGGAGGGTGGCGCAGTAGATTCATATAAAAGTGCTAAAACCTCAGTCTATTAAGGGGCATCGTACGGGCCGGTGATCAGAATAAGCGTTAACGAATACTGCAGTTTTCCTGCGCAATCGCTAGAATGGCGGCCTTTGCGAAGTTCTGGAGTTTTCCCCTAATGCGCACTTTTCGGCTGGTGATTGCTTGCCCGGACCGGGTTGGCATCGTTGCCAAAGTCAGTAACTTTCTGGCCTCTCACAACGGTTGGATCACCGAGGCGAGCCATCACTCGGACAATCTCAGCGGTTGGTTCTTCATGCGTCACGAAATCCGTGCCGATACGCTGCCCTTTGGCCTGGAGGCTTTTCGCGAGGCGTTTGCGCCGATCGCCGAAGAGTTCTCGATGACCTGGCACATCACCGACACCGAGCAGAAAAAGCGCGTGGTGTTGATGGCCAGTCGCGAATCCCACTGCCTGGCGGACCTGCTGCACCGCTGGCACAGCGATGAGCTGGACTGCGAGATCGCCTGTGTCATCTCCAACCATGACGACTTGCGCAGCATGGTTGAATGGCATGGCATCCCTTATTACCACGTGCCGGTCAACCCGCAGGACAAGGAACCGGCGTTCGCCGAGGTGTCCCGCCTGGTCAAGCAGCACGAGGCCGACGTGGTGGTGCTGGCGCGCTACATGCAAATCCTGCCGCCGGAACTGTGCAGCGAATACGCAGGCAAGGTGATCAATATTCACCACAGTTTCCTGCCTTCGTTTGTTGGCGCCAAGCCGTATCACCAGGCGTCCCTGCGCGGCGTGAAGCTGATCGGCGCGACCTGCCACTACGTCACCGAAGAGCTGGACGCCGGCCCGATCATCGAGCAGGACGTGGTACGTGTCAGCCACAGCGACAGCATTGAAGACATGGTGCGTTTCGGCCGTGACGTCGAAAAGATGGTCCTGGCCCGTGGCCTGCGTTATCACCTGGAAGACCGCGTGCTGGTGCACGGCAACAAGACGGTCGTGTTCTGACAAAACGTGTTTTGATTGAAGAACAAAGGGCCTGGGCGTTAAATCGTCCCAGGCCCTTTTTCTTTGCCTGCCATTGAGGATTGATTGATGAGCGATCCGCTGGATAAAGCCACCGCTAAAGCCCCTGCGACGTTGGGGGAGGGGTGTTTGAGCCGGTACGACCCGGATGACTTGAGCAGCGAGGACGGCACCGAATTTCCGGGTGCCGCCGAGTTGTGGCAGCGCGAGCAGGACAAGGTCGAGCCCGCTGCGGATTAAAGCGGCGGGCGCCGGGTTCAGATCCGGAAACTGCCCACTAACTGTTTCAGGCGCGCGGCCTGTTGTTCCAGGTCGGCACAGGCGCGCAGGGTCGAATGCAGGTTTTCCACGCCTTCCTGGTTGAGGGTGTTGATCTCCGTAATGTCCATGTTGATCGACTCCACCACCGAGGTCTGCTCCTCGGTAGCGGTGGCCACCGACTGGTTCATGCCATCTATTTCGCCAATGCGCAGGGTCACGCTGTTCAGGCGTTCGCCGGCCAGGTTGGCGATTTCCACGCTGTCGTGGCTGTGACGCTGGCTTTCGCTCATGGTGCTGACCGAGTCCCGGGCGCCGACTTGCAGCTCCTCGATCATTTTTTGCACCTGTTGCGCCGACTCCTGTGTGCGATGGGCCAGGTTGCGCACTTCATCGGCAACCACCGCAAACCCTCGACCGGCTTCGCCTGCGCGGGCTGCTTCGATGGCCGCGTTCAGGGCCAGCAGGTTGGTTTGCTGGGAAATGCTGGTGATTACCTCAAGAATCTGGCCGATATTCACCGTCTTGCTATTGAGCGCTTCGATATTGCTGCTGGACGCGCTGATCATCTCGGACAGTTGAGTCATCGCCTTGATATTGCGTTCAACCACCTGTTGGCCATCTTCGGCCAGGTGGCGCGCATCGCTGGCGTTGCTCGAGGCTTGCGCCGCATTACGGGCGATTTCCTGGGCGGCGGCCCCCAGCTCGTTGATCGCGGCCGCGACGCTGTTGGTGCGGTTGGCCTGTTCGTCGCAGTTGACCATCGAAGAGTTGGACGCGCTGACCACCCGCAATGCCACTTCATTTACCTGCTCGGTAGCCGAGGATACTTCGCGAATTGATGTATGAATCCGCTCCACGAATCGGTTGAATGCGTTACCCAAGGTGCCGAATTCATCGTGATTCTGGATGGTCAGGCGGCGGGTCAGGTCGCCTTCGCCGTCAGCGATGTCCTGCATGGCGCGGGTCATTACATGCAGCGGTTGCAACAGTACGCGGATCAGCATGCCCAGCAGGGCGATGATGATCACCACGGCAATCAGCGTGGCGATCACGGCGGAGGTGCGGAATTCGCTGAGCATGGCGAAGGATTTGTCTTTATCTACTGCAATACCGAGATACCAGTTCACCGAGGGCAGGCCCTTGATCGGGGTAAAGGTCACGATATTGTCCTTGCCGCCGGCCTCGACCTCGCTGAAGTCTGCGCTGATCTTCGGTGTGTTCTTCGGGTAAACGTCGGCGAGGGTCTTCATCACCAGGTCTTTATTCGGATGCACCAGCACTTTGCCATCGGCACTGACCAGGAAGGCATAGCCCATGCCGCCGAAATTCAGTGCGCCGATGTTATCCACCAGGGTTTGCAGGCTCAGGTCACCACCGACCACGCCGATGCTTTGGCTGCCTTTGGTGCTTGGGGTGGCGATGGAAATGATCAGCTTGCCGGTGGCAGCATCAATATAGGGTTCGGTCAGCGTTGAGCCGTTGCTGCTCTGGGCCCCTTTGTACCAGGGCCGCACACGCGGGTCGAAGCCGTCCGGCATCTTGGTGTCGGGGCGGATGGTGAAGGCGCCCGTGCTGTCGCCTACGTAGGTTGCCATGAACGAGGACGTCAGGGTTTTCTGTTCGAGCAGGCTGGCTACGGTGGAGGGGTCGGGGTTGACGGCGATGTTTTGTGCGGCGTTTTCCACCAGGGCAATACGTCCGGTGAGCCAGGTCTGAATATTGCTGGCGGTGACGTCGCCCATTTCGTGCAAGTAATTGTTGAGGTCGTCGCGAATGGCATTGCGTTGCAGGTAGTCGTTGTAGAGGGTAAACAGCGCGAAGGCGGCGATGACGATAAGGGAGGCTGCAAGCAGGATTTTGTGGCTGAAGCGCAGGTTTTTATTCATGGCTTGTAGGGTCCGCTATGGTCTTATTATCCGAAGCGCGTCCTTATGGGATGCGCAAAATGGCAGCGTCAAAAAAGGTGTGATACTTCTTGTGGTAGTTCTAAGGGGCTGTGTAGGAGCTACCTGACCTGTTTTTAGACTTTGTGGGTCTCACACCTGCCTGTATCGACCTGGCGACACTAAAGATTAACCATGGGTGACGAAATGTCTGATTCCACGCAACTCCTTTTCGGCGCAGACCTCTCTGGCCAGCCGATTGCCCAGGCCATGCGTCTGGCCAACCGTCATGGGCTGATCGCCGGCGCTACCGGCACGGGCAAAACCGTCACATTGCAACGTCTGGCCGAAGCCTTCAGTGATGCGGGGGTGGCGGTGTTTGCCGCTGATATCAAGGGTGACCTGTGCGGCCTGGGCGCGGCGGCGAACCCCCAGGGCAAGGTCGCCGAGCGCATTGCGGGCATGCCCTTCCTTAATTACACACCTAAGGCTTATCCGGTCACCCTGTGGGATATCCACGGGCAGTCTGGTCATCCGTTGCGCACAACGATCAGCGAAATGGGCCCTTTGCTGCTCGGCAGCCTGTTAGAACTCACCGACAGCCAGCAGTCAGCCCTCTATGCGGCATTCAAGGTGGCAGACCGCGAAGGCTTGCTGTTGCTTGACCTCAAGGACCTCAAGGCGCTGCTCAACCATCTGCGCTATCACCCGGAGCTGCTCGGCGAGGATGCGGCGTTGATGACCACCGGCTCCAGCCAGGCGCTGCTGCGGCGCCTGGCGGTGCTGGAGCAGCAGGGCGCCGAGGCGTTGTTCGGCGAGCCCGCGCTGCAGCTTGAGGATATCCTGCAGCCCACCCGCGAGGGGCGCGGGCGTATCCACCTGCTGGATGCCAGCCGCCTGGTGCACGAGGCGCCGAAGGTGTATGCGACCTTCCTGCTGTGGCTGCTGGCGGAGTTGTTCGAGCAATTGCCGGAGCGCGGTGACGCGGACAAACCGCTGCTGGCGCTGTTTTTCGATGAGGCGCATCTGCTTTTCGCCGACACCCCCAAAGCGTTGCAGGATCGCCTGGAGCAGGTGGTGCGGCTGATTCGTTCCAAAGGGGTCGGCGTGTATTTCGTCACCCAATCGCCGGGCGACTTGCCGGACAGTGTGCTGGCCCAACTCGGCTTGCGCATCCAGCATGGCCTGCGGGCGTTCACCACCAAAGAACAAAAGTCCTTGCGCGCCGTGGCGGACGGTTTCCGGCCGAACCCGGCCTTTGACGCCCTGGCGGTGCTGACTGAGTTGGGCACTGGTGAGGCGTTGGTGGGAACCTTGCAGGAAAATGGCACGCCGCAAGTCGTCCAGCGCGTGCTGGTGGCACCGCCGCAATCACGGATCGGGCCGTTGAGCGAGGCTGAGCGCGTTGCGCTGGTGGCCGGTTCTCCGTTACAGGGCCGCTATGACAAGCCGATCGACCGGGAATCCGCCTACGAAGTGCTGATGGCGCGCAAGGAGCTGGGGCCGACCGAGGACGCCAAGCCGGCCGCCGAGGAGCCGAGCTTTACCGACAAGGCGGGGGCGTTTCTGGGAACCGCGGCCGGCAAGGCGCTGAAGTCCGCCATGCAGCAAGCCGCCAATCAGATGGGGCGGCAACTGGTACGGGGTTTGTTGGGCTCGTTGCTGGGCGGCAGCAAGCGCAAGTAGCGGCTCAGACCTTGGGTTTGGCGTGGGCGGCCAGTCGCTCGAGTGCTGCGCGCAAACCTGGGTCGCTGATCCCGTCAGCCGTCGCTTGAATGGTTTCGGCCGCATTCACCGACAAGTCCATGGTATGCCCCACCGCGCCTTGCTGGACGGTGGGCGGTTGGACCTTGAACTGGATGCGCATCAAGCTGGCGAACTCATCAAATGCCATCAATTGACGCTGCAGGCGTTTTTGCTGGTAGCGCAAACGAGTTGCCCAATGGCCATCGGTGACAATCAGCAGCAAATTACCTTCACGCCAGGACGCCACATGACAGTGTTCACGTGCGGCGGGTTGCAGTTGGCTTTCGAGCAGACGTTGCAAATGGCCCAAGCGTTGCGCATGGCTAAAGATGGCTTTCAACGGCTTGGCTTCGCGAAGCAACACGCTGGGCGCGCGGGCTGTAAGAGGGCGAAATGCCATGATTAGACACCTTAAGTAACAGAGCGGCCATCTTAGCAGAAAGCGCTCACGGCCCCCCAGGCAATGCATCGGCGCAGGTTTGCCCGTGAAATCAATAGGTAACTTCTGCGTTCCATGGGTTGAAGTTCCGCCAAAAGCCCTTATTTTAAACAAGCCCTCTCACAGCCCCATGCCTGCATCGGGGAACAACGCCACTTTCCTCACCCACGAATCCGGGTAGAATGCGCGTTCGCATGCGGCCGTGAGGGCTGCTCGGGCCACTGACGGTGCGCCCTCCATCCCTATGTGTGGAAGAACCTGCCGATATGTTTGCGCCTTTGTTAAAGAAACTTTTTGGAAGCAAGAATGAGCGCGAAGTCAAACGCATGCTCAAGACGGTGCAGCTGGTCAATGCCTTCGAAGAGCAGATGGTTGCCCTTTCGGACGAGCAATTGCGCGCCAAGACCGAAGAGTTCAAGGCCCGCATAGCCAAAGGTGAAACCCTCGACAAGCTGCTTCCCGAAGCCTTTGCGGTCGCCCGTGAAGCCGGTAAGCGGGTGATGGGCATGCGCCACTTCGACGTTCAGTTGATCGGCGGCATGACCCTGCATGAAGGCATGATTGCCGAAATGCGTACTGGTGAAGGCAAGACCCTGGTGGCAACCCTGGGCGTTTACCTCAACGCACTGTCCGGTAAGGGCGTGCACGTTGTGACGGTGAACGACTACCTCGCTCGCCGGGACGCCAACTGGATGCGCCCGCTGTATGAATTCCTCGGCCTGACCGTCGGCGTGGTAACGCCGTTCCAGCCGCCGGAAGAGAAGCGCGCCGCTTACGCTGCCGACATCACCTACGGCACCAACAATGAATTCGGTTTCGACTACCTGCGCGACAACATGGCGTTCAGCATGGAAGAAAAATTCCAGCGCGAACTCAACTTTGCCGTGATCGACGAAGTCGACTCCATCCTCATCGACGAAGCCCGTACCCCGCTGATCATCTCCGGCCAGGCCGAAGACAGCTCGCGCCTGTACACCGAGATCAACAAGTTGATCCCGCGTCTGGAGCAGCACATCGAGGAAGTGGAAGGCGTGGTGACCAAAGAAGGTCACTTCAGCATCGACGAGAAGACCCGCCAGGTCGAACTCAACGAAGCCGGTCACCAGTTCGTCGAAGAGATGCTGACCCAGATCGGTGAGCTGGCCGAGGGTGAAAGCCTGTACTCGGCGCACAACCTGGGCCTGCTGACCCATGTGTATGCCGGGCTGCGCGCCCACAAGCTGTTCCATCGCAACGTCGAATACATCGTGCAGGATGGCCAGGTCGTCCTGGTTGACGAACACACTGGCCGTACCATGCCGGGGCGTCGTCTGTCCGAGGGCCTGCACCAGGCGATCGAAGCGAAGGAACACCTCAACATCCAGGCCGAAAGCCAGACGTTGGCGTCCACCACCTTCCAGAACTACTTCCGTCTGTACAACAAGCTGTCCGGCATGACCGGTACAGCCGACACCGAAGCGTTCGAATTCCACCAGATCTACAGCCTGGCCGTGATGGTGATTCCACCGAACAAGCCGCTGGCGCGTAAAGACTTCAACGACCTGGTGTTCCTGACGGCCGAAGAGAAATACGCGGCAATCATCAACGACATCAAGGATGGCCTGGCCCAGGGTCGTCCGATCCTGGTGGGGACCGCCACCATCGAAACTTCCGAGCACGTGTCCAACCTGCTCAATAAGGAAGGCATCGAGCACAAGGTTCTCAACGCCAAGTTCCACGAAAAAGAAGCCGAGATCATTGCCCAGGCTGGTCGCCCAGGCGCACTGACCATCGCCACCAACATGGCCGGTCGTGGCACCGACATTCTGTTGGGCGGTAACTGGGAAGTGGAAGTGGCTTCGCTGGACAACCCGACCCCTGAGCAGATCGCCCAGATCAAGGCTGACTGGCAGAAACGCCACCAGGCCGTGCTGGAATCCGGTGGTTTGCAGGTAATCGCTTCCGAGCGTCACGAGTCGCGCCGTATCGACAACCAGCTGCGTGGCCGTGCCGGTCGTCAGGGTGACGCCGGTTCCAGCCGTTTCTACCTGTCCCTGGAAGACAGCTTGATGCGCATCTTCGCCTCGGATCGGGTGAAGAACTTCATGAAAGCGCTGGGCATGCAGTCCGGTGAAGCGATCGAGCACCGCATGGTGACCAACGCCATCGAGAAGGCCCAGCGCAAGGTAGAAGGCCGCAACTTCGATATTCGTAAGCAACTGCTGGAGTTCGATGACGTCAACAACGAACAGCGTAAAGTGATTTATCACATGCGTAACACGTTGCTGGCCGCTGACAACATTGGCGAGACCATTGCCGATTTCCGTCAGGACGTGCTCAACGCCACCGTCAGCGCGCATATCCCGCCGCAGTCGCTGCCTGAGCAGTGGGATGTTGCTGGCCTGGAAGCTGCGTTGAAGAGCGACTTCGGTGTCGACTTGCCGGTCCAGCAATGGCTGGATGAAGACGACCATCTGTACGAAGAGACGCTGCGCGAGAAGCTGATGACCGAGCTGCTGGCCGCGTACAACGAAAAAGAAGAGCAGGCGAGTGCCGAAGCCCTGCGTACCTTCGAGAAGCAAATCGTACTGCGCGTGCTGGACGACCTGTGGAAAGACCACCTGTCGACCATGGACCACCTGCGTCACGGTATCCACCTGCGTGGCTACGCGCAGAAGAACCCGAAGCAAGAGTACAAGCGCGAGTCGTTCACGCTGTTCTCCGAGCTGCTGGATTCGATCAAGCGCGATTCGATTCGCGTGCTGTCCCACGTTCAGGTGCGTCGCGAAGACCCGATCGAGGAAGAAGCTCGCCTGCGTCAGGAAGCCGAAGCACTGGCCGCCCGCATGCAGTTCCAGCACGACGAAGCACCGGGTCTGGAAGCGCCTGAAGTGTTGGGCGAAGAGGTCGATGTGGCCTTGGCTCAAACCCCGGTTCGCAATGATCAGAAGCTGGGTCGCAACGAGCTGTGCTGGTGCGGTTCGGGCAAGAAGTACAAACACTGCCATGGCGAAATCAACTAAGATTTTTGCCTGACGCTGCAACACCCCGCGCCGCGACCGGCCTTTGCCGTCGCGGCGTTTTGCCATTAATTTCACCGTCGATCACGGCGGCACAGACATTACCTATTTTTAAGGAGCGCATTCATGGCTGTTGGTCTTGGTCCTTTGCCCACTTTGCACCCGGTCGCCGGTTTTGAACTCGGTATCGCTTCGGCCGGCATCAAGCGTCCAGGGCGCAAAGATGTGGTGGTGATGCGCTGTGCCGAAGGCTCGACCGTTGCCGGTGTGTTCACCCTCAACGCTTTTTGCGCCGCGCCGGTGATCCTGGCCAAACAACGTGTGGCCGGCCCGATCCGTTACCTGCTGACCAACACCGGTAATGCCAACGCCGGCACTGGCGAGCCTGGCCTGGTAGCTGCGGCACGCACCTGCGCCAAGCTGGCTCAGCTGGCCGGCGTGGACGCCAGCCAAGTGCTGCCGTACTCCACCGGTGTGATCGGTGAGCCGCTGCCGGTGGAAAAAATCGAAGGCGCGCTGCAAGCCGCGCTGGATGACCTGTCTGTGGATAACTGGGCGGCTGCGGCCACCGGTATCATGACCACCGACACCCTGCCAAAAGGCGCGAGCCGCCAATTCGTGCACGACGGCGTGACCGTCACCGTGACGGGTATCAGCAAAGGCGCGGGCATGATCCGCCCGAACATGGCCACCATGCTCGGTTACATTGCCACCGATGCCAACGTTTCCCGCGACGTGCTGCAGCGCCTGATGCTGGACGGCGCCAACAAGTCGTTCAACCGCATTACCATTGATGGCGATACCTCGACCAACGATTGCTGCATGCTGATCGCCACCGGCCAGGCCAACCTGCCGCAAATCACCTCCACTGAAGGCCCGCTGTTCGCTGCGTTGAAGCAGGCGGTGTTTGAAGTGTGCATGGAGGTGGCCCAGGCCATCGTGCGTGACGGCGAGGGCGCTACCAAGTTTGTGACGGTTGAAGTCAACGGCGGCGGCAACCACCAGGAATGCCTGGATGTCGGCTACACCGTGGCCCACTCGCCATTGATCAAGACGGCGCTGTTCGCCTCCGATCCGAACTGGGGTCGCATTCTGGCCGCCGTCGGCCGTGCCGGCGTGCCGGACCTGGACGTGAGCAAGATCGACGTGTTCCTCGGTGAGGTGTGCATCGCCAGCCGTGGCGCCCGCGCAGAAACCTACACCGAGGCCCAGGGGTCGGCGGTGATGCAGCAGGAAGAAATCACCATCCGCATCGAGTTGGGTCGCGGTGAATGCAGCGAAACCATCTGGACCACCGACCTGTCCCACGAATACGTGAAGATCAACGCGGAATACCGCACCTGATAGCCAAGAGGAAAGCGTGGTGAAACGAGTGCATGTAGCAGCAGCGGTGATCCGCGGTGTCGATGGCAGGATCCTGCTGGCGCGCCGTGCCGATACCCAGCATCAGGGCGGCCTCTGGGAGTTTCCCGGCGGCAAGGTGGAGGCCGATGAATCGGTCGCCACTGCGCTGTCCCGCGAATTGCAGGAAGAGCTGGGTATCCAGGTCACCACGGCGCGACCGCTGATCCAGGTGCAGCATGACTATCCGGACAAGCAGGTGTTGCTGGATGTCTGGGAAGTCTCGGCCTTCAGCGGCGAGCCGCATGGCGCTGAAGGGCAACCGCTGGAATGGGTAGCTCCGCGGGATCTGCTCAACTATGAGTTCCCGGCGGCGAATGCGCCGATTGTGACAGCTGCCCGCTTGCCGGCCGACTACCTGATCACCCCTGGTGAACTGGAAAGCCCGACGTTGCTGCACGGTCTCCAGAAAGCCATTGCTGGTGGTATCAAACTGGTTCAATTGCGTGCGCCCAACGGTTACGACCCCAAATACCGTGACCTGGCGGTGGACGCCGTGGGCCTGTGCGCCGGCAAGGCACAGTTGATGATCAAGGGGCCGTTTGAATGGTTGGGGGATTTTCCTGCGGCCGGTTGGCACATGACCTCAGCGCAATTGCGTAAATATGCGAGCAAGGGCCGCCCGCTGCCCAAGGATCGCTGGTTGGCAGCCTCGTGCCATAACGCTGAAGAGCTGGCGCTGGCGGAAATGATGGACGTGGATTTTGTCACGCTGTCGCCGGTGCAGCCGACCCAGACTCACCCCGATGCACAGCCATTGGGTTGGGAACAGGCGGCAGAGTTGATTCGCGGCTTTAGCAAGCCGGTGTTTCTGCTGGGTGGCGTTGGGCCTGCCGAGCGGAAGCACGCTTGGGACGTTGGGGCTCAGGGTGTTGCAGGTATTAGGGCATTCTGGCCGCAAGTTTGATGCTGTCTTGACTGGCCTCTTCGCGAGCAAGCCCGCTCCCACATTCGACCGAGTTCCACCTTTGGAATACGGTCGAATGTGGGAGCGGGCTTGCTCGCGAAGGCGTCAGATCAGGCACTGAGTAATCAATGGGGTTTAGCCGCCGCCTGCCACAGCACCTCCGCAACACCCTGGCGCCGGGCAATCACCCGCGCCGCCACAAACAGCAAATCCGACAACCGATTGATATACGCCAACCCCACGCCTTCCAACGGTTCCAGCGCATTGAGCTGCTGACACCGCCGCTCGGCACTGCGTGCCAGGCTGCGGCACACATGGGCCTGGGCGATCAGCCCCGAACCACCTGGCAGTATGAAGTTCTCCAGCGGCCCCACTTCCTCATTCCAGCGATCAATCGCCGCTTCCAACCGATCCACTTCTGCCGCATTCAGCGCTTTGTACACCGGCATGGCCAGCTCGCCGCCGAGGTCAAACAAGCGATGCTGGCAAGGTGTCAGCACCTCGATCACATCCTTCAATTCCGGATGCTTGCCGCTCTGTTCCTCAAGGCCCGCCAGCAATAGCCCGAGCTGGCTGTTCAGGGTATCGACTTCGCCAATGGCCTCCACGCGAGGGTGGTCCTTGGGCACGCGGCGGCCGTCACCCAGGCCGGTTTCACCCTTGTCACCGGTGCGGGTGTAAATCTTCGACAGGCGAAAGCCCATGGTCAGTGCTCCAGTTGGCTAAGTTCATAAGACGGCATTTGGCTACCGGCCAAGGGCAGGCGCAAGGTGAAGCACGTGCCTTGGCCCAGAGTGGAATGCACTTCCATCTGGCCCTTGTGGTTGTTGGTGATGATGAAATACGACACCGACAGCCCTAGCCCGGTGCCCTGGCCGATTTCCTTGGTGGTGAAGAACGGTTCGAAGGTGCGTTTGCGCACGTTTTCACTCATGCCGATACCGTTGTCTTCCACCTGGATTTCCGCCCACGGCGGGTTGAGGCGGGTGCGCAGGATGATGCGCCCCGGCTCGCTGTCGTCTTCACGCAAATGAATGGCCTGGGCGGCGTTTTTGAGCAGGTTGAGCAGCACCTGCTCCAGCTCGTTGGCGGTGCCGGGCACCGGGCCCAGTTGTGGGTCGAACTGACGAATGATCGCCTGGCCCTTGAAGTCGAAGCCGATGGCCAGGTCAAAGTCATTGCCGGCGATTTCCACGGCCTGGTCGATCAGCGCCGGCAAGTCGCAAGGGGCCATCTGCCGGTTGCTGAGACGGCTGAAACTGAGCATATGGGTAACGATCTTCGCCGCTCGCGCCCCGGCCTGCTGGATACCATCGAGCAATTGCGGCACTTCGCGGCTTTGCAGGTACTGGTTGACCTCGGCCAGCGAGATGCCCGCCTGTTCGGCGTGCTCCAGGTTTTTGGGCAGGTCGGGGGACAGTCGGCGACGGATGTTCTGCACGTTATGCAGGATCGCCCCCAGCGGGTTATTGATTTCGTGGGCCATGCCGGCGGCGAGGCCACCGACCGAGAGCATTTTTTCCGACTGCACCATCATTTCTTCCAGGGACAGGCGCTGAGTGATGTCATCTATACGGATCACCACGCCACGCCCGGCGCCGCCGGTCAGCGGGTAAAAGGTCAGCGCGTAATGCTTGGGCTCATCGTCTTTGACCCAGGTGACGCGTTCGATGCGTTCCACTGTGTGTTGCTCGACCGTGGCCTTGATCTGCGGCAAGTAGGGCTTGAGCGGTTGGAAGGCCAGGTAGATCGGCTGGTTCAGTGCCTCATCCAGGCGCGTGCCGGAAAGCGCACTGGCTTCCTGGTTCCACTGCGTTACATAGAGTTGCTCGTCGAGGGCGATCAGCGCCGACGGCATCGAGTCGATGATGCTGTTCAGATAATTCTGAAAACCGGTGAGTTTTTTCTCGATCTTGCTGCGAACCTGCACTTCCAGTTCCAACTTGCGGTTGGTGTGGCGCGTCTCTTCCGCCAAGCCTTGTGCCTGGTCGTAAGCGGCCTGGGAGTCGTCACGCGCCCGCTTGAGCTGCTGCTCGCGGGCTTCGATGCGTGACAGCATGGTGTTGAAGGCTTCGGCCAGGCTGCCGATTTCATCGTGGTTGCCACGGCCGGCACGCAGGGCGTAGTTCTCTTCACGAGTGACCTGGCGGGAGAGTTCTTCCAGTTCATGGATGGGGCGGGTGATCAGGCGTTTGATCTGCCGGGCGATGATCAGCCACAGCAGCACACTGAAAATCAGAATGCCCAGGCTGGCGGTCAGGGTGCCGGTGTAAAAGGCCACGGGCAGCTCACTGCTGGCCACCAGTAACAAATGCCCGGACGGCTGGCCGGCACGGGGCAGGGTGATGACTTGGTTGCTGCGAAACTCGGTGAGGCGCCAGGCTTCGATATGCCGGTAGTTTTCCGGTAACTGCAGCCGATTGCCATGTTGCATCTGCGCCAGGCGGGTGCCTTCACCGTCAAACAACGCGGCTGCGCGCAGTGGCGAATAGCTGGTCAGTTCATTGAGCAGGGCTTCGGCCTTGGCCGGAGACTCGAGGGCTTCGGCGGCGAGGGCCGGGTTGGACACCAGGCGGCCGATGGCCTGCAAGGCTTGGGGCGCCATGCTTTCCTGGGAGATCCAGTAGGCGGCGCTGATAAAGGTCAGGTTGGCCACCAGCAATACGGTGGTCAGCAGCACCAGCAGGGCGGCCAGCAGTTTCTGCCCGACCGGTAGGTTTTCTAGACGCTGGCGCAGCGGCATCAGGGTTTTCCCAGGTGATAGACAGGCGGGCAGGGTAGCGCGTGGCTCAGTCGCGGGGCAATCCGCGTGCAAGCAACTGGTCAACCAGGCGTACCTGCAACTGCTGCAAATGCGGCAGGCTCAATTGATGACGCGCTGCCGCCTGGCAAGCATAGCCCAACAAATAGCTGATTTCGGTGCGCCGGCCATTGGCTACGTCCTGGTACATGGAGGAGTAATTGGCCGCCGTGGCATGGATCACCCGTTCCACTTCATGCTGCAGATCCTGCGCCGCAGCCGGTTGGCCACAGCACTCCAGCAGTTCGCCGAGTTCGGCGCACAAGGTGGCCACTTCGCACTGATGCGCTTGCAGTTCGCCGTTGCGGCATTGGTAAAGCACGGTCAGCGGGTTGATCGCGCAATTGAGCGCCAGCTTGCGCCACAGGCGCGTAAGAATATCGGTGCTCCATTCGTGGGGGATACCGGCGGCGTGCAGGTCTTCCAGCCACAGGGGCGGGGTAGGGTGGCCGGCGTCCCCCAGCCAGGTGAAGCCGTGGCCGGCAAACACCACGCGCCAGTCGCCATCACGAAATGCGCCTTCGGTGCTGGAGGCGAAGATGCAGCGGGCCTGGGGCAGTTGCGCGGCCACCGCGTCTTGGCTGCCGAGGCCGTTTTGCAGCAGGATCAGCTCGGCGTTCGGTGCCAGCCGGTGCTGTAACTGTGCGACGGCGCGTTGGGCGTCGTAGGCTTTGCACGCCACCAACAGGCGCTGAATCGGCTCCGGGCTGTCGGGTGTTTCGCCGATCACCGGGTAGGTGTGCGCTACGCCGTGTTCTACCAGGGTCAGCCCCTGGGCCGCCTGGTAGCTGGCCAGGCGGGCAGCATCGCGCAGTATCAGCCTGACGGGCACACCGGCACGCGCCAGGCGGGTGGCCCAGAGTGTGCCCAGGCTGCCGGCGCCGAGAATATGCCAGGTGGTCGACATCAGTTTTTGCTCCGTAGGGCCGCTCACAGTGAACGCGGCGAAAGAACCGCTATAATGCCCCGGCATTTTAGCTTGGGCGCGCTCCATCGCGACGAAGCCCGCCCCTTATATTGGAGAAATCACATGCCTTCGTTCGACGTGGTATCTGAACTGGACAAACACGAAGTCACCAACGCCGTCGAGAACGCCGTCAAGGAACTGGACCGTCGCTATGACTTGAAAGGCAAGGGCAGCTTCGAATTCAAGGAAAAGGAACTGACCGTCAACCTGACCGCTGAAGCCGATTTCCAGCTGGAAGCGATGATTGAGATCCTCAAGCTGTCCCTGGTCAAGCGCAAGATCGACGCCCAGTGCCTTGAAATCAAGGACGCCTACGCCTCCGGCAAGCTGATGAAGCAGGAAGCCGTACTCAAAGAAGGCATCGACAAAGAGCTGGCGAAGAAGATCGTGGCCCACATCAAGGATGCCAAGCTCAAGGTCCAGGCCGCCATCCAGGGCGAGCAGGTTCGCGTGACCGGCAAAAAGCGTGATGATCTGCAAGAGGCGATCGCTGCCTTGCGCGCCAAGACCTTCGACATGCCGCTGCAGTTCAATAACTTCCGCGACTGATGGCACTTTGGGGAACCTGTGGGGCTTTTTGACGTCCCACGCCCCAGAACCTGCGCCTGCAATTGAGCCCTATGGGGCTCAATTGCATTTATGGCCACTCAATACGCCGAACATCCGGTAAACAGGAGAATTTAGATGGATTTGAACGCTGAAATGGATCACTTGGTGAAGGCATCCCAAGCCTGGATTCCGATGATCATGGAGTACGGCAGCCGCGTATTGCTGGCCGTGATCACCCTGATCATCGGCTGGTGGCTGATCAACAAGCTGACGCACAAGATGGGTCGCCTTCTGGCGATGCGCAATGCCGACCTGGCGTTGCAAGGTTTTGTGGTGAGCATCGCGAATATCGTGCTGAAGATCATGTTGGTTGTCAGTGTGGCTTCTATGATCGGCGTCGAGACGACTTCGTTCGTGGCCGCCATCGCAGGTGCGACCCTGGCAATTGGCATGGCGCTGCAAGGCAGCTTGGCCAACTTTGCCGGCGGTGTGCTGATTCTGCTGTTCCGCCCGTTCCGCATTGGTGACTGGATCGAGGCCCAGGGCACCTCGGGTACTGTCGACAGCATCCAGATCTTCCACACCGTGTTGCGTACCGGTGACAACAAGACCGTCATCGTGCCCAACGGCATCCTGTCCAACGGCATCATCACCAATACCAACCGTCAGCCGACCCGCAAGGTGGTGTTCGATGTGGGTGTCGACTATGAGGCTGACCTGCAAAAAGCCCGTGAAGTGCTGCTGGAGCTGGCAAAAGACCCGCGTGTGCTGGCTGATCCAGCCGCTGCGGCGGTGGTATCGACACTGGGCGATAGCTCGATCACTGTTTCTTTGCGTTGCTGGACCAAGACTTCAGACTATTGGGACGTGGTGTTCATGTTCAATGAGCTGGCACGCGACCGTTTGAAGGCAGCGAATATTGATATTCCATTTCCGCAGCGGGTTATTCGCGTGATGCAGGAAACAGCAGCCAAGTAATAATCAGCAATGGCATCGAACTTGGCCGGTAGGTCAGCTTCGGTGCGGTGAGTTTAGACTAGATAGTTAGCTTGCTAGTTATCCCGGCGCTGAAACAATACAGCAATAAAAAAGCCGCCCCTTGTTCACAAGAGGGCGGCTTTTTATTTAAGGCCGAAGCCTTAAGTCATCGTTGTAATTAAACCGTCAATTACAAGATGTTCAGCGGGTAGTTCGCGATCAGACGCAGCTCGTCGATCGAAGGCGAACCGTAGTACACGCCATCGCCAGAGCGATAGGTAGCTTGACGCAGACGCAGGCTCAGGTTTTTAGCCGGGCCGCTCTGGACTACGTACTTGGCTTCGATGTCGCGTTCCCACTCTTTGCCGTTCGAAGTGGTCCCAGTGTTGGCGCCACTACCGGTGACATAACGAGTCATGAAGCTCAGGCCAGGAACGCCGAAGGTCGCCATGTTGATGTCGTAACGCGCCTGGTAGGACTTCTCGCCTTCGGCGTTGAAGTCGGAACGGGCGATGGAGTTGGCCAGGAACACTGTGCCGCCGCCGTCTACGCCGTAGCCGTAGTCGCCGTCGCCAGTAACTTTCTGGGCTGCCAGGGTGAAGGTATGAGCGCCAACGGTGTAAGCACCCTGCAAGCTGAACGCGCGGTTGTCGAGCTTGGTCGTACCATCTTTCTCGGCGCGTTGCAGGCCGGCACCTTCACTCTTGGTGTCGTAGATGTTGAAGTCCAGAGCGAACGACTGGTCGTCGCTAAGCGCGTGGGTCCAGTTGAGGTTGCTGTAGTACTTGCGGAAGTAATCTTCGGTTTTTGCGTAGTACAGGCTACCGGTGAACTCTGGGGTGAACGAGTAGACACCACCGACAAAGTCAGTCGTTGTCAGGCCAAGGCTGTCACGGTAGGTCTGGTTCTGCGCGACGCTGGAAGTGAAGTGACCGCCTTCCAGTTTCAGTCCCTTGATCTCATTGCTGGTGAGCGAGATACCTTGTGGCAGCTCTGGCAGCAGACGGCTATCGTCAGAGGCGAATACAGGTGCCGTAGTGTACTGGTCACCGACTTTCAGTACGGTGTTCGAGAAACGGAACTTAACCGCTCCGCCGCCTTTGGAGTAGTCGTCTTGCGAACGACCATCCGAACCCGTTGGGAACAGACCTGTACCCGCGCGACCTTTGCCGCTATCGAGCTTCACGCCCAGCAGGCCGATCACATCAATACCGACGCCGATGGTGCCTTGGGTGAAGCCGGATTCGTACAGGCCATTGAAGCCAAGACCTGTCTCTTCCGCACGGCTTTTACGCTTGCCGTTGACGATAGTGTAGCCATTCGCTGGCTCATTACGGAAATCACGGCTGAAATACAGTGCACGGGTATTGATGCTGAACGTGCTGTCTTCAACAAAGCCCTTGGCATCGTCTTGAGCGGACGCCATTGCGAACTGCGTAGTGCCTGCTGAAACAGCCAGGGCGATCATGCTCCACTTCATCACGCGCATCGTGATTTGCTCCTTTGGTTTTAGGAAGAGTACTGCCGTCCCACCTGTATTTTTATCTGGGCGGCTCTTTCTTTATTGTGTCGGCGCAAAGTTATATCACGCAGACTCTATTGACGATACTTACCCATCTATCCTTTCAGCTTCTTTACGAGGCTGTCGTAAATTGCTAGCTCCCTGTCGCAAATTCACAGCCCGCGTGTAACCGGGCTGACAACTTCAATACTGTTTTCAACCCCCCTAGGAAGTTTGAACTCGTCCCTGGTACATATTGAAACGCCACCGTTTTTATCGCGAAACACCTGCTTCCAGGCGGGTGTCGTTGCCGACGATATGGGTGTGAATGCAACAAGCGCGCCCAAACCGGTAACCGAATGTCATTTTTTCGTGAAAATCGTTACGTGCGTGTAAAAACCGCATAAGCACGGGCTTTTTGCGCCGTTTGGTTTGGGCTTGACACGCCTGCGTTACACCTCTTCGGTGGTGCACAAATCCCGTGCCGGGGGAAAACGTTACCGCTCCACCCTCATGAGTGGGTACTTGGCGGATCCCTTTGAAGCACAAGTGGGTCATTTTGGTGCATTCCGGTGAGGCCCGAGTTAGCGTAGCCCAAATACTCAACTGCATCGAAAGGGTGCAGGTTTTTTATCGGATTGCGTCGTGACTCTGCGCAATGCCGTGAAGCCTGAGGCATTCGAATGTATGCTGGGCCCCTGAAACTGACCTGCCGAACGGAGTGCCCGTGGTGTTCGCCCTAGATCAACGCCTGCAACAAGACACACTGGCCATTGGGGACTTCCCGCTGTGCCGCCTGCTGCTGTCCAATGACTCGAACTACCCGTGGTTCATCCTGGTGCCGCGCATCAACGGTATCAGCGAAGTGTTTCAGCTGGATGTCGCAGATCAACAAACACTGTGGCAAGAAACCACCACCCTGGCGCAGTTGCTTAATGAAGGCTTGGTCGCCGACAAGATGAATATTGGTGCGCTGGGCAATGTCGTCAGCCAATTGCATGTGCATGTCATCGTGCGCAAACGCGATGACGCCGCCTGGCCGGCGCCAGTGTGGGGCAAGCATCCGGCGCAGCCTTATACCGAACAACAGGTAGCGGCTATTCGCGCACGCATGCGTGAGTTGTTGCCTGCCGACTTTATTTTTGCGCAGGGCTGAACCATGGATTTGCAAGACCGCGTGACGGACCTGGAAAGCCGCCTGGCCTTCCAGGACGACACCATCGAGACCCTCAATGACATCCTCGTCACCCAGCAACGGGCCGTCGAGCGCCTGCAATTGCAGATGGCCGCGTTGCTCAAGCGCCAGGAAGAAATGGGGGGTCAGTTCGAGACCTCCGAAGAGGAAGCGCCGCCGCCACACTATTGAGTGAACGGGGTGCAATAAAAAACCGCGATCCGGTCAACGCCGGATCGCGGTTTTTTTTGCTGCGACGGCTGGAATCAGCGACGCGGCAGGGCAGCGATCACGTCTTCGGCCTGCAAGCCTTTGTCGCGATTCATGACGGAGAACTCCACACGCTGGCCTTCCACCAGGACGCGATGGCCTTCGCCGCGAATGGCCCGGAAGTGGACGAAAATATCGTCGCCCGAATCGCGGGAAATAAAGCCGAAGCCTTTGGAGGTGTTGAACCACTTGACGGTGCCGGTATCCCGGTTGGTCATGTCGTAGTTTTGCGACGCGGCCGCAGGGGACGAACGGTAGAAGCTGATGGCCAGGTGAAGAACGATGGCGACCACAGCAATCACCAGGCTGAGCAGGATGGCCGGGTGGCCGCCGACTTCAGGCATAGGTGCCAGGAGGGTGAGGGTTTGAACGACAACGGTCAGTACCAGCAGCGCGCTGACCAGGTTTTGCAGTTGATGACGCGTGCCTTTGTTCCAGTAAGGGATCACCGGTGCCAGCGTCAGGTTAAGAAGGCCGAACAAGGCCAGGTACAGAGCGTCGTGTTGTTCCAGGTAGGGAGGGCTTCCCTGTTGCAAGCTCGGTATAAAGGACAGCAGCAAAGCTGCAACGCCCGTTAGCAGGTGGACGATTTTCAACATTTTGATTAACTCACGTTAAGACGGATCACAAGGAAGAGCTGACTGGCACGGTTCGCTTCTGAACAATGGGAGGCGTTAAGCACGTGCGCGGGTATCAGCCTATGCCGCCGGCCGCGGAAATTAACGGCAGCGACACGCCGCCTATTTAACAGCAAAGGCTGTGCCTACTCAAATCAAGCATTTGCGGGGGTTGCAAGGCCCATGGCATTTCTGCGTCAAACGCTTGTCCTAGACAGGTGCAGGCGTTTGTGTGGCGAACGGGCTTGCCCGCGTTGGACTGCGTAGCAGTCCCGAACCCGACGTTGCCGCGCGCCATAGGGGCGATTTGCCGCACGTCGCGTGGGTGTGCCTGGCTGCGCATCCGCGACACTCTTGCTAGAGTGGTCCTGCACCTGATCAATGAATGCTTGTCAATTGAAGGGGATAAACATGGCAATCGATATCGGTATCAGCGAAGCAGATCGTAAATCCATCGTCGACGGGCTTTCCCGGCTGCTTTCCGATACCTATGTACTGTACTTGAAGACCCATAACTTCCATTGGAACGTTACGGGCCCGATGTTCCGTACGCTGCACTTGATGTTCGAAGAGCAGTACAACGAGTTGGCGCTGGCGGTGGATTCCATTGCCGAGCGGATCCGTGCCCTGGGCTTCCCGGCGCCGGGTGCCTATTCGATCTACGCCCGCCTGTCTTCCATCAAGGAAGAGGAAGGTGTGCCCAGC
Source organism: Pseudomonas viridiflava (assembly GCF_900591205.1). Lineage (GTDB taxonomy): Bacteria > Pseudomonadota > Gammaproteobacteria > Pseudomonadales > Pseudomonadaceae > Aquipseudomonas. The sequence continues at coordinate 308,267 of NZ_UUPU01000085.1, forward strand.
GCCGAAGAAATGATCAAGCAACTGGTAGCGGGTCAGGAAGCGGTCACTCGCACCGCTCGCGGTATCTTCCCGTTGCTCGACAAGGTCAGCGATGAGCCAACCGCCGACTTGTTGACCCAGCGTATGCAGGTTCACGAAAAAACCGCGTGGATGCTGCGCTCCCTGCTCGAAAACCAGTAAACACAGGCATTGAGTGGCGCTCGCGGGCGCCACTCGCTTGTTTCCACGCATTTCCTGGCGTTGTCCTACGCCTATCAACGTCCCGTCTTCTGGCTGCCTGCCTCTGCCTGCTGTTTTATAGGGCCATTGCCCAATGGGAGATCCCATGGGCTGCTGTTTGGCAATGGAGTGTCAGGTGTATGTCACGTGGAGTCGGTAACGGAGTAATGGAAACCGGTGGTTTTCATAAGATAAAGGTCGACCCCTTCGCGAAAGGGTTTGATATGGGGCTGGCCAAGCCATTGTCCCGATCGGTGCGGCTCAATGGGTTTTCCACTTGCCTGCGGCTTGAGCAGATCTATTGGAATATCCTCACGGAAATCGCCAGGATCAACGCCTGCTCCGTCAGCGCGTTGCTGTCTTATGTCGATCGGGAAGTGCACCTGCGGTATGGGGGGGTGAAAAACTTCAGTGGGCTGGTCAGGGTGGTGTGCGTGGTTCACCTGTTAAAAGGTCGGGTTACCCCACCAGACCCTGAGTAATCAGGCGGTGCCGGGGCCGGCCTGCTGTCTGGGTGGGCGAGGCTCCGGGCAGAAAGCCGGCTGCGCTGCCTCGATTTACCAGATATAATCCCGCGCTTTGCTGCGCATGCCAGGGCTTGTCCTGGGACAGGCGCGGCGCAGTAACGATCTGATCGCCGAGACATCTCCATGCCCATGTACGACTATCAATGTGCTTCCTGTGGTCATCAGTTGGAAGCCATTCAGAAGATCAGCGCCGCGCCGCTGGTCGATTGCCCTGCTTGCCAGGCTCCTGAGCTGAAGAAGATGTTGTCCATGCCGGGCTTCCGTCTAAGCGGCAGCGGCTGGTACGAGACCGATTTCAAGACCGGCGCCAAGAAAAACCTGGCGGGCGGCGACAAAGCAGACTGAGTTGAACTCAATGCGCAGGCTCCTGCATTATCCGTCCCCTGCTTTAATGTACGGTGACGAGGCAGACCTCCACCGAATTTCGAATTACGAGAAGTGAAACCACTACCATGATGCGCAGCCACTATTGCGGCCAACTGAACGAGACCCTGGATGGTCAGGAAATCACCCTTTGCGGATGGGTTCACCGTCGCCGCGACCACGGCGGGGTGATCTTCCTCGATATCCGTGATCGTGATGGTCTGGCCCAGGTGGTGTTCGATCCGGACCGCGCCGAGAGCTTCGCCGCCGCCGACCGCGTGCGCAGCGAGTACGTTGTAAAGATCACCGGCAAGGTTCGCCTGCGTCCGGCCGGTGCCGTAAACGCCAACATGGCCTCCGGCGCCATCGAAGTGCTGGGCTACGAGCTGGAAGTGCTGAACGAGTCGGAAACCCCGCCGTTCCCGCTCAATGAATACTCCGACGTTGGCGAAGAAACCCGCCTGCGCTACCGCTTCCTGGACCTGCGTCGCCCGGAAATGGCCGAGAAGCTGCGTCTGCGTTCGCGCATGACCACCAGCATCCGCCGCTTCCTCGACGAAAACGGCTTCCTCGACGTCGAAACGCCGATCCTGACCCGGGCGACCCCGGAAGGCGCACGTGACTACCTGGTGCCGAGCCGTACCCACGCCGGTTCGTTCTTCGCCTTGCCGCAATCGCCGCAGTTGTTCAAACAACTGCTGATGGTCGCCGGCTTCGACCGTTACTACCAGATCGCCAAGTGCTTCCGTGACGAAGACCTGCGCGCCGACCGCCAGCCGGAATTCACCCAGATCGACATCGAGACCAGCTTCCTCGATGAAAAAGAGATCATGGGCATCACCGAGCAAATGATCCGCAACCTGTTCAAGGAAGTGCTGGATCTGGAATTCGGCGAATTCCCGCACATGACCTTCGAAGAAGCCATGCGCCGCTACGGTTCCGACAAGCCAGACCTGCGTAACCCGCTGGAACTGGTGGACGTGGCCGACCAGCTCAAGGAAGTCGACTTCAAGGTGTTCAGCGGCCCTGCCAACGACCCTAAATGCCGGATCGCCGCGCTGCGCGTGCCTGGCGGCGCGAGCATGCCGCGCAAGCAGATCGACGACTACACCAAGTTCGTCGGCATCTATGGTGCCAAGGGCCTGGCGTACATCAAGGTCAACGAGCGCGCCAATGGCGTTGACGGCCTGCAATCGCCGATCGTGAAAAACATTCCGCTGGACAACCTGAACGCGATCCTCGACCGCGTCGGTGCCGTCGACGGCGACATCGTGTTCTTCGGTGCCGACAAGGCCAAGATCGTCAGCGAAGCCCTGGGCGCGCTGCGGATCAAGCTGGGCCACGACCTGGACCTGCTGACCTGCAAGTGGGCGCCGATGTGGGTCGTCGACTTCCCGATGTTCGAAGAGAACGACGACGGCAGCTTCAGCGCCTTGCACCACCCGTTCACCGCGCCGAAGTGCTCGCCTGAAGAGTTGGAAGCCAACCCGGCTGGCGCGCTGTCCCGTGCCTACGACATGGTGCTCAACGGCACCGAGCTGGGTGGCGGTTCGATCCGTATCCACCGCAAAGAGATGCAGCAAGCGGTGTTCCGCCTGCTGGGCATCAACGAAGCGGAACAGGAAGAGAAATTCGGCTTCCTGCTCGACGCCCTGAAATACGGCGCGCCGCCGCACGGTGGTTTGGCGTTCGGCCTGGACCGTCTGGTGATGCTGATGACCGGCGCGCAGTCGATCCGTGAGGTGATTGCCTTCCCGAAAACCCAGAGTGCTGCGGACGTCATGACCCAGGCTCCGGGTGTGGTGGATGCCAAGGCGCTGCGCGAACTGCACATCCGTCTGCGCGAGACGCCGAAGGCTGAGTAAGGCTGCTGCGTGGAAGCGCACTGAGGTTTACGCAGTCTAAAAAGGCGCATCTTCGGATGCGCCTTTGCGTTACAAGGGTTGTGATTTAAACAGAGAAGTCCTGCCTGGGGCGGGATTGACAAGGTTTTTAGAGAATTTCGGAGTTGTGTTATGGCTGGCCATTCCAAGTGGGCGAACATCAAGCACCGCAAAGAGCGTCAGGATGCCAAGAAAGGCAAGATCTTCACCAAGTGGATTCGCGAGCTGACCGTCGCTGCCCGTCAAGGCGGTGGTGACCCGGGCTCCAACCCGCGTCTGCGCCTGGCATTGGACAAGGCCCTTGGCGCGAACATGAGCCGCGACATCATCGACCGCGCCGTGGCCCGTGGTGCCGGCGCCGCCGACACCGACGACATGGTCGAGCTGAGCTACGAAGGCTACGGCCCGGGCGGCGTAGCCGTGATGGTCGAGTGCATGACCGACAACCGCAACCGTACCGCCGCGGCCGTGCGCCACGCATTCAGCAAATGCGGCGGCAACCTGGGCACCGATGGTTCGGTGGCCTACCTGTTCGAGCGCAAGGGGCAGATCTCCTTCGCACCGGGTGTGGATGAAGACGCACTGATCGAAGCAGCCATGGAAGCGGACGCCGACGACGTGGTGACCAACGAAGACGGTTCCATCGACGTGTTTACCTCGTTCGCCGGGTTCTACGCCGTGCGTAACGCGCTGGAAGCTGCCGGTTTCAAAGGCACCGACGCGGAAATCGTGATGCTGCCGACCACCAGCGCCGAGCTGGACCTGGGCGGCGCGCAGAAGGTGCTGAAGATGCTGGATATGCTCGAAGACCTGGATGATGTGCAAAACGTGTATTCGAATGCCGACATCCCTGAGTCTGTAGCCGAACAGCTGGTCTAAAAAGCGATGAGGTCAAAATGTGGGAGGGGGCTTGCCCCCGATGGCGGTGTGTCAGTTACTTATAAATCGACTGAACCACCGCTATCGGGGGCAAGCCCCCTCCCACATTGAAACTACGGTGTGTCAGAAATTGTTTTTACCCAAACCGCAGGTGTTATGACTTTAATCCTAGGTATCGACCCCGGTTCGCGCATCACCGGTTTTGGCGTGGTGCAGCAGACCCCGCGTGGCTGCGTCTACGTCGCCTCGGGCTGCATCCGCACCGGCGCGGGCGAGTTGGCCGAGCGCCTGCAGATCGTCTATCGCGGTGTGCGTGAGGTGATCCAGACCTACGGGCCGGTCACCATGGGTATCGAGAAGGTGTTCATGGCCAAGAACGCCGACTCCGCGTTGAAGCTCGGCCAGGCGCGTGGCGCCGCTATCGTGGCCGGTGCGGAGGAGGGCATGGAAATCGCTGAATACACCGCGACCCAGGTCAAACAGGCCGTGGTCGGCACCGGCGCGGCGAATAAAGAGCAGGTGCAGATGATGGTCATGCACATGCTCAAACTCACCTCAAAACCGCAGATCGACGCCTCCGACGCCCTGGCCATTGCCATTTGCCACGCGCACACCCGTTCCAGCCTGTTGCCCCACGGCCTTGGTACGGCACGCAGTCGTGGCGGGCGGCTGCGTCTCTGATAGCATCAGCGCAATCGTTATTTCCGGTCAGGCCCTGTTCTGACCTTCAAGCTTTAAGGATCTGAACCGTGATTGGACGCTTGCGCGGCACCCTGGCTGAGAAACAGCCGCCGCACCTGATTCTGGATGTAAATGGGTTGGGGTATGAGCTGGAAGTGCCCATGACCACTCTTTATCGCCTACCGTCGGTCGGCGAACCGCTGACCCTGCACACCCATCTGGTGGTGCGCGAAGATGCGCAATTGCTCTATGGTTTTATTGGCAAGCGTGACCGCGACTTCTTCCGCGAGCTGATTCGCCTGAATGGCGTAGGTCCCAAGCTTGCGCTGGCGTTGATGTCGAGCCTGGAAGTGGATGAGCTGGTACGTGCGGTTTCGGCCCAGGATACCTCGGCGCTGACCAAGGTGCCGGGGGTCGGCAAGAAAACCGCTGAGCGCCTGCTGGTTGAGCTCAAGGACCGCTTCAAAGCCTGGGAAGTGGTGCCGAGCATGTTTGCGCTGGTGCCGAACCAGCCGGATATGCCGGCTGGCCAGGTCGCCAGCGCCGAAAGCGATGCCGTCAGCGCGCTGATCTCCCTGGGCTACAAGCCGCAGGAGGCCAGCAAGGCGGTGTCGGCCATCAAGGACAAGAACCTGAGCAGCGAAGACATGATCCGCCGAGCCCTGAAGGGAATGATTTAAGTGATTGAAGCTGATCGTCTGATTGCGGCCACCGGCCCGCGTGACCGTGAAGAAGTCCAGGACCGCGCCATTCGCCCCCTGAGCCTGGCCGACTACATTGGCCAGCCCACCGTGCGCGAACAGATGGAGTTGTTCATCCAGGCCGCACGCGGGCGCAGTGAGTCCCTGGACCACACGCTGATCTTCGGGCCACCCGGGCTGGGTAAAACCACCCTGGCCAATATCATCGCTCAGGAAATGGGCGTGTCGATCAAGTCCACCTCCGGCCCGGTGCTGGAGCGCCCAGGTGACTTGGCGGCGCTGCTGACCAACCTTGAGCCGCATGACGTGCTGTTCATCGACGAAATCCACCGGCTGTCGCCGATCGTCGAGGAAGTGCTGTACCCGGCGATGGAAGACTTTCAGCTCGACATCATGATCGGCGAAGGCCCGGCAGCGCGTTCGATCAAGCTTGATTTGCCGCCGTTCACATTGGTCGGCGCGACCACCCGCGCAGGCATGTTGACCAACCCGCTGCGAGACCGTTTCGGCATTGTTCAACGTCTGGAGTTCTATAGCACCGCAGACCTGGCGACCATCGTCAGTCGTTCGGCGAGCATTCTTGGCTTGCCGCTGGACCCGGAAGGCGCATTTGAAATCGCCCGTCGCGCTCGCGGTACGCCACGGATTGCCAACCGTTTGCTGCGCCGCGTACGCGACTTTGCCGAAGTGCGGGCCAAGGGGCATATCACCAAAGCCGTGGCGGATTTGGCGCTGAACCTGCTGGATGTGGACGAGCATGGCTTCGATCACCAGGATCGACGTCTACTCTTGACCATGATCGAGAAGTTCGACGGTGGCCCGGTGGGCGTGGACAGCCTGGCGGCCGCAATCAGTGAAGAGCGCCATACCATTGAAGACGTGCTGGAGCCGTACCTGATCCAGCAGGGCTACATCATGCGCACACCAAGGGGGCGGGTGGTGACGCGCCATGCCTATCTGCACTTCGGGTTAAACATTCCGTCACGATTGGGTGAGATGCCTGTGGTAGACGAATTCCTCGATGCAGTGGACGATTAAAAGCAGGTTCTTCGTCGATTTATTCGAGGTTTGTGCTGTCCTAGTGGCTGGCGTCGTCATTCAGTCACTGGAAATGATTCAGCTAAAGCAAAAACAGTTGCCCAGCCGGATTGGCAACCTGAGGAGTAAGCACTAGAGTATGCGCGCGCAAAATGGGGATCAGTCGTTCGCACATCGCTGTCGCGTTTATTACGAAGACACCGATGCCGGCGGCATCGTGTATTACGTCAATTACCTCAAGTTCATGGAGCGGGCTCGAACCGAGCGGCTACGGGAGCTGGGCTTTGCCCAATCCCAGCTGGCGGGGGAGGACCTGTTGTTTGTCGTGCATTCCAGCGAGGCTCGGTATTACGCGCCGGCGCGATTGGACGATGAACTGCTGGTCAGTGCGCAAGTAATCGAATTGAACCGTGCCAGCCTGCGTTTCAAGCAGCAGGTCAGGCGGGCAACGGATGCAACGCTGCTCTGTGAGGGGCAGTTCCTGGTGGCGTGTGTGCGCACCAACAGTTTGAAACCTCGGGCCATTCCCGAAACTCTACGTGCGGCCTTTGCCGCCGTGAGCGGCGCGGGTAAACAATCAAAGCAGGAGATTTAGCGTGGAACCTACCGTCGTCGACCATTCCTCCATGTGGAGCCTGGTCAGCAATGCCAGTGTTGTGGTTCAACTGGTCATGCTGACCCTGGTAGCCGCATCGGTTACCTCTTGGGTCATGATTTTTCAGCGCAGCAACCTGCTGCGCGCCGGTCGACGTGCCCTGGAGAGCTTTGAAGAGCGCTTCTGGTCGGGTATCGACCTGTCCAAACTGTACCGCCAGGCCGGCAGCAACCCGGACCCGGATTCGGGTGTCGAGCAGATCTTCCGCGCCGGCTTCAAGGAGTTCTCGCGCCTGCGTCAACAGCCGGGCGTTGATCCGGAAGCCGTGATGGAAGGCGTGGCCCGCGCCATGCGCGTGGCCATCTCCCGCGAAGAAGAGAAGCTTGAACAAAGCTTGCCGTTCCTCGCCACCGTAGGTTCCGTGAGCCCGTACATCGGTCTGTTCGGCACCGTGTGGGGCATCATGAACTCCTTCCGTGGCCTGGCTCAGGCCCAGCAAGCGACCCTGGCCACTGTGGCTCCGGGTATCGCCGAAGCCCTGATCGCCACCGCGATCGGCCTGTTTGCCGCTATCCCCGCAGTAATCGCCTACAACCGTTTTGCCGCCACCAGCGAAACCTTGATCGGCCGTTACTACACCTTCGCCGATGAATTCCAGGCGATCCTGCACCGTAAAGTGCACACCAGCGAAGAATAAGCAGGTAATTCCCAATGGCTTTAATCGCTCGAGCTCGCAAAAAGCGCAAGCCGGTCGCCGAGATGAACGTAGTGCCCTACATCGACGTGATGCTGGTACTGCTGGTCATCTTCATGGTGACCGCGCCGATGCTCAACCAGGGCGTGAAGGTTGATCTGCCCAAGGTTTCCAGTGAAGCCTTGCCGCAAGACAACAACACACAGGTCCTGACCATTTCGATCAAGTCTGACAAGACCTATTACTGGAACCTTGGCAGCGAAGTCGACACCCAGAAACAGCAAGACAAGGCCCTGACCTTGCCGGCGATGACCGATGCGGTGACCAAGATCATTCGCTCCGGCAACGAAGGCGGCAAGCACACCCAGGTGTTCATCCGCGGCGACAAGTCTGTCGACTATGGCTCCGTGATGGGCGCCATGGGCGGGCTGCAGAAAGCCGGCGTCGGTAACGTTGGCTTGATTACCGAGGCGCCCTGATGCAGCAACAGCGAGAGCCGTCCGCCTCGGAAAGCTTCTTCTGGCCTAGCGTCTGGGCAATTGCCCTGCACGTCCTGGTGTTTGGCATGCTGTTCGTCAGCTTTGCCATGACCCCGGACCTGCCGCCAGCCAAGCCGATCGTGCAGGCGACCCTGTATCAGCTGAAATCGAAAAGCCAGGCCACCACCCAGACCAATCAGAAGATTGCGGGTGAGGCCCAGAAGTCGGCTGCGCGCCAGACTGAAGTCGAGCAGATGGAACAGAAGAAGGTCGAGCAGGAAGCGGTGAAGGCTGCTGCGGAACAAAAGAAAGAAGAGGCGGCTCAAAAGGCCGAGGAATCGAAAAAGGCTGACGAAGCGAAGAAGGCCGACGAGGCGAAAAAGGCTGATGAAGCCAAAAAAGCCGAGAAAGCTGCCGACGCTAAAAAGGCCGAAGAGAAACAATTGGCTGATATAGCCAAGAAGAAAGCCGAAGACGAAGCGAAAAAAGCTGCCGAAGAAGAGGCCAAGAAAAAGGCCGCTGAAGACGCCAAGAAAAAGATAGTCGAAGACGCGAAGAAGAAAGCCGCCGAAGACGCCAAGAAAAAAGCTGAAGCAGACGAGGCGAAGAAGAAAATCGCCGATGATGCGAAGAAGAAAGCTGCCGCCGACGCCACCAAGAAAAAGGCTCAGGAAGCAGCACGTAAATCCGCCGAAGAGAAAAAGGCCCAGGCCCTGGCAGATTTGCTTTCCGACACGCCGCAGCGTCAGCAAGCCTTGGCCGATGAGCGTGGCGATGAAGTCGCTGGCAGTTTCGACGACCTGATTCGGGCACGGGCAGCAGAAGGCTGGACACGTCCACCTTCGGCACGCAAAGGCATGACAGTAGTGCTGCAGATCGGCATGTTGCCGGACGGCACGGTGACTTCGGTCAGCGTGGCCAAGTCCAGTGGTGACGGCTCGTTCGACAGTTCGGCGGTTGCCGCAGTCAAGAACATTGGCCGGTTGACCGAGATGCAGGGAATGAAACCAAGCGACTTCGCTCCCTATCGTTCATTCAAGATGACATTCACACCTGAGGATCTAGCCTTGTGAGAAACCTTCTTCGAGGAATGCTTGTCGTTATTTGCTGTATGGCAGGGATAGCGGCGGCGGATGAAAAGAACATCCTGGTCACCAGCGGTAGCGATCGGGCCACCCCGATCGCGGTAGTACCGTTCGGCTGGCAGGGCGGCAGCGTGCTGCCGGACGACATGGCCCAGATCGTCAGCGATGACCTGCGCAACTCCGGTTACTACGCGCCGATTCCAAAAGGCAACATGATCAGCCAGCCGAACCAGGCCAGCGAAGTTGTGTTCCGTGATTGGAAAGCCGTTGGCGCGCAGTACCTGATGGTCGGCAACATCACGCCGGCCGGCGGTCGCCTGCAGATCCAGTACACGTTGTTCAACGTGGCCACCGAGCAGCAGGTCTTGACCGGCAGCGTATCGGGCACCGCCGAACAACTGCGGGACATGGCCCACTACATTTCGGACCAGTCGTTTGAAAAGCTCACCGGTATCAAGGGTGCTTTCTCGACGCGTCTGCTGTATGTAACGGCTGAACGCTTCTCCGTAGACAACACTCGTTACACTTTGCAGCGCTCGGACTACGACGGTGCACGCGCCGTGACCCTGTTGCAATCGCGTGAGCCAATCCTGTCGCCGCGCTTCGCGCCGGACGGCAAGCGTATTGCCTACGTGTCTTTCGAACAGCGTCGTCCGCGTATCTTCGTCCAGCACATTGATACTGGCCGTCGTGAGCAGATCACCAACTTCGAAGGTCTGAACGGTGCACCGGCCTGGTCGCCGGATGGTTCGCGCCTGGCGTTCGTGCTGTCCAAGGACGGCAACCCGGATATCTACGTGATGAACATGGCTTCGCGCCAGATCAGCCGTGTTACCAGCGGCCCGGGCATCAACACCGAACCGTTCTGGGGTAAAGATGGTTCGACCATCTACTTCACCTCCGACCGTGGCGGCAAGCCACAGGTCTACAAGGCAAATGTGAACGGCGGCAGCGCGGAACGAGTGACCTTTATTGGTAACTACAACGCCAATCCGAAGCTTTCGGCTGATGAAAAGACGTTGGTAATGATTCACCGTCAGGATGGTTTCACTAATTTCCGGGTTGCGGCCCAGGATTTGCAGCGTGGAACGGTAAAAATCCTCACAGATACCAACCTTGATGAGTCAGCTACTGTTGCGCCCAACGGCACCATGGTAATCTACGCCACCCGCCAGCAGGGCCGGGGAGTCTTGATGCTCGTGTCCATTAATGGACGCGTAAGGCTCCCGCTTCCTACCGCTCAAGGCGAAGTCAGAGAACCGTCCTGGTCCCCTTACCTGAACTGACGCGGCGCTACAAAAAGAAGTACTTAACACACTGGGGTTCATTAGGAGTTTCACGATGGAAATGCTGAAGTTTGGTAAGTTTGCTGCTCTGGCTCTGGCTCTGTCCGTAGCCGTTGGTTGCTCGTCTAAAGGCGGCGACAATGCCGGTGAAGGCGCAGCTGTTGATCCAAACGCTGGTTACGGCGCTAACACTGGTGCAGTTGACGGCTCCCTGAGCGAAGAAGCTGCTCTGCGCGCTATCACCACTTTCTACTTCGAATACGACAGTTCGGACCTGAAACCAGAAGCCATGCGCGCTCTGGACGTTCACGCGAAGGACCTGAAAGCTAACGGCGCTCGCGTTGTTCTGGAAGGTAACACCGACGAACGTGGTACTCGTGAGTACAACATGGCACTGGGCGAGCGTCGTGCGAAAGCCGTTCAGCGCTACCTGGTACTGCAAGGTGTTGCTCCAGGCCAACTGGAACTGGTTTCCTACGGTAAAGAGCGTCCAGTTGCTACTGGCCACGACGAGCAGTCCTGGGCTCAAAACCGTCGCGTCGAACTGCGTAAGTAATTCGTCATGCGAACGTGCCGTCGTGCTCTAACTGTATTGGCTCTCAGCTTCGCACCGCTTGCGGTGTGGGCTGCGGTTCCTGTGGAAGATAGCAACTCTGGCTATAACAATAGCGGGAGCAGTTATCCGCCAGCGGGTTATGGCACGAACGGCGCCTATGCTGGGGGGGCGGCTACGTCCGCCCCCTCCGCACAGGGCGAACTGTTCAACCAGCTGCAACGCATGCAGGATCAATTGTCGCAGCAACAAGGCGCGATTGAAGTTCTGCAGAATCAAGTGAACCAGCTGAAGCAAGAAGGTCTGGAGCGTTACCAGGATCTTGATCGACGCATTGGAGCCGGCGTTCAACCTGCCGCAACTCCTGATAATTCTTCTGCCGGTGGCGTGCCTAGTGCGGCCGCCGGTGGTGCAGCAGCAGGGGCGGCTGCCAGCCAAGCCCCTGCCGCCAGCAGCGAACCGGGTGATCCGGCCAAAGAAAAGCTGTATTACGATGCAGCGTTCGACCTGATCAAAGCCAAGGACTTCGATAAAGCCAGCCAGGCATTTACCGCTTTCCTGCGCAAATACCCGAACAGCCAGTACGCGGGCAATGCCCAATACTGGCTGGGCGAGGTCAACCTGGCCAAGGGTGATCTGCAGGGGGCTGGCCAGGCATTTGCCAAGGTCAGCCAGCTGTACCCCAAGCACGCCAAGGTGCCGGATTCGCTGTACAAGCTCGCTGACGTAGAGCGCCGCCTGGGTCATACCGACAAGGTCAAAGGCATTCTGCAGCAGGTGGTGGCCCAGTATCCTGGGACTTCCGCTGCCCAGTTGGCTCAACGGGATCTGCAGCGTTTGTAAGCGATGCAACCCGTTTAGAAGAAACCCGCGCCTGGCGCGGGTTTTTTCGTTAGAATCCACGCCCTTTTATGAAACACGCTTTTTGGGGCTTACGCGTTGGCGGGGTTCCTTGAAGTGCCTGACGGAGGCGGACAGCCTGTTTAGCTGTTACGCCCGTGGCGACTATGCAAGACACATTACGTATCACCGAAGTTTTTTACTCGTTGCAGGGTGAAACGCGAACCGCTGGCCTGCCCACTGTATTTGTGCGCCTGACCGGTTGCCCTTTGCGTTGCCAGTACTGCGACAGCGCTTACGCCTTCAGTGGCGGCACAGTGCGCACCCTCGAAGACATTCTCGAGCAGGTTGCCGGTTACCGGCCGCGCTACGTCTGTGTCACGGGCGGCGAGCCCCTGGCGCAACCCAACGCCATCCCCTTGCTCAAGCAGCTGTGCGATGCCGGTTACGAGGTGTCCCTGGAAACCAGCGGCGCCCTGGACATTTCGGCAGTGGACCCGCGTGTAAGCCGAGTGGTCGACCTCAAGACCCCGGGTTCCAAGGAAGCGCATCGCAACCGCTATGAGAACATCGACCTGCTGACGGCCAATGATCAGGTCAAGTTCGTTATCTGCTCGCGTGAAGATTACGACTGGGCGAACTCCAAGCTGATCCAGTATGGCCTGGACCGTCGCGCGGGCGAGGTGCTGTTCTCCCCAAGCCACCACGACCTGAATGCACGTGACCTCGCCGACTGGGTGGTGGCTGATAACCTCCCCGTACGCCTGCAATTGCAGCTGCATAAATACCTTTGGAATGACGAGCCGGGACGCTGATATGACTGAACAAACACTTGAGCAAAAACGCGCTGTAATCCTGCTGTCCGGTGGCCTGGACTCCGCCACCGTGGTGGCGATGGCTCAGGCTGACGGTTACACCTGCTACACCATGAGCTTCGACTACGGCCAGCGCCATCGCGCCGAGCTGAACGCAGCTGCCCGCGTAGCGCGTGAGATGGGCGTAGCCGAACACAAAGTGATCGGCCTGAACCTCAGCGGCATCGGCGGCTCGGCGCTGACCGACAGCAGCATTGATGTGCCTGAAGCGCCGAGCGAAGGCATCCCGGTGACCTACGTGCCGGCCCGCAACACAGTGTTCCTGTCCCTGGCCTTGGGTTGGGCAGAAGTGCTGAACGCCCGTGACATCTTTATCGGCGTGAATGCGGTGGACTATTCCGGCTACCCGGACTGTCGCCCGGAGTTCGTCGAGTCGTTCGAGCGGATGGCCAACCTGGCGACCAAGGCCGGTGTAGAGGGGCACGGCTTTCGCATCCTGGCGCCGCTGCAGAACCTCAGCAAAGCCGATATCGTGAAGGCTGGTGTAGGACTTGGCGTGGAGTATTCGCTGACTGTTTCCTGCTATCAGGCAGACGATGACGGCCGTGCTTGTGGGAAATGCGACAGCTGCCGACTGCGTGCAGAAGGCTTCCAAGCGGCCGGAATTGCTGACCCAACGCGTTATTTCTGATTTATTTCAAATAAGGTGTTGAATAATCCTTAGAAATCAGTATTATACGCGCCACAACACAGCGGGTCGTTAGCTCAGTTGGTAGAGCAGTTGGCTTTTAACCAATTGGTCGTAGGTTCGAATCCCACACGACCCACCATTTTTGGCGGTTTAGAAAATCCGGAAGGCCCACGCAAGTGAGGATTTCCGGGTTTTTTTTTGCCCGCAATAATCAGATCCCCCAAGCCGCTCCCCCCTGGTATCTCAGGCGTTGTACCTCGGTACTCGCCACTACCAGATTAGGCTTTTGAATCGATTCGATATTCTGTAGCCTTGCGCAGCTTCACCGTGCTTGATGAACACAATCACTTCGTCCGGCGGCGCCCGAAGGGCTCCAGAGCCGGTGGTACACTCGACTTTCGCGCAGCTGCGCCTGCAGGTCTTGCGAACATGACGCAAATTTCCGAACGCCTACTGGTTCAAGCCCACCTCGACGCCAAGCAGCCCAAGGTGCTCAGCGCCGATGAAGAGGCGAGCCTGCGTGCCGCCATCGCCGCCGAGCTGAAGGCTCAGGACGCGGTGCTGGTTGCCCACTTCTACTGCGACCCGGTAATTCAGGCCCTGGCCGAAGAGACCGGCGGCTGTGTCTCCGACTCCCTGGAAATGGCCCGCTTCGGCGCCGCCCACCCGGCCAAGACCGTACTGGTGGCCGGTGTGCGTTTCATGGGCGAGACCGCGAAAATCCTCACGCCTGAAAAACGCATCCTTATGCCGACCCTGGAAGCCACGTGTTCTCTGGACCTCGGGTGCCCGGTGGATGAGTTTTCGGCGTTTTGCGATCAGCATCCCGAGCGCACCGTGGTGGTTTACGCGAATACTTCGGCGGCGGTCAAAGCCCGCGCCGACTGGGTCGTTACCTCCAGCTGCGCGCTGGAAATCGTCGAAAGCCTGATGGACAACGGCGAGACGATTATCTGGGGCCCTGACAAACACCTGGGCACCTATATCCAACGCCAGACCGGTGCGGACATGCTGTTGTGGGACGGTGCCTGCATCGTCCACGAAGAGTTCAAGTCCAAACAGTTGGAAGACATGAAGGCGCTGTACCCGGATGCGGCGATCCTGGTGCATCCGGAATCACCGACTTCGGTGATCGAATTGGCGGATGCGGTGGGCTCCACCAGCCAACTGATTGCCGCTGCGCAGCGTTTGCCGAACAAGACTTTCATCGTGGCCACCGACCGCGGGATTTTCTACAAAATGCAGCAGCTGTGCCCGGACAAAGTCTTTGTCGAAGCACCTACTGCGGGTAACGGCGCGGCATGCCGCAGCTGCGCGCACTGCCCGTGGATGGCGATGAATACGCTGGAGCGCACGCTGCAGTGCCTGCGTGAAGGCAGCAATGAGATATTCGTTGAACCGTCGGTGATCCCGCAGGCCGTACGGCCGCTCAAGCGCATGCTGGATTTCACCCAGGCTGCGCGCCTGAAACTCGCCGGTAACGCCTGACCTGAGGCTGAACCGGTCAAAAAGTGTGGGAGCTGGCTTGCCTGCGATGCAGGCGACTCGGTCTTTGTGATGCACCCAGGTGATGCTATCGCAGGCAAGCCAGCTCCCACATTTGATCTCCTACGTCCAGAAATCACTTCTTCTGCTTGGGGATTCGCACCAACTGCGTGTCCGAATAGATGTCATGCCAGCTGCGTTTTTGCTTGTCGAACAACGACCAGATAAACCCCAGCCCCACGCACAACCATGACGCAATCGACACCACAAAGCGCAGCAGCGCCTGCCACAGGCTGATCCGCGAGCCGTCAGCGTTCTGTACGCGTACGCCCCATACCTGCATGCCCAGCGTCTGCCCTGAATGAGTCCAGAACTTGGCGAAAAAACCGAACAGCACACAAAACAAAATCGTCGACAACAACGGGTCACCGTCGAGCGCGCCGGACTCGGTGAGTGTGCGCATTTTGGCTTCGCCGATAAACGCGATCCACACCAGCTTGTAGATAAACGCGGTGACGATCAGCAGGGCGGTGCACAACAGGAAGTCATAGAACATCGCTGCCAGACGACGGCCCAGGCCAACGGCGGGGAATTCGCCTTGGGGGCTCAGCAGGGGTTTGGACATGGCAGGCTCTCTGGAGAAAAAAGCCATTTTACGAGCAAACGCACATAAAAAAGCCCCTGATGTCAGCATCAGGGGCTTTTTGTCGCAAGAGGGATCAGCCTTCTGCTTGTACTTCGTCAGCCTGCATGCCTTTTTGGCCTTGCACAGCAACGAACGTCACTTTCTGGCCTTCTTTCAGGCTCTTGAAGCCGTTGCCCTGAATAGCGCGGAAATGCACGAACAGATCCGGACCGCTTTCTGGAGTGATAAAACCAAACCCTTTCTCGTCGTTAAACCACTTGACGGTATCGCTCTGACGTTCAGCCATTTTCTTATTTCCTTGACGCTAAAAATTAATGACAGCCCCTTTCACATGAAAGAGTACTGGGCTGGGTTGCAGGAAAGTAAGAGACGTCGAACGGGTTGTAGCACAACTACTTCAGCTACTGCCCAGGTCCAGGTTCCAAGCGACCCATGCAAACACAGTGGGCAAACTCTACGACAACTAATGGAGAAAAAACAAGCCCTGTGCAAAGCCCAGAATTTACTCGGCTTTATGACACTTCGGTCAACAATGAAGTCCTGGCTTATTCGATAGAAATGGTCACTTGTTATAGGTTAGTTCCTTAAACAATGACTATCGTGAATGCACTGTTTTATGGCGGTTGCGTTACAGATTAGTGCACGTTAACGCAACCGCGTTACTTATAGGAACAGTCCATCAACCACGGAAGTAACGTTGCGGTACAAATGGCATTTTACTTACACGCAGTGGCACCTTTTTCCCACGTACCAACGCAGACACTTCGGTATCCAGTGCAATGAACGCGTTGTCCAGGTAACCCATGGCCAGCGGTCCGCCCAAGGACGGACCAAAGCCGCCACTGCAGACGCTGCCGATCACGCTGCCGTGTTCGTCGACGATTTCTGCACCTTCACGCACCGGGGTACGCTCCTGAGGCAGCAGGCCGACGCGTTTGCGGCTCACGCCAGTTTGCTGCTGGGTAAAGATGCGGTCCGCCCCGGGAAAGCCACCGGCACGTGCGCCGTCGGCGCGGCGGGCCTTGGAGATCGCCCACAACAGGCTGGCTTCGATCGGCGTGGTGTCGGTGTTCATGTCGTGGCCATACAGGCACAAACCGGCTTCCAGGCGCAGCGAGTCGCGGGCGCCCAGGCCGATGGCCTGCACTTCGGTTTCGGCCAGCAGGCTGCGGGCCAGGCTTTCGGCGCTGGCGGCGGGCACGGAGATTTCAAAACCGTCTTCGCCGGTGTAACCGGAGCGGCTGACGTAACAATCCACGCCCAGCAGGCGCAGGGAGGCGAACTGCATGAAGGTCATGTGGGTGACTTCCGGTGCCAGGCGCGCCAAAACCTTCACGGCTTCCGGGCCTTGCAGGGCCAGCAAGGCCCGTTCTTCGAACAGCGGCTCAATGCTGCACTGCTCGCCGATATGTTGGCGCAGGTGAGCCAGGTCCTGATCCTTGCAGGCGGCGTTGACCACCAGGAACAGTTCGTCGTTACCCAGGTTGGCCACCATCAGGTCGTCGAGGATGCCGCCCTGATCGTTGGTGAACATGGCGTAGCGCTGCATGCCCACCGGCAGGTCAATGATGTCGACCGGCACCAGGGTTTCCAGGGCCTTGGCGGCATTCGCGCCGGTGAGGCGGATCTGGCCCATGTGGGACACGTCAAACAAACCGGCCTGTTCACGGGTGTGCAGGTGTTCCTTCATCACGCCCAGCGGGTATTGCACCGGCATGTCGTAGCCGGCGAAAGGCACCATACGTGCGCCCAGCTCGAGGTGCAGTGCGTGCAATGGGGTTTTCAACAGGGTTTCGGTGGACATATTCAGCTCCTGAAAAAACGTGCTGGCGCGCTTGTAGGCGTCAGCACTCGATAATGTTGACCGCCAAACCGCCACGGGCGGTTTCCTTGTATTTGCTTTTCATATCGGCGCCGGTCTGGCGCATGGTGCGGATCACCTTATCCAGCGAGACGAAGTGTTGCCCGTCACCGCGCAAGGCCATGCGCACCGCGTTGATCGCCTTGACCGAACCCATGGCGTTGCGCTCGATGCAGGGCACCTGCACCAGGCCGCCAATCGGGTCGCAGGTCAGACCGAGGTTGTGTTCCATACCGATCTCGGCGGCGTTTTCCACTTGGGAAACCGTGCCGCCCAGCACCTCACACAAAGCGCCTGCGGCCATGGAGCAGGCCACGCCGACCTCGCCCTGGCAGCCGACTTCAGCCCCGGAGATCGAGGCGTTTTCCTTGTACAAAATGCCGATGGCCGCCGCGGTGAGCAGAAAGCGCACCACGCCGTCCTCGTTGGCGCCCGGGATAAAGCGCATGTAGTAATGCAGCACCGCTGGCACAATTCCGGCCGCACCGTTGGTGGGGGCGGTGACCACGCGCCCGCCGTTGGCGTTTTCTTCGTTGACCGCCAGCGCATACAGGTTGACCCAGTCCAGCACCGACAGTGGATCGCGCAGCGCGGACTCCGGGTTCTTGCACAACTGGCGATGCAGGGCGGCGGCGCGACGCTTGACCTTCAGCCCCCCCGGCAAAATCCCTTCGTTGCGACAGCCGGCGTCGACGCAATCCTGCATCACCTGCCAGATTTTCAGCAGGCCGGCACGGGTCTCCGCTTCCGGACGCCAGGCGCTTTCATTGGTCAGCATCACCTGGCTGATAGACAGCCCATAGGTGGCGCAATGGCCAAGCAAGTCTTTGGCGTGTTTGAAAGGGAAGGTCAGGGGCGTAGTGTCTTCGACGATCCGGTCGGCGCCGGCAGCGTCTTCATCCACCACAAAGCCGCCGCCGACCGAGTAATACTCGCGGCTGCGAACCTGAATGCCTGCCGCATCAAAGGCGCGAAAAATCATGCCATTGGGGTGGTAGGCGAGCGGTTTGCGAATCATCGCCAGGTGTTCTTTCTCATTGAACGCAATGCTGTGTTCGCCGAGCAGGTTCAAGCGACCGTCGCTGCGCATCTGCGCGAGGCGTGCGGCCACGGTTTCGGTATTCACGGTGTCCGGGTGTTCGCCTTCGAGGCCCAGTAACACGGCCTTGTCACTGCCGTGGCCTTTGCCGGTGGCGCCGAGTGAGCCATAGAGTTCCACCTTGATACCGGTGGTGGTACTCAACAGGTTGTCACGCTTGAGGCCCTCGACGAAGCGAGCGGCGGCGCGCATCGGGCCGACAGTGTGGGAGCTGGAGGGGCCGATGCCAATCTTGAACAGGTCGAACACGCTAAGGGACATGGTTGTTCTCCGGTTTCTTATTATTGGACGCGGTCAGTGTGGGAGGGGGCTTGCCCCCGATAGCGGTGGGTCAGCTACAGATTAGCTGGCTGACCCACTGCAATCGGGGGCAAGCCCCCTCCCACAGGGGACCGAGTTGATCTTTTGGTTACGCGTAGCTCTCAATCGAGGGGCACGCACACACCAGGTTGCGATCGCCAAACACGTTGTCGACCCGGCCGACCGGCGGCCAGTACTTGCCTTCGATCAACGACGCTAGCGGGTACACCGCCTGTTCGCGGCTGTACGGGTGGCTCCATTCGCCCACCAGTTCCGCCGCGGTGTGCGGCGCGTTTTTCAGGGGGTTGTCGTCCTTGTCCAGGGTGCCGTTTTCCACCGCGCGGATTTCTTCGCGGATGGCGATCATGGCGTCACAGAAGCGATCCAGTTCTTCCTTGGATTCGCTTTCGGTCGGCTCGATCATCAGCGTGCCCGCGACCGGGAACGACATGGTCGGCGCATGGAAGCCAAAGTCGATCAGACGCTTGGCCACGTCGTCCACGCTGATGCCGCTGCTGTCCTTCAGCGGGCGCAGGTCGAGGATGCACTCGTGCGCCACCAGGCCATTGCTGCCGGTGTACAGCACGGGGTAGTGCTCTTCGAGGCGACGGGAAATGTAGTTGGCATTCAGGATCGCCAACTGCGAAGCGCGCTTGAGGCCTGCGCCGCCCATCATGCTGATGTACATCCAGGTGATCGGCAGGATGCTCGCGCTGCCGAATGGCGCCGCACACACTGCGCCTTCCTTGCGCTCCATGGCCGCGTGGCCCGGCAGGAACGGCGTGAGGTGCGACTTCACACCAATCGGCCCTACACCCGGGCCGCCACCGCCGTGGGGGATGCAGAAGGTTTTGTGCAGGTTCAGGTGGGACACGTCGCCGCCGAACTTGCCCGGTGCGCACAGGCCGACCATCGCGTTCATGTTGGCGCCGTCGATGTACACCTGGCCGCCGTTGTCGTGAATGATCCCGCAGATTTCGCGGATACCTTCTTCGAACACGCCGTGGGTGGACGGGTAGGTGATCATCAGTGCGGCGAGGTGTTCGCGATGCTCGATGGCCTTGGCGCGCAGGTCTTCGATATCGACGTTGCCACGCGCGTCACAGGCGGTCACGACCACGCGCATACCGGCCATGTTGGCGGTGGCGGGGTTGGTGCCGTGGGCCGACGACGGAATCAGGCAGATGTCGCGACGTTCTTCGCCACGGCTCTGGTGATAGGCACGAATGGCCAAGAGGCCCGCGTACTCGCCCTGGGAACCGGCGTTCGGTTGCAGCGAGATCGCGTCATAACCGGTGGCCGCGCAGAGCATGGCTTCCAGCTCGGAGGTCAGTTGCAGGTAGCCGGCGCTTTGCTCGGCCGGGGCGAACGGGTGCAGGGCGCCGAATTCAGCCCAGGTCACCGGGATCATTTCGCTGGCGGCGTTGAGCTTCATGGTGCACGAGCCCAGCGGGATCATGGTGCGGTCCAGTGCCAGGTCCTTGTCGGCCAGCTTGCGCAGGTAGCGCATCAGCTCGGTTTCGGAGTGGTAACGGTTGAACACCGGGTGGCTGAGGATCGGCGACTGGCGCAGCAGGGCGGCGGGCAGGGTGCTTTCAGTCGCGGCGAAGGCCGGCAGGGCTTTGCCGGCGGCGAAGAGGCTCCACAGGGTTTCGATATCGGCCTGGGTGGTGGTTTCATCGACCGACAGGCCAACGCGCTCAGCGTCCACCACACGCAGGTTGATGCGCTGGGCGCGGGCCTTGTCGTGCAGGGCGGCGGTGTGGGTGCCGGTGTTGAGGGTCAGGGTGTCGAAGAAGTTTTTCTGTTCAACTTCCAGGCCCAGGGCGGTCAAGCCCTTGGCCAGAATCGCGGTCAGCTGGTGAATGCGCTGGGCGATCTGGGTCAGGCCCTTGGGGCCGTGGTACACGGCGTACATGCTGGCGATGTTGGCCAGCAGCACCTGGGCGGTGCAGATGTTGCTGGTGGCTTTCTCGCGACGGATATGTTGCTCGCGGGTCTGCATGGCCAGGCGCAGGGCCGGCTTGCCGAAACGGTCGACGGAGACACCGACCAGGCGGCCCGGCATATCGCGCTTGAACGCATCCTTGGTAGAGAAGTACGCCGCGTGCGGGCCACCAAAGCCCAGCGGCACGCCGAAGCGCTGCGCGCTGCCGATGGCCACGTCGGCACCGAACTCACCGGGTGGGGTCAGCAGGGTCAGGGCCAGCAGGTCGGCGGCTACGGCGACCAGTGCATTGGCGGCGTGGAAACGCTCGGTCAGCTCACGGTAGTCGAATACGTCACCATTGCTGGCCGGGTATTGCAGCAGGGCGCCGAAGAACGGGCTGACATCGGTCAGCTCGCGCTCATCGCCCACCACCACATCAATGCCCAGCGGCTCGGCACGGGTGCGCAGCACGTCGAGGGTCTGCGGGTGGCTGTGGATCGAAGCGAAGAACGCGTTGCTGCCTTTGTTTTTGCTCAGGCGCTTGCAGAAGGTCATGGCTTCGGCAGCGGCGGTGGCTTCGTCGAGCAAGGAGGCGTTGGCGATCGGCAGGCCGGTGAGGTCGCTGATCAGGGTCTGGAAGTTCAGCAGCGCTTCCAGGCGGCCTTGGGAAATCTCCGGTTGGTACGGGGTGTAGGCGGTGTACCACGCCGGGTTTTCCAGCAGGTTGCGCAGGATCGGCGACGGCGTATGGCAGTTGTAGTAGCCCTGGCCGATGTAGGTCTTGAACAGTTGGTTCTTGCCGGCGATGGCCTTGATCCTGGCCAGGGCCTCGGCTTCGCTCAGGCCGTCTTCCAGGCCAAGTACGCTGGTGCCCTTGATGCTTTCCGGGATCACGCGGGCGCTGAGGGCTTCGAGGGAGTCAAAGCCCAGGCTTGTGAGCATTTGCTGCTCATCTTCCTGGCGCGGGCCGATGTGGCGGGCGATGAATTCGTTGGCGGTGCTCAAATTAACAGTCATGGCGCGCTCCTCAGGCTTCGGCGTTGGCTTTGATCAGGCGGTCGTACGCGTCCTGATCCAACAGTTTAGCTACCGCTTCGGCATCGGCCGGTTTAAAGCGGAAGAACCAACCTTCGCCCATCGGGTCTTCGTTGACCAGTTCCGGGCTGTCGCTGAGCTTGTCGTTCACTTCGAGTACTTCGCCGGTCAGTGGCATGTAGACGCCGCTGGCGGCTTTGACCGATTCCACGGTGGAGGCTTCGGCGCCCTTGTCGTAGGGCTGCAACTCTGGCAGTTGCACGAAAACCACGTCACCCAGTGCGTTTTGCGCGAAAGCGGTGATGCCTACGGTGATGCTGCCGTCGGCTTCGGCGCGTAGCCATTCGTGATCTTCGGTGAAACGCAACTCGCTCATGGAAACTCCTCAGGGCCAGATTCGTCTGGTGGACGGGATGGGGTAATGGGGAGTTGCTTAGCAATATCGCGGCCAACGTTATTAATTCGTTATTAATCAATGGTTTAGTTGTTTTTGGTTTGGCGGGAGGGGTTTTGGCTGTAGCGATTTCGATACGGTTGGGGTGGGGAAAAAAAGGCTATGTGGATCAAAGCCTTGCATGGCGTGCAAAAAAATGGAGTGGAGTGATATCGTTACGCTGTAGCGTTTTCAGTACGGTTTGGGGTCGTATTTAGGTTTGGGCATGGGATTGGGGGGATATCCGTTGTTTGGGTCACGGCGGGTATTGGTTCCGCTCTTACAGCGGGTCACTTTTTGAAGAGCGCAAAAAGTAACCAAAAACGCTTTGCCCCATCACTCGGCACCTCGCTCTGGCTCGGTGTGCCCTCACGCAGGCTTGAATCCGTGGGCCGCCGCGATGGGCCATCCTTGGCCCAGCGCGGCTAACCCGGCGTCCTGCCGGGTTGCCCACGGATTCAAGCCTGCGTTCGGCCAGCGTGATTGACGGGGCGCCTCAGATCAAGATCACAGTCAAAAGCGCAAAAGATCGCTGACTTCGTCAGCGCAAAGGATGTAAGGGCCACGTCAAAAACAAAACAAAGCGAGGCGGCCTGGCAGCCGGCCTGAGCATTGAAGCCTTCCTCGGTTCAAATGTGGGAGCTGGCTTGCCTGCGATGGCATCAACTCGGTGTGCCTGATGTACCGAGTTGTCTGCATCGCAGCGATGCGGCGACCCGACAAGCCAGCTCCCACAGAAAAGCCCCCTGCGCATGCCGCCCCGCTCTTGATCCACACCACTCAGGTCGGCTGTCAGGCCGCCGTGCTCTGCTTTTGATCTTGATCTAGGCGCCCCATTAACCACGCTGGCCGCACGCGGGCTTGAATCCGTGGGTAACCCGGCAGGACGCCGGGTTAGCCGCGCTGGGCCAAGGATGGCCCATCGCGGCGGCCCACGGATTCAAGTCTGCGTGCGGGCACACCGAAGCGTGAGCGAGGTGCCGAGTGGTGGGGCAAGAGCGCTTTGGTTACTTTCGCGCTTTTCGAAAGTGACCCGCTGTAAGAGCGGAACCATACTCAGCCGTTACCGCAGCAACGGATAAGCCCAATCAAACCTTATTCGCAATACCGTACTTACGCAGCCGATGCGCAATCGCCGTGTGCGAAGTCTGCAGCCGGCTAGCCAACTGCCGGGTCGACGGATAGCTGGCATAGAGCTTCTCCAGCAAACTACGCTCAAAATCGTCCACCGCCTGTTCCAGACTGTCGACTTCACCGTCACTCTGGCGCGCCACCGAGGTGCCGGCAATGTCCAGGTCGCCGATGTCCACCAAGCTGCTCTCGCAAATGGCGGCAGCGCGAAAGATCACATTCTGCAACTGCCGCACATTGCCCGGCCAACGGTTACCCAGCAGCGCCGGATAAGTGCCGGGCGCCAGTCGGCACACCGGTCGCTGGATCTGCGCGCAGGCTTGCTGCATGAAGTAGCGCGCCAGAAGCAGGATGTCCTGACCGCGCTCGCGCAATGGCGGCACTTCAACGTTGAGCACGTTAAGGCGGTAAAACAGGTCTTCGCGGAAGGTGCCCTCGCTGACCATCTTTTCCAGGTCGCGGTGGGTGGCGCTGAGGATCCGCACATTGACCTTGACCTCACGGTCGCCGCCCACCCGGCGAAAGCTGCCGTCGTTGAGAAACCGCAGCAGTTTTGCTTGCAAATACGGCGACATTTCACCGATTTCATCGAGGAACACCGTGCCCTGGTTGGCCAGTTCCATCAGCCCTGGCTTGCCGCCACGCTGCGCACCGGTGAAGGCGCCGGGGGCGTAACCGAACAATTCGCTCTCGGCGAGGTTCTCCGGCAGCGCAGCGCAGTTCAATGCCAGAAACGGCGCACTGTGGCGCGCACTGATGGCGTGGCAGGCGCGAGCGACCAGCTCTTTGCCGGTGCCGGTTTCACCCTGGATCAACAGCGGCGCATCCAGCGCCGCCACCCGTTGCGCCCGGGCCTTGAGGGTGCGAATGACCGGGGACTCGCCCAGCAGCGCATCAAACCCTTCGGCATGGTCGTGGTGCAGGGCCGACAATTGCTCGCCGATGCGGTTGGGCTGGTACAGGGTCAGCAGGGCGCCGGCATCGGTGATCGGTGTGGCGTCGAGCAGCAGGGTCTGGCCGTTGACGCTGATCTCGCGCAACGGCAAACGGAAGCCGTGTTCGAGCAAGGTGCCCAGCAGCGCCGGGTCATCGAACAGCTCGGCGATGCTTTCCCCGGCGGGTTCGCGGCCGTAGAGGGCTATCAGCGCCGGGTTGGCCAGCAGGATCTTGCCCGCGCTGTCCAGGGCCAGCACCGGGTCGGTCATGGCTGCGAGCAGGGCGTCGAGTTGCAGGTGGCGGCGCTGGCCGGGGAGGATGTCCACAACAGTGACCGCCTGCACGCCGTGCACGCTGAACAGCGCGTCACGCAGCTCTTCAAGGACCTCGGCGCTGAGGGTCGGGGCGTCGATATAGACGTTGGGCGGCACCATCTCCACCGCATCCAGGTTGAGATTGCGCCCACCGAGCAAGGCCAGGACTTCCTGGGTAATGCCGACGCGGTCGATGAAGCTGACGTGGATACGCATGGGGCGCTAACAATTCCAGGGGGCGGAAGGCGGCAAGTATGCCTGACAGGTGATGGAGATCAAAAATGTGGGAGCTGGCTTGCCTGCGATAGCGGTGGATCAGTCACTGAAAATATTGGCTGTCAGTCCGCTATCGCAGGCAAGCCCGCTCCCACAGGGGGCCTGCGCTGTTCTTACTCCAGGTGTTCGGGTTTGACCGGGTCTCCGGATTTCACATCCAGCTGATGCCGCACATCCTCGAACATCAAGTCGTACTGCTTGTGCATCGAGCCGTTCAACACCGCAATTTTCGGCATGCCGTATTTCTGCGCGATGTTCATGGCGTGCCGGGCGAAGTCGAACGCCTGGTCCTTGGGCAAAAAGAACGCTTCCTTGAGGTCCTTGCCCTGCACCGAACCGTGCAGCTTGAAGAGCATTCCCTTGCCTTCCT
This sequence comes from Pseudomonas viridiflava, assembly GCF_900591205.1. Classification (GTDB taxonomy): domain Bacteria; phylum Pseudomonadota; class Gammaproteobacteria; order Pseudomonadales; family Pseudomonadaceae; genus Aquipseudomonas. The sequence goes on from NZ_UUPU01000085.1 coordinate 333,412, forward strand.
TTGGGTCCTGGCTGACCTCGTAGTCGATGCACAGGTTGTAGCTGTAGTCATCCTTGTTCAGCGCGTGACGTTCAACGTGCAAGTGACCGGGTTCAAAGGTGGCCATAGGCGTATCTCCTCTACGTATCACAGATAGGTGATGCCAGGTTTTGCCGTGCTGATGCGTGTACCGGCGCTGCCCTGGACGATGGCTTCGATGTCCGAGAGTGAACCGATGACGGCTGTTTTGCCAGTCTCGCGGGCGAACTCGCAGGCTGCTTGCACCTTGGGCCCCATGGAGCCGGCGGCGAAGCCGAGTTTTTCCATTTCATCGGGATGGGCTTGGCCGATGGCCTTCTGGGTTGGCTTGCCGAAGTCGATGAACGCGGCGTTGACGTCGGTGGCGATCACCAGCAGATCGGCGTCCAGTTGTGAGGCCAGCAAGGATGAGCAGAGGTCTTTGTCGATCACCGCTTCGATGCCGCGCAGCTTGCCGTCCTCGCCAAACATCGTCGGGATGCCGCCGCCACCGGCGCAGATCACGATGGCGTTTTTTTCCAGCAGCCACTTGATCGGGCGAATTTCAAAGATGCGTTTGGGGCGCGGGCTGGCGACCACACGGCGGTATTTGTCGCCATCCGGGGCGATGGCCCAGCCTTTTTCGGCAGCGAGTTTTTCGGCTTCGGCCTTGGAGTACACCGGGCCGATGGGCTTGGTCGGGTTCTGGAAGGCGGGGTCTTTGGCGTCCACTTCCACTTGGGTGAGCAGGGTGGCGAACGGCACTTCGAAGTCCAGCAGGTTGCCCAGTTCCTGTTCGATGATGTAGCCGATCATGCCTTCGGTCTCGGCGCCCAGCACGTCCAGCGGGTAAGGCGACACACTGGTGTAGGCCGCCGCCTGCAACGACAGCAGGCCGACCTGCGGGCCATTGCCATGGGCGATCACCAGTTCATTGCCGGGGTGGATCTTGGCGATCTGTTCGGTGGCGATGCGGATATTGGCGCGTTGGTTGTCCGCGGTCATGGGTTCACCACGGCGGAGCAGGGCGTTGCCGCCCAGGGCTACGACGATGCGCATAAAAATGTCCTTCTAAAAGCTCGGCTGAAGGAACGCGATCAATATGGGAGCTGGCTTGCCTGCGATTGCGGTGTATCAGGTACACCGTCATCGCGGGCAAGCCCGGCTCCCACATTGATTGCATTGCCAGATGGATGGTTTAGATATCCGCCAACGCTGACACCAGAATCGCCTTGATGGTATGCATGCGGTTTTCCGCTTGCTCAAACGCGATGTTGGCCGGCGACTCGAACACTTCCTCGGTCACCTCCACGCCATTGGCCAGGTTCGGATACCGTGCGGCGATGTCCTTGCCGACTTTGGTCTCGCTGTTATGGAACGCCGGCAGGCAGTGCATGAACTTCACGCGGGGGTTGCCCGAGGCTTTCATCATTTTGGCGTTGACCTGGTACGGCAGCAGTTGCTCGATACGCTCGTCCCACGCTTGCACCGGTTCGCCCATCGAAACCCAGATATCGGTGTGGATAAAGTCCACGTCTTTGACCGCTTCTTTCGGGTCTTCGGTGATGGTGATGCGCGCACCACTTTCTTCAGCGAACGCCTGGCACTGCTTGATGAAGTCGGCATGCGGCCACAGCGCTTTCGGCGCGCCGATGCGCACGTCCATGCCCAGCTTGGCGCCGATCATCAGCAGCGAATTGCCCATGTTGTAGCGCGCATCGCCGAGGTAGGCGTAGCTGATGTCATGCAGCGGCTTGTCGCTGTGCTCGCGCATGGTCAGGGTGTCGGCGATCATTTGCGTGGGATGGAATTCGGCGGTGAGGCCGTTGAACACCGGCACGCCGGCGAACTTGGCGAGTTCTTCGACAATTTCCTGCTCAAAGCCACGGTACTCGATGGCATCGAACATGCGGCCCAACACGCGAGCGGTGTCTTTCATGCTTTCTTTGTGGCCGATCTGCGACGACACCGGGTCGATATAGGTGACGTGGGCACCCTGGTCGTGGGCCGCGACTTCGAAGGCGCAACGGGTGCGGGTCGAGGTTTTTTCGAAGATCAGCGCGATGTTTTTGCCTTTCAGGTGCGGGCGCTCGGTGCCGGTGTATTTGGCGCGTTTGAGGTCGCGGGACAGGTCCAGCAGGTAGTGCAGCTCGCGGGTGGTGTGGTGCATCAGCGAGAGCAGGCTGCGGTTGCGCATATTAAAAGCCATGATGGATCTCCTTGGGTTTCGGTTATCCCCTCGACCACTGCTGGATAAGCAGCGGCCAAGGCCAAAAATTAATAGTCGATGGGGTCGCGGATGATCGGGCAGGTCATGCAATGGCCGCCGCCACGCCCGCGGCCGAGTTCACCGGCACTGATGGTGATGACTTCCACACCGGCCTTGCGCAGCAGGGTGTTGGTGTAGGTGTTGCGGTCGTAGCCGATCACCACGCCGGGCTCCACGGCCACCACGTTGTTGCCGTCGTCCCATTGCTCGCGTTCGGCGGCGAAGCTGTTGCCGCCGGTTTCGACCACGCGCAGCGCCTTGAGGTTGAGCGCTGCGGCAACGGTTTCGAGGAAGTTGGTTTTCTCGCGCTGGATGTCGATGCCGTGGGGCTTGCTTTCATCCGGGCGCAGGGTGAACGGCACGATCTGGTTGACCACTTCGGGGAAGATGGTGACCAGGTCGCGGTCGCAGAAGCTGAACACGGTGTCCAGGTGCATCGCGGCGCGCGATTTCGGCAGGCCGGCAACGATTACTCGCTCCACGGCTTTGTTCTTGAACAGGTTGCGCGCCAGTTGGCCGATGGCTTGGTGGGACGAGCGTTCACCCATGCCGATCAGCACGACACCATTGCCAATCGGCATCACGTCGCCGCCTTCAAGCGTGGCGGCGCCGTGTTCCTGGTCGGGGTCGCCGTACCAGATCTGGAAGTCCGCGTTGGTGAACTCAGGGTGGAATTTGTAGATGGCGCTGGCCAGCAGGGTTTCCTGGCGTCGCGCCGGCCAGTACATCGGGTTGAGCGTCACGCCGCCGTAGATCCAGCAGGTGGTGTCGCGGGTGAACTGGGTGTTGGGCAGCGGCGGCAGAATGAAGCTTGCGTGGCCGAGGAAGTCGCGGAACATCTCGATGGTCTTGCCACCGAAGCTGCTCGGCAGGTCATCGGCCGATACGCCGCCAATCAGGAACTCGCTGATTTTGCGCGGCTCCAGGCTGCGCAGCCAGGAGCTGACTTCATCGACCAGGCCCAGGCCGACGGTGTTGGAGGTGATCTTGCGTTGCAGGATCCAGTCCAGCGCCTCGGGGATGGCGACGATATCGGTCAGCAGGTTGTGCATTTCCAGCACATCAATGTCCCGCTCACGCATCTTGGTCACGAAGTCGAAATGGTCGCGCTTGGCCTGGGCCACCCACAGCACGTCATCGAACAGCAGTTCATCGCAGTTGTTGGGGGTCAGCCGCTGGTGGGCCAAACCTGGGGAGCACACCATGACTTTGCGCAGTTTGCCGGCTTCGGAATGTACGCCGTACTTCACTTTTTCCGTGGTCATTACAGATCCTCCAGTGAACATCAGTTACAGAGTCAGGAAGCCGTCGTAGAGGCCATAAGCAGCCACCAGGGCGCCAATGACGACTGCGGCGAAAATCAGCTTCTCGACGTTGGTGAAAATCGGTTTGCCCAATTCATGCTTGGCCTTGGCGAACAGAATCACGCCAGGGGCATAGAGCAGGGCGGACAGCAGCAGGTATTTGGTGCCACCGGCATAGAGCAGCCACACCGCATAGACCAGGGCGATGGCGCCGATGAACAGGTCTTTCCTGCGTTCGCGCAGGGCGTTTTCGTAGGTTTCGCCGCGCACTGCCAGCAGCAGTGCGTAAGCCGCCGACCACAGGTAAGGCACCAGGATCATCGAGGTGGCGAGGTAGATCAGCGACAGGTAAGTGCTGGCCGAAAACAGCGTGATCACCAGGAAAATCTGGACCATCGCGTTGGTCAGCCACAGCGCGTTGGCCGGCACCTGGTTGGCGTTTTCGCGGCGCAGGAACTCCGGCATGGTGTGGTCCTTGGCGGCGGCGAACATGATCTCCGCACACAGCAACACCCACGACAGCAACGCGCCCAACAGCGAGATGATCAAGCCGACGCTGATCAGCACCGCACCCCAGTGGCCCACCACATGCTCCAGCACGGCAGCCATCGACGGGTTCTGCAGTTTGGCCAGTTCCGGTTGGGTCATGATCCCCAGGGACAGCACGTTCACCAGCATCAAGAACAGCAGCACGGTGATAAAACCGATCACGGTGGCCTTGCCCACGTCGGAGCGTTTTTGCGCACGGGACGAGAAGATGCTCGCGCCTTCGATGCCGATAAATACCCAGACGGTGACCAGCATCATGTTGCGCACCTGGTTCATCACACTGCCCAGGTCGGGGTTTTTCACGCCCCAGATATCCGCGGTGAAGATGTCCAGCTTGAACGCGAACACCGCGATCAACACAAACAGCACCAGCGGCACCACCTTGGCGACGGTGGTCACCAGGTTGATGAAAGCGGCCTCCTTGATCCCGCGCAGTACCAGCAAATGCACGGCCCACAGCAGCACCGACGCGCCAATCACCGCCGCCGGGGTATTGCCTTCGCCGAAGATCGGAAAGAAGTAACCGAGGGTGCTGAACAGCAACACGAAGTAGCCGACGTTGCCCAGCCAGGCGCTGATCCAGTAACCCCAGGCCGATGAAAAGCCCATGTAGTCGCCGAAACCGGCCTTGGCGTAGGCGTAAACGCCGCCGTCGAGGTCGGGTTTGCGGTTGGCCAGGGTCTGGAACACGAATGCGAGGGTCAACATACCGATGGCGGTAATTACCCAGCCGATCAGCACCGCGCCCACGTCGGCACTGGCCGCCATGTTTTGTGGAAGTGAGAAGATCCCGCCACCAATCATTGAGCCCACGACCAGGGCAACCAGTGCGCCGAGTCGAAGTTTTCCGGGAGATTCAGACATCGCATAACTCCAATGCAGGAGAAGAGAGACCACAGAATAAATCCGTGTGCTAATCAAACAGCTGACTCAGATCACTTCATTGGCACATTCCATTGTGAATTAATGACTTACGGGGAAACCCCCTGGGCAATACTTTTCCGCGGAAAGGCGCTTTCCAGAGCGGTCTCTCCGTTGTAATTAATTATTTAGTCTGCGCAGTGGCCGTTTTAAGCTAGACCGTTTTGACGGATGTGCAAACTTTTCCCTGCCGTCCGGCCAAGTAGCAACTGCGGGCGGTATTTAAAATCTAAATAAGCCTGAACGTTATAAACTGTCATGCCATTGCGTTATGAGCCTGTGGGTTTTATCGCGGTATTTAATAAACGCTACACTCGCTGAGTTAATTATTTTGTCAGCTCAACTTATAGTTCTTCAGGAGTCTGCATGTCTCAACCGGCCGAGAAACTTCGACTCAGCGCGCTGATTGCACTGGTGGTGGGCTCAATGATCGGCGGCGGGATTTTTTCCTTGCCGCAGAACATGGCGGCGCGTGCCGAGGTGGGAGCGGTGCTGATCGGTTGGGCGATCACCGCGGTCGGCATGTTGACCCTGGCGTTTGTGTTCCAGACCCTGGCCAACCGCAAGCCCGAGCTGGATTCCGGGGTGTACGCCTATGCCAAGGCGGGTTTCGGCGACTACATGGGCTTTTCGTCGGCCTGGGGTTACTGGATCAGTGCGTGGATGGGCAATGTCGGCTACTTCGTATTGCTGTTCAGCACACTCGGCTACTTCTTTCCGGTGTTCGGCCAGGGCAATACGCCGGTGGCCATCGGCTGCGCGTCGCTGCTGCTGTGGGCGGTGCACTTTCTGGTACTGCGCGGGATCAAGGAGGCCGCGTTCATCAACCAGATCACCACTGTGGCGAAGATCGTGCCGCTGGTGATGTTTATCGTGATCGCCGGCGTGGCGTTCAAGGCCGATATTTTCACCCGGGATATCTGGGGCCTGGGTAACCCGCAGTTCGGCAGTGTGGTGGACCAGGTGCGCAACATGATGCTGGTCACCGTGTTTGTGTTTATCGGCATCGAGGGCGCCAGCGTGTATTCGGCGCGGGCCGAGAAGCGCTCGGACGTGGGCCGCGCCACGGTGATCGGGTTTCTCGGGGTGTTGGCGTTGCTGGTGCTGGTCAATCTGCTGTCCCTGGGAATCATGAGCCAGCCGGAACTGGCGCAATTGCAAAACCCCTCGTTGGCGGGCGTGCTGGAGCATATCGTCGGCCCCTGGGGCGCGTTGCTGATCAGCCTCGGCCTGGCGGTTTCGCTGCTGGGGGCGTTGCTGTCCTGGGCGCTGTTGTGTGCCGAAATCCTCTACGCCACCGCCCATGACAAGACCATGCCGGCCTTTCTGAAAAAGGAAAACGCCAACCAGGTGCCGGTCAACGCCCTGTGGCTGACCAATCTGATGATCCAGGCATTCCTGGTGATCACGCTGTTTTCCCACAGTACCTACACCAACCTGATTTACCTGGCCTCCTCGATGATCCTGGTGCCCTACCTGTGGTCGGCGGCGTATGCGGTGCTGTTGAGCGGGCGCGGCGAAACTTATGACGGCGCCCAGCGCCAGCGCTTCAAGGATCTACTGGTGGGGTTGATTGCCCTGGGCTACGCCGTGTGGCTGCTGTATGCCGGCGGCCTGAAGTACCTGCTGCTGTCGGCGCTGCTGTATGCGCCCGGTGTGATCCTGTTTGCGCAGGCCAAGCGCGAGCAGGCCCAACCCTTGTTTACCGCCGTGGAAAAAGGCATTTTCAGCTGCGTGATCGCCGGCGCGGGCCTGGCGGCGTACGGGCTGTACAGCGGGGTATTGTCGTTGTGAGATTGGCGTATCAGGCGCCCTATGACTGGGAGGCGATGCTGGGTTTCTTGGCGGCGCGGGCGATCACCGGTTTGGAGACGGTGGTGGCTGGCGTGTATCGACGCAGTATCAGCATTTGCGGCCGGCATGGCTGGATCAGTGTCGCGCCGGGGGCAGGGGACTGGCTGGAGGTCGGTGTCGAGTTCCCGGACGCCGCCGCGCTGCCCGAGATCGAGCAACGCCTGAGGGCAATGTTCGACCTGGATGCCAAGCCGCGCTTGATCAATGCGCAATTGGCCGCCGACCCGTTGCTGGCGCAGCTGGTTGCAGCCCGCCCGGGCCTTCGCGTTCCGGGCACCTGGGATGGCCTGGAAGTGGCGATTCGTGCTGTGCTCGGTCAGCAGATTAGCGTGGTGGCGGCCATCCGTTTGGCGGGCAAGTTAGTGGCGCAGTATGGCCAGCCGCTGCACACGCCACACGCCGGTATCACCCATGCGTTCCCGACGCCTGAGGTGTTGGCGGCGGCGGACCTTGCGACATTGGGCATGCCCAGGGCGCGCGGTCGTACCTTGTCGGGTGTGGCCCAGGCTTTGCTGGATGATCCTCAGTTGTTTGACCCCAAGGCCAGCCTTAAGGAGGGTGTGGCGCGGTTGGTTGCGTTACCGGGCATTGGCGACTGGACCGCGCAGTACATCGCCATGCGTCAGATGCGCGAGCCGGATGCGTTTGCGTCGGGAGATATCGGGCTGATCAATGCGCTGGCGGCGTTGGAAGGCGGGCCGGTTTCGGCGCGTCAGTTGTTGGCGCGGGCCGAGGCGTGGCGGCCTTTGAGGGCGTATGCGGCGCAGCATTTGTGGACGTCGCTGCAGCGGGTGGATTGATAGCGTCTGTACTGGCAGCATCGCGGGCAAGCCTGGCTCCTGCAAGTGAATGCATTCCAATGTGGGAGCTGGCTTGCCTGCGATAGCGGTGTTCAGATCACCACTGAGGCCGATGTGAACCCAGCTCCCCCGCCGGCAAATCCCACTGCAACGGCGTGCCGCTGATGGTCACCGGCGCCAGCAAACGGTGGGCCTGGCCCCAGGCTGTTTGCTCCACCACCAGGCCCTGATCCCCCGGTTCTTCAGCCCGCAACGCCAGTTGTTGCGGCACTTGCCCCGCGTCCACCAGCAACTTCGCCGTACGCGCCAATGACAAACGCGCCGAGTCGCCACGGCCGGTTTTCAGCCGTTCGCTTAACGCCCGAATCGCACCGGCCGCCATCAGGTAGCCGGTCGCATGGTCCAGCGCCTGCAAGGGCAGCGGCAGCGGTTTGTCCGATTGTTTCCAGGCCATGCCGGCGTCGGCAATCCCGCTGCTCATCTGCACCAGGCTGTCGAAGCCGCGACGATTGCGCCACGGGCCGCTCCAGCCGTAGGCATTGAGGCTCACGTCGATCAGGCCGGGGGCGATCTGTTGCAGTTCGCCAGCGGTGTAGCCCAGTTGCTCCAGGGCATCGGCGCGGTAACCGTGGAACAGAATGTCGGCGTCCCTGAGCAGGCTTTCAAAAATCTGGCGGCCTTCGGGCGTTTTCAGGTCCAGGCGTGCACAGCGTTTGCCCAAGGTCATTTCCGGCACCACACCCGGCTCGTTCCAGCTGGGCGAGTCGATGCGCAGTACATTGGCGCCCAGGCCCGCCAGAAAGCGACTGGCCACCGGGCCGGCCAATACGCGGGTCAGGTCCAGCACCTTGATCCCGGCCAGAGGGCGGGCGACCGAGCCGAGCCAGGGTTTGTCAGCGGTGGTTTCAAAGGTCTGACGCTGCACCAGCGCTTCGGCATTCACCGCCAGCCCTTGCGGATGTTGCTGCCAGGCTGGCCAGGCACGCATCTGCGCTGCACAGCCAGCTTCGTCGACAATCGCCTGTTCCAGCTCGGCTACATTCCATTTGGCGACTTTGCCGGCCATCTCGGCGCGGTCATCAGCCTTGCCCAGTACCCGCTCAGCGGCGGTACGGTGATGGGGGGCATTGGTGTGCAGGCGGATCCAGCCGTCGGCGCCGGCATAATCGCCGGCGACCGGGTCCCACAGCGGCGGCGTTTGCCAACCGACCGGGCGAATAGAAGAAGAGAACCAGAAAGAGGCGAGGCGTCGGTTTACGCTGACGCTGGGCAAACGCCCGGTTTGCTGTTGGATCAACTCGGCGACAGCCTGACCGGCGGCGCCGATGCTGGCGCTGGCCAGGTCGGTGACGGCAAAGGCCGAGGGCAGGGCACCGACCTCGGTCAGGCTCAATGGGGTTTGCGGCAGATCGAGTGCAGCTTGGATGGGAGTCAGCAGGTCAGTCATCAAAGGCCCTCCGTATGAGAAGGGCCACTATAGAAGATCATCAGGTCGGTGTGACCACCCCAGGTTCCAGGGGCAGGTCGATACTGGCGATGAAGCCGCCCTCGGCATGGTTCGCCAGGAACAGGCTGCCGCCATGGCGTTCGGCTGCGCGCCGTGCAATCGCCAGGCCCAGGCCGTGGCCTTGGGCCGTTTGGCCGGGGGCGCGGTAGAACGGTTCGCCCAGTTGGCTGAGGTGTTCGGGTTCTACGCCGGGGCCGTGGTCGCGCACGCTGATGATGATGTGCTCGCCGTGCAGATGGGCTTGCAGCTCAATCGGCTGGCCCTTCGGATTAAAGCGCTGGGCATTGCGCAACAGGTTATCCAGCGCCCGTTCGATCATGGTCGGCCAGCCCTTGAGGCGCAGCTCGGGTTCGCTCCTCAGTTGCACCGCCTGGTCCGGCGCACTGAGCTGGGCGTCTTTTTGCAGGGTCCGGAGCAGCAGGTTGAGGTCGACCTCTTCGGCGCTGGCGTTGTCGGCATCGACGCGGGCCAGCACCAGAATTTCGCTGATCAGCGCTTCCAGGCGGTCGCATTCACGGGTCAGGCGCGGCCAGAGTTTCTCCCGCTCTTCGGGGCTGGCGCGTTCGGCCAGGGCCAGGGCAATGCGCAGGCGTGCCAGGGGCGAACGCAGCTCGTGGGACACATCCCGCAGCAACTGGCGCTGGCTGCCGATCAGGCTTTGCAGGCGCGCACCCATGCGGTTGAAATCGGTGGCGAGCACGCCGAACTCGTCGCGCCGGTCGGCCAGGCGCGCCAGGCTGTTTTGCTGGTAGGTGGTCTGGCCGAGGTCATGCACCGCGCCGCGCAGACGGCTGAGCGGGCGGGTGATGGACAGCGTCACCAGCAGGCTGAACAGGGTCAGCACCACCAGGGCAATCGCCAGCGCGCTCAGTGGCCATAGCAGGCTGTTGCGGTGCCAGGCATCCAGTTCGGGATGGGGAATGCGGTAGATCAGCAGGTAGGTGTCGCCGGTTTTTTCACTGGTGTACTCGGCGGTCAGGCGACGCCAGGGCAGATGGCCGTCCTGGCTGTCATTCTGTCGGGCTTCGAAGGCGGCGGCGCGGCGTGGGAAGGTGCCGCGCACCACCGGCTCGCCGCTTTCGTTGAGCACTTGCACGTCGATGTGGTACTGGCGTTTGCGCTGTTGCAGCAACTCCTGAGCGGCGTCCTCGCCCTGGGCTTCGTAGAGTTGGGTCCACTCTTCGGGCAGGTTGTTGAGGCCGGGATGACGGCTGAGAATCCAGGCATCTTGATTAAGCATGTGCCCAAGCAGGATCGACAACCCGGCAACCAAGGCGATGGCCAGCCAGAAACTGGCCAGGATGCGCCAGAACAATGAACGCACAGGAAACCCTCAAACAGGAAAAGCCCAGCGGCGCGAGCCACTGGGCTGGGGGAGTTAACGCTCGTGCATTATTGCGCTTTTTGCGGCTGTTGCGCTTTCCATGCCTGGAATTCCTTCCATTCGGCGCGGCGCTGTTCTTGCTTCTTGACGATTTCGTCGAATTTCTTCTGCTGGTCAGGCTTGAGCACGGCACGGATATCCGCCTGGGTTTTCTGCTTGCCGGCGGCGATCTCATCCTGCATGGCTTTCTGGTCGGCGGCCGGGAGTTTGTCCAGGTACTTTTTGACCAGGTCTTTGCGAGCGTGCCATTGGTCGCCCATCAGCTTGCCGATTTGCTCGCGCTGTTCCTTGCTCAGGTCCAGTTGGCTGAAGGGGCCGCCTTTGCCACGCGGACCGTGTTCACCGCCGTGGCCCGGGCCACCCATCATGTGGCCGGAAGGTTCGCCCATCGGGCCTGGGCCTTCGGGCATGGCCGCCATGGCAACGGTCGGCAGGGCAGCGGCGAACATCAAAGCGATAAGGGTCTTGCGCATGGTGATTCTCCTGTCTCTATTCCGGTGAGTCCGGATGTGAGTAGGTTACCCAGATCAAGGTCAGCGGCAGTCAGGGGAGGGTAAAGCTTGCGTAAAGAGGGTTTTGTTGCGAACTGACAAAACTTCAAGGCTATACATGCCTTTTGTGGGCGCTGGCTTGCCTGCGATGACGGCGGTAAATTCGCCATAGCTATCGCAGGCAAGCCAGCTCCCACAGGGTTTTGGCGCAGTGCTTAAAGGCTGTAGTAGTAACCACGGCTGCGCAACGCGACGATTCGTGGCCGGCCATCCGGGTGCGGGCCGATCTTCTTGCGCAGGTTGCTGACGTGCATGTCCAGGCTGCGGTCGTAAAGGGTCAGCTTGCGGCCCAGGGCGATCTGCGCCAGTTCCTGTTTGTCCAGCGGCTCGCCGGGCTGGCGCAGCAAGGCTTCCAGCAGGCGGCTTTCGGATACGGTCAGGGCGAATTCCTGTTCATTGATGCTGACCACGCCGCGCACCGGGCTGAAGCACAGGTCGCCCAGTTCCAGTTGGGTGGACACCGCGGCCGGGTGGCTGCGCCGTAATACGGCCCGCAGGCGGGCGGTCAATTCGCGTGGGTCGCAGGGTTTGGCCAGGTAGTCATCGGCGCCCAGTTCCAGACCGAGAATGCGGTCCAGCGGTTCGCCACGGGCCGAGAGCATCAGCACGGGCAGGTCCGGGTGGTCGCTGCGCAATTGCTTGAGCAGTTCAAGACCACTGCCGTCGGGCAGCATCACGTCGAGCACAACGGCCGCCGGGGCGCTGTCAGCCAGGGCTTTGCGGGCACTCAAGCCATCATGGCAGGCGCGCACCTGGAACCCTTCCTGGCTCAACCAACTGGTCAGCAGCTCACAGAGCTCCTGGTCATCATCTATCAGTAACAGCTCGCTCATGACTCACTCAATTTAGCCATTGTCGACGGCGACGGTGCCCACCGCTGGCGAAGATCCCGCACAGCAGGGCGATCAACGCGACGGCCCCGCCGGTGACAAACCACTGCTGTTGCTCGGTCAGCCATCGGGTCAAGGCGCCGCCCTGTGTATCTTTGAGTTGCTGGGCCAGGCGTTGGTTCTCTTGGCGAAGGCGATTCAACTGGGCGCTTTCGCGGGTAGCATCCGCGCTTTGCAGTTGCTTGCTCAGTTCTTCACGCAGCCGCTCGCTTTCTTTCAAGCGTTGCTGCAATTCGGTGATCTGGGCGCCGGCACTCAAGGACAGGGGCGTGGAACTGCCGGTGTTCGAGGTTTCTTCAGCGTGGGCCGTAGCCCCGATCATTAACACTGCCAACAGACACAACTGACGTAAGCGCATCGGAACTCCTGATTCCACACGAATATTCAGAACGTTGTCGGCAGGTTACCGAGAATAATGAGCAATTAGGAGCGCGCCGTACCGATTAGGTTCGGCGCGAGCCTGGATCAGGGCAGGACTTGCTTGAACGGCTTGATTACGACGTCAGCGTAAACGCCGGCCGCAACATAAGGATCATCCTTGGCCCAGGCTTGGGCGTCGGCCAGGGAGGCGAACTCGGCGACGATCAGGCTGCCGGTGAAACCGGCATCGCCCGGGTCATTGCTGTCCACTGCGGGGTGCGGCCCGGCCAGCACGATGCGGCCTTCGGCCTGCAGCTGCTTGAGGCGCTCGACATGGGCCGGGCGTACGCTCAGGCGTTTTTCCAGCGAGTTGGCGACGTCGGTAGCAATGATGGCGTAGAGCATGTCAGTCCTCGGTTTTCGGCGTTGTGGGGTCGGTGTCATGCAGGTGGCGCGACAGGTAGATACCCTGGCCGACCAGGAACAGTACGGTCATGCCCAGGCTGCCGAAGACCTTGAAGTCGACCCAGTAGTCCTGGAAGGTAAACGCCACGAACAGGTTGGCGGCGCCGCAGAACAGGAAAAACACGATCCAGGCCACGTTCAAACGCGTCCAGACCGGCTCCGGCAGGGTCAGTGCATGGCCCATGATCCGCTTGATCAGCAGGCGATCACCGATAAAGTGGCTGCCGATAAACGCGAGGGCGAACAGCCAGTTCACCACCGGGGCTTTCCATTTAAGGAAGGTTTCGCTGTGAAAAGCCAGGGTCATGCCGCCGAACACCAGGCACGCCACCAGGGTCAGCCATTGGCTTTTTTCCAGTTTGCGTTGGGAAATGAAGATTGCGCCGTAGACCACGACGGAGCTGATGATCAGCACCGCGGTGGCGCTGTAGATGCCCCCGATTGTCAGCTCATGGCCTGCGATATCAATGACCCGAGGGTCGAGTTTGTAAACGATGAAAAACAGCAACAGCGGGATGAAGTCGATGAATTGTTTCACAGTAAGAGCCAGAAGCTGGATGTGGCGGCATAATAACAAACATCCTTGGTAGCGAAAGCGCCAGCTGACTTGAGGTTACACATCCCCGTGAATGTTGATTTGCACTGCCACAGCACGGCCTCCGACGGCGCCCTGGCGCCCGCTGTACTGGTTGCGCGTGCGTTTGAAAAAGGCGTGCGAGTGCTGGCATTGACCGACCACGACACCCTGGAGGGCCTCGACGAGGCACGCGCAGCCGCGCACTCCCTGGGCATGCAGTTGGTCAACGGGGTGGAGTTGTCCTGCACCTGGGGCGGCGCCACGATTCATGTGCTCGGCTACGGTTTTGATCAAAACGCCCCGGCGTTGGTACAGGCCATTGCGCAATTGCACGATGGCCGCTGGCTGCGGTCCGAAGAAATAAGCCGCAAACTCAGCCTCAAAGGCATGCCCAACGCGCTGGACGGCGCTCGCGCCATCCAGCAGGCGCTGGGCGACAGCGGTAACGCACCGGCCCGCCCGCACTTCGCTGACTGGATGGTGCGTGAAGGTTTTGTAAAGGACCGCGCCGAAGCTTTTCGCAAATGGCTGGGCGCCGGCAAGTTGGGTGACGTCAAGCAACACTGGCCGACGCTCGAAGATACTGTCGGCACATTGCGAGCCTCCGGCGCCTGGGTCAGCCTGGCGCATCCCTGGCATTACGATTTCACCCGCAGCAAGCGCCGCAAGCTGATTGGCGACTATATTGGAGCGGGCGGCCACGCAATCGAAGTGGTCAATGGGCATCAACCCGCCGAGCAGGTGGGCAGCCTGGCGATTCTTGCCCGCGAATTTGGTCTGCTGGTCAGTGCCGGCAGTGATTTTCATGGCCCAGGCGGCTGGTCCGAGATCGGCGAGTATCGCCCCGTCCCGGAAGACTTGCCGCTCTTGTGGGGGCGATTCAAGCATGACCCCATTATTGCCACCGTCTGAACAGGTAGAACACGTGAGTCAATTCTTCCAGATTCATCCGGAAAACCCCCAGGCGCGCCTGATTAAACAGGCCGTGGAGATTATTCGCGCCGGTGGCGTGGTGATCTACCCAACCGATTCGTCCTACGCCATTGGCTGCCAGATCGGCGACAAGGGCGCGGTCGAGCGTGTAAGACGTCTGCGCCAACTGGATGACAAGCACAACTTCGCGCTGATCTGCAGCGACTTGTCCCAACTTGGGCTGTTTGCCAAGGTCGACACCGGCACTTTCCGCCTGCTCAAGGCCCACACGCCCGGGCCCTATACCTTTATTCTCAACGCCACCCGCGAAGTGCCGCGCCTGCTGTTGCACCCCAAGAAACGCACCATCGGCCTGCGCGTGCCGGAGCACCCCATCGCCCTGGCGCTGTTGGCCGAACTGGGTGAACCGCTGATGAGCGTGTCGCTGATCATGCCCGGCGACACCGAGCCGCTGGAGGACCCGTACGAAATGCGTCAACTGCTGGAAAAGCAGGTCGACCTGATTATCGACGGCGGTTTCGGCGGCGGCAAAGCTTCCACCGTGATCAACCTGGCCGACGGCGAGCCCGAAGTGATCCGCGTGGGTTGCGGCGACCCGGCTCCGTTCATGGTTGAGGCTTAATGTCGGCCGTGGAGACCGTCGACAGCCAGGCGGGCGCCCAGCAGGAATTGCCGTTTGCCATGGTGTATGGCCAGGCGGTCATGGAAATGCCGCTGGACCTGTACATCCCGCCGGATGCCCTGGAGGTGTTCCTTGAAGCCTTCGAAGGCCCGCTGGATTTGCTGCTGTACCTGATCCGCAAGCAGAACATCAATATTCTCGATATCCCGGTGGCGGAAATCACCCGTCAGTACATGGGGTATGTCGAGCTGATGCAGTCGGTGCGCCTTGAGCTTGCCGCCGAGTACCTGGTGATGGCCGCCATGCTCGCCGAGATCAAGTCGCGCATGCTGCTGCCGCGCTCGGAAACAGTCGAAGCCGAAGAGGACGATCCGCGCGCTGAACTGATCCGCCGTTTGCAGGAATACGAGCGCTTCAAGGCCGCCGCCGAAGGCATCGACGGCTTGAGCCGCGTGGGCCGTGATGTGGTGGTGCCCAAGCTCGACGCCCCGGAAGCCCGGGCGCGTAAACTGTTGCCGGATGTGAGTCTGGAAGAATTGCTGATGTCCATGGCCGAGGTGTTGCGCCGTGGCGATATGTTTGAACATCACCAGGTCAGCCGCGAGGCCCTGTCGACCCGCGAGCGCATGAGCGATGTGCTGGACCGCCTCAAGGGCGGCGGGTTTGTGCCGTTTGTCGAGCTGTTTACCAAAGAAGAAGGGCGCCTGGGGGTGGTGGTGACCTTTATGGCGGTCCTCGAACTGGTCAAGGAGTCCTTGGTCGAGCTGGTCCAGAATGAGCCTTTTGCGGCTATCCACGTGCGGGCGCGAGCCGAATAAAGAGCTGAATCAATGAATTTGACTGAACCCCGCGAACTGGCTCCGTTGCTGGAGGCGTTTCTCCTGGCCTCGGGCAAACCGCAATCCCTGGAGCGCCTGTTCGAACTGTTTGAAGAGGCCGAACGCCCGGAACCGCCGGTGTTCAAGAAGGCGCTGGAGATTTTGCGCAAGTCGTGCGACGGCCGCGCCTTTGAACTGCGCGAGGTGGCGTCGGGTTATCGCCTGCAGATCCGTGAGAAATTTTCCCCTTGGGTCGGCCGTTTGTGGGAAGAGCGCCCGCAGCGTTATTCACGGGCGATGCTGGAAACCATGGCGCTGATCGCCTATCGCCAGCCGATTACTCGGGGCGAAATCGAAGACGTGCGGGGTGTGGCGGTTAACAGCCATATCGTCAAGACGTTGCTGGAGCGCGAGTGGATTCGCATCGTCGGCTACCGCGACGTGCCCGGCAAGCCGGCGATGTTCGCCACCACCAAGGTGTTTCTCGACCACTTCAACCTGAAGAACCTCGATGACCTGCCGCCGCTCGCCGAACTGCGCGAGATGGAAGCCGAGCCAGTGCTCGACTTTGACGACGCGCCGGTGCCGGCGAGCCTGCAGGAACTGGCCGACGCCACGGCCGAGCCGGAAGAGCCGAAGGACGAAACCAGTTTCCACACCTTGTTGCTGGAACTGGACGATATGGAACAGGGCATCAAGACCGACTTCGACGACTTGCTGCGTGATGGTGCGGCTGAGCCTGCGGTGGAGGTGAACGTTGAAGTTGAGCCTGAAGTCGAAGCAGAAGCCGAGCCTGAGGAAGACATCCTCGGCGTGGCCCAAGCCCGTGAAAAGCTCCTGGCTGCCGTCGCTGCCCTCGAACAGCCGCCGCTGAGCGACGAAGAAGACGAAGCGCGCGCGTTGGCCGAAGCCATCGAAAACGAACGCCGCCAGTTCGAAGACTGACGCGGTCAAATGTGGGAGTGAGCAAGCCCCCTCCCACCATTGATCTCCTGCATTTTTGATCTTCATTGTCTGGGAGAATGTATGAGTTCTACCAAAGACCCCTGCATCAGCATCTGTAAGTTCACCGACGACATTTGCGTCGGCTGTGGCCGCAGCAAGCGCGAAATCCGCGCCTGGAAGAAGCTCGACAAAACCGACAAGCGCACGGTGCTGGCCGAAGCCGAGCTGCGCCTGCTGGCCTTGGGCGCCACCGGTCGGCGGAAAAGCAAATGATTGCGCCCTGATCGACTAGTCTCTGATGCGCAATGCGCGCCATGCGCGTATGATTCGCGACCCTTTGGCGACCTATTCGCCCAAAGCCCAGCTTTCAACACTCTTCAGGCCACGCCTGAATCGACCCACCGGGAGGTGCTTAAGATGAACGACCAAGACCAGAACGACAGCCAGGAAATCGGCCCAGCAGGCGAAAAACTGCAAAAGGTGCTGGCGCGTATCGGCGTGGGCTCGCGCCGCGACGTCGAAGCCTGGATCACCCAGAAGCGCATCAAGGTTAACGGCGTTGAAGCCACCCTTGGCCAGCGCGTCGACCTGCATGACGCAATCACCATTGATGGCAAGGTCATCAAGCGTGAAGAGGCCGCCGAGTCGGTGCGCCGCGTGATCATGTACAACAAGCCCGATGGCGAGATCTGCACCCGTGACGACCCGGAAGGCCGTCCGACCGTGTTCGACAAGATGCCCAAGCCCAAAGAAGGCCGCTGGATCAACATCGGCCGCCTGGACATCAACACCACCGGCTTGCTGATGTTCACCACCGACGGTGAACTGGCCAACCGCCTGATGCACCCCTCCTACGAGATGGACCGTGAATACGCCGTGCGCGTACGCGGTGAAGTCGATGACGAGATGATCGAACGCCTCAAGGCGGGCGTGGTGCTGGAAGACGGCCCGGCCAAGTTCACCGACATCAAGCAGGCGCCAGGCGGCGAAGGTTTCAACCATTGGTATCATTGCGTGGTGATGGAAGGCCGTAACCGCGAAGTACGTCGCCTGTGGGAGTCCCAGGGCCTGGTGGTCAGCCGCCTGAAGCGCGTGCGTTTTGGTCCGGTGTTCTTGAACTCCGACCTGCCGATGGGCCGCTGGCGCGAAATGAGCCAGTACGAAGTCGACATCCTCAGCGCCGAAGTCGGCCTGACGCCGGTTGCCATGCCGCAGATGAACGCCAAGAGCAAAGACAAGCTTGAGCGTATGCAGCGTAAATCGTCGCGCCCGGTGGCCCGTACTGAACGCGTTGCGCGCACTTTGCGCCCGGCGCTGAATGCTCCGGCGACCGGTGGTCGTATCTCGCGTGAGCCGCACATCGAAGGTGAGCGCCGGCCAACTGCTCCATCGCGTCAGGAAGGCGAGCGCGCGCCGCGCACTCCGCGTCCTGCCCGTGGTGAAGCGCCAACGGGTGGTCGCGGTAACCGTGGCGAAGGCCGCGGTGCCCCGGCATCTGACCGCCCAGCCGACAGCGCCAGTACCAAGCGTCCAGCCAAGCCGGCGGCGAACAAGCGCCCTGGCCCGAAACTGGTCGCGGACGAGCCGTCGGGCAAGCGCCGTGGCGCTCCGGCCGGTTCGGGTCAGCGTCCTGGTTTTGGTCGCAAGAAGCCGCAGTGATTTAGCCGCTGCACAAAAACGCCAACCTTAGGGTTGGCGTTTTTTTGCCCTCAATTTGGTAACCCAATCAAATGTGGTAGCGGGCTTGCCTGCGATAGCGGCGTATCAGTGGGTACACAGGCCCGCTGACACACCGCCATCGCGGGCAAGCCCGGCTCCCACAGGGACCTCGGTGATGCAGATTTGCTAAAACGCAAACGTCCCATCAAACACCGGCTTGTCATCCAGCGCCAACACCCCGCTGGCAAAGATCAAGTCCAAGTGATGGCTGCCTTTTTGCCCGCCACCCAGGCCCAGGTGCAAACCGCAGTGGCGCTCTTCAAAGCCGGCGTTGCGCGCATACAAATCCTTGACCCCTTCATTGGTCCCGATCCCCAACTCTTCCACACGGCGGTTGGACGGGTTGGCGTTCAGGTACTTGTTGAAATCCTCCGCCAGCCCCGGCACCTCACTGGCCACGCTGCAAATCGTCGAGTTCTCGATCCACAGCTCCAGCGGCGACTGCAGCACACCGTATTTGCGTGCAAAGGGGATGGTGCTGAGGAAGGTGCCGACAAACCGCACCTGGCCATTAATGGCCTCGCTGTGGGTGGCGATCTCGCCGGGGGCCAGGTCGTGGTTGCCGACGCCATTGATATTGGTCCACTTCTTGATGCTGCTCATCGGCGCTTCAAGGCGTGAGCCGTGCTTGTCGGTAAAGCTCAGCACGTTGGCCTGGGACATGCGCCGGATCAGCGTGGCATTGAGGTCGGCAATGCGCTGCGGCTCGACGCTGAAGGTGTCGTAGAAATAATCGCCATAGTCTTTGAACAGCAGGGATTTTTTCCAGTGTTCGGCCATTACGCCATGCAGGGCGCGAATAAACTCCGGGCCTTCGGCGCGTGGGTTGGGCAGGGTGGAGGAATCGTAGAGAAACAGGTACAGGTCGCAGGCTTCGATGGCTTCAGCCAGGCTGTCGCTGCTGGCCAGGTCCAGGCGCTGCACCTGGAAGTTGAAGCGGGCGGCGCTGCCGTGGCTGATCGCCTGGGCGATGGCGTCGTAGCGCTCGGTATGGCCCAGCAGCACGGTAGGGCAGCTCCGCCCCTGGAGGGCCGGGTGGTGAGCCAGGTAGTAGAGAAAGTGTTCGACGGCGCGGGCCTTGTCCATGACGTAGTTCCTTGTGTGCCTTGGGTAAGGGGGCAGGTGCCGTGCACAGCACCTGCCGGGAGCCTGCCGTTTTTAGAAAGGCCACATCGCGGTGCCAAAGGGCACAACGGCATCGGCTTGCATCATTTCAACGGCGGCCTCGTGGGTCGGCGCTTCAAACCAATCGTCGAGTTGCAGTTCGGTTTCCAGGTCTTTTTCCAGTGCTTGCATGGTGTATCTCCTAGAGGACGTTGTTTGAGGAGGGCTTGCCGGCGGGCTTCGCCAGCAAGTGAATGAACCTAGGAGAGAGTGTTTGGTAATGCAAAATATTTATTGACACGGTTTCATTTGATTTTTTTGTTCTGTTTTTTCGATTTCATTTTTTATCCATAAAAAACAACGTACTGACCCCCAGTAAGTTGTAGGAATTTTCCCGATGACATTTTTCCGTCCGATCACGGCTGTAACGCAGATTTTCCATGCTGTAACGATTAATTTACGAGAAAAGCACGGCATGCTTGGGTGGCGTATGGCTGTAAGGAATAGCTGACAGATCGTCGCAGGCCCGCTGCGGGGTCATCCTCAAGCTGTCGAGCGGTGTACAATGCGCCGCGTTTTACTGTGACCCCCTTGCGTGACCACGCAAAAGGCCAAGACCTCGGGGTTTACCGACCCTGATCACTCCGCCTGGCCACGAGCCGGACGGGTTCGATTTCGTCACAGATAAAAACAAACAGGTGACGCATGACCGTTAGAAAGACGCTGTACTCCTGGTGCCTGCGCTGGGGTTTGAGCGGCGCTGCTTGAAACGTGATTCAAGCCAGCAACGTGCATACAACATCATCAAACCTTGCGTGAGACCCTTTTCATGAGTGGACCCCATTCCTCTTCAGGCGAGCTGAAACGCGGCCTGAAAAATCGGCATATCCAGTTGATCGCCCTCGGTGGCGCCATCGGCACCGGCCTGTTCCTCGGCTCGGCCGGAGTGCTTAAATCCGCCGGCCCGTCGATGATCCTGGGCTATGCCATCTGCGGCTTTATCGCCTTCATGATCATGCGCCAGCTCGGCGAAATGATCGTCGAAGAGCCGGTTGCCGGTTCTTTCAGCCACTTTGCCCATAAGTACTGGGGCGGTTTCGCCGGCTTCCTGTCGGGCTGGAACTGTTGGATTCTGTACATTCTGGTGGGGATGTCGGAGCTGACGGCCGTCGGCAAATACGTGCACTACTGGTGGCCGGAGATCCCGACCTGGATCTCTGCGGCGGCGTTCTTCGTGCTGATCAACCTGATCAACCTGGCCAACGTCAAAGTCTTTGGCGAGGCCGAATTCTGGTTCGCCATCATCAAGGTGGTGGCCATCGTCGGCATGATCGCGCTGGGCAGCTATCTGCTGGTCAGTGGCAGTGGCGGCCCGCAAGCCTCGGTGAGCAACTTGTGGCAACACGGCGGCTTCTTCCCCCACGGCGTCAGCGGCTTGGTGATGGCCATGGCGATCATCATGTTCTCCTTCGGCGGCCTGGAAATGCTCGGCTTTACCGCCGCCGAAGCCGATCAGCCACGCACCGTGATCCCGAAAGCGATCAACCAGGTGATCTACCGCATCCTGATCTTCTACATCGGCGCGCTGGTGGTGCTGTTGTCGCTCACGCCGTGGGACAGCCTGCTGGCGACCCTCAACGCGTCCGGCGATGCCTACAGCGGCAGCCCGTTCGTGCAGGTGTTCTCGATGCTGGGCAGCAACACTGCGGCGCACATCCTCAACTTTGTGGTGCTGACGGCGGCGTTGTCGGTGTACAACAGCGGCACCTACTGCAATAGCCGCATGCTGCTGGGCATGGCCGAGCAGGGTGATGCGCCCAAGGCCCTGGCGAAGATCGACAAGCGCGGCGTGCCGGTGCGTTCGATCCTCGCGTCGGCGGCGGTGACCCTGGTGGCGGTGTTGATGAACTACTTCATCCCACAACACGCGCTGGAACTGCTGATGTCGCTGGTGGTGGCCACGTTGGTAATCAACTGGGCGATGATCAGCTACTCCCACGTCAAGTTCCGCCAGCACATGAACCGCACCGGCCAGGTGCCGCTGTTCAAGGCGTTGTGGTATCCGTACGGCAACTACATCTGCCTGGCGTTCGTGGCATTTATCCTGGTGATCATGCTGATGATTCCGGGGATTCAGGTGTCGGTGTACGCGATCCCGGTGTGGGTGGCGTTTATGGCGGTGTGTTACTGGATCAAGAACAAGCGCAGGGCCGAAGCGGCGCTGACGGCGAGTGCGGCGCTGAAGTAGGCTGCCTCGCGTAAACTGAAAACCCGGCGTCTTGCCGGGTTTTTTGTGCGCGCCGGCGGGTTAGACTCGCGCCTGGATTTTTATTTGTTCTGTCAGCGGAGCCCCCATGCAACACACTGATATTGATGGCGGCACCCTGCAACGCGATGCGCTGCAAGACCTGATTGACCAGCACGGCGGGCCCTTGCGGCTGGTGGGCGTGGACTTGAGTGGTGCGGATCTGTCACGCATGTCGCTTGATCACTGGGTGTTCGAGCGCTGCATCCTGGTCCAGACCTCTTTCCTCGGTTCGCGCCTGGAAGGCACCCAATGGACCAGCTGCCGAGCGGCTCACGCGATCTTCGAAGCGGCGAACCTGCTCGAAGCCCAATTCAGCAGCTGCGACCTGAACAACACCCGCTGGCAGCGCAGCAAACTGTCCCAGGCGAGTTTCGCCCACTGCAAGCTGACCGGTGCGAATTTCACCCATTGCGCGTCTATGGGGCTGAGCTTCAGCGAAACCCGGCTTAACAGTGCGTTCTTGTCCGGGTTGTCGTTTGCGCGAACCGTGCTGAACAACCTGGATTTTTCCGACAGCGATCTGTCGGATGCCGACTTTCGCAAGGCCGAGTTGATCGACTGCAGCCTCGCGCATGCGCGTATCAACGGCGCGAATTTCGCCGGTGCCGACCTGCGTGGTGCGGATTTGAGCGGTTTTCGCCTCAATGATGCCAAACTGTTCAAAGGCGCCGTGATTTCCAAAGCCCAGGCGTCGATGTTGTTGTCCGAGTTGGGTTTGTCCGTTGCCTAAGGTGTTTGATTGATGCTGGTGATTTCCAACAATGTGCACCTGCCCGATGCCGAAATCGAGCTGACCGCCATTCGTGCCCAGGGCGCAGGCGGGCAGAACGTCAACAAGGTATCGAGCGCGGTGCACCTGCGGTTTGATATTCCGGCGTCGTCGCTGCCGGAGTTCTACAAGGAGCGGCTGCTGGCACTGCGCGACAGCCGGATCACCAGCGAAGGCGTGCTGGTGCTCAAGGCCCAGCAATACCGGACCCAGGAACAGAACCGCGCCGATGCGCTGGAGCGCCTGGTGGAACTGATCCTCAGTGCTACCAAAGTCGAGAAGAAGCGCCGCCCGACCAAGCCGACTCTGGGCTCGAAAAAGCGCCGCCTCGAATCCAAGACCAAGCGCGGCAGTATCAAGGCCGGGCGCGGCAAGGTGGATTTCTAGGCGTCGCGGGCTTCGCGGGCCTTGGGCGCCTGGCGGTAGAGGTAAACGCACAGCAGCAAACTGCCAAACGCCGCGATGGCGGCGAACAGGAAGATCGACGCAAAGCCAAAGCCTGCCGCGACGGCCCCGGCCAGCGGGCCGGTGATCCCCAGCGACAAGTCGATAAACAACGAATAGGCGCCCACTGCCGAACCCCGGCTGGACGCCGGCACCAGGTTGACCGCCTCCACGCCCAATGCCGGGAAGACCAGGGAAAAGCCGAAGCCGCTCAGCGCTGCACCCGCCAGGGCCAGGTTGGCATCCGACGCCAGCCACAGCAACAGCAGGCCGAGGATCTCCACCGACAGGCAGGCAATGGCCACGCGAAAGCCGCCGATGCGGTTGATCAGATTGCCGAACAACAGGCGTGCGCCAATAAAGCTGGCGCCGAACAGGGTCAGCGCCCACACCGCGTTATCCCAGTGCTGGGTGGTGTAATACAGGGTGATAAACGTGGCGATGGTGCCAAAGCCGATGGAGCCCAGGGCCAGCGCGCAACCATGCGGCATTACCCGGCCCAGCACATTCATGAACGGCAGGCGCACACCGGCCACAATTGGCGCCGCTTGCTTTTTCCAGGCCAGCAGCAGCCCAAATACCGCCAATAGAATGATGCTGACGCCCATGCTCCACAGTCCGAAGTGACTGACTAGCAGCACCCCCAGCGGGGCGCCGACCGCCAGGGCGCCATAGCTGGCGATACCGTTCCACGAAATGACCTTGGCCGTATTCTTCGCCCCCACCAGGCCAATCCCCCAACCGATGGCGCCCGAACCTACCAGGCTTTCAGCGCTGCCCAGCACCAGGCGGCCGATCAGCAGGCAGCACAGGCTCAGGGTCGGCAAGCTTGCAAACCAGGCTGCCAGCAGCATGAATACCCCGCTCAGGCCACATCCCACGAGACCGATCAGGACTGAGCGCTTGCTGCCCAGGTTATCAATGACGCGACCGGTATAAGGACGGCTCAGCAGCGTGGCCAGGTATTGCACGCTGATCACCAGCCCCGCGATCACCGCGCCGTAACCCAACTCACTGTGGACATAGCCCGGCAAAACGGCCAGGGGGATGCCGATATTCAGGTAGCCAATAAAGGTGAACAACACGATGGAAACAACTTGCAGCGTGACCGCCATGGGGCGCTGGGTATCTGGCATGGGAGAGGTCCACTGTCGCAGCAGGTAACGATAGGCTGCTAATGATACCGGGGCTTTGGCCGGTGCAGGGCGCTAAAACGCAAAAACCTCGGGTCAGGATGACCTCAGGCTTGGGGCGGGGCCAGCAATTGGGTGGTGACCAGGGCGGCCAATGCGTTTTCCTGGGTGCCGAAGCGCTTGAGCAGCACGGCTTGTTTGTCCGCGCTGAGGCGGTTCCAGATCTCGACCATTTGCAGGGCAGTGTCGAGGACGGCGGTATCAGGGAGGTTGTCTGTCATAGCGGGTATCTCGGGGTGATTCAGGCAGTGTGGAAAGCGCTCAAAAAACGCTGCGCTTTCCACACGGTCTGGTACGGCGTCAGTCCTGGCGTTTGCTGTCGACTGGTTTTGCTTCTTTGGCCGCAGGCTGTTTGTCGCTGGCCTGCTGCGGTGTTGGCTGCTCAGTAGGGTGCAGGCTTGGGAAGGGGAGATTAGGTATCTCGTGCATCGTCGTCGCTCCTCGCAAGGTCTGTTTTTGCAATCGCAGGGTGATTGCGCGCTCTCAAAAAGCCTTGGCAGGATACAGCACTGAAAATGACAAAAAGAGTTTTATGACGCCGGACGCACGAATTTTAATTTTTTAGGCAAGTGACAAGAGGTCACAGGCTAGAGGGGCGCTGTTCAAAACGGCACTTTGCCCAGAATCATGTCGCGGTACATCACAAAATCGCCCAGCAGGCTGTAGAACGGGTGCTGAAACGTGGCCGGGCGGTTCTTCTCGAAGAAAAAGTGGCCGATCCAGGCAAAGCTGTAACCGGCAATCGGCACGGCCAACAGCAAGCCCAGCGACCCTCTGCCGATGGCATACGCCAGAATGCCGATGACCAATGTGGTGCCGATAAAGTGCAGGCGTCGGCAGGTGCTGTTGGCGTGCTCGGCCAGGTAGTAGGGGTAGAACTCAGCAAAGCTATTGAATCGCTTGACGTTTTCCACGGTGAAGGGCCCTGTGATTGTTATGCCGCCCAACAGATGTTCGGCGGGGAGCTTATTTGAGTCTAGAGTGATCAGTGGTAACAGCCAGTGACAATAGATGCCACTTTAGTATCCTTGGCTTCCTGGCTGCCGTTTAAGCCTGCTTTATTAAGAAGACGCCATGAGCGAACGAACAACTTCTGCAAGCTGGGCGATGGGGATAGTCAAGGCACTGGAAATGGACGGCCTGGATTGCCGTGCGTTGTTCACGCAACTGGGGCTGGACTACGCCGCTCTGAATGACCCCGATGCGCGGTTTCCGCAAGACTCCATGACCCGGCTGTGGCAGCGGGCGGTGGAGTTGTCGGGCAACCCGGCGATTGGCCTGAACATGGGTAAGGTGGTGCGCCCGGCGTCGTTCCATGTGGCCGGTTATGCGCTGATGTCCAGCAACACCCTGGCCGAAGGCTTTATGCGCCTGGTGCGTTACCAGCGCATCATCGCCGAAAGCGCTGACTTGAGTTTCCGACTGTTACCCGAAGGCTATGCGCTGATTCTGACGGTGCACGGTGATCATCTTCCACCCACCCGACAAAGTGCCGAAGCCTCCCTGGCCAGTGCATTGGCGCTGTGCGGCTGGCTGTCCGGGCGCACCCTGCAGCCGCGCAAGGTGCTGTTGCAAGGTGATCAGCCGGCGGACCTGGCGCCTTACAAGCAAGCCTTCCATGCGCCCCTGGAGTTCGATGCGCCCTATGACGCGCTGATATTCGAGCGGGCCGATATGGACGCGCCACTGCCCACAGCCAATGAGGCCATGGCGCTGCTGCATGATCGGTTTGCCGGCGAGTACCTGGCGCGTTTCTCTGAAAGCCGCGTGACCCACAAGGCACGCCAGGTGCTGTGCCGCCTGCTGCCCCAGGGCGAACCCAAGCGCGAAGTGGTGGCTCACACGCTGCATCTGTCCCAGCGCACCTTGCAGCGGCGTTTGCAGGAAGAGGGCACCAGCTTCCAGACCCTGCTCGACGACACCCGTCGCGAACTGGCGGAACAGTACCTGGCCCAGCCGAGCATGACCCTGCTGGAAATCGCCTACCTGTTGGGGTTTGCCGACCCGAGCAACTTCTTCCGCGCCTTCCGCCGCTGGTTTGATGTCACGCCCGGCGAGTACCGGGCGCAGTTGCAGGAAGCGGCGGCGGTCAGTGACGCCAAAATGCCGGAATGCACAGAACAAAGACTGTAATAATCTCCAGCCGCCCCAGCAGCATGCCCAGCGACAGGATCCACTTGGCCGCATCCGGCAGGCTGGCGAAGTTGCCCGCCGGGCCGATGGTTTCCCCCAGGCCCGGGCCCACGCCGGACACGGTACTGGCGGCGCCGGTCAGCGCGGTCATCCAGTCCAGGCCCAGCAGCGACAGGGCCAGGGCGATGGCGCAGATGGTGATGGCGAAGAAAAACGAGAACGTCAGGATCGAACGCACGATTTCTTCGTCGAGGCGGTGGCCATTGTATTTCTGCTTGATCACCGCACGTGGATGAATCAGCTGGTTCAAGTTGGCCTTGAGCAGGATATAGGCGACCTGGAAGCGAAAGATCTTGATTCCGCCCGCCGTAGACCCCGAACAGCCGCCAATAAAGCCCAGGTAGAAGAACAGCATCAGTGAGAAGTTGCCCCACAGGCTGTAGTCCCCCAGTGCAAACCCGGTGGTGGTGACCACCGATGTCACGTTCAATGCCACGTGGCGCAGGGCGTCCAGCCAATGCAGGTTGGTGGTCCACCAGTACCAGGTGCCGAGCACCAGCCAGGTCACCAGCAGCAGGCCGAGCAAGCCCTGCACCTGTTGGTCCTTGATCAACGCCCGACGGTTGCCACGCAAGGTGGCGACATACAGGGTGAACGGCAAGCTGCCAAGAATCATCACCACCACCGCCACCCAGTGCACCGCCGGTTGTTTCCAGTGGGCCAGGGATTCATCGGAGGTGGAGAACCCACCGGTGGAAATCGCCGACATCGCATGGTTGATCGCATCGAACAGGCCCATCCCGGCCCACCAGAACGCCAGGCTGCCGAGGATGGTGATGCCCACATACGCTGCCACGATCAGCCGCGCCACCATGTGCGAGCGTGGCATGACCTTTTCGGAGCGGTCCGAGGATTCGGTCTGGAACAGGCGCATGCCACCAATGCGCAGCAGCGGCAGGATCGCTACCGCCATCCCGATAAAGCCGATACCGCCGAGCCAGTGCAACAGCGAGCGCCACATCAGGATGCCCGGCGACATGGTGTCCAGGCCGCTCAATACCGTTGAGCCGGTGGCGGTGATGCCGGACATGCTTTCAAAGAACGAGTCGGTGTAGCTGATGTGCTGCGTCAGCAGAAACGGCAGCGCGGCGAAGATGCACACCACCACCCAGCTTGTTACCGTGAGGAGGTACATATCGCGCGGGCGCAGGTGCACATGTTCGGGGCGGCCGGGAATCACCAGGGCCAACCCGGCGACAAAGGTGATCAAGCTGGCCCAGAGGAATGAGGGCAGGTCGCTGGTGCGTTCGAAGATCACCAGGGTAGCCATGGGCACGACCATGGCGATCGCGAGGGTGATCAGGAAGATGCCGATAATGAAACCGATGATGCGTAGGGTCGGCAACGCCATGAAGTCTGCTCGGGTAACAGGGAAAGGCGCCATTCTACCTGGGGTGCAGGGCAAGTAAACCGTGGCCTGCATACGGGTGAGCGGACGTGCCGGCGCGCGGGCAACTATGTAATGCACCTGCCGACGAGCCTCCCAGCAGTATGGGGATCAATGACTCATCCTCTGGGGCTTTTTCATGTTGTTAGATCAAACATCCTTTTCTGCTTCGTTCACGCGACTATTGGCCTCCGACGAGCCGACGCGTTATTCCCTCCATCGAGAGCGTCTGGTCGCGCTGAACCGTGAGATAACCGAACAGTTCAAGCAGCAACCCAGCTTTTATGGGTGGGTGCAGGGCGAGTTACTGCAGGCATTTCCTACGCTGGCTCCGAACGGCGACCCACGCAGGATTTTCATCCGCTCATCGACCACGCTGCCCCTGTTGCCCAATATCCTGGAGGCTGTGGTGCGGCGGATCGTCGAACAGCAGCCTGCCAGTCATGCCACTCGCCACACGCGCTTCGAGCGGCCGACCTTGATGGGCGAGGCGATGCAGGAGGTCAGTGAGATTGCGGCTGCGCCGTTTGACCGCTTTCTCGATCAGATCGCCACTGAGCTGGACAGCCGTTACGCGACTTATTTGCAAGGATTCTGGGGGGCCTCGGTCAGCCTCGCGGACACCCGTACCCGCAAGCAGTGGCTGGTTCATCAACGGGCCGAGCAGATCCGCCTGGAAGCCGAGCTGCTCAAGGCGGATGGCCTGCTGAGTGATGGCGCCTATGTGCTGTTGACCAAGGTGTTGCGTTACCCCGATGCGCTGTCCCGGCGCAGGAGCCTCAGGGGCTATCGTCCTTGCGTGTACACCCTGGCGTTGGCCGGTGAAGGGGCTGCACCCGATCTGGCGTTGCATGGCGCGCTTGTGATGACCGCACGCGATCCGGAGCACACCCTGGTCTGGCCGGAGGGCCAGGAGCCCGCGCCGTCGGTGCGACCCTTGAGTTCCGAGGCCGATGTGGGAACGGTAGTGTTGTTTACCCCCACACACGGCTTGGAATACTTTGCTTCCCTGGCGATTCTGGACCAGGCGCTGCACCGACGGTTGAAGGTGGATGCCGAGTTTGCAGGGCTGCTGATGTTGATCGCGCAAAATGATCAAACCAGCGCAATGGGCAGGCACCAGCAGGCTAAAACTCAGGGCCAATTCCGTTACAGCGAATTGAACGCGTCGGCATTTGCCGCAAGCGTCGAGGCGCAATGCACGGGCTTGCGCAGGGGGTTCAGCGCTCAGGTCGAGTTTTACCGCTCCCATGGTGTGTCGAGCGGCATCGGGGACCTGCCCGCCAGCCTCGATCGAGCCACCGACCTGTCACGGGCGTTCGGGCTCGACAGCCTACTGCTGGCACGCGAACTCAAGCGGGTGACAAAGACTTTAAGTGACTTCTTGAAGCCGGCCAGCGCAGACGATCGCGCGGCCTGGATGCGTGCGGTCGAGCGCTACCGTCACGAACTCAATGAGGTCCATGAATGGACAGCCTTGCCCTCTCTCCAGCAGTTCGGCGATACCGCCTCATTGCTGGCCTACAGCAACGAGCAACTGCGCATCGCGTTGAGCGTGGAATACGGCCTGGAAGTGGACCCGGATCACATCGTGGTTTCTACCCAGGAGCCGCGCAAACCGATTGGCGTTTACGTGCCGGGCGCAGGGCCTCTGTTGCCGGAAGGGCGGCTCTATAGCACGCGCAAGCGCACCTTGACCGCACTCGCGCTGGAGAACGTCAGCGGTATTGACCTTAATTTCGTGAACTATTCCCGCGTGACGGATGCGCGGGACCAGCCTTACTCAGCCCTGAGCCCTGCGCAGATCAAGGACCTGGTGCGCAGCGTCAACATAGGCGGGCGCTATCCGGAGTTCCTCAAGCAACGATTGCTGACCTCTCCCGAGGCCCTGGCGCAAAAAGCCAGCTACGCCAGGATCACCGCGATGCAGATGCGCGTAGACGTGCTGGAGGCCAAGATCGCCGGCGACTTTTTGCCTGACCGTCTGGATCGTGGGTTTCATTGGGTGAATAGCGTGTTGAACCATCCGCAGGACAGCAACGACAGGGCCCAGGTCGAAGGGCACAGGATTCTGGTCCGCGGCCTGCAGATCCGAGGCGTGCGCGTGCGCGGGGTGATGGTGTTCAGCACCGCATCGGAATCGGTCGGGTCGCTGGTCATCTACATGCCCGAAGCGCCTTCCGGCCGGCTCTTCTACGAGTTCAGGGACCGGGCGGAACTGGTTCAACAACTGCTGGGCCACGGTGCGTGGCAGGACTACCTGGTAAACCGGGTTGGTTTGGAAGATCAGGCGCTGATCCGCCGAACGTTGAAGGGCAGAGTGACTGGCGAAGTGGTGCACCTGCCCCGCATCTCCGGGGACGTATTGATGGAGGCTTATGAGCTTGAGGCCAGCGCGGCGATCAATGCGGCAGCGCAACGCACCACCAGCACCCATGAGACCAATATTGAGACGACCTTCACGCTAATTGAGGCGAGCCTGGATATCATCACACTGGTATTGCCGGTCAAGGTCACGATGGTGATCGGTATGGCCAGGAGTCTGTTTTCCCTCGTGCGCGCCATTCAAGCCGCAGAGGCGCAGGAGCGTGAGCGTGCGGCGCAAGGTTTTGTGCGAGCGTTTGCTGAACTGGTCGGGGCCGTCATGGATGGCATGGTCGGTGGCGCACCAGCAGCTGGCGGGGTGATCAAAAGCCCGGGCTTGAGCAGCAAGATGGCCTTAAGCGAATCACCGTCGAGGCTCACGCCATTGCCGGGTTGGGAGCGATACGGGATTTTCAGCCAATTGCCGATGGAGGGCGCGAGCGCTCGGTATTTCCTGAGCCAGAAAGGGCGTTGGTATTCGATCAAGTTTGATCCGGATGCAGAGGTCTGGCGGCTCATTGATGCGCGCAAGCCATTTGCTTATCACTACGCGCCCCTGCGGTACGACGGGGTGGGGAACTGGGAGGTGGCTTCCCCGAGTAACGGACTCAAGGGGGGATATCCGCCTGAACAGACACTGATGAACACCTTCCCCTATGTCGGCCCAGGCGGCGCGAGGAGAATCCTCGATTCGTTCAGCTTTCCACAAGGCCGAGTCTTGGAGCTCGAACTGGAATTGGCCCGCGAGATGAGCGTGTGGCGGGATGTTCCTGTGCGGTTTCATTCCTACCTGAATCAGCCGCTGGATAATGTCCGGATGCGGATGGACGGTTACGAACCTCTCAGTTCATGGCCAGAGGTTGCCGGCCCCAGCCGCGCACCCGCACTGCCTCCAGTGCGCCTGCCGGCGCAACCCATTCGCCAACCGCTCTGGACCGAATGGGGCAGGGACGCTTCCGGCTTGCATATTGCGCTCCATCCTTCACGCGCTCATATCTTTATGGTCCATGACCTGGCGACCGGCCGCAGGGTCGATGCGATTGGGATTGGGCAACGCTATTATCCGGTCTTGCCCAAGGGCGAAAACTGCCCTGATACGTTGGTTCATTTGTATGACCCAAACCACCCGCCGCTGGGTTTTACAAGCTTTTACGACCGGTTGCTGTTTGATTTCAGGCGCCAACCTCGAGTGGCCCATTATGACCAACCGACCGGCGTTTGGCAGGTGGATGAAACCCCGATGCTTTTCGGCGATGCAGGCCGGTTATTTGCCGGTGTGTTTCCCACGCTGTCGGTTATGTCGAGGCAACGGCTTGCCAGTGCGATGTACAGTCAGCTCAACCTGGGTGGGATGGTTACGTCAGGTGGGCTGAACACCTTCCTGAATCAAGTGAGCGCTTGGCGGTCGACCTTGAATCGTGGCCCGGACCCCTTGCAGTTTCTCTCGGCGTCGCCGAGGGATCTTGCGGGAAACATCAGGGTGAGGGACGTTCGCGGCTCAGGTTTTTATCGTTTGATTTTTGATTTTCACTCATTCAGAGCATCTGGCCTGCAGATTTCCGATTCAATGAGTACGGCTGGACTGCGATGGGCATTGGGCGAACTGGTGACCCGAATCGGCTACCAATTGATCGCGCA
The DNA here is from genome assembly GCF_900591205.1 of Pseudomonas viridiflava. Lineage (GTDB taxonomy): Bacteria > Pseudomonadota > Gammaproteobacteria > Pseudomonadales > Pseudomonadaceae > Aquipseudomonas. Next base: position 365,277 of record NZ_UUPU01000085.1, read on the forward strand.
CGCAGGGGCCGGGCCAGAGTTGCTCTTTAGATGGTCCGCAGATGGCGCTGTGTATTGCCTGCGCATTTACCCCAGGTTGGGGCCGGAATCGACGGTTTTACCGGCACTGAGTTCAGCGATAGACCTCAATGTACTGGATGACGTGACCCGGGCTGTGGTGACCCGGAGCCAGGCGCGAGGGGATTTTGTAGTACTGGACGGGGGGCTTGTACCCAGGCAGCGCTATCCGGCTATTTTCATACTTAAACCGTAAGTAGCGGCCTGCCGATGCAGGTGCCGGGCGCTTGATAGCGCCGGGCACCTTGTTTGATCAGAACTCGTGATCGGCGTTATCCGGGTTCAGGTCGCTGATGCCCAGTTTGCCGGCAGCGGCTTCGATCGAACCGGTCTGCTTGACCAACGACGCGATGGCGTCACGTACGATCTGGTTGCCTGCATCGTTACCTGCGGCGATCAGTTGGTCGTAGTGTTCACCCTTGTTGGCGTGATCAACCATGACCTGGATCTTCGCTTCGGTCGCAGCCAGGTCAGCCTTCAGCGCGGTGTCGGCAGCCGGATCAGCCTTGGCCACCAGCGACGACAGGCTGGCGCCGGTCATTTTGGTGCCATCAACTCGGGTGTACTCGCCCAGGTAGACGTTGCGGATGCCCTTGGCGTCGTAGAAATGCGAGTTATGGGTGTTGTCGCTGAAGCAGTCCTGCTCGTCTTCCGGCGAGTTGGCTTCCAGGGACACTTTCATGCGCTCACCGGCCAGCTCGCCCAGGGACAGGCTGCCCATGCCGAACAACATTTTGCGCAGGCCGTCGGTGGCAGGTTCTGCTTCCAGGGTGGCGCGATAGTTGTCTTCGACGTTGGGCTTCCAGTTGCCGACCATTTCCTGCAGGTCGCTGACCAGCAGTTGGGTCACGGCGCTCAGGTAGGCGCGACGACGCTCGTTGTGGCCGCCGGTGGCACCGTCGCCGGTCAGGTAGTCCGACGCAGGGCGGTTGCCGGCGCCTGGGCCGGTGCCGTTGAGGTCCTGGCCCCAGAGCAGGAATTCGATGGCGTGGTAGCCCGTGGCGACGTTGGCCTCGGAACCGCCCAGCTCATTGAGGCTGGCGAGTTTTTCCGGCGTGATGTCTTTTACGTCAACCTTGTCTTCGCCGACCTGGATCTCATTGTTGGCGATGATGTTGGCGGTGGCGCCAGGGTTACCCAGGGCGTGCTCGTAGGATTTGTCGACATAGTCGATCAGGCCCTCGTCCAGCGGCCATGCGTTCACCTGGCCTTCCCAGTCATCAATGATGGTGTTGCCGAAACGGAACACTTCACTTTGCAGGTACGGCACGCGGGCGGCGATCCAGGCCGTACGCGCCGCTTTCAGCGTGTCGTCGTTCGGCTTGGCGAGGAATGCGTCGATGGCGGTCTGCAGGGTTTTTGCGGTGGACTCGGCGTCGCTGTACACCGCGAACACCATGTCTGCGTAGTGCGCGACTACGGCCTTGGCGGCCGCTTCGTCGACCTGACCGGCAGGGGTGGCAGCCGCTGGTGCGGTAGTGCTGGCGGCCGGGGTCGGCGCCTGAGGCGCGGCGGCCTTGTCTTTACCTTCGCCGCAACCGGCGAGAGAAATGGCAATGGCCAGCAGACTGGCGGTGGCCAGGGGCATACGAATCATGGCGAACATCCTGCTTCGGTTGTTGATGGGGCGCGCGGGGGAGCGCAAAACTGCGACATAATGCGAAAGATTTGCATTTTGTGTAAAGGTTTATACGGGGAAATATTCAGTATTGTTTCTGTGGCGAGCGGGCTTGCTCGCGTTGGGGCGCGAAGCGGCCCCTTTTTAGACACCGAGTAGGGGGCTGCTGCGCAGCCCAACGCGGGCAAGCCCGCTCGCCACAATCAGCCTGCTCACTACAACAAGCTTGATCGCCACAGCACGCTTGTCAGAGGATCGCCGCGTTATTGCGCTCGGATTGCTTCAGATAAGCCGCCAACTCCCGTGCCGGCAGGGGTTTGCTGTAGTGGTAACCCTGACCTTCATGGCAACCCTCGGAGATGATGTAAGCCTCTTGTTCGGCGGTTTCCACCCCTTCGGCGATGACCTGCATGCCGAGGCTTTTGCCCAGTTGGATAATGGCCCTCACGATGGTCGCATCGTCGTCATCGTCCAGCAGGTCCTGGACGAAACTCTTGTCGATCTTGATCTTGTCCAAAGGCAGGCTTTTCAGGTAGCTCAGGGATGAATAACCGGTGCCGAAGTCATCAATTGCAATCAATGCACCGGAACGGCGCAGGCTCAGCAGGTGCTGGGCGGCGGTGCTGATGTCTTCCATCAGGCCGGTTTCGGTGACTTCCAGCTCCAGGCTGCGCGGCGGCAGTCGGTAGATCTGCATCAGGTTGTTGACCACTCGCGGCAGCTCGGTGTGGTGCAACTGCACGGTCGACAGGTTGACCGCCATGCGCAGGTCGGTGAACCCCTGGTCATGCCATTCGCGCAATTGTCGGCAAGCCTGGTCCAGTACCCATTCGCCAATCGGAATAATGGTGCCGTTCTGTTCGGCCAGCGGGATAAACAGGTCCGGCGGCACCAGGCCATGTTCCGGGTGCTGCCAGCGGATCAGCGCCTCCACGCCGACCACGCGGTTGTCGCGATAACTGATCTGCGGCTGGTACACCAGGTGGAACTGGTTGCGACTGAGGGCCTCGCGCAGGTCTTTTTCCAGCTCGCGGCGGCGGCGCATTTCACTGTCGACGCTGGCGATATAGAACTGATAGCGGTTGCGCGAACGGCTCTTGGCCAGGGTCATGGTCTGTTCGGCTTTTTGCAGCAGCTTCTCGGTGCTGTCGCCATCTTCCGGGAACAAGGTGATGCCGATGGTGGCACGCAGGCGGATTTCCTCGTGGTCGAGGGCGAATTCCGCCTCCAGGTCATCCAGGATGCTTTGCGCCAGCTCGGCCGCTTCATAGGGCTGGTCGATATCGGCCTGCACCAGGGCGAATTGGTCGCCACCCAGGCGGGCCAGAGCGCCGAGGCGGCCGCTGTGGGCTCGCAGGCGATCGGCCAGGGCCAGCAGCAATTTGTCGCCGGCCTGGTAAGTGAACTGCTCGTTGACGCTTTTGAAATCATCCAGCCCTACACACAACACGGCCACGCGCCGTTGGCGGCGGCCGGCGTCGATCAGGATCTTGTCCAACTGCTCTTGCAGTTTCTGGCGGTTCGGCAGGCCGGTCAGGAAGTCGTACTGGGCCATGCGCAGCAGGCTGCTTTCGGCTTCGTGGCGCAGGTGGGTATTGCGTTCGATGGATTCGAGCAACTGGTTGGCGGTGTTGATCCACAGCCCCAGCTCGTTGCGTTCATGGCCCTTGAGCTGCGGGATCTTGTGTTCGCTGGGCCGGTCGGGGTTGATCGAGGTCAAGTGCTCAATAATGCGCGACAGCGGTTTGGTCAGTAGCCAGTGGTAGACCAGGTACAGCACCAGGCCCAAGGCCAGGGCGCGTAATACCCCGGAAATGAAGATGATCACCGAATTGACGATAAACCCCTGGCCATAGGTGGCCGTGTCGAGGGTGATGCTCAGGTCGCCGTAATACTCGCTGTACGGGCCCTTGCCGACCAGGGGCGTGGTAAAAGTGCGTTCCTGGCCCAGAATCAGGTCGGTCAGCCAGCGGCTGGGGGCTTGCTGCAAGGCGCGGCTTTTTTCCGCCAGCATGGTTTCGTTGGGATGGCCGATGGACGCCATGCGCACCGCATCGTCCTGGAACAGGCCCTCAATGACTTGCATGCCCATCTCGCGGTCCAGGCTGTAGACGGCCTGGGTCGAGGGGTCGCGAAACATGTCGAGAATGCGCTGGGCATCACCGGCCACGGCCTGGCGCGTCTTGTAGGCATCGAAGACGATCTGCGCCACGCTCAGCGCAACGCCCACGATCAACGCCGAGAGCAGCACAACCCGCAGCAACTTCACCGACAAGCTGTTCTTGAGTTCCAGCTTCAAAGGGTCATTCCTTGTTCCATGCGGGTAGCCTCAATATGCCATGAGTATTGGCAATCTGGTGATGGCAGTCAAAGGAACATTAGGGCATCGGCTGGTTTGGCGGGGAACTTGAGGGGGCGGGTGGGGCGGGCGAGGCGAGGCGGATAGGTATCCGCCTGCCTTGGGATCACTCAGCGACTACACAGAGTGCATCGTACGTTATGCACGGCGAAGTCTGGATCAGAAGGGGATGTTGTTATTGTTGTTTTTCGTGTCGTTGTTTACTGCGATGTTTATAGGGCCCTGCGCGCTGTGGGTGTCCTCGCTGGCGATCTTGTCTTTTTGATGGCCCTCATCGCCTTTTTTAGAGATCGCCTTGAGTAGTTCGCCCCCGAGCTTCATGGCTTCGGTGATCAAAGGGAGTACTGATGATGCTACGCCGGCTATGCCTGGAATCATTGTAAAATCTCCGACAGGTAAGAGAGGTGAATTCCTCACGCTGACTGGGTGGCAAATTCACCTCACTGAGTTCCGGCAGCAGCCAACTAATTCATGGTCCACAAAAAAGCCCGGCAATTGCCGGGCTCTTTCTACTGCAAGCGGTGCTTAGGCAGTGAAGGTTTTGCCTTCGAACTGCTCAGCCACGAACTTCCAGTTGACCAGGTTCCAGAACGCTTCCACATACTTTGGACGCACGTTGCGGTAGTCGATGTAGTAAGCGTGTTCCCATACGTCGCAGGTCAGCAGCGGGGTGTCGCCGCTGGTCAGCGGGTTGCCGGCGCCGATGGTGCTGGCCAGGGCCAGGGAACCGTCAGCCTTTTTCACCAGCCAGCCCCAACCGGAACCGAAGGTGCCGACGGAAGTCTTGGTGAACTCTTCCTTGAACTTGTCGAACGAACCGAACGCAGCGTTGATGGCCTCAGCCAGTGCGCCGGTAGGTTGACCGCCGGCGTTTGGCGCCAGGCAGTTCCAGTAGAAAGTGTGGTTCCAGACCTGAGCGGCGTTGTTGAAGATGCCGCCCGAAGAAGACTTGACGATCTCTTCCAGGGTCTTGCCTTCGAACTCGGTGCCAGGCACCAGGTTGTTCAGGTTCACGACATAGGTGTTGTGGTGCTTGTCGTGGTGGAATTCCAAGGTTTCCTTGGAAATGTGCGGCTGCAGGGCATCGTGTGCGTAGGGCAGCGGCGGCAATTCGAAAGCCATGATGATTCTCCTAATCAGGTCAGTTGCGGTGAGCGCAAGGCCGATCACGGGCGGCCAAACAAGCGCCGGGGAGTTTGTACTCTTTGCGGCGCAGGGTCCGGATCATAGCACCGGGGGTGCGGCAAAACCACGCAACAACTGTGTGGGATAGAGGTTCCAGAGCGTTTTGGAATATTCGTCAGGCGCTGATCAATTGATAAGCCACGCTGAACATCATGGCGGCCACCAGCAGATCCAGGACACGCCAGGTGGCGGGGCGCGCCAGCCAAGGTGCCAGCCATGCCGCGCCAAGTGCCAGGGTGGCGAACCACAGAAATGAAGCGCTGGCGGCTCCGGCCACGTAGGCGCCCGGCTCGGTTTGTTGAGCGCCCAGTGAGCCGATCAGCAGCACCGTGTCCAGGTAGACATGGGGATTGAGCAGGGTCACCGCCAAGGCGCTGAGCAACACGGCGCGCAAGGAACGCACCTTGAGCTTATCCCCCCTCTCCAGGCTTTGTTTCGAAAACGCCCGCCGCAACGCCAGGGTGCCGTACCACAGCAGGAACGCTGCGCCGCCCCAGCGAGCAATGGCCAGCAGCAGCGGGCTTTGCGCCAGCACCGTTGCCAGGCCGAAAACCCCGGCCGCCACCAGGATCGCGTCACACACAATGCACAGTGCCGCCACCGGCAGGTGATGTTCCCGGCGCAGGCTTTGCGCCAGTACAAATGCGTTCTGGGTGCCGATCGCCATAATCAGCCCGAAAGCCACTAGCAGGCCGTTCATATAGCTTTGCCACATAATCAGTCTTCCCTGCCCACTTCCACATCTATGTTGTCGACCGCACCCGCATCGCGAGCCAATTGGCGCAATACCGCCATTGCCCGTTCGCCGTCGGCCAAGCCGACAAATATATGGTCATGGTAAAAACCGGCGATCACGTTGGCGCTGATGCCGGCGGCGCCGAGTGCTGTGGCGAAGGCGGCGGTCAATCCCACGGCTTGTAGGGATGACTGCACGTTAAGGGTGATCCAGGCCATCACGAAGTCGAAGTTCAGGCCAGCAGCCTGGGCTTGCGAACGTTCCAGGATCAGTGTCAGCCCTTCGGCCTCACGGAAGCTGCCAATGACGGAGGCACCGTCCGGAAAGGTGCTCCCTGGGACGCTCGAAAACACGTACTCGCCCGGGTTGAGTTGAGGGCTCATGGTGCGCAGCAGGATATTCAGATCGGTTTCGCCACTCATAAGGAGATCCTTGAATTAAGAAGAAACGACGCTAGCCATTCTTGGGCACAAAGCGGTATAAGAAAAATCAATATAGCTGATCACTCATAAGGAAAACTGTTGTTCGACTATAAGTTGCTGTCCGCCCTGGCGGCGATCGTGGAGCAAGCCGGCTTCGAACGTGGGGCTCAAGTGCTGGGCATCTCGCAGTCGGCCATTTCGCAACGTATCAAGCTGCTGGAGACCCGCATCGGCCAGTCTGTGCTGGTGCGGGCCACGCCCCCGACGCCCACCGAAATCGGCCGACGCTTGCTCAACCATGTGCAACAGGTGCGGCTGCTGGAGCGCGACCTGCAAAGCCTGGTGCCGGCGCTGGACGAGGAGGGCATGCCCGAACGCCTGCGCATCGCCCTGAACGCCGATAGCCTGGCCACCTGGTGGGCCGAGGCGGTCAGTGACTTTTGCGCCGAGCAACATTTGCTGCTGGACCTGGTGGTGGAAGACCAGACGGTTGGCCTCAAGCGCATGCGTGCCGGTGAAGTGGCGGCCTGTATCTGCGCCAGCGAACGCCCGGTGGCCGGGGCGCGCAGTGTGTTGCTCGGCGCCATGCGCTACCGGGCAATGGCGAGCCCGGCGTTTATTGCGCGGCATTTTCCTGCCGGGGTGCGCGCCGACCAACTGGCACGCACGCCCGCGCTGGTGTTCGGCCCGGATGATTTCCTGCAGCATCGCTACCTCGCGTCGCTCGGCGTGGACGGTGGTTTCGAGCACCACTTATGCCCTTCGTCCGAAGGCTTTATCCGCCTCACGGAAGCCGGGCTCGGCTGGGGCCTGGTGCCGGAATTGCAGGTGCGCGACCAGCTGCAACGCGGCGTGTTGGTGGAGTTATTGCCAGATAAGCCGATTGATGTGCCGTTGTACTGGCATCATTGGCGCAGCGGCGGGCAACTGTTGGGCTTGCTGACCGACCATCTGGCCCAGGCGTGCGGCCAATGGTTGGTGCCCTATCAGCCGTAACAAGCGTCAAGCTGCAAGCTGCAAGAGAAAAGCTTGCGGACCGTTTTTAACTTGTAGCTTGAAGCTTGACGCTGGCAGCTGCATCCGTAGGAGGCTCCATGAAAATTCTGGTCACCGGCGCAAGCGGCTTCATCGGCGGGCGCTTTGCGCGTTTCGCCCTGGAGCAGGGCCTGGACGTACGGGTCAACGGGCGGCGCGCCGAAGGTGTGGAACACCTGGTACGGCGCGGCGCCGAGTTTATCCAGGGTGATTTGAATGATGCCGACCTGGTGCGCAACCTGTGCCGCGATGTCGAAGCCGTTGTGCATTGCGCCGGCGCCGTCGGGCTGTGGGGCAAGTACCAGGACTTCCACCAAGGCAATGTGCTGGTCACTGAAAACGTCGTCGAAGCCTGCCTTAAACAGCGCGTTGGGCGCCTGGTGCACCTGTCGTCGCCGTCGATCTACTTTGACGGGCGCGACCACCTTGGGCTCACCGAAGAACAAGTGCCCAAGCGCTTCAAACACCCCTACGCCGCGACCAAGTACCTGGCGGAACAGAAGGTATTCGGTGCCCAGGAGTTCGGCCTTGAAGTACTGGCTCTGCGCCCGCGCTTCGTCACCGGCGCCGGAGATATGAGCATTTTCCCGCGCCTGCTGAAAATGCAGCGCAAGAACCGCTTGGCCATTGTCGGCGACGGCCTGAACAAGGTTGATTTCACCAGCGTGCATAACCTCAATGAGGCGTTGCTCAGCAGTTTGCTCGCCACCGGCTCGGCGCTGGGCAAAGCCTACAACATCAGCAACGGCGCGCCGGTTCCCGTGTGGGATGTGGTGAACTATGTGATGCGCCAGATGGAGATGCCGCAGGTGACCCGTTATCGTTCCTACGGCTTGTCCTACAGCGTCGCGGCGTTGAACGAGGCATTCTGCGCGATGTGGCCGGGGCGCCCGGAGCCGGCCTTGTCGAGGCTTGGGATGCAAGTGATGAACAAAGATTTCACCCTCGACATCAGTCGGGCCAGGCATTATCTGGATTACGAGCCCAAGGTCAGCCTGTGGACGGCCCTCGACGAGTTCTGCAGTTGGTGGAAGGCCCAGGATCCTGGGCGCCAGTAAGCTCACACCATGCAACACTTCGGGAACCGAATTCGCGGTTCCAGGTCGATCAGAGCGGCGCTAACGGGGTTTATACTCCCCTCGCTCGGCTTTACACGTAGCCATCTCACCGATTCAGGGTTGATTCATGCGTAACGATGCTAATGACGATTTTGACAACGTTCCCAGCCTGCGGGCCGATCACGGGGACGATGATGATTTCGAGCCGACTCCCGCCACATCCGTGCGCTCGCGCACACCGCCTGTAGTCAAGGTCAAGAGCGCCAGCACCGGCCCGCTGTGGGCGTTGGTCGGCGCACTGCTGATCGCTTTCGCGGGCCTTGCGTGGTGGAGCTTCCAGCAGATTTCGCTGATGGGCCAGCAATTGGTGGCCACCCAGGAAAGCTTTGCCCGCATCAGCGAAGAAGCGGCGGGCCGCTTGCAGGATATTTCCGGCAAAGTGGTGGCGAGTGAGGCCAGCGTGAACAATGGCAGCGAAGCGTTGAAGTTGCAGATCAAGCAGCTTGAAAGCCAACTGTTGGAACAGGGCAAGCAACAGGTCGGCGTGGCCGGCCAGGCCACCGAGCTGGACAAGCGCCTGGCGCAGATGACCGCCAGCACCACCGACCTGTCGAACGCCAATGCCAAGCTGCAAGGCCAGGTGCAGGCGCTGACCGATGCCGTGGCGACCCTCAAGGCTGCGCAAGGCGATACCCGGCGTGACAGCGAGATCAAGGACCTGGCCGCCGACGTAGCCGCGCTGAAAAAGCAGGGCAACCCAAGCGCTGCCATTGCACGCATCGAACAGGACCTGGTGGTACTCAAGAGCGCGCAGGACAACCAGCCGGCCAACAGTGATGCGCCGACCAATAAAGAGTTCGACGTATTCCGCATCCAGACCACACGCAACATCACCACCTTGCAAAGCCAGGTGCAGAGTTTGAGTCAGCAACTCAGCGCGCCGGCGAGGATCACCCCGCTCACTCAATAACGGTTGCCTGGAAATGTCACCATCTGGTGACATTTCCAACCCCCTTCGTTACTTGCCCACGCCTCGCCCTTGTTTAGACTCCGGTCATCCCACAAAAAATAATAAGGGCCACCCATGACCACGCAACCACTGCCTGCCAGCAGTTGGCTGAATGCACCTGCCCATCACGCCTGGCTTGCCGCCGAAGGCCAGCGCCTGCTGACATTCGCCAAAGCCTCGCGACTGCCCGACGGTTTCGGCAACCTGGACGATAAAGGCCAACTGCCGGCCGATGCCCGCGCCGAAACCATGAATACTGCACGCATGACCCACAGCTTTGCGATGGCGCACGCCCTTGGCCTGCCGGGGTACGCCGACCTGGTGGCACACGGTGTGGCATCCCTGAGTGGCTCTCTGCACGACAGTGAGCACGGTGGCTGGTTCGCCACGCCCCATGCCGTCGACGGCAACCGTGGCAAGGCCGCCTACCTGCACGCCTTTGTTGCCCTGGCCGCCAGTTCGGCGGTGGTGGCCGGCGCACCGGGTGCGCACACTCTGTTGAACGACGCGATCCATATCATCGAGCAGTTTTTCTGGAGCGAAGAGGAGGGCGCGATGCTCGAATCGTTTGCCCAGGACTGGAGCGGTGTCGAAGCCTATCGCGGCGCCAACAGCAACATGCACGCCACCGAAGCCTTCCTCGCGCTGGCCGATGTCACCGGTGACACGCGCTGGCTGGACCGGGCGCTGCGCATCGTTGAACGGGTTATCCACCGCCACGCTGGCGGCAACCAGTTCATGGTGATCGAGCATTTCGACGCCCAGTGGCAACCCTTGCTCGGTTACAACCAAGACAACCCCGCCGACGGCTTCCGCCCCTACGGCATCACCCCCGGTCACGGTTTCGAATGGGCGCGGCTGGTGTTGCACCTGGAAGCGGCGCGTCTGCAAGCCGGTCTGGTCACGCCGGATTGGCTGGTCACCGACGCCAAGGGCCTGTTCGCCAGTGCCTGCGAGTACGCGTGGGCCGTGGACGGCGCCGCCGGCATTGTCTACACCCTGGACTGGAACCAGCGCCCGGTGGTACGCGAACGCCTGCACTGGACCCACGCCGAGGCCAGCGCCGCTGCCCAGGCCCTGCTCAAGCGTACGGGGGAACTGCATTATGAAACCTGGTATCGGCGCTTCTGGGAGTTTTGCGAAACGCACTTTATCGACCGACTCCACGGCAGTTGGCACCATGAACTGAACCCGCACAACCAGCCCGGCAACAAGATCTGGGGTGGCAAACCGGACCTGTACCATGCCTGGCAAGCGGTATTGCTGCCTGCGCTGCCGTTGGCGCCAAGCATGGCCAGTGCAATCGGGGCTGGGCGCTATGTCACCAAGTGGTGACATTTGTGCATCCCTTTGTTACCTGCGTTTAAAAAATCCATGTTTAAACTCCGTGCAGCGCAAGCTCTAGACTTGCATGCATAACAACAAGAAAAGGTATTCAGATGAACGCGATTAATCGCCTCGCCGTAGCTATTTCCGTTGCCTCGTTGTTTCCCCTCAGTGCTTTTGCCGCCGACTCGAAAGGGACGGTTGAAGTTGTGCATTGGTGGACCTCGGGCGGTGAAAAAGCGGCTGTAGATGTCTTGAAGGCCCAAGTCGAAAAAGACGGCTTCACCTGGAAAGACGGTGCTGTTGCAGGTGGCGGCGGCGCCACTGCGATGACCGTGCTGAAAAGCCGTGCGGTCGCCGGCAACCCACCCGGCGTTGCCCAGATCAAAGGCCCGGACATCCAGGAGTGGGCCTCCACCGGCCTGCTCGACACCGACGTCCTGAAAGACGTCGCCAAGCAAGAAAAATGGGACTCCCTGCTCGACAAGAAAGTCTCCGATACCGTGAAGTACGACGGTGACTACGTCGCCGTACCGGTCAACATCCACCGCGTGAACTGGCTGTGGATCAACCCGGAAGTCTTCAAGAAAGCCGGTATCACCAAAAACCCAACCACCCTCGAAGAATTCTACGCTGCCGGCGACAAGCTCAAAGCCGCGGGCTTTATTCCGCTCGCCCATGGTGGCCAGCCTTGGCAGGACAGCACCGTATTCGAAGCCGTCGTTCTGTCGGTGATGGGTGCCGATGGCTACAAGAAAGCCCTGGTTGACCTGGACAACGCCGCGCTGACCGGCCCGGAAATGGTCAAGTCTCTGACTGAGCTGAAGAAAGTCGCGACCTATATGGACGTCGACGGCAAAGGCCAGGACTGGAACCTCGAAGCCGGCAAGGTCATCAACGGCAAGGCCGGTATGCAGATCATGGGTGACTGGGCCAAGTCCGAGTGGACCGCCGCCAAGAAAGTCGCCGGCAAGGATTACGAGTGCGTAGCCTTCCCGGGCACCGACAAAGCGTTCACCTACAACATCGACTCCCTGGCGGTGTTCAAGCAGAAAGACAAAGGCACTGCTGCCGGTCAGCAGGACATCGCCAAAGTCGTGCTGGGTGAAAACTTCCAGAAAGTCTTCAGCATCAACAAAGGCTCGATCCCGGTTCGTACCGACATGCTCAATGAAATGGACAAGCTCGGTTTCGATTCCTGCGCCCAGACCGCTGCCAAAGACTTCCTGGCAGACGCCAAGACCGGCGGCCTGCAGCCAAGCATGGCGCACAACATGGCCACGACCCTGGCCGTGCAAGGCGCGTTCTTTGACGTCGTGACCAACTACATCAATGACCCGAAAGCTGACCCGGCCGACACCGCCAAGAAGCTCGGCGCTGCGATCAAGTCGGCCAAGTAACCTTCGGTAGCGGCTTTTTGTGGGAGCCGGGCTTGCCCGCGATGCAGGCAACTCGGTGTGTCGGCATCGCAGGCAAGCCAGCTCCCACATAAACCGCATTCGACAAGAGACTCACCCTGTAGTCCTTTTTCCCTGTATTGGATTTCCCCATGAGTTCTGTTGCTGTGTTCAGCAAAGCCTCGCCGTTCGATGCACTGCAGCGCTGGCTCCCCAAACTGGTGCTGGCGCCCAGCATGTTCATCGTGTTGGTGGGCTTCTACGGCTACATCCTGTGGACGTTTGTACTCTCGTTCACCACGTCCACGTTCCTGCCAAGTTACAAATGGGCGGGCCTTGCGCAATACGCGCGGTTGTTCGACAACGACCGCTGGTGGGTAGCGAGCAAGAACCTGGCTGTTTTCGGCGGGATGTTTATCGGCATCACCCTGGTTATCGGCGTGACCCTGGCGATCTTCCTCGACCAGAAAATCCGCCGCGAAGGTTTTATCCGCACCATTTACCTGTACCCGATGGCGCTCTCGATGATCGTCACCGGCACCGCCTGGAAATGGTTGCTCAACCCGGGCATGGGCCTGGACAAACTCCTGCGTGACTGGGGCTGGGAAGGCTTTCGCCTGGACTGGCTGATCGACCCGGACCGCGTCGTGTACTGCCTGGTGATCGCTGCGGTCTGGCAAGCCTCGGGTTTCATCATGGCGATGTTTCTCGCGGGCCTCAGGGGCGTCGATCAGTCGATCATCCGTGCCGCCCAGATCGACGGCGCCAGCCTGCCGCGTATCTACTGGAGTGTGGTGCTGCCAAGCCTGCGTCCGGTGTTCTTCAGTGCGGTGATGATCTTGGCGCACATTGCGATCAAGAGCTTCGACCTGGTAGCGGCCATGACTGCCGGCGGTCCGGGCTACTCGTCCGACCTGCCGGCGATGTTCATGTACTCGTTCACCTTCAGTCGTGGCCAGATGGGCATGGGCTCGGCCAGTGCAATCCTGATGCTCGGTGCGATCCTCGCGATCATCGTGCCTTACCTCTATTCCGAGCTGAGGACCAAGCGTAATGACTAGTCTCGCTGCCAAACCTTCGATCAGCCTGAGCCGCATCGCGATCTACGCGGTGCTGATCCTTGCTGTCCTGCTGTACCTGGTGCCGCTGGTGGTGATGCTGCTGACCAGCTTCAAAACCCCGGAAGACATCAGCACCGGCAACCTGCTGAGCTGGCCGACCGTGGTCACCGGCATCGGCTGGATCAAAGCCTGGGCTACGGTTGATGGCTACTTCTGGAACTCGATCAAGATCACCGTTCCGGCCGTGCTGATTTCCACTGCCATCGGTGCATTGAACGGCTATGTGCTGTCGTTCTGGCGCTTCCGTGGTTCGCAGCTGTTCTTCGGCCTGTTGCTGTTCGGCTGCTTCCTGCCGTTCCAGACCGTGCTGCTGCCCGCCTCGTTCACCCTCGGCAAGATGGGCCTGGCCAGCACCACCACCGGCCTGGTGTTTGTGCACGTGGTCTACGGGTTGGCGTTTACGACGCTGTTCTTCCGTAACTACTACGTCAGCATTCCGGATGCGCTGGTGAAGGCTGCACGCCTGGACGGTGCAGGGTTCTTCACCATCTTCCGTCGGATCATTCTGCCGATGTCGACCCCGATCATCATGGTTTGCCTGATCTGGCAGTTCACCCAGATCTGGAACGACTTCCTGTTTGGTGTGGTGTTCTCCAGCGGCGACTCGCAGCCCATCACCGTGGCGCTGAACAACCTGGTCAACACCAGCACCGGGGCCAAGGAATATAACGTGGATATGGCGGCGGCGATGATCGCCGGGCTGCCGACCCTGCTGGTCTATGTGATCGCAGGCAAGTATTTCGTGCGCGGCCTCACAGCCGGCGCGGTCAAGGGGTAATCATGGCTACGCTTGAACTTCGCAATGTAAACAAGACCTATGGCGCCGGCCTGCCCGACACCTTGAAAAACATCGAACTGTCGATCAAGGAAGGCGAGTTCCTGATTCTGGTCGGCCCTTCGGGCTGCGGTAAATCCACGTTGATGAACTGCATCGCCGGCCTGGAGACCATCACCGGCGGCGCGATCATGATCGGTGACCAGGACGTGAGCGGCATGAGCCCCAAGGACCGTGACATCGCGATGGTGTTCCAGTCCTACGCGCTGTACCCGACCATGAGCGTGCGCGAAAACATCGAGTTCGGCCTCAAAATCCGCAAGATGGCCCAGGCCGATATCGACACCGAAGTGGCACGGGTGGCCAAGCTGCTGCAGATCGAACACCTGCTCAACCGCAAGCCGGGCCAGCTTTCGGGCGGCCAGCAACAACGCGTGGCCATGGGCCGGGCCCTGGCGCGTCGGCCGAAGATCTACCTGTTCGACGAACCGCTGTCCAACCTCGACGCCAAGCTGCGGGTCGAGATGCGCACCGAAATGAAGCTGATGCACCAGCGCCTCAAGACCACCACCGTTTACGTCACCCACGACCAGATCGAGGCGATGACCCTGGGCGACAAAGTGGCGGTGATGAAGGACGGCATCATCCAACAATTCGGTACGCCGAAAGAAATTTACAACGACCCTGCTAACCTGTTTGTGGCAAGCTTTATCGGTTCACCACCGATGAACTTCGTTCCTATGCGCCTAAAACGCAAGGAAGGTCGTTTGGTGGCGCTGCTCGACAGCGGCCAGGCCCGTTGCGAATTGCCGTTGAGCATGAACGACGAGGGCCTGGAGGACCGTGATGTGATTCTGGGCCTGCGTCCGGAGCAGATCGTGTTGGCGGCGGGGGAGGGCAACGGTTCGTCGAGCATACGTGCCGAAGTCCAGGTCACCGAGCCGACCGGTCCGGACACCCTGGTGTTTGTGCAGCTCAATGACACCAAGGTCTGCTGCCGTTTGGCGCCGGATGTGGCGCCCCAGGTCGGCGAGACCCTGACACTGCAATTTGATCCGGCCAAGGTATTGCTGTTCGACGCCAACACTGGCGAACGCCTGGGCACTGCTTCTTCATTGCCCGCACAGGGGCATGCCGACAATGTGGCCCAATTCAAAGGCCGCTGATGCAGTTAAGTTGTTGTTTTAAATAAAAAAAGTAAACCGCGTTAGATAAAAACAGTTTAATAACAATAAAGACGAGGATGTAGGGATGAAAAAGCAACACAACAACACTCGGCTGATCTGCCAAATGTCAGCTGCAGCAGCCCTGGTTTTGTCCGCCAATGCGATGGCGGCCGATGCATTCAGCGCCGACTCCAAGTGGATGACCGGCGATTGGGGTGGCGAGCGTACCAAGCTGATCGAGCAAGGTATCGACATCAAGGCTGACTACGTAGGGGAAATGGGCGCCAACCTGAAAGGCGGCTATAACAACGACAAAACCGGTCGTTACTCCGACCAGTTCGGGTTGGGTGTAGCACTGGATCTGCAAAAGCTGTGGGGCTGGGACAATACTCAGGCCAAGATCCAGTTGACCAACCGTAATGGCCAGAACATCTCCAACGACCGTATTGGCGACCCGCGTGCCGGCACGCTGAGTTCGTCCATGGAAGTTTACGGCCGTGGCCACATGGTGCGTCTGACCCAGTTCTGGATTCAGCACCAGATGTTCGACAATAAGTTGGACGTGAAACTCGGTTACTTCGGCGAAGGCGAAGATTTCAACACCTTCCCATGCGACTTCCAGAACCTGTCGTTCTGCGGCTCCCAAGTCGGTAACTATGTAAACACCTGGTACAACTGGCCCGTCAGCCAGGCCGCGATCCGCGTGAAGTACAACATCACGCCTGAGCTGTATGCGCAAATCGGTGCGTACAACCAGAACCCATCGCAGCTGGAGCACGGCAACGGCTTCAAGCTCAGCGGCAGCGGCACCAAGGGCACCGTGATTCCGGTGGAGTTGGTCTGGTCGCCGAAAGTTAACAGCCTGCCGGGCGAATACCGTGTGGGTTACTACAAGAGCGCCGCCGATGCAGCCGACGTCCGTGAAGACGTGAACGGCAATGATGCGGCCACCACCGGTCAAGCCTACCGTACCCACAGCAGCAAGAAAGGCTACTGGTTCGTTGCGCAACAGCAACTCACCAGCCACAACGGCGACGCTTCCCGCGGCCTGAACATCGCGGCCAACGCCACCTTCCACGACAAGGAAACCAACCTGGTCGACAACTACCAGTCGATCATGCTGGTGTACAAAGGCCCATTCGATGCGCGTCCAAAAGATGACGTCGGTATTGGTGCTGCGCGTCTGCACGTCAACGATGACGTGAAGAAAAACGCCGAACTGCTCAACGTTGCCAATGGCGTGAACGACTACGACAACCCGCTGTTCTCGCCGATTCGTGAAACCGAATACAACTTCGAGATCAACTACGGCTTCCACGTCACTAACTGGCTGACTGTGCGTCCCAACCTGCAATACGTTGTCCAACCGGGCGGCGTGGATAAAGTCGACAACGCGCTGGTGGCGGGCCTGAAAATTCAGTCTACGTTCTAACGCTGTTGCGATAAGCTCCTTCTCTCTGTGCGCATTTTGCGGGTAGCCATGGCTATCCGCTTTTTTTTGCGAGATGGCACCTGTGGGAGCCGGCAAGCCGGCTCCCACAAAGGCCAGCGACAATGATATTCAGGACCGTGGCACATGCATGAGCATCCGCTGCAACGCTTTTTCAAATCCCTGCGCGAGCGTCCGGTGTTCGCCTGGGAGCGCTTTCAGATGCGCGACGTGCTGGTGATCGACCATCCGCTGTGCCAGGCGGTGTTCAGCCGCCAGGGCGCGCAACTGTTGCACTTTCAGCCGCGTGGCCAGAAACCCTGGTTGTGGTGCGCGGCCAAGTGGCCGCAAGTCGGCGCCATCCGTGGCGGCGTGCCGGTGTGCTGGCCGTGGTATGGCCGCCACCCGAGCGAAAACGCCTGGCCGTCCCATGGCTGGGCGCGGTTGATCGACTGGAAGCTGCTCGACAGCAGCGCCGACGACGACGGCGTGCGCCTGCACTGGCAGTTGCAGCTGTGCGACTGGCAGGTCGACCTGCACGCACACCTGGGAGAAACCCTGGAACTGCGCCTGAGCACCGAGCATCAGGACGAACTGCCATGCCAGTTGAGCCATGCTTTGCATGCCTATTGGCGTATTGGTCATGTTGACGAGATAGCGCTGTCTGGGCTCGACGGGGCGCAAGGTTATGACCAACTCAGTCGCCAGGCATGCCAGCAGGAAGGCGAGTTACGCGTGGATGGCGGCTGTCAGCGGGTGTTCCAGCACGAGGGCGAGTTACACCTCAAAGACCACGCCTGGCAGCGCGAACTGTGCATCGACACCGGCGACAGCGCCGACACCGTGGTGTGGCATCCGGGCAGCCGGCCGCTGCTGGGCGTGAGCTTCAACGAGGCGTCGGGATTTGTGTGCGTGGAGTCGGCGATGGCCGGGGCCAGCCTGGCGCCGGGGGAGAGGGCGCATTTGAGCTTGCAGGCCAGGGCTGGGGTTTAGCGGTGTGGCTGATGGCCCTATCGCAGGCAAGCCAGCTCCCACAGGGGAGTACATTTCAAATGTGGGAGCTGGCTTGCCTGCGATGAGGTCGGTACTGCCAACACAGAGTCGGGCTTAGTTGAACTCATCCCCCACCGGATACCGGCTGTCGTTCAAGCTCTCTTTGATCTTGCGCAAATGCGGCTGGAAATCCACGCCACGGCGCAAGGTCATGCCGGTCGCCAGCACGTCCAGCACCGTTAGCTGGATGATCCGCGAGGTCATCGGCATGTAGATGTCGGTGTCTTCCGGCAACGGAATATTCAGGCTAACAGTGCTGGCCTTGGCCAGCGGTGAGTTCTCGGCGGTTACGCCCAGCACCGACGCACCGTTTTCCCGGGCGATACGCGCCACTTCCACCAGCTCGCGGGTACGCCCGGTGTAGGAAATGATCACGAACAGTTCGCCGGTATGCGCCACCGACGCGATCATGCGTTGCATCAGCACGTCGGCATGGGCGGTGACCGCCAGGTTAAAGCGGAAAAACTTGTGCAACGCATCCATGGCCACCGGCGCCGAAGCGCCCAGGCCGAAGAAGTGGATCTGCCGCGCCTGGATCAACAGGTCCACGGCCTTGCTGATCAGGGCCGGGTCCAGCGCCTGGCAGGCGCTGTCCAGCGACGCAATGGCGCTGCCAAAGATCTTCTGGGTGTAAGCCTCGGGGTTATCATCGGCCTCCACGGCTCGGCTGACATACGCGGCGCCGCTGGCCAGGCTTTGCGCCAGCTGCAATTTAAGTTCAGGGTAACCACTGACGCCGAATGAACGGCAGAAGCGGTTGACCGTCGGTTCACTGACCGAGGCGGCTTGGGCGAGGGCTGCGATGGAGAAGCGGGTCGCCTGCTGCGGGTTGAGCAGGATGACCTCGGCGACTTTTTTCTCAGCCTTGTTCAGTTCTTCGAGGCGGTTCCGGATCTGTTCCAGAAGATTTCGCACGCGGTCCATTCAGTCTTTCCTTCGGGCGACGATGCAAATTATGAGCGGTAGCCAATCGACGAGTGGCTCTTTGCGGTGGCCTATCCTACTGAGGGTAGCTGAACACCACCACTCGGAATGCGTATTTCGGGAAAATGTTGTGGTTATTACTACATTTTTCCTTGAGTGATGCCTTGAAAAAAGGTATTTGTAGCTTAACTTGATAAAAGAACAAACATCATGCCTTTGATAACCGTAGAACCCTGCACCTTTGCCCTGTTTGGCGCCTTGGGTGATCTGGCGCTGCGCAAGTTATTTCCTGCCCTCTATCAACTCGATGGCGCCGCACTCCTGCACGAAGACACGCGCATCCTGGCCCTGGCCCGTGAAGCCGGCTCCGAGCAGCAGCACCTGGCGCACATCGAACAAGCATTGCGTAAATACGTCGGCAAGGAACTGGACGAAGCCATCGCCCAGCGTTTCCTGGCGCGCCTGACCTATGTTCACGTCGACTTCATGAAAGCCGATGACTACGTGGCCCTGGCTGAAATCGCCGGCACCAACCAGCGCCTGATCGCCTATTTCGCCACGCCGGCAGCGGTGTACGGCGCGATCTGCGAGAACCTGTCCAAGGTCGGCCTGGCGGAAAACACCCGCGTGGTGTTGGAAAAACCGATCGGCTCTGACCTGGAATCCTCGCGCAAGGTCAACGATGCCGTGGCGCAGTTTTTCCCGGAGAACCGCACCTACCGCATCGACCACTATCTGGGCAAAGAAACCGTCCAGAACCTGATCGCCCTGCGTTTCGCCAACAGCCTGTTCGAAACCCAGTGGAACCAGAATTACATCTCCCACGTGGAAATCACCGTGGCCGAGCAGGTAGGTATCGAAGGCCGGTGGGGCTACTTCGACAAGGCCGGCCAGCTGCGGGACATGATCCAGAATCACCTGCTGCAACTGCTTTGCCTGATTGCCATGGACCCGCCGGCCGATCTGTCCGCCGACAGCATCCGTGACGAGAAGGTCAAGGTGCTCAAGGCCCTGGCGCCGATCAGCCCGGACGGCCTGACCACCCAAGTGGTGCGTGGCCAGTACATCGCCGGCTACAGCGCCGGCAAGCCAGTGCCGGGCTACCTGGAAGAAGAGAACTCCAACACCCAGAGCGACACCGAAACCTTCGTCGCCCTGCGTGCCGATATCCGCAACTGGCGTTGGGCCGGGGTGCCGTTCTACTTGCGCACCGGCAAGCGCATGCCGCAAAAGCTGTCGCAGATTGTCATCCACTTCAAGGAACCGTCCCACTACATATTCGCCCCTGAGCAGCGCCTGCAGATCAGCAACAAACTGATCATCCGCCTGCAACCGGACGAAGGTATTTCCTTGCGCGTGATGACCAAGGAGCAGGGCCTGGACAAGGGCATGCAACTGCGCAGCGGGCCACTGCAACTGAATTTTTCCGACACCTACCGCAGTGCCCGGATTCCGGATGCCTACGAGCGGTTGTTGCTGGAAGTGATGCGCGGCAATCAGAACTTGTTTGTTCGCAAAGATGAAATCGAAGCCGCGTGGAAATGGTGTGACCAGTTGATCGCCGGGTGGAAAAAATCCGGTGATGCGCCCAAGCCTTATGCGGCGGGGTCCTGGGGGCCGATGAGCTCGATTGCACTGATCACGCGGGATGGGAGGTCATGGTATGGCGATATCTGAATTGAAACTGCCTCAGGGGGTAACCCCCCATGAGTTCCGCACCCCGGTGCTGCTGGCCGAGGGCCTGGCGCTGGACGTGGCCGAAAAACTGCGCGTGGCCATCAGTGCCCGTGGCGAGGCGACCCTGGTGGTGTCCGGTGGCCGTAGCCCCGTGGCATTTTTCCAGAACCTCGCCAAGCAGGGGCTGGACTGGTCCAAGGTCACCGTCACCCTGGCCGACGAGCGCTGGGTGCCGGTGGAACACCCCGACAGCAACGCTGGCCTGCTCAAGCAACATTTGCTGCAAGGTCCGGCGGCCAAGGCCAGTTTCCTCAGCCTCTACAGCGCAGCCGCCAACCTTGAAGACGCCGCCGAGCAGGCCGATCACCTGCTGGCCGAACTGCCGGCGATTGATGTGCTGGTATTGGGCATGGGCGATGACGGCCACACCGCATCGCTGTTTCCCAACAGCCCGAACCTGAGTGAAGCGCTGCAGGCCGATGGCACCCGCCGTTGCTGGCCGATGCTGGCGCCGACCGTGCCGCACCAGCGCCTGACCATGAGTCGTGCGTTGCTGGCCACAGCCAATTACACCGCGCTGTCGATTTCCGGCAGTTCGAAATTGACCACCTTGAGCGCCGCGCTGGCCAGTGACGATGTTGCTGCCATGCCGATTCGCGCGTTTCTGCAACCTACATTAGAGATTTACTGGTGCCCATGAGCCAAGGATCAGCCGCTATGAAAAGCCCTCAACCGACCGTGTCCATGGCGGATAAAGTTGCCCTGATCGACAGCCTCTGCGCCAAGGCGCGGATCCTGCCGGTGATCACTATCGCCCGCGAACAGGACATCCTGCCGCTGGCCGATGCCCTGGCAGCCGGTGGTTTGACTGCATTGGAAGTGACCCTGCGTTCCGAGTTCGGCCTCAAGGCCATTCAGGTACTGCGCGAGCAACGCCCTGAACTGTGCACCGGCGCCGGCACCGTGCTCGACCGTCATATGCTCGAAGCGGCCGAAGTGGCCGGCTCGCAGTTTATCGTCACCCCCGGTATTACCCGCGACCTGCTGGAAGCCTCGGTGCACAGCCCGATTCCGCTGCTGCCTGGCATCAGCAACGCCTCCGGCATCATGGAAGGCTACGGCCTGGGCTACCGTCGCTTCAAGCTGTTCCCGGCTGAAGTCAGCGGTGGCGTCGCAGCCATCAAGGCCCTCGGCGGCCCGTTCGGCGAAGTCAAATTCTGCCCAACCGGTGGCGTTGGCCCGGCCAACATCAAAAGCTACATGGCGTTGAAAAACGTGATGTGCGTGGGCGGTAGCTGGATGCTGGACCCGGAGTGGGTCAAAAACGGCGACTGGGCACGCATCCAGGAAGTCACCGCGCAGGCGCTGGCCCTGCTGGATTGATCTGATTTACCGAATCGTTGTTGCTGTGCTTAACGGCATTTTTGCGGTGCACTTGGTCGGTGTACCGCTTTTTTTTGCCTGCTGAAAAGTGTCGCTCCTACAATGGGTGGGTGCTCAGCTCGGTAATGGCGTTGACCAATACGTTGATGTCCGCCGCTGATGTGACCAACCCCGGCGTCACCCGAATACAGGTGCCGAACGACGCCCCGACACGGGTAATGGTGAACAGGCCGTACTCCTTGAGCAACCGATCCACCATCACCTGCTGATCGCGCCCGCTGAACTTGAACGCCGTAATCGCGCAATACAGCCTCGGGTCATCCGGCGTCAGTACCTCGATCCCGGGCAATGCCCGCACCTGGCTTACCCACAGGTTTCGCAGGTGGTTGACCCGCGCACCCTTGGCCGCCGCGCCACCCAGTGCCTGATGTTCCTGCAGTACCAGTGGCAGGGTCATCAGTGCCGGAAAATTAGGCGTGCTGTAGGGCGTACGTGCGCGTACGTCGGTTGCGGGGTAGTGAAACTCGCCCATATCCGGGTCGATATCGGCCAGGCGCTCCGGGGCGATGTACAAAAAGCCCAAGGTCAATGGCGCGCCGATCCATTTGTGCAGGTTGAAACCGGCGAACTGGATACCCAGCCCGGCCAGGTTGAATTCAATCTGACCCAAGGCATGGGCACCATCGAGGATCACATCCACACCTTGCTCGCGCGCAGCCTTGGCGATGGCCTCGACCGGCATTACCAGGCCGGTGCGGTGGGTGACATGGGTCAGGGCCATCAGCTTCAGGCGTGGGTACTGAGCGAACGCATCGCGATAAGTCTGCAGCAGGCTGTCGAAACTGGCCGGGTGGATGTGGGAAACCTCAATTAGCTCAACGCCGCGATAGCCTGCCAGCCAACGCATCGCGCCTTTGACCGTGTCGTACTCCAGGTCGCTGATCAGCACCTGATCGCCCGGTTGCAGGCAGTTGTAGTTGCGGATCAGTGACTGCAAGGCTTCGGTGGCATTGCGGGTGAACGCGACCGACTCCGGGTCGGCGTCGATCAGCCCGGCCAACTGGCGGCGGATCTCGACGTTTTCACCTTGCTCGAAGCGCTGGCGCACATACAACGCGTTGCTGCGGTTGATAAACGCAACGTGTTCCAGGTACTGCGCCTGCACCTCGCGGCTCATGCGCCCGAAGTAACCGTTTTCCAGGTTGATCGGGCCAGGTTCCAGTGCATAGCGCTGGGCGATGGCCTGCCAGTGAGCTTCGTTGTCTGCATTACGCGGCATGGCGTGGGCTCTTAATGGCGAGGGGCGGGTTTGCCATGTTTGGCGCGTAGCGGTTCCAGTAACTCAGACAGACCGTTGTGGTCGATTTCCTGCATCAATGCCAGCAAACCGCCCAGTTCGCCGTGGGGGAAACCTTCACGGGCGAACCAGTTCAGGTAGGGGCCCGGCAGGTCGGCGATGATCCGTCCCTTGTATTTGCCGAAGGGCATTTCGCGGGTGATCAGCAGTTCGAGTTTTTCGGGGTTCATGGGCTTCAAGCAGTTAAGTCGAGGCTTTCGAAAATACAGGCATTCTGCATGAAGGCCAAATGACAGATCATGCAAATAACGTACATACAGATGGTTCAATAATTCTCAAGTTATTGAAAAATAAAGGAAAAATTATTTTTTAAAACCTGGCACGGGCGCTGCAATCATTAAGACAACCTTCTTAACCCGCACAAGGAATTGAAAAATGACTGACATCAATAAAGAGTCGATCTCCGTACTCAACGACCTGATCGAGACCAGCAAAGACGGCCAGAAAGGCTTCGCAACGTGTGCTGAAGATATCAAGCACCCAGAGCTGAAGGCGTTGTTCGTCAAACGCTCCGCCGACTGCGCCACCGCGGCCGCCGAGCTGCAAACCGCCGTACGTGCCCTGGGCGGTGATCCGGAAGAGTCCGGCAGCGTTGCAGGTGCTCTGCACCGTGGTTGGGTCGACGTGAAGTCGCTGGTCACCGGTAAAGACGAAGAGGCTGTACTGAACGAAGCCGAGCGCGGTGAAGACCACGCCCTCAAGGCTTACAAAGAAGCGATCGAGAAGATCAACAAGCATAACCTGCTGGGCATTCGTGACCTGGTTGAACGTCAGTTCCACGGCGCACAACGCAATCACGACCAGGTCAAAGCCCTGCGTAACCAGGCTCGCGCCCAGTCGTAAGCCCTGCGTTGTAAATGCTGTAAAAAATGTGGGAGGGGGCTCGCCCCCGATAGCGGTGGGTCAGTCGATATTTTATTGACTGACGCAGCGCAATCGGGAGCTGCCCCCTCCCACATTTGCATTGCATGACCCTTGAATTGATATCAGCCAATGCTGATTGGCGGCAACTCGGTCAACGTCACGACCTGCTGCTTGCGCGGCGCAAGAATTTCCGCCTCGCCATCCACTACCAATTCATCGCGCTGGTTGAACACGCGGGTGGCAATGCGTACGCGAAACTTGGGCAGTTTCTCGAGGATTTCCAGACGCACGGTCAGGGTGTCGCCGATTTTTACCGGCTTCTGGAAGCTCATCTGCTGGCCGATATAGATCGTGCCCGGCCCAGGCAGCTCGCAGGCAACGGCCGCGCTGATCAATGCGCCGCTGAACATACCGTGGGCGATACGCTCCTTGAACATGGTCGCCTTGGCGTATTCGGCATCCAGGTGCACCGGGTTGTGGTCGCCGGACATTGCGGCGAACAGCTGGATATCGCTCTCTTCGACAGTCTTGCTGTAGCTGGCGGTCTGGCCGACTTCGAGGGCTTCGTACGGGGTGTTGGTTACCTGGGTCATCTAAAGGTGCATCCTGTGGCTAAACGGTCATTATCGGCCGATTTTAAACGGCTGATTTTAAAAGAAAAGTTATTCGCAGCGCGCCGGCCTGCGCAAGGTCAGGGCCTGGTCGAGCCACGTCAGCACATCCGTGGTGACTTCATCGCGGTTGGTTTCATTGAATACTTCGTGACGCGCCTGCGGGTAGATACTCAGTTGCAGGTTCTGGCAGCCGGCTTCACGCAGCGCATGGGCCAGACTTTTGAGACGCTTGCCCTCACTCACCGGATCACATTCGCCGCCCATCACCAGGATCGGCAGGCCCGGGTCGATCTGCGCGAGATTGGACGCTTTGCTGATTTGCTGCAAGCCGCCGAGCAGGTCGACCCACAGCTGGTTGGTGCAGCGGAAACCGCAGAGTGGGTCGTGGATGTACTGGTCGACTTCCACCGGGTCGCGGCTGAGCCAATCGAATGCGGTTCGATTGGGTTTGAATGCCTTGTTGAACGATCCAAATGACAGGAACTCGATCAGCGCGCTGCGCCCACGCAGGCCCTGACGCAGGCGTTCGACCCGGGCAATCACGCGGGCGGCGCGGTACAGCGCCACCGGCTGGAAATTCGAGCCGCTGAGAATCGCTCCATGCAGGCTGGCACTGTGGTGCAGCAGGTAGGCTTGCGCGATATAGCTGCCCATGCTGTGGCCCAATAGAATGATCGGCACCCCCGGCTGCTGCTGGCCGATATGCTGGTTGAGGCTGGCGAGGTCGCCCACCACTTTGTTCCAGCCATCTTGCTCGGCGTACAGGCCCAGGGTGCCCTCGTCGGCGGTGCGGCCGTGGCCACGCTGGTCCGGCGCATATAAACCGTAGCCGGCGCCACACAGCGCGTGTGCCAGGCGTGCGTAGCGACCGCTGTGCTCGGCCATGCCGTGGGACAGCATCACCAGGGCCTTGGGCGGGCCATCGGGCATCCATTGATTGACGTACAGGCGGCTGCGGTCATTCGCGGTCAGCCAGAAGGTGGTGTGGTTCATGGCGGTTCCTTTGCTCAAGGTCTGCTCAAGGTCTGCTCAGCGTCGTTGCAGTGTATAGCTCATCCCACAGGAAGCGTCTGATCAGTGCAGGGCCTTGTAGGAAGATTCACGCAATTAATGACGCTCTTTCCCTTATTTGCCTGTTTGGCCATAGCTGCTAACGTCCCCAAAGCTCCGCTTTTTGCAGCTGCATAAAAAAGCGGCCGGGCACACTCAGGTAAGGGGACAAGAATAATGCAACCTGATTTCTGGAATGACAAACGCGCCGCGGGCGTTCCCAATGACATCGACCTCACGGCCTACAAGTCGGTGATCGAAGTCTTCGAGCGTTCCTGCAAGGCCTTTGCCGACCGTCCGGCATTCAGCAACATGGGCATCACCCTGACCTACGCCGAGCTGGAGCGCCAGAGTGCGGCGTTCGCCGGCTACCTGCAACAGCACACCGACCTCAAGCCGGGCGACCGCATCGCGGTGCAGATGCCCAATGTGCTGCATTACCCGATTGCCGTGTTCGGCGCTTTGCGCGCCGGGCTGATCGTGGTCAATACCAACCCGCTGTACACCCCGCGCGAGATGCGCCACCAGTTCAAGGACGCCGGCGTACGTGCGCTGGTGTACCTCAACCTGTTCGGTTCGCGGGTGCAGGAGGTGTGCACCGACACTGAAATCGACTACCTGATCGAAGCCAGGATGGGCGACTTGATGCCCGCCGCCAAGGGCTGGCTGGTCAATACCGTGGTCGACAAAGTGAAGAAAATGGTCCCGGCCTACCACCTGCCACGGGCGGTGTCGTTCAAGCGTGCCCTGCGCCTGGGCGCGGGCCTGGGTGTGACCCGGCACCCGGTGACCCTGGATGACATCGCCGTGCTGCAATACACCGGCGGCACCACGGGCCTGGCCAAGGGCGCGATGCTCACCCACGGCAACCTGGTGGCGAACATGCAGCAGGTGCGCGCCTGCATGTCGCAGACCGGCGACGACGGCCATCCGCTGATCAAGGAAGGGCAGGAGGTGATGATCGCGCCGCTGCCGCTGTACCACATCTATGCATTCACGGCTAATTGCATGTGCATGATGGTCTCCGGCAACCACAACGTGCTGATCACCAACCCGCGGGACATCGGCGGGTTTATCAAGGAACTGAAACAGTGGCGCTTTACCGGGCTGCTGGGGCTCAACACGTTGTTTGTGGCGTTGATGGACCACCCGGACTTCAAGCGCCTGGATTTCTCCCACCTCAAACTCACCAACTCCGGCGGCACCGCGCTGATCAAGGCCACGGCCGAGCGCTGGGAACAGATCACCGGCTGCGCAATCGGCGAAGGCTACGGCCTGACGGAAACCTCACCGGTGGCCAGCACCAACCCCTATGGCAATAAATCCCGCCTGGGCACTGTGGGCATTCCGGTGCCGGCCACGGCGATGAAGGTGATTGATGATCAGGGCGTTGAGTTGCCTTTGGGTGAGCGCGGCGAGTTGTGCATCAAGGGCCCGCAGGTGATGAAGGGCTACTGGCAGCAACCGGCCGCCACCGCCGAGGCGCTGGACGCCGAGGGTTGGCTCAAGACTGGCGACATTGCGGTGATCGACGACGATGGCTTCGTGCGTATTGTCGACCGCAAGAAAGACCTGATCATCGTCTCGGGCTTCAATGTGTACCCCAACGAGATCGAAGACGTGGTGATGGCGCATCCGGCGGTGGCCAACTGCGCGGTGATCGGCGTGCCGGACGAGCGTACGGGGGAGGCGGTGAAGCTGTTCGTGGTGGCGCGTGCCGAGGGCGTGAGCCTTGAGGAGCTGAAGGCGTACTGCAAGACCAACTTCACCGGCTACAAGGTGCCCAAGCATATTGTGTTGCGTGAGTCGTTGCCGATGACGCCGGTGGGCAAGATCCTGCGGCGGGAGCTGCGCGACATCGCTTGAATTGAAATGCTGTAAAAATGTGGGAGGGGGCTTGCCCCCGATTGCTGAGTGTCAGTCACTGCATCTGGTGACTGATCTACTGCTATCGGGGGCAAGCCCCCTCCCACATTTGTTATTTATGGTCCTGTAGGGCGCATTCCAGAGCCTTTCACTGGGGAATTTAAGCTTCGTTTGAAGTGTGACCAAATATTGTAGGACAGTCATGTTTATGACCGTAGGGCCCTCTTTTGGCTCTAGGCGGCCCTTGGCAAAGCTGCTACTCTCGGCGCGCTTTGTGACGTCTCGGCCTGCTTGAAAGCGCCAGATTCACCTAAAAACATACACCAATAATAATCGCATCAAATGCGATGATGAATTCGCGTCGCTGACGTCGCTGAGGAGTGGGCTTCCATGAACGAAGACTTTTGGAAGGATAAGTACCCCGCCGGGATTGCTGCACAAATCAATCCAGACGAGTATCCGAATATTCAGGCGGTACTGAAACAGTCCTGCCAGCGCTTCGCCGACAAACCGGCTTTCAGCAACCTGGGCAAGACTATCACCTACGGTGAACTGTACGAATTGTCCGGGGCCTTCGCCGCCTACCTGCAACAGCATACCGACTTGAAGCCTGGCGATCGGATCGCCGTGCAACTGCCCAACGTCCTGCAATACCCGGTCGCCGTATTCGGCGCTATCCGTGCCGGGCTGATCGTGGTCAACACCAACCCGCTGTACACCGCGCGGGAAATGGAACACCAATTCAACGACTCCGGCGCCAAGGCGCTGGTCTGCCTGGCCAACATGGCCCACCTGGCGGAAAAGGTCGTGCCCAAGACCGCCGTCAAGCATGTGATCGTCACCGAAGTCGCCGACCTGCTGGCGCCGCTCAAGCGCCTGCTGATCAACAGCGTCATCAAGTACGTGAAGAAAATGGTCCCGGCCTATCACTTGCCCAAGGCGATCAAGTTCAACGACGTGCTGGCCAAGGGGCATGGCCAACCGGTCAACGACGTAAGCCCGGCCAGCGGCGATGTGGCCGTGCTGCAATACACCGGCGGCACCACCGGCGTGGCCAAGGGCGCGATGCTCACCCACCGCAACCTCGTCGCCAACATGCTGCAATGCAAGGCGCTGATGGGCTCCAACCTTAATGAAGGTTGCGAGATCCTGATCACGCCGCTGCCGCTGTACCACATTTATGCGTTCACCTTTCATTGCATGGCGATGATGCTGATCGGCAACCACAACATCCTGATCAGCAACCCACGCGACCTGCCGGCGATGGTCAAGGAACTGTCGAAGTGGAAGTTCAGCGGGTTTGTCGGCCTCAACACGCTGTTCGTGGCGCTGTGTAACAACGAAGGCTTCCGCAAGCTGGACTTCAGCGCGTTGAAAGTCACCCTGTCGGGCGGCATGGCCCTGCAACTGGCGGCCGCCGAACGCTGGAAAGACGTGACCGGCTGCGACATCTGCGAAGGCTACGGCATGACCGAGACCAGCCCGGTGGCCACGGTCAACCCAAGCCAGGCGATCCAGATCGGCACCATCGGCATTCCGGTGCCATCAACGGTGTGCAAGGTCATTACCGATGACGGCGTCGAGCTGGCCCTCGGTGAAATCGGCGAGTTGTGCATCAAGGGCCCTCAGGTGATGAAGGGCTATTGGCAGCGCGAAGACGCCACCGCCGAGATCCTCGACAGTGAGGGCTGGCTGAAGACCGGTGATATCGCGATCATCCAGCCGGACGGCTATATGCGCATTGTCGACCGCAAGAAGGACATGATCCTGGTCTCCGGTTTCAACGTGTACCCCAACGAACTGGAAGACGTACTGGCGGGCTTGCCGGGCGTGCTGCAGTGCGCGGCCATCGGTGTGCCGGATGAAAAATCCGGGGAACACATCAAGCTGTTTATCGTGGTCAAGCCAGGGGCCACCTTGACCAAGGACCAAGTGATGGAACACATGCGCGCCAACGTCACCGCCTATAAGGTGCCCAAGGCGGTAGAGTTCCGTGATGCATTGCCGACCACCAACGTGGGCAAGATCCTGCGCCGTGAGTTGCGTGATGAAGAACTGAAGAAGCTGGGCCTTAAAAAGTAACCCACAAAAAACCCCGCCGATGCGGGGTTTTTTGTGGCGAGCGGGCTTGCCCGCGTTGGGCTGCGAAGCGGCCCTGAAAACTGCAACCGAGATTTCAATGCCCCTGCGCGGCGATCTTATTGGGGCTGCTGCGCAGCCCAACGCGGGCAAGCCCGCTCGCCACAAACAGCTATCACCCCACGATTACACGGCGAACTGCGCGAAGCTCACGCCCGCGCCGGTCGGGCGCACGTCCTTGAGGAACGAATCCTTGTCCGCGCTCAGCTCCAGAGTGATCTCCGGCTTGCGCTTGCCCGCATTTCGCACCACCAGCCCTTCGAGCTTTTCACGCAGGAACACGGTCGGCACCTTCAGGTGCAGCAGTTGGTCGGTATCGGCGTTGTGCATCAACAGGTGAATCCACTCGTACTGGCCCACGCCAATCCGCACCACCGGCAGGTCGAACCACCAGATATTGCGTTTGCGGTCCAGATCGGTGAAGTGGCAGTTGTTGACGCCGAGTACGGCACCGCCCAGTTCCTGGTTTCTGCGGGCGATGGCCTGTGCTTTATTGAGTTTCATAACCTTCCTACGGGATCTGTTATTCAGCGTTATAGCCTGAATGTGCCGGGCATTCTCGTGGGTTGGCTGCAAAACATAAAGCCAAACCTGCGGCCTTCGACGAAATGCCTGATGAAAAATAATTGAAACTCTGCCGAACGGCCTCAGGTCAATCTTTAGGTAATGACCAAAAACCTTTGATTGTTCTTTCGGAGAGATACCATGAGCAGCACATCTGACAAGGTAAAAGGCGTGGCCAACGAAGCTGTTGGTAATATCAAGCAAGGTGTCGGCAAAGTGACCGGCAACGACAAGCTGCGCGCTGAAGGTGTGGTCCAGGAAAAGAAAGGCGAAGTGCAGAAAGCGGTCGGTGATACCAAAGACGCGGTAAAGAAAGCGACCAAGTAAGACTGCCACCGCGCAGCCAGACGGCCATCCACGGATGGCCGTTTTTGTGTCACACCCAGTGATTAAAGTTTCGAAATTGTTTCGAGGTCGCCAAATAGGCTACCTTGATGTAGAAAACGGCCCCTGAGTCGCCCACGAACTCAACCTTTTTGCGGCGAAAGGAGACGCTATGATTTTTCCGGTACTAGACGGTCTCAAGCTACACAAAGTGCTGGTGCGCACCGTCAAGGAATTCGTCGACGACGAGATGTCCACCTACGCCTCGGCACTGGCCTACCAGATGCTGTTTTCGTTGTTTCCCTTCCTGCTGTTCCTGATCGCTCTGATCGGTTTCCTGCACTTGCCCGACTTTTTTACCTGGCTGCGCCTGCAGTCGGAATTGGTGTTGCCGCCCCAGGCGCTGGAGCAGGTCAACCCGGTGATTGACCAATTGCAGCAGTCCAAGGGTGGCCTGCTTTCGGTGGGTATCGTGATTGCCCTGTGGACCGCCTCAGCGGGTGTACGCCTGATGATGAGCGCGATGAACGCCGCCTACGACGTGGTGGAAGGCCGGCCGATCTGGAAGCGTTTTCCGCTGTCGATTTTCTACACCATCGGCATCGCCGGCATGCTGCTGGCCGCCGCCGCCCTGATGGTGCTGGGCCCGCAGGTGATGGAGTGGCTGGCCGGGCAGATCGGCATGCAGGAATTCGTGGTTACCCTGTGGACCATCCTGCGCTGGCCGTTGATCGTGATTTTGCTGATGTTCGCCGTGGC
This sequence comes from Pseudomonas viridiflava, assembly GCF_900591205.1. Lineage (GTDB taxonomy): Bacteria > Pseudomonadota > Gammaproteobacteria > Pseudomonadales > Pseudomonadaceae > Aquipseudomonas. The sequence continues at coordinate 396,544 of NZ_UUPU01000085.1, forward strand.
CCTCATGTACTACGTGATGCCGGACGTTGAGCAGAAATTCCGTTTTATCACCCCAGGTTCTGTGCTGGCGGTGGTGGTGTGGATCGTCGCTTCGCTGGGTTTTGGCTACTACGTGAAAACCTTCGCCGACTACAACGCCATGTATGGCAGCATCGGTGCGATCATCGTGCTGCTGCTGTATTTTTATATTTCCGCCGCTGTGCTGCTGCTGGGGGCGGAGATGAATGCGGTGATCGAACACATGTCTGCCGAGGGCAAAGACCCGGGCGAGAAAGAATTCGACGAGCCGGGCCACACCGTTGAAAAACAGCATGTCTCCGGCCTTGGCCGGGACCATTCCAAGCCCACTACCGACGAAGTCTGATCGATGATCCGTGAAATCCTGAAAATGGGCGACGAGCGCCTGCTGCGTATCGCCCCGCCGGTTCCGCCGGAAATGTTCGACAGCCCCGAGCTGTGGCAATTGATAGATGACATGTTCCAGACCATGGAACACGTGGGCGGTGTTGGCCTGGCCGCGCCGCAGATTGGTGTCGATCTGCAATTGGTGATCTTTGGTTTCGAGGCCAGCGAACGTTACCCGGACGCGCCGCCCGTGCCGCAGACCATCCTGATCAACCCGCTGATCACGCCGCTCAGCCCGGTGCTGGAAGAGGGTTATGAAGGTTGCCTGTCGGTGCCCGGCCTGCGTGGCGCAGTAAATCGTTACCAGCAGATTCGCTACGAAGGCTTCGACCCCAAGGGCGAGCCGATCGTACGGTTTGCCGATGGCTTTCATGCGCGGGTGGTGCAGCATGAATGCGACCACCTGATCGGCCGGTTGTACCCTTCGCGGATTACCGACTTCAGCAAGTTCGGGTTTATTGAGGTGATGTTTCCGGATATGGATCCGACGGCTGACGAGTAATGCCCTGGTAACACGCGGTAAAAATGTGGGAGCGGGCTTGCTCGCGAAGGCGGTAGTTCAGTCAACATTTCAGTGACTGACCCACCGCATTCGCGAGCAAGCCCGCTCCCACATTGGTTGTGTAGTGAACCTGCTTACATCGCTGGTTTCACAAACCGCAACGTCATCCGATCCGACTCACCAATCGCCACATACTTCGCCTTGTCCTGTTCCCCCAGTTTCAATGTTGGCGGCAAAGTCCACACGCCAGCCGGATAATCCTGGGTGTCCTTGGGGTTGGCGTTCACTTCACTCTGCCCAGCCAGCTTGAACCCGGCATCGGTCGCCAGCTTCACCACCTGCGCGGTGGTCAGGTAACCACTGTCCTGGATCGCCGCAAGATCCGCACCGTCCTTGGCTCGGTGATCTTCCACGCCTAGCACGCCGCCCGGTTTGAGCACGCGGTAAAACGCGCTGAACGTGGCGTTTGCGGTATCGGCTGCCACCCAGTTATGCACATTGCGAAAGGTCAGCACCGCATCCGCCGAAGCCGGTTTGCCGAACACCGGCGCCTTGGGGTCGAAATCGACCACCTCGGCCTTGGCATAACGCGTCGGGTCGGCGGCGAATTTGTTCTTCAGGTTTTCTTCGGCGGTGCGGGCGTAGGCGCTGCTGCTCGCGGCCTGTACGGCAGCGATGTAACGCCCGTGATCCTTGAGCAGCGGCGCCAGCAGTTCGCTGTACCAGCCGCCACCGGGGGTGATTTCGATCACCGTCTGCTCGGCGCGCAAGCCAAAGAACTCCAGGGTTTGTTGCGGATGGCGATAGCCGTCGCGGGCGCTGTTGGCCGGCTCGCGCCAACTGCCGGCGAGCACGCTGGCATACTGCTTGGCGCTGATCGGCGCGTCGGCGGCCTGGCTGAAGGTTGGAACGAGGAGGGCGGTGAGGGACAGCGCTGCAAGCGTCGTTTTCATGATCATCCTGTAAGGGGCCACTGTGCCGTCGAGGCTAGCATGGGCCCTTAACCTGCTGATCACACATTAAGTGCGGTCGACCTCACCAACGGTTCTAAGCCCATCGCAATCATCGGTTTGTTGCGCTTGTAGCGCACCAGTCGTTCGCTGAGCGATTGCGGCAGCAGCGTGTCCTGGGTGAAACCCATGCGCTGATACAAGCCTTCCAGATCCGGATGGCACAACAGCCATACCGTCCCTTCCACATCCGCCACGGCCTGAAGAATCAACTGCGCCGCCAGCCCCTGGCTGCGATAAGCCGGGTCGACAAACACCCCGGTCAACCACTGCCCGCCCACCACGGGCGTGAGGCACAGGCCAGCCACAATCTCGCTGTCGCGGGCTACCCATAAACGCCCGCCCTTGAGCGCCTTCATCGGCGAATTATGGCTGCGATAAAACTTGTTCAGCAGCGGCCATAGCGGCTCCGCCAGCGCTTCAATGTGCAGTTCAGGCATGGTGTGTCGGCAACATAATCAAGGGCTCTGGATTATAAGCGCCTTCTGTACGGCAATAGGTGGTATACCCAGTGTTACATCCCCTTCAGTTGAGCACGCATCATGGCCAAAGGTATGGATTCAAAGAAAGCCGCGAAGAAGAAACCGGCAAAGACCGCCGATGAAAAACGCGCTGACAAGAAAGCCAAGAAGTCGGAGACCGGCCTGTTCGGCCACTGAGTTACACGCTTGGAACCAAACGATCTGCAAGATTTTTGCGCCCCACCGAATGGCCGACCTGGCTGCTGTTGATCGGCGTATACGTCGGCTGGTTCACCGTGATCCTCGCCCTCTACACCCTGGCGCGCGCCTTGGCGATCCATATCTCCCGCCGTACCGGGTTGTGGGTAACGGTGAGTACCACGTGACCTGTGCAACGACTCGGTCAACTGTGGGAGCAGGCTTGCCTGTGATGCCTGCACCAGGGTATTTAAGGTACACCGCGGTGACGCTATCGCAGGCACGCCAGCTCTCACAGGTTGATTGCATTTCAGATCATGGGTTTTCGGCGGCCAACGCTGCAATCACCGCTGGGCGCTCGCCTACCCGCTGCTGAAACGCCGCCAGCGCCGGCCATTCGCCCAGATCAATCGCATGAAACGCCGCCCAGCGCAGCACCACGAACAGGTACGCGTCCGCCACCGAATACTGCTCGCCCAGCAAATAATCCTGGCGCTCCAGGGTCTGCACCAGCACCGCGAAACGCTTGAACAGCGTGGCCTGGAACATGGCCCGCACTTCACCTTCGATTGCGCCATTGAAGAACACCGCCAACCCGCCGTGAATTTCGGTGGCGATAAAGTTCAGCCATTCCTGCAAACGTACGCGTTCCCAGCTGCCATTGGCCGGGGCCAGGTGGGCTCCGGGTTTAAGGTCGGCCAGGTATTGCAGGATCGCGCTGGCTTCGGTCAGTACCTGGCCATTCTCCAGTTGCAGCGCCGCCACGTAGCCCTTGGGGTTGACCTGCAGAAAGTCCTGGCCATCGGCGGTGGTTTTGGCCTGGTTGTCGACCAGCACCAGCTCGAACGGCAGCGCCAATTCGCGCAGCACGATGTGCGGGGCGAGGGAACAGGCGTGAGGGAAGAAATACAGTTTCATCTGGGGCGGCTCCGTTGAATTTGCGCCAGTCTCACGGGCATGGCACCGTGCGTAAAATTAAACCTTCAGAGCCCTGCCATAAGGACAGCTACTGCCATGATGAACCTGATGCACTGGCGCCTGCTGGTGGCCGTGGCCGATCACGGCAGCATCACCGCGGCTGCCGAACACGTGGGCATGACCCAGTCCGCCGCGAGCCAAGCCATGGCCGGCATGGAGGCGACCCTGGGCGCGCAGCTGTTTACCCGTGAGCCGCGCAAGACCTTACCCACGGCCCTGGGGCTGAGTGTGATCGAGCAGGCGCGGGTAATGCTGGGCGCCTTGCAGGCGATTCGCAGCACCGTGGATGAAGCCAGGCCCATGCTGCGTGGGACGATTCGCATAGCCAGTTTCCCCATGGTATTGGCGACGTTTCTGACACCTTTGTTGCAGCGCTTCGCTCAGCTCTATCCCGGCATCGAGGTCACCACCCTGGATGTGACGGACAATGAAGTGCTGACCTTGCTCGACGCCGACCTGATCGACCTGGGTGTAGTGCTCAACCCCAAGCCCGAACGCAATGCCACGGTCTTGGGCCGTGACCTGTGGCTGGCGGTGCTGCCGACCACCCACCCGCTGGAGCAGCGGCCGGCTGATGCCACGGTGTCGCTTGAGGAATTGCTCGAGCAGCCCTTCGTGCTTGCCACCGGTGGTTGCACCGCGAATGCCCGCAGCCTGGGCGCGGCGGCGGGGTTGACCCTGCGCGATATCCGCGTGGAAGTGCGCGAATGGAACAGCGCTTTTAGCCTGGTGCGTGAAGGCGTCGGCGTTACCCTGGTGCCCGAGATGGCCCTGCCCACCCTGCGCAACGGCCTGCGCGTAATGCCGCTGACGGTGCCGCTGCACCGCGAATTTGCGCTGGTCGGTTCGCCCACCCATCCGCCCTCTGCTGCCGCCTGTGCACTGCTGAAAATGCTGGCGGACTAGTGACCTTGCATAGCGCCAAGCCGTGTCTATGCTCACTCAGAACCGTTGATGACGCTTGGCATGTAAGCGATTTGGATGGTTGTTTCCAGCAGTAGCCAACTGAAGAATGGAATGCGCCTTCGCAGGCGCCAGGAAATCAAGGGTGATCTGACCATGTTCAATCTCCACCACAAATCCGACCTGCTTGAAATCCAGCGTTTCTCCTGTGCCCTCACCGAATCCAACGCCAAACTCGCTGCCATCAGCCGCTCCATGGCTATGATCGAGTTTGACCGCGATGGCGTAATCCTCGATGCCAACGACAACTTCTGCAAAACCATGGGCTACAGCGCCGACGAAATTCGCGGCAAACATCACCGTATCTTTTGCGACGAGGCTTACACCCACACCCACACCGACGCCTACGCCAAGCTGTGGCGCGACCTGGCGCGAGGCGAAGCCCTGAGTGGCACCTTTATGCGGCTGAACAAACACGGTCAAGAAGTGTGGCTCGAAGCCAGCTACATGCCGGTACTGGACAGCGACAATCACGTACAGAGCGTGATCAAAGTCGCGTCGGATATTTCCGCGCGGGTGCACCACGAACATGAAAACCAAAGCCTGATCGACGCGATCAGCCGCTCCATGGCAGTGATCGAATTCACCCCCCAGGGCCAGATCCTCAACGCCAACGACAACTTTCTGAAGACGGTGGGTTACTCCCTGGATGAAATCGTCGGCCAGCACCACAGCCTGTTCTGCCATCGCGGCGAGGTGGAGTCGCCGACCTACAAGGCATTCTGGGCCTCGCTCAACCGTGGCGAATACCACTCGCACCGTTTCGAGCGCAAAAACAAATACGGCAAAACCCTGTTTTTGGAAGCCTCCTACAACCCGATTTTCGATACCAACGGGCGCCTGTACAAAGTCGTGAAATTTGCCAGCGACATCACCGACCAAGTCACTACCCTGCGCACCGCCGCCGATTCAGCCCACGCCACCTCGGTACAAAACGACGCCTGCGCGCGCAAGGGCTCGGAGGTGGTGCAGCAAACGGTGCAGATCATCGAGGAAATTTCCCACGACCTGAACCAGGCGGCGCAGAGCATAGATGCGGTGAGCAAGCAGTCGGACATCATCGGCGCCATCGTGCAGACCATCCGCAGCATTGCCGAGCAGACCAATATGCTCGCGCTCAACGCAGCGATTGAAGCAGCACGGGCCGGCGAGCACGGGCGCGGGTTTGCGGTAGTCGCCGATGAAGTGCGCAGCCTGGCGGCCAGGACCAGCCAGGCGACCGTGGAAATTGTGGATGTGGTGCGCAAGAACCACGACCTGTCGCTGAGCGCAGTGTCGAGTATGCAGTCGAGCCTGAGCCGCACGGGGCTGGGGGTGGAACTGGCGAACGAGGCGGGGCAGGTGATCCTGGAGATTCAGGAAGGCTCACGGCATGTGGTGGATGCGATCAGTCAATTCAACTCGACGTTGCAATTGCAGTAATCCAATGTGGGAGGGGGCTTGCTCCCGAAGGCGGTGGATCAGTCACCTACTGCAGTGACTGACACTCTGTCTTCGGGAGCAAGCCCCCTCCCACATTTTATCCCTCGTGGCTTAGATCGCCGCCAGGGTTTCTTTCAACGTCTGTGCCTGCGGGTCAGCGGTTTTCGCGGCTACCTGCTGCTCTTGCTGCTGCTTCAGGCGCTCGGCCACTTGCTTGGAGATGGCGTCCTGTTTTTCCTGCGACATGTTCTGCACGTCCGCTTCGGTCAAACCCTGCTCCTTGAGCAATTGCTCACGGATTCGTTCGGCCGGGGATTTGCTCATGTAATCAGTGAACTCCGAACGCGCATCGGACGTAGCGCTGGTGGCCGGCACGTCGGTGGCCGACGTCTGCAACTGCACGCGGGTCTTGGCAAAGGCTTCGTCGATACGATCGCTGGCCTTGTCCAAGTCCTTCTGCGCAGCCGGCACGGTCACGCTTTGCTGCGCCGCTTGCAGGGCGCCGCTGTACAGCGTGCTGGCGGCGGCATTGGCGGGGTCCATGTCGGGTCGCTTGAGTTGTTGAACGGTGGCCACGGCCTGAGTGTTGTTAGTGCTGAGCAGCATAATCGGTCACCTGTGCAAATGTACGGTGCGACAGCCGCAGCAAGTAGCGTGCCGGGTATGTGATACCCGGTTTTATTGGGGATGCCGTGGCCGTTGCGGCAATAGTTGTCCCGCAAGCGGCCAACCGTTGCCGTCAGTGGGCGATATTTTCCAGCGCCAGGTTACGCGTACGCGGCCCGAACCAACTGATAGTGATCATCACGATCAACATGCTGCTGGCAATAAACGCCAGCACCCCCGGCGTGCCCAGGTGTTCGAGGATAAAACCGATCAACAAGCTGCTGAACACCGTGGACAAGCGGCTGAACGAATAACAGAACCCCACCGCCCGCGCGCGGATATTGGTCGGGAACAGCTCGCTCTGGTACGAGTGGTAACTGAAACTCAGCCAGGCATTGCAGAAGGTGATCATCACCCCGCAGATCACCAGCCCCACCGGCGTGGTTTGCAGGGCGAACAGGCTGCCGAAGATCATCGCGCCCAGTGCCGAACCGACGATCTGCCATTTGTTTTCAAAACGGTTGGCCACCTTCACAAACAGCAACGGCCCCAGTGGGTAGGCGAGGGTGATGATAAAGGCGTAGAGCAAGCTGTGGGTCACGCTCACGCCCTGGCCCGACAGCAGCGCCGGCAGCCAATTGCCGAAGCCGAAAAAACCGATGGCCTGGAACACATGGAACACAATCAGCATCAAGGCGCGGCGGCGGTACGGCGGCTGCCAGATATCGGCAAACCGGCCACTGCCTTGCACGCTGACGGCTTGCGGTTCCGGCTCCTCCAGCGGCTTGCCGTGGTCCTTCTGGCAGCGCGCTTCCAGGCTGTCCATGATGGCTCCGGCTTCGTCAAAGCGGCCTTTCTGCGCCAGCCAGCGCGGTGATTCCGGCAGACGTTTGCGCAGTTGCCAGATAAACAGCGCAAACACGGCACTGCTGAGCACCACCCAGCGCCAGCCGGAGATCCCGAACGGCGCCTGGGGCACCAGCCACCACGACATCAACGCCACCGCCGGCACCGACAGAAACTGGATGAAAAACGCAAAGGCAAACGCCGAACTGCGCATGCGTTTGGGCACCAGTTCCGAGAGGTAGGCGTCGATGGTCACCAACTCGATGCCCAGGCCAATGCCCACCAGAAAGCGCATGCAGATAATGCCCAGCGCAGACGTCTGAATGCCCATCAGCACGGTGGCGACGGTGTACCAGATCAACGCAAAGGTGAAGATCGCCCGGCGCCCGAAGCGGTCGGCAATCGGGCTGAGCAGGCTGGCGCCGAGGAACAGTCCCAGAAAGGTCGCCGAGGCAAATGCCGCTTGATCCGAGAAGCCGAACACGCCTTCGCTGCCGGTGTGGAAAATCCCGTCACTGATCAAACCGGGGCTGATATAGGCGGTCTGGAACAAGTCATACAGCTCGAAAAAACCGCCGATCGACAGCAACGCGACCAGGCGCCAGACGGTGGCGACGGCGGGCAGGCGGTCAATGCGCGCGCTGATATGGGCGGCACGGATCGGGTCGATACCGTCGGTGCTGGAAAGTGCGGGCATAGTGAAAACTCAGTCAGTAATCGGAATATCGAATTCCCGGAACGCATCGTCGACGGGATGGTAACCCAACACCCGCGTGGTTTCGCTGAGGTCCAGGCGCTTGAAGCGGTTATTGGAAATGCCGTGGGCGATCAAGTGTTTCACGCCTTCGGCCTCCACCGAACGTTGCAGCAAGTGCACGGCGTCCCGTGGGCTGAGCCAGGCGCTGAGGTCGCGGGCGTTGTTCAGGTCGTGGGTTTCGGGGAATTCGAAGGCGCCGATGCGCAGGGCAATCGTCGCCAGTGGCGTCTTGGCGGCGTAGTAGGCACACAGTGCCTCGCCGTAGCATTTGCTCACGCCATACAGGTTGGCGGGCATCACCTGCATGCCGGGCGTGATCTGGCGGTCCACCGGGTAGCCTTCGATGGTTTGCGCGCTGCTGGCGAACACCAGGCGTTTCACCCCGGCGGCCACGGCCGCTTCGAACAGGTAGGTGGTGGCGAGGATATTGTTCGGCAGCAATTCGTCGAACGAGGCGCTGGCGTGGGGGATGCCCGACAGGTGCACGATCACGTCGATGCCATCGAGCAAGGCGCTGAGGCTGGATTTATCGCTGAGGTCGGCGTGTACGAAACGGTGCTCGCCCAGGGCGAAATCCGGCGCGATGCGGTCGGTGAGGGTGAAGCGATAACGGTCTTTCGAGGCTTCGAAAAACGTCTTGCCGATTCTGCCGCAGGCGCCGGTCAGCAGTAGGTTAAGTCCTTTCACGGTGCAGTCCTTGTTTTAGTGATGGCCGTCGAGGGCGAACAGTTTGAAGCCCTGGCGCTGGCTCAGACGCTGGTAATACGCCGCAATGGCAGGGTAGGGCGGGCGCTGCATGGGTGTGCTCTGCCAGCGGTGCACCGAGAGCCCGATGAGGATATCGGCGAGGCTGAATTCATCGCCGGCCACATACGCACCAGTTTTCGCCAGCTGTTGTTCCAGCAGGCCCATCTTGTCATTCCAGCGCTGCACAGCGGCGGCGATTTGCGTGGCGTCGAGGCCGTCGGGGTTGTTGCGCACCAGGGCGGTGAAGGCGTCACCCCAGGCGCGGTTGAGTTCCACCGCTTGCCAGTCCACCCATTGCTCGACCCGTGCCCGGGGTGCGGGTTCGGCGGGCAGCAGGTCGTGGCGTTGGTAAAGGCCGATCAGGTAGCGGCAGATGGTGTTGGATTCCCACAGCACACCGTGGTCGTCGATCAGCACCGGCACTTGGGCGTTAGGGTTCAAGGCTAGGAATTCGGCGGATTGGGTGGGCTTGAAGCCGATGCCCCAGTCTTCGCGCACGTAGTCGATGCCCAGTTCCTGGCAGGTCCAAAGCACTTTGCGCACGTTGATGGAGGACGTGCGGCCCAAGATTTTCAGTGAGTGTCCCATCGTGCTTCCCTGGCAGTGGAAAACAATCAATCTAGCAGGTGCCAGCAACACGATGAAACGAATTGTCAACGATGCTTCCAGCGAGCAAGGCCGTTGGTCTGCCACACCTCCAGCGCAGCCTTTAAACCTCCGTTCGTTCCCCATGGCTGATCATCCAGCGCAGCAGGCTGGCCAAGGGGATTCGATGATGCTGCACCGAGCACCAGGCGCTGGCTGCGTCGCCGTACAACTCCACGTAGCGGCTGAGGGTGACGTGGCGGCCGTCATCCTCAACCGACAGTTCGATTTCGCGGCAATGCAGCAACGCCGGGCTGGACATGCGTGTTCTTCGGTGCAGCACCAGAATCTGGTTTTTACTCGCCATGTTGCTCACCTTTGACGCACACCGAAGGATAGGCCGCGTCCCGGCCGGCCTTGCCTTCCAGCACGAAATCAGCCCGTCGCCGGGCAGTGCTGTCGCGCAGTGCCCGGTAATAATCCGGCTGTTGACGCAATTGCTCGGTAAACGGCAAGGCTTCGGCGCGGCCATCGACGATGCCGCCAACGGTGCTGACGGTGCCCAGGGTCTCGACGGTATCGCTGTTGCTGCCCAGGGGGTTGATCGCAAAGCTCAGCACTTTGCCGGTGGCATCACGCAGGTTGCCGGTGCCCAGCAACGGCAGTTCAACGATAGGACCGTTCGCGATATTCCACACGCCAAAGGTCTGGCCGAAGTCAGCCTTGTGCCGCTCGATGCCCATCTTGCCCGACACGTCGATCAACCCGACGATCCCCACCGTGGTGTTAATCACGAAGCGGCCGAAGGTGGTGACGGAGCGCTCACCGTTGCCCTGCAGCAGGTCATTGATAAACACCTTGGGTTCGCCGAAGTTGGCGACGAAGTTATGCACGCCCGTCTGAAAGAACCCAGGCAAATGCCGGTAACCGCGTGCCACCGGTGCGAGGGCGTAATCATCCACCGTGCGATTGAAGGCGAAGACCCCGCGATTGACCGGCTCTGCCGGGTCATGAACCGTATCGCCGAGGGGAGCACAGGGGGAGGGCAGTGGTGCAGGCGCGCTCGCGCAGCCACTGGCGAGCACAACGACAAAACCGACAATGGCGGAGCGTACAACAGGCGTGGGGCGTTTGATGGTTAGCATGCAGGGCATCTCGGCAAGGATTGGTGGCGATCCTGCCTGGGTTTTTTTGCCTGAAGATTTCCGCTTTATTGCCTGCCTGTCGCTTTATTACCGAGTTGAAATATATGACGCAGCGCCAGGAATGATTTTAGATACACACTTGCGAACCCATTGCGCCAGCGAGCCCACCGTGAGCCATCTATTACTGGTCGATGACGATATTGAAGTCCTCGCCCTGCTGCAGAAGTTCCTCGAACAGCACGGCTACAGCGTGGAAGTCGCCACCGATGGCCCGTCGCTGTGGGGAGCGCTGGAGCGGCGTTTGCCGGACCTGATCATCCTCGACGTCATGCTTCCCGGCGACAGCGGCCTGGTGCTCTGCCAGCAGTTGCGTGCCAGGCATGGCATCGCCGTGATCATGCTCACGGCCATGGGCGAACTGAGCGACCGGGTGGTGGGCCTGGAGCTGGGCGCCGATGATTACCTGACCAAGCCTTTCGATGCACGGGAGTTGTTGGCGCGGGTACGCGCAGTGCTCAGGCGTACTGCCGAGATTGCCGCCCCCACGCAGGATTCATCCCGCACAATCCTCGAGTTCGCAGACTGGCAGTTGGATATCACGCGGCGCGAATTACGCTCGCCGGAAAAAGTCATGATTCCCCTGTCTACCGGGGAATTCGAGTTGCTGCTGGTATTCGCCGAGCACCCGCGCCGCATCCTTACCCGCCAGCAATTGCTCGATCTGGCCCGGGGTGAGTGTTACGACGCCTTTGATCGCAGCATTGATGTGCAGGTCAGCCGACTGCGCCGCAAGCTCGAAGCCGACATACACGCTGAGCCGATGATTCGGACCATCCGCAATGGCGGATATCTGTTCAGCCCAAGCGTGATCAAACGATGAATGCGTTATCCAGACTACGCGCCCGCTACCATCGCCCCCACGACACCGTGGCTCGCTGGATCGCGCTGACCACCATGGCGGCGATGTTGACATCGCTGGGGCTCTATAGCGTTTTCAGCCTGGTGGCCGGCGTATGGGCCCGACCGCCGATTCTCGAAACCGGCTTGATGGAGCGGGTGGCGAGCATTACCCGGATTATCAACGCAGCACCTGTTCATCAGCGACACACGCTTACCCAGGCTGCCACTGACAAGGTCTTCAGCGTGCAGTGGTTGGCGCGCCGTGAAGATGCACATTTACCCGAGATCAACGACCCGGGTTTCAACGATGGCCAGCAATTGCTGCGCGATTTGCTGGAGATGCCTGCCGCCTCCATCGAAGCCTACGAGCCGGGTGATTGGGCCGCCGAACACGTCAAGCGCCCTTATACGTTGATGGTTCAATTAACGGATGGCTCCTGGATGCAGTTCTCGGTCCCCACCCGCAGATGGGGGCTGGACCCGTTCAAGCGCAACCTGATCGTGATCGTGCTGGCACTGTTGTCGACGGTGGCAGTGGCGCTTATCGCGACCCGCCATCTGGCGACGCCGCTTGAACGCTTTGCCCAAGGGGCACGGCGCTTCGGCAAGGATTTCCGTGCGCCGCCCATTCCTGTCGTCGGCCCTCACGAAATCCGCCAGGCGATCCTGGCCTTCAATGCCATGCAGGCGCAGATCCAGCATTTTTTGAATGACCGCACGCAAATGCTTGCCGCCATCTCCCACGACTTGCGCGCACCGCTCACCCGTATGCGGCTGCGGGGTGAATTCATCGAGGATGCCGAACAGCAGGGCCGGCTGTTCCGCGATGTTGATGAGATGCAGGCCATGGTCAACAGCGCGCTTAACTTCTTTCGGGATGACGCGAGGCTGGAACCGGCCACAGCGTTCGACCTGGCGGAGTTGCTGCTGACGGTGGTCGATGACTTCAAGGATGCAGGCGCCGAGGTTACCTATGAAGGCCCGGCCAGGCTGGTGTATGTCGGCCGTCCAATCGGCCTTAAACGTGCGCTGAGCAATCTGGTGGACAACGCCATCAAATACGGGAGCGAAGCGGGTGTTCGCTTGAAAGCCGACGGTGATCGCGTGCAGATCCAGGTGGTTGATCGCGGGCCGGGCATTGCCGGCGAGTATCAGGAGCAGGTGTTTGCGCCCTTCTTCCGTATCGAGGGCTCACGCAACAAAAATACCGGCGGCGTTGGTTTGGGCCTACCCACGGCTCGGGCAACGGTGCTTGAGCACGGCGGCTCGCTGACATTACACAACCGCGCCGCTGACGGGCTGAAAGTGCGCGTGGTTTTGCCGATCAATTAGGTTGATCCGATGCCCTGTCGAGCAGACAGAAAACCGCACCCTGTAGCGCTCCGTCAGCAGCGTGGGGTGTGCTGGTCCATGGCTTTGCCCACCAGCAACACGCTCAGCTCACTCAACTGATGAATGGCCAAGGCGACATCGCGGTGTTTGCCGGTGAGGTCGTCGGACAGGTCGAGCAGTAGGGTGCTGACCGAACATACGGTTTCGTAGCTGTTGATCAGCAGGGTTTCGGTGGACGTGTTGGGGATGACGGTGAAAAGCGTTTGTGTGGGGATGCTGTGCATTCCTGAAGTACCTGATTTGGGCAGATTGAGTGGGAAACTTCAGGCTACTAAACCCGATCACCGAGAAATTCAACGACCGGTAAACCTTAGAGCTCACCACCCCTGCGCACAAGCCAGCGGATTCCGACGTAAGCGTAGGCAACCGGGCAAGGCGCTTACGGCAATGTCAGTCGCGTCCTACAGCCTTCCTACATTTCGAGCGAGCCCCCACAGTTTGATTGGGTTTGGGCTTTGAAAGGTCAGGTGCTCTCGCGCACCTGCAACTCAAACCCCATATCCACCACCGGCTTGGCGATCTTGTTGCCTGCCATGATCGTCAACAAATGCTCCGCCGCACGCCGCCCGATCGCTTCACGCGGTGTGCTGATGCTGCTCAAGCGCGGCACCATGAACGACGATGCCGGCAGGTCATTAAAGCCCAGCACCGCCACGCGCTGCGGCACTTTGATGTCGTGGCGCATGGCCTCCAGCAGCGCGCCCTGAGCCAGGTCGTCGTTGCCGAAGAAAATCGCATCCACCTCCGGATGGGCCGCCAGCAGCTGCAAAAACAGCTCGCCGCCCAAGCCCACGGAGGAGGGGCGCGGGGTCAGCAGTTCCAGCGCCGGATCGTACAGGCCAGCGTGTTGCAGGGCGCGGCGGAAGCCTTCACCGCGCAGCAAGGTGCGTTGGTCCAGCTGCGCGCCGATATACGCCAGCCGCTTGCGCCCCCGCGAAAGCAAATGCGCCGCCGCCGTTTCACCCGCGGCCAGCTGCGAGAACCCCACGCAGTTCACCCCTGCGTTGGGGTCCAGGTCCATCATGTACACGCTCGGCACATTACTCGCCTCGACCATCCGTCGGGCGCTTTCGGTGCGATCAAAGCCGGTCAGCAGCAAGCCCCGTGGCTGGTAAGCCATGTAGTTGCGCAGCAGGTTTTCTTCTTCGCCGCGCGAATAGTGCGAGTTGCCGATCAGCACTTCAAAGCCCTTGGGCCGCAGCACCTGGTGAATGGCTTCGAGGGTTTCGATAAACAGCAGGTTGGACAGCGACGGCACGATAACCACCACCGAGTGGCTCTGCGCCGAGGCCAGGGCGCGTGCGGCGGGGTTGACTACGTAGTTGAGTTCGGCGGCGGCGCGTTGCACTTTTTCCGCAAGTTCTTTGGCCACCGTGCTTACGCCACGCAGGGCGCGGGAGGCGGTAATTGGGCTGACGCCGGCCAGGCGGGCTACTTCGTTGAGGGTAGGGCGACCGGTGGTGCGGGTATTTTTATCGTTCTTGGAGGTCATCAGGCGGCTTGCCAAACAAAAATCGAGGCACTAAGGTAGCGCTGTCTCCATGAGGCTGCAAATTCTTGAGTGTTGGGTTGCCTGATCCGCTCTGCTCTTGTGTAAGCCGCTTGGTGAGGATGCACGCGTCACTCCATAAAAAAAGACAAGACGGCGCGGGAAAAGCCTGTTTTTGCACTAGCCTTACAGCGTGCAAAGGTAGCGCTATCTGCGTCCTGAGGTGTTTTATGAGTCAACCTGTTACCGCCCTGGTCATCATGGGTGTTTCCGGCTGTGGCAAGTCCAGCGTCAGCGAAGCCCTGTGCCGCCTTAACGGCGCCACCGCCATTGAAGGCGACAGCTTTCACCCCGCCGCGAACATCGAAAAGATGAGCGCCGGCCACCCCCTCAATGACGACGACCGCGCCGGCTGGCTCGACATCCTGTGCGATGAGCTGCGCCGCTCGCTCAAGGCCGGTGAACACCCGGTGCTCACGTGTTCGGCCCTTAAAAAGAAATACCGCGACCACCTGCGCGAAGCTGCGCCGGGCCTGGGCTTTGTATTCCTGGAGTTGACCCGCGCCGTGGCCGCCGACCGCGTGTCCCATCGCCCTGGGCATTTCATGCCGGCCAGCCTGATCGACAGCCAGTTCGCCACGCTTGAGTCGCCCGTGGGCGAGCCGTTGACCCTGGCGCTCAACGCCAGTGAAGACAGCGTCGAGGAGTTGGCCGAGCAAACCAATGCCTGGTGGCTGCAACACGGCTTTGAACCTAATCCTTAATTTTTTGCCGGAAAAGATAGCGCTATCCCCGGCAGGAAGTTCAACACCCGCTTTAATAACAACAACAAACAGGAGAGACCCCCCATGTTTGGCATGTCCCACGAGTCCTACCTGCTGCTAGATGCAGTGGTCACTATCATCGGGTTGATCGTTCTGATCACCAAGTTCAAGGTGCACCCGTTCATTGCACTGATCATCGCGGCCGGGTTCCTCGGCCTGACCTCGGGCATGCCCGTGGACAAGATCATCAAGGCGTTCCAGGACGGCTTCGGCGGGGTGCTCGGCTTTGTCGGCATCATCCTCGCGCTGGGCACGATGCTCGGCAAAATGATGGCTGAATCCGGCGGTGCCGATCAGATCGCCCAGACCCTGATCCGCGCCTTCGGCAAGGACAAGGTGCAGTGGGCCATGATGTTCGCCGCGTTCCTGGTGGGCATCCCGCTGTTCTTCGAGATCGGCTTTGTGCTGCTGATCCCGCTGGTGTTTATCGTGGCGCGCCGTACCGGCGTGTCGCTGATCAAGATCGGTATCCCGCTGCTCGCCGGCCTGTCGGCGGTGCACGGCCTGGTGCCACCGCACCCGGGCCCGTTGCTGGCCATCGGCGTGTTTGGCGCGGACATCGGCAAGACCATTCTGTATGGCCTGATCGTCGCGCTGCCCACTGCCATCATCGCCGGGCCGATCTTCGGTACGTTTATCGCCAAGTACATCCCGGGCAACCCGTCCCAGGAACTGGTCGATCAACTGGCCCGCGAGCCGGAGAACAAAGACCTGCCGAGCTTCAGCGTCACCTTGATCACCGTGCTGCTGCCGGTGTTCCTGATGCTGCTGAAAACCTTCGCCGACATCGCGTTTGCCGAAGGCAATGTGGTGCGCAACTGGATGGACATGATCGGTCACCCGATCACCGCACTGCTGCTGGCGCTGCTGTTGTCGCTGTACACCTTTGGTACTCGCCAGGGCATCCACTCCAAGCAGATCCTCAAGTTGCTCGACGCCAGCCTCGCGCCGACTGCCGCGATCATCCTGATCATTGGCGCCGGTGGCGGTTTCAAGCAGATGCTGGTGACCAGTGGCGTGGGTGATGTGATCGGCCATATGGCCGTGAATGCGCAGATCAACCCGATTCTGCTGGCCTGGCTGGTGGCGGCGGTGATTCGTGTGGCAACCGGTTCAGCCACGGTGGCGACCATTACCGGCGCGGGCATTGTGGTGCCGGTGGTGGGGATGATCCCGGGGGTTAACCGTGAGCTGCTGGTGCTGGCGACGGGCGCGGGTTCGTTGATCCTGTCTCACGTCAACGATGCGGGGTTCTGGCTGGTCAAGCAGTACTTCAATATGACCGTGGCCGAGACCTTCAAGACCTGGACGGCGATGGAGACCATCCTGTCCGTGGTGGCGTTGATCTTTATCATGTTGCTGTCGTTGGTGGTGTAAGCCACACCACCAAACAAATGTTGGAATGCAATCAAATGTGGGAGGGGGCTTGCCCCCTCCCACATTTTTGATCGCATTCAGGTAGTCAGGCTTTCTGCACTAACCCATCCGCCCGGAACATCCCGCGAATCCCGCGTACCGCCTGGCGAATCCGGTCCTGGTTCTCGATCAGCGCGAAACGCACATGGTCGTCACCGTACTCGCCAAACCCGATCCCCGGCGACACACACACCTTGGCTTCCAGCAGCAGTTTCTTGGCAAATTCCAGCGAGCCCATGGCCGCGTACTGCTCGGGAATCTTCGCCCAGACGTACATCGACGCCTTTGGATTCTCGACCATCCAGCCCAGCTCATGCAGGCCCTTGACCAGCACATTGCGGCGCTGGCGGTACTGCTCGGCGATGTCTTTCACGCACTGCTGATCGCCTTCCAGCGCGGCGATCGCCGCCACTTGCAGCGGGGTGAAGGTGCCGTAGTCGTGGTAACTCTTGATCCGCGCCAGGGCGTTGACCAGTTCCGGGTTACCGACCATGAAGCCAATGCGCCAGCCAGCCATGTTGTAGCTTTTGGACAGGGTGAAAAACTCTACCGCAATATCCTTGGCGCCGGGTACTTGCATGATCGACGGGGCTTTCCAGCCATCGTAGACGATGTCGGCGTACGCCAGGTCGTGCACCACCAGTACGTCGTACTGCTTGGCCAGCGCGATCACCCGTTCGAAGAAGTCCAGCTCCACGCACTGTGCGGTCGGGTTGGACGGAAAGCCGAGGATCATCATCTTCGGCTTGGGGATCGAACCGCGAATCGCCCGTTCCAGCTCGGCGAAAAAGTCCACGCCGGGCACCAGCGGCACCGAGCGCACCTGGGCGCCGGCAATCACGGCACCGTAGATGTGAATCGGGTAGCTGGGGTTCGGCACCAGTACGGTGTCGCCCTGGTCCAGGGTGGCCAGCATCAAGTGCGCCAGCCCCTCCTTGGAACCGATGGTCACGATGGCTTCCGACTCGGGGTCAATGTCCACCTCATAGCGGTCCTTGTACCAGCGCGAAATCGCCCGGCGCAGGCGCGGAATGCCTTTTGAAGTGGAGTAGCCGTGGGTGTCTTCACGCTGAGCGACGGTGACCATTTTCTCCACGATGTGTGGAGGCGTGGCGCCGTCAGGGTTACCCATGCTCAAGTCGATGATGTCTTCGCCGCGCCGACGCGCAGCCATCTTCAGCTCGGCAGTGATATTGAACACGTAAGGGGGGAGTCGATCTATGCGCGCAAAGCGGCGCGGCGAACCTTGGTCTGCCATTGTTGCCTCGAGGTACGTAAGCGCCCGGAACCGTCCGAGCGACGTCGGCCACTGCGGTGGCCTGCGGGGCTGACAATACGGGCGATGATGGCAAGTTGTCCAGATGCCGGTGAAAAAATTCTGCATGGAGTGCGGCGCGCAAATGCCCCTATACTCGATACGGGTTTGTTCCCTGATAAGAAGGAGACTGTTCGTATGGATCAGCAGACAAAACAACCGTTAGAGCCACGCATGGAAGAAGGCAAAGCCTTGGTGATCGCCGGCGTACAGGGGCGTTATTCCAAGGCCACCGTCGGTGATATTCCACGGCTGTGGGAGTTATTTGATACCTGCATCAAGGACATCAAGCAGCGCGTCGGCGGCGTGACCTACGGGGTGTGCCATAACCCCAGCCATGGCGAATTCGACTACATGGCAGGGGTTGAAGTGCCGAGCAAAGGCGATGTGCCCGGTAATTTCGAGTCCATCGAAATCCCCGTGCACCACTACGCGGTCTTCGCGCACTACGGCCCGGTGCAGGCGCTGGAAGAGACCTATGAGCGGATCATGTTCGAGTGGTTGCCGCACTCGGGCTACAAGGTCGCCGGGGCGGATTTCGAGCGCTACAGCGCGGATTTTAATGCGCGTAAGGGCACAGGCAGTGTCGAGATCTGGTTGCCGGTGGAGCCGAAAGCCTGACAGCCGAAATCGGGGGCGGTTTAGCCCCCGAAGCTATTTTGGTAGCTCTGTGCGGATTGGCGTATGGCTTTTGCGACGTCTGGGGCTAACCGGCAATAGTCGTCTTCGCGCTTTAGCACGACCTCAAGGGTTTGAAGCAGCGCTTGAATGCGCGTTTCAGGGGTTTGTACTTCGCAGGTTTGAGCAAACTCAAGGATGCCCTGGCGTGATGCAAACATTGACTTGTTGCCGCTCAGGTCCAGCGCAAGGGTGTCCTCAGGGATATAGGCTGTGGTGTTCACAATGTCGTAAGCCGGCGACAAGCGCGTATCGGACTTCAACGGATCACTGTAGAGCACGCCAAAGTTCTTCAGGTGAGCATCGCCGTTACCCAGAATGCAGCTGAGTGCCACACTGTCGAACAGTTGGTCGAGCGAACTACGTTGATGTTCGGGTGAGCAGAACACGCGCACCGCCTTGGCAATGGCGGCGTAGCTTTTGCTGTATTTCTGCTCGGCAGACAGGCCCATCAGTGTGGTCATGTCTTCAAAACCTAGCGGGTTGAGCTGCTCGTCCCGGTCGAAGCGCCGCATGATGAACAGCTTATGGTTCTGCGACAGGTAAAACGGCGGCACGGCGATGCCAGCATCCCGGGCGATGGACATGCACAAGTATTCATTAATGGCCAGCCCAGGAAACTCGTCGCGCCCGCTCTTGATAATCAGGTCGTTAGTTTTCGACGTGAATTTTTGCTCGGGCGTTTGAGGTTTCTCCGGCACCAGCACTTTGGGCTGCACGCCAGAAATGCCGGCCCGTAGGATGTAGCGATCCACCAGGTCGGCGAACAGGTCTTCTGCTCCGTCCCAGGCGAGAATCTCGTCCAGGTTCTCCCCGGTCGCGGGCGGGCCATTACGTTGGATTAATTCGTTTATCTGCTTCGAAGATACGAAAACCCGGCCAATCGGGGCACTGCTGCCCGACAGTGCAAGCAGTAGCATCGGATCGACTTTCACCGTTTTAGAGAGACGATTGCGCAGTTGTTCAAGCACGTAGCCTTCCGGCAAATTCATCTGGAAGATGGGGTGCAGTTCCCTGCGGCGGTATTCCTCTGTACGAACCGGCATTGAAAGACTGATGGCGCTTTGGGCCAGTGCGTTATCGTCGTAGCGAAACAGGTAATCATTGGCGCTCATCAAAACGCTGCCGCTCTCACCTTGGGGAGTATGAACGCGCAAACTGGGGTTAATCATTGAACAAGTCCTCCAGTTCTTCCAGTGTCGGCATGGTTACCGGCGCTAATTTGATCTCACTGCCCAACGCCGCAATTACGCGCGCATAAGCATTCATGGAAACTGACGGGCTTCCTTTTTCGATTTCGATCAATTTTTGCCGAGTAACCCCCGCGAGCTTCGCCATCTGCGCTTGTGTGTAGCCACGATTGAGGCGCATGGCGCGCACTTGGTCGCCGAGTCTCTGGATGATGATTGAAGTGTCCATGTCACGTATTCATTACTTTTGATTGGTTAAGTCATATATACGTTACATTTTAACGCTGTCAAGGTTGTCCAGATCAAACACCCACCTCAACCGCCGCTCATAGCCAATCCGCCCCTTATACGCCTCCCCGCTGTCCACCCAGCCTGCACTCAGATACAACCCCATCGCCGCCACATTGTGCGCATCCACCGACAGCTCCAGCGCCCTGATCTGCGGCCACGCCTGCAGTGCTGCCGCCGGCAGCGCCTGCAAGCAGGCTTTGCCGAACCCACGCCCTTGTTGGTTGCGGTCCACCTGCAATGCATGCAGCGTCGCGCTGTGTTCATCGGCCCAGTGGGGCAGGCACGGCGGGCGTTTGAGCAGCAAAAAGGCCACGGGCCAATCATCGGCGAGCAAGGCGAAGCCTTTGATGGCGGCGGGGTTGGGATTAACCAGCAGGCTGTTCAGCGCGCAGTAGATATCGCCGGAATACGCCAGTTGCTCGGGATGCACCTGCAGGGCGTCGAGTTGCTGTTTCTGCACAAGGCTCAGCGTCTCATAGGAGGCGAGGCGGGTTTCCATGGGTGGCGCATCCGAAATCCTACAAAGAGGCGGGAATTCTAGCGGGTTTGCTGGCGGCGAAATTATTTTTCAGCGGGGTGTCGATTTACCTGAGGGTCATTCGACTAAGGGTGTTCCTTGTGATTTTCCAACCCCCAGGAGTATCGCCATGAGTACTGCAATCAACCGCCTGATCGAGCAATGGAAACACGCCGTTACCGCCAAGGACATCGAGAAAATTGTCAGCTACTACGCCGACGATATCCTCGCGTTCGACGCCGTTACCGCGCTGCAATTCAAGGGCAAGGCCGCTTACCGCGCCCATTGGGAAGACTGCATGAAACAGTGCCCCGGCCCCGGCATTTTCGAGTTTCATGAGTTGCATATCGTGGACGCGCCAGACAGCGCATTTGCCCACTGGCTCGCGCACTGCGGCGGCACCGGGCCGGATGGCGTACTCAAGACGTGCTGGATGCGCGTGACTGCCGGCTACCAACGCATCAACGGCGAATGGAAGGTGGTGCATGAGCATTGGTCTGCGCCGTTCGACATGCAAACCGGCGCCGGTCTGTTCGACCTGAAACCCTGACCGCCACGAACTATAGTCAGTAGTCCGAAAACGGAGACGCACATGAAATACCTCTGCCTGATCTACAGCAACGAACAGGTGTTGCATACCTCGCCCGACAGCCCTGCCGACCCGGAGTGTTTCGCCTACGCCCAGGCCATTCAGGCCAGCGGCCGGATGCTCGCGGCCGAGCCGCTGGAGTCGGTGGCCACGGCCACCACCGTGCGTATGCGCAATGGCAAGCTTGCGATCACCGACGGGCCGTTTGCCGAAACCAAGGAGCAGCTCGCCGGTTTTTACCTGATCGAGGCCAAGGATTTGAATGAGGCGATCCAGGTGGCCGGTGGCATTCCGGCGGCCAGGGTCGGCAGTGTGGAAGTACGCCCTGTGCGTGAATTGAATCTCTGAATACAACAATCACAAGATTCCAGGAGGTTTGCCCATGACCACTCAACCCGCTGAATTTGAACTGTCCATCAGCCGCGTAATCGACGCGCCCCGCAGCCGGGTGTTCCGTGCCTGGACCGAGCCCGCGCTGCTGCAACAATGGTGGGGGCCGCACGGCATGACCACCCCCGAGTGTGAAATGAACCTGTGGGTCGGTGGCCTGTTTCGCACCTTGATGCGCGCCCCGGATGGCACCGAGTACCCGACCCAGGGCGTGTTTCTGGAAATCGTCGCGCCACGGCGGCTGGTATTTACCGACGCCTTTGCGCCGGGCTGGGTTCCTTCGGGCAAGCCGTTTATGACCGCCGAAGTGACCCTTCAAGAAGTCGACGGCAACAAGACCCTTTACACCGCCCGCGCCATGCATTGGAGCCAGGAAGACAAGCAGGCCCACGAAGCCATGGGCTTTCATGACGGCTGGGGCCAGAGCCTGGAGCGCCTGGTGACGCTGGTCACCCAGGGCCTGCCCGATTGACGCCTGCCATCGAGGCGATTTACCGCAGCGAATCGCGGCGCGTGTTGGCGACGCTGATTCGCTTGCTCGGTGACTTCGATTTGGCTGAAGAAGCACTGCATGAGGCGTTTTTTGTCGCCGTGCAGCGCTGGCCGCAGGACGGTGTGCCGGACAACCCACGGGCCTGGCTGGTCTCTACCGGCCGTTTCAAAGCCATCGACCGGTTGCGTCGCCAGGCCCGATTTACCCCTTTATTGCAGGAGCAGGCCGACGCACTGGAGGCGACCGACTGGACTGTTGAAGACGTGGAAGATGACCGCCTGCGCCTGATTTTCACCTGCTGCCACCCGGCACTGGCGCCCGACGCCCAGGCGGCGCTGACCTTGCGTGAGATCTGCGACCTCACCACCGAGGAAATCGCCCGCGCGTTTCTCGCCACGCCCACCACCATCGCCCAGCGCATCGTGCGCGCCAAGGGCAAGATTCGCGAGGCTCGGATCCCTTATCAGGTGCCCACCCTCGACGAGTTGCCGGAGCGCCTCGACAGCGTGTTGCGCGTGGTCTACCTGGTGTTCAACGAGGGCTATTCAGCGTCCATGGGGGCGGACCTCACGCGGCAGGATCTGACCCGCGAAGCCATCCGCCTCGCTCGCCTGCTGATGGAGTTGCTGCCGGAGCCTGAGGTGATGGGGTTGCTGGCGTTGATGTTGCTTCACGAATCACGCGCAGCGGCACGGATCTCGGCGGGCGGTGAGCTGGTGTTGTTGGATGAACAGGACCGTGCGCTGTGGGATGCGTCCTTGATTGCTGAAGGCTGCGCGCTGGTTGAACAGGCGCTGACCACGGGGCGTTTTGGGCCGTATTGCCTGCAGGCGGCAATTGCGGCGGTGCATGCCGAAGCGCCGAACGCGGGGGCGACCGACTGGCTGCAGATTGTCGGGCTTTACGATGTGTTGCTCAGGCAGATGCCGTCGCCGGTGATCGAACTCAACCGCGCTGTGGCGGTGGCGATGGTGCAGGGGCCGTTGGCGGGGTTGGAAGGGGTGGACGGTATTTTGCAACGTGGGGAGTTGCTGGATTACCACCTGGCGCATGCGGCGCGAGGGGAGTTTTGTCGGCAGTTGGCGCGGGTTGAAGAGGCGCGTGCGGCGTACGAAAACGCCCTGTCGCTGACCCGGCAAACCCCGGAAAAACGCTTCCTCGAACGACGCTTGGCCGAACTCAAATAAATCACACAATAAAGCTCCAAATGTGGGCGCTGGCTTGCCTGCGATAGCGGAGTGTCAGGCGACAAAAATGTCGACTGTCAGGCCCTCATCGCTGGCAAGCCGGCGCCTACGGTTTGATCAGTCATCAGTCCAGCATCAACCCCAACATCCAGCTCCCCGCCGGCCCCGGCGGGTGGTGGCGCGACCACAGCGCATCCACCGCCACCGAGCGCGGCCAGCTGCGCACGTTGAGTTCAACCAGTCCGGCGTTGCCGAAGCGCTCCACCAGCCAGCGCGGCAACGCCGCCCAGCCGAAACCGAGCTGGGCCATTTCCAGCAGCATCAGAAAGCTTGGCGCCGACCACACACGGCCGCTGGGGCGCGTTTCATTCGGGTTGATGATGCTCGCCAGGCGCAGTTCACGGTGCTGTTGCAGGGCGTGCTGGTTGATGTCAGCCACACTGGCCAAGGGATGATCGGGTGCTACGAACAGCGCGATTTCCGTGCGTTCCGCCACGGGGGCGCGGGTCAGGTCAGGGGGGTAAACCTCTTGAGCTTCGACAAACGCCATCTGGGCGCGGCCGCTTTGTACCAGGGCGATCAGGTCTTCGCATTCGGCGATCAACCATTCCAGCTCCAGGTCCGGGTAGCGTTGCTCAAAGGCTTTGAGGGCAAGTTCGAAGCGTTCCGATTGGTAGGTATCAGACATCGCGATCGTCACTTTAGGCTCCAAACCTTGGGCCAACTGGCTCGCCGCCAGCTCCAGGCGGCTGCTGGCTTCCAGCACCTGCTCGGCGCGTTGCAGCAATACATGACCCGCCGGGGTAAGCGTCGGCTTGCGGCTGCGGCGATCAAACAGCACCACATCCAGGTCAATCTCCAGGCTCGCCACGGCGGCGCTGACGGTGGACTGGCTCTTGCCCAACTTGCGCGCCGCCGCCGAAAACGAGCCTTGGGTGGCCGCTTGCACAAACGCCTGCAGCACTTCATTGGACGCCATAAGTATCGCCTTGCTCGATGGTTATTAGTTATGAAGTATCGAGTCTAAGGGTAATCATGGCAACCATCGTCCCTCACGGAGCCGGGTTATGAACCCTACCAAGTCGATTACTGAACGTGTTTGCCAGGCCATCGGTTTTGAGGCCCTGGCCTTGTTGATCTGCACCCCGTTGCTGGCGTGGATCATGAACAAACCGGCGCTGGAAATGGGCATGGTCACCCTGGCGCTCAGCCTGATGGCGCTGACCTGGAACGTAATTTTCAACGGGCTGTTCGACCGTCTCAAGGTGCGCCTGCAGCTGGCCAACAACGCCTGGACCCGCGTGCTGCACGCGCTGATATTTGAGGGAGGGCTGATCCTGGTGGCCGTGCCGTTGATTGCCGCCTGGCTGAACATCAGCCTGATGCAGGCGTTTATCCTCGACATCGGTGTGTTGCTGTTTTTCCTGCCGTATACCTATGTGTATCACTGGGGGTATGACGTCATTCGGGAAAAACTCCTACAGCAACGCCTGCCTAGCCAAGCGTGAGCCAGGTGGCAAAATCCAGAAATGCCCGCACCTGCGGGCATTGATGCCTGCGCAGAATGCTTACAGAAACATGCCGCCCGACGCCTCGATACGTTGCCCGGTGATCCAGTTGCTGCCGTCGGCCAGCAGTGTGGAAATCGCCCCGCCAATATCGTCCGGCAAACCGGCACGGCCCAAGGCGGTGTTGTTGGCGACCATCGTATTGAGGTCCGGGTTATCACGTACCGCGCCGCCGCTGAAGTCGGTAGCAATTGCGCCGGGCGCCAAGGTGTTCACGGTGATACCACGCGGGCCCAGCTCCTTGGCCTGGTAGCGCGACAGCACTTCCACCGCGCCCTTCATCGAGGCATACGCCGCATACCCCGGCAGGCTGAACCGCGCCAGGCCACTGGAAATATTGATGATGCGCCCGCCGTCGCTGATCAGCGGCAGCAGTTTTTGCGTGAGAAAAAACGGTGCCTTGAAGTGGATTGCCACCAGGCGGTCGAACTGTTCTTCGCTGGTGTCGGCAAAGCTGGCGTGTACGCCAATCCCGGCGTTGTTGATCAGAAAGTTGAAGTGATCCTGTGCGAAAACCTCCTTGAGTACTGTGCCGACCTGGCTCACAAAACCATTGAAGCTCGCGCTCTGGCTCACATCCAGTTGCAGCATGGCGGCGCGGCCACCCAGCGCTTCAACCTGTTCGACGACTGCTTGGGCTTCGCTGGCCGCGCTGTGGTAAGTGCCGATGATGTCGACGCCTTGTGCCGCCAGGTGCAGCGCGGCGCTTTTGCCCAGGCCACGGCTGGCGCCGGTGATGAGTGCGATTTTGCGGGTCATGGTGTAGCCCTCTTCTGATGTGATCGTGGGGCTGAGTGTATTTGTCCGTCCGTAACGTGATAAACATGGCCAACTCGGAATCACTGGCCGGATAAGGCGAACAATCCTATGAACAAACTTGAGCTGCTGCGCACCTTCGTGCGCGTCACCGAGCTGTCGAGTTTCACCGGCGCTGGCGAAAGCCTTGGCCTTCCGCGGTCAACCGTGTCC
This sequence comes from Pseudomonas viridiflava, assembly GCF_900591205.1. Lineage (GTDB taxonomy): Bacteria > Pseudomonadota > Gammaproteobacteria > Pseudomonadales > Pseudomonadaceae > Aquipseudomonas. The sequence continues at coordinate 422,377 of NZ_UUPU01000085.1, forward strand.
GAGCATGTGCAGGCGCTGGAAGCACTGCTCGGCGCGCGCCTGTTGCAGCGCACCACACGCAAGGTGCAGGCGACCCAGGACGGGCGCGTGTTGTATGAACGCAGCAAGGATTTGCTCGCGCATATGGAGGAGCTGGAAGGGCTGTTTCGCCAGGATGAAGCGCAGCTGAGCGGGCGTATTCGAGTGGACATGCCCAATGTGATGGCGCGGGATTTGATCCTGCCGCGCCTGCCACAATTCATGGATGCGCACCCTTTGATCGAGCTGGAAATCAGCACCACCGACCGCCAGGTCGACCTGCTCGCCGAAGGTTTCGACTGCGTATTGCGTGTCGGCGCGCAGCCCGACCAGTCGGTGGTGGCGCGGCTGTTGTGCAGCATGCCGATGATCAACTGCGTGAGCGCCGACTACCTTCGGCGCCATGGTCGGCCTGAGACCCTGGCCGATCTGGCGCATCATCATTTGGTGCATTACGTGCGCCCCCTGGGCTCACGCTCGGCGGGGTTTGAATACCAGCACGGCAACAAGGTGCACCGCGTGCCGATGGCCGGGCGGGTCACGGTCAACAGTACAGATGCGTATAAGTCGGCGTGCCTGGGCGGTTTCGGTATTACCCAGGTGCCCGTCCTGGGGATTCGTGACTTGCTCGACAGCGGCGAGCTGGTGGCGATATTGCCCGACTACCCGGCCCCCGCGCTGGACGTGTCGCTGCTCTACGCTGGGCAACGGCATTTGCCGCAGCGGGTGCGGGTGTTTATGGATTGGCTGGCCGCCACCTTGCAATCCCAGCTCTAACGCCGCGCCGACAACTGCTGCGGCGCCAGGAACGCGTCGTGGAAATAGTCCCTGAATGCCTGCATCGCCGGGGTAAACGCCCGCTCGCGGTGCCAGGCCAGGCCGACGCTCATGGGGGTGACCGGGTCGGTCACGGTCAGGGTTTCGATGCGTTTGCCTTCCAGTGACCAGGGCCGGTGCACCAGGTCTGACAAGATCGCCACGCCGCTGCCATTGGCGACCATGCTGCGCACCGCCTCCACCGAACTGGTGCGCAGCCGCACCTTGGGCGTTTGCCCGGCCTGTTCCCAATAGCGCATGGCGCTGTGTTCGGCCTCATCGACGGTGAGCAGGATATACGGTTCCTGCGCCACATCCGCCAGACTCACGGCGCCGCGTTCGCACAACGGGTGATGGCTGGGTAGCCATAGGCGGCGTTCGGAGTTGAAGAGGATCTCGGACACGATATCCGGGTGCGTGAGGTTGGCGGTGAGCACCACGGCCATATCGAATTGGCCATCGAGCAAACCGTGTTCGATGGCCTGGCGCTCCTGTTCGAACACCTCGATGGTCACATCCGGGTGCCAGTGCTCCATGCGCTGCAAGTGGTGGGGCAAGAAATAGCCGAGCACCGTGTAACTGGCCGCCACCCGCAGTACGCCGCTGGCGCGGTAGTCGGGCAGCGGGCTGTTCAGCGCATCCTCCACGCTGCGCAGAATCACATAGGCGCGGTTGAGAAAATGCCGCCCCGCGTCGGTGAGGTTCATGCCCTGGGCCGAGCGCACGAACAGTTGCACGCCGAGCATCGCCTCCAGCTCCTTGATCGCTGTGGTCACCGCCGACTGGGAGATGTTCAGGTGGATTGCCGCCTGGGAAATCTGGCCGATTTCAGCGGTGGCGACAAAGTAGCGGATTTGGCGCAGGGTCAGGGACATAGCCATATCTGTTTTTCAGAAGATGGGTCATCTGATAATAGATCTTCCCAAGGGGTCAAGCCCCAGCCTACTTTCCTTGCATCACCTTTGGCGGAGCGATTCTGATGCAGGCAGTGGATTTCAATTCAGACATGGGCGAAGGCTTCGGCCCCTGGACCATCGGCGATGGGGTTGACGCGCAACTGATGGCCTATATCAGCTCGGCCAATATTGCCACCGGCTTCCACGCCGGCGACCCCGGCACCATGCGCCGTACGGTGGAGCGCGCCAAGCAACTGGGCGTGGCCATCGGCGCGCATCCGGGCTTTCGCGACCTGGTGGGCTTCGGCCGTCGGCATATCAATGCACCGGCCCAGGAACTGGTGGATGACATGCTCTACCAACTTGGCGCCCTGCGCGAAATCGCCCGTGCCCAAGGCGTGCCCCTGCAACATATCAAGCCCCACGGCGCGCTCTATATGCACTTGGCCCGCGATGAAGAAGCGGCGCGGCTGCTGGTGCAGAACCTGCAACGCCTCGAGCCTACGCTGTTGCTGTACTGCATGCCCAACTCGGTGATCTGGCGGGTGGCCAAGGAACTCGGGCAACCGGTGGTGCGCGAGTTTTATGCCGACCGTGAGTACGATCTGACCGGCTCCATTGTGTTTACCCGCAATGTGCGCGCACTTGATCCTGCAACGGTTGCGGCTCGCGTCCTACGCGCTTGTCAGACTGGGTTGGTGCGAACCGTGGAAGGCGAAGACCTGTTTATCGAATTTGATTCCATCTGCCTGCACAGCGACACCCCCGGCGCGCTGGAACTGGTGGAGGCCACCCGCGAAGCACTGGACCAGGCGGGCATCACGGTCAAAACCCCCTAATAAGATCGTTGGTTAATTTTTTGCCTGCCTTTCTACAATGATTCCAAGAGGAACAGACATGGCCGAAACCACCCCCATCCGCTACAGCTTCGGCGGTGATGAGCACCTGTTTGCCGAGGTCAGCGACAGCATGTCGCTGCAGGCATTTTTTAAAGGCATGGCCGTAACCCGCGCCGTAGAGCGCCTGGCGTTGGAAGGCGTGCTGGACGTGTGCCTGGCCAATGCGTCGTTCCAGATTCGCTTCGACCCCGACCGTATCGCGCCCCATGTGCTGCTCGACGCCGTGCAAACCGCCGAAGCCCAGGCCGTGGCCGAACGCACCTTGCACACGCGCATCATCGAAATCCCGGTGCTCTACAACGACCCCTGGACCCATGAAACCCTGATGCGCTTTCGCGACCGCCATCAAGACCCCACTGGCACGGACCTGGAATACGCCGCACGCATCAACGGCCTCGCCGATGTCGACGCGTTTATCGCGGCCCACAGCGGCGCGCCGTGGTTTGTGTCGATGGTCGGGTTTGTCGCGGGGTTGCCGTTCATGTTCCAGATGGTCGAGCGCGAGCGGCAGTTGCAAGTGCCCAAGTACCTGCGCCCGCGCACCGACACACCCAAACTCACCCTTGGCCATGGCGGCTGCTTTGGCTGCATCTACTCGGTACGCGGCGCCGGCGGCTATCAGATGTTCGGCGTCACCCCGGCACCGATCTATGACCCGGCGCAGCAGTTGGCGTACCTCAAGGAGCACATGGTGTTCTTCCGGCCCGGTGACATCGTGCAGTTCAAACCCATGGACCGGGATGCCTACGACCAGGCCGTTGCCGAAGTGGACGCAGGCCGTTTCGACCTGCGCATCCGCCCGGTGGAGTTTTCCCTCGACGCGTTTCTCGCCGACCCGGTTGGCTATCCGAAAACCCTGCAGGAGGCGCTGGCATGATCAAGGTCCTCAAACCCGGCCTCGCCACCTCGGTACAAGACCTTGGCCGCGAAGGCTATTACCACTTGGGCATTCCGCCCTCGGGGGCGCTGGACCAGTACGCGTTGAGTGCGGCCAACCATCTGGTGGGCAATCCGGTGGGCGCGGCGGGCCTGGAATGCACGTTGATCGGCCCCGAATTGGAGTTCATGCAGGACGCCTTGGTCGCGCTCAGCGGCGCCTTGATGTCGCCGCGCCTGGACGGTGAAGTGGTGCATCAGGACACCGCGTTTCAGGTGCGCGCCGGGCAGGTGCTGCGCTTTGAGTTTCCCAAGGCGGGTGCGCGCACTTACCTGGCGGTGGCCGGTGGGATTGAGGTGCCGCTGGTGCTCGGCAGCCGCTCGACTTATACCCTCGGTGCTCTCGGCGGTTTTCACGGGCGGCGCTTGCAGGAGGGCGATCAGTTGCCCATCGGCGAAGCTGGCGGGCAGGGGCGCGCAGGCAATAGTTTGCCCATGGCGTTGCGCCGCTCGGTGGGCGGCGATGTCACGTTGCGCGTGGTGCCGGGCCTGTATTACGACCGGCTGACTGACGGCGCCAAACGCAGCTTTTTTGCCGAGCCGTGGACCGTCGGCTCCGAGGCGGACCGCATCGGCTACCGCTTCAAGGGCGGCAGTGCGCTGAGCTTTCAGCCACGCGAGCAGCCGTTTGGCGCCGGGTCCGACCCTTCGAATATCGTCGACAGTTGTTACCCGATCGGTTCGATCCAGGTGCCGGCCGGGCTGGAGCCGATTGTGTTGCACCGGGATGCGGTGTCGGGCGGGGGTTACGCGATGATCGGCACGGTGATCAGTGCCGACCTGGATTTGATCGGGCAGATGCAGCCGAACCAGCGGGCGGGGTTTGTGGCGGTCAGTTTGGAGGAGGCGCTGGAGGCGCGGCGGGTGTACAAGAAGCGCCTGAAGGCGATGGCCGGACTCTTCAGTAACTGAACAAATACAGAGCCCAATGTGGGAGCAAGCCCGCTCCCACATTTTGATCAATGGCGTGTCAGAACAGTTGGGTGAACAGCCAGTACAAACTGCCCGACAGCACAATCGCCGCCGGCAACGTCAGCACCCACGCCATCGCCAAATTGCGGATAGTCCGCATCTGCAACCCCCCGCCATTGGCCACCATGGTCCCCGCCACACCGGACGACAACACATGCGTGGTCGACACCGGCAAGCCATACATATCCGCCGCGCCGATGGTCAGCATCGCCACCATTTCTGCCGAAGCGCCCTGCGCATACGTCAGGTGGGTCTTGCCGATTTTCTCGCCCACCGTCACCACAATGCGCTTCCAGCCGACCATCGTGCCCAGCCCGAGGGCGATGGCCACGGCGATCTTCACCCACAGCGGAATAAAGCGCGTGGCGCTGTCGATCTGGTCCTTGAACAGCTTGAGTTTGCCTTGGGTGTCGGCGTCGAAATTGCCGACTTGGCCCTTGTCCATCAAGCGAATGGTTTCGCTGGTCAGGTACATGTCGTTACGCACGTTGCCTACGGCTTCGGCAGGGACTTTGGCCAGGGAGCCGTAGCCTTTTACTTCGTCACCGATGTGCCCGGCCAGGGCGGCGAGGGCGGGCACCAGTTCCGGGGTGGCTTCCTTGGTGCGTACGTAGGTCGAGAGAACCGGTCGCGGATCGCCCGTCAGCGGCTGCGGTGCACTTTTTACCAGGGCCACCTGGGTGACTTCGGCCACCGCCGCAAACTGCAACGACTGCTCGGCGGGCATGGTGCGGTTCAATGCATAGGCCATCGGCAGGGTGCCGACCAGGATCAGCATGATCAAGCCCATGCCTTTCTGGCCATCGTTGGACCCGTGGGCGAACGACACGCCGGTGCAGGTGGCGATCAGCATGCCGCGAATCCACCACGGCGGCGGGGTGTCGCCCTTCGGCGCCTTGTACAGTGCGCGGTTTTTTACAAAGGCGCGCAGGGCCAGCAACAGCAAGGCGGCAAACGCGAAGCCGATCAGCGGCGACAGCAGTAGCGCGTAACCAATTTTGGTCGCCTGGCTCCAGTCCACACCGCTGGTGCCATCACGCCCGTGCATCAAGGCGTTCGCCACGCCCACGCCGATGATCGAGCCGATCAGGGTGTGGGAAGAGGAGGCCGGCAAACCCAGCCACCAGGTGCCGAGGTTCCACAGGATCGCGGCGATCAACAGAGCGAAGATCATCGCGAAACCGGCCGATGAACCGACCTGCAAAATCAGCTCTACCGGCAGCAGGGCGATGATGCCGAACGCCACAGCGCCGCTGGAGAGCAGCACCCCGAGGAAGTTGAAAAAGCCCGACCACACCACCGCAAAATGCGGCGGCAGCGAGTTGGTGTAGATCACCGTCGCGACCGCGTTGGCCGTATCGTGAAAGCCGTTGACGAACTCGAAACCCAAGGCGATCAACAGCGCCACACCCAGCAGCAGGAACGGCGTCCAGGTGGTGAGCTGGGCGCCCATTTCGTGCATGTCATGCATCAGGCTGTAGGCGGTAAACAACAGGCCCATGGCGAGTACGGCGAAGAAAATGATCACCGTCACCAGGCCGGGTTTCTTGTCCAGCCTGGGTTTGGGGTCTGCAGCAGCGGTACGCGTGGAGGCAGTCAGGGAAGGGGTGGCCATGCCGGAGCATCCAGTTTAGGGAGGATGTCGTTCATATTCATTGCAGAATGTTACAGAGATGCTGCCGCAGGTCAGTGTTAGTGGCGATGCTTGCGACCACTCGTCTTGCCGCCTTGGCGTTTGCTGCGATAGCGTAAGGCCCCTGTGAATTCTGACAGTAGACACGCCTCGACCATCAAGGCTTGATTGCCGGCGACGCGATGCATTCAGCGAAATTTTTCGCGGCACGCGATGGAAAAGGAGAAAGGAAATGCCTGATCTTGCCGATATCCAAGTACCGGACGCCACGTTGGTGGATGGGAAATTGACCGTCAAAAAAACTACCGCCGCCGCTTTGCGCGTTGAGGTTCCAGGCAGCTCGTTGACCAAGGTCGGTCAACAAATTTTGATTTATGCAAAAAATCAGGATCACGACGACTTACAACTGACGTTGAAGCAAGAACATTTGCTCAAGCCTTGGAAATTCGAGCTGCCTGCTAAGTACCTTGGGGGGGTGGATTCAGTTGTTTTGAACTACGCCGTTACGGAAACCGGAGTGGCAGTGAAGCGCTCCAAACCGGTGGAAGTGATTCTTGAATATATCTAGTTAGCCCCGCCGTCCAGCGGCGGCAGTAATCCGACGTTCCCGTGGTAAACAGTGACAACGCTGCGACACGGGTTGATCAGTAATCCTTGCGCTTTCTGAACGCCCAGCGTCCGGCAATCAAGGTAAAAGTCGCCACCAGCGCCACTAGAATCCAGAACCCTTCGGGGTCCTGGGAAAGCGGCACGCCGCCCACGTTCATGCCGAAAAAACCGGCAATGATATTGATCGGCAGCGCCAGCACCGTCACCACGGTGAGGGTAAACAGCGTGCGGTTGCTTTGCTCGTTGAGGTTGGCGGCGATCTCTTCCTGCAACAGTTTTATCCGCTCACCCAGAGCCGTCAGGTCGTTGATGATCAGCGCGAACTCCTCGGTTGATTTGCGCAGTTCCTTCACGTCTTCCTTTTGCAGCCAGGGCGGCGGGCGGTTGAGCAGGCGCAGCAGCGAGCCCGGCTCGAGTGCGAGCAGGCGTTGCAGGCGCACCAGCACCCGACGCGCCGCACCCAGTTCCGCACGGTTGGTGGACAGGCGTGAAGACAACAACTGGTCTTCGATATGGTCGACGCTGATGCTGGTTTTACGCACGATCTGGGTCAGCACTTCGCCCTGGTCACGCAGCAGGTGCACCAGCAATTCCAGCGGCGAGCGAAAGTGCTCACCGGCCTTGACCGACGAGCGCAGCTTGTCCACCGAGTGCAAGGGTTGCAGGCGTGCGCTGATCAACAGGCGGCTGCGGGCACACACCCACAGCGTGGAAATATCCGAGGAGACCATGCTGCTGAAGTTGAACACCACGTCGTTGACCACCGCCAGCAAGGCCGAGTCGACATGTTCGATACGGGTGGAGCGCGAACCTTCGTGCAGGGCCTCGAAGAACTCCTCGGGCAGGTCCAGGTGCGCCTGCATCCAGCGCTCGCACGCGGCGTGGGCCAGGTTCAGGTGCAACCAGAGGAACTCGTCCGGGTCGGCCGGTTGCTGCAAGGCCCGCAGGGCCGTGGCCGAATCAATTTGCTCACCCTTTTCACCCGGGCGAAAACGAAAACCGTAAAGCAAGCCAAACAGATCGGAATCCTGGTGGCTATGGTCGAGGCTGTGGTTCATGGAGGCTCGCAGAGAAAGCGCCTGTAGGACGTTTCACAGGTTCGCGTGAGCGATCATTGCAAGTAAATTTGACACTTTTATGACGATTTTGAATTTATTTCGTTGTGGTGACGTTTTTTTGACCGTTTGTCAGGGTGGGTTCAAGAAGCGTCTAGCACAGCCGATTCAGGGCATAAGAGCCGCTGTGGATAGGCGGTGCCTTTATGACAGGGAAGTCACTGCGTGCCTGCACGAGTTTTCTGTATCGAGGCTTTTCCCGATGAATGTTTTGCGAACCTCTCTGAGAGCACAAATTCTCTCGCTGCTCGGTGGCAGCCTGCTGGCGATGCTGTTGATTGCCCTGGCCTGTTTTAATTTCCTCTCCAATGGGGTGCAGAGTTATCGCAGTTTGATTGACGGGCCGTTGCTCACTTCCCAACTGATCGACGAAGCCAACCTGCAATTCAAAGTGCAGGTGCAAGAATGGAAAAACGTGTTGTTGCGCGGCAAACAGCCCCAGGACATGCAGAAATACTGGGGCCAGTTCCAGGACCGGCAGCGCGATGTGCAAGGTATTCTCACCCGCCTGGTCAGCCAGACCAGCAGCGAGCCGGTGTTGAGCCGGCGCATCGAGACCCTGCGCCAGGAACACCAGCAACTGGGCGTCGCTTACCAGCGCGGGCGTGATGCCTACGTGGCGGCGGGCGGCGATTCTACGGCCGGCGACACGGCCGTCAAAGGTGTGGACCGCGCCGCCAGTGAGCAGATGAGCGCCCTGGTCAGTGACCTGCGTGAGCAAGGCAGCCAGAAATCGCTGGCCATCAGCGCCTATGCCGAGCGCACGGTGCTGGTCGGCCTGGCGATCATGTTGGTGTCCGGCGCGTTGATCGGCTTGTTCAGCTTGTGGTTGATCAACCGTAATCTGATTCTGCCGATCCGTGGCCTGATCGACTACGTGACGCAACTGAGCCATGGCCGGTTTGCCCAGCGTGTGACCAGCGATCGCCAGGATGAACTGGGCCAATTGGCCGCCGCCGCCAATACCCTGCGCGACTTCCTCGCCGAGACTTTCAGCCGCCTGCAACGCAGCGCCACCGACCTGGTGAGCGCCAGTGGTGAGTTGAACTCGATTGCCGGGCAGATGGCCACCGGCACTCATGAGCAATTCAACCGCACCGACCAGGTGGCCACGGCCATGACCGAAATGTCGGCCACTGCCCAGGAAGTCGCACGCCACGCCGCCAGTGCCTCGCGCGCCGCTGATGAAGCTGACCAATCGGCCCGCAAAGGCGGTGAAGTGATGAAAGTCACCATCGCCACTATCGGCCAGATGCGCAGCGAAATTCTCAACACCGGCACGATCATCCGTCGCCTCGAAACCGACAGCGTGCGCATCGGCAAAGTGCTCGAAGTGATTCGTGGGATTGCCGAGCAAACCAACCTGCTGGCGCTCAACGCCGCTATCGAGGCGGCTCGCGCAGGTGAGGCCGGGCGCGGCTTTGCGGTGGTGGCCGATGAAGTGCGCAGCCTGGCGCAGCGTACGGCGGCGTCGATCATCGAGATCAATCAGATTATCCAGGCGGTGCAAACCGGCGCGGTGGATGCGGCCGAGGCAATCGTCAGTGGCCAGTCGTGCAGCGATGACAGTGTGGAAAAGGTCACCCAGGCCGGCGCCATGCTCGCGCTTATCACCCAGGCGGTAGAAGCGATTCGTGACATGAACCGCCAGATCGCCACGGCAGCTGAGGAGCAGACCTCGGTGGCCGAAGACATTTCGCGCAATATCACGCAGATCACCACCGTGGCCACGGCCAACCTCGACAACGTGCAGCGTACTGAAGCGGCGAGCCACAATCTGCGCGGTTTGTCCGGCGAGTTGAATGAGGTGACGGCGCGTCTGAGCGCCTGATCAGGCGGTGGGCAGGCTGAAGGTAAACACGGTGCCGTGTTCGGTGGTGGTGCTCACGTTCAGTTCACCGCCATGGGCGTCGGCAATTTGTTTGACGATGTACAAACCCAGGCCCAGGCCGGCTTGTGGGGTGGTATGGGTTGGGCGGGCGTAGGGCTGAAACAGCCGGGGCAATGCTTGATCGTCGATTTTTCCGGGGTTTTTCACCGTCAGGGTGAAGTGGCCCTGCTCGATCTTCGCCGTGACCTCCACCGGCCCATCATGGCTGCCATGGTGGATGGCATTGGCCACCAGGTTGGAAAGCAACTGCGCCAGGCGATCGCGGTCGCCGCTCAGGCCCTGCAAGTCGCCGATATCGGCTTGGATGAGCCGTTGCGGATGCACGCCCTGCACCTCCGACACCACATGTTGCAAGGCTTCCTGCAAGCCCTGGCAATCGCCGATGTTCAACGGAATTCCGCTTCCCATGCGCCCGCGGGCGAAGTCCAGCACGTCTTCGACCAATTGCGCGGCGCGCCGGCCGCTGTTGAGGATATGCCGCACCAGGGTGTCGGTGGCAGGGTCCGGGTATTTGCGCAGCAGCCGTTCGGCGCCGAAGTTGATGGCAAACAGCGGGTTGCGCAAGTCATGGCCCAGCACCGCGATAAATTGCTCGCGCAACTCGGCGGTGCCGCGTTCTTCCTGCAGTTGCGCCTGGGTGTACTGCGCGGCCTCTTCGGCTTCGATCTGCAACGACAGCACGCGGGCGAACGACTCCATGGTCGACTGGATCGTGCTGCTGCGCAGGGGCGCGGGGTTGGGGTCGAGGGCGCAGATCGTGCCGAAAAAGCGCCCATCGGTGCGAAACACTGGCACCGAAATGTAGCTTTCGAAGTGATACATGCGCGGCGTGTGGTGGTCGTGGTAAAGCGGGTCTTCGCTGGCTTTGTCGATCACCACGGACACATGGGAACCGCGAATTTCATGGCAAATGGTGGTGGTCAGGTCCAGCTCGCCACCGACCCCCAGGCCGAATTCCAGTTGGTCGAGCACGGCGCAGGCGGTCCAGGAGTCGTCGGTGACGCGTGCCACGGCGGCGAAGCGCAGGCCGGTCATATCGCTGATGACTTGGAGCATCGCAGGCACGGCACTGATTCGGCCAATGGTGGCGATGTCGACGGCTTTTTGCTCCATGCAGCAATCTCGATCAGGAAGGTGCTGAGCATTATGCTCCGGCCAATGGGTGGGATTTTAGCGACCTTGCGTGTTGCAGGTGTAATTTCATTCAGAAAGTTGAGCTTTTTCCTGCGACTGGTGCCTGCGCAGGCATAAAAAAACCGCGCCACCCGAAGGTGGCGCGGTTTTTTGCGGGGGGCAACTCAAGTGTCTTGCTTGTCTTCCAGCACGGCGCCGGTCTTGGCGTCGAGCTTCACTTCAAAGCGCTTGCCGGCGGTGTCGGTCAGGTCAACTTCGTAGACCAGTACGCCGCTTTTGTTGTGGTCCAGCTCGGTGTCGGTGATGTCCGCACCGGCATGTTTGGCCACGGCGGCGGCGTTGAGTTTGTCGAACGGCATCACGGCGCCGGACTTGAGCAGGCCCTCGATCTGATCCGGGCGAACATCCGCCTGGGCCAGGCCGGCGGTCAGGGTCAGGGCGGTGGCGGCGAACAGTGCGGTCAAGGTTTTCATGGTGTGTGTCCTTCTTTGGTGAGCTGTTTAAGTGGCGCCAGATTAACCGGCGCAACTTAACTCATCCTTAATGGCGCACTGACACCAACGCCCGGCTCACTCAGTACTTATGGTCGCTGAGCAGGTCTTGCACGCTGGACGACGGCCAGCGTTTGTAGAACTTCAGCAGCTCGGCGGCGCGGTTGGTGAAGATGCCGTCGACGCCGGCTTTCATCACCTTGTCGAAGTCCACCGGCTCATCCACGGTATAAACGTGCACCAGCAGGCCCTTGTCGTGGGTCAGCTTGTTCATTTCAGGCTTCACCAGGTCGGTGTAGCTCTGATCGCCATGGTCGGTCAGCTCAGCCGATGGGCCGGTGCCGATGGCGCCGAGGCTCTTGGCTTCATCTACCCATTTTTCGAACTCGGCGGTGTCTTTCGGCTCTTGCTTGGCGTAGTAGGCGGCCTTGGTCGGTTCGCCGGACTCGGCGAAGGTTTGCGTGGATTTCGGCTCGATGCTGCCTGGGCCGACCCACAGCAGCAGGATTTTCGGGGTGTTCGGCATTTCTTTCTGCAGTTCTTTGAGGCTGGCCGTCTCGAAGGTTTGCAGCACCACGCGGCCCTTGCCCTGGCCGACGCCGGTGTTGCTCTTGCCCAGCTTGGAGCCAGCGGAGCTCAACCAGCCTTTGTCCAGCAGCTTGTTTTTCAGGTCGGCTTCGATACCCGGGAATTGCTTGGGCTCCTTGGTTTCGATGTACAGGCCGGGTTTGTGCTGCGGGTTGCCTTCGGCGATCTTGATGATGTCGTCCAGGCTCTGGATTTTCAGGCCGACGAAGCCTGGGCGCGCACGGTCCGGGTAGGCGGCGTTGAACCAGCTGCCGGCGTCGAGGGTTTGCAGTTCTTTCCAGGTGAACTCGTTGGCCGAGGCGTCTTTGCGCTCGGGAAACTTGGTGGCCACGTCGGTGGTGCGCTGCAGGTTGTTGTCGTGCAGGGCGAACAGGACCCCGTCCTTGCTGCGCTGCAGGTCCATTTCCAGGTAGTCGGCGCCCAGGTCGCGTGCGACCTTGTAGGCGGCGGCGGTGGACTCCGGCGCGTCGTAGGAAGCCCCACGGTGAGCGATCACGGCAGGGTAGGGAATGCCTTCGTTTGTCGCCAATTCAGCCGGGCTGATCGGTTCGGCAGCCTGTGCCTGGCCGAGGCCGAGCGCCAGTGCGAGCAGCAGGGCGCGCTTGGAAAACGTGACAGGCATATGCGAAGTCCTTTCGTGGAGGTAGCTTTGAGAAGGCCTCCTTTTTAACAATTGATTGCGAAAGGCGCTATCACCAAACCGACATTAACGTGCGCACGGGCCAATTTTCTTGGTTTTTTTGGGACGCATTCCAGTACTCTTGCCCGAAGCCGCCCCGTTAGAGGACGGCACTTTCCGCCACGCGTGTAAACCATCTTTCCAGTCCCTATAGGACTTTTCAGTGAGGTTTACCATGCGCATCACTTCCGAGCTTATTTGTCAGGCCGCCGACCAACTCCATGGCTTTGTCGGCCTGAACCGCAAGACTGGCCAGTACATCGTACGTTTCAGCGAAGACTCCTTCGGCATGGACGTGGCCGATGACGGCATCATCCCCACCGCCGAATTTGTCTGGCTGCCGGCCCCCGAGCAAACCATGACCCTGTCCCGCGAGCGCATCCAGTTGCTGCTCGATCAGAATATCGACGACCGTATCAACATCAGCGAACCGCTGCGCGTGTATATGCGGCGCGTGGAAATCCCACAGATCAGTGCGTTGCGCAGCCTGGTGAGTTAGTAAGTGCTGCGAGCAGGCTTGTTATGGTGAGCAGGCTTGTAGTGGCAAGCAGGCTTGTTTTGGTAAGCAGGCTTATTGTGGCAAGTAGGCTTGTAGTGGCGAGCGGGCTTGTAGTGGCGAGCGGGCTTGCCCGCGTTGGGGTGCGAAGCGCCCCCCCTTCAGCCTCCTCGGTATTTCAGATACACCGAGAGCGCTGGTTTTGGGGCTGCTTCGCACCCCAACGCGGGCAAGCCCGCTCGCCACAACAAGCCTGCTTGCCACACAAGCCTGCTCGAAACACATGCAGGGTTACTCGCTCGTGAAGGCGTAAGCCCGCTCCACCTTGCACACCCGCGTTTGAAACGCCGAGTACCAGGTGGCGCGCCCTTGCTCGCGCACCGCACGGTGCTCGGCCTGCTGCTTCCAGGCCAGGATCGCCGCCTCGCTTTCCCAGTACGACACGGTAATGCCCAGGCCATCCTCTCGCGCCGATTCCACGCCTAGAAACCCCGGTTGTTCGCGTGCCAGTGCCAACATACGGTTGGCGGCCTGGCCGTAGCCTTGATCACCTTCGGTGCGTAATGAGCTGAAAATCACTGCGTAGTAGGGCGGGGTGGGTGTGTTGGCGATCATGCCGATTGCTCCTGGCACGCGTTGAGCAGGGCAATCGCCAGGGGCGGGGTAATGCCCCTGAGCGCGGCGCGTTCCGGCTGGAACAGGGTGGCGACAAAAAACGGATGGTCGAGCAACTCCAGAGCGCGCAGATCCCCCGCCGAGTCGTGGCCACTGGGGATCAGGTCACCCGCCAGCAACGCGTCGAGGAACTGCGGGTTTACTCCGTAGCTGCAGCGATAACCTTCATGCAGGTGCAAGGTGCCGTAGGCGTCGGCGATACGTGTATAGGGCATTAAACGTAGGGTGCCGGTCGCTTCCACTAAGGCGCAACTTAGAGGGGTGATGATTGCGCGATTGGCTTGCGGGGCGAGCTCGCCATGTTCGGCATCGGCCCAGCCCAGCACATTGCGCGCATATTCCAGCACTGCGTGTTGAAACCCGCCGCAGGTGCCGAGGAAAGGTCGCCGGTGCTCGCGGGCAAAACGGATGGCGCGCAGGGCGCCCTCGGTGTCGCGGTAGGGGCTGGCGGGCACGCACCAGAAGCCGTCGTAGCCCTGCAGCTCAGCCGCAGGGGTGAGGGTGTCGGTGTCGAGCCAGTGCAGATGCACCGTCAGGCCGAGGGTCTCGGCGGCGTGTTGCACTGCAACGGGAATGGCCTGGTGCGCGGTCACATCGGGGTTGTAGTCGCCGATCAAGGCGAGGTGCAGAGCGGTGGCGGTCATCTAAGGCATCCCATGGCTTGTTGTGTCCTGTTGCGCACTATAGATTGGCGTTCACGCAATCAATATTGGCGTTTGCCCATATGTTCAATGCATCCACGCACTATCAAATTGACTATGCCGACCTGTCGCTGATCCTTGCCTTGGTGCGTGGTGGCACGCTGGCGCGGGCGGCGGCGTTGTTACGGGTGGATGTGTCCACGGTGTTCCGTGCGGTGCGACGCCTGGAGGCGGCGCTGGGCCAGACGCTGTTTGAAAAAAGCCGCGCCGGCTACTTGCCCACCAGCCTGGCCGGCACCCTGGCGCAGCAGGCGGAGTACGCCGAGCAAGCGTTGGAGGCCGCGCGGGTCGGCGTGGAGCAAGGCGGTGAGGTGATCAGCGGCACGGTGCGCCTCACCTGTACCGACTCGGTGTTGCAGGGTTTGCTGCTGCCGGCCCTGGCGCAGTTCATGCCGCAGTTCCCGGCGCTGACGCTGGAGCTGAGCACCTCGAATGATTTCGCCAACCTCAGCCGCCGCGACGCGGACATCGCTCTGCGCTTGACTCGCACGCCGCCGGAGCATCTTGTAGGGCGCTGTCTTGGCACCGTGTCGTACCAAGTGTGCGCGAGTCTCGACTATGCACGCCGCCACTCAGGCGTCGAGCTCGCCGATATGGCCTGGATCGCCCCGGATGACTTCCTGCCCGATCACCCCACGGTCGCCTGGCGCCGCGAGCATTTGCCGGGCGTACGCCCCAGTTATCGCTGCAACAGCATGCTCTCGGTGACCGAGTTGGTGCGAGCGGGATTGGGTGTGGCGGCGCTACCGGATTTTCTATTGGGTGACGCCCTGCAACCGCTGGGCCCTGCGTTAACAGGGCACGATACGGCGTTATGGCTGCTGACGCGTCCCGATTGCCGGGCGTTGCGCTCGGTGGTCACGCTGTTTGATGAGTTGGGGCGGCATGTGCAGATGAAACGCTGAGGCAACGCAGAACCCCTGTGAGAGGGGGCTTGCTCCCGATGGCAGTGCGTCAGTCGCTACAGTTGGCACAGAACTGACGCATTCGGGAGCAAGCCCCCTCCCACCCTGGATATGCGTTGTTACTGAGGTTTTCGTACAAAGTTTTGATGCATTTCGCAGGTTAGGCTGTCGATGTGTTCCGTCAGCTGTTTGGTCATTTCCGTTAGCCGGGTGTTCTGCTCCAGCAGTTCCAGCAACTGCTTGGTGGTTTGCGCGGCCTGGGCCTGGCGTTCGGAGTTGGCGATGGCCAGTGCTTCGCGGTGCTGCGCGTCGGCGTCCGACTGGGCTTTATCGCGGGCTGCCTGTCTTGTCTGGGCCAGCAGGATCAGCGGCGCGGCGTAGGCCGATTGCAGGCTGAAGGCCAGGTTGAGCAGGATGAACGGGTACACGTCGAAGTGTGTGATGCCGGTCATGTTCAGCACCACCCACAAAATCACGATCGCAGTTTGCGCACCGAGGAAGGTAGGTGTGCCGAAGAAGCGGGCGAAGGCTTCGGCCTTGAGGGCAAAGGTGTCGTTGCCGAAGGTCGGCGCCAGGTGGGCGTGGCCGCGGTGGAAACGCAGGTGGTCGACGGGGGCGGCTTCGGGCTTGTCTGGGGTCATGGCGGGCTCGGATTTTCATAGAGACAGTGAAGCACTATAGACCGAGCCCTCGGCCGCCCGCATGAAGATAGGGTCAGTTGGCGCCACGCTCATTGGCAAATGCGCTGACGGCCTGCACCGCCTCGCTGGTGCCTTCGCGAATCTGCAGGATCACCGTACCGGCCTGGTTGGCCAGTTCTACACCTTGCGCGGCGCGGTCGCGGGTGGCGTCCATGCTGTCGATGGCCTGGCGGGTCTCGGCCTGAATCATCGCGATCATGCTGGAAATCTCCGTGGTGGAACCGCTGGTGCGTGCCGCCAATTGCCGTACTTCATCGGCTACCACGGCAAACCCGCGGCCTTGTTCACCGGCGCGGGCTGCTTCGATGGCCGCGTTGAGGGCCAGCAGGTTGGTCTGGTCGGCGATGCCGCGAATGGTGTTGACGATGGCGGTGATCTGCTGCGAGCGATCACCGAGCTTGGCGATCAACTGCGAAGAATCGTCAATATCTGCGGAAATTTCTCGCATGCCACTGGCAGTTTTCTGAATCACCTCGGCGCCTTTTTCCGCCATGTCCTGGGTGTGCAGGGACAAGTGATATGCCTGGGCTGCGCTCTGTGCATCCGCAGCGTGTTGTTGCACGCGCGCGGTGATGTCCGAGGCGAATTTGACCACCTTGCACAGGCGCCCGCTGGCGTCGTACACCGGGTTGTAGTTGGCCTCGAGCCACACGGTCTGGCCGTTTTTATCCACGCGTTCGAATTGGCCGCTGAACAGCTCGCCTTGATTCAAGCGCCGCCAGAAATCACTGTAGGCCGAGCTTTTGGCCAGCTCCGGGGTGCAGAACAGACGGTGATGTTCGCCCTGAATCTGCCTCAGGGTGTAGCCCATGCGCTGCAAAAAATTCGCGTTGGCGGTGATGATGGTGCCGTCGAGGTTGAACTCGATCACCGCCATCGCCCGACCGATCGCTTCCAGCTTGGCGTTGGTTTCGCTTTCGGCCTGCATGCGCGGGGTGACATCCATGGCGTACTTCACGACTTTGACCACCTGGCCCGCCTCATCACGCACCGGGTTGTAGCTGGCTTCCAGCCACACCGAATGCCCGTTGCCGCTTACGCGTTCAAAGGTGCCGGACTGCAACTGGCCGCTGCGCAGGCTCGACCACCACTGGCCATACTCGGCGCTGCGGGCGAAGGCGGGCGTGCAGAACATCCGGTGAGGCTGGCCTTCGACCTGTTCGGCGCGGTAGCCCATGGTCTTGAGGAAGTTGTCATTGGCGCGCAGCACAGTGCCGTGCAGGTCGAATTCGATCACTGCCATGGAGCGCTCGATGGCATCCAGCAAGCTGGCCTGATGGGCGATGGTATGTTGCAGGGTATTGATGGTTTTCTTGTGGGCGTTGAATAGCATGTTCGGGGGCTCGGGCAAGCAAACAGCAGGGAGTATCCATGGGTATGCGCCTGCCCCCGTAAGGCATTTGCCGTACGGTTGACGTGCTCATTGTCAGCTTCCTTGTGCTGACAGCGGGGGTGGAACAACGGGTTCAGAGTGATCAGCCTGCCAAGAAGTTCGCCGCTTGGGGCGGTCCTTTTTTGGGTAGGTGACCGATGGTGTCATTATGCTACTGCCGAGGAGTCGCGGCGGCGAATTCAGACGAGATGTCGTAAGACAACTTCAGGCGGAGTGCGCGACCCTCTCGTCACTGACGTTCACTCGATTGCGTCCGGTGTCTTTAGCGGCGTACAGCGCGCGGTCCGCCGCATTCAGCCACATGGCCGCATCGGTGTAGAACGGCTGGAAATCCGCCAGGCCGATGCTCAGGCTTACGCGCAGTTCCGGGATTTGCGGGTTGCGGTAATTACTGAAGGTCTCGCGCATGCGCTCCATGATCTGCGCGGCTTGTTCCAGGGGCATTTGCGGAAGAATCACACAGAATTCATCGCCACCGTAGCGCCCGGCCAGGTCGTTTTCCCGCAGGTTGCGCCGCAGCTCCCAGCTCAATTGCCGCAGCACGGCATCCCCGACGATATGCCCGTGGGTGTCGTTGATCTGCTTGAAGTGATCAATATCTATCAACGCGATGGTGGCGTTGCTCTGCTGTTGCTGGCACTTGTGGTACTTGAGGTGAAGCAGGTCTTTCCAAGAGCCGTGATTGAGCAGGCCGGTGAGGCTGTCAGTGCGGCTCAGGGCGCTGAGGGCGCGTTTGTGTTCCGACAGTTTGATCGCCAGTTGGTAACAGACCATGCCGATGGCCATCGGGTAGAGGGTCAGCATCGGCAGGCAGGTGTAGACCTGCAACAGGCCGACGTCGGGGTTGAACCGGATGCCGAACAGCGCCCACGCCACGCCGATCCCGAGTGCCTGGGCGAGCAGGCCGCGCAGGAACAGGCGCTTGCCGCCCGCTGCGACGTTATTCATGGTCATCATCGACAGGATGGTCACCGCCGTCAGCGGTGTGAACTGGGTGGCGGCGGCCCAGAAACCGCCACACAACGAGTCATACAAGAGGTTGCGTTGCTCAGCCTGGTAGGGATAACGAGAGCGGGTCGAAAGCTGATACGCCACATGCGCCCAGGCAAAGCCGTTGAACAACACAAATGCCCAGACCCAGCCTGGCATCGTGAGGGGGGCCAGGGCCCCGATGACACTGATGCAGCCGATACCCAGGCCGATGATCCTTGGCTTGTAGATACGTCTGGCAAATGACAGCCCTTTGCCTTGTCTGTTTTCCATAGATTCCTGGTTCAGCTATTTTTTTACAGGTACGGCGAGGCGCGTCCGCTGGATTAACCGTTGATCGGATAATGCCAGTGAATATTGTCAGTTATTAGCGTGGGAATAATCAGTGTCCTTCCAGGCCATTTGCGCAATACAGAGGGCGAATGCGTCAAAAACGACCCGAAATGTCGCTTTCACATCAGCGGTTTACGGCTGGCGCGGCGATTTCACTTCGTAGCCGGCGAGGAACAGATTGATGGCTGAGTCGATCACCTCGGCCTGGGCAGTGGCATCCAGGGTGGGCTGGCCCAGGGTAATCTGCGGCCAGAACGCGAAGGCTTTCAGCAGGCTCTGGATCTGGTGGGCGGCAAAGGCGGGATCGTTGCAGGTGAGGCGGCCGTCTTCTTGGGCGGCGCGCACCCATTGGGTAAAGCCTTCTTCGCGTTCGCTCAGGCGGTTGACCATATCTTGCGCCCGCTCCGGTGAGTGAATAGTGGCGGCGATGGCGACGCGGGCCAGGTCGAGGAAGTTGGCGTCCGACATCATTTTCATCTTCGCTTCCAGCAACCCGCGCAATTGTTCGCGCAGGGGGCGGTCACTGGTATAGGTGGCGTCGAGTTGCGCGACGCTGCTGGCCCAGAGCTGATGGAGAATTTCGGAGAACAGCTCTTCCTTGCTGGGGAAATGGTTGTATACCGTGCGTTTGGACACGCCGGCGGTGGCAGCGATTTTGTCCATACTGGTGACCTCGAACCCGTTAGCCCGAAACTCGGCGATAGCCGCAGCCACAATGGCTTCGCGTTTGCGGTCGGTAAGGCGTTGAGAGGCAGTCATGGAAGGCGCTCGGTCCTTTGAGGGAGAATTACACCGGGTAGTTTACTTGTTCCGGATTTTGTTGCAATCTAGAAACTACACTGTGCAGTGTAACTTATGAGCGGATCGTAGGAGTCACTCAGTAATGGCCAGCATCTCAACCCGTCTTAAGCCTGCGCCTGAGGCCCTCAAGCCTGCCGAGCAGGACCAGGGGCACTTCAGCAATGACGCCCCGATTCAACACGGCGGCTTTGGCAAGACCTTGCGCATTTTCTGGAACATGCTGTTCAACAAACCGCGCAGTACGCGGCCAGTCGGCAATATTCCGGTGCAACCCCTGACGCGTGAGCAGCTGTTGGCCGCTCCCGATCACAGCGTGTTTCGCCTGGGGCATTCCACTGTATTGTTGAAAATGCGTGGCAAGTTCTGGATCACCGACCCGGTGTTTGCCGAGCGCGCCTCGCCGTTCAGTTGGGCCGGTCCCAAGCGTTTCCATCAGCCGCCCATCAGCCTTGAAGAGCTGCCGCCCCTGGAGGCGGTGATTCTTTCCCACAACCACTACGATCATCTTGACCACAAAGCTGTCGTCCAATTGGCCGCCAAGACCCGCTACTTTTTGGCGCCTCTGGGCGTGGGCGATCTTTTGATCAAGTGGGGCGTTGACGCCGGCAAGGTACGGCAACTGGATTGGTGGGAGGGCACCGAGGTGGAGGGCATTCGCTTTGTCGCCACGCCGGCCCAGCACTTTTCCGGTCGCGGACTGTTTGATTCCAACCAGACCCTGTGGTGTTCCTGGGTGATGATCGACGGTGCGCGACGGATCTTTTTCAGCGGCGACACCGGCTACTTCGACGGTTTTAAACGCATCGGCGAACAGTATGGCCCGTTCGACCTGACGCTGATGGAGACCGGCGCCTATAACGTCGACTGGCCCCATGTGCACATGCAACCGGAGCAAACCTTGCAGGCGCATATCGACCTCAAGGGCCGCTGGCTGCTGCCGATTCACAACGGCACGTTCGACCTTGCATTCCATGCGTGGCACGAACCCTTTGACCGCATCATGGCCCTGGCTTGGGAGCGCAATGTGTCTATTACCACACCGCCGATGGGCCAGGCATTCAGTTTGAACCAGCCTGAGCGCGGGTATGCGTGGTGGTTGGACGTGGAAACTCAAGGGGCGCAAGAGCGCCTTGTCAGCTGACGAAACAGGTGTCGAAAAAAGGAAGTTTCAAGCTGTTTCTGGGCTGCGACAGGTGACAGTCAAGGGTGCGATGATCCGCGAAACTTAATGTTTCGGGGTATTTTGGATGGACGACAACTGTAAGCGGCTTTGGCACGTGGGAATACCTTGTTCGGTGGGGCACCCGATGGCTGTGGCCCTGGAGTCGACCGCGCTGGCGCGTGCGCTGAGCGATAGCCCGCGTGGTATCGACTTTGGCGCTAACCCCCGGTCTGATGTACCCACCAAAGTCGGCGTCCCGATTCCAGGGTATGACGCACCGGCCCTTCCCCTGAAACCCGTGCGTGATCCGTCATTGTCATTGCTCGCCTTGAGTGGCATCGAACCGGCAGGCGAGGTGATGGTGGAGGTGCCCCTGGTGCAGAACACCACCACCTTTACGGCCGACCGGGTGTTGGCCGGCAGGCGTGTGGGCTTCGCTGAGCAGTTTGTGCAAGGTAATCGTCACGAACCGATCGAACACAGTACGGCCTTCTTGAGAGCGTTGGACATGCTGCGCCGGGCTGGCGCGCAACTGGTGCCGGTGCTTGCGCAACGGGTGGATGACACCCTGCAGTTCAACCTGCATACCCGCAATGAAATTGATGACCATACGAGCGAGCATCGGCTGGATGCCTTGGTGTCCGACAGTCGGACTGCCGCGTTTCATGCTGCCTGCTGGAGCGGCTATCCAAGCCTTGGCGAGCCACTTGAAGACGGTGCAACGCTGTGGTTCTACGGTGCGCGCTGGTCTAGGGATTCGCTGACGGTACTGGTTCGGGAGTATTGCAGCCTGCTCGGCCTGAACACAGCAGCAGTTGCAAGACAGGGCGTCCGTCGCCTTTGATAGCCTACGCTGTGACGTCGGGCAGTCCATGAGTGCTAGCCCCGTATCAAGGAGCGCAATGGCCTACAAGATTCACATCGTCGGCGCCGCGGGTGCAGGCACCACAACGTTGGGCATGGCCTTGGCCGAACGGCTGAACGTCGCCTATTTCGATACCGACTATTTTTACTGGCAGCAGACCGAGAATCCCTTCACCGTCGCACGACCCAAGGAGCAGCGCATCCGGCTGTTGCAGGAACAAACTGCGGGCCTTGAGGGCTGGGTGCTGTCCGGTTCATTGTGCGGCTGGGGTGACCCGATGGCCGCGCACTTCACCCACGTGGTGTTCCTGCGCCTGGCACCAGAAACTCGCTTGCATCGCCTGTACCTGCGGGAAGTACAGCGCTACGGCGACCAGATACTCGAAGGCGGCAGCCGCCATGAAAACAGCGTTGCCTTCCTGGCCTGGGCCGCCCGTTACGACGACGGCAACCACAGCCTACGTAGCCTGCGTCGGCATGAAAGCTGGTTGAAGGCGCTGAGTTGCCCGGTGATCCGGCTGGACTCTACGCACCATTCGGTTGAGGCGTTGGTGAATCAATTGATACCGTTGTTGCACCCATCAGCCGCGACATAATCGTGGGTGCGGTGGGTTCGCTTGGGCTGTTATTGAACCTGCGCACACTCATTCCCCACCCCGGTGCAAACCCCGGAAAGAACACCAGCCCCTCGGCCTCCAGTCGAAACGCCAACGCCAGTCGGGTTTCATCCCCCACGTCGCCCTGGCTTTCAAACTGTTGAACGGCATCCACCGTCACGCCGGCCTGGCGGGCCAGTTCCTCGCGGCTCCAGCCCAGCATCGCGCGGGCCTGCACGCTGTGCTGGGTGGTGAATTGATGCAGGACGATCTGCTGATCTACGAAAGAGTGCATTGCCAGAGAGGACATGGGATTTCTCCAGGGTTTGACGGGGAAGACAAACTATACTGTGTTTTTGTACAGTTGTTTGTACCGCTCATCAACTGGATTTTTTCGATAGCGTTGCAACGGTCCCTTATTCCACCCCCGGCGCCTCCCGGATAATCAGGTGATCCAGGTTCTCGATATTGGCGCTGAACACCCCGAATGTCTCTCTCGGGTTTTTCTTGCTGGGCACCTGTTTCAGCTCCGGTGTGACGCCGTAGAAGAAGCAATACAACGCCCGCTCACTGTCCACCGCGGCCTTGATCTGCTCCAGGAACGCCTTGCGCTTGCGGTAGTTCTCGATGAGTTTTTTGCTCAGGTAGACGTTGACCGAGTAGGGCTTCTTGTCGAGCCACACCTTCTTTTCGAAGTCGATGCGAAAGCTGCTGGTGTAGTCCTTGATCGCTTTGACCCTGCCCCAGTAAATCAGGCCCTTGTTGTCTTGCAGGTATTCGATCTTCTTGAAAAATGCCCAGTAGGTCGCGGTATGGTCGCCGATCTTCAGCGGCATGGCCTTGAGCGTGTCCTTGTCGTCGATATTCGACACATAACATTCCACCGGGTGTGCGAATACGCTGGTTTTATCCGGGGTTGTGTCGCTGTTGCTGTGGGATGACTGAGTGCTGGTCGAAGGCGCCTTCGTTAGGTCCTGTGGGACGCTGCCCTCAATGCCGGCCGAAGTTGTTTTGCGTTCGTACTGACGCCGCGTCAGTACAAATTCCGATGGGAAGTTATCCTCGCGCTCGTCGTCGTGTTCGCCAGTCGCGCTTTTGTGCGTACTGGCATAGCGGCAGCCATTGATATGTCGGGTGCTGGTCTTGTTCTTGAAATGCGGCGTGCGCAGGTAGTTGACGTTTTTCGCGTTGAAGGTGCTCAGCGTATTGCCCGGATCAAATGCTGCGCGGCATTCGTCGTTGGG
The DNA here is from genome assembly GCF_900591205.1 of Pseudomonas viridiflava. Taxonomy (GTDB): domain Bacteria; phylum Pseudomonadota; class Gammaproteobacteria; order Pseudomonadales; family Pseudomonadaceae; genus Aquipseudomonas. The sequence goes on from NZ_UUPU01000085.1 coordinate 445,915, forward strand.
GCAGAGGAAGCTGTCCTTGTCGGAGTCGAAAGGGCTGGTTTCGTCGAAATTCAGGTCTCGTACGTCGTAGATCGACAGCTTGTCTTCGAGACTCAGGCTGTAGGCCGTGTCGAATTTCATGGGGCTCGGGTCCGTGAGATGTTTCGCTATTAATAGCGGGAACCTGCGTAAATATCAGCAAGAACCTGCAACCCGTCGCCCACTCAAGAAGCACAAGGTGCCGCCCACCGCCGTTAAACCGGCCAGCGCATAAAACATCGTGGTGGGCGCTGAGTTGATCAGCAGATAGCCGCAGATCACCGGGCTCAACGCGCCGCCAAATGCGGCCAGGTTTTGCGCACCGTAATAGCTGCCGCGCAGCGACTCGGGGGCCAGCGTGTCGATAAACAGGAACTCGGACGGGAAGATAATCATCTCGCCCAGGGTAAACACGAACATCGCCACACACCATGAAAGCAGACTGTCCGCCTGGCTGAAACCGATCAGGCCGGCGATGAACAGCGCGGTGCCGAGCAGAATCCAGTAGCGCAATTGCTCACGCTTGAGGAACCGGCCGATTTGGTATTGCAGCAACATCACCGTGATTGCGTTGCAGGCCAGCACGGCGCAAAGGATCTTCAGCGCCTCATCCGGGTTGTGAATCACCAACAGAAATTGCGACAGATACAGGGTGTAGCGACCATGCACAATGGTGCTCAACAGGCTGCCGCCGGTGAACATGACCAGGCTGCGGTCGTTGCGCAGGGTCTTCAGGGTGGTGAGAAAACTCAAGGGTTTGCTGCTTTCCTCGTGCTGAGTCGGCGGGATGCCGATCATCAGGAACACGCTGATAAACGCGATGGCGCTGGACAGCATGAACGGCAGCAGCGGCATCTGCCCGGCAATGACCACGCCCACCATGGGGCCGGTGGCGTAGCCGATATTGGTGAGTGTGTAGCGCAGGGAAAAGACCTTGGCGCGCTGCTCCACCGGCAGGTTTTCGCTGATGATTGCCTTGGAGCCGATCAAGAACAGCGCGGATGCCGACTCGGTGATCACCAGGGTCAAGGTGGTGAGGTAAAGGTTGGTGGCAAAGGTCAGCAACAGAAAACCGATGGAGCTGGAGAGCATTGCCAGGATCAGCAATTTGCGCTTTTCCATGCGGTCGATGACGTAGCCGCCGTACAGGCCCATCAACGTGGCGGTAAACACCGCAATGCCCATCAGCAAGCCAATGTCCTGCTGGTTGAGGCCCAGGCGTTTGCTCAGCAGCAGGGTCATCAACGGGCTGGTCATCGCCCGGCTGATCACGATGGTCAGCGAGCAAATCATCAGGCGGCGGATTACCAGGGAGTAGGTAGCCACGGTGGGGCGGGTGTCCTTGTTATAAATGCGCAGTCGAGCCGAGCACTGTTCTACAACTCAATGAAGATCAAATGTGGGAGCTGGCTTGCCTGCGATGGCGCGGGGTCAGCTTGCCGGTTTATTGGCTGATCCGGCTCCATCGCGGGCAAGCCCGGCTCCCACAGGGTTTTGCGGTGTGTTACTGGCCGGCGTTGATGGTGATCTTCTCGACCGCACCTTGTTCCAGATCCCACTTTTTCAGGATCTTGCCGTAGGTCCCGTCATCAATCATGCCCTGCAACGCCTCGCTGATCGCCGTGACCAGTTCGGTATTGCTCTTCTCGATCCCCAGCCCGGTGAACTGCTTGGAAATCGCCAGGCCCACCGGCTTGTACTTACCTTTATCCAACGACATCAGATAAGGAATCGTCTCGCTGCCCTGCATCGCCGCATCCAGGCGGTTCTGCTGCAACTGCGCGCGTGCATCCGCCGAGCCTTCGGTGCCGATCACCACGATCGCCGGCTTACCCGCCGCTTCGCAGTTTTCCTTGCTCCATGCGGTAATTTCCGACGGCCAGGTAGTACGGCGGCTGGTGCCGACTTTTTTACCGCACAAGTCAGTCAATTCCTTGAGGTCTTCACGTTTGGCCAGGGTGTACAGCTGCGGGCCGCTGGTGAAATAGTCGATGAAGGTCACGGCCTTTTGGCGTTCGGCAGTGTCGCTCATGCCCGACAGTACGATGTCGACGCGTTTGGTGGTCAGGCCGCTGAGCATCTGCTCGAAGCCGGTTTCCTGCCACTTGATCTTCACACCCAGGCGCTCGGCCAGGGCGTTGCCCAGGTCGAAGTCCAACCCTGTGAGTTTATTGGTGGCGGTGTCCTTGAAATCCATCGGCGGGTAATTCGGCACGATGGCCGCGCTGATCTCACCCTTGTCCTTGATTGCCGCCGGCAATGCCGCGAAAACACACGTGGAGGCCATCAGGCCCGCGAGCAACGTTGGGATAAACAATTTTTTCATGGGGGCGTTCTCGTTTGTTTTTTAGTTAAGTGCGAACGGCAGAAATAAAGCTTTGGGTACGCGGGTTTTGTGGGCTTATTAGAATTTCTTCGGGGCTGCCGGCTTCCACAATCTGGCCGGCATCCATAAACACCATGCGGTTGGACACTTCGCGGGCGAAGCCCAACTCATGGGTGACCACGATCATGGTCATGCCGGTGGTGGCCAAATCGCGCATCACCGACAGCACTTCTCCTACCAGCTCCGGGTCGAGGGCTGACGTGGGTTCGTCGAACAACATCAACTTGGGGCGCATCGCCAGCGCACGCGCAATTGCCACACGCTGCTGCTGCCCGCCGGACAATTCCACCGGGTAGGCATTGCGTTTATCCGCCAGCCCTACGCGGGCCAGCAGTTCCAGCGCATCTTCGATGGCTTCCTTGGGCGAGCGCTTGAGCACCTGGACCGGGCCTTCGATGATGTTCTGCAACACGGTCATATGCGGGAACAAATTGAAGCGCTGGAACACCATGCCGGTGGCCAGACGCTGGCGGGCGATCTGCGCTTCATTCATCTCATGCAGCTTGTTGCCGACCACCCGGTAACCCACCAGCTCGCCGTCGACCCACAGGCCACCCTTGTCGATTTTTTCCAGCTGGTTGACGCAGCGCAGCAACGTACTTTTACCCGAGCCGGACGGGCCGATGATGCACATCACTTCGCCTTGCTCGACCTCGATATTGATGTCGCGCAGCGCGTGATACTGGTCGTAATACTTGTTCAGGTTGACGGCCTTGACGATGCTTCTCATGGGGCAAATCTCCTCAAGCCAAACTTACGAACGCTTGCCGGCGCCGCGGGCAAAACGACGCTCAAGGCGGCTTTGACCAAATGAAAGAACAGTCACCACCGCCAGATACCAGATGCCGGCCACAATCAGCAGTTCCATGACCCGGGCGTTGGCGTAGTAGATGTTTTGCGCGTTGTGCAGCAGCTCCGAGTACTGGATCACACTGGCCAGGCTGGTCATTTTCACCATGCTGATGAACTCGTTGCCTACAGGCGGAATAATCACTCGCATGGCCTGCGGCAGAATGATCCTACGCAGTGCTTGCAGGCTCGGCATGCCGATGGACTTGGCCGCCTCGTACTGGCCGGTGTCGACCGACAGCAGACCGGCGCGCACCACCTCGGCGGTGTAGGCGCCCTGGTTGATACTCAGGCCGAGCAGGGCGGCCACGAACGGCGTCATCAGGTCGACAGTGTCGATGCTGAACAGGCCGGGAATCGCGATCACCGGGAAAATCAGCGCCAGGTTGAACCACAGCAGCAGCTGCAAAATCAGCGGCGTGCCACGGAACAGCCAGGTGTAAGTGATGGCCACGTAGCGCAAGATCGGGTTGGCCGACATGCGCATGATCGCCGTAATCACCCCGATGACCACGCCCAGTGCCATCGCCAGGATCGACATGACGATGGTATTCACCAGGCCCCACAAGATGGCCTCAGACGTGAGGAACTGCCCGATGTAGGACCATTCGATCTGGCCATTGGCGAATGCACGCAACAATGCAGCCAGTGCGATCACGATCAACGTGGCAAAAAACATCCGCCCGTAATAACGCCGCGGTACGTGCTCGTACTGCGTGATATCGAACTGGTTCTCGGACAACTTGCGCTCGGCTTCCAAGCGCTCCGCCGGGGTTTGGTTCATGGTGTTTCTCCAAAAAAGCGACTACCGCTGTACTCGGTCCAACTGTTGAAACCCGATCCAATGTGGGAGCTGGCTTGCCTGCGAAAGCGCCCGACCAAACACCCCATCACCCACGGGCTTAAATCCGAAACCCCTGATAACTCTCAGCCCACTTCTGCTGTTCAGCCAAAGCAGTCTTCAACCGCCCAATCTGCTCGCGAACCCGCTCCGGCGCCGTCCCACCCCAGCCACTGCGCGCCGCAATCGCCGCCTCCAGGGTCAGGCACTCACGCACTTCAGGCAGCAGCCGAGCATCCACCTGCGCCAACATCGCCGGCGAGGCTTCCCACAACTCAATCTCATGCTTCTCACAGGCTTGCACCAGCGCACCGGTAATCTCATGCGCCTCTTTAAACGGCACTCCGCGGGTAGCCAACCAATCCGCCACCTCAGTCGCCAAGGTGAAGCCCATCGGTGCCTGGCGTCGCAGTTCTTCGACCTGCACTTTCATGGTCGCAACCATCCCGGCCATCGCCGGTAGCACCAGCAGCAAGGTGTCGACGCTGTCCAACACACTGTGCTTGTCTTCGCTCAAATCTCGGTTGTACGACAGCGGCAACGACTTGAGCGTCGACATCAACCCGGTCAGGTTGCCAATCAAACGCCCAGCTTTGCCCCGCGCCAGTTCGGCGATGTCCGGGTTCTTTTTCTGCGGCATGATCGAGCTGCCAGTGGCGTAGGCATCGTCCAGCACCACCCAGCGAAATTGGCGCGACGACCACAGGCAAAACTCCTCCGACAGCCGCGAAATATTCACCCCGAGCATGCTCGCCACAAACAGAAACTCCGCCACATGGTCACGACTGGCCACAGCGTCGATAGAGTTTTCGCACGGCCCGGTGTAGCCCATTTCCTTGGCGGAATGCTCCGGCTGCCGCGCAATCGCGGAGCCGGCCATCGCCGCTGCACCGAGTGGCGACAACGCCGTACGCGCATCCCAATCCACCAGCCGTTGTACATCGCGCAGCATCGACTGCGCATGCGCCAGCAAGTGGTGAGCAAATACGATGGGTTGCGCCTGCTGCAAGTGGGTAAAGCCCGGGCAGATGCTCTGCACATGCTGCTCAGCCTGCTCGACCAACGCCTGCTGCAAACCCAACACCTCGGTGGTGATGGTGCGCGCATGGTCGCGTAGGAAAAGGCGCAGGTCATTGGCGGTCTGGTCATTGCGTGAACGCCCGGCGCGCAACTTGCCGCCCAAGGTGCCCAGGCGCTCGGTCAAGACGCGTTCGATAAAGGTGTGTACGTCCTCGTCATCCAGGGTCGGATGCAGGCGGCCGGCGGCGAAGTCCTCACCGATACGGTCCAGGGCCTCGAGTGTCCGCAGCGTCTCTGACTCATCCAGCAAACCGGCGCGCTGCAACTCACGGGCATGGGCGCGGGAGCCGGCCAGGTCGTAGGGCGTGAGGCGAAAGTAGCGCTCGGGGCAACGCGACAACGCGGCCAAAGCAGCGGACGGACCGGTCTTGAAACGAGCGCCCCAAAGGCGGTCGGTGGGCTGGGACATGGGTATTCCTCACGCTTGTTTTTAGAAGAGTCGGAGGCAGTAAAAATAAGTTTTCAACTAGACTGAATCAGCGTCTGACGCGCCGTATTCAAGGTTGCCAAGCGCGGATGTTTATGTTCATTATCGCCGCCTGGCTATGTTCAAGGACTGGGTTGAAGCCTGTTGAATATGGCACTTGAGGTCAACGCGTATTATGGAAACCCCACTTTCCACTTCTGGAAACCCACCGCCAAAACCCGGCACAAGACCGCCCCTGCAACTGAGCGGCCTGGACTTTAAATTGCTGCGCGTGTTCATGGCCGTGGTCGAAGCCGGCGGCTTCAGCGCCGCGCAAAACGAGCTGAACGTGGGCCTGGCAGCCATCAGCAAACAGATCTCCGACCTGGAAATCCGCATCGGCATGCGCCTGTGCACACGGGGTAGGGAAGGCTTTGGCCTGACCGAAGAAGGCAAGTTGGTGTATCAAGCGTCTATCGAGTTATTCACCTCGGTGGACAGTTTTAGAGACAAGCTTAGTTCGGCGCAAAACGAGCTTATTGGCGACCTTAGTGTCGGCGTTATTGATAACACCGTGTCCGACGTTAATTCCCCGCTAATTGCTGCGCTGGGGAAATTACATAGCGAATCGCCGAAAATCAGATTGCGTCTACATGCCTCGCAGCTGGACGAAGTTGAACGCGGCGTGGTGGAAGGGCGGCTGATCGTCGGCATCGTGCCGGTGTACCAACGCCGTGAAGAATTCGATTATTTCCCGCTGTACGAAGAAAAAGCCCACGCCTACTGCGCCGCAGGACACCCGCTGTTCAACGCGAGCGACATCACCCCAGACGTATTACGCCAATACGAAGTGGTCAACCATCGTTATGCGATCCATCGCGACAAAGCCAACTTCGTCGTCTACGACAGCCAGTCCGCCTCGGCCTCACAAGTGGAAGCCGTCGCCATCCTGGTCCTCACCGGCCGCTTCCTCGGCTTCCTGCCGGAACACTACGCCGCGCCACTGGTAAGGGAAGGGCGCCTGCGTGCACTGTGCCCGGAACACGTGCACCTGAGCACCGCGTTCAACCTGATCCTGCGCCACAACGCCCCGCGCAGCCCGATGGTAAAAGCCTTCGCAACAGCGTTGGGCGTGGACCTCAAAGCCGCGACATAACATCCACGCCAAGCGCCGATTCTCGAGCAACACAGATCAAATGTGGGAGCTGTCGAGCCCCAGCGAGGCTGCGAAGGGATCGCCTCGGTCCACCCGCCAACCCCACCGACCCGCATCACCGCTGCAACCGAGCCCGCTTCTTCTTCGCATGAAAATGCCGAAAATGCGCATCCTGAGCCGCCGCCAACAGCTCCCGATCCCCACGCGTATCGCCCCACGCCCGCAGCCGATACTCGCCCAAATCCCCATACACCGCCTCAAGCCGCAGCACCTTGTTCTCACAGCGGCAGTTATTCCCGGTGAGCTTGCCGGTCAACACCCCGTCGACCACCTCAAGCTCAGTACCAATCAACTTGATCCCCAGCCGATTCGCAAACGGCTGCAACACCAACGCCGGCGACGCCGAACACAGCGTCACCACCGCCCCCGAACCCAACTCCTGCTCCACCGACAACACTCCCGCCGGGCGCATCAACCGCGCCCAGTTGCGCTGGCAATACTCTTCGGCCTTCTGCTGCACCCACGCCTTCTCCACCCCCGTCATAAAGGTGCGGATCAACTGCGCCTTCAACTCATCCCGGCTGATCTGCCGCAGCAAAAACCGCAGCCCAGGCACCGCCAGCTTGACCATCCGGCCATAGAACTCGCCGGGGCCAAAGGCAAACTTGAGGAAGGGCACGAAACTGTCGTGATGGGTCAGGGTGCCGTCGAAGTCAAAGACGGAGAGTACTTTGGCGTCGATGGGGCCGGCTTCGAGCATGTCTGGGTTCACGGGTTGGCCTCGGTCCTATCTAGTATTTTTAAGCGTGCATCAGGTGTGACAGCAGGAGTTTACTCGCGTGCCAATCTTCCGACTTTGGAGTAAAGCCCCTCGGTGAAAGCCTCCCGGTCACTCGACCGGTGACAACGCTGATGGCAATTGGGGCACAAGGCTACAGCATTGGTGATGCGATCCGAACCCTTCTGGGCTAGGTGCTTGACGTGATGTACTTCAAGAAATGGCAAACCATCGACTTCGAAAGGCGCGTTAGAGCCGCAGCCTTCGCAAATGCCCTTGGCTTCTTTTAGCACCCAGGCGCGTACCTTTGGGTCGCGGACGAAGGCGATGCTGACGGTCGACACTTTCTGCGGCTGCGCTATGCCGTCCGGTAGCTTATGGAAAGTTTGCTGCTGCAGTTTGGACGCACGGCGGATAAGCGTTTGCTCGTCTGCCGTTTGGGCCGCGTCTTCGGATTCGAATACACCTTGCGCGGCCAGCGCTTGGCGGATGCGTTGCTCTACGCCTGTGCCCACGTTCTTGGCAGGTTTGTAGCCTTCGATACGGTCCCAGCCCATCTGAACGAGCACGGTGGAGATATTTTGCATGCGAAATTCAATGGAGCCCTTTGCGCGGCCTGCCACCGGGCCTTCACGCAGAAGGCGGTTTTCGAGGGCTTTGTTGAAAGGTTGGCCGCTTTTTTCCCAGGCCAACATCTTCAAGTACGCCTCGACCGCCGCTGCCAGTTCCGCGTCGCTCCAGTCCGTTTTGTTTTTAGTAATATCCATACAGCCGCCGAGGGTAGAAAACCCTCGGACGATACTGAGTAGCCATTATTGCGTCTACGAAATTTCCTACGATCCGGTAGGACTTGGCGGTCATTCGCGTTAGTAAATTCGCTCATTTATTCAGAAGGGTAGCGTGAGCTTTCTCCACCAAGGCGTCTTTGAGGGCACTATCCGATGAGTTCGATTCACTAATAGATACGGCATATCCCGAAGTCGTATCCAGCCTTCATCCTGCCAATGCAGCAGGTTCAACGACATCTCCGGCCAATCCAGCATGCTCAACAGTGGTCTTTCCACTGTTTGGGGCTGGCGCTCGTCTCGCAGCAATGGAACGACTTCATGAGTCAGCCAGCTGCGTAGCAGACGATTCCCTGGCGTGTAGTGATAGACCAGCAGGGCGTAAGCACCGGATTCGCTGATCATCAGCATTTCTTGCGGCTGACCGTGAAAGAGAAGTTTTAGAGTTCTTCGCTGGTCTTCATCGAGCTTTCGCGTCGTACGCTCATCTAAATACCAGCCCATCAAACGCCCAAGATCGCGAGCGCAGAACCAGGGTTGGTTTTCTAGAAGAAGGGTGTGCAGTTGAAGGTTTTGCCGGGTGAAAACGACGGCAACAAAAGGCTCAGTCGTGGCAACCTTCTCGGCTGTCGGCAAGTCGAGCGTATAGCGGCTAGGCATTTTCCATGATCTCTACGTGGTTGTCGGAAGGGCGCGGGCCCGACGTAGAGAGCGGATTTAAGAAACTCCAACTTGCCTGGCCTCAATGCAGTACGAATTTCGCATGAGTGGAGTCATGCGGGTTTTTGACTGATAAGTGAGGTTAGCTGCTACGTTGGGCGTTTCTTAGGCACCGGTGGGCGAGACTATTCAGTCTTGAAATTTGCATCAACCCTTCTATGGATGATCTTGGTGTAAGAAGGCTCCTATTCGAATCACGGAGCATAAAAAAGCCCTGAACATGTCAGGGCTTTTGATGTTGCTGGTTTAGAACTTAATCCCAGCTCAACGCGCCGCCAGTCTGGTACTCGATCACACGGGTTTCGAAGAAGTTTTTCTCTTTCTTCAAATCCATAATCTCGCTCATCCACGGGAACGGATTCGTCGTCCCCGGATACTCTTCCTTCAACCCAATCTGCGACAAACGACGGTTCGCGATGAACTTCAGATAATCCTCCATCATCGCCGCGTTCATGCCCAACACCCCACGAGGCATGGTGTCGCGTGCGTACTCGATCTCCAGCTGAGTCCCTTGCAGGATCATCTGGGTCGCTTCTTCCTTCATCTCGGCGTCCCACAAGTGTGGGTTTTCGATTTTGATCTGGTTGATCACGT
>NZ_UUPU01000056.1 GCF_900591205.1 Pseudomonas viridiflava
GGATTACCGCCGCGCCCAGGCTTTCTACCGTGCCTGCGCATTGCGCATCCAGCCCGGTGGCGACCACAGCTATCAGGGTTTTGCCGAGCAAATGCCGGCGCTGCTGAGTTTTGCCGGGTTTGCCCCGAGCCTGTTGCAAGGGATTGATCTGTCAGCGCTGTAAATGACGGCCGATCAAAGGCATATAAAGAACATTCAACTCCCGAAATTTAATGAACGATTGATAACGAGAACCCATGGCCAATCCCAGCGCTAGCTCTTATAACGCAGACGCCATCGAAGTCCTCTCGGGCCTCGATCCGGTTCGCAAACGTCCGGGCATGTAC
>NZ_UUPU01000064.1 GCF_900591205.1 Pseudomonas viridiflava
TTTTTAGCAAAACTTGCAAAGTTTTGTGTTGAGTACACACAGTGCTTTCTGTGGCGAGCGGGCTTGCCCGCGTTGGGTTGCGAAGCAGCCCTGATACGAGTAACCGAGTGTTACCTGAAAAAACGCGGTGACCTTTTTGGGGCCGCTTCGCAGCCCAGCGCGGGCAAGCCCGCTCGCCACGGGAGAGCCGATTGCCAAAAAGCGGCGTTCGGCCGTTAGGTGCGGGTAAAAGTACCGGTGCCTTTGAGGATGTTCTGCAGGGTTTCTTCCAGCTCAGCCAGATCCGAGGCGGCGGTGGCGTGGGTGATCTGCAGCTGGTCCTTGCCGCCCAGCGCATCGGCATCGCCGGCCGCCAGTTCAATCAGCAGGGTGGTGTCGCTCAAGGTGACCTTGAGCCCATCCAGGGTCGACGGCTCGTAGTCCCAGGTCAGCTCCACTTCATCTTCATCCGGGTAACGGCTGAGCATGAACATTTCGCCGTTTTTGCCGTGGCAGCAGAGCATGGCCATGTTGTCTTCTTCTTCGTCGCACGGGGTGGCCATCAGTGCGTCGGTTTTAAGTTGCAGCATGGGAAATCCTGTCTGGAGTAGGGCGCAGCACGGCAATTGTGCCATTGCGGCGAATTTTGTGCTGCATTCTGTGTCAGACCCAATGCATGACCTGACGGGCTGAGTCGGTCATTTCTGGTACTCGCAGGCGTGAGAATAGCCGGTTTTTCTGCCGGAAAATCCGGGTTGCGCCCATCGCAACCCCGCGCCTGCTTACCGATGACCGAATATGTCGCAGCGTCGCAAGCAGCTGTCTTCCTACACTCGTTAAGCTGCGCAACGGATGTGCACCTGTCTGGCGTCTGACCTGCCCGTCGTACCGTCACCCGGCGTGGTGTACATCTTATGGAAGTTGTATGTGACCTCATTGTCTTGTCCAGCTTCACCCACCTGTCATCCTGATTCGTTTATGGTGCTTATTGTCACTACCTGCGAACAGAGCTGACGGTCTCCCCGCAAGGGGATAACACGCGACGCTTCCATCAATAACAAGCCCAAGCGGAGTACCACAGATGGCGTTCTTCACCGCAGCCAGCAAGGCCGACTTCCAGCATCAACTGCAAGCGGCACTGGCGCAGCACATCAGTGAACAGGCACTGCCACAAGTGGCGCTGTTCGCTGAGCAATTCTTCGGCATTATTTCCCTGGACGAACTGACCCAACGTCGCCTTTCCGACCTGGCCGGTTGCACCCTGTCTGCCTGGCGCCTGCTTGAGCGCTTTGATCACACCCAACCGCAAGTGCGGGTCTACAACCCCGATTACGAACGTCATGGCTGGCAGTCGACCCACACCGCGGTCGAAGTGCTGCACCATGACCTGCCCTTTCTGGTGGACTCGGTGCGTACCGAGCTGAACCGCCGTGGCTACAGCATCCACACCTTGCAAACCACCGTGCTCAGCGTGCGTCGCGGCAAAAAAGGCGAGTTGCTGGAAATCCTGCCCAAAGGCACTCAGGGCGAAGGTATCCAGCAAGAATCGCTGATGTACCTGGAGATCGACCGCTGCGCCAATGCCGCCGAACTCAACGTGCTGAGCAAAGAGCTTGAGCAGGTACTGGGCGAAGTGCGCGTGGCCGTGGCTGATTTCGAGCCGATGAAAGCCAAGGTCCAGGACCTGCTGGCCGGTATCGACGCCAGCCCGTTCAGCATCGACGGCGAAGAAAAAGCCGAGATCAAGAATTTCCTGGAATGGCTGGTGGGCAACCACTTCACGTTCCTCGGCTACGAAGAGTTTGTGGTACGTGACGAGGCGGACGGCGGGCATCTCGAATATGACGCCAGCTCGTTCCTCGGCCTGACCAAACTGCTGCGTGCCGGCCTCACCGCTGAAGACCTGCGTATCGAAGACTACGCCGTGGCCTACCTGCGCGAGCCGACCGTGCTGTCGTTCGCCAAGGCCGCGCACCCAAGCCGCGTGCACCGTCCGGCGTATCCGGACTATGTGTCGATCCGTGAGATCAACGCCGACGGCAAGGTCATCAAGGAACACCGTTTCATGGGCCTGTACACCTCCTCGGTGTATGGCGAAAGCGTGCGGGTGATCCCTTATATCCGCCGCAAGGTGGCGGAAATCGAACGCCGCTCGGGCTTCCAGCCCAAGGCGCATTTGGGCAAAGAGCTGGCTCAAGTGGTTGAAGTGCTGCCGCGTGACGACCTGTTCCAGACCCCGGTCGACGAGCTGTTCAGCACCGTGATGTCGATTGTGCAGATCCAGGAACGCAACAAAATCCGCGTGTTCCTGCGCAAAGACCCGTACGGTCGTTTCTGCTACTGCCTGGCCTACGTGCCGCGTGACATCTATTCCACCGAAGTGCGCCAGAAGATCCAGCAAGTGTTGATGGATCGCCTGAAAGCCTCGGACTGCGAATTCTGGACCTTCTTCTCCGAATCCGTGTTGGCGCGTGTACAGCTGATTCTGCGGGTAGACCCCAAGAACCGCCTGGACATCGACCCGCTGCAACTGGAAAAAGAAGTGGTGCAGGCGTGCCGCAGCTGGCAGGACGACTACTCAAGCCTGGTGGTCGAAAGCTTCGGCGAAGCCCACGGCACCAACGTGCTGGCGGACTTCCCGAAAGGCTTCCCGGCCGGCTACCGAGAGCGTTTCGCCGCGCATTCGGCTGTGGTCGACATGCAGCACCTGCTCAGCCTGACCGAAGCCAACCCGCTGGTGATGAGCTTCTACCAGCCGCTGGGCCAGGTTTCCGGCCAACGCGAACTGCATTGCAAGCTGTACCACGCCGATACCCCGCTGGCGCTGTCCGACGTATTGCCGATTCTGGAAAACCTCGGCCTGCGCGTATTGGGTGAGTTCCCGTACCGCCTGCGTCACGCCAACGGCCGCGAGTTCTGGATCCATGACTTCGCGTTTATCGCCGCCGAAGGCGTGAACCTGGATATCCAGCAGCTCAATGACACCCTGCAGGACGCGTTCGTGCACATCGTGCACGGCGACGCCGAAAACGATGCGTTCAACCGCCTGGTACTCACCGCCGGCCTGCCATGGCGCGACGTCGCGCTGCTGCGTGCTTACGCCCGTTACCTGAAGCAGATCCGCCTGGGCTTCGACCTGGGTTATATCGCCAGCACCCTGAACAACCACACCGACATCGCCCGCGAGTTGACCCGGTTGTTCAAGACCCGCTTCTACCTGGCGCGCAAGCTCACCGCCGATGACCTGGAAGACAAGCAGCAACGCCTGGAACAAGCAATTCTGACGGCTCTGGACGATGTTCAGGTGCTCAACGAAGACCGCATCCTGCGTCGCTATCTCGACCTGATCAAGGCCACTCTGCGTACCAACTTCTACCAGACCGATGCCAACGGCCAGAACAAGTCGTACTTCAGCTTCAAGTTCAATCCGCATGCGATCCCGGAGCTGCCGAAGCCGGTGCCGAAGTTTGAAATCTTCGTCTACTCGCCGCGTGTCGAAGGCGTGCACCTGCGCTTTGGCAACGTGGCACGTGGTGGCCTGCGCTGGTCCGACCGTGAGGAAGACTTCCGTACCGAAGTGCTGGGTCTGGTAAAAGCCCAGCAAGTGAAGAACTCGGTGATCGTACCGGTGGGCGCCAAGGGCGGCTTCCTGCCGCGTCGCCTGCCATTGGGCGGCACCCGGGACGAGATCGCGGCCGAGGGCATCGCCTGCTACCGCATCTTCATTTCCGGCCTGCTGGACATCACCGACAACCTGAAAGACGGCGCCCTGGTGCCACCGGCCAACGTCGTGCGCCATGACGACGATGACCCGTACCTGGTAGTGGCGGCGGACAAGGGCACAGCGACCTTCTCCGACATCGCCAACGGCATCGCCATCGACTACGGCTTCTGGCTGGGCGATGCGTTCGCCTCCGGTGGTTCCGCGGGTTACGACCACAAGAAAATGGGCATCACCGCCAAAGGCGCGTGGGTGGGTGTGCAGCGTCACTTCCGTGAGCGCGGCATCAATGTGCAGGAAGACAGCATCACTGTGGTCGGCGTCGGCGACATGGCCGGTGACGTGTTCGGTAACGGCTTGCTGATGTCCGACAAGCTGCAACTGGTCGCGGCCTTCAACCATCTGCATATCTTTATCGACCCTAACCCGACCCCGGCCAACAGCTTCGCTGAGCGTCAGCGCCTGTTCGACTTGCCGCGTTCGGCCTGGACCGACTACGACACCAGCATCATGTCCGAAGGCGGCGGTATCTTCTCGCGCAGCGCGAAAAGCATTGCCATCTCGCCACAGATGAAAGAACGCTTCGACATTTCGGCCGACAAGCTGACCCCGACCGAACTGCTGAACGCCTTGCTCAAGGCGCCGGTGGACCTGTTGTGGAACGGCGGTATCGGTACGTACGTCAAGGCCAGCACCGAAAGCCACGCCGATGTGGGCGACAAGGCCAACGACGCGCTGCGCGTCAACGGCAACGAGTTGCGCTGCAAGGTAGTGGGCGAGGGCGGTAACCTCGGCATGACCCAGCTGGGTCGTGTGGAATTCGGCCTCAACGGCGGCGGTTCCAACACCGACTTCATCGACAACGCCGGTGGCGTTGACTGCTCCGACCACGAAGTGAACATCAAAATCCTGCTCAACGAAGTGGTGCAGGCCGGTGACATGACCGACAAGCAGCGCAACCAGTTGCTCGCGAGCATGACCGACGAAGTCGGCAACCTGGTGTTGGGCAACAACTACAAGCAGACCCAGGCCCTGTCCCTGGCTGCGCGCCGTGCATACGAGCGTGCCGCCGAGTACAAACGCCTGATGAGCGACCTGGAAGGCCGTGGCAAGCTGGACCGTGCCATCGAGTACCTGCCGACCGAGGAGCAGCTCACCGAGCGCGCCTCTACCGGCAAGGGCCTGACCCGTCCGGAGCTGTCGGTGTTGATCTCCTACAGCAAGATCGACCTCAAGGAAGCCTTGCTCAAGTCGCTGGTGCCGGATGACGACTACCTGACCCGTGACATGGAGACCGCGTTCCCGCCGAGCCTGGTCGCCAAGTTCGGCGAAGCGATGCGTCGCCATCGCCTGAAGCGCGAGATCGTCAGCACCCAGATCGCCAACGACCTGGTCAACCACATGGGCATCACCTTCGTGCAGCGACTCAAAGAGTCGACCGGCATGAGCCCGGCGAACGTGGCGGGCGCTTATGTGATCGTGCGCGACATCTTCCACCTTCCGCACTGGTTCCGTCAGATCGAAGCCCTGGACCACCAGGTGTGTGCCGACGTGCAACTGGAGCTGATGGACGAGCTGATGCGCCTGGGCCGCCGCGCTACGCGCTGGTTCCTGCGCAGCCGTCGCAACGAGCAGGACGCCGGGCGTGATACCGCGCACTTTGGGCCGCACCTGGCGGCGTTGGGCCTCAAGCTCGACGAACTGCTGGAAGGTCCGACCCGTGAAGGTTGGCAGACCCGCTACCAGGCGTACACCGAAGCCGGTGTGCCTGAGTTGCTGGCGCGCATGGTTGCAGGCACTACTCACCTGTACACCTTGCTGCCGATCATCGAGGCCGCCGATGTCACCGGGCATGACGCCGCCGAAGTGGCCAAAGCCTACTTCGCCGTCGGCAGCGCTCTGGACTTGCCGTGGTATCTGCAGCAGATCAGCGATCTGCCGGTGGGCAACAACTGGCAGGCCCAGGCCCGCGAAGCCTTCCGCGACGACGTGGACTGGCAGCAACGGGCGATCACCATCTCGGTACTGCAAATGGCCGACGCGCCACAAGACATGGAAGCCCGCGTGGCCCTGTGGCTTGAGCAGCACCAGGACATGGCTGATCGCTGGCGCGCCATGATGGTGGAAATTCGTGCCGCAGTCGGCACGGACTACGCCATGTACGCGGTGGCCAACCGTGAGTTGCTGGACCTGGCGTTGAGCGGTCAGTCGGTGCTGCAACCGGCTTGATCCCTCGGTAAAACAAAAGCCCCTGCAGTGTGAGATGCAGGGGCTTTTTTGTTGGAACACTATTTATCAAGTAACAGGGCGCTCATGTGGGAGGGGGCTTGCCCCCGATAGCGGTGAGCCAGTCATTCAAAGGTTGACTGACCCACTGCCATCGGGGGCAAGCCCCCTCCCACATTTTGCAGGTGCATGACTTGGGATCAGTGGTGTTTCAGCAACTTGGATTCCAGGTGATCCAGGTGTTGGGTCATCAGGGCCACTGCGGCGGTTGAGTCGCGCTGTTCAATCGCATCCACAATCGCCACATGCTCCTGCCACGCGCAATACGTGCAGGCTTTGGCCTCATATTGCGCAATGATCAACGAGGTCAACGGCACCAGGCTGTTGAGGAACTGTGCCAATGGCGCGTTGCCCGCCATCGCTGCCAGTTGCAGATGGAACTCCCCGGAAAGCCGAATCGCCGGCCCACGCTGATCACGCTCGATGCACTCACGTTCCCGCGCGATCAGCTCGCGCAACTGGCGTACTTGCGCGGCGGTGGCCTGGGCGCAGGCCAGTTGCACCACGGTGATTTCGGTCATGCGCCGCGCTTCGAGGATCTGCCGCGTCTGCTGCGCGTCCGGCGCAGCGACCTGGGCACGCTGGTTGGGGCGCAGTATCACCACTTGCTGGTGGGACAGCTTAGCCAGCACCCGACGGATCACGCTGCGGCTCACGCCAAAGGTTTCGCCCAAGCCTTCTTCGGTAAAGCGGCTGGAAGGGGCGATGCGTTGTTCGAGGATGGCGTCGAACAGCCGTGGGTAGATGTCATCCACCGAGGGCTTTTTGCCCGCCACCAGGCGCAGGGCAGGGAGTATGGATTCGCGTTGCAGGGCGTGGGCGTTCATGGCCGGTCTCCAAAAAATCAGCTACCCAGGTGGTCGTCCGGGATGTTCAAGCGAATGCCCATGCGCAGACCTTCCTGAAGGATGTGCCGACGCATTTCGGCGCTGGCCACGGCGCTGTTTTTATTGCGGATGGCGCGCACCACGGCTTCGTTTTCCTGCAGGCGCTCTGCCAGGTGTTCGGGCGAATTACGCAGCACTTGCGCGCTTTGCTTGAGCGCATTGCTGGTTTGTTGCACCACGTTCTGGAAGATCGGATTGGAGGTGAGGGCGAACAATTCTTCGTGGAAGCCGATGTAGGCGTTCATGCCCGCTTCGGCGTCCCCTGCGTCGAGGGCTTCGCGCATGTCCATCAGGGTCAGGCGCAGTTGGCCGACTTCCTTGCTGCTGATGGACTGGGCCACCAGCCCGACAATAAACGGTTCGAGGGTGTAGCGCAGTTGCAGGATATCTTCGAGGCTGGCGTCGGCCACCGCGTCGCTGGATTGGGTGTCGCTGACACTGGTTTCCAGCACCACTACGCCTTTACCGGGCATGGAACGCACCAGGCCCAGGGTTTCCAGCACGATCACGGCTTCGCGCAGGCTGGGGCGGCTGATGCCCATCTGTTCGGCCAGCTCGCGTTGGCCGGGGAGCATTTCGCCCCGGCGCCACTGGCCCCGCGCCAAGGCGGCGCGGAGTTTTTCTACGACTGAATTGACGACGGTTGAGGTGCTGATCACGTCTACGTCTCCTTGATGTTGCAAATACAATAATTAATCCAGTGGAAATTCCTTGTGGGAGGGGGCTTGCCCCCGATGGCAGTGTGTCAGCTAAAGCATTTGTTACTGATTCACCGCTATCGGGGGCAAGCCCCCTCTCACCTTTCAGAACTCCTGATGCGCCGGCAATACCGGCTTCTTGGCCTGGAAGGCATAGCCTTGCTGGCCGTCGAGCACCTTGTTCGCACGTTGGATATCAATGTCTTTTTCCCAGCGGGCAATGGCCACGGTGGCGACGCAGTTGCCGATCAGGTTAGTCAGCGCACGCCCAATGCCCATGAACCAGTCCACCGCCAGCACCAGCACCAGGCCGACCACCGGAATTGCCGGGATCGCGGTAAGGGTGGCCGCCAGAATCACCAGCGCGGAGCCTGGAATCCCATGAGCGCCTTTGGAGGTGATCAGCGACACCAGCAGGATGGTCAGCAAGTCAGTCATCGACAGCGGTGTGCCGGTGGCGTTGGCGATAAACACGATGGCCAGGGTCAGGTAGATCGAGAACCCGTCGAGGTTGAACGAATACCCGGTTGGAATCACCAGGCCCACCGTGGAGCTGCCGATCCCCAAATGCTCGAGCTTGCGCATGATCTGCGGCAACACGGCGTCGGAGGAGGCGGTGCCCATCACGATCAGCAGTTCTTCACGCAGGTACTTGAGCAGCGGCAGCATGCGCAGGCCCGACAAGCGCATCACCAGCCCGAGGATCAGCGCGACGAAGGCGAAGCAGGTCAGGTAGAACAGGCCCACCAGGCTGCCCAGGTGTTGCAGGGAATCCAGGCCATAGGTGCTGGTGGTGAAGGCGATGGCGCCGAACACGCCGATCGGCGCCAGGCGCACGATCATGCCCATGATGCGGAAAATGATGTGGCTCAGTTCATTGATCAACCGCGAGATGCCCGAAGCGGCTTCGCCCACCAGGTTCAGCGCGCTGCCGAACAGCACCGAGAACAGCAGCACTTGCAGCACGTTGTTGTCGGCGAAGGCGCCGATCACCGAGTTGGGGATCAGGTCCATCAGAAACTGGCTGGTGCCGTTGATGTGCTGGCCCTTGTCGGCCAGTTCATTCAGGCCCGCGGAGGAGAGCTGCTCCAAGTGGATATTGGCGCCTTGGCCGATGCCGGTGCTGAAGGCCATGATCAGGCCGATCACCAGGGCGATGGTGGTGAGCACTTCAAAGTAGATCACCGACTTGAGGCCGATGCGCCCGACCTTTTTCAAGTCGCCGGCGCCGGAAATACCGCTGACCACCACGCAGAACACGATCAGGCCAATCAGCATCTTGATCAGCTTGATAAAGCCGTCACCCAGGGGTTTGAGTTGCGAGGAGAATTCGGGAAGGGCCAGGCCGCAGGCGATGCCGAGCATCAGGCCAATCACGACTTGCAGGAAAATCGAACGCGAGCACCATCTGAGCATGGGAGGGATCTCTATTCGGTGCCCTGGTGGTTCCAGGGCTTAATTGTTGTGGTCTTACCGGTAAGTCCAGTGCGTGGCCAGTCTACGCCGGGTTTTTTTGAAATAACAAGTCATTATTCGTCGGTTGACGGGTCCCGGTCTGACCAGTTGGTCGGCGAGGGTGATGCTTGAGCGGTTGGCGGGTTGGAAAAATTTTCGCTTATCATCCGCCGCTCGGCACATGAGGTGATGGATGGATAAACCAGGACTGACCACCGATGAAACCGGGCAAACCTACTGCACCTGGCGCACGGCCGCGCCGCAGTACCCGCATTATCACGACCACGAGTGGGGCGTGCCGGTGGCGGATGACATCCAGCTGTTTGAGAAGATCTGCCTGGAAGGCTTTCAGGCGGGCATGGCGTGGATCACCATCCTGCGCAAACGCGAGCAGTTTCGGCAGGCGTTCGAGGGCTTTGATTTTCGCCGGGTGGCGCAGTATGCCGAGGCGGATATCGAGCGCTTGATGCAGGACCCGGGCATCGTGCGCAATCGGGCGAAGATCGTCTCTACCCTCAATAACGCACGCCGGGCGTGTGAGCTGGTGGATGAGACCGGGTCGCTGGCGCGCTGGATGTGGGCGTTTGAACCCGGCGAGGAAGAGCGCCCGGCCGTGGTGGATATGGCTTACTGGACCGGCAACCCGACGTCAGCGGCGTCGGTGCGCTTATCCGACGCCTTGAAAAAGCGTGGTTGGACCTATGTGGGCCCGACCACGATGTATGCGCTGATGCAGGCGATGGGGATGGTCAATGACCACCTCGAAGGCTGCGCCTGCCGACCACGGATCGAGCAACTGCGGCGCCAGTTCAAACGCCCCTGAGTCACTGACTGCACCCGCTTGAAATTGTGGGAGCTGGCTTGCCTGCGATAGCGGTGGGGCTGCCAACACTTCGGTGCCTGACACACCGCCATCGCGGGCAAGCCCGGCTCCCACAGGGATTTTGGTGTGGCGGATTATTGTGCCAGGGGCGTCAGCACGTCAGCTTTTTCATCCAGCACCATCACCACCAGCAGCTTGGCGGGCTTGGTCTGGCTGGCATTGCTCGATTCAAAGTGTCGCGAACCGGCCGGCTCATAGAACGACTCACCGACCTTGTAGGTAACCGCCTTCTCATCATTCACCCGCGAGGTGATCGCGCCTTCGAGCACGTAGGCCACGGCGGTGCCGGTGTGGCTGTGGGGCACAGTGGCCTGGCCGGGGGCGTAGCTCACGGTGAGCATGATGGTTTTCTTGCCGGGCACATTGGCCAGGGCGTGTTCTTGCAGGACCTTGATCGACTCCTGGTTGTACACCGGTTCATGGGCAAAGGCGCTGAGGGAGGTAAGCATCAGGCTGGTGGCGAGCAGGCGTTTCATGGTGAGGTTTCCGAGTGGTTCGAGACCTCTTCACCCTACGCTCAGGGTTGGGTTCAACCAATGGCCAATCCTGCGGAAAATCCTTCAGCCAATCTGTTGCAGAATATCGCGCACTTTATCCAGCGCCGGGTCGATGTCCAGGGTTTCGATCGCGCCAAAACCGATGATCAAGCCGTCGCGCACCGGCGCGTCGTGGAAGAACACCGCCAGGGGGTACAGGCCCACCTCCACCTGACGCGCCAGCTGGATCAGCAGCGGGATATTCACCGGCACTTTGCACAGTGCGGCCATGTGAAAGCCGGCCACGGTCGGCACCGCCTCGAACCACGCTGACAAATCCCCCGCCAGGCGCTGCAGGATGCGCTCGCGGCGCCCGGCGTACACCGTGTGGCAGCGGCGAATATGCTTGAGCAGGTAGCCTTCGCTGATGAACTTGGCCAACGCCCATTGCGGCAGGGTGGAGCTATGCTGGTCGGTCAATTGCTTGGCCTTGAGCACTGCGCCGTGAATCGCCGGTGGCAGTACCGCGTAGCCCAGGCGCAGCTCCGGCAGCAGGGTTTTCGAGAAGGTCCCGACGTAGGTCACCACCCCCCGGGTGTCCATGCTTTGCAGCGAGTCGGTGGGCCGACCTTCGTAGCGGAACTCGCTGTCGTAGTCGTCCTCGATAATGATCGCGCCCAGCTCGAATGCGCGCGCCAGCAAGGCTTCGCGACGTGGCAGGCTCATGGGCATGCCGAGGGGGAACTGGTGGGACGGCGTGACATAGATCAGCCGTGTGCCCGCCGGGATCTGCTCAACCTGAATGCCCTGCGCGTCTACCGGCACACTGGCGACCCTGGCGCCCATGGCCTGGAACAACTGGCGCGCGGGGCTATAGCCGGGGTCTTCCATGGCGACGATGCTGCCCGGTTCCAACACCACGCGGGCGATCAGGTCCAGGGCCTGCTGCGCGCCATTGGTGACCACGACGTCGCTGTCGCGGCATTTGACACCGCGGGAAAACGCGATATGCCCGGCGATGGCACTGCGCAGTGCTGGCAAGCCTTCGGGCTGGCTGTAGAAGCCGCTGTTCTGGGCAATGCGCCGCAGGGCATCCTGGGTGCAGCGCCGCCATTCATCCTGGGGGAACTGGTGGCGGCTGGTGGCTCCGCCGATAAATTCGTAGCGCAAGGTGCTGTCGCGGGTGGGGTGGCGCATGGGGGAGGGCAGTGCCGCCCATTTTGCCAGGTTAGCCGCGCAGGCCAGGTCGGTGGCGGTTTGCAGGCGTTCGGTCTGCGGTGCGTAGGCGTTGACGAAGGTGCCACGGCCGGTCTTGCCGATCAGCAAGCCTTCGTAGGTCAGGGTGGCGTAGGTGTCGGACACGGTCTTGCGCGACACGCCCAATTGTTCGGCCAGCAAGCGACTGGGCGGCAGCTGCGCGCCGGCAGCCAGGCGCCCGGAGCCGATGGCTTCACGTAACTGCTGGTACAGCTGTTCGGCCAGATCCTTGCGGCCGTGGATCACGATATGCAGTTCCATGTTTTACCCTGATGCATTCAATCTGCGCCAAGACTACTCGCTCATGGGGCGCGCTCAAAATGGTCTGTGCGTAAACCGCCCGATTGGCTATAGGGCTTATGCCAGAAGTGCTCTAGGCTAGTTCGTGACTGCCTTCGCTGCTTGAGAGCCGCCCCATGGAACCTCGCCTGGATTACTACACCGCTTCGCCGCAAGCCCTCAAGGGCATGCTGATGCTGGAGGCGACCACCTTTGGCCTGTCCATCGAGCAACCGTTGCTGGAGTTGATCAAGATCCGCGTCTCGCAACTTAACCACTGTGGGTTTTGCACCGATATGCATTCGATGGCGGCCCGCCAGCGCGGCGAGACCGAACGGCGGCTGTTTGCCCTGTGCGTATGGCGGGACTCGCCGTTTTTTACGGCGCGGGAGAAGGCGGCATTGGCCTGGAGCGAGTCGGTGGCGACGCTGCCGACCTCAAGCGTTTCGGATGATTTGTTCGCGGCGGTGCGCTTGGAATTCAGCGAGCAGGAGCTTGTGGACCTGACCATGGCGGTGTCCAGCATCAGTGGCTGGAACCGCCTGGCGGTGAGCTTTCGGCAACAACCGCCGAATGCCTGAGTACGCCGCCGATTAACGGTGGGGGCTTGCTCGCAAAGGCGGTGTGTCAGTCAATTATTTATCAACGGGTCTACTGCATTCGCGGGCAAGCCCGCTCCCACATTGGGTTCGGCGGAGCCTGAACTATCAGGACAGGAAGCCGCCATCCACATTCAGCGAGACGCCGGTGGTGTAGCTGGATGCATCGCTGGCCAGGTACAGCACCGCGCCGGCCATCTCGCTGGGGGCGGCCACGCGCTTGAGCGGGATCTGTGCCAGGGCCATTTTCAGGATCGCGTCGTTTTTGACCAGGGCCGAGGCAAATTTGGTGTCGGTCAGGCCCGGCAGCAGCGCGTTGCAACGAATGCCGAACTCGGCGCATTCCTTGGCGAACACCTTGGTCATATTGATCACGGCGGCTTTGGTCACCGAGTAGATGCCCTGGAACACGCCCGGCGAAATGCCGTTGATCGAGGCCACGTTGATGATGCTGCCGCCGCCGTTTTCGCGCATCAATTTGCCGGCTTCCACCGACATGAAGAAGTAACCGCGAATGTTCACGTCAACGGTCTTCTGGAAAGCCCCGAGGTCGGTGTCCAGCACATTGCAGAACTGCGGGTTGGTCGCGGCGTTATTCACCAGGATATCCAGGCGGCCGAACTGCTCGCGGATACCGGCGAACACGTGGGTAATCTGCTCCATTTCACCAATATGGCAGGCAATGGCGGTGGCCTTGCCGCCGTCGGCGATGATCGCGTCGGCCACGTGCTGGCAGCCTTCGAGCTTGCGGCTGGAGACGATCACATGGGCACCTTGCTGGGCCAGCAATTTGGCGATGGCTTCACCGATACCGCGGCTGGCGCCGGAAACGAATGCGATCTTGCCGTCGAGGTCGAACAGGTTGGTCTTGGACATAGCGGTTCCTTAATCAGAGTGCGGATTTGCCGATGACATTCAGGCTCATCTGCTCCAGCAGCTTGTTCATCTGGATGAACTGCGCAAAGCGTTTGTCCTGGGTCTGGCCATGGAAGAAGCGGTAGTAGATCTGCTGCACGATGCCCGCCAGGCGGAACAGGCCGTAGGTGTAGTAGAAGTCGAAATTGTCGATCCGGATGCCGGCGCGCTCGGCGTAGTAATCGACGAACTCGCGGCGGGTGAGCATGCCGGGGGCGTTGCTCGGCTGGCGGCGCATCAGTTGCACGGGCGCCGGGTCGCCGGCTTCGATCCAGTAGGCGAGGCTGTTGCCCAGGTCCATCAGCGGGTCGCCGAGGGTGGTCAGTTCCCAGTCCAGCACACCGATGATCTGCATCGGGTTGTGCGGGTCGAGGATCACGTTATCGAAGCGGTAATCGTTGTGCACGATGCTTGAGGTCGGGTGATCGGCCGGCATTTTGTCATTGAGCCAGCTGCGTACCTTCTCCCAGCTTGGGGCGTCGGGAGTCAGGGCCTTTTCATAGCGGTCGCTCCAACCCCGAATCTGCCGTTGCACGTAGCCTTCGGGCTTACCCAGGTCGGCCAGGCCGCAGGCGCTGTAATCGACTTGGTGCAGCTCGACGAACTTGTCGATAAAGCTTTTGCACAGTGCCTCGGTTTTTGCGGAGTCCAGGCCCAGTTCGGCGGGCAGGTCAGAGCGCAGGATGATGCCGTTGACGCGCTCCATCACATAGAACTCGGCGCCGATCACCGACTCGTCGGTGCAATGCACGTAGGCTTTGGGGCAATACGGGAAGCCGTCTTTAAGCTGGTTGAGAATGCGGTATTCGCGGCCCATGTCGTGGGCAGACTTGGCCTTGTGGCCAAACGGCGGGCGGCGCAGCACGAATTCCTGGCCGGGGTATTCCAACAGGTAGGTCAGGTTCGACGCGCCGCCGGGGAACTGGCTGATCGTGGGCGTGCCGCTCAGGCCCGGGATATGGGCCTTGAGGTAGGGATCTATCAGGCCGGCATCAAGTTCTTCGCCTGGGCGAATCTGGGTCGATTGGTCGTTCAGCGCCATGCTTATCCCTTCTGCTTATTCTAAATGCCTTGGACTATTTCCTAATCTAATGCGCACAGCCGCCCAGCGACAAGGTCGGGGCGGCTTAATAGGTTAGCGTGTTGAATGTAGATCAGCGTGCCTGATCGGTCATTTTTCGGGCGACGGCAAGGCAACCGGCGTGAGCACCGGACGCCCGGCGAAGTATTCCACCAGGTTATCGGCCACACGCTGCACGGTGTCGTGGGCGGCCTCGGGGGACAGGCCGGCGACATGCGAGGTGAGCACGGTATTGTTCAGGCGCTTGAGTGCATCCGGCACGTTGGGCTCATCGTCGAACACATCCAGGGCTGCGCCGCCGATACGCCGTTGTTCAAGCGCGGCGATCAGGTCGGCGGTCACCACTACGCTGCCGCGGCCGATATTCACCAGATAACCGTTCGGGCCCAGGGCGTCCAGGGCGTGGCGATCAATCAGGTGGCGGGTGCTGGCGCCGCCGGGCGTGGCCAGGATCAGGAAGTCCGAGGTGCGCGCCAATTCAACGGCCGTGGCGCAGTAGGTGTAGTCCACATCATCGCGTGGCTGGCGGTTGTGGTAGCTGATTTCCATGCCGAAGCCCAAGGCTGCGCGCTTGGCGATTTCCAGGCCCACCGCGCCCAGCCCGAGAATGCCCAGTTGCTTGCCGCCCAGGGAAGGGCGCATCACCTTGGGCCACTCGCTGCGCCGCACCGCCGCGTCGGTCTGCGGGATGCCGCGCACCAGCGACAGCAGCAGCGCCATGGCGTGATCGGCCACCGACGGCGCGTTCACGCCTGCGCCGTTAGTCACCACGATCGCGCGATTGCTCGCGGCCTGCAGGTCCACGTGTTCGTAACCGGCACCGATTACACAGATGATTTCCAGCAGCGGCAGGGCGGCGATTTCTTCGGCGTACAGCCCCAGCGGACCACGGGTGAGCACCGCCTTGATCTGCCCTCCATGGGTTTTGATGGCCTGGGCGCGTTCGGCGGGCGTCGGCGCCAGAATGACGTGAAAGTCATTGCTCTCGATGATTTGCAGGTATTCGTTGATGGTTTCAACCAGAACCAGAACAGTGGTGGTCATCGGAACGCTCATCCTGAAGGGTGTGAAGGGGCAAGTATGCGGGATTTGTAAGACGCAGCGTTTTGTTGCTGAATAAGTTTCACGCCCCCGATCACAGGGGCGTGTCGTTGGGCAGCAGAGTGTTTCGTACAGACTCAAGAAATTCGTCTGACAGTCTATTGCCACGTGTCGCACGGGCGAGGGTCACGGCACCAATCATCATGGCGTACTTGGCCAGCATGCTCTGGCGGTCCTCGCCTTCAAGTTGCGCGAAAATTTCCAGTGACTGCTCAACCCCCTCGATAAAGGTGTGCTGCAACGCCGTGTCGGCGGGTTCGCGGCACATGTCCGGAGTGAATGCCGAGATCGGGCAGCCGTCGCCCGGGTTGTCACGATGGTTGGCTGATAAATACGCGGCCAACACCGCCTGCCGCGCCGTCGGCAGGTCCTCGCTGCGACTGATCTTGTCCTGCCAACCCAGGTTCGCTTGCTCGAACGCCTGTTGGCAGGCTTCCGTCGCCAGTGCCTCCTTGGACGCAAAGTGCCCGTAGAAGCCACCGTGGGTCAGGCCGGCGGCGGCCATCACGTCCGATAGGCTGATGCCGTGCAGCCCACGCTCACGAAACAGGTGCGTGGCGGCCTCAACGATGATTTTTCGGTTGAGGTCGGCTTGTTTGCGGGAGACGCGAGGCATGGCGGGAGCTCTCAGAATGAACGGCGGGCACGCGATGAAAACTACAGGATCGCGACGGATTCTAAAATAGATTTGTACGGGAATGTATTATGCGCACCCCGCCAGAGCCCGCGCAAACTACTGCTTGGGGCCGCGCCTGAGGCTCTGCACCGGCTAACCGTTCCTCAGCTAAGTCTTTGCTTATTCACAAGAATCCCGGACAATCGCGCCCCTTCTATGGTCGGGGCGCTGCCTGTCAGGTTTTTCTGACTCGTCCCGGCTATGTAAATGCGGAGATCCGACCGGATGAATGATCAGGCCAATAGCGTCGACGAACGCTATGCAACGACACCTGCAACCCTCACAAGCTGGAGCCGCCAGGACACTACCTGGATGCTTGGCCTGTTCGGCACCGCCATTGGCGCCGGTACTTTGTTCTTGCCGATCAACGCGGGCCTGGGCGGCTTCTGGCCCCTGGTGATCCTGGCCGTACTGGCCTTCCCGATGACGTTCTTTGCCCACCGTGGCCTGACCCGTTTCGTACTGTCCGGCCGGGAAGGCTCCGACATCACGGACGTGGTTGAAGAGCACTTCGGCCTCAAGGCCGGTGCACTGATCACATTGCTGTACTTCTTTGCGATTTTCCCGATCCTGTTGATCTACAGCGTGGCGCTGACCAATACCGTGGGCAGCTTCATGGAGCATCAGTTGCACATCATGCCGCCGCCGCGCGCGATTCTGTCGCTGGTGCTGATTCTCGGCCTGTTGGCCGTGGTGCGGTGCGGTGAGCAAGTGATCGTCAAGGCCATGAGCCTGATGGTGTATCCGTTTATCGTTGCCTTGCTGTTCCTGGCGGTGTACCTGGTGCCGCACTGGACCGGCGGCATCCTCAGCACCGCCCGCGAGGTGCCGGCGCCGTCGGCGTTGCTCAACACGTTGTGGCTGGCGATTCCGGTGATGGTGTTCTCGTTCAACCACTCACCGATCATCTCGGCTTTCGCGGTGGATCAGAAACGCCAGTACGGCGCCCACGCCGATGAGCGCAGCTCGCAAATCCTGTCCCGCGCCCATTTGTTGATGGTGGTGATGGTGCTGTTCTTTGTGTTCAGTTGCGTGCTGACGCTGTCGCCGGCGCAACTGGCCGAGGCGAAAGCGCAGAACCTGTCGATCCTGTCCTACCTGGCCAATCACTTCGACAACCCGACCATCGCCTTCGCTGCGCCATTGATTGCGTTTGTGGCGATTGCCAAGTCGTTTTTGGGCCACTACATCGGCGCCAGCGAGGGCCTCAAGGGCCTGGTGCTCAAGACCGGTCGCCGCCCCGCCGCCAAGTCCCTCGACCGCATGACCGCCGCCTTCATGCTGGTGGTGTGCTGGCTGGTCGCGACGCTTAACCCCAGCATCCTCGGCATGATCGAAACCCTGGGCGGGCCGATCATTGCGTCGATCCTGTTCCTGATGCCGATGTACGCGATCCGCAAAGTGCCGGCGATGGCCAAGTACCGTGGGCAGGCGTCCAACGTGTTTGTCACGGCGGTGGGCCTGGTGGCGATTACGGCATTGGTGTATTCGTTTATTGCTTGAGGACTGATGCGGTCTTTCAGATTGTGTAGATCAAAATGTGGGAGGGGGCTTGCCCCCGATGAGGGAGTGTCAGTTGATGCATCTGGTGGCTGACCCACCGCTATCGGGGCAAGCCCCCTCCCACATTTGCCTTTCAGTGTCATGAGCACCTTATTCCAGGCATAAAAAAACGCCGTCCATCTAATGATGCACGGCGTTTTTTACATCAACAATCTTTAGGCTTGAATCACCGGGATGTTGGCGCTTGCTGCGATCTTGCGGAACTCGGCGATCTGGTCGAAGTTCAGGTAGCGGTAAACGTCACTGGCCATGGTGTCCAGTTTCGCTGCGTAACCCATGTACTCTTCGACAGTCGGCAAGCGACCCAGCGTGGAAGCGACCGCCGCCAGCTCAGCCGACGCCAGGTAGACGTTTGCACCATCGCCCAGACGGTTCGGGAAGTTACGGGTCGAAGTCGACACAACGGTCGAGTTCGGCTCTACACGTGCCTGGTTACCCATGCACAGCGAGCAGCCCGGCATTTCCATGCGCGCGCCAGCTTTGCCGTAGATGCCGTAGTAGCCTTCTTCGGTGAGTTGGTGAGCGTCCATCTTGGTCGGCGGCGACAGCCACAGACGGGTCGGCAACTGGCCCTTGACCTGCTCCAGCAGCTTACCGGCAGCGCGGAAGTGACCGATGTTGGTCATGCACGAACCGATAAACACTTCGTCGATCTTCTCACCGGCAACGCTGGACAGCAGACGAGCGTCGTCCGGATCGTTTGGAGCGCAGAGGATCGGCTCGTTGATTTCGGCCAGGTCGATTTCGATGATTTCGGCGTATTCCGCGTCGGCATCGGCTTCCATCAGCTCCGGGTTGGCAACCCAGGCTTCCATTGCTTGAGCGCGACGTTCCAGGGTACGTGCATCGCCGTAGCCTTCGCCGATCATCCAGCGCAGCAGGGTGATGTTGGAGTTCAGGTACTCGGTAACCGAGTCTTTCGACAGCTTGATGGTGCAACCGGCAGCCGAACGTTCAGCCGAGGCGTCGGACAGCTCGAAAGCCTGTTCCAGCGTCAGGTCGTTCAGACCTTCGATTTCCAGGATGCGGCCGGAGAAGGCGTTTTTCTTGCCTTTCTTCTCTACGGTCAGCAGGCCAGCCTGGATCGCGTAGTAAGGAATGGCATGAACCAGGTCACGCAGGGTGATGCCAGGTTGCATTTTGCCTTTGAAGCGCACCAGGATCGACTCAGGCATGTCCAGTGGCATTACGCCAGTGGCTGCGGCGAACGCGACCAGACCGGAACCGGCAGGGAACGAGATGCCCATCGGGAAACGGGTGTGGGAGTCACCACCGGTGCCCACGGTATCCGGCAGCAGCATACGGTTCAGCCAGCTGTGGATGATGCCGTCGCCTGGGCGCAGCGATACACCGCCACGGGTCATGATGAAGTCAGGCAGGGTGTGGTGGGTGGTCACGTCGATCGGCTTAGGATAAGCCGCGGTGTGGCAGAAAGACTGCATCACCAGATCGGTCGAGAAGCCCAGGCACGCCAGGTCTTTCAGTTCGTCACGGGTCATTGGACCGGTGGTGTCCTGGGAACCTACGGTGGTCATCTTCGGCTCGCAGTAGGTGCCAGGACGAACGCCTTTGCCTTCTGCCAGACCGCAGGCGCGGCCGACCATTTTCTGTGCCAGGGTGAAGCCCTTGTCGCTTTCAGCCGGAGCTTCCGGCAGCTTGAACAGGGTCGAAGGCGGCAGGCCGAGTTCGGTGCGAGCCTTTTCGGTCAGGCCACGGCCGATGATCAGCGGGATACGGCCGCCGGCGCGAACTTCGTCCAACAGCACCGGGGTCTTCATTTCGAAGGTGGTGAGGACTTCATCGGTGCCGTGTTTGCAGACTTTGCCAGCATGCGGGTACAGGTCGATCACGTCGCCCATGTTCATGTTGGTGACGTCGAATTCGATTGGCAGTGCGCCAGCATCTTCCATGGTGTTGTAGAAGATTGGAGCGATCTTGCTGCCGAAGCAGAAACCACCGGCGCGCTTGTTCGGCACGTAAGGCACGTCGTCGCCGAAGAACCACAGTACGGAGTTGGTGGCCGATTTACGCGACGAACCGGTCCCGACCACGTCACCGACGTAGGCGATCGGGAAGCCTTGGCCGCGCATTTCTTCGATCTGCTTCATCGGGCCGGTCTTGCCTTGCTCGTCCGGCACGATGCCTTCGCGAGCCATTTTCAGCATGGCCAGGGCGTGCAGCGGGATGTCAGGGCGCGACCAGGCGTCCGGGGCAGGGGACAGGTCATCGGTGTTGGTTTCGCCGGTCACCTTGAACACGCGCAGGCTGATCTTGTCGGCCAGGGTTGGGCGGTTCTTGAACCACTCGCCGTCGGCCCAGGACTGGATCACGGCTTTGGCGTGTTCGTTGCCGTTCTTGGCTTTTTCGGCCACGTCGTGGAACGCATCGAACATCAGCAGGGTGTGCTTGAGTTGGGCGGCGGCGACAGGCGCCAGCTCGGCGTCGTCCAGCAGCTCGACCAACGTCACGATGTTGTAGCCGCCTTGCATGGTGCCGAGCAGTTCAACAGCGCGTTTCTTGTCGATCAGAGGGGAAGTGGCTTCGCCCTTGGCCAGGGCAGACAGGAAACCGGCCTTGACGTAGGCAGCTTCGTCAACGCCTGGTGGAATACGGTTGGTGATCAGGTCAACGAGGAATTCTTCTTCGCCAGCCGGAGGATTTTTCAGCAGCTCGACCAGGCCTGCGGTTTGTTCGGCGTTAAGCGGCTGGGGAACGATACCCAGGGCTGCACGCTCTTCGATATGTTTGCGGTAGGCTTCAAGCACAGTTATTACCCTCATCAGTGGTCCCACGGGACGCTCATCCAGAAATGAACGGCACGCATGCGCTCGGGGGCTTTTTGGGCCGCAAAGCCAGCGCTGCCGGCATTCCTCACAGAAGCTGCTTTCAAAGTTTTACGCCTGCAGAACGGAGCTGATGAGGGTTGGCGCTGGCTACTGACCTACCGGGTCATTCACCATCGCCAACACCGTTCTGAAGGAACGACTGTGCTCGTGACGCTTTGAAAACAGCTTCCAGCGGATTATTGGCGCCTTACAAGGCCGGATGATTCTACGGCAAAAAAAATCTAAAGGTAAGTTGCCTCACCAAGTTTGCTGGGTGATCAACCTTAGACAAAGGGCTAACATGGCGCACTGTTTCGCTGATTTGCGTGTTGCTGCCCATGTCCAACCAAGCCATCAAAACCCCCTGCGTCGGCCTGTGCTCCACGGTTTACGGCGATCTCGTGTGCCGTGGCTGTAAGCGTTTCCACCACGAAGTGATCCAGTGGAACGGCTATAACGAGGAGGAAAAACGTGCGGTCTGGCTGCGCTTGGAGCAGCTTTTAGTGCAGGTGATGGCCGGCAAACTGGAGATTTTCGACCCCAAGACCCTGCGCGGCCAGTTGGAACAGCGCAAGATTCGCTTCGTGCCGCACCAGTCCGAGTATTGCTGGGCCTATCAGTTGATCGCCCGGGGCGCGCGGGTGATCTCCAATCTGGAGGCGTATGGCATGGTCCTGCTGCCGGAATTTCGCGAGTGGGCCTTGCCGGACCTGCGCGATGCCATCGACCGCGAGTTCTTTATCCTGTCCGAGGCCCATTACCAGCGTTATATCGCACCGGGCTTCTTGAAAGATGCGTTCGCCAGCTGACAAGCACACATCAAACGGTGGGAGCTGGCTTGCCTGCGATACCGGTGTGTCAGGTTAGGTATTCATCACTGACACGACGCCATCGCAGGCAAGCCAGCTCCCACCGTTGATCGCTCGTGTCTGGAGGGTTAGGGCTTGCTCGCCAGCGCCTCCAGGTGATCCATCAGTGTCTGCGGCTTGAGCACCAGCACGTCGTTTTCCACCGCATCCAATATCACTTCCGCGGTATTGCCGATCAACGCGCCGGACACCCCGGTACGCCCGACGGTGCCGATAATGGTCACCGCCGCCTGCAGTTTGTGCGCCAAATGCGGAATCAGCACATCCGCCGGGCCTTCCTCGATATGCAGGTGCGCGTCGTCCACATCGAACTCCGCCTGGAACGCCTTGCACTGCTCGCGATAACGCGCCTCGATGGTTTCCTTGAGCTGGAACGTCGGGTCTGCCGCCGACAGCATCGGCGACGGATGGGCGCTGATCACATGCAACTGTGCCTTGGCCAGGCTGGCGATGTCGAAGCCGTGGTCGATGATCGAGTTGTGCAGCGAGCGATGCTCGCTGTCGGTATTGCCCACGTCGATGGCCGCCAGAATGACCCCGCCAGACCACGGCGTAGCGGTTTTGACCAGCAGCACTGCGGTGGGGCAATAGCGCAGAAGTTTCCAGTCCGCCGGGGTCAGCAGGGCTTTTTTCAGCGGGCTGTCGGGGAAGTGCTGCTTGACCACCAGGCCACAGCCTTCGGCCTGCTGCACGTCGATGATGGTTTCATGCAGGCTGTCATTCCACGCCTGCTCGGTGGTGACGCTGTAACCATCCTCCTGCAACCCCGACTTGAGCAGGCTCAGCAGCGCCGAGTGTTCATGCTTTTTGTCGCAGATCAGCAAATGCAGGTGCGCGCCGGTGACCCCGGCGATCAGTTTGGCGCGCTTGAGCGCCAGGCTTTCCGAATGTTCGGGCTCGATCATCACGAGGATGCTGCGGATGGCTTGCATGATCGGGATCTCCAACAAGGTGGGCGTGGAATAACTATAGTTGCTGCGAGGCAGCCGTCATGTTGATGCACATCAAGGCCAGTGGCTGGTGGTCTGCGGCGTGGTCGGTATAATCGCCGGCCTTTTGTGATCCTTTGCCCGTGAGCCCGATGAACCTGCCCGAAATCCACGAATTCCTCGGCTGCCGCACCCCCGACGCCTGGGTCCAGGCTGCGTTGGCCGATCAGGACACCCTGCTGATCGACCACAAGAACTGCGAATTCAAAGCCGCCAGCACCGCCCTGAGCCTGATCGCCAAGTACCACGGCCATGTTGACCTGATCAATATGATGTCGCGCCTGGCCCGCGAAGAGCTGGTGCACCATGAACAAGTCATGCGCCTGATCAAAAAGCGCAAGGTCGAGTTGCGCCAGCTGCACGCTGGGCGCTACGCCTCGGGGCTGCGCAAGGTGGTGCGCAGCCATGAGCCGGTCAAACTGGTCGACACCCTGGTGGTCGGCGCGTTTATCGAAGCGCGCAGTTGCGAGCGTTTCGAAGCACTGGTGCCGCATTTGGACGAAGAACTCGGAAAGTTCTACTTCGGCCTGCTGAAAAGCGAGGCGCGGCATTTTCAGGGCTACCTGAAGCTGGCTTACCAGTACGGCGACGCCAAGGACATCGCCCAGGTGATCGAGCGGGTGAGGGCGGCCGAGCAAGCGTTGATCGAGTCACCCGACATCGAGTTCCGCTTTCACAGTGGCGTGCCAGCCTGAGGCGACCGCCACGCCGAGCAGTGCGGCGATCCCGGTCAGCAGCAACATCACCGCCTGCATGCCCAGCGGCGCTGCCAGCAACGCAATCAGCAAGCCCGCCAATGGCTGGGCGAGGTTATTGAGTAGGGTGATCACCCCCACGGTCTTGCCGAAATCCTGCACCGGAATCACCCGCTGGCGCGTGCTGCGCAGGTAGACGTTGAACATCTTGTCGAAGCCGGTTACCAGCAGAAATCCCAGGGTGTACGCCCACAGGTTGGGGCTGACCGCCATGATCAACGCGCCGGCCCCGATCATCGAATAGGACAGCCCGCCCAGCACCTTCAAGGGCAAGGTGGCGCGCGCCAGGTAAAACAGAATCACGATGGTCACCCCCGCGCCGGCTGCCTGCAGCAGGGCGTAGGCGTTTTTGTCGGCGGCGTAGAGCCCGGTGACCATGGCGGCGGAGGTGGCCAGCGTCACCCCGATGAGCAGGTTCACCCCGACCGCCAGGGTAATGATCCGCTTCAGTTCTACCAGGTTGCGGATATGCCCGAAGGCAATGCGCAACGGTTGCAGCCAGATATCCTGATGCTGCGCATGGCTCTGCAGTTGCACCGTGGTATGGCGCTGCCAGATTCGCATCGCCAGGTCGGCCAGTACAAACAGCCCGGCCACCCCCAGCACTACCCAATGCCAGGACCACACTTGCAGCATCAGCGCCGCCACCAGCGGGCCCAGTACCAGCCCGCTCTGGTCGGCGATTTGCGAGTAGGAGAGGGTTTTGGCATAGGTGTAATGCTTGAAGACATGCGGCATCACGACTTCGCGGGCCATGATGCCCTGGGTGGTCAATACCCCACACAGCGCGGACAGGATCACCAGCCAGTAGATCCCGTCGAATACCGCGTACAGCGCCACTGCCGCGACGCACACCAGCGCCCGGTAAACCTGGCTGATATGCAGGATGCGCACCGGCGAAAATTTGTCGCACACCGCCCCGCACACCGGAAACGCCAGGTAGCGCGGCAATGACTCGACGAAAAACGCCAGGCCCGCCCAGGAAACACTCTGGGTGGTCTGAAACACGATCAACGGCACGATAAACAGCAGAATCTGGTCCGCCAGCCGCGACAGGAACAGTGAAACAAAGAACGCCAGATAATCCTTGCGCATACAACTCCCTGTGAATCGCGTTAAAGATTGCAGGCTATTTGTTAAAAACTCTTAAAAACATGAAGCTTCGGCAGCCGCTGCCGGCCAGTTGGATCAGTTGCCCAGCTTGCCACCTATAATGCCCGCTCTTCAATCCGCGTCTGCACACTGAGAACTTATGGAAAACCTGGGTTTGGGCAAGGTCCTGCTCGTTGAGGACGACGAGAAGCTGGCCGGGCTGATCGCGCACTTTCTGTCACAGCACGGTTTTGAAGTGCGCGTGGTGCACCGGGGCGATGAAGCCTTGGCGATGTTTCTCGAGTTCAAGCCCAAAATCGTCGTGCTCGACCTGATGCTGCCGGGCCAGAGCGGCCTGCAGGTGTGCCGTGAGATCCGTACGGTGGCGGACACGCCGATTGTGATCCTCACCGCCAAGGAAGATGACCTGGACCATATCCTGGGCCTTGAGTCGGGTGCCGACGACTATGTGATCAAACCCATCAAGCCTGCCGTGCTGTTGGCGCGCCTGCGTGCCTTGCAGCGTCGCCAGGCTCCGGAGCCGACCGTGCGCGGCGCCCTCGAGTTCGGCCGGCTGGCCATTGATCGCAGTTGCCGGGTGGTCAGCCTGGGTGATGAGCAGATCGACCTCACTACCATGGAGTTCGAGTTGCTGTGGTTGCTGGCCAGCAGCGCGGGCAAGATCCTGTCCCGCGATGACATCCTCAACCGCATGCGCGGCATCGCGTTCGATGGCCTGAACCGCAGCGTCGACGTGTACATCAGCAAATTGCGCGGCAAGCTCAATGACAACCCGCGTGAACCGGTGTGCATCAAGACCATCTGGGGCAAGGGCTATCTGTTCAATCCGTTTGCGTGGGAGGTCTAGATGCTGCGGCTGTTTCTGCGCCTGTATGTGATTCTGGCGATCGGCCTGGCGGGGGCGATCTGGCTGGTCAACTACACCTTCGACGAGCTGCTGCCCGAAGCCAACGAAACCTATAATCGCGAAGCCATGCGGGGCCCGGCTTACGCGCTGGTGGAGCAATTGCGTGCGGTGCCGCAGGCCGAGCGCCAGGCGCGGCTGGCCGAGTTGCAAGCGCATTACGGGCTGCGCTTGAAGCTGGTGCAAAGCGAGACCCAGGCGCTGACCGAGCGCGAGCGAAAACTCCTGGCCGATGGCCTGCTGGTGGTGCGCGGCGACTTCATGGAGTTCCTCACCCAGATCGACGGCGGCCCGCAGTTGCTGGAAATCAAGCTGCCGGAAGAGCCCAAGTGGCTGTACCTGTGGGCCTATGTCTTGCTCGGCGTGTGCCTGGCGATCGTTCTGTATTTTTGGGTACGCCCGCACTGGCGCGACCTGGAGCATATCCGCCTGGCCGCGCAGCGTTTCGGCGACAACGACCTCGGTTCGCGCATTTTGTTGCCACGCCGCTCCACCGTGCGTGAACTGGCCGGGCACTTCAACCAGATGGCCGAGCGCATCGAAAGCCTGATCGCCAACCAGCGCGAACTGACCAATGCGGTGTCCCATGAGCTGCGCACGCCGATTGCGCGATTGTCGTTCGAACTCGATCAGCTCAAGCAACAGGCTGACCCGCGCCAAAGCCGCGAATTGATCGCTGACATGTACGCCGACCTCGGCGAGCTGGAAGAAATGGTTTCCGAGCTGTTGACCTACGCCAGCCTGGAGCGCGGTGCCACTCAGGTCACCCGCGAGCGCATCGAGGCGCATAGCTGGCTCGACAGCGTCATCGGCAGCGTGGCCCTGGAGGCGGAGGCGGCCGGTATCCAGCTGTCGTTGCGCACCTGCGAGGTGGACTTTATCCAGATCGAGCCGCGCTTTATGGCGCGTGCGCTGATCAACCTGCTGCGCAATGCCATCCGCTACGCCGAGCACCGGGTGCAAGTATCGCTGGTCAAGTTCGGCACGGGCTATGAGGTGCGGGTGTGTGATGACGGCCCCGGCGTGCCCGAAGACGGCCGGGCGAAGATTTTCCAGCCCTTCACGCGTCTGGACGCCAGCCGCGACCGCCGCACCGGCGGCTTTGGCCTCGGCCTGGCGCTGGTGCAACGGGTGTCGCAGTGGCACGGCGGGCAAGTGCAAGTGCTGGATTCGGAATGGGGCGGGGCGTCGTTTCGCATGACCTGGGCCTATGCCGACCCGCCTTAACGGCTCAGCCCCAAGCGCTCATGCCATTGGGCGATGGACGCCTCGGGGTATTCATCGAACTGCAGATCGCCCTCGCGCACCCTGACCTCAACCCAGGGCGCCTTCGACCCCAGCATCAGGTGCGTATGTTCCGGCGGAACCGGCAACGGTGTGTCGATGGCCGAAGCGAACGGGTGGATCAGCTCCGGCCATTCGGGGCTGAACAGCCAAAGCCCGGTGCCGCATTGCGAGCAGAAGTGCCGTTCGGCCGTGCTGGCGTGAGCACGGCTGGCGCCCGCAGGCTTGAGCCTGGCATGGTAGATCGAAATCTGTTTGCGCCCGCGCACCTTCAGGCTCTGGGTGTCACCGGCAAGGTTGATCGCATAACCGCCGCCGCCCTGGGTCTTGCGGCAGATCGAGCAGTAGCAGCGCTGATAAGGGTAGGGGTGGGCGCTGGTCAGGCTGAACGTCACGGCGCCGCAGTGGCAGGATCCTTCGAGTTGCATGGGGAGTCTCCTCTGGCAAGGTGACTGTTCAGCTTAGGTGGTTTGCGGGCATGTTCGCGCATAAAGCTACAAAGATCTAAATGTGGGGGCAAGCCCGTTCCCACATTTGATCTTCGCTGAGCTTATTTATCCATCGCGCTCAAGATCGCAAAAGCCAGCTTGACCCGTTCGGCATTCGGGTAGTTCTTGTTTGCCAGGATCACCACGCCCATATCCTTGCTCGGCACGTAGGCCACGTAGGCACCAAAACCGCCGGTTGAGCCGGTTTTGTTGTACAGCACGTTGGCCGGTTGCGGCTGCGGTGCAGCCAGCCACTGGACTTTGTGGGGCTCCATCGCCATCGGTGTGGAGTTGCCGTCAATCAGCGCCTGCAGCTTGATCGGGTAGGGGTAGCGCTCCCAGCCCAGGCCCTGGGTCATGCCGTCGACGGTGTAGTAGCCGGCGTGGGTGGCAGCGATAGCCTGTTGCAGCGGCTGTTCCAGGGTTTGCGGGTGCATGTTCGCAATCACGTAGCGCGCCAGGTCCTGGGCGCTGGTCTTGATGCCGTAGGCTTCGCTGTCCAGCGCGCCGGGGCTGACGCGCAGCGGTTTTTGCTGCTTGTCGTAGCCTTGGGCATATTGGCCGGATTTGTCCGCGGGTACGCTGAGGTGAGTGTTGCTCAAGCCAAGCTTGGGCAGCAGGGTTTTCTGCAGGGCGACGTTGAACGGCTGGCCCAGGCTTTGCGCCGCGAGGTAGCCGAACAAGCCGATGCTGGGGTTGGAATACAGGCGCTGTTCACCCGGTGCGTAGGTGGGTTTCCAGTGCTGGAAATAGCCGAGCATGGCGTTGGCAGTGTCGGCGGCGTCCGGAAACTGCAGGGGCAGGCCGCCCGCGGTGTAGGTCGCCAGTTGCAGCAGGCTGATGTGGTCAAAGGCGCTGCCGGCCAGGGCAGACAGGTGTTGGCTGGCCGGGTCCGAGAGCTTGAGCTTGCCGGTGGCCTGGGCGTAGCCGCCGAGGGTGGCGGTGAAGGTTTTGCTGACCGAACCGATTTCAAACAGGGTGTCTTCGGTCACCGGCTGTTGGGTTTCCCTGGACGCTACACCGTAGTTAAAGTATTGCACCTGGCCCTTGTTTACTACCGCGATTGCCAGGCCGGGGATGTGTTGTTGCTGGATCAGCGGCGTTACGCTGGCGTCCACGACCTTGCGCATATCGGTGGCGGCCATGCAGGTGCCGGCGCCTAGAAATACAGTGCAAATCAGCATTTTTTTTAATGTGTGATTCATGGTGTATCGCTTCTCTTTTAAGTGATGGCCTGCGCAGGCGCCGCAAATCTAGGTAGATTTTGACCATCCGACAACCGATGATATCTCGCACCAGCCATTAGAAAAATTTGGGGTAGACATGCTGCGTTCCCATCTGCCGCTCAATGCCCTGCGCGCATTCGAGGCGTCCGCCCGGCACTTGAGCTTTACCCGCGCCGCCATTGAGTTGTGCGTGACCCAGGCGGCGGTCAGCCATCAAGTCAAAAGCCTGGAGGCGCAGCTCAATATCATGTTGTTCAAGCGCCTGCCGCGCGGCCTGATGCTCACCCGTGAAGGCGAAACCCTGCTGCCGGTGGTCCGCGAATCTTTTGACCGCATTGCCCATACCTTAGGCCAGTTCGAGGGTGGGCATTACCGCGAGGTGTTGACGGTGGGCGCGGTCGGGACCTTTGCCGTGGGCTGGCTGCTGCCACGCCTGGCGGATTTTCAAAGCCGTTACCCGTTTATCGACTTGCGCTTGTCAACTCACAACAACCGCGTAGACGTAGCCGCCGAGGGCCTGGATTACGCGATCCGCTTTGGCGCCGGCGCCTGGCATGGCACGGATGCCTGTGAAATCCTCGAAGCACCGCTCACGGTCCTGTGCATCCCTCAACTTGCCGAGCAATTGCATGCGCCGGCCGACCTGTTGAAGCACACCCTGTTGCGCTCCTACCGCGCCGATGAGTGGAGCCT
Source organism: Pseudomonas viridiflava (assembly GCF_900591205.1). GTDB lineage: Bacteria > Pseudomonadota > Gammaproteobacteria > Pseudomonadales > Pseudomonadaceae > Aquipseudomonas. The sequence continues at coordinate 29,003 of NZ_UUPU01000064.1, forward strand.
GTGGTTGCAGGCGGCCGGGTTGCCGGCCGATACCCTGGTGCCGCGCAGTATCGTGTTCGACTCTTCGCTGGCGATGATGGAGGCGGCGCTGCAAGGCATCGGCGTGGCGCTGGCGCCGGCGATGATGTTTGCGCGCCAGTTGGAGAGTGACGTGATTCGCCGGCCGTTCGACGTGGGTATTACCACCGGCAGTTACTGGTTGACGCGTTTGCAGTCGCGGGCTGAAACCTCGGCGATGCAAGCGTTCAAGGGCTGGCTGCTGGAGCGCTGAGGGTTATTTTTGAAACATAATGAAACATTTGCTTGGGGTCGGCGTTCTACCGCTACACCTGCCCTGAGTTATTCCATGAAAACACCTCGCCCCAGCGCCCGCATGCCTCACCTGACACAACTACGAAACCTGAAAATGGCACGCTCGGCCCACGCCTATGTGCGCGGCAGCACCGTGCAATTCTATGAGTGGCTGCACAGTCAGATGGGCAGGCGTTTGCCGCAAGGCCCGGCTGTCTGGATCTGCGGCGACTGCCATGCTGGAAACCTGGGCCCTACGGGTGACAACAAGGGGCGCATTGATATGCATATCCGCGACCTTGACCAGGCGGTAATCGGCAACCCGGCCCATGACCTGGTGCGCCTGGCCTTGTCCCTGGCCACTGCCGCACGCGGCTCGGACCTGCCGGGCGTCACCTCTGCGCGCATGCTCGAAGAAATGATGGTGGGCTACGAGCAAGCGTTCAAGGACAAGCCCGACGAAGTGCCGCCACGCCCCTCGCAGGTCAAGGCCGGGATGCGCAGCGCGGTGGAGCGCACCTGGAAAAACCTCGCCCGTGAACGCATCGAGAACGTTCGCCCGACAATTCCGCTGGGCAAGCATTTCTGGTCATTGTCACGCGCCGAAAAAGCCGCGCTGGAAAACCTCTGCGCCTCGGATGAGATTCACCAGTTGGTCACCTCGCTCAAAGGCCGGCCCAAGGACGCCAGGGTCGAACTGCTGGACTCGGCCTATTGGGTCAAAGGCTGTAGCTCCCTCGGCCTGTTGCGTTATGCGGCATTGCTGGGCGTGGGTGACAAGGATGAGCAGGAATATTGCCTGATCGACATCAAGGAAGCCGTCGGCGCTGCCGCACCGCGTGCAGCACGCGCAAAGATGCCCAGGGATAATGGCCGCCGGGTGGTGGAGGGGGCTCGCCAGCTGTCACCGGGCCTGGGCGAGCGCATGGTGGCGACGCGGTTTCTGGACCACGGTTTTTTCATCCGCGAACTGCTGCCCCAGGACATGAAGCTGGAGCTGGACGAACTCAGCGAGACCGACGCCATGCATGCCGCCGGCTACCTGGCGCGGGTGGTGGGCATCGCCCATGCCCGGCAGATGGACCGTTCCACCCGCAAGGACTGGATGGCGGTGCTGCAGGAAAACCGCTCAAGGCAGTTGGACGCGCCGTCGTGGTTATGGACCAGTGTGGTGCAACTGGTGGGCAGCCATGAGCAGGGCTACCTCAACCATTGCCGGCGCTATGCCCTGGAGCACTGACCCGAAAAATGGCGACGTTCCAATGTGGGAACGGGCGTGCTCGCGAAAGCGCGGTCTCAGTCAACCTATCCTGAGCCTGACACACTGCATTCGCGAGCAAGCCCGCTGCCACATTTAGAACACCATCAAGCCAGGTATTTGCGAAACCAGCCCAGTGTGCGTTCCCACGCCAGATTCGCCGCTGCCTCGTCATACCGTGGCGTGGAGTCATTATGGAAACCATGGTTGGCGCCCTTGTAGATAAACGCCTCATAGGTGGTGCCCGCCGCCTTCAAGGCTTTCTCATACGCCGGCCAGCCTTCGTTGATCCGCGTATCCAGTTCCCCGAAGTGCAGCATGATCGGGGCCTTGATGCGCGGCACATCCTTGGCCTCCGGTTGGCGCCCATAAAACGACACCGCCGCGCCCAGTTCCGGGTAGGCCACCGCCGCCGCATTGGTAACGCCGCCGCCATAACAGAAACCGGTGATGCCGACCTTGCCGGTGCTGCTGTCGTGGTGCATCAGCCATTCGATGGCGGCGAAGAAGTCGTTCATGAGTTTTTCGGGATCGACTTTTTGTTGCAGCTCCACGCCTTTTTCATCATTGCCGGGATAGCCGCCGACCGACGTGAGGCCATCCGGTGCCAGGGCGATAAACCCGGCTTTGGCCAGGCGCCGCGCCACGTCTTCGATATACGGGTTGAGGCCGCGGTTTTCGTGCACCACCACCACGGCGGGCAACTTGCCGGCGGCCTTGGCCGGGCGCACCAGGTAGCCGCGTACCGTGCCGTTGCCCTTGGGCGAGGGGTAGGTGATGTAGTCGGCGACGATCTCCGGGTCGGTAAATTTTACCTGTTCGGCCAGGGCGTAATTGGGGCTCAGGGCCGCGAGTAACGCGGAGGCGGTGAGGCCGCCGAAGGTGAACAGCGCGGCGCGGTCGAGAAATTCGCGGCGGTTGATCTTGCCGTGGGCGTAGCCGTCGTAGAGTTCCAGCAGTTCGGGGGCAAAGTCTTTCGCGGTGAGACGAGTCATCGGGCAGTCCTCGATTAGCGGTGGCAAGTACTGTAGACCAGCTTTAGCCCTCGCGGTCATGGGCGGCGGCGGCCAGTTGTGCGGTATCGACGCGCACGAACAGCGAATCGCCGATGGCCGTGAGCACGCCGTCGGCGTAGACCTCGCAGACCACGCGGGTTTTGCGCCCCACCTCACCCTCGACCCGTGCGCGCAGGGTGAGGGCGACGCCCATGGGCGTGGGCTTGATAAATTTGATACCAAGTGTGCCAGTGACGCAGTCGATGCGCGGCAGGCTGCCGGGTTCGCGCTGTTCGGCCCGGTAGTGGTAGGCCATGGCGGTCCAGTTGGAATGGCAGTCCACCAGCATGGCGATCAGGCCACCGTAGACCAGGTCGGGCCAGCCGCTGTATTGGGCATCGGGCAGGTGCTCGGTGACCACGTGAACACCGTCGGCATCCCAGTGGCTCTTGATGTGCAGGCCGTGCGGGTTGCTGCTGCCGCAGCCGTAGCAGATGCCTTGCGGCGCGGTGCGGTCCTGTAGCGAAGGGGAATGCATGGAGCGTCCTTATTGTTCTTGGGCGACTACTCTGTTTAACAGGAGATACATCGGATGGGAATAAAACCCTGGCATGAGGTGTTAGCTCAGTACCTGTGTCCTGTCCTCTTGTGGAGCGTTGCATGAAGCCGCGAATTTTCCTGGCCATCCTTCTTGGTTGTTTCACCAGCGCGCAGGCGGTGGAGTACACCGACGTCAACCGCACGGCCAGCCAGATCAGCTTCACCTATCAACAATTGGGGCAGCGCGTGTACGGCACCTTCGGCGAGTTCGAGGGCACGCTGCGCTTTGACACGCAACGGCCCGAAGCCGGGCATGCGTTACTGAAGATCCAACTGGCGAGTATCGACGCCGGCAGTGCCGACGCCAACCACGAGCTGCAACGCGCCGCGTGGTTCGATACCGCGACCTACCCGGTGGGCGTGTATGAATCCATCGGCGTCACGGCGCTGGGCGATAACCGCTTCAAGATCAGCGGCAACTTGACGATCAAGGGCACCACGCGCCCGGTGACGGTGGACGTGGTGCTCAAGGAGCAAGGCGGCATCGGCGTGTTCGACGGTGAGTTCATCCTCAAGCGTGGCGACTTCAGGATCGGCGAGGGCGAGTGGGCCGGTAACAGCGTGGTGTCGAATGACATCAACATCAAATTCAAGATGGTTGCGCCGCAGCGTTAGCGGGCAAAACGCTTGGCTCCCGCCACGCAACCGATCACCGCGAGCGTTACCAGCAGCATGCCGAGGCTGACCTGTTCATGCAGCAACCCCGCCGCCAGTGCCAGGCCGAAGAACGGTTGCAGCAGTTGCAACTGGCCGACGGCGGCGATACCACCTTGAGCCAGCCCGCGATACCAGAACACAAAACCGATCAGCATGCTGAACAGCGCCACATAACCCAGGCTCAGCCAGGCCGCCAGGCTGATGCCGGTGAAGGTCGACGGCGCCAGGAGCAGACTTGACGGCGCCACCGCCGGCAGCGACAGCACCAGCGCCCAGCAGATCACCTGCCACCCGCCGAGGCTGCGCGACAGTTTGGCGCCTTCGGCATAACCCAGGCCGCAGACCAGCACCGCCAACAGCATCAGCACATCACCTGCAGGCGCTGCGCTTAAACCCTGGGCCACGGCGTAGCCCATCACCAGCACGCTGCCCAAAATCGAAAACAGCCAGAACACCGGGCGCGGTCGCTCGCCGCCGCGCAGTACGCCAAACACCGCCGTGGCCAGCGGCAACAGGCCGATAAACACGATCGAGTGCGCGGACGTCACGTACTGCAGCGCCAGCGCGGTGAGCAGCGGGAAGCCGATCACCACGCCCAGCGCTACGATCGCCAGGGGCCCCCACAGGCGGCGTGCGGGGCGTTTCTCCTTGAACAACCACAGCAGCATCAAGGCCAGTACGGCGGCGATGGCGGCGCGGGCCATGGTGAGGAAGACCGGCTCGAACTCCATCACCGCCAGGCGCGTGGCGGGCAAGGAACCGCTGAAGATCACCACGCCAATAAAGCCGTTGATCCAACCTTCGGTGCGGGTGTCGAGGGAGGGCAGAGCAGAGGTGCGTTCCATGATGAGAGGCCCGAGTAAAGAGGGGTTGCGTTCGCGCCATCCTAGGGGCGAGCATTAGGACAATCAAAAAATTGTCATGGATACACGTGTATGCCGCGCGCGCGTTACAAATCGCTGGTCGACACCTTTGCCGAGGCTATTCGCAGCGGCGAACTGGCCCCCGGCACACGCTTGCCGACCCATCGGCAACTGGCCGCCGAGCATGGCTTGGCGCTGGTCACCGCCAGCCGGGTGTACGCCGAGCTGGAAGCCATGGGCCTGGTCAGTGGCGAAACCGGGCGTGGCACCTTTGTGCGTGAAATCTCGCTGCCGCCGGGGCAGGGCAGTGGGCAGATGACGGTCACGGCCGGCCTGCTCGACCTCAATTTCAACTACCCGTCATTGCCGGGGCAGGCCGAGCTGCTGCGCACCGCGTTGCGGCAGTTGGCGTTGTCTGGCGACCTCGAAGCACTGCTGCGTTATCAACCTCACGCCGGGCGTCTGCATGAGCGCGCTGCAGTGGCCAGGCATCTGCTGAATCGAGGGCTGACACTCGACGCCGAACAGGTGCTGGTGGTCAGCGGTGCCCAGCATGGCTTGGCGGTAACCCTGATGGCGCTGCTCAAACCGGGAGATGTGATCGCCGTCGACGCGTTGACCTATTCGGGGTTCAAGGTGCTGGCCGAGACCCTGCACCTGGAAATACTCGCGATCCCGGTCACCGCCACCGGCCCGGACCTGGACGCCCTGCAGAATCTGTGTCGCCGGCGCCCGGTGCGGGCGGTGTACTGCATGCCGACCCTGCACAATCCACTGGGCTGGGTACTGGACCTGACGCAGCGTGAGCAATTGGTCGCTATCGCCAGGCTGCACACTCTGATGATCATCGAGGATGCGGCCTACGCGTTCCTCGCCGAAAACCCACCGCCGCCGCTGGCGACATTGGCACCGGAGCGCACGGTGTATATCGGCGGTCTGTCCAAGAGCGTCGCCACCGGTTTACGCGTAGGGTTTATCGCCGCACCAATGGCCTGGGTGAAGGTGTTGGAGCGCACCATCATGGCCACCACCTGGAACGTGCCCGGGGTGATGAGTGCGATTGCCGTGGCGTGGCTCGAGGACGGCACTGTGGCGCAATTGGAAGCCCATAAACGCCGGGATGCCCAGGCCCGGCAGGCGCTGGCGGCGCAGGTGCTGCACGGGCTTGCGTACATCAGCCACCCCGCGTCGTACTTTTTATGGTTGCCGCTGGCGGAAGAAGCGCGGGCCGATCAGGTTGCCATGAGCTTGCAGCGCGAGGGCGTTAGCGTGTCCACCGCCGAGCCGTTTGCGGTCTCGGCCCATGTGCCGCACGCGTTGCGCCTGGCCTTGGGGTCGGTGGAGATGGGCGCCCTGCGCGAGGCGTTGATCAAGGTGCGCAGGGCGGTGCAGTGGTAGCTGTCAGTACTTGTAAGCCTGACGCCCGATCAGCAGCCACTTGCCTTTCTGTTTCTGCCAGACCTGGAAGTTGTCGATATCGGTCGGCACTTCGACGCCGCTGTTCACCGCCAGAGCATGAAAGTGGTTGCGTACCAGGGCCGTGTCGCCTTGCAGGGTGATGGTCTGGTTCTGCATTTCCAGGGTCTTGAACGCGCTGGTGTGGGTTTCCAGATCGGCGATGAATTGCGCCTTGTTCTGAACCTTGCCGCTGGAGTGCCCATAGGTGAGTTTGTCGGCGGTCAGCGCGTGGAGTTGCTTGAGGTCCAGGTGCAGCATGGCTTGGGTCAGTTGGTCGACCGCTTGAGCCACTTCCTTTTCGGCGGGGGCAGGCGCGGCTGCGACAAAACCGCTGAACAGGCACAGAAAACCGATCAGCACTTTGACTTTTTGCATGGGTGTTTCCTTATTGTTGTTGGGGATGTTCGGGCAACACGTTACTAAGTGTGTTGTCGTACAACATGCAATAGATTCGGGTGATTTGGAAAGTGAAATTTCGAGTATTTGCGCGGCTGTTAGGGTTTGTTGAGCTGAATATTTTGATCTGTCTTGTACGATGTCTCATCACGCGTTAAAAATGGCCTCCCGTCTAACAATAAAATAACGGAGACACATGATGGATCTTTCCCCTTTGCCTGCCGGAGCGGATCACAGCCGCCGGGTCTTTCTCAAGCGCTCCCTGGCGGTTTCCGCATCGGTGGCGGTGCTGGGCAACCTACCGCAGTTGGCCGGCGCAGCGGAGCCGTTGAGCCAGCGTTACCCGGACCCACTGGTCAAGGTGCTCGATGACAGTTTCCTCGAGCTGCGATTGTTCAATGCCAGCGTCGAACGGCTCGCCACCGGCTTGCGTTGGGCCGAAGGGCCAGTGTGGGTCGGCGATGGTCGTTACCTGCTGGTCAGCGATATCCCCAATAACCGCATCGTGCGCTGGGACGAGGTGACCGACAGCCTGTCGGTGTACCGCGAACAGTCGAATTTCTCCAACGGCATGTGCCGCGACCGCCAGGGGCGCCTGCTGGTGTGTGAAGGCTCAACCACCTCCAAGGAGGGGCGGCGTATCACCCGCACCGAACACAACGGCAGCATCACGGTGCTGGCGGACAGCTTCGACGGCAAACCCTTCAATTCGCCCAACGACATCGTGTGCAAGCGCGACGGTTCGGTGTGGTTCAGCGACCCGCCATTCCAGACCGGCAACAACTACGAAGGGCACAAGATCACGCCTGGCCAGCCCCATGGGGTCTATCGAATCGACGCTGACAGTGGCAAGGTCACGCGGGTGATCGACGACCTCAACGGGCCCAACGGCCTGTGCTTCTCGCCGGACGAAAAGACCTTGTATGTGGTGGAAGGGCGAGCCAAACCCAACCGACTGATCTGGGCCATCGACGTCAAGGACGACGGCACCCTCGGCGCACGCCGCAAGCATATCGAGGGCCTGGAATACGCCGCGCTGGACGGCATCAAGTGCGACGAAAGCGGCAACCTCTGGTGTGGCTGGGGCGGCAATGGCGACCCCAAGGCTGACCTGGAAAAACTCGACGGCGTACGGGTGTTCAATCCCCAGGGCAAAGCCATCGGGCATATCTCGCTGCCGGAACGCTGCCCCAACCTGTGCTTTGGTGGCAAGGAAGGCAACCGCCTGTTCATAGCCGGCAGCCATTCGATCTATGCGCTGTTCGTGAATACCCGAGACGCCAGTTTCGCGGCATGAGGCGCTGAAAAAATTCACGTTCAGCGTCAGTGTATCGGCGCTGAGCGTGGCGTTTTTTGGTTATGCTGCGTGCTCCTGTGAGTTCAGAGACGCAAGCAAATGGATTTTGACTGGCACAGCGACCCCATCACCCGCGCCACGCCCGTGACGCCACACTATAAAAACACCCAGAACGTACGCCGTTTCATGCTCGAGCACTGTGGTCCGGGGTTCAAGTTCGACCGGCCATTCATGGCCTGGATTCGTAACGGTCAGCCCAAGACCCTCGGTGATGTGGTGGATGAATGGCAACGTCGGAACCCGGAAACACGCCCATGACGCCCGATCAAAAATACCAGGCCGCCCAGCAACGCCTCGGCTACCAACTGGATGAGTTCAAAGTTGGCGGTAACTACACGCCGCTGGTGCGTGACGGCAACCACCTATACATCAGTGGCCAGATTCCCCGGGTAGGCGATGCGATCGTGCTGCCGGGCAAGGTCGGTGACAGCCTCACCTTGGCCCAGGCGCAAGTCGCCGCCGGTATCAGTGCCTTGCGTTGCCTGGGTTTGCTCAAGCAGGCGCTGGGGTCGCTGGACCGGATCAAGGCTATCCCTCGGATCACCGTGTATGTGCGCAGTTCTGAGGACTTTGATCAGCAAAGTGAGGTGGCCAACGGCGCCTCCGACTTGCTCCACGAGATTCTCGGCAGCGCCGGGGTGCATACGCGCACGTCGGTGGGGGTGATGCAGCTGCCGAAATCGGCGGCGGTGGAGATTGACATGATCGCCGTCGCCCACAGCGATTGACGTGAGATGCGCTTTGAAAGGTGGGGGCTGGCTTGTATCGCAGGCAAGCCAGCGCCCACAGGGGAACGCGTTTAGTGTGTCGGTAACGCCGGTGTACGCGTCGGAATCAGGCGTTTGCTGCCCGTCGCCTCATACGCCGCCGCAAACCGCAGCAGCGCCGAATCGTCATAGGCACGCCCGGCAAACGTCAGCCCGACCGGCATGCCGATATCCGCCATCACGCCCATGGGCACGGTGACGGTGGGCACGCCCAGGTGGCGGATCGCAAGGTTGCCGTTGGCCACCCATACGCCGTTGCTCCAGGCGATGTCGGCACTGGCTTCGTTCACATCGGCGTCGGCTGGGCCTACGTCGGCCACGGTCGGGAACAGCACCGCGTCCAGCCCCAGCGTGTCCATCCAGTCTTCCAGGTCGACCCGGCGGGTTTGTTCCAGGCCACGCAGGCCGTCGGGTAGGCTGCTTATTTCATGCCACGCGGTGATGCCGCGCTCGGCCATGCGCACGTACTCGTCCATGCCGGCCGCCAGGTCGTCTTCACGGTTGGGCAGGGTGCCGGGGTCGTGGGGGAAGATCTTCGGCCCGTCCACGTCTGCCAGGCGGTTGAGTGCCGGGTCGTTGTTGGCGCGCAGGAAGTCATCAAAGGCCCAGGCCGAAAGCTCCCACAGTTCATCGTGCAGGAATTGCTTGGAGACCAGGCCACGGGTAAACACGGTCGGCGCTCCCGGGCGGTCGCCTTCGCAGTTGGATACCAGTGGGAAGTCCACCTCGATCACTTCGGCCCCGGCCGCTTCCAGGGCCTGGCGGGCGGCTTGCCACAGGTCGATCACGCTGGCGCGGGTGTTGATCTTCTGCCCGGTCGGGCCGCCGATCCCAGGCTTTTCGCTGGTGCCGGCCTCGGGGTCGGCGTTGATGTACATGCGCGGCACGCCGAAGCGTTTGCCGGCGAGGGATTCGGCCGGCACGGCCAGCTCAGTGTAGGACGCCGGGCGCACCGAGGCGGCGCTGGGGATCGGCACCCAGGGTTGCAGGCGCCACAGGTCGCCACGGGTGTCCGGGTCATCGGCCACTACCACGTCGAGCACTTCCAGCAGGTCGGCCATGGTGCGAGCGTAGGGCACCACCACGTCCATGGTCGGGGTCAGCGGCCAGTTGCCACGCACCGAAATCACCCCGCGTGACGGGGTATAGGCACACAGGCCATTGTTGGATGCCGGGCCACGGCCGCTGGACCAGGTTTCTTCCGCCACGCCGAACGCCGCGAAGCTTGCTGCGGTGGCGGTGCCGGCACCGTTGGAGGAGCCGGAGGCAAACGGGGCGGTCAGGTACTGGGCGTTATACGGGCTTTCGGCGCGGCCATACACGCCACGCTGCATACCGCCATTGGCCATCGGCGGCATATTGGTCTTGCCCAGGCAGATGGCGCCACCGGCTCGCAGGCGCTCGATGGTAAAGGCGTCGCGCTGGGCGACCAGCTTGGCAAACGCCGGGCTGCCGGAGGCGGCCGTCAGCCCTTTGACCAGGTAGCTGTCCTTGGCGGTGTAGGGGATGCCATCCAGTGGTCCCAGGGTTTCGCCCTTGGCCCGGCGCGCATCGCACGCCTCGGCTTCCTTCAGGGCTTCGGGGTTGCGCACCACCACAGCATTGAGTGCGGTGGCGGTCTGCGGACCGTCATAGGCGTCGATCCGTGCGAGGTAAGCCTTGACCAGTTCAACGGCAGTGGTCTGGCCGGTTTCAAGCGCAGCGCGCAATTGGGCAATCGAGACTTCGGTAACTTGCATCAGGTTTTTTTCGCCGCCTTCAGATGGGGGTATGGCGGCAGTCTACGTACAGATATTTCACAAAACCAGCGTCGCATAATCCGCGTAGGCGCGACCGTTGTGGTCGGCGCGATTGCGAGACGCAGCACCTTATCGCTAAGGTGAGCCTCGATTATTTCAAGGAAGAGACCATGCACAAACCCTATATCGCCCTGGCTGCTTTGCTGGGTTTTTCGCTGTATACCCTGGTTACGATGCTTACGGCAGAGCAGTCGCTGCTGGCCTTTGGGCTGGAATTGATGTCGCGCCCGGACACTGCGCAGGTGGTGATCGACCTGTACCTGATGGCGGTGCTGGGGTGTGTATGGATGTATCAGGATGCGCGCAGAAGAGGGCGCTCGGCAGTCTCGGTGTTGCCGTATTTCTTGCTGACGGCGGTGTTCGTGTCGGTGGGGCCGCTGCTGTATATCGTGGTGAATGGATTGCGTGGCGAGCGAGCTTGCTCGCGTTGGGCTGCGAAGCGGCCCCAAGAGCCGACGCCAGGGTCTGACTGAGACAACTCAGCGGCCTTGATGGGGCTGCTGCGCAGCCCAACGCGAGCAAGCTCGCTCGCCACAGGAAGGGGGCGCTCGGGGGTACGCCCTGCACCTGGCCGATTGCGCGTTGGCGTCGGTGAAAACCGGGCGCAGCGTGGCGGTCAGTTACGACCTGTAGCTATAGGGCCCCGGTGCCGGTGCGGTCCACCAGGCGAATGCTATCGCGCCCGCCACGTTTGGATTCGTAGAGCGTGGTATCGCCTTGTTCGATCAAGGCCGTGAGGCTGGCCGGCGGTTGGTCGAACAGATTGGCGCCAATGCTCAGCGTCACGGGTTGCGGGGTGGCGAAGGTCTGCGAGGCCAGTTGCTGAAACTGGTCGCGCAGGCTGCTGCCCAGCTCGACGATCAGTTCGGTCGAGGCCCGGTTCAGCAGGATCATGAACTCATCCCCGCCGAGGCGCGCCGCCATTGCGCCCTGGGGCACCACCCCACGAATCATCTCGCTCAAGGCGATCAGTAAACGGTCGCCAGCCGTATGGCCGTAGAGGTCGTTGATCAGTTTGAAGTTGTCGATATCAATCAGCAGCACCGCGCCCGGTTGCGCGGGTGAGACCTGGGCCAGCAGGCGCGGGGCGCGTAGATCCAGCGCACGGCGGTTGTACAGGGCGGTGAGCGGGTCGCGTGCAGCAAGGCGGGCGATCTGCTGTTCACGCCGGTAGCGCTCGGAGCCGGTCATTGACAGCGCGATCAGCATGATCGCCATGGCGCCTTCCACCAGGGAGATCTGGATGATCTCGCCCTTGAACGCGGCGAGGTCGATCAAGGTGCCCGGGATCACCACGGACAGTGCCTTGGCCACGTAGAACACCCCGTGCACCAGCAACACATAGCGCAACTGCACGGCGCCGATGCTCAGCGATTTGCCATGGGGCCGCAGCAAAAAGCTTGCACGCAGGGTGGGCAGCGCCACCAGCAGCGACTGCACCCCCAGCATGGCTTTGGACCAGGGCAGGTCGGCCGGCAGCATCAGCATGCCCAGCCAGATAAGCAGCATCAGCAGCCACAGCGGTGACAGGCGTGCCTGGGTAAACCGCGCCACGCCGAGCAAAAACAGGAAGTGCGCGGTCACCAGCAAGCCGTTGGCGAACCAGATACCGATCACCAGGTAGCCATTGATGCGCAGCAAGGCGAGGGTAGAGCCGACAGTGATCGTGGCGAAACCGGCGCTCCAGTACAGCAGCGAGGGTTCGCGCACGCTGCGCCATTCAACGGCCAGGTACAGGGCGGCAGCGGCTGCCAGGGCAACGGTAAGTGCCAAAATAGTGGGAGGGTCGAGTGTCATTTCGTGCCGGGTCTGCCTGCGGGTGCGTTTAGACCGGGATTGTAAGCGCACACGCAGGTTTTTCAGAGCAAGAAGAGTAATGGCATACAGCCAGCCGATGATCGGCGGTTCAGACGCCTTTGGTCGAGGGCAGCAGGATCGTCAGAATCCCCACCAACGGCAGGAACGAGCATATTTTGTAGACATACGCGATGCCGTGGCTGTCGGCGAGCAAGCCCAGCAAGGCTGCGCCGATGCCGCTGAAGCCGAACATCAGGCCGAAGAAGATCCCGGCGATCATGCCCACATTGCCCGGCACCAGTTCCTGAGCGAAGACCACGATGGCCGAGAACGCCGAGGCCAGGATAAAACCGATCATCACGCTGAGCACGGCGGTCCAGAATAAATCGACGTAGGGCAGGGCCAGGGTGAAGGGTGCGGCGCCGAGGATCGAGAACCAGATAACTTTCTTGCGGCCGATCTTGTCGCCGATCGGGCCGCCGGCGAAGGTGCCCACGGCGACCGCGCCGAGGAACAGAAACAGGTACATCTGGGAACTGGCGACCGACAGCTGGAATTTCTCGATCAGGTAGAAGGTGAAGTAGCTGGTGAGGCTGGTCATGTAGAAATATTTGGAGAATACCAGCAGCGCCAGCACCACCAGGGCAAACGTCACGCGGCCTTTGGACAAGCCATGGGTGGCCTTGGCGCCTTGCTTGAGTTTGAACAGGTTGAGGTGGTTACGATACCAGCGGCTCAACCCGTAGAGCACCAGGATCGCGAACACCGCAAACAGGCCGAACCAGGCGATATGGCTTTGGCCGTAGGGAATGATGATCGCCGCCGCGAGCAAGGGGCCCAAGGCGCTGCCGGTGTTGCCGCCAACCTGGAAGGTCGATTGCGCCAGGCCGTAGCGCCCGCCGGAGGCCAGGCGCGCAACGCGTGAGGTTTCCGGGTGGAAGGTCGATGAGCCAACGCCCACCAGGCCCGCCGCCAGCAGGATTGCCGGGAAGCTGCCGACAAACGCCAGCATCAGGATGCCGACCAGGGTGCACACCATGCCCGCCGGCAGCAGCCATGGCTTGGGGTGGCGATCGGTGTGGTAGCCGATCCACGGCTGTAGCAGGGAGGCGGTCAGCTGGAAGGTCAGGGTAATCAGGCCCACCTGGGTGAACGTCAGCCCGTAGTTGGCTTTGAGCATCGGGTAAATCGACGGCAGCACAGCCTGGATCAGGTCATTGATCAAATGCGCCAGGGCACAGGCGCCGAGGATGCGCATGACTAATGGGCTTACTTGGGGCGGACTCGATGTTGCGGCAGGTGATGCGGTCAGGGTCGACATGCAGGCATTCCAATCAAGGCAGCAAACAGAGGCAGTCAGTACGGATGCTGGCTGCCCATTTCAAATTGTTTCGGCGTTCATGCTAGATTCGGCACAAATGCCTGTCTCGCGTAATTCGGGAGGCAACCATCGCAAAAAGGGCGAAATGATTAAATCACTGGATAAATTTCTGCAGGAGATCGACGCGGGCGACTGGGCTGTCATCAGCTCGGCCACCGACTACCCGGAAAACTGGGTGATCCCCGACCACAGTCACGAGAAGCACCAACTACTCTACGCGACCGAAGGCGTGATGGTGGTGCATTCGGCGCAGAACCAATGGACGGTGCCGCCCAATCGCGGCTTCTGGATGCCCAGCGGGCACGTGCATTCCCTGCGTTGCGTGGGGCCGCTGAAAATGCGCAGCGTGTTTGTGCGCCCTGACTGCTTCCCCAACTTGCCCAGCGAGACCAAGGCGGTGAGCATTTCGCCGCTGCTGAGCGAGCTGATCAAGGCTTCGGTGAGTTTGAAGCCGCCGTATGCCGAAGACTCGCGGGACGCACGGATCATGCACCTGATCCTCGACGAGCTTGCGTTGCTGCCGGCCCTGCCGCTGTCACTGCCGCAGCCCACCGACCCGCGCATCAACCGGATCTGCGAGGCTTGGCAGGACGACCCCGGCGATGCCTCAACCGTGGCCGACTGGAGCGAGCGCCTGGCCCTGGACCAGAAAACCATCCAGCGCCTGTTCCGCAAGGAAACCGGCATGACCTTCGGCCAGTGGCGCCAACAGGCGCGGCTGCTGCTGGCGCTGGAGCGTATTGCGGTAGGGCAGAAGATTATCGACGTGGCGCTGGAGCTGGGCTATGAAAGCCCGAGCGCGTTTACCAGCATGTTCAAGAAACAGTTTGGCAAGACGCCGAGTGTGTTTTTCAGGTAGGGCTATTGATCGCCAGCGGTCAAATTAGCGTAGAAGATGCAGCCGATCAGCCGTGCAAACAGGCTGAGGGTTTCCGGCAGGTTGGGGTCGTCAAACAGCATCGCCCTGGAATCCAGCGCACACAATGCCCCGAACAGGCGGCCATCGGGCAGGAAGATCGGTGCACCGGCGTAGCTCTCGATGGCGTATTGCTTGACTACCGGGCGTGTGGCAAAACGGCCGCTGAGGCTGACTTGCGGGATAAACAAGGTCTGCGGGTTGATGCAGAACTCACTGCACAGGGTGGTTTCGAGGTCGAGTACATCGTCCACGTGAATGCCCATGTCGACGGTGTCGTGCACCGAGCAGACGACCCATTCGAGGTCGGTGAACTTGGCGATGCCGGCGAAGCGCATGCCGGTTAGGCGGGTGACCAATTGCAGGATGCTGGTGGTGGCTTCTATTTCGGCGATGGCAGCGCGCTCATCGGCGCTGAGTAATGACTGTGCGTAAGTGATGCTGGGGACCATGCTCAATACTCCAACGGCGTGGCGGCGTGTGCCGCCACGCACGATCAAATCTCAGTTGATGCGTGGATGCTGCTGCACCAGATTCTGGCGCTTGGCTTCCAATGCCGCAATCTCTGCGTCGATGTCTTCGATTTTCTGCTCGATATTGTCGTGATGCTCCTGCAGCAGCTCTTTGGCTTCCTCCATATCGGAGGCGGCCGGCGCTGCGCCGCGCAGGGGTTTGTTGGCAGTTTCCTTCATGGTCAGCCCGGTGATCAGGCCGATCACGGCAAACACCATCAGGTAATAGGCGGGCATGAACAGGTCGTTGGTGCTTTCCACCAGCCACGCCACGGCGGTCGGGGTGACACCGGCGACCAGCACCGAGATGTTGAAGGCGCTGGCCAGCGCGCTGTAGCGCAGGTGGGTGGGGAACATCGCGGGCAGGGTCGAGGCCATCACGCCGATAAAGAAGTTCAGGATCACCGCGAGAATCAGCAGGCCGGCGAAGATCAGCCCGGTTTTGCCGCTGGTAATCAGCATAAAGGCAGGAATGGCCAGGAACAGCAGGCCGATGCTGCCAGCGATGATGAAGGGCTTGCGGCCGATCTTGTCGCTGACAAAACCAATAAACGGTTGCACAAACAGCATGCCGACCATGATCGCAATGATGATCAGCACACCGCTGTTTTCCGAGTAGTGCAGGTTATGCGACAGGTAGCTCGGCATATACGTGAGCAGCATGTAGTAGGTCACGTTGGTGGCGGCGACGATGCCGATGCAGGTCAGCAGGCTACGCCAGTGCTTGGTGGCGATTTCCTTGAACGACACTTTGGGACCGTGGGTCAGGCCCTCGCGGTCACCTTGTTCGAGCTTGTCGACATGCTGCTGGAACGCCGGGGTTTCTTCCAATGCGTGGCGCAGGTACAGGCCGATCATGCCCAGGGGCAGGGCCAGGAAGAACGGCAGGCGCCAGCCCCAGGCTTCGAAGTCCGCTTCGCCCAGCACGCTGGAAATCAGCACCACCACGCCGGCACCGAGCACGAAACCGGCAATGGAACCGAAGTCCAGCCAACTGCCGAGGAAGCCGCGCTTGCGATCCGGCGCGTATTCGGCGACGAAAATCGAGGCGCCGGTGTACTCACCGCCCACCGAGAAACCCTGGGCCATCTTGCACAGCAGCAACAGGATCGGCGCACAGATGCCGATGGAGGCATATCCTGGGATCAGGCCGATAGCGAAGGTGCTGAGGGACATGATCACGATGGTGGCGGCGAGGACTTTCTGTCGCCCGTATTTATCACCCAGCGCGCCAAAGAACAGGCCGCCCAGGGGGCGAATCAGGAAGGGTACAGAGAAGGTGGCCAGTGCGGCGATCATTTGGACGCTGGGCGAGGCGTCGGGGAAAAACACCTTGCCGAGCACATAGGCGACAAACCCGTACACACCGAAGTCGAACCATTCCATGGCGTTACCCAGTGCGGCGGCGGTGATCGCCTTGCGCATTTTGGCATCGTCAACGATGGTGATGTCTTTCAAACCGATGGGTTTGACGCTTTTCTTACGTAATTTCATGCAGACCACTCTAAAACTGAACAGGGGAGGTGCCATCGTTGCAATGGCACCGCTCTGTCAGTTCAGATACAACTGCATACGAAATAATTCACCACTATTTGTGTTTTTTTGCAGGGGTAACGGATTTTTTTGCTTGGCGGGCTTTTGTGGCCGGTGGGCACGCTACTGTGGCGAGCGGGCTTGCCCGCGTTGGACTGCGAAGCAGTCCCAGAAGCGAACGCCGCGTAACTTCAGGTAAATCTCCGTCGCAGGTTTTGGGGCCGCTACGCAGCCCAACGCGGGCAAGCCCGCTCGCCACAGAAGTTCGCACGGCATAAAAACCGATCTGCACGGAAAAAGGAGCCAATCAAATGCCCCCCTCACGCTTGGTCTACCGCAAGCCGCGGCCCACGGATGTGCAGCGATTGTTCGCGATCTTCGGTGATCCGCAGACTAACCTTTTCAATCCCTCAGGCCCCATGCCTAACCTTGCCGCCGCCCAGCGCCTGCTCGATCACTGGCTGGAACAGTGGGCCACCCTCGGCTATGGCTGGTGGGCCATCGCTCATCGCGACGTACCGGAACACCTCATCGGGTTTGGCGGCATCGCACCGCTCAATTACCTCACGCAGCGGCGTATCAACCTGGGCTACCGTTTTGCGGTGCAAGCCTGGGGGCAGGGCTATGCCACTGAAGTGGCGCGTGATGCGCTGGTGCTGGCGTTTGAAAACCTGGGGCTGCCCGAGGTGTTCGGCCTGGTGCGGCCGGACCACGCCGCGTCGATCCGGGTGCTGGAAAAGATCGGCATGCAGCCGTTTGGCGTACTCGATGATGTGCCCGGTAAAGCACCCAGCCTGGTGATGCGGGTTTGTCATCCTACAACTCGGTTCGCCTGACACTTTTTACAGCGGCGTGCCCCCCATAAAAACCGCAATCTTTCAGATTGACAGCGCAAAGGGACCCCGATATAAAAGTCACAGTTGTACGACGACATATGACGTTACATATGTCCTGCCTAACAAAAATAAAAAGTGATGCCATGAACTTGAACGAGCCCATCAACGCCCACCGCGTTGGCCAGGCGGTAGGCAACTATCGCTGGACCATCTGCGCGATGCTGTTCTTCGCGACCACCGTCAACTACCTCGACCGTCAGGTGCTCAGCCTGCTGGCGCCGCAGTTGTCGACGCAATTTGGCTGGAGCAATACCGACTACGCCAACATTGCCGCCGTGTTCCAGTTTGTTTACGCGATTTCCATGCTGTTTGCCGGGCGCTTTGTCGACAAGATCGGCACCAAGGCCGCCTACGTCGTTGCGATTGCTATCTGGTCGACGGGCGCGATCATGCATGCGTTTGCGGTGCCGATGGGTGAGGGCATCGCGGCGGTCAGTGGGGCGATCGGCCTGGCGGTCATCCCGGTCTCGATTGCGGGCTTCATGCTGTCGCGTGCCGTGCTGGCGATTGGCGAGGCGGGTAACTTCCCGATTGCGATCAAGGCCACCGCCGAATATTTCCCGAAAAAAGAACGTTCCCTGGCCACCGGTATCTTCAACTCGGGGGCCAACGTGGGCGCGATTCTGGCACCGATCTGCGTGCCGCTGATTGCCGGGATATGGGGCTGGGAGGCGGCCTTTATGGTGATCGGCATGCTCGGCTTCGTGTGGGTGGCGGTATGGGCTGCCATCTATGAAAAGCCTGAGCATCAAAAGCGTCTGTCGGCCGAAGAATTGGCCTATATCCGCAGCGACCAGACGGTCCAGCCGTTCACCCAGGCGCCTGCTGGCGCGCCGGTGAAAAAAGTCTCGTGGTTCAAGTTGCTCACCTATCGCCAGACCTGGGCCTTTGCCTTCGGCAAGTTCATGACCGACGGCGTGTGGTGGTTCTTCCTGTTCTGGCTGCCCACCTACCTGTCAGCGCAATACGGCATGAAAGGCGCGGACATCGTGATGCCGCTGGCCGTGCTGTACAGCATGACCATGGTCGGCAGTATCGGTGGCGGCTGGTTCCCCAGCTACTTTATGGCGCGGGGTGATGCACCCTACGACGGCCGCATGAAAGCCATGTTGGTGATCGCACTGTTCCCGTTGGTGGTGTTGCTGGCGCAGCCGCTGGGCTACATCAGCTTCTGGGTGCCGGTGTTGCTGATCGGTGTGGGCGCTTCGGCGCACCAGGCGTGGTCGTGCAACATTTTCACCACCGTGTCCGACATGTTCCCGCAAAAAACCGTGGCCTCGGTGGTCGGCATCGGCGGCATGGCGGGCGGGCTGGGTGGCGTGGTAATGACCAAGATCGGCGGCTGGGTATTCGACTACTACAAGTCGATCAACGATATCCATACCGGCTATATGATCATGTTTGCGATCTGTGCCCTGGCCTACCTGGTGGCCTGGAGCGTGATGAAGGCGCTGGTGCCGCGTCACAAGGAAATCACTGATTTGTAAGGCTTGACCTCCCGCGCCGAGACAGCGCGGGATGGCTTTTTAGAGTGTGCGGGTCCAGGTTTCGCTGATCAGTGACTTACCGAAGCTCGCGGTGGGCTCTTGCTCCGTCAATTCGAACCCGGCTTTCTGATAGAGCTTGCGCGCATCGGTCAAGATGTTCACGGTCCACAGCAGCATGCTGCTGTAGCCGGCCTGCCGGGCAAACCGCAGGCATTCATCCACCAGGCGCTGGCCAATACCCATGCCACGTGCGTTGGCGTCCACATAGAGCATGCGCAGCTTGGCGGTGGTGTCGTCATGGCGCACCACAAATACCGAGCCCACCACTTCGCCGTCCTTTTCTGCGATCCAGCAGCGCTCGCACGCCGGGTCAAACTCGCGCAAGTACTTGGCGACTATCTCCGCCACCAGCGCTTCGAACTCCCAATTCCAGCCATATTCACGGGCGTACAGTGCCGATTGCTGTTGCACCACCAGGCCCATATCGCCAGGTTGCGGGTCGCGCAGCAGGTAGCTCGGCGCGGTGCCTTGCAGCAGGGCCTGGATGCGCTTCATGGAATCGGTCAGTTGCCGCTGCTGGGGTTCCGGCAGGCCGCTGAGCAGGGCGATGACTTCGTTCTGGGTTTGTTGCTCCAGTGGCGCCAGCACGCTGCGGCCGAGGTCGCTGAGGTGCAGCAACACGGCACGCGCATCGGTGACGGAGCGGACTTTCTGGATCAGGCGCTTTTTCTCGAGCCCGTTGGTCAGCCGGCTCAGGTAACCCGCGTCCAGGCTGAGCATCTGGCACAGGTCGGCGCTGGTCAGGTCGCCACGCGACGACAGTTCGTACATCACGCGGATTTCTGTCAGGGAAAAATCGCTTTGCAGCAGGTGTTCCTGCAACACACCGATCTGGTGGGTGTAGAAGCGATTAAAGCCGCGCACGATGCCGGCGCGTTCGACAAGCAGAGGGGTGGACATGGCGGATGCTCGAATGGTTGCCTGAGGCAATTATATTGTTGCCTCAGGCAAGCATGTCAAACATTTTGCTTAACGGTTACGCGTCACTCGCCAGACGGTATTGGCCAGGTCGTCGGCAATGATCAGCGCGCCTTTGGGGTCCACCGTCACGCCCACCGGGCGGCCACGGGTCTTGCCGTCGTCACCGCGAAACCCGGTGGCGAAATCAATCGGCTCACCGGACGGCTTGCCATTGCTGAACGGCACGAAGATCACCTTGTAGCCCACCGGGTTGTCGCGGTTCCAACTGCCGTGTTCGCCAACAAACACGCCGTTGGCGAACGTGTCGCCCATGGCCGGGATGGAAAAGTCCACGCCCAGTGCCGCCACGTGGGAGCCGAGGCTGTAATCCGGCTTGATCGCTGAGGCGACTTTGGCCGGGTTCTGCGGTTGCGCACGCGGGTCGACGTTCTGGCCCCAATAGCTGTAGGGCCAGCCGTAGAAGGCGCCTTCGCGCACCGAAGTGAGGTAGTCCGGCACCAGGTCGGGGCCCAGTTCGTCACGTTCGTTGACCACTGTCCACAGTTGCCCGGTATCGGGTTGGATGGTCAGTGCGGTGGGGTTGCGCAGGCCGGTGGCGTAGGGTTTGTGCGCGCCGGTGGCCGCGTCGATCTGCCAGACCATGGCCCGGTCGATTTCCACTTCCATGCCGCGCTCGGTAACGTTGCTGTTGGAGCCGATGCCTACATAGAGCTGACGGCCATCGGCGCTGATGGCGAGGGACTTGGTCCAGTGGTGATTGATCTGCGCGGGCAGGTCGGTGACCTTGGTCGGCGGGCCGCCGGCTTTGGTCTGGCCGTCGGCGTAGTCGAAGCTCACCAGTGCGTCCTGGTTGGCCACGTACAGTTTGCCGTTGGCAAATGCCAGGCCGTAGGGCGCGTTGAGGTTGTCGGCGAACACGGTCTTGAGTTCGTAGGTGCCGTCACCGTCGGCATCGCGCAGCAGCGTAAGACGGTTGCCGCTCTTGACCTTGGTGTTGCCTTCGGCCTTGATCAGGCTGGCGATCACATCCTTGGGCTTGAGCTTGGCTGCACTGCCGCCACGGCCTTCAGCGATCAGAATATCGCCGTTGGGCAGCACCAGGGTCTGGCGCGGGATCGCCAGATCGGTGGCAATCGCGGTCACGCTGTAGCCTTCGGGCACCTTGGGTTTCTGCTCGCCCCAGGGCGCGGGTTCGGCAATCTTCATGCTCGGCAACAGGCTGCTTTGCTGCTCCGGCAGTTTCGGGTCGGGACCACGAGCCTGGGTCTTGTCGCCTTCGCCACCGCAGGCGCTCAGTAACAGCGCGGCGCTTAACAAGGTCAATGTGCTGGAAGTTTTCATTTGGCACCTCCCGAGCGCAGGCCGGTCCAGGTGGCTGCCAGAGTCAGCAGCAAGACGATGGCCGACAGGACCAGGCCCGCAGGCATTGAGGCGTAGGCATCCTTGGCATGCTGGAAGGCGTTGACCAGGCCCAATACCCAGGTGGCCAACAGCAGCAGCACATACCGCGTGGGTTGCCCGGCCTTGCGCTCGGCGCGCAGCAGGTTGACCAGCGCGAACAGAAACGCGAAGCCGGCGAACACCAGCGCGCCGGCGATCAGCCAGGATGCGAAGTTGGCCCATTGAATCTGGTAGGTCTGGGTGTAGGCAATGTCGCTGAGCAAGGCGCCGAGAAACAACGGCACGGTGCCGGCCAGCAGCGTCGCATGCAGCGGTCCTGGCGTGTATCGGTAGGCGGGGAGAGTAGTCATAGTCGTGGCGGCTCCTTGTTGTACAACGCCCCTGGGGCGGGGCAGCGCATAGGAAATGAACGCAGCACGCGTCAGAAAGTTCAGCGTCAATCGTGTCGAAATATTGTGAACCCACTGGGTGGGTCCCGGCCTAACGCCTTATCATCCCGCACTTTTCCAACGCAAGGCGCTTCCATGACTCACCCTCGCATCGGTTTCGCATGCCAGTACCAGCATCCCGAACGCCTGCTATCAGCCAGCGCCTTGAAGCTGATCGAAGGCCCTTTCAACCCGCGCACCACCACGCTGCGCTGGATGGAGAGTGTCACGCCGCAGGTGGCCCGCAATAAATTGGTGGAAGTGGTCACCCACAACCTGGCCGCCCAATTGCGTTTGTTGGCCTTTGTCGCCGAACTGCCGCCGACCTTGCACATGCTGCGATTAAGCAGTGATCTTTTGCCTTTCTATAGCCACCCGAAAGTGGCCTCGGTGTACAAGGATCCGGCCATAGAACGTCAGCTGGCCGAGGGGTTTGCCGCTATCGGAGACCTGGCACGCGCTGCGGATATCCGTTTGTCATTTCACCCCGGCCAGTACTGTGTGCTCGCTTCGGAGAACCCCGCGGTGGTGGAAAACAGCCTGGCCGAATTTGAATACCACGCCGACATGATCCGCATGATGGGCTACGGCCGGCGCTTTCAGGACCTCAAGTGCAATGTGCATATCGCCGGCCGCCTCGGCGTGGAAGGCACCCGTGCGGTGTGGCCGCGCCTGTCGCAAGTGGCGCGCAACTGCATCACCTTTGAAAACGACGAGAAAACCTACGGCCTGGACCACTGCCTGCAAGTGGCCGACCTGGCGCCGGTGGTGCTGGACATTCACCATTGTTGGATCAACGAAGACCACTACATCGACCCCCATTCGGAACGGGTCGCGCGGGTGATCGAAAGCTGGCGTGGCGTACGGCCCACCATGCACTATTCCCAACCTCAGGAGAGCTTGCAGGAACTGGGCTTCGACGCCGAGCACAAGCTGGAAATGGACGCGCTGTTGCACGTGGTGTCCAAGCGTGACCTGTACGCCCACAGCGCGCAGATGTGGAACCGCTGGACCAACGACTACGCGCTGCAATTTCTCGATCGCTTCGACATCATGCTGGAAGCCAAGGGCAAGAACATCGCAGCGTTAGCGTTTTATGAGCATTTAAAGTCTCGTTCAACGTAAGGCAAGTTCGATAGGGATAGTGGCGCTAAGCTGACCCACGCATACGCCAAGCCTATGGAAAGCCCATGATCAACTGCCCAGTGCGGGCATTTCCCGATGTGGCAGCAGATCGCTGACTTCCTCAGGACTTGAACCGCCCCACCAACCCGTTCAGTTCGTCCGACAGGTTCGACAACCTTCCCGAGTCGTCCTGGGCCGAGTTGGCCAGGCTTTCCACCAGTCGCGCCTCGTCGTAGATCTGCTGGATATGCCGGTTGATCTCTTCCGCCACGCTGTGCTGTTCCTCGGCGGCGGCGGAGATCTGCAGGTTCTGGTCGCGAATCTCGTTGACCGACAACTGGATGCCTTCAAAGCTGTCCCGCGCACTTTCGATGGACGACACACTGGCGCGTGACAGGTCCAGGCAACTGCTCATTTTCTGGGTGACTTCCTCGGTCTTGCTACCCAAGGTGCCGAGCAGTTGCTCGATCTCACCGGTGGAGTCGGACGTGCGCTTGGCCAGTGCGCGGACTTCGTCGGCCACCACCGCAAAACCACGGCCCTGGTCGCCGGCGCGGGCGGCCTCGATAGCAGCATTGAGCGCCAGCAGGTTGGTCTGTTCGGCAATGGCACGGATGGTGCCGAGGATCTGGTTGATGCTGCGGCTGCCGGCCTCCAGTTCGACCATGGCCTGGGACGACTCGGTCAGGCGGCGGCCCAGGCGATTGACGTTATCGGTGGTCACCTCGATCTGTTGCTTGCCCTCGGCCACGCGGCGATGACCGTTCTCGGCGGACTCGGCCGCACCGCTGCAGGAGCGCGCCACTTCGTTGGCTGTGGCGACCATCTCATTGAACGCGGTGGACACCAACTCCACTGCCTCGCGCTGACGCCCGGCGGCCTCGTTCATGTTGTGCGCCACTTCACTGTTGACCTTCGAGGCATTTTGCAAATTGGCCGAGGCCGCGCCGATATGCTGGATCAGTTGGCGAATCGCCGCGAGAAACTTGTTGAACCAGCCTGCCAGTTCGGCGGTTTCGTCCTTGCCCTGTACCTGCAGTTCATGGCGCAGGTCGCCCTCACCTTGGGCAATCGACTGCAACCCGGTGCTGACTTGGCCGATGGGTTTGACGATGACCTTGGAGAACGCCGCCGCGATCAGCCCGAAGATCAACACCAGCACACCGACGATAACGGCGGTGAGGTAGGTCATGCGGGTGGCCTCGGCCATGACTTCGCGGTGTTCGATCAGCCCGACGTACCGCCAGCCCAGCCCTGGGGAGGTCCAGATATTGGCCATGTAGCGCACACCGTTGATTTCTACTTCGGTGGAGCCCTGGGTCGTTTCGGCCAAGTGCGCGTAGGGCGCGCCCAGGTCCTTGAGCGGCTTGAAGTTGTGGGCGGCGTCGCGTGGGTCGACCAGCACCACGCCGTCTTCGATCAGCATCACGTAGCCGCTTTCACCGAGCTTAATGCTCTTGACCAGTTCGGTGAGGTTCTTCAGCGACACGCTGACCACGAATACGCCCTTGGCCTTGCCGCCGTCGTCCAGCAGCGCCCGTGCGGTGCCCACCAGGGCCACGTCGTCTTTGTCGTAATAGTAAGCCGGGGTGCGCACGGTTTTTCCGGGGCTGGCCATCGCCGCCTTGTACCAGGGGCGGGTGCGCGGGTCGTACTTGGCCAACTGCGGGTCATCGGGCCATTTGGCGTAGGTGCCGTCTTCCAGGCCGATGGACAGGATGGCCGCCGCCGGATGGGTGGCGCCAAACCGGGCGAAGCGCTCGATCACCGCTTGCGCCTCGGCTGGCATCGGCTGATTGGCGGCGTCGGCGGGTTGATAGTTCTTGAGTGTGTTCACCGATGTGTATACAGGATCAGTGGCCATCTGATCGACGTTTTGCAGCGTGCCGTCGAAGAACTGTCGGATATTGCCATCTATCTGGCGAATTTCCCGGGTGCTGCCGTCGATAAACTGATCAACCGCCTGGGTTCGCGTATTCATCACCGAGATCACGGCCACCAGGCTTACCGGGATAAACGCGACCGAAACAAACGCGAGTACAAGCTTATTTTTTATTTTCATCGAGACGACCATCAGCGTGGAGGGCGGCCAAATCGTCGCTGTTTGCAAAGAAGAAGCGGCGATTTGCTATGCCTGCTGTTTCGGCCCGGCGCGGATAAATCTTTAGGGTTTTTTGTACACAATACAATTGGCGATTGTTCTGTATCCAATCAGTACACATCACGCAGATAACGTTTTTGCTCGCTCAACTGGCGCCAGTACTCCACGGCGCCCTCAACGCCAAGCCCGCCGTGGGTTTGCGCGACCTGGCGCAGGGCCTGGTCGACGTCCTTGGCCATCTGGCTGGCATCGCCGCAGATATACAGCTGGGCGCCGTCCTGCAGCCAACGCCACA
Source organism: Pseudomonas viridiflava (assembly GCF_900591205.1). Taxonomy (GTDB): domain Bacteria; phylum Pseudomonadota; class Gammaproteobacteria; order Pseudomonadales; family Pseudomonadaceae; genus Aquipseudomonas. The sequence continues at coordinate 54,297 of NZ_UUPU01000064.1, forward strand.
GCTCGGCGCCGTGTTCCTGAATGCGGTGCTGCACGTAGACCTTCTGCGCCTGGTCGCGAGAAAACGCCAGGCTGAGTTCGGTGAGCAGGCCGTCGCGTTGCATGCCTTGCAGTTCATCCTGGTAGTAAAAGTCGCTGGCGGCATATTGTTCGCCAAAGAACAGCCAGTTGCGGCCCTGATGCCCCTGGGCCCGGCGCTCCTGTAAAAAGGCGCGGAAGGGTGCCACGCCGGTGCCGGGGCCGATCATGATCATCGGCACATTGCCGTCGGTGGGCGTACGAAAGTGCTTGGACGGTTGTACGAATACCGGCACCTCGCTGTCGTCTGCACGGTCGGCCAGAAAGGTCGACGATACGCCCTTGCGTTTGCCATAGCGCACGGCGGCCACGGTAAGGTGCACTTCCCGGGGGTGGGCCTTGGCGCTGGAGGCAATCGAATACAGGCGCGGTTGCAGGCGCTTGAGGGTGCTGAGTAACTCATCCGCCGAGCAGTCGATGGGGTATTCCTGCAGCACATCCACCAGTTGCCGGCCCCATAACCAGGCTTTCAGTTCGGCCTTGTGCTCGGGCCTGAGCAACTGTTCAAGGCCCGCATTGGTGCTGCGCTCGGCGATCAAGGCAAGCGTCTCGCTGCTGGGGCGGGCGATTTCGAAGTGCTGGGTGAGTGCCTGTTGCAGCGGTACATCACCAAAGGTGTCGATGTTTACCGAGGTGCCGGCGCCCAGGCGGGTCAGGTCGAGCAGTTCGCTTACCAGCTCGGGGCAGTTGCGTGGCCGTACGCCGAGGGCATCGCCGGCTTCGTAGGTCAGGACGGAGTCGGCGAGGTCCAGGGCAAACTGGCGGGTTTCCTTGTGGGCACTGTGCGGGTTCAGGTGCCGGTTGAGCAGCAGCCGTGAGCCATGCAGCTTGGTTTTGCCGGCAGGGGTCGCGAGGGTGACGGGCTTTGCCGGGTTGAGGGTTTGCTGGAACCGGGTCAGCCAGGCATCGGCGCGTTCTTCGAATTCGGTGTCGCAGTCGACGCGTTCCAGCAGGCGCGTGGCGCCCAGTTCCAGCAGGCGCTGGTCGAGTTGCTTGCCATGGTGGCAGAACTGGTCGTAATTCGGATCGCCCAGCGCCAATACCGCAAAGCGCAAGGATTCCAGACGTGTTTCGACGCTCTTGAGGCTGTGCCAGAAGCCTTCGCCGTTGTCCGGCGGGTCGCCGTCGCCGAAGGTGCTGCTGATCAGCGCCAAGTTCTGCGTGCTCGCCAATTTGCTCGGCGGGAAGTCGGCCATGGCGCTCAGCTCCACGCTGATACCGGCGTCGCGCAGGCGCTGGGCGAACCGCTCGGCCAGGGCTTCGGCATTGCCGGTTTGCGAGGCCCATAGCAGGGTAACGGCCGAGGAGGGCAGCGCGCCCGCAACGACGGCCCCTTCAGCGACGGCCTCCGCTCGGCTGAACAAGCCGCCCAGCAAACCGTCCAGCCACAACCGCGAATCCCTGGCCAACGGCGCGTTCGCCGGCATCGTCGGCACACCGCCGGCCTGGCCCCCGACGCTGGCTTGCAGGCCACTGAGAAAGCCTGCGAGGTAGGTGCGTTCGCTGTCGCTCAGTGGCGGGGAAGGCAGGTTGCGGATGCCGGTGATGTCGGCGAAGGCGTCGAGGCGCGACATGGTGAGGTCCTCTGCTAAGGGGGAAATTGGATGGGCGGCGGGTGCGGGCACGCTGAGGAACTGGTGGTCGATCAACTCGACCCGCGCCAGCGCGACGGCACAGAACTTGAACTCCGGCTGCAGTGAAATCGGGTCCACCGCGTCGTTGGTCACGGCGTTGATCGCCAGGTTTTCGCCAAACACATCGTTCCAGTGGAACGGCGCAAAACAGTTGCCGGGGCGCACACGGTCGGTGACCACAGCCGGCAGCACGGCGCGTCCGCGCTGGGAACGCACTTCGACGTGATCCTTGTCCTTGATACCCAGGTGGGCGGCGTCTTCGGGGTGCAGTTCCACGAACGGGCCGGGGTTGAGTTTGTTCAGCGTGGCGACTTTGCCGGTCTTGGTCAGGGTGTGCCATTGATGCTGCAGGCGGCCGGTGTTGAGCACGAAGGGGAAGGCTTGGTCGGGCATCTCTGCCGGCGGCATATGCGGGCGGGCGAGGAACTGGCCCTTGCCGTTTTCAGTGGCGAATCTGAGGGTGTTGCCGTGCAGGTAGCGGATCGGGTTACGGTCCGCGCCGTCATCGGCTGCACAGGGCCACTGCAAGGGTTTTTCACGCAAGCGTTGGTGGCTGGCGCCGCGAATGTCATAGCCGGTCTTGGGGTTCCAGGCGCGTTTGATTTCTTCGAACACCTCGGCGGCGGATGCGTAGGTGAACGCCTCGGCAAAGCCCATTTCGCAGGCGACCCTGGCGATAATCTGCCAATCGGGCAAGGTCTCGCCGGGGGCGTCGACGGCTTTTTGCATCAGGGTCAGGTTGCGCTCGGAGTTGATCATCACCCCTTCGGCCTCGGCCCACAGCGCGCCGGGCAGGAGGATATCGGCGTAGCGGTTGGTCTCGGTGTCGAGGAAGGCGTCCTGGGTGATCACCAGTTCGGCGGCCTGCAAGCCTTCGATGACTTTGCGCCGATTGGGCGCGCTGGCCACCGGGTTGGTGCAGATGATCCAGCAGGCTTTGATTTGCCCCGCGGCCATTTGCTCGAACATCGCCACGGTGCCGCCGCCGACCTTGCGCGGCAGGCTGCCGGGCGCAAGGTGCCACAGGTCTTCGATAAAGGCGCGGTCGGCCTCGACCAGCACCGAGCGCTGCCCCGGCAGGCCCGGGCCCATGTAACCCATTTCGCGACCGCCCATGGCGTTGGGTTGGCCGGTGAGGGAAAACGGCCCGCTGCCGGGGCGGCAGATGGCGCCTGTGGCCAGGTGCAGGTTGCACAGCGCGTTGGTGTTCCAGGTGCCATGGGTGCTCTGGTTGAGGCCCATGGTCCAGCAACTCATCCACTCGGCGGCCTGGCCGATCCAGTCGGCGGCTTGGCGGATATCCGCTTCGGGCAGGCCGGTGATTTCAGCCACGGTGTGTGGCAGGTAGTCCTCCAGGAACCCGGGCATGGCGTCCCAGCCGTCGGTAAACGCGGCGATAAACCCAGGGTCGGTGTGGCCGTTTTTTACCAGCAGGTGCAACAGGCCATTGAGCAGGGCAAGGTCGGTGCCAGGCTTGATCGGCAGGAACAGGTTGGCCTTGTCTGCCGTGGCGCTGCGCCGGGGGTCGACCACGATCAGCTTCGCCCCGGCCTTGACCCGGTCCATCATGCGCAGGAACAGGATCGGGTGACAGTCGGCCATATTGGCGCCGATCACGAAGAACAGGTCGGCGCGGTCAAAGTCCTCATAGGAGCCTGGCGGCCCGTCGGAGCCCAGAGACAGTTTGTAGCCGCTGCCGGCGCTGGCCATGCACAAGCGCGAGTTGGATTCGATGTTGTGGGTGCGCACAAAACCCTTGGCCAGTTTGTTGATCAGGTACTGGGCTTCCAGGGACATCTGCCCGGACACGTAGAAGGCCAGCGCATCGGGCCCGTGGGTATCGAGCAGGTGACGCAAGCGGTTGGCCGTCTCGCTGATGGCCTTGTCCATGGCGATGCGCACCGGGTCGGCTTCGCGTTTTTCGCGCAGATAGGCGTTTTCCATGCGGCCGGACTCGGCAATGGCTTGCCCGCAGGTGGTGCCTTTGGTGCACAGGCGGCCGAAGTTGGTGGGGTGGGCCTTGTCGCCGATCACCTTGACCACCTTATTGTGCTCGACCTGCATGACGATGCCGCAGCCCACACCACAATAGGGGCACACGCTGCGCACGTTTTGAATTGCCATCCGTAACCCTCGAAACTTTTTTGCCGCCAACAAAAAAAGCGCCCTGCAACCCTCCGTTGGAAACGGGGGCTGCACGGCGCCTTTGTCGTGAGTGGGCAATCAGCGTTGACTGCTTGGTAGCTGTCTCCCTAGCAAGTCACGCGCCAGGTTTGACGGTAGCCTGTGGCGAGGGAGCTTGCTCCCGTTGGGCTGCGCAGCGGCCCCGTAATCCTGAGGGCGCTACCCACTGGAACGCCAGCCCGGCCCAACGGGAGCAAGCTCCCTCGCCACAGAAGCGGTGGGGTGTGCACGCTTATGACGCAGGACGCACCAGTTGGAGGCATGTCTGGCAGGATTGAATGGTGCTTGAAGCCCTGAATTGGGCGCTGGAGCGGATTGGCACGACGCCTGCAAGTACCCTTGCAACCCACTCGGTCAACGACGATCGACTACAAGGGCAATAGCGGTAGATCCGGCGCAGTCGCCTGATCCGATTCCGCCATAAGAACAGGCAAAGACGCCTGGAACCGCAAGGTTTCAGGCGTTTTTTTTTGCTTTTTTAAACCGTGATGAGCGTTGTCGGGTGCTTGATATGAATAAACCGCTGAAAAACCTGATCGTCGTTGGCAATGGCATGGTCGGTCACCATTGTGTGGAGCAACTGATCGAGCGCGGCGCGCTGCAGCATTATCAGTTGCATGTGTTCAGCGAAGAGCCGATGCGCGCTTATGACCGTGTGCATCTGTCCGAGTACTTCACTGGCCGCGATGCCGAGTCGCTGGCATTGTCCGAGGCGTCGCTGTATCAGACGCCGGGTGTGACCTTGCACCTGGGCGTGCCGGTGTTGGAGATCGACCGTGCCCGCCGTGAAGTGATCACAGCCAATGGCTGCGTGGCGTATGAACACTTGGTGCTGGCTACCGGCTCTTACCCGTTCGTGCCGCCAATCGAAGGCGCCGAGGGCAATTCGCGCCTGGTGTACCGTACCCTGCAAGACCTCGATGCGATCCGCGCTGCGGCGGCCAACGCCCGGCGTGGGGTGGTGGTCGGCGGTGGCCTGTTGGGCCTGGAGGCCGCCAACGCCCTGAAGAGCCTGGGCCTTGAGGCGCATGTGGTGGAGTTCGCGCCGCGCCTGATGCCAGTGCAACTGGATGATTTTGGCGGCCTGGCGCTCAAGGCTCAGATTGAACGCCTCGGCGTCGGCGTGCACTTGTCCCGCGCGACTGCCTCGATCAGCGCGGGCGAGCAGTACCGCTACCGCATGAACTTTGCCAATGACGAATTTCTGGAAACCGACCTGATTGTGTTCTCCGCCGGGATCCGCGCCCAGGATGCCCTGGCCCGCCAGGCCGGCCTTGAGATTGGCCCACGCGGTGGCGTGGTGATCAATGACGAGTGCCTGAGCTGCGACCCGCATATCTACGCGATCGGCGAGTGCGCGTCCTGGAACGGCAGCCTGTTCGGCCTGGTCGCACCGGGCTACCAGATGGCGCGTGGCGTGGCCGCGCTGTTGTGCGAGCAAGCCGCCGAGCCCTTTATCGGGGCCGATATGTCGACCAAGCTCAAATTGCTGGGGGTGGACGTGGGCTCCATCGGCGACGCCCACGCCCACACGCCGGGTGCGCGCAGCTACCAATTTATCGACGAGGCCAGCGCCAGCTACCGCCGCCTGGTGGTGGATGCGAGTGGCAAGCACGTGATCGGCGCGGTGCTGGTCGGCGACAACAGCTACTACGACACCCTGCTGCAATACATGCAGAACAGCATCGCGCTGCCGTCGGAACCGGCCAGCCTGATCCTGCCGTCCTCGTCTGGCGCACCCACCCTCGGCCCGGGCGCCTTGCCGGAGTCGGCCACGGTTTGCTCGTGCCATAACGTGACCAAAGGCGCGATCTGCTCGGCTATTGACGGCGGTTGCAGCGACCTCGGTTTGCTCAAATCCCAGACCAAGGCGTGCACCGGCTGCGGTGGCTGCGCCGGGTTGCTCAAGCAGGTGTTCGAGCATGAGCTGATTGCCCGTGGCGTCAGCGTCGACAAAAGCCTGTGCGAACATTTCGCCTACACCCGGCAGGAGCTGTATGCCCTGGTGCGCGTGGAAGGGGTGACCACGTTCGAGGAACTGCTGGCCAAACACGGGCGTGGCCACACCGGTTGCGATGTGTGCAAACCCGCCGTGGGCTCGATCCTGGCCTCGTGCTGGAACCAGCCGATCATGGACGCCTCCCTGGTGCCGCTGCAGGACACCAACGACACCTTCATGGCCAATATGCAGAAGAACGGCACCTATTCGGTGGTGCCGCGTATTCCGGGCGGTGAGATCACAGCCGACAAGCTGATCGTGATCGGCGAGGTGGCGAAGAAATACCAGCTGTACACCAAAATAACCGGCGGCCAGCGCATCGACCTGTTTGGCGCGCAGCTGCATGAGCTGCCGGATATCTGGGCCGAGCTGATCGCCGCCGGCTTTGAAACCGGGCATGCCTATGGCAAGTCCACGCGTACGGTGAAGTCTTGCGTGGGCAGTACCTGGTGCCGCTACGGCGTGCAGGACAGCGTGAAAATGGCGCTGCTGATCGAGGACCGCTACAAGGGCCTGCGCTCGCCGCACAAGCTCAAATTTGCGGTGTCCGGTTGCACCCGCGAGTGCGCCGAAGCCCAGAGCAAAGACGTGGGCGTGATCGCCACGGAGAAGGGCTGGAACCTCTATATCGCCGGCAATGGCGGCATGCGCCCACGCCATGCGGAACTGTTCGCCACCGACCTAGATGACGCCACGCTGATCCAGTACATCGACCGCTTCCTGATGTTCTACATCCGCACCGCCGACAAGTTACAGCGCACCTCGGTGTGGCGCGAAAGCCTGGAAGGCGGCCTGGATTTCCTCAAGGACGTGATCCTGCACGACAGCCTGGGGCTGGGCGCGGAACTCGAAGCGCAGATGCAGCTGGTGGTGGACCGCTATGAATGCGAGTGGGCCAACGCCCTCAAGGACCCGGAAAAACTCAAGCGTTTCCGCACCTTCGTCAACGACAAACGCCCAGACCCGGACATCCACTTTGTCCAGGAGCGCGGCCAGCGCCGTCCGATCATGGCTGCTGAACTCAACCTGATTCCCGTCATCGAGGAGATTGCCTGATGAACCAGCCCAACCCGCAGCGAAACCTCGCCACCTGGAAAAGCGTGTGCAATGAGCAAGACCTGGTGCGCGACTCCGGCGTGGTGGTGTGGCTGGACGGCGCGCAGGTGGCGCTGTTCTACCTGCCGGGCGCGCAGGAGCAGACGCTCTACGCCATCGACAACCATGACCCGCAATCCGGTGCCAACGTGATCGGTCGCGGCCTGGTCGGCAGCATCAAGGGCGAGTTGGTGGTGGCCGCGCCGATCTACAAGCAGCATTATCGCTTGCAGGATGGGCAGTGCCTGGAGGCGCCAAATCAGCGGCTTAGGGTATGGCCGGTGCGGCTCAACGACGGCATAGTAGAACTCGCTCTGGACTGACACACCTGGGGCTGAGTGTGGGAGGGGGCTTGCTCCCGATGAGGGAGTGTCAGTGACTGATTCATCTACTGACACCCCCTCATCGGGAGCAAGCCCCCTCCCACATTTCTGTATTGCGTTTCAGCCAATGGATCTTACTGCTCCTTGCTGCAATCCCTCGGCGTAATGCCCTTCTCCTTGGCGTACTGCGCGGCCGATGCTTCGATGATCGGCCGCAGCAGTGCGCGGTCGGCCTGGACCCAATCACTGATCAGGTTCCAGCGCTGGCCATCCCACTGCTGGAAGCGCACGGCGCCGCCGCCTTCATGGTCGGCGCAGGACAGTTTCAGCGGTTGTACCAGGCCCTTGGCGCCCAGCGCTTGCAGCCGCGCATCGTCCAGGTTCAGGTGCTCGAACCCCCAGCGCACTTGCTCGCCGGTGAGCGGCTTTTGACCGTATTTTTCCTGGGCCAGGCGCAGTGCCTCGACATTCAGAATGCCGTTGACCACGCCCAGGTTGTAATACACGGTGCCAAAACGCTTGGGGTCGGCCAGGTTGCCCTTGCCCGTATCCACCACACTTTGCTTGATGCCTTGCAGCACCGGGAAGTCAGTGCCCGAAGGGTGGGTGGTGATCGAGATAAAGCCCTTGGCGGCAGCACCGGCCGGCACCACGTCTTCTTCCGAGTTGCTCCAGATATTGCCGATGATGTGATCCGCCGGGTAACCGACTTTTTGCGCGGATTTGAGCGCTACCGGGTTCATCACGCCCCAGCCGCGCAGGATCACCCAGTCCGGTTTCAGGCGGCGAATATTCAGCCACTGCGATTGTTGTTCGTTGCCGGGGTGCGGTACTTCAAGCAGGGTCAGTTCGAAACCGGCATTTTTCGCCAGGGTTTCCAGGACGCCGTTGGTTTCCTTGCCGTACGGCGAGCCATGGTACAGCACCGCGATTTTTTTGCCCTTGAGCTTGTCGGCGCCGCCTTCGCGTTGGCCGATGTAATTGATGATCGCCGAGACTTCCGAATACGGGTTGAGCTGCAGCGGGAACACGTAGGGGAACACGCTGCCGTCGGTGGAGTCGGTGCGGCCGTGGTTGATGGTGATCAGCGGCAACTTGTCGGCCGTCGAGCGTTCCAGTGTGGCGTAGGCGATGCCCACCGACAGCGGGTTAGTGGCTGCGGCCGGAGCACCATTGAGCCCGCCCTTGAGGCGTTCATAGCATTCGACGCCTTTTTCCACCACGTACTCGGTTTCGCATTCACTCCAGGTCAACTTGACGCCGTTCACCCCGCCCTTTGCGTTGATGTATTGCAGATAGTCGATAAACCCGCCGAAGAAGCCCGTGCCGCCGGCGGCGTAGGGGCCGACCCGGTAGCTCTGCAAGGGGAAGTATTGTTCGTTGGCAGCCTGGGCACCGGCCGAGAGCCCGGCGGTGATCAAAGCCAGGCCCAATGCCAGGCGGCGCAGCGCTGTACGGTGTGTCATGGAGGCGGTTCCTCGGGAGAAGCTGGGGGTTGGGGGTTGGGTAAGAACGCAGCGAATTCAGTAACGTAACGGCCAGGCCCTGGCCCGCTGGCGAAAGCGTTGCCACAGCCGCGCCAGGCCCTCCGGCTCCTTGATCAGGAAGGCGATGATCAGGGCGCCGAACAGCATCTTCTGGATGTTTTCCAGTTGGCCGGCGTCCATCAGCCCGGCGGGCAGCAGGGCGAACAGGTTGCCCAGCAGGATCGGGAACAGCACGATGAACGCGGCCCCCAGGAAGTTGCCAAGCACGCTGCCCAGGCCGCCGATAATGATGATGAACAGCACCTGGAATGAGCGGCTCAGGTCAAAGCCGTGGGGCTCTACCGTGCCGAGGTAGGCGAACGCCCACAACGAACCGGCGACGCCCAGGTAAAACCCGCTGATCGCAAACGCCAGCAACTTGGTTTTCAACAGGCGAATACCGATCACGGCGGCGGCGGTGTCCATGTCGCGCACGGCCATCCAGTTGCGGCCCAGTTCGCTTCGCACCAGGTTTTTACCCAGCCAGAACAACCCGGCCACCACCGCCAGGGTCAGCACGTAGCGGCCTCGCGGTGAGCTGAAGTCCAGCCCTGCAATCAGTAAAGGCGGCGAGGTGATCACGCCCGAGGCGTTATCGTTGGTAAACCAACTGAAGCGGGTGAGTACCCACTCCACCACGAACTGCGCGGCCAGGGTCGCCACCAATAAGTAGAAGCCTTTGATGCGCAGGCTCGGCAAGCCGAAGAGCACCGCCACCAGCGCGGCGATCACGCCGCCCAGGGCGAAGCTCACCAGCAGCGGCAAACCGGGCACGCGCAATTGCAGGTTATAGGCGGCGAACGCGCCTACCGCCATAAACGCCGCCGAGCCGAGGGAGAGCTGCCCGGCATACCCGGTCAGCAGGTTAAGCCCCAGCCCCGCCAGCGACAGCACCAACAGCGGCACCAGAATCGCGCTGAACCAATAGTCATTGCCCAGCCAGGGCACTGCTGCAAAGGCGAAGCCGAGCAGCAGCCACAGTGCGACGCGGTCCTGGCGCAGGCGAAAGGTGCGGCGCTCGGCCGCGTAAGAGGTGCTGATTTGACCGACTTCCTGATACAGCATGCAGGCATTTCCTCAAGGGTTATCAGACCCGTTCGATGGCGCGTTCGCCGAACAACCCGGCAGGGCGTACAAGCAGGAACAGCAAGGCAAGCACGTACGGCACCCAGTTTTCGATGCCGCTGCCGATGATCGGGCCGAGGTAGATTTCGGCAATTTTCTCGGCCGCGCCAATGATCAAACCGCCGACAATTGCGCCGCCAATCGAGGAGAAACCGCCGATGATCAGCACCGGTAACGCCTTGAGCACCACCAGCGACAACGAGAACTGCACCCCCAGGCGAGCGCCCCAGAGCAACCCGGCTACCAGCCCGACAAACCCGGCCACCGCCCACACCAGTGCCCAGATGCGCGGCAGGCGAATGCCCACCGCCATGGACGCCAGCGGGTCATCGGCCACCGCCCGCAGCGACAGGCCGACCCGCGTCTTGTTGAACAGCAGCGACAGGGCGATCACCAGCACGGCGGCGGTGCCGGCGGCAAACAGATCGAATTGCGACAACAACATGCCGCGAATTTCCAGCGGCTCGTCGGCGATGCCCAGGTCCAGCCCATGCACCTGCGCGCCCCAAAGAAACTGGGCGAAGCCTTCGATCATGTAAGACAGCCCGAGGGTTGCCATAAACAGGATGATCGGCGGGCGATTGACCAGGGGCCGCAGCACCACCCTTTCGATCAGCAACGCCAGCACCACCATGCTTGCCAGGGTGATCAGGAAGGCCCAGGCAAAGGGGAAACCGCGCTCCAGCAGGCTCACAAAGGTGAGGGCGGCGAACAGCACCATGGCGCCCTGGGCAAAATTGAATACGCCCGAGGCTTTGTAGATCAGCACAAAACCGATCGCCACCAGGGAATACATCACGCCCGCCAGCAGCCCGCCGATCAGCACTTCAAAGAAAAATTGCATGCTCAGGCCCCCAGGTAGGCTGCGATCACGTCGGGGTTGGCGCGCACCTGTTCCGGGGTGCCGTCGCCAATCTTGCGGCCGTAGTCGAGCACGACCACGTGGTCGCACAAGCCCATGACCACGCCGATATCGTGTTCGATCAACACCACGGTCGTGCCGAACTCGCGGTTGATGTCGCGGATGAACTGGCTCATCTGCGCCTTCTCCTGCGCGTTCATGCCGGCCATGGGTTCATCCAGCAACAGCAGGGTAGGCTCGGCCGCGAGGGCACGGGCCAACTCGACACGTTTTTGCAGGCCATAGGGCAGGGTGCCCACCAGCACGTGGCGCCAGGGATGAATCTGTAGAAACGCAATCACCTTTTCCGCATACAGGCGGTGCGCGTCGTCTTCGCGAGGGGCGCGGCCCAGGCGCAGCATCTGTTCGACCCAACTGCTGCGCCGCTTGAGGTTGCGCCCGGTGAGCACGTTGTCGAGCACACTCATGCCCTTGAACAGCGCAATGTTTTGAAAGGTGCGCGCAATGCCGCCTTCGGCCGCCTGGTGGGCGCGCATCCGCCGCCGGGTTTTGCCGGCGTAGTGAATGCTGCCGCTCTGGGGGTGGTAGACCCCGTTGATCACATTGAGCAGCGAGCTTTTACCGGCGCCGTTGGGGCCGATCAGCCCGCAGATATCGCCGGCCTTGACGTCGAAGCTGATGGACGTGATCGCCTTGATGCCCTTGAACGCCAGGGAGATGTCATCGAGCCGCAGTAAGACCGATTCAGTGGGTGCGTGCATGGGGGGCTCGTCAGGCAGTGTGAGACAGCTGGGGTGCGGTGGGTTCCTGGCGGCTGGCCGGTTCCTGCCAGTGGCCGGGGTGGATGCCCAGGGCCGCAAAAAACGCCGCACTTGGCGCCGCCAGTGGGGGCCCGACCAGCAACGGCACACGCAGGCGGCTCATGCCCAGTACATCGCGCAGTGGGCGCCGCACCAGCCAGTACCCGAGCCAGCGCCCTAGTGGCGACGGCGCGGGCTGCATGGCCCAGTGGTACAGGCGATGGCTGAGGGTGCCCGGCATGGGCAGGCGCTCACGTGCCCATTGCTCAAGGCGCGCATAGGATTGGTGGGTGCCCAGTACCAGCGTGGGCCCGAGCTCTCGACGGTCGGTATCGCGGGTGGCCAGGGCCTCGGGGAAATTCAGGCAAAACCCGCTATGCAGCCAGGGGGCGAGCAAGTAGCGCGCCTGCCCGCTGGCGGCGAACACACGCGCCGCAAGGGCCTCTTCGTTGCTACTCAGGTGTTCCCTGGCCACCAACGTGCGTGCGTCCGCGAGCAATTGCGCATGGCTCAATTGCGCTGCGGTGCCGGCGTGAAAAGCGAAGGCCGTCGCGGCGGATTCAGTGGCACAGGCCGGCGCAGCCGCCGTCGCGTGCAAGTCGGCATACGCGAGCACGTCGCTGTCTTGATCCGTGAGGCCGCGCCCCTCCAGGTACAGCACGACCCGCCGCGGATGCCGGGTTTCTCGGACTTGCTGTACCGCCTCAAGGTCTTCTGCCAGCACAAAGCCCGGGTTGAGGCTCGCCAGCAGCGCGCGGTTGTCGTGGTCCGGATCGAGCAGCGTGACGCTGCCGCCCAGCCATTGCGCCGCCAGTGCGAGTAACAGGGCTTCGGGCCGCGCCTGGCTGATGATCAGCAGGCTCTCGCCGTGGCCGAAACCGTGGGCGTGCAGGGCTGCGGCGAGGCGGTTGACGTCGAGTGCCAGCGCGCTCCAGCTACGCTCGTGCCAGATGCCCAGGCGTTTGAAACGCAGGGCAGTCGCCGAGCCACGTTGTTGGGCCTGGAGCAGCAATGCCTGGGGCAGTGTCTGTGGCATGGGTGCATCCTTCGGGGGGTGATGCGAAGGTGTTAGCACGCGCCATGCCAGCGCCTTTAATCCTTTTGATTCAAATGCATACGTGTTGTTCAGAGAAAACTGGCCTGTGTTGATTCAGCACAAGCTGCCCAAGCACTGTTGTTGCGCCAACAGCGTCTTCAGTAGATGTCTTTGGTAGCCCGTATCGAATCATCCTTGAGTTGGTCGGCAAACTTGCGCATCAGGCGTACCAGGTTGTCGAAATCGCCTTCGTCCCAAGTGGAAAAGATCGACTTGCCGATCTTTTCGCGCGCTTCATCGACACGATCGGTCATGACCTTGCCTTTTTCGGTGATCACCGACTCCCGCACGCGCCGGTCGAGGGCACTTGCCTGGCGCAGGATCAAACCGAGGCTTTCGAGCTTGGCGACCTGGCGGCTCACGGTGGTGTAGTCGCGGCCTACGCGGTCGGCCAACTCGACCACGCCAATCGGCCCCAGCCGCTCCACCAGTACCAGCAAGGGGAACAGGGCACGGTCCAGGGAAATCCCGGCTTCGCGCACCATCGCCTCGTCACGCTGCGGGCGGTTCATCACACCTACGATCTCCACCAGAGACCCATGCAAATCGCGCAGTTGGGCGGATATATGTGCGCTTTGCACATTTTTAATTGACACTGTATTTCCCTCTCATAATATGTGCTTATTGCACATATAGGTTTCCGTATGAACACGCGAAGCGCTGTTGATGTACTGATTTGCGGGGCCGGTGCCGCCGGTCTGACCTTGGCAATTGAGCTGGCAAGGCGGGGCATTACCTTGCGCCTGATCGAAAAGCTCGATCAGCCGTTTCAGGGGTCGCGCGGCAAGGGCATTCAGCCAAGATCACAGGAAGTCTTCGAAGACCTGGGGATTCTCGACCGTTTGGTTGCCATGGGGGGAGTCTATCCGACTGAGCGGCGCTACCGCGACGATGGCAGCTTCAGCGACGCCGATTCCATTGAGCACAGCGCCCCGACAGCGGCCGAGCCCTATCAGCAACCGCTGATGGTGCCGCAATTTCTGACCGAACGGCTGTTGCGCGAGCGTCTGCTTGAGCTGGGCCATCGGCCGCAATTTGGTTGCGAGCTGGTGGGGTTCGTACAGGAGGAGGCCGGGGTCACCGCGCAACTGGCCGGCCCGGCGGGCGCAGAGACCGTGCGTGCGCGCTGGCTGGTGGGGGCGGACGGTGGGCGCAGCTTCGTAAGGCATGCGTTGGAACTGGGCTTTTCCGGCAAAACCCTGGGCGTACGCGCCCTGGTGGCGGATGTGCTGCTCAGCGGGGTGTCACGCGATTATTGGCACCGTTTTGGCGAAGGCGATAGGCAGCGCCAGGTCGCGATATGCCCCTTGGCGGGAACCGAACTGTTCCAGATCCAGGGCCCGATCCCTTTGGATGCCGATATTGATATGAGTGCGCCAGGGCTCACGGCGATGATTGCCCAACGTACTGGCCGTGACGATATCCAGGTGCATTCCGTGTCCTGGGCATCGGCCTACACCATGAATGCGCGGTTGGCCGAGTGCTACCGCGTCGGCCAGGTACTACTGGTCGGCGACGCCGCGCATATCCACCCGCCCACCGGTGGCCAGGGCCTGAATACCAGCGTGCAGGACGCCTACAACCTGGGCTGGAAACTGGCGGCGGTGGCCCATGGCGCGCCCGACGCTCTACTTGACAGCTATGAGGAGGAGCGCAGGCCAGTCGCCGCCTCCGTACTCGGCCTGGCGACCCAACTGCTGGGGGCGATGAAAAACGGCGAGATGCGCCGGGGCCGCGAGGTACACCAATTGGATATTGGTTACCCGCAGTCCTCGCTGGCCCTGGCCACCTCGACCCGCGCAGGCAGCCTGCTACCTGGCGACCGGGCGCCGGATGCGCCGATCCGGGGCGCGGGCGGCCAAGCGTTGCGGTTGTTCAGCCTGTTCCAGGGCGCGCACTGGACATTACTCGGCTATGGCGTGACACGCGATGTGGTGGGACCTCGGCCTGGGCTGCATATCCATATCTTCGGCCTGCACGGCGATGTGATCGACGAGCAGGGGCATTTTCAACGAGCCTATGGATTGGCGATCGGCGACTGGGTGTTGGTGCGCCCTGATGGGTACATCGGGGCGATTGTGTCGTCGCAACAGTTGCCGCTGTTGGAGGCTTACTGGTTGCAGGTCGGGATAAGCCCCGAGTCCTGATAGGTTTGCACCAGTTCGTCGTACAGGCTGATGTCGGCGCGTGTGCGGGCGATCAATTGCGCGCCGGCAATGGCGGTGTAAATGGCACGGGCGCGTCGTTCGCAGACCTCGGTACTGCCCGTGCCGATTTCATTCAGCCGCTGCGCCAGCCACGCCACATTGATATCGGCAAACGCCAGTACTTCGTTCTTCACAGCGTCGGGCAGGTCTTGATACTCGGCAGCCATAAAGCTGGACAGGCACAACCGGTTGCCGCTCTCGAGTGAAGTTCGAAAGATGCTCGGGTAAAGCTGCAGGCAGCGCAGCGGCTCCGGGTTTTCGCGGCGGATGGCCTCAAGGACCGCGGCGGCATCCTCCCAATAGCGTTTGGCGACGGCCGCACCGAGGTCCGCCTTGCTTGGAAAGTGGTAATAGATACTGGCGTTCTTGATCCCCACCGTCTCGCCGATGCTACGAAAATTGATGCCGTTGTAGCCGTAGTGCTGAGCGGCGACCTTGGCGGCTTCCAGGATGGCTTCACGGGCGTTTTCGCTCACGTTGTGATTCCTCGGCAAGTGGTGGGAATGGAGCGCATTCTACGCTCGTCAGGTTTACCTGCCAACTGACAGGTAGAGGTTGACAGGGGCGCAGAAAGCTTCCAGTCTCTACCTACCATTTGACAGGTAGGTACTGAAATCATGACAGTCCAAACGTTCGAACAACCGACAATGAAGATCTTCGACTGGTACAACGGCCCTTATCCGGCACGCGTGCGTATTGCGCTGGCCGAAAAAGGTTTACTGCCCAGCATCGAGTTCGTGTCGGTGAACCTGTGGAAGGGCGAGCACAAACAGCCTGCGTTTCTGGCCCTCAACTACTCCGGTACTTTGCCTGTGCTGCAATTGGCAGACGGCACCTTGATCGCCGAATGTACTGCGATCACCCAGTACCTGGATGCCCTGGACGCCAACCCGACCCTCACCGGCAAGACGCCGACCGAGCAGGGCCTTATCCATATGATGACCAAGCGTGCGGAGATTGAATTGATGGACGCGGTCAGCGTGTATTTCCACCATGCAACGCCGGGGCTGGGGCCGGAAGTCGAGCTTTATCAGAACGCCGAATGGGGCCTGCGCATGAAGGATAAGGCGGTCAGAGGCATGCATTACTTCGATAACATTCTGAAGAACCGCCCCTTTGTGGCGGGGGATGAGTTTTCGATGGCCGATATCGCATTGCTTGGCGGGCTGATTTTCGCCGCGCTGGTGGAGCTGCCCGTACCTGCGGAATATGCGGCCCTGCACGCCTGGCATGCCAAGGTGAATCAGCGCGCTAGTGTGCAGGCGTGGCGCGAGAGGGCTGCGCAGCCTCGCTGACACCCATGGCTTGCAGCGCCTGCGCCAGCCCGGCGCAGGCGCTGGTAAGCGGCGTCGGGCCTGCCGTTACTTGCACTGCGGCAGCGCTCATAGACGCCTGGCCCAACGCAACCTGTGTTGCACCTTCAACGTAGGCGGCATCGGCGGCCTTGGCGACAGTCGCCAGGTAAGCTTCGATATTGCCCGCCTTGAACAGGTCCCACGCCCCCGCAACCAGCCTCACATCGACGGTTGCGCCCGATTGCAGCGCAGCCCTTTGGAACAGCTGCGAGGTGGGCTCAAGCGTGGTTTGCAGCGCGCACAACACCACGATTTTGCCACCGCCCTGAACCGCTGAGACGGCCAGGGCCGCATCCGTTCGCAGAATCGGGATAGGGGTGGCGATGCTGTCAACCACCGGGCCCAGGGTCGAACACGTGAGCACCACGACATCGGCGTGCAAAGCAAGGGCAACCAGCGCCGCTGCGGTTGCCGCGGCGATATCGTCCGTCACATGGCCCGCGCTTTCGGCTGCGGCCAACAGGTCGGCACGAACTGCATGGTGCAGCACCTCGGGGCCGAGACCCAATGCGTTTGCCGCCGCGTCAAACACGCCGATGTTGCTGGCAGCGGTGTGCAGGCAGGCAATTCGCATAGGTTTTCCTGTGCTGAAAATGTGCGTCATGGCGCGTTAAGATGCCGCCCGCACTCAGCTTAATCAAGGACCGTTTATGGCACTGATCATGGAACGCGTGGAACAGGCCCGCAACGGCGCCAACCATAAGGTTATCTGCCGCATGGCCTCGGGCTGGGCGGTGATGGGGGATGTGCAGTTTCTGCCCGGATACTGCCTGTTGCTGCCCGACCCGGTGGTGGCCAGCCTCAACGACCTGGACGCCGAAGCCCGGACCACCTACCTGCTGGATATGGCGCGCCTCGGCGATGCGGTGCTGCAAGCCACCGGCGCGCTGCGCATGAATTACGAGATCCTCGGCAATTCGGAGCCGGAGCTGCATTGCCATCTCTTCCCGCGCTACGCCTCGGAGCCGGACGACAAGCGCCGAATGCCCGCGTGGTTTTACGACTGGAAAAACGCGGTGCCTTATGCAGAAGCCGTGCATGGCGATCTGCGTAAGGCGATTGCGCACTGGTTGGCGGCCTGACGCGCTCAGTCTGCGAATGCGTTCAGTTGCGCCAGCACCTCGTCCGTCAGTTGCAGTTCGGCGACGGCGAGGTTTTCATGCAAATGGGCGACCGAAGAGGTGCCGGGAATCAGCAGGATATTCGGTGAGCGGCGCAGCAACCACGCCAGCGCCAGTTGCTTGGGTGTAACGCCCAGGCGCTCGGCAACGCTGGTCAATGTGGCTGACTGCAGCGGGGTAAAACCGCCCAGCGGGAAGAACGGTACGTAGGCAATCGCGTCCTTGGCCAGGTCGTCGATCAAGGCGTTGTCGTGTTGATGCGCAATGTTGTACAGGTTCTGCACGCAAACGAATTTGATCAGGCTGCGGGCTTCGGCCACTTGTGTCGGGGTGACGTTGCTGATGCCGATATGTCGCACCAGGCCCTGATGTTGCAGTTCGGCCAGCGCGGTCAAAGACGCTTCGATCGAGCCTTCGCCCGGCCCCATCAGGTTGTACGCGCAGCGAAAATTGACCACGTCCAGCACGTCCAGCCCCAGGTTGCGCAAGTTGTCGTGTACGGCCTGGGTCAGTTCTTCTTTGGAGGCGGCGGCATGCCATCCGCCTTCATTGTCGCGACGGGCTCCGATCTTGGTGACGAGGGTCAGATCGTCCCGGTACGGGTGCAGCGCCTCTCGGATAATCTGGTTGGTGACGTGGGGCCCGTAGAAGTCGCTGGTATCAATATGGTTTACACCGGCTGCGACAGCCTCGCGCAGCACGGCCAGCGCCGCTGTACGGTCCTTGGGCGGGCCGAACACATGCGGGCCTGCCAGTTGCATTGCGCCGTAGCCGATGCGGTTGACCTTGCGGTCGCCGAGGGTGAACGTACCGCCGTGTGCCAGGTTGCTCATGACCATCGCCTTTGCTTCAGCTGAGTAAGCCTCTAATATGAAGGAACCTTCAGATTTTGGAATTCGCATTCCATGAGCACCGTCAAAGCGTCTTTGAAGCCCCGAAAATCAGCGGTTCAAGCACGGTCGGCCGCCACCGTCGAGGCGTTGCACCAGGCAACCCTTCAGGTTTTGACCCAGCAGGGTCTGGTGCGTTGTACCACCACCCGAGTGGCGGAGCGCGCCGGCATGTCGGTGGGCAGTGTCTATCAGTACTACCCCAATCGCGATGCGTTGCTCGCGGCCATTCTGGAAAAGCACCTGGTGCGGGTGGCCGAGACCGTTGAGGGCGTATGCGTTGAGCTGCAGCGCCGCTCGGTGGCCGAGATGGCTGCCGGGCTGGTCACAACACTGCTGGCCGCCAAGTTGCGTGAACAGGCGGTGTCCACGGCGCTGTATGCGATTGCGGCCGAGCGGGGCGGGGCGCAGTTGGTCGCACGGATCAACACGCGTATGGTGAACGCGATTGCCGCCATGCTGGTGACGGCGTCCGATGCGCACTTTGAAGACCCAGCGCTGATCGCGGCGTTTTCGCTGAGTGCCATCGTGGGCCCGGTGCGTACCCTGCTTGAAGGTAACGCGCCGCCGGCGTTTGAAGCCGCGCTTGAGCAACAGACCACGTTGCTGTTGACGGCGTATCTGCAGGCCCATCACACCTCACTTCAAGGACGATAGATTCCGATGCGTGAACGAAAGGCCGCACGACTGCTGGTGATCAGCCCCTCGCACGAGGTGCTGCTGTTCAGGTTCGTCCATAAAGACGGTGCGTTGGCCGGTAAAAATTACTGGGCCACCCCTGGCGGTGGGGTTGAAGCCTTGGAGACGTTCGAGGCGGCTGCCATCCGTGAGCTGCGCGAAGAGACCGGTATTGAAGTGAGCGGCGTTGGCGCCTCCATTGCAGACCGCAGGTTCCCCATGATGCTGCCCAGCGGCGAAACAGTGCTGGCGGTCGAGCAGTTTTTTGTGGTTCACACCCCCAGCACCGTGCTGTCAAAAGCGGAGTGGACGCTGGAGGAGACCCAGGTGATGGAGGACCACCGCTGGTGGTCTGCCCAGGCGCTGCAATCCACTGAGGAACAGGTATGGCCTGAAGCGCTCGCCGACATGCTGGTGCAAGCGGGTGTGTTCAGGCCGGTATGACACGCTCGAGAATCTCGACTCAGGGCCGGTAGCTTGGCAACTGCCGAAACGCCGCTGCGACGCGGTCGTTATCGGGAAGTGCGAGCAGCCGCCGGTACAGGTCGAGGAAGGTCGTACAGAGCTTTTCGGGGTCGCTGCTGCTTTTGCGCGGGCGCGCATAGACCTCGTAGGTCCCGGCTGGCGCGGCAGCGAACACCGCGTCCAGATCAGCCCGTGCGGACGCTGAGGGCGCAACATTCTGCGTGACCCCAACGGCGGCTTTGATCATTTCCCTGCCGGCGTCTTGCGCCGCCGTGAAAATCGGCTGGGGGATCTCCTGCCGGGTGTGGTAAGCCGCAGGGTAGAGCCCCGTGATATGCGCGGTGCAGTCCTGTGCGCTGCTCTCGTAGAGTGCCTGCAGCAATGCCACTTGGGTCCGCCAGAACTGCAGTAATTGCGGGTTGGGTGTCTTGCGCAGGTAGTCGTCCCCCAGCCAGGCATTGCGTTGCCGTACCTGCTCGCGGAATTGCGCGAAGGTCGCGGCGCTGTTCAACGCAGCCTGGGCCTCGGCTTTTTCACTCTGCAACTGCTCCGGCGCGACCTGTGCCAGCGTCTTGAACTGGAAGAATTTGAGCAGGTAGTTGTCCAGCATTCCGGGCTCCCGAAGCCTGACCAGGCGCGCATCGGTGAAGCGCTTTGCGTCCACGCTGTCGGTGATGATGTGCTCACGCTTGAGTTCCTGCGCATTCGGAAACCACATGTCCTGGGGACCGGTGGCCAACACTTTTGCGACAAAACCCTTGGACGCGCCGTAATGCAGCAGGGCATCGCGGTACTGATCCACCACCGCCGATGATTGTTCATGGGAGGCGAACAGCTTCGCGGCATGGAACCCCAATACGCCCTGGCTGCCCAGCAGTCGCTCCTTGCCGGCCATGAACATCAGCGCGCAGGCACTCATGCATTCGCCGTTGGTGAAGGTGGTGAGGCGCTTTTCTTCGATCAGCATGGCCATGGCCCGTGCTTCGCCAAACAGCCCGCCACCGCTGTCCAGCTGGATAACCTTGACCGTCGGCTTAGCCGCCAGCGCCTGTTCCAACGCCGCCAGGCTGCCGGGCGCAATGCCGCCGCTGAATTCAAGCTCGGTTTCACTCAGCGGTGTGAGTCGATAAGACGCGAACGCGTTGGGGTTCAGCGCCAGTTGCAGGGCTGACTTAAGGGTGGGCACGAGCTCCACCATGGACACGCCGGTATGAATCACCCCTGCAATGATCAGTAGGCGAACCACCAGCACCCAGCGCTGCTTCCCACCCCGTTGCTGGTGCAGCCTGGCGGAGCGCCACACCCCCACGCCTTGCCAGGTGGCCATGGCCAGGGTGAAGACCAGGAATACGGCGAGCAGGATCAGCAAGCTGGCAGGGCTTGGCGGGTAACGTATCAACAGGAAGTACAGCGGCGCCAATGCGAGCAGGACTAGCAGCCCGAGTAACACTTCATTGATCCAGAATGATCGCGCCAGCGACAGCTCGCCACGCCAGTGGCGGGTGAAGTAGTTGGGGCGAGACTCGGGTACGGCGGCTTCTTCCATGATTCGCGGTATTCCTGCGGGCGACGAGGGCAGGCGCGCAACATATCAGCCTTGGCGCGGGACTCAATAGGGTTTTGTGCGAAATACCGGGCCATTTGCTATTACACTGCCGCCCCGAATTTCAGCAAGGCGGCCAGTACCCACCGGGCCGTATCACATTCAACGGGTGAAAGGCTTCGCAGTGATCGAACACAACTCGGCGCCGGACAGTCAGGATTATTTGACTGGGAAGTCTCGGAAGCGGCTTTGCGGGGTTATCGCTGGCTGGGTCAGTAGTCGAAGCGGTCTATCAGCGGCGTGCCTCTGGAGCCTTCAAGGTAGATGGAGCCATAATTTTCAAATGACTCGATATAGAAGGGCAGATATTCGGTCTCCAGCCAGTGTTTGGTGCCGTTAATATTCTTGATATAGCGTTGGAGGTCTGCGTCAGTAAAGGTGCCTTCTGGCAAGCCCCGCTCTTCACTGACGGCCTTTCGCAGCGCCAGGATTCTATCAATCGGGTCGGGATGAGTCTGAGAGCGGTTATGCTGGGGGTTGATGTAATGAGCAACCGAGTAGAACAGCTCCAACTGCAAAAAGTACAGGGTTGCCCCGTTCAGGACCGCTGAGCACTCATCGTCTCGATACGTCGCTTGCAAAATAGAGGCAGCATCGGCCTCAAACTCGTTCTTTTGCGAAGGGGTGTACCATTTGTGTGCGCCCTGGGACGTCGAGAAAAGATGCTTGGGAGGGGTGCCGTGCGCTGACGATGATTCGTGGTGCCCCAGCAACGCATGGGCATATTCGTGGCCAATGATGAATTGAAGTTGATCCTTGACCACCAGGTCGGCGACGAATTGGATTTCTTTGGGCAACTCTGCGCTCCTGGGGTCCAAGTCAAAATCCGGCGACTCGGTGAGCAGCATCGTACGGGATGCAATGATGAGTGCTGAAAATTGATCATCTCTTGAAACACCGTACGCCTCACCAAACATGAAAACGTACATGTAAAAAAGGAAATGCTTCAGTTGCTCCGACAGCACGACCAACTTGCCAAAGTCAGTCTTCAAGCAGTAACCATGTGGTTCTCGAGACAACGCAAACCCCGCTGGAATTGATTGGCAGGCTTGCGCCTTGTCCGCCGGCAGCTTGCGTAGATAACGGTGAAAGTCTGGCGCTCTGTAGTACCCGGTCAGGGACCAGTCGCCCTTATGCAGCGCACGACGTTTCAAGAAGACCCGCGTCAGCCTCGGATGGTCGGCAATATCTTCTGCCCTGATCTTGAGCAGCACGTCTTCAGCACAGGTTGGAGTTTCAATCCGCTTGATCTCTGCAAAGGAACAGATGGGATAGTGAAAAGCGCCTTCCTCACTCAGGCCATCCAAGTCACTGAAAGGAAATACCGCCTGCAGGTGAATGATGTACTCATCTGATACGTACAGTGATTTGGCAGTGGCTTCGCGGTTGGGATGAGTTCGCAGATGCTCCGCGTATTGCTGTCTGAACTGTTGAAATTTCTCTCGATCTTTGGCGGGCGAGAGGATTTCCGCCTTGACGAAATGCGTCTGCGTGTCGATCCCGAAATAGGACTCGTATATCGTGGCAATAGTGTCCCGGTCATACTTTTTTACTGCCATGGTCGCTCCTGCTATCCATTGCGTTGGGTTGGTTCTGGCCAATCGGGTAATCCTGGAACCGGTCTTTCACTGCAGTGTTGAACCCACTCGGGCCCCGCGCAATTATTTGCGTTGCGCCGTGGTCAGCATGATCACATAAGCGCGAAACCTATCAGCCGCGTGCTGAGCACGGTTTTATGCACTTGGCGCTCAGCGCTTACTGAACGCCAGCCGTGCGGCAAACAGCACAAAGATCACCCCGGTGGTGCGGTCCATCCACTGAATGACCGGCTCGCGGCGCAGGAACCCGGACAGTTGTTGCGTGGCGCCGATCAGTACCAGCGACCACACCAGCCCGAGCACCACGTGGATGCTGACCAGGCCAAAAGTCCAGCCCACCAGCGAATGGCCCTGGGGAATGAATTGCGGTAGGAACGACACGTAAAAAATTCCTACCTTGGGGTTCAGCACATTGCCCAGCAGGCCCTTGATAAACCAGTTGCCGCTGGTTTTGCCGTCCACCACGGCGGGCGCCAACGAGCGCCGCGGGCGCATCAGCATGTTCAGGCCAAGCCAGGCCAGGTAGGCGGCGCCGCAGTACTTGAGGAGGTTGAAGGCCACTTCCGACAGTGCGATCAACGCGCCGAGGCCAAAGGCCACGGCAGCCCCCCACACCAGGCAGCCGGCGTTGATCCCCAGCGTGGCCTGCAGCGCCTGGCGTTTGCCTTCCACCGTGGCGGTCCTGAGGACCAAGGCCGTGTCGAGCCCAGGCGTGAGGGTGAGCAGGGTAGCGGCGAAGGTGAAGGCGAGGAGGTTGTCGGCGACGGACATGGGCGCAGGCATCATAAAAGGAAGAGCAGGGACGTTAGCGCAAGCAGAACCGCCCTGCAAACGGGCGGCCCTGTCTTTACCGCCGTTAATCGGCGGCTTCGACCCATTGGCAGTTGGTCAACGGCGTTCCACCCACGCGCAGGTAGTACGCATCCGGCGCCAGGACCCGCTCATGGGAGGTGCCTACCGGCCCCTCGTGGTAGCTCGTGAACAACTGGCCGTTGACGATTTCCCAGCGCACCGAGTAGTGCGCGGTGGAACGGTACAGCCAAAGGCGCGGGGCGGCACGGCACGACAGGTAGTTACCATCTTGCATCTCAAGCTGCATTCGGTTGTCTTCGGTGGAGACATTCTTGAACTTGGCTTTATCGCCGTTGGACGGCGTTGCACTCATGTAGTCCCAAAAGCTCCAGCTGGCCTGGTTACCGACAAAATAGGCCCAACTGCTGTTTACCTTGCCATTGTCATCGGTGTAGTCGAGCTTGAGGTTGTACCACTTGTTTTCCGGCAGGGCCTGGCTGGAGCCACGTGCAGGCAGGGGCGCGCCTTCAGGGATGAAGGGCTGGTCGTCTTTGGAAGGGATCGTTGATTCACTCATGGATTTACTCCTTAGCGGATTGATACAAGGGATCAATCGCCCGGGCCAAAGCCATAACTCGGAGGGGTAACGCAGGGGAGGATCGCGGGAATAATTCAGGTTGCGCCCTGTGCACAACTGCTTGGGCCTGTGCTACGACTTGGCGAGGATCACCAGCTTCCGTTACGGCTTGTCCTTCTCTCATCCATGACCTTGGTCACCAACGGCGTCAGCCGTCGGGGCGCTTTGCAAGGTTAGAACAAAGTGCCGGATTCGTCGAAAAAAAACACCAGCGGCGCCCGCCATACACGATGGCGGGCGCTGTTTGGCCAGCCGTCAGCGGTTGAAACGTTCAACCAGCGCGTATTGGGTGGACGCGGTATTGGTCAGTTCCTTGCTCAGGTCCGTGGATTGATGGGCCTGGATCGAGGTCTGATCGGCCAGCTCGGCGATGGTGGTGATGTTGCGGCTGATCTCCTCGGCGACCGCGCTTTGCTCTTCGGTGGCGGCGGCGATCTGGGTGGTCATGTCGGTGATATGCGACACGGCCTCGCTGATACCCACCAGCGCCTTGTCCGCCTCCAGCACCCACGCCACGCCTTCCTGGGCCTGGCGCTGGCCGTGTTGCATGCTGTGTACGGCATTGTTGGAGGACGCCTGGAGCTGGGTAATCAGCCCATGGATCTGGGTGGTGGATTGGGACGTGCGCTGGGCCAGTTGGCGCACCTCATCGGCCACCACCGCAAAGCCGCGGCCCATGTCGCCGGCGCGGGCGGCTTCAATGGCGGCGTTGAGGGCCAGCAGGTTGGTTTGATCGGCGATGCCTTTGATCACATCCACCACGCTGCCGATTTCATCGCTGTCGCGGGCCAGTTGCGCCACGCTGACCCCGGTCTCGGCGACCACGGCGGAGAGGCGCTCGATAGCTTCACGGGTATCGCGTGCCACCTCACGTCCGCGCCCGGTCAGGCCATTGGCCTGCTGTGTGGCGTCGGCGGTGCGCTGCACGTGGCTGGCGACTTCCTGGGTGGTCGCAGCCATCTGGTTGACGGCGGCCGAGACCTGCTCGGTTTCGACGCGCTGGCGGTCCAGCCCCTTAGCGCTGGCGGTGGCCAACTGATCGGATTGCCCGGCGAGCGCACTGAGTTGTTCGGCACTGTCCTGCAGGCGCGTCAGGCAGGTTTTCAGGCGTGCGGTCTGGCTGAGGAAGGCTGTTTCCAAGCGGGCCTGGGGGCCACGGGCGTCGCTGTACATCTGGGCGATCAAGGCATCCGAGGTCGAGGGTTCGACACCCGCCAACAGGCGCAAGGTACTGCTTTGGCGCCAGCGCGAGCAGAGCATCCCCACCGGCACGGCGACCGCCACAGCCACCGCGATGGCCAGCGGTGCACTGAGGAACAGCCCGGCAACACTGCCGACCACTGCGGTTGCCGCATACGGTATGCAGCTGGCGACTGTCGGCAGCCAGGCATCCTGGCGCGGCACTGCCGGCTTGCCCTGGCTGATGCGCAGGTACAGGGCCTGCGCGCGGCGGATTTCATCGGACGTGGGCTTGACCCGCACCGACTCGAAACCCACCACGTTGTTGCCTTCGAAGATCGGCGTGACGTAGGCGTTGACCCAATAGTGGTCGCCGTTTTTCGAGCGGTTCTTGACGATGCCCATCCACGGCAGACCTTGCTTGAGCGCACCCCACATGTGCGCAAATACGGCCGGAGGCACATCGGGGTGGCGCACGATGTTCTGTGGCGCGCCGATCAGGTCGGCACGCTCAAAGCCACTGATATCGACGAAGGCATCGTTGCAGTAAGTGATCACACCTCGAACATCCGTCGCCGAGATGAGCTTTTGTTGCGGCGCGAGTGAAATCTCGCGTTGTGTAACTGGCTGGTTGTTGCGCATTCCGACTACTCCCTGGTTGCACTCAATCCATCGGCGCCAACTGGCAGAAGATTAATGCACATTGGCTATTTCGCCAGCCGCTGGTCAAAAGCCTGAAACTTGTGGGTGAAACACTTCATAATGGCGGCCATTTTTATATAGCCCGTTATTCTGGTGTGCCCCATGGAAATCAAGGTCAACTTTCTCGACAACCTCCGGCTTGAAGCCAAGTTCGATGACTTCACGGTGATTGCCGACCAGCCGATCCGCTATAAAGGCGATGGCTCGGCGCCGGGGCCATTCGATTACTTCCTGGCTTCGTCGGCGTTGTGTGCGGCGTACTTTGTGAAGTTGTACTGCGCAACGCGCAATATCCCCACGGATAATATTCGCCTGTCGCAGAACAATATCGTCGACCCCGAAAACCGCTATAACCAGATCTTCAAGATCCAGGTGGAATTGCCGGCAGATATTTCCGATAAAGACCGCCAGGGCATTCTGCGTTCCATCGACCGTTGCACCGTGAAAAAAGTGGTGCAGGCCGGTCCCGAGTTCGTGATCGAAGAAGTGGAAAACCTCGACGCCGATGCCCAGGCGTTGTTGATGCCAAGCGCCACCTCTGAAGCGGGCACCTACATCGCCGGCAAGGACCTGCCGCTGGAGCAGACCATCGCCAACATGTCCGGGATCCTCGCGGGCCTGGGCATGAAGATTGAAATCGCCTCGTGGCGCAATATCGTGCCGAACGTGTGGTCGCTGCATATCCGCGATGCGCACTCGCCGATGTGCTTCACCAACGGCAAGGGCGCGACCAAGGAAGGTGCGCTGGCGTCGGCGTTGGGCGAATTTATCGAACGCCTCAACTGCAACTTCTTCTACAACGACCAGTTCTGGGGCGAAGAAATCGCCAATGCGCCGTTCGTGCATTACCCGGATGAGCGCTGGTTCCAGCCGGGGCCTGAAGATCAGTTGCCGACGCAAATTCTCGACGCCTACTGCCTCAAGGTCTACAACCGCGATGGCGAATTGCGTGGTTCGCACCTGTTCGACACCAACTCCGGCAATGAAGAGCGCGGCATTGTTTCGCTGCCGTTCGTGCGTCAGTCGGACGGCGAGGTGGTGTATTTTCCGTCCAACCTGATCGAAAACCTCTACCTCAGCAATGGCATGAGCGCGGGCAACACCCTGGCCGAAGCCCAGGTGCAGTGCCTGTCGGAAATCTTCGAGCGGGCGGTGAAACGCGAAATCATCGAAGGCGAGTTCGCACTGCCGGACGTACCGGCCGAGGTGCTGGCCAAATACCCGAGCATCCTCGCCGGCATCCAGGGCCTGGAAGCCCAGGGCTTCCCGGTGCTGGTCAAGGACGCGTCCCTGGGCGGTGAATTCCCGGTGATGTGCGTGACCTTGATGAACCCGCGCACCGGCGGCGTGTTCGCCTCGTTCGGCGCGCACCCGAGCCTGGAAGTGGCGCTGGAACGCAGCTTGACCGAGCTGCTGCAAGGCCGCAGTTTCGAAGGCTTGAACGACTTGCCGCAGCCGACCTTCGAAGGTCAGGCGGTGACCGAGCCGAACAACTTCGTGGAGCACTTCATCGACTCCAGCGGCGTGGTGTCATGGCGCTTCTTCAGTGCCCGGTCGGACTACGAATTTGTGGAGTGGGACTTCTCCGGCCAGGGTGAAAACTCGAATGCCGAAGAGGCCGCGACGCTGTTCGGCATCCTCGAAAACATGGGTAAAGAATCCTATATGGCGGTGTACGAACACCTTGGCGCAACCGCCTGCCGCATCCTGGTGCCGGACTACTCGGAAATCTACCCAGTGGACGACCTGATCTGGGACAACACCAAAAAGGCGCTGTTCTTCCGCCAGGACATCCTCAACCTGCACCGCCTCGATGACACCGAACTGAACGCGTTGGTTGAGCGCCTGATCGAAAGCGAGCTGGACGACTACACCGATATCACCACCTTGATCGGCATCGAGTTCGACGACAACACCGCGTGGGGCCAACTGACCATCCTGGAGCTCAAGCTGCTGATCTTCCTCGCCTTGCAGCAGCACGAAGAAGCCAAGGAGTGCGTGGAGATGTTCCTCCAGTACAACGACAACACGGCCGAGCGCGGGTTGTTTTACCAGGCGATGAATGCGGTGCTGGAAATGGAACTGGACGACGATCTGCAACTGGCGGATTACGAGGCCAACTTCCGGCGCATGTTCGGTAATGAGCGGATGGATGCGGTGATCGGGTCGGTCAATGGCAGCGTGCGGTTCCACGGGCTGACGCCGACCAGCATGAAGCTGGAAGGGCTGGACCGGCATTTGCGCTTGATCGACAGTTACAAGAAGCTGCATGCGGCGCGGGCCAGCATCACGCTGGCCTGACGCACGTCCCTGTGGGAGCTGGCTTGCCTGCGATGCGGACACCTCGTTGTGTCAGGTGTACCTGGGTGATGCTATCGCAGGCAAGCCAGCTCCCACATTTGACCGAGTTCTGTCGTTAGATCCGCGCCAAGGCCTGCGCCAAGTCCGCCCGCAGGTCCTCCACGTCCTCAACCCCCACCGACAACCGCACCAAGCCATCGCCAATCCCGAGCTGCGCCCGCGTCGCCGCCGGGATGCTCGCATGGGTCATGATCGCCGGGTGTTCGATCAGGCTTTCGACGCCGCCCAGGCTCTCGGCCAGGGCGAAGATCTTGACGTTTTCCAGGAAGCGCCTGGCACCGGCCAGGTCACTGTTCAGGTCCACTGAGATCATCCCGCCAAACCCGCGCATCTGTGTGCGGGCCAGTGCGTGCTGCGGGTGGGACGCGAGCCCCGGGTAATACACCCGCGCCACTTGGGGTTGTTGTTCCAGCCAGGTGGCCAGGTCCAGCGCGTTGCTGCAATGGCGCTCCATGCGCAGCGCCAGGGTTTTTACCCCGCGCAGGGTCAGGAAGGCGTCGAAGGGCCCGGCGATGGCGCCGACCGAGTTCTGCAGGAAACCCAGGCGCTCGGCCAGCGCCGGGTTGTCGCCGACGATGGCGATACCGCCGATCACATCGGAGTGGCCGTTGAGGTATTTGGTGGTGGAGTGCACCACCACATCAAATCCCAGCTCCAGCGGCCGCTGAATCCACGGGCTGGCAAAGGTGTTGTCGGCCACGCAGATAATGTCGCGGTCACGGCAGATACGGGCGATGGCGCTGAGGTCGGTGAGGCTCAGCAGCGGGTTGCTCGGGGTTTCGACCCAGACCATGCGCGTGTCGTGCTGCAGTGCGGCTTCAAACGCCGACACATCGCTGAGGTCGACAAAACTGAAGCGGTGCCCGGCGCTGCGCTGGCGCACCTTGTCAAACAGGCGGAAGGTGCCGCCGTACAGGTCGTTGCCGGAGACGATATGGGCGCCGGCGTCGAGCAATTCGAGCACTGTGGAAATCGCCGCCAGCCCGGACGCGAAGGCAAACGCCTGGCTGCCGCCCTCCAGGTCGGCCACGCAGCGTTCCAGGGCAAACCGCGTGGGGTTGTGGGAGCGGCCATAGTCGAAGCCCTTGTGCACGCCGGGACTGTCTTGCAGGTAAGTGGAGTTGGCGTAGATCGGCGGCATCAGCGCGCCCGTAGTCGGGTCGGGGGACTGCCCGGCATGGATCACACGGGTGGCAAATGCAGTTTTATCGGGCTGACTCATGCAAGGGATCTCCGTAGGTGGTTGAGCAGGTCGACGCGGGTGATCAGGCCGTGAAAGCCCGATGCATCGGCGATAATCGCGACCAGGCCGCGATCGAGTTCCGCCTGCAACTCGGCCAGGCTGGCGCCGGGGGCCAGGGTTTGCAGGGTATTGGTCATGGCGCTGGCGACGTTCAAGGTGAAGTGCGTGGCGTCCTGGTGCAGGCCCAGCAGAATGTCGGATTCATCAATCACCCCCACCAGTTGGCGCCCCTCCACCAACACCGGCAACTGCGACACATCCGCCAGGCGCATGCGCTGGAAGGCGGTCAGCAGGGTGTCGTCGGGGCTCACGCTGATCACGCGGCCGTCTTCGAAGCGGCGGGCGATCAGGTCGCGCAAGTCGCCATAGTGTTTGTATTGCAGCAGGCCAGCGTCGTTCATCCACTGATCGTTGTAGACCTTGGACAGGTAGCGGGTGCCGGTGTCGCACACAAAGGTGACCACGCGCTTGGGCTCGGTCTGTTCGCGGCAGTAACGCAGTGCAGCAGCCAGCAGGGTGCCGGTGGACGAGCCCCCTAGGATGCCCTCGGCCTTGAGCAGTTGGCGGGCGTGGTTGAAGCTTTCTTCATCGCTGATGGAGTAGGCGTGGCGCACGCTGGAGAGGTCGGCAATCGAGGGGATGAAATCCTCGCCAATGCCTTCTACCGCCCAGGACCCCGGCGTTTCCAGCTGGCCGCTGCGACTGTATTCGGCCATCACCGAGCCCACCGGGTCGGCCAGCACCATCTCCAGCTCGGGTTGCACGCGCTTGAAGAAGCGGGTCAGGCCGGTGAGGGTGCCCGCCGAGCCGACGCCCACCACAATCGCGTCCACATCATGCTGGGTTTGTGCCCAGATCTCCGGCGCGGTGCTGGTTTCGTGGGCCAGCGGGTTGGCCGGGTTGTTGAACTGGTCGGCAAAGAATGAGCCCGGTATGTCCTTGGCCAGGCGTGCGGCCACGTCCTGGTAATACTCGGGGTGGCCCTTGCCGACGTCCGAACGGGTGATATGCACCTCGGCGCCCATGGCCTTGAGGTGCAGCACTTTTTCGGTAGACATCTTGTCGGGCACCACCAGCACCACGCGGTAGCCTTTGGCCCGGCCTACCAGTGCCAGGCCCAGGCCGGTGTTGCCCGCCGTGGCTTCGATAATCGTGCCGCCGGGGCGCAGGCGGCCATCGCGTTCGGCGGCGTCGATCATCGCCAGGCCGATGCGGTCCTTGATGGAACCCCCGGGGTTCTGGGACTCAAGTTTGAGGAACAGCGTGCAAGGGCCGGTATCGAAACGGCTGACCCGAACCAGCGGCGTGTTACCGATCAGTTCGAGTACGGCGGGGCGCGAAGGCGTGGGCATGTCGTCACCTATGGAGAGCAAAATGCAAAGCATGGCTTGGAACATAGGCCGGTATCGGACGGGTCGCAACCGGACGGTCCGCTGAATGTCTTTTTTTGGCGCATGGGCGACGGGGGGATGCGCCATCAGCGCGCACGCGGTAAAGCGAAAGCCCCATATTCATGGGGCCTTGGGGTTGGCCTGGGGTTTGCTTCAAGGAATTCAAACTTGGATACAAGATGGAGTTCTCCCATGCACAACCCCACAGGCTGGACCGTCGGCGAATGGCAAAGCGCTTACCGCAGCGGCGCAATCACTCCGGATCTTTTACTGACCCTGGCCGCCGGATACCCCGCCGTCGACACGGCCTGGATCGCCCGCGCCACACCGGCGCAACTGGCCGCGCAGCTCACCCAACTGAGTGAGCGCCTGGCGGCGGCGGGCGGCGATATCGCCCAATTGCCGCTGTATGGTGTGCCGTTTGCGATCAAGGACAATATTGACGCGGCCGGCTGGGAAACCACCGCGGCATGCCCCGAATTTGCCTACAGCGCGGCGCAGGATGCCTCTGTCGTCCAAAAGCTGCGCGCAGCCGGCGCGATCCTGATGGGCAAGACCAACCTCGACCAGTTCGCCACGGGCCTGGTGGGCACGCGCTCGCCGTATGGCGCGGTGGGCAACAGCTTTAATGCCGAGTATGTCAGCGGCGGCTCCAGCTCCGGCTCGGCGTCGGTGGTGGCTCGTGGGCTGGTGGCGTTTTCCCTGGGCACCGACACCGCAGGCTCCGGGCGTGTGCCGGCGGGGTTCAACAATATCGTGGGGTTGAAGCCGACCAAGGGCCGTTTGTCCAACACCGGCCTGGTGCCCGCGTGCCGCACGGTGGATTGCGTCTCGGTGTTCGCGCTCACCGTGGAATGCGCCGAAACCGTGGCGCACCTCGCCGAGGGCTATGACGCCAGCGACGCCTATTCACGTGCCAACCCCAATACTGCGCCGGTCGCGGTGGGCGCTGCGATCAAGCTGGCGATCCCGGCGACCCTGGAGTTTTTTGGCGACACCGCAAACCAGGCGGTGTTCGAGCAGGCGGTCGAGGGCTTCAAGGCGTTGGGCGCGGTCATCACACCGGTGGACTTCACGCCGTTCAAGGCGCTGGCGGACCAACTGTATTTCGGGCCCTGGGTCGCCGAGCGCACCGTCGCCCTGGAACGCATGCTGGAACAGCAACCCGACGCGATCAACCCGGTGGTGCGCGGCATTGTCGAAAGCGGGCGCCAATACACTGCCTGTGATGCCTATAAGGCCGAATACCTGCGCGCCGAACTGAGCCGACGCATCAACCACAGCCTGGCCGGTTTTGATGCGTTGCTGGTGCCCACGTCACCGACCATTCGCAGCCTGGCGGAAATGGCCGAGGAGCCGGTGCGCTACAACTCCCAATTCGGCTATTACACCAACTTCACCAACCTGGCGGACCTCTCGGCCCTGGCGCTGCCCGCCGGCCTGCGTGCCGACGGTTTGCCCAGCGGCATTACCTTGCTCGCGCCGGCCTGGCATGACCGTGCCCTGGCCCACCTGGGCAAACGCTGGCAAACCAGCCTCAACCTGCCACTGGGTGCCACGCAACGTTACTTGCCTGCACCGGCTGCGGCGCTGCAAGCGCCTGGCACCGTGCGTGTAGCGGTGGTGGGCGCGCACCTTCGCGGCATGCCGCTGAATTTCCAACTGACCGGGCGCAACGCGGTGCTGGTGGAACAGACCCAGACCGCCGATACCTACCGCCTGTATGCGCTGCCAGGCACCGTTCCGCCCAAGCCAGGGCTGGCCAAGGCGGACAGCGGGCGGGCGATCATCGTTGAGCTGTGGGACATGCCCATTGCGCGTTTCGGCGAATTTGTCGCTGAAATTCCCGCACCGTTGGGGATCGGCAACCTGGTGCTGGCCGATGGTCGCAGCGTCAAAGGCTTTATCTGCGAGCCCTGGGCCTTGGCTGATGCCCTTGATATCACCGAGTTCGGTGGCTGGCGTGCCTTTATTGCGAGCCGGGGGTAAGCATGCAACTGGCAACGGCGAGAACCACCAAGGCGCGGCCGGACAGCCTGGCGGAGCAGATTTACGCGCAGCTCAAGGCGGATATTTTCGAGTTTCGCCTGCTGCCGGGTGATCGCTTCAGCGAAGGCGAAGTGGCCGAGCGCGTCAACGCCAGCCGCACGCCGGTGCGCCAGGCGCTGTATCGCCTGGAGAAGGAGGGGTATCTGGAGGTGTATTTCCGCAGCGGCTGGCAAGTCAAGCCCTTCGATTTTGCCTATTTCGAAGAACTGTATGACCTGCGCATCGTGCTGGAACTGGCGGCGGTCAGCCGTCTCTGCGCGATGCAGGCACCGAGCCCGGTGTTGCAAACGCTGCAGGCCACCTGGCTGGTCCAGGTGAGCGAGCGCCTGCAGGACACCCAGGCGGTGTCCGCGCTGGATGAGCGCTTTCACTGCGCACTGGTGGAGGCGACCGGCAACCGTGAAATGGCGCGTATGCACTACGCCATCACGGAAAAGATTCGCATCATTCGTCGACTCGACTTTACCCAGCCCGCTCGCATTGCGGCGACCTACGAGGAGCATGGGCAAATTCTCACGGCCATCCTGCAACGGCGCGGTGAGCTGGCGCAGCAACTGCTTGAACGTCATATCCAACTCAGCAAGCAGGCGGTGCGCGAGATCACCTTGCACAAGTTGCATATGGCCAGGTCGGGCTGATGTCCTGAGGCGAAGTGGCCCCTTGTAGTGAGCGGGAAAGCCCGCTCGCCACAGGTTATTTGTTTGGGTTCAGATGCGTTTGCAGCTGGGCCATAACCGCCTCACTGGCCCGTTGCATGGGCGCGCGCAACTCGCTGTTGATCAACCCGTGCATGGCCAGCGCGGCCTTTACCGGCGCCGGGTTGGGTTCCATAAACAGCGTATTGATCAGCGGCACCAAGCCCAGGAACGTCGCTCGGGCCCGAGCCAACTGGTTATCCCGCACCTGCTGCCACAGCGCCACAAATTGCTCGGTGTGCACATGTGCCGACGCCGCAATTGCCCCCGTGGCGCCCAGGCACAACGCGTTGAAGATCTGGATGTCCTCGCCGCACAACACCTGCACCTCACCACTGGCCAGCAGCGCCAGGGTATTGCCCAGGTTGCCGCCACAGTCCTTGATCGCGACGATCCGCGGGTGGGCGACGATGTTCAGCAGGGTTGCCTGCTCGAAGGCCGCACCGGTGCGGTAGGGAATGTCGTAGAGAATGATCGGCACGCTGGACGCGTCGGCCACGCTGCGAAAGAACGCTTCAAGGCCGGCCTGGGACGGCCGGATGTAACTCGGTGCGGGCACCAACAAACCGGCCACCGGGCGCTTGAGAATGTCTTCCTGGAACTGCAGCAGTTCTATCTGGTTATTGCCCGCCAGCCCCATCACCACACGCTGTGCAGGCACCACTTGCAACACCGCATCCAGCACGGCCAGTTGCTCCTGGCGGCTCAACGCAGCCGCTTCGCCGGTGGTGGTGCACACCATGACCCCGGCCACGTGCTTTTCCAGAAGGTGGCTGACCAGCCGGCGCAGGCCGACAAAGTCGATGGCACCACCAGCAAACGGTGTAACCACGGGAACCCAGATACCTTGAAACGATGACATGCACTTTCTCCTGATGGTTGACCGCTTGAGTCACCGTCAGAAAGGCATTGGGAATTGTGCTTGGGGGAGGAAGTCCGCGCTCAATGTCCTGTCAGCTCATCTGACGGGACAGCGCGCCCCGGTCACATGAGCGACTGTTTCTTCGATTTGAGGGTGTGCGCAACGCAACCTTGCGCCTTGGCAATCAAGCCAATGACGGAAAGGTTAACCGATGAGGTTGCGGACATTTGCTGACACACCCTGAAGAAGGCATCCATCTTCAAGGGGTGTGAGTAAATGTGTCAAGTGCGCCGTAAATGGTTTCGAACAAATTCCGCGACTTGCGCTGCCAGCTCTGCATCTTCCGGAGCCCCCATGAAACCGCCATGGGGCATCGCTTCAAACACGTGCAGCTCTGCTGGTATCCGCGCCTGGCGCAAGGCCCGGTGCATGCGCACCGTGTTGGACAGGAACAAGTCCCGCGTGCCGCTTTGCAGAAAGGTCGGCGGGAAGCCCCGGGTGAAATCGCCGAACAGCGGCGACAGGTACGGGTGGGACAAGTCCGCGCCATCGGCATACAGCAGGTTAATGCTCATCAGCGGGTTGGGCAGCACCACATCCACCGTGCGGTTGACCTGGAAGCTGTCACCCGACTCGGTCAGGTCGACTTCGGGCGATAACAGCACCAGCGCCGCCGGCAACGGCAAACCTTCGTCACGCGCACGCAATACCAGGGCAGCAGCGAGGTTGCCGCCCGCCGAGCGGCCACCGATCACGATATGCTCCGGCGCGTGATGCAACAGTACATGGCGGTAGGTGGCCATGCAGTCATCCAGCGCGGCCGGGTAGGGGTGGTTGGGCGGCATGCGATAGTCCACGCCATAGCAGACCGCATCGTGCAGGTCGGCGTGCCTGCCGGCGGCAAGACGGCAGTTTTCCCCGCCCCCGAACACCAGGGCGCCGCCATGCAGGTCGATGTAGGCAAAGCCCGTGTCACTTGGTGGGGTGGCCACGTGGACCGTCGCATTTCCCAGGGTGAGGGTCTCCAGGCTCGCACGCAGTAACGTCGCCTGGCCCGCGTTGGCGGCGGCGTACTGCTGGGCTACGGTGTTCTGCATACGGCGCCAGCCGGCGTGGTCGTCGGTCGCGGGCATGGCATGCAGGGCGTTTAACGGCACACCGTCGTCACCCACCAGGCGCTTGAGTGTCGCCTGGGCTTGGGGGCTGATCGAAAGGGGGACGGGCAGGGTTCGTGGAGCGATGCGAACACCATCGTTCATAGGGGGCTCGAATTGATTCGGGAGAATTGAATTGGCAAGGGTAGCGTATCGAAACATAGACCACTAAGGCGGCGGGGCACTCAGCGGGTGCCCCGCCGCCTGTGGGTCAGCCCTTGACCGCCGCTTCGATGGCGGCAATGTCGATTTTGGTCATGGTCATCATCGCCTCGAAGGCCCGCTTGGCTATGGCCGGGTCGGCGTGGGTGACCGCGTCCGTCAAGACCCGAGGCGTGATCTGCCATGACAACCCCCACTTGTCCTTGCACCAGCCGCAGGCGCTGGCCTGGCCACCGTTGTCGATGATGGCGTTCCAGTAGCGGTCGGTTTCGGCCTGGTCATCGGTGGCCACCTGCATCGAGAACGCTTCGGTATGGGGAAAGATCGGCCCGCCGTTCAAACCGATGCACGGGATGCCCATCACGGTAAATGCCACGGTCAGTACGTCGCCCTGTTTGCCGCTGGGGTAGTCACCGGGCGCCAGGTGCACGGCGTCCACCGAGCTGTCAGGGAAGGTGTTGGCGTAGAAGTTGGCGGCCTCCTCGGCGCTGCCGTTGTACCAGAGGCAGAGTGTGGTTTTGTGGGACATGGCGCGGCTCCACTGAGTAGTCGGAGTGCAGAGTTTAGACGACAAGCTGCTGTTCAATCGCCGCCTTGTCGATCACCGACCAGACCTGCGCAAACTTGCCGTCGAGGACTTGATAAAAGACGTTTTCATCGAAGCTCACTTTTCTGCCATTGATCGCCAGCCCGAAGAATTCGCCTCTGGGCGTGACATTGAAATTCAGGCGGCTGGCAACCGTGGGCGGATCGGCCACCAGCAGTTGGATGCGAAACACCAGGTCGGGGATTTCGCGGAAGTCGCGCTCCAGCATCGCGCGATAGCCCTCCAGGCCGACCCGTAAGCCGTTGTAGGTCACGTCCGGGTGGACGAAGTGGCCCAGGCGGTCCCAGTCCTGTTGGTTCAGGCAATCAATGTAGCCACGGTAAAGCGCGGCGAGCTGGTGCGCGGTCATCCGTTTTTCCTCAAGCGCGACGCGCCATCAACAACACGGTCGCCGCCGCCGACAACAACCCGGCGCAGCAGCGGTTGAATATCCGCTTGCCCCGCGGCTCGGCAAACCAGCGGCGCATATGCAGGCCCATGTAGGCATAGGCGCTGATGGCGACCCACTCCAGCATCAGAAACAACGCACCCAGCAGGGCAAACTGCGGGGTGATCGGT
This sequence comes from Pseudomonas viridiflava, assembly GCF_900591205.1. GTDB lineage: Bacteria > Pseudomonadota > Gammaproteobacteria > Pseudomonadales > Pseudomonadaceae > Aquipseudomonas. Next base: position 91,327 of record NZ_UUPU01000064.1, read on the forward strand.
TGGCCTGGCACCACGAACTGCGGGAGGAAGGCGGTGAAGATCAGGATAGCTTTGGGGTTGCCTGCCGCCACCAGAAACTCCTGTCGCGCCAACGCCCACAATCCCACCTTGGCGCGTGCCGATTGCGCCTCTGCCTCGGGGTTGGCCCGCCACAATTGAACCGCCAGATAAAACAGATACGCCGCACCCAGGATCTTGATCCCATAGAACAACAACTCCGACGTTTGCAACACCACCGCCAGCCCGGCGGAGGCGAGGGCGATCATGCCGGCGAAGGCCAGCAGCCGGCCGATACCGGCAAGGCACGAGGTGCGGTAGCCGTAACGGGTGGCGTTGCTCACCGACAACAGGTTATTCGGGCCAGGTGCCATGTTGAGGGCGAAGCAGGCGGGGAGGAAAAGGGCAAGGGTGACGAGGTCCATGGCGGCTCCGGGATCGCGGGGGCGGGGAGGTTGGAGGATAAGGGGAGTGAGTGTGGTTGGACAATCAATGGCTTTTGCAGAAATTCATCATCACAACGAAATCTGCGCAACGCATTGCTTGCACGTAGGGCACTTGATTATGGCGACACAGGTGTGATGCTGAAGGTGTCATCCATAATCGGACGGTCGTAGTCCAGCAGGTATGCCTGATGTGTTTTGTAGAGTGCCAACAGCAGTTCCTTATTGGGTCCCACCACGTCCATTCCTCGGTCGTCGTAAGGTAATACCAGAATGCTTTTGTCCAGGTTAAACAGGTAGAATTCGCACCAGGGCGAAGGCTTTATGGCGTGAAAGTCGCTGGCCAACGCACACCACAGAAAAGTCTCCAGCAGCGCAACCGGCGCTTCGAATGCCACGTTGAGCCAATATTCGGGCTCAGACTCACTGAACCAGTCATCCGGGTCTGTTTGCTCGCTCCAGATCCAGCGTTGTGCAGGGATGTGGATTTCGGCAGACCGCAGCGATCTGAGCGTGTGCCGGTGACTGAACGCGTGGCTTCCAGAGTGGACGCGCAGAGTAATCACCAGCGAATCTTCGGCGGTGAAAATACTTCGGCATATCGCGGTCGCCTTACGTAACGCCGTCAGGAACCGCTCAATGGAGTTCCCCGCTTCAGAAAGCTCAAAACGCAGCCCGCCTGGGTAGGTGTAGAACAGCGGTCTGTCGAAAATCTTCTCACCGAAAGTTTGCAGAATTCTGTGTTTAAGGGGCATTGGGTATCTTCCTGAAAATAAAAACCGACCCTGCTTGTCGGTGGTTTAACGATGTTATCGAAAAGCGAGCACTGAACGCTGCCCAAATTACGCTACCCGGCGCACCCCGGATAACGCATTCCAGGACCCTATGGGCGCCCAACAGGCGCATGCTGCGCCATCAACTCCGTCACCCAGTCGATAAACACGCGCAACTTGAGGCTGATATGCCGGTTCGGCGGGAAGGCCACGTAGAGCGGCATGGTGTCGAGCGTCCAGCCCTCAAACAGCGGCACTAATTCGCCGCGTGCTTCGAACTGTTGGGACATGTACCTGGGCAGCCAGAGTACACCCAGCCCGGCAAGGCCGGCGGCGAGGTAGGCATTGCCATCGTCGACGGCCAGGGCGTAGCGGCCCTTGATCTGGATGCTTTCAAGCGGGCTGCGCAGGGAGTAGGGCACGGGTTTGCCGGTGCGGGCCCACAGGAAACCGACGATACGATGCGCTGAATCCTCTAACTCCTGCGGATGCTTGGGCATGCCGACGCGTGCCAGGTAGCTCGGTGCGGCAAACACGCCCAGCGGCAGGTCGGCTACGCGCCGGGCCATCAGCGACTGATCCATCAGTTCGCCGCCGCGCACCACGCAATCGACGTTCTCATCAATCATATCGACGATGCGGTCGCTGACGCCCATGTCGATCTGGATGTCCGGGTAGCGTGCGTAAAACCCAGGCAACGCAGGCACCAGAATCAGGCTCGCCAGCGGGCTCGGCACGTCCACTCGCAAGCGGCCGCGAGGCAGCGTCGCGGCGCCGGACAGGCTGGTCTCGGCGTCGTCCATATCGGCCAGCAGCCGTAGCACGCGCTCGTAATACACCGCGCCATCAGCCGTGACATTGACTTTACGCGTGGTGCGGTTGAGCAATTTAACCCGCAGCCGTGCCTCCAATTGCTGCACCAGCTGGGTGACGGTGGTCTTGCTCATGTGCAGGGTTTCGGCGGCCTTGGTGAAACTGCCCGCTTCCACCACGCGCGCAAAGGCTTGCATTGCATCAAAACGGTCCATTGCCGCTCCGGTTATCCCTTGGATTGTTTGGATTTCCCAAACAGTGATAGCCAAGTTTGCGCGTTTATCGCCCAGGCACAAGCCCTTACAGTCGCTGCATTGTTGGTTTCGCTCAGTTGACCTTTTGATGGAGACACCCATGACGCAACGTGACGTTGTTTTTCCACCTGGACGCCAGGCGCTTTACGAGCGCAATCGTTATTCACCGGCGATCAAGTCCAACGGTTTTTTATTCGTGTCGGGGCAAGTCGGCAGCCTTGAGGATGGCTCGCCCGAGCCCGAGCTGGAGGCTCAGGTGCGCCTCGCCTTCAGCAACCTGAATGCGATTCTGGTGGCTGCCGGCTGCACCTTCGATGATGTGATTGACGTGACGGTGTTTATCGTCGATCCCGAATCAAGGTTCGAGACGATCTGGAAGGTGGTGCCCGAGTTCTGGGGCAACGCGCCACACCCCACGCTGACCGGCGTCGGTGTGACGTGGCTGTACGGTTACCAGTTCGAGATCAAGGTGATCGCCAAGCTGCCGCAAGCCACTGGGGAGTGAGGGAAGGGGGCCGGCCTATGGACTATCTCCCGCAGGGCGCTACCCCGCCGCCAGGTCGCCATACCAATAGGCTGCGGTAACTCCGCCATCCATGAGGAAGTCGCTGCCGGTAATAAACGTGCCCTCCGGTCCCATCAGCAATGCCGCGACGGCGCCCACTTCATCCGGTGTGCCGCCTCGCCCGGCGGCGCTCAATTCGATCATGCGTCGATAGCCCTCACCGCGTGGACCGCTCAATTCATCCCTGGCCAGTGGGGTGAAGATAATGCCGGGGCTGATGGTGTTGACCCTGGCGCCGCGCTTGCCCCAGCGCACCGCCTGCGCCATTACCCGTAGCGAATTGCCGCGTTTGGAGAGCTGATACGCGTTGAGCGGGTCCAGCACCTTGTCGGCCTGAAGCATCGGCAGGGCCAGCAATTCTTCGGTGGGGGTGGTGGCCAACGCTGTGTTCTCAGCAGCCGACAGGGCAGGCAGCCGATGACCGGATTGCGAGGCGATGACGATTGCTGCGCCCCCTTCGGCGATCACCTCACCGAACGCTTCCAGCACCAGGGCTGTGCCATAGAGGTCCACCCGCAGGATAGTCGCCACCGGTGCCTGGGAGGGGGAAACCCCCGCGGCGTGGATTACACCGGTAATATCGCCGAGGGCGGTGGCCGTGTGCACCAGGGCTTCGACCGATGCGCGAGAGGCCACATCGACGCTGGCGGTGGTCACCTCGAAACCGGCATCGCGCAGCACCTTGGCGGCGGCCTCTGCCTGCTCCAGGCGCAGGTCCGCCAGCACCACGTGCTTGCCTGCGCTGACACGCCGCGCAATGGCCTGGCCGATTGAGCCGGCGCCAATCACAACGGTGACGTTACGTGTATTTTTCATACCGACCTCGGGTGCGATTCGATTTCAAATGGCATGCGAAAATTGCTCATCGCTGACCTGTTCCATCCAGTCCACCACCTTACCGTCGAGGGCTTCGGCAATCGCGATATGCGTCATTGCGGTGGTGGCGGTCGCGCCGTGCCAATGTTTGACGTTGGGCGCAATCCACACCGTATCGCCGGGGTTGATGGCGCGTACCGGCTGGCCCAGTTCCTGGACCAGGCCCGATCCCGCGGTGACGATCAGCAGCTGGCCCAGGGGATGGGTATGCCAGGCCGTGCGGGCGCCGGGTTCGAACGTGACGGTAGCGCCACTGACGCGCGCGTCATCAGTCCCCTTGAAAGGCGCATCGACACGCACCGTGCCGGTGAAATAATCCGCCGGCCCGCTGGCCGAAGGCTGTGAACCGTTGGTATTGATGATGAGCATGGCGTTCTCCTCTTGATGGCGATTAATCTACCAGCTGCGCATTGATGTAATTAGCGGCTAAAATCCGAAAATACTTATGTGGGTAGCTCATCAATGCTTAGGGAAAACGCCAGCGATCTGCTTGCCTTCCTCGCCGTGGCCAAAGAGCGAAGTTTCACCAAGGCGGCGGCGCGGCTGGGCGTTTCACAGTCGGCGCTCAGCCACACCATTCGGGGGTTGGAGGCACGTCTTGGCCTGCGCTTGCTGACGCGCACCACGCGCAGCGTGTCACCGACCGAAGCGGGGGAGCGTTTGGTCAATCGGGTAGGGCCGCACTTTGAGCATATCGAGTTCGAGTTGGCGGGGCTGAGCGATCTGCGCGACACGCCCTCCGGCACGATCCGTATCAACGCCATGGACCATGCGCTGGACCAGATCATCCGGCCGGTGCTGAAAACATTCCTTCCCAAGTACCCCGACATCTCGGTGGAAGTGTGCTGCGACTACGGTTTTGTCGACATCGCCGCGCAAGGCTTCGATGCCGGTGTGCGGCTGGGTGAAGACGTGGCTGAGGGCATGATTGCCACACGCATAGGGCCGGACATGCGGATGGCGGTGGTCGGCTCGCCCGCCTACTTTGCCTCGCGCACACCGCCCGATACACCCCGCGCACTGACCGGGCACTTATGCAATAACCTGCGCCTGCCCACCAATGGCGGCCTCTATGCCTGGGAGTTCGCCAAGGGTGACGAAACCCTTAAGGTCCGTGTGACGGGCCAGGTCACCTACAACGGCGTCTATCAACTACTGGAGGCAGCGCTGGACGGGTTCGGGTTGAGTTACATCCCCCACGACGTGGTCGCGCCCTACCTCAAGAGCGGCCAACTGGTGCAAGTGCTGGAAGACTGGTCGCCGCAGTTTGCCGGCTTTCATCTGTACTACCCCAGCCGGCGGCAGGCATCGCCGGCGTTTGCGTTGTTGGTGGAGGCGTTGCGTTATCGGGGGTGAGTTTGGATAGTTAACTTAAATAAAGTGACGTCAGGAGGCGCAATGAGAGGCAGCACCGATGAGGAAATGGGGCGTTTTGTGGCATTCAATGAACAGTTGAATAAGCTTGAAGGGAGCGAACCCTTGAAGGAAGTAGATAGTAAGTCGCCTCAATCCTTGCAGGTCATAAGCTATCACCTGATATTTGAGTTTCTTATAGAGCAGTGGGTGAACTTCAAGGTCAATAAAGGCATGGCAGTGTTCTCAGGAATTGAAAAAATAGGGTTTCATAACAAGTTGTACATTGCTAAAAATGTTGGGCTGCCGATAGAGATATTCAGATCGCTTGAGGTTATCAATAATGAGCGAAACCGCTTCGCGCATGATATCTTCAAAAAAACAGTTGGCCGGTCGAAGATTTTTGAAATGGCAAAGCTTGCCGGCGCTATCGATGCCACAGGTGAAGAGTTCAACACGCTAGGCGTATATATTGGCGGAAAGCTGACCTATGTCAAGGATATTGAATGTGAAGGTACACTTTTGAATCTTGCGCTGGATGCAACTAAGCAAAAAATCAGAAATTACGTTTTTGTTGATGTGCTCGAACAGAATTCGCGCCCTATATAAGTGTGTGTTGATGATTTGAAGATGTTCCATCGAGCCACGGAAGCAGGGGTGACTTATTCTTGCGTTGATGAAGTTAATCGTCAGCGGATAAATGAGTCTGCCCCCCTTCTAGCGCACTCTAGCTATCTGGATTCAGTGCCTCGTTGAGACTCATGGCAATGGCGGCAGAGCGCTTTTCCAGGAATTTCTCATAATTGTCCTCGGCAATTCCATAATCCATCGGATTTTCAATTAAATGGGATTTCAGCGATGCAGCAAGCTTTGAGTTGGCAGCGTTGAACTCTCCAATATAAAAGCTGGGTGCCTTTGCACGAATCTTGTTGTTTGAAGCCGCATCTATTAATGTGATGTTCGCAATCAGGTTGGGTTCCCAATCCTGGAAATGCTTGTTGATGTACGCTTTTGGGAAAAAATGATGATAGTTTCTACTGGATGCGATTTTAAGATTCGAGTTGTCCAAAATAACATCGCTGTCGTCATCAAGGTTTTTAGGTTTCTGAGAGGCGAATAAACACAGAATGGTTTTCACATTTGCGTTCCCGGCAGAAAACCAGGTGGCGGCGATATCCTCAGCAGAGACCGTCAGTTCATCCGAAGAATATTTTGGTTTCTGTGCCTCTAGTATGAGGTTCATTTTCTTCAGGTCTTCGGCGATTTTTGTCTCAGTTGCACCGCTGTATCGCCAGTTTAGACCCACCCAGTAAAAGAATTGTTTAAGCAGTTTCGCCTGCGTCTCCGTCGGCCTCTTGTTGCCATTTTTGTGGAAGAAATAGGTGAAGGGCACCAACAGAGACGAGTAGGGGAGAAGTTGGGAGACAGGTACGTGCAATTTCGTTCTGATAAAGTCTACTGCCGTGAACATGGATGAGACCATGGGCTCCCAATTCGCAATGAACAGGTCGCGACTGATCTTTAAGATATCTTTGGCGCGGATACTGCCTAGTGCGATGGCGGCAACAGCTTGAAGAACCGTAGCGGCAGGTATTGTTTCGAATTTTGCCTTGGCAAGGCTCTTGTCGACTTCATCGCTGCCATAGATCAGCTCTTCGAACTTTAACGCCAGGTCAAATTTCCGGGTTTCGTCATAGGTCATCGCGACCATTATTTCAAAAAGTGTGAGCGGTTTGCCACCCGTATTGATGCGAGAGAACACATCGCAAGCGATATCTATTGGGTAATCCTTGATGGTGATCGTGGAAAAGTCATACGTTGTTAAGCTGGTTTTGTACTCTTGAAATATTCTCGATTTTGCTATTCCGATCTGGTCAATAAAGTCCAATGCATCTGATGTAAGAAGGCGGTGTACTGATACATAGGTTTTGCCCTCTTCTCGCTGACTTGTCACGATCTGCTCATCGCTGAGAGGGTCGTAGTCAAGATTGACAAAGATATCTTTGTAGTCGATTTCTTTTTTGTCTTTTGTTATACGTATTCCCTTGCGGATAGCATACAGCGATGTAATGCGCTGTTGGCCGTCAAGGATGTATTGAGCATAGTCACCTTGCGGTGTGTCGGGTAGTTTGTGGTTTCCAATGTCCTTGACTGATCGCAGGGTTTCCTTGGTTTTCCAAAGAATAAAAGTCCCGATAGGATAACCTTTTAGGATGCTGTCAATCAGCTTTGCACTTTGATCCTTGTCCCAAACGAATTCGCGTTGAAACATGGGTAGCTTAATTTGTCCCGAGTCGATTTCCAGAAACAGCGCTTCATATTTTTTAATGGCATTCTCTGGGCGCAAGAGGCACTGGGGAGCTGTTTGAGGCGCGGTGTTTATTGTTGTCACGGTAATTCCCTATAAGATTTCCATAAAATGGAGCTGGTACATTCTTGGTGTCAATCAGGTAAAAATGCCGTTTGACGGTTCTACCGTATTAACGTATTCAGCAACAGCCTGTAAGCCAAGAGAGTGGCCTCCCGTTCATCACTGATGAAACCGCCTCCCCAACGCATCCAACCGCACCGCAATCGGCGGCAGTTGCTCACTGCTGCGTGCCAGGGTTTCCACATCGTCTGCCGTGCTTTGCGCAATGCTCTGCACTGCCTGCAACCGTCCCACGATCTCCAGGTTCGCCGAGGTTTGTTCACGGGTGGTGTTGACGATATGCCCGTTGAGCTGATCAATCTGCTGAATATCAACGCCGACCGCCCGCAGCATGTCCACCGCCACCTGGCTGTCCTCCACGCAGCGCTCTACGCCTTGGCGGCTGTCGTGCATGGCTTCAACCGCCTGGCGGCTGCCGTGTTGCAAGCTTTCGATGATGGTTTTGATTTCCTGGGTGGACACGGCGGTGCGTTGCGCCAGGCTGCGTACTTCGTCGGCGACCACGGCGAAGCCGCGGCCTTGTTCGCCGGCGCGGGCGGCTTCGATGGCGGCGTTGAGGGCCAGCAGGTTGGTCTGGTTGGCGATGCTGTTGATCACTTCCATGACGGTGCCGATTTGCTCGGCTTGTACGGCCAAGCCCTCCACGGTCTGGTTGGTGCCGGTGAGGCGTGAGGCCAGTTGGCTGATTTCCTGTTGGGCGCGGCTGACGCTTTCCTGGCCCCGGATGATTTGCTGGCTGGCCTTGCCCGCGTGTTCCACTGCGTGTTCGACGTGCACGGCGATGTGGCCCGTGGCGTCTTCCATGCGCTGCATCGAGCCGGTCATCTGGCTGATTTCCGCGAGTTGATGCCGCGCACCTTTTTCCAGGGTGCCGCTGGCGCTGGCCAGTTCCTGGCCGAGTTGGCCGAGGCCGTGGGAGTCACGGGCGACGCCGTCGATCAGGTGGGTGATCTGCTGCAGGAAGTGGTCGAAACGCTTGGCGAGGGACACATGCACCTTGCCCTCACCCTGGGCGGTTTCTACGGTGAACTGCGAGGTGACGGCGAGCATCTTCTCGAGCATTTCCTGGCTTTCCACCGCCTCGGCCTGGCTGTGCACGGCGAGGTAGAGGAGGGCGACGGTTTCCATCACTACGTAGAAGGCGTGGACGAACACCATGGTCCAGCCGCCGTGGTGCTCCATCACGAATACCGGAAACCCTTGATGCTGCAGCGCATGAAACACCACGTGGTGCACCGCGATAGTCAGCGCTGCGACCAGAATCGGCAGCCAGTCCCGGTAAAATGTCAGCACCGCCAGCAGCGCGAAGATCCCGAAGTGCGATTCGATCACGCCCTGCGCCTGGTTGATATGCAGCGCGGCCATGACCATCAGGCCGGCGCCCAGTGCGCACCGCATCAAGCGGGTTCCGCTTGATGCGCGATACAGCGCGGTCAGCACCACACTGGTGCCGCCGCCGACGACCACGGCTTGCAGCAAGGTGTCGTGCCAGAACGCCAGGCCAAGGGAGAACAGGAACATCAGCCAGATCAACGCCAGCATGATGCGGTCGGCCTTGCGATAGTGCTCCAGGAAACGTGCGCGTGCGGGCATACACTCTTACTCCATGTGGGCGAGCCAGGAACAAAGCATGCGGCGTGCCACGATGGCCCGCTGATACAGCAAAGCAGCAATCCGGGTTTTTGCAGATTCGGGGATGCCAATGGGTTATCGGCGTTGGGGCAGGGGACTTTAGCAACGGCTACCCGGGTGGGTAGCCGCAGAGGGAGGCGGAGTTAGAAGGTGTATTTAGCGGTTACGCCGAAGCTGCGTGGGTTGCCGTAGGAGTCGCCGCCATAGCTTATGTCGTTGGCAATGGCGGAGTAGTAACGGCGGTCGAAGATGTTGTTGGCGTTGAGTTGCAGGTCCAGGTTCTGGTTGACCTTGTAGCCGGCCATCAGGTCGGTGACGGCATAAGCGCCCTGTTTGAGGCGATAGGTGCTGCCGTCCGCCAGTTTGACGTCGTTATACATACGGCTCTGCCAGGACACGTTGCCACCGACGCGGAGTTTTTCCAGTGGGCCCTGGAACCGGTAGCTGGTGGTCAGCTTGAACAGTTGCTCCGGGGTGTCGGTGTCGAACTGCTTGTTTACGTTCTGCGGGTTGGCGTCATCCTTGATGGTGTGGGTACGCGCATAGGTGTAGCCACCGCCAACCTGCCAATTCTCGGTCAGCGCGCCTTGCAGTTCGAAGTCGATGCCCTGGCTGCGAATTTTGCCTGAAGCTTCATAGCACGATGCCTGTGGGCAATTTGCCACGAACACCTGCACGCCGCGGTTTTCCTGGTCGACGTTGAACAGCGCGACGCTCGCATTCAGCGCGCCACCGAGGTATTCGCCCTTGATGCCGACCTCATAGTTCTTGCCGACAATTGGCTTGACCGGGGTGCCGGAGGTGTCCTTGCCGGTTTGCGGCGTGAAGATGTCGCTGTAGCTGACGTAGACCGAGTGATGGTCGTCCAGCTCGTAAATCAAGCCTGCGTAGCGGGTCAGGTTGCGGGTGACGTGGTAGTCGCCGTCGTTGCTGCCATGGGCGTCGTAGTCATACCAGTCCAGTCGGGCGCCGAGGATCAGCTTCAGCGGGTCGGCCAGGCTCAGGCGCGTGGTCACGTAGACGCCGTCCTGGGTGGTGACTTCGCGGTCGTTGGTGGTGTGGACGAAGTCCGGTTTGCCCGCCGTCAGTGGCCAGTTCAGGTTGTACGGACTGTAGTTGTGGGTGGTCATGTCGTAGATGCGCCGGCTGGCCCCCACGACCAGTTCATGGCTGCGCCCGAACGCTTCGAAAGGTCCGCTGGCAAAGGCATCGACGCCGGCCTGATTTTCATCGTAGGCGGCCTGATAGACCGTACGGGCCAGTGTGTTGTTGACCCAGCGCGACTGGTAGGAACCGGAGAACAACGCATCCTGCTGGGCGTAGTTGGCGTTGACCTGGAGCTTCCAGTCGTTGGCCAGGCGCTGGCGCAGTTCGGCGAACACCGTGTTGATTTCCTGATCCTTGTTCTCCCAGGTGGTGCCCGGGTTGTAGGAGCGCGGCAGGTTCAGGTGATGGCCATCCTGGCCGATCATCGAGGCGCCCCAGAAGTAGTTGGTTTTGTCCTTCTGGTTGGAGAAGCCCAGGGTCAGGGTGGTGTCCTCACTCAGGTCGGCTTCGGTGACGGCATAGAACAGGCCGTGATCTTCCTCGGCTTTATTGATGAAACTGTTGGCGTCGCGATACGAGGCGACGACTCGGCCCCGCAGTGTGCCGCTGTCATTGAGTGGGCTGGACGCGTCGATCTCGCCACGGTAATCGTCCCAGCTGCCGGCGGCGCCGGTCAGGGTGACTTTCTGCTCATCCAGCGGCCGCTTGCGGATCAGGTTGATGGCGGCCGAAGGGTTGCCCGCGCCGGTGACCAGGCCGGTGGCACCGCGTACCACCTCAACGCGATCAAACATCGCCAGGTTTGGCTGGGCGCCCACGGAAACGCCGTTATAGCCGCTGGGGATGCCGTCATACATGAGGTTGTCGATGTCGAACCCACGCGAGGTGTAGGACTGCCGTCCAGGACCGTTGGAGTAGTTCAGAAACAATCCGGGCGTGGCATTGACTACGTCGTTGATGCTGGTCATCGCCTGGTCATCCATACGCTGGCGCGTAATGACGGTGACGGCCTGCGGGGTTTCACGCAGGGTCAGTGGCAGTTTGGTCGCCGTTTTCATCGAGCCGGTGGTGTAGGACTGCGTGCCTTCGGTGGTTTCGGCCAGTTGCCCCTCACCGGAGATTTGCGTGGCCCCCAATTCAAGGGTGGTTGCCGGCGCGTCGTCGGCAAAGGCCGCGTGTGAGGCGGCAAGACAGACAGCCAAAGCCATCGAGCTGGGTGTAAAACCTTTACCGGCGTAGTGTTGCGCAGACATCGAACGGACTCTCCCCGAAGCGCCGTCCCTGGCGAATAATAAAGATGTTGATAATTATTCGCATCAGTGTGACAGAGTATGTCTGCGTAAAAAAGCCTTTGGGGAGAATTGGTTAACGAATTTTTCACATCTTCGTTGATGATGTCAGTGAGTACCCCGCATCGCAATCGCCACCCGACTCGTCGCCTTCACCTCCCGCAACGCCAGGCTCGACTGGATCGACGCAATCCCCAACTGGCGCCGCAGCACGCTTTCGACAAACTCGCTGTAGCTGTCCAGGTCCTCCGCCAGCACTTGCAACAGATAATCCGCATCGCCGGTGATCTTGTGGCACGACAACACTTGGGGCAGTTGCTTTACCACGGCCTCGAAGGCGTCGGGCGCGTGGTCGGTGTGGATCGCGAAGCGCACATGCACAAACGCGAGGATGTCCAGGCCGAGCATCTTGCGGTCGAGGTTGGCCTGGTAGTCCTTGATCACGCCTTCTTCTTCCAGGCGTTTGCGGCGCCGCCAGCAGGGGGTGAGGCTCAGGGACAGGCGCTCACTCAGTTGCGCGTTGGAAATGCTGGCGTCTTCCTGCAGCAGGGCGAGGATGGCGAGATCAGTCTCATCAAGTGCGACCTGCTTGGTTTTATTTTTCATATATGGCTGTCTCAGGGGTAAAAATGCCCGATAAAGCTAACAGTGTCGCAACTAAAAGCAAAGAAAGCCCCAGGCCGTCAGAACAAAATAGATCCTGTCTTTTACTGACGGATCTAGAGAAATGTTGACTGTTTTTAGTGATGACCACCGTTTGCACCATGGCACCGAACTGAAAGACGGCGTGCTCAAGCCCTCGTTCGAGCAACCGAGCCGCGCCGACACCGTGCGTGATCGCGTTCGGCAGGTGGGCCTGGGCGACATCATCGTACCGCGCCATTTTGAGCGTGCCTGTTACGTCAATGCCCACAGTGAGCGTTACGTGGCGTTCCTCGAAACCGCCTGGGCCGAGTGGACCGCCGTCGGCCGCAGCCACGATGCACTGCCGTTGGTATGGCCGGTGCGTGACCTGGCCAATCAACAGGTGCCGGAATTCATCGACGGCAAGCTGGGTTTTTATGCGATGGACGCCGGTTCGCCGATTACCGGCACCACCTGGAACGCGGTAAAAACCAGTGCGGATATCGCCCTGACCGGCCTGGCGCTGCTTGATGAAGGTCATAACAGTGCCTTCGCATTGTGTCGCCCACCCGGGCATCATGCGGCCCGCGAGTACATGGGCGGCTATTGCTACCTCAACAATGCCGCGATTGCCGCGCAACACGCCATCACCCAGGGCGCCAAGCGCGTGGCGGTACTGGACGTGGATTTTCACCATGGCAATGGCACGCAGAATATTTTCTACGACCGCCCGGATGTGATGTTCATCTCCCTGCACGGCGAACCGTCGGTGTCCTACCCGTATTTTTCAGGCTTCAGCAGCGAGCGCGGGGCCGGGGCCGGGGAGGGCTTCAACCTGAATTACCCGTTGCCGAAAAATACCACCTGGGCCCACTACCAAACCGCACTGATCGACGCCTGTCGCCAACTGCGCGCTTTTGCCCCCGACGTGCTGGTGATCTCCCTGGGCGTGGATACCTTCAAGGATGACCCCATCAGCCACTTCCTGCTCGACAGCCAGGACTTCCTCGGGATGGGCGAGATCATCGCCGGGGTAGGCGTGCCGACCCTGTTTGTGATGGAAGGCGGCTACATGGTCGATGAGATCGGCATCAATGCCGTCAACGTGCTGCACGGTTTCGAAAGCCAGACCGCCTGATTCCAATAACAAGCAACGCTCAACTTTTTTCTGCCAAAACTCAAAAACATAACAAGAGGTTTTGTGATGAAAACAACCACGCCCGGGCTTTATGAAAAGCCTGCGTTGCAACGCACCCTGAGCAACCGCCATATCCAGCTGATGGCCATGGGCGGTGCGATCGGAACCGGCCTGTTTATGGGCTCCGGCAAGATCATCGCGCTGTCCGGCACCTCGATCATCCTGATCTATATGATCATCGGCCTGTTCGTGTACTTCGTGATGCGCGCCATGGGCGAGCTGCTGCTGTCCAATCTCAACTTCAAGAGTTTCGCCGACTTCGCCGGGGCGTACCTGGGGCCGCGTGCCGCATTCTTTCTGGGCTGGTCGTACTGGCTGAGCTGGAGCGTGGCGGTGGTGGGGGACGCGGTGGTGGTTGGCGGGTTTTTCCAGTACTGGTTTCCCGATGTGCCGGCCTGGATGCCCGCCGTGGGCATGTTGCTCACGTTGTTTGCGCTGAATGTGCTGACGGTCAAGCTGTTTGGCGAAGTGGAGTTCTGGTTCGCGATTATCAAGATCATCGCCGTGGTGACCTTGATCGGCGTGAGCGTGGTGCTGATCGCCAGCTCGTTTGTATCACCCACGGGGGTGACGGCCTCCTTGAGCCATTTGCTGGATAAACAAGCGGCGTTTCCCAATGGGTTGTTCGGCTTTTTTGCCGGGTTCCAGATGGCGATCTTTTCGTTTGCCGGCACCGAACTGATCGGCACCGCAGCCGCTGAAACACGGGCACCGGAGAAGACCTTGCCGAAGGCGATCAACTCGATTCCGCTGCGCATTATCTTGTTTTACGTGCTGGCTTTGGCGTGCATCATCGCGGTCACGTCGTGGCAGCAGGTGTCGCCGAGCAAAAGCCCGTTTGTGGAGCTGTTCCTGGTGGCGGGATTTCCGGCTGCGGCTGGGATCGTGAATTTCGTGGTGCTGACGTCGGCAGCGTCGTCGGCCAACAGCGGGGTGTTTTCCGCCAGCCGCATGCTGTTCGGCCTGGCTGACCTGGGCGATGCGCCGGGCATATTCCGGCGGCTGTCGACCAGCAGCGTGCCGTTTATCAGCCTGGCGTTTACCACGCTGTTGATGCTGCTAGGGCTGGTGTTGCTGTTTGTGGTGCCGGAGGTGATGACGGCCTTCACCATTGTGTCGACCGTCTCGGCGATCCTGGTGATTTTTACTTGGTCGACGATCCTCGCGTCCTACATCGCCTACCGCAAAAAGCGCCCGGACCTGCACGCGAAGTCTATCTACAAGATGCCCGGCGGGGTGCCGATGGCCTGGTTTTCCCTGGCGTTTCTGGCCTTTGTGCTGGGCTTGCTGGCGCTGCGCCCGGATACCCGGCTGGCACTGTGCGTGATGCCTGCCTGGTTTATCTGGCTGGGCATCGCCTTTCAATGCTCGCGCTTTCGGGGTGCCAGCCTGGTGAAAACCTAGTCGCGGCCTCACCCGGTGCGATACACAACTAGAACGCAACGCGTACGCCGAGTGTCGCGTCGTGGCCGTTCAGTGCCTGGCTGTCCAGGTTGCGCTTGTAGCCCACCTCGCCATACAGGTTTACGCCTCTGGCGACCTGCAGCGTAGTACCGAGGTTCAGGCCCAGGGTGGTGGATCGCTGTTCGGTGTCGATGGCGGTCACATCGTTGAATGTCACGGTGTTGGTCCCGCCCTTGGCGTGCCACACATCGGCCCGCCCATAGGGTTGCAACGGCAAACCGCGCACCCGGTAGCCCCCGCGCAGACGCACACCGAGACGGGTGACGAGGTTGCTGTCGGCGCTGAAGGCAACGTCCGCGATGCCGTCATTGCGGCTATCGAATTGCGTGCGGTCGACGATCAGTTGTGCCTGGGGTTCAAGCTCCCAGCGTTGGCTGAGCGCAAACGGCCAGCCGACTTCGGCGCTGGCCAGCAGGTTATGCCCACGGGTCTGCAGCTGGATGCCTGGGGCGGACCGGCTACTGCCATCGAAGCGGGTGCCCATCAGCACCAGGTCGAGGTAGGCGCGGTTGGCGCCGAGCAGCGTCCAATACACGCCCAGGCTGTCGCCACGCAACGTGGTGCGGCCAGCGTGCTGGTTCTGCCAGCCACCGTTAAAGCCTTTGACGTCGCCTTTAAGGGTGCTGTGGCCGATAAAAAAACCACTGCGCTGGCGCTGGCTGGCGTACACATCGCTGCCCACTTGGAAGCCGGTGATTGAGCTGTCCAGTGTCGGGCTGACCGTGCCGGCGAAGGTCTGGCGGCTACTGCCGCCATACACTCGGCCCCAGCCCGCCGGCACGGCAGCGGTATGCTGCTCGCCCAGCCGTTGGTGATACGTCCCCAGCATGCCTTGCACGAGCTGTTGCGCGGCTGGATACAACGCGGCGTAGATCGGCACTTCGGGGCGGTACAAGGCAAGCGGGGCCACGGCGGGGTTGGGCGGCAACGCTGGCGTGCCACTGACGGGCTCAGGCACAGGCGAGTCAATGACGGGCTCAGGCAAAGGCGAGTCAATGACTGGGGGGGCGACCGGCAGCGTTGAGCGCAGGTAATAGCTTTGCGCCGTGCCGGCCGTTACGCCGCCCTTGAACAGGTAATAGTCGTACGCGCCGGCGGACACGCGTCCTGCCAGGCTGAACGCACTGCCGCTGCCGGTGGCGCCGTGGGTGGCCTGCACCACCTGGATACCGTCCTGCAACGTTGCCGCGCCCGTGCCGCCGAGGTTGCTGATACGGATCAGCGTGGCGCCCTGGAGCGTGCCCTGGCTGACCAGCAGTTTATCGCTGGGCGAGTCGTCGCTGCCCAGCACGCTTTGCAGGGCCAGTAACCCGGCATTGCCGGTGTAATTGCCATTGATCGTCAGGGTGTCGGTGGCGAGCGTGCTGCCGGTGGCCATGTCGATCAGGCCGCTGTTGCTGACGCTAACCGCCTCACCCGTGCTGAACGCGCTGATGAGGCCGTTAGTGACCCGCAATGTGCTGCCGTTATTGATCGCCAGCGTGCCGGACCCGGTGCCCGCATCGCCGAGCACGAAGGCGCCGCCCAGGGTGAAGGTGGTGGTGTTGTTCAGCGCCACTTGTTCCCAATTGGCGTAGCGCCCTGGCGTGGTGGCCTGGGTATTGTCGAAGGTCAGGGTGTCGATGCCGCTGCCACCATCCATCAGCGGTGTGAAGGCCAGCAGGGTTTCATTCAGGTTTTTCAACGCCGCGAGGTCGTTGTCCGGCCCCATTAGAATCGCCGCACTGATTTGCCCGCCGTCGATCCAATTGAAGGTGTCTGCGCCAGTACTGGCGAGGATCTGCCCGTTGACGGTGCCGCCGGTGACGGTAATCGTATCCGTACCGCCGCTGGTGCTGAGGTTGCCGCCAATCAGGCTGGCGCCCGACACCCGTACGGTATCGTTGCCAAAGCCGGTGACCAGGTTGCCGATGATCGTGCCGCCGCGCATGTCGAAGAGATTGTTATCGAGCTTCATGTCCACTCGGCCGATGCGGCCACCGGTCATCAGGGCGGTGTCGCCATCCTCGAAGGCGCCGCTGATGGTGCCGCCACTCATCAGGAACTGGTCGTGCCCGTCGCCCTGGGCCAGCGCGGCAATCGTACCGGCGCTCATGGAAAAACTGTCGATACCGGCGCCCTGGCTGATCGGCCCCGCGTTGCCGCCGTTGATCTGTACCGTATCCGCCCCCGCCCCCTGGGTGACGGCCCCGGTGACAGTGCCGCTATTGAGCCGCAAGACATTGGCGCCATCCCCCATGCTCACCGAGCCATTGAGCCTCGCCCCCGTTGCGTCCAATTGCAGCAGGTCATTACCGGCACCCAAGGTGACATTGCCGGTAATCGTACCGTTGCCGCTGGGAAACAGCAGTTGGTTGTTGCCGCCAAGATCACTGAAGCCCGGGCTGCTGGCGCTGTCGCAGGTAAAGGTATCGTTGCCGGCGGTAGGGGCGATGCTACAGGCCCCGTGGGACGGCAGTGGCCAGGCGCTGAGGGCGATTGCCGTGACAAGGCTCACGTAGCGCTGAAGGGGAGTCCGTGCGTGCATGATCCAACCTCGTTCGAGGGGATTGTTGCCCCGGCGCCAGCAGCGGCGGACGCGGGTCAGACCATGACAACGTGATGCGCGATACGGATCAGGGACGGCGTATTACCTGTTCGAAAATACCGGCCAATGCAAAGGGTTGGCATGTCTTTCTCGACTGCACCTCAACTCATGCAGTGCTTCCCGCACCCTAACCACTCTCTGCGCAGGTCGCTACTGTGAGAAACAACAGGTATAGACGAGTTGCACGCCTGCCAGGCACTAGGACAGAACAATCTCGTAAGGTTCGCGCATGCGTTCCAGCAGTACCTGGGCCAGCATCGGCGCGAGGCCGATCTGCGGGTCGCCGACCAATTGGCTGGCATACGCATGCACGGCGTGGAGTTTGCGTGCCACGCTCCAGGAGTCCAGGCGCACTTTGCGCGCCCGTTGCCAGGGGATCAGCGGACCCTCGCGGGCGGGCCAGTGCCAGGCCCAGATCGGCAGTTCATACAGCTGCGCGCCCACCAGGCTGCAGGCTTGGGCGCTGGCCCGGCCGACGGCGTCGTGGTCTTCATTGCCGTCGTGGCGCCAGGTGGAAAACACCACATCGCCCGGCTGCAGGTAGCGTGCGATAAATTGGCTCATCTGCGGTTCGCGTGCGGCGAGGGCGTTATCGCAGAAGCCGCCGCGAATCCACTTCAGGCTGTGCAGCGGCATGCCCAGGCGGCGCAAGGCTTCGGCGCTTTCCTGGGGCCGCACCACGCTCAGGCGGCTGGCCGGCCATACATGCGAGCCCGGATGGCTGGCGCTGCCGTCGGTGATGGAGATCAGTTGCAGGGGGTGTTCCAGGGTGCTGAGCAATTGCAGCAGACCGCCGCAGGCCAGCACCTCGTCACCGGGGTGAGGGGCGACGATCACCACGCGTGCGCCAGGCGGGACCAGTGCGGTCGGCGTGATCGGGGGGATTTGCGCCAACTGCGGGGCGCTGTTCCAGATTTGCGCGGGACCACGGCGGCCCTCGCTTAAGGAGGCAAGCTTCATGGGTGTCACGTCCTTGTCGATTGATGCAGGTCGTGCCCCGGTGACGGGACGACTCTCATTTATCCCCCACAGACTCCGCCGTGGAGGTTGCGCGGCAATCCAACCCTGGATTGCCAGCAAGGCGTCTTCAGCATAGACAAGGATCGGCTGCTTTACATGCTGCAGCGGCGTTTTTTTCAGGAGGCGAGTGTCAGGCTCTTCAGATAATCGCCAAACCCGCCTTGAGCACGCGCTTGCAGACGTGCGCTGGTGATGACTTGCGGGGTATGGCTCCAGGCGATGGATGCGCCGCAGCGCTCCAGGCTGCGCACCAGTTGCACATCTTCATGACAAGCCAGCGGCTCGAACCCGCCGGCGCGCACATAGGCGCCGGCACTCACGCCCAGGTTGGCACCGTGGATATGGCGATGGCCATCACGCGCCTGGTACGCCTGGTGGTAGCGGATCTGCGCGGCCGGGTCGAACCCTTCGCTCCAGGCGTCCACGGTCACCGTGCCGCAGACGGCGTCGGCCTCCAGGGCCAACTGGGCCACCAGCCAATCGGGGGCCACGCGGCTGTCGGCGTCGGTGCAGGAGATCCAGCGGGCGCCCTGGTTGAGCAGGTGCCGTGCGCCGACCCCGCGCACCTGGCCCACATTGCGCGCCTGGATGTCCAAGCGTTGTACCGGGAAGTGTTCGGCAATCGCCGCACTGGCGTCGCTGCAACTGTCGAGCATCACCAGGATCTGCACCGGCTCGCCCATTAACCCCGGGTGGTTGGCCGCAATCAATGCGGCTTTCAGGCAGTCGCCCAACAGCGCCTCTTCGTTGTGCACCGGGATCAGAATGCCGATCATCGCAGGCCCTCAAGGGTGGCGACCGAGGTGCCGTCGCGGCTCCACAGGTCGAGGAGAAAGTCGTGTTCGTGGTGCCTGGCGACCAGGGGCATCGCCAGCCGCTCATGGAGCAAGGCGTGCACCTGCTCGGCGGTCTGCGGGCAACCTTCGATAACCGGCCGCCAGTGGCAGGCCAGCACCTGACCGTCGCTGGTCAGGCAGGCGAGGGCGCGATCAATCAAACGGCCCAGGTCATCGGCGTCGAGGTAGTAGCACAGTTCGCTCAGTACGATCAGCTCGAACTGGCCCGCCGGCCATTGCTCGGGCAAGCGGCTTTGCTGCACGTGGGCATGGGCGAAGCCCAGCAGACGCCCGCGGGCCAGGTCCACAGCGGCCGAGGCGGTATCGCAGCACAACAGACGGTCACAACGGGTGGCCAGCTCAACACTGAGTTCGCCGTTGGCGCAACCGGGTTCGAACACCGAGGCATAACGCGCGCGGGTCAACATGGCCAGGGTCAGCGCACGTTTGCGTCGCTCATACCAGCGTTGGCGAAACGCCCAGGGGTCATCGTTATCGGCAAACAGTTGATCGAAATACGGCGTTGCCACACTCATACAAACACCACTTCAAAAGGTTGCAGCAGGCGTTCCACCACGTAGGGTGCCAGCACCGGCGGCAGGCCGATCTGTGGGTCGCCCTCCAACTGGCTGGCGAACGCATGGATGGCGTGGCGCTTGCGGGCCACCGCTTCACAGGTCAGGGGTATTTTGCGTGCGCGGTGCCACGGCACCTGGCTGTCTTCGGGCGAGGCCCAGTGCCAGGTCCATACCGGCAGTTCATACAGAGTGGCGCCTGCTGCGCGGGCCGCCCTGGCGCTGGCGCGGCCGACGGCTTCGTGGTCGCAATGGCCGTCCTCGCGCCAGGTGGTGAACACCACATCGGTGGGCTTCAGGTAGCGTCGGATAAACTCGGCAAGTTCGTCTTCGCGCTCGGCTACCTGGCTGTCGGTAAAACCTGCGCGCAACCATTTCAGGCTGTGCAGGGGTAAACCGAGACGATGCAGGGCCTGTGCCGATTCCTGCGGGCGCACCACGCTCAAACGCTCCACCGGCCAGCGCGTGGAACCGGGATGGCTGGCGCTGCCGTCGGTGACAGAAATCAGCTGCATGGGCCGCTCCAATGCGGCCAAGCCTTGCAACAAGCCGCCACAGCCCAACACTTCGTCATCCGGGTGTGGGGCGATGATCACGGCGCGATGGCCCTCGGGCACCAGTGCTTCAACGCTGATCTGCGGCAATTCGGCGATCATCGAGGAGGCTTGCCAATGGTGCAGTGGCGTACCCTGGCCAACAATCGGATTGGGTTTCATAACTGCCACCGCCCTGCGGGTTCACCGGCGACCAACTCGCCGAGGGCAGCCAGGTCACGTTCGGCGTGGCTTTGGCGCACATAAACCGGCAGGTCCGCCATCAACTGGGCGAAGTGCGAGTCCTTGCAATAAGGCCCCGCGCCCACGGCACGGCCGACGTGGCGCATCACCTGCTCAACGCTGTCTTCGATGCAGGCCCGGGCTTGCTGGGCGAGTAGCCTGGCATCGGCCTTGGGTTCGCGGTCGATCTGTTGCGCGCTGGCGCGCAGCACACAGGCCGCACTGTTGAGTGCACTGTCGACGGCGCCAAGGTGGGCGAGAGCATGCGGTTCCGAGCGTTTGCTGCAGTGCTCGCGCAGCACTTCTGCCAGGCGTTGCGCGGCACCGTACCAGCAGGCGGCGATGCCGATTCCGCCTTGCCAGAAGCCGGGGCGGGCGAGGTAGTCGCCGGGGCCGCCCACCGCGATAGCACTGGCGCCTTCAAAGATCACTTCCACGCTGCCGGTAGCGGCCATGCCCACGGCATGCCAGCCCTGGTCCGTCACCGTGACGGCGGGTTGGTCCATCTGCACCGCGACCAGTTGCTGGCGACCCTGTTCATCCCAGGCCGTCAACAACCCGTGGCTGACCACGGCGGCGCCCGAACACCAGGCTTTACGCCCCTGAAGCAACAGGCGATGACCTGCTTTGCGGACCTGCGCCCTGGCGTTTGGCGGCTCGGCGGCCCACATACCCCAAGTGCTACGCAGAGGCGGCAGTGGGCTGCCAAGTTCGGCAATGATCGCCAAGGCATCGGTATGCCCTTCGAACAGTTTGCACAAGCGCAGGTCATGGCCTGCCACTTGTGCCAAGCGGCTGAACCGCGCCAGTGTTTCACCGCCGCCGGGCAGCGGCAGTTGGTCCAGACCTTCCTCCTGAAGTGCCTTCAGGGCCTGACCCAGGGCTTGCGTGTTCGCATAACCCCGAAAGCCTTGAAGGAATCCGTGCAGTGCCATTTCACACCTCTTCGTCACGCTGCAACTCAAACAGCAGCAGCGAGCGGCCGGTTACGGCGTACTCGTGATCAAACTCAAACCGTTCCTGGCCACGTACGGCGGGCTCATTGGTGTCGAGCATGCAGGTCCAGAATTCGCCTTCGGGCACCGGCGGCAGGCGGAAATTCACCATGTCGTGGTGGGCATTGACCACCAGCAACAACGTCGCATCTGCACCGGCGCGGCGAATCCCGGTTTCCTGGGCGCGGCCATCCATCAACATGCCCAGGCAACGGCCGTGGCTGTCTTCCCACTGTTCGGTGGTCATCTCGTTGCCATCCGGCGCGAGCCAGGTCACGTCCTTCACACCGATATCTTCGTTGTAGTCGCCCACCAGGAAGCGGCCACGGCGCAGGATCGGATAGGCCAGGCGCAATTTGATCAGGCGTTTTACAAACTTGAGCAGGGCCCTGCCGTCGTCATCCAGTTCCCAGTTGACCCAGCCGATCTCGCTGTCCTGACAATAGGCGTTGTTGTTGCCGTGCTGGGTGCGAGCGAATTCATCCCCGGCCACGATCATCGGTGTGCCCTGGGCCAGCAGCAGCGTGGCGAAGAAGTTGCGCATCTGGCGCAGGCGCAGTGCGTTGATCTGCGGATCGTCGGTGGGGCCTTCGACGCCGTGGTTCCACGACAGATTATTGTTGCTGCCGTCCTGGTTGTTCTCGTCGTTGTCTTCGTTGTGCTTGTCGTTGTATGAAACCAGGTCGTGCAGGGTGAAACCGTCGTGGGCGGTGATGAAGTTCACCGAGCTGTAGGGGCGACGGCCGCGATGGTTGAACATCTCGCCCGAGGCGGTCATGCGCCCGGCGAAGTCCGCCAGCTGGCCGTCATCGCCTTTCCAGAAGGCGCGCACGGTGTCGCGGAACCGGTCGTTCCATTCCACCCAGCCCGGCGGGAAGTTGCCCACCTGGTAACCGCCGGGGCCGCAGTCCCAGGGCTCGGCGATCAGCTTGAGCTGGCGCAGCACCGGGTCCTGGCGGCAGGCCACGAGGAAGCTGTGGCGTTCGTCGAAACCGTCGCGGTAGCGGCCGAGGATGGTTGCCAGGTCGAAGCGGAAGCCGTCGACGTGCATCTCGTTGGCCCAGTAGCGCAGGGAGTCGGTGACCATTTGCAGCACGCACGGGTGGCTCAGGTCCAGGGTGTTGCCGGTGCCGGAGTCATTGATATAGAAGCGCTTGTCGTCGGGCATCAGGCGGTAGTACGAGGCGTTGTCGATACCGCGCATGGACAGGGTCGGGCCGCGCTCGTTACCTTCGGCGGTGTGGTTGTAGACCACGTCCAGGATCACTTCCAGCTTCTGCTCGTGCAGGTGCGCGACCATCTCCTTGAACTCGGCGATCTTGCCGCTGGCCAGGTAGCGCGGGTCGGGGGCAAAAAACGCGATGCTGTTGTAGCCCCAATAGTTGGTCATGCCTTTTTCCAGCAAGTGCTGGTCGTTGACAAAGGCGTGTACGGGCAGCAACTCCACGGACGAAATGCCCAACTGACGGATGTGTTTGAGCACGTCGTCTTCCATCAGCCCGGCGCAGGTGCCGCGCACCGATTCGCCGACCGAAGGGTGGCGCATGCTGATGCCGCGCAGGTGGGTTTCGTAAATGATCGTGCGGTCCCATGGCACCCGCACCGGCTGGTCGTTGCCCCAGGTGTGCGCCGGGTCGATGACCTTGCATTTGGGCACGAACGGCGCGCTGTCGCGCTCGTCGAAACTGAGGTCGTCATCCGGGTGGCCGATGGTGTAGCCGAACAGCGCTTCAGACCATTTAAGCTCGCCCACCAGCTGTTTGGCGTAGGGGTCGATCAGCAATTTGTGATGGTTGAAGCGATGACCATTGGCTGGGTCATAAGCACCGTACACGCGATAGCCGTAAATCAGCCCAGGGTGGGCGTCGGGCAGGTAGCCGTGGAAGATCTCGTCGGTGTATTCGGGCAGTTCGATACGTTCCAGCTCTACTTCACCGGCGTCGTCGAACAGGCACAGTTCGACTTTGGTCGCGTTAGCGGAGAACAGCGCAAAGTTGACACCCAGGCCATCCCAGGTGGCACCGAGGGGGAAGGGCAAACCTTCACGAATCCGCGACGGCTCGTTACCCGGCGTCGAAGGGGTTTTATGGGGTTTGCTCATGGAGTTGCTCCTGCAAAGGTGTTTTTTCAGGCCGAACGCGGCCGTGCTGACGAGAATTCAGCGGACAGTAGGGGAAAGTGAAATCACCTCTTGCCGGCAGCGCCGGCAGGAGGGTTGAAGGTCAAGCCTTGGGCTTTTTCGGCGCCGCGGGCTTTTTAGCGGCCGGGGGCGCCGGCTTACTGGCTGCCGGCGCGGGTGGCTTGGGCTTGGCCGGCGGTTTGGGTGCGGTCTTGGGCTTGGCCGCAGCCTTGGGTTTGCTCGGCGTCAGGGCTTCGGCTTCCGCCAGCTTGCGCGCCATTTCCCAGTGTCGCGCATCCTCCCCATGGGGCTTGCCCTCAGATTCCCAGATCTGATGCGCTAACTCGCGTATGCGTTTGTCTTCAGTACTCATCGCAATGCTCCTCACAGAAAATTTCAGCTTTCTTGATCATCAGGATTGATAAAGACATTGACCGGGAAATCCCCCAGGGCAGTGCTGATCAACAGCTCCTTGTCTGGTGTGACTGCGCCTGTGTGAAAAAGTCCCTTCCAGTTTTGGGTTGTCGCGGCGAACGGTAATTTCACCCGTGTATCGCCCCAAACCTGCGCATTGATCTTAGGGTGCACACCGTTTTCAAGCAGCTGCAGCGGCCAGCGCGGGACCACTACAATCAGGCGTTTACCCTGGTGCTCGCGGCAGAACGCGAGCACCCGCTCGGCGTGTTGGCCCACCACCTCGAGCGGCGTATAGGTGCCGCTGCGAAACAGCTCGGGATCGGCCTTGCGCAAGGCCAGCACCTGGGCAATCAACGCCTGTTTGATGCGCCCGTCACGCCAGTTGAACAGCAGCTCGCCAATGTCCGGTGGGGTTGCCAGCGCGTGTTGCCGTGCGTTGAAATCCACCGGGCGTCGGTTGTCCGGGTCCACCAGGCTGAAGTCCCAGAACTCATCGCCCTGGTACAGGTCCGGTACACCTGGCACGCTGATGCGAAGCAAGGATTGCGCCAGCCCGTTGAGGGCGCCGGCCGGGGCGATGGCCTGGGCGGCGTTGCCGATGGCGGTGCGTAACGGGCAGCCTGCCTCGCTGAGCAACAGGCGTGAGAGAAAGTTTTCGACGCCTTGTTCATAGGCTTCGTTGGGCGCGCTCCAGCTGCTTTGCAACTTGGCTTCGCGCAGGGCCTTTTGCTGCCACTGCCACAGGCGTTGCTGGTAGCCCTCGAAGTCATCCATCTGGTCCAGCGGCCAGCTGCCCAGCAGCACTTGATAGAGGATCAGTTCATCGCCCGCCGAGGGGCTGTCGGCATTGCTGCGCAACGGCGCGGCGAGGCTGCGCCACTGCTCTACTTGTTCGACGTACCAGGGCGCGCACTCACTGAGCACTGCCAGGCGCGCACGCGTGTCTTCACCGCGCTTGTGGTCGTGGGTGGCAGTGGCCAGCAGGTTGTCCGGGAAGGTTTGCAGGCGCTGTTGGTTGACCGCGTGAAACTCGGCCAGCGGCGCGCTGAACTGCTCGGTACTGAAGCCCACATCGTTGCGCGACAGCAGTACCGCCGAGCGATAGAACGCGGTGTCTTCCACGGCCTTGGCGGCGGCGGGTGACGTCAATTGCTGGAAGCGCACGCAGGCATGCTTGAGGATCTTGCGCTCGCGGCCCACCGGGCGGTCGCGCCAGGGTTGGCCGCCGAGCCATTTTTCGAGGTGCTCGAGCACTGGCCAGTCGCCTTCGCCGAGGGTGCTGCGGGCGCCGTCCAGGGCTTGCTGGAACACCTTGTCGTCGGCCGCACTGCGGCCACGGGCGCTGATATAGGTGCGGTACACCGGGAAGTGCACGATCAGCTCCTGCAGGGCGCGGCGGATCGCACCCAGGGTCAGGTCGCGGGTCATCACATCGTCACGGGCCACTTGCAGCAGGGCTTGGGCCACGCTTTCAAAATCCCCGCCGAGTGAGCCGTTGAGGATCTGCTGGCGGGCCAGCCGCGCCTCTTCGATAAACGCCGAGGGCCGTTCGCTGTGGCGCGTCCATAACTCGGCGAGCGGCGCAAAGCCTTCGGGGTGGTGTTGCAGCAGCGACAGCTGGTTCATGAACTCGTAACCGGTGGTGCCGTCCACGCGCCAGTCTTCGCGCAGGGTCTCGCCTTCGCCGAGGATCTTTTCGACGAAAATCGGCAAGTGCCGCTCGGGGGACAGCGAATCCACACGACGCCGCAGCTTGCGGCAATAACCCCGAGGGTCGGCCAGGCCGTCGATATGGTCGATACGCAAGCCGTCCACCAGACCCTCGCTGATCAGTTCGAAGATCTTGCCGTGGGTGGCCTCGAACACGGCGCTGCGCTCCACGCGCAGGCCGCCGAGTTCGTTGACATCAAAGAAGCGCCGCCAGTTGATATCGTCCGCCGCAGTGCGCCAACTGGCGAGGCGATAGGCTTGTTGCTCAAGCAACTGATGCAGGCGCTTGAAGCCCTGCGGATCGCGCCCATCGAATTCGCCCAGCCGGTGCTCGATGGCAGGCAGCACTTCGGTCGCCCGTTCGGCCAATACCTGTTTGAGCCAGGCCGCTTCGGCATACGCATCGTCTTGATAGGCGAGGGCGCTGAAGCGGTCGCCCAGGGGCTTGAGCCGTTCATCGCTGCCCAGGATCAGCGCGTAATCACGCGGGCAGATCGGGAAGCGGTGTTCGTAATGCTCGACGTAAAACACGCCATGTTCGGCGTCGAAATGCAGGGTCAGCGTGCCGGTCTGTAAGGCTTCGCCGTAATCGCTGCCGAGAAATGGCATCAGCAATTGGCCCTTGAGCAACGGGTCGGGCGAATGCCACTGAATATCGAAAAATTCGCTGTACGGGCTTAAACGGCCCCATTCCAGCAGGTCCAGCCACCACGGGTTATCGGCACCGCCCACCGCCATGTGGTTGGACACGATATCGAGGATCAGCCCCATATCGTGCTCACGCAGGGCGCCGACCAAGCGGCGCAAGGCCGCTTCGCCGCCCAGCTCCGGGTTGACGCTGGTGGGGTCGACCACATCATAGCCATGCATCGAGCCGGCACGGGCGCTGAGCAGAGGGGAGGCATACAGGTGGCTGATGCCCAGTTGGGCGAAATACGGCACCAGCGGCACCGCATCATCGAGGGTAAAACCTTTATGGAATTGCAGGCGCTGGGTAGCGCGCAAGGGCAGTGCTTTCATCGGTCACGCTCATAGGCTTGGTTGCGCGCGACGGCCAGCAGTTCGAGGCGGCGGGCGGCGCCTGCGTTGTCGAGCAGGCTCGAAGCCTCGCCCGGCAGGCGGCGGCGCCAATTGGGATGGGTGTCGGTGGTGCCGGGCAGGTTGGCTTGTTCTTCAAGGCCCAGCGCGTCTTCCAGCGGCAGCAGCACCAGCGGCGCACGGGTGTGGCCCAGGTAGCGCACGCTGGCGTCGATCATATGGTCGGTTTCGTTGCGGATCTCTTCGACAAAATTCTGCGGGTCCTGGCTCAATGCCTGGCGCAGGGCCTGGCGTTCGCGCAGGCGGTGTTCGCTCCATTGCTCCACGGTGGGCGCGTCGATCAGGCCGAGCTGGATATTCCAGTCGATATCGCGGCTGTGCCACCACCCATTAAGGGTGGGCAAGTCGTGGGTGCTGGTGGTGGCCAGTGCGTTATCCGGCCAATCGAGAATCGGCTTGAACTGGCCGTCATGGCCTTGTTCGAACAGCAGCACGCGCATGCCCAGAATCGAACGGCTGATGAGTTTTTCGCGCAGGCCGTCGGGCACCGTGCCCAGGTCTTCGCCGAGCACGATAGCCTGGTGGCGGTGCGACTCCAGCGCCAGCAACCGCAACAGGTCATCCACCGGGTAATACAGGTAGGCGCCCTCGCGAGGGGAGGCGTCCATGGGGATCACCCACAGGCGCTGCAGGCCCATCACATGGTCGATGCGCAGGCCGCCGGCATGCGCGAAATTGGCGCGCAGCATTTCGATAAAGGCGCGAAAGCCATTGCGCTTGAGACCTTCGGGGGAGAACGCGGAGATGCCCCAGCCTTGGCCGGCGCGGTTAAGAATGTCGGGCGGCGCGCCCACGGTCAGGTCGGCCAGCAACTCATCCTGACGGCTCCATGCCTGGCTGCCGCCGCCGTCGGCACCCACCGCCAGATCGGCGATCAGGCCCACGCCCATGCCGCTGCCTCGGGCGGCTTGTTGTGCACGTTCCAGGCTGCGGGCGATCAACCATTGGCCGAACGCGTAAAAGCCGATTTCGCTCTGGTTGGCTGCGGCAAATTCCACCAACGCCGGGCTTTGTGGCGAGCGCCAGGCGTCGGGCCAGTGGCGCCAGTCGAGGTCTTCGCCAGCGGCGGCGCGGTGCGCTTGCACGGCTTCAAAGCGGCAGTGGTTTTCCAGGGCTTCGCCGCCGGCCTGGCGGAAACTCAGAAAATCCGCGTGTTGCGGATGCTGGCCGTGACGGAAATCTTCATACAAGGCGCGCAACAGGCGCTGCTTGGCCTTGGCGGCGGCGGGCCAGTCGATCAGGGTGTGCTGCTCCAGGGTGTGCAACTCTTCGGCCAGGCCAAGGGCCTCAATCGCATTGCGCACTTCGCGCTCGCCCAGAATGCACGCCGGCGAGGCGTACAGGCTGTTGAGAAACAAGCGGCTGGAGGGGGAATACGGGCTGTAGCGCTCGGTGTCGGCGCTGAACATCGCGTGCATCGGGCTGATCGCCAGGGCATCGGCGCCGCGCTCGGCGGCGGAACGTGCCAGGTGTTCCAGCGCCAGTGTGTCGCCAAAGCCGCCATCGCCCAGGCGTCGCAGTGCATAAAGCTGGGCGCTCAGGCCCCAGGCGCGCGCCGGCTGGGTGTCTACCGCTTCGGCCACGCTGTAGCAATGGGTGGGTGCGACGGCGAGGGTGAAGGTCTGGTCGTTGATATGCACCTGGTGATAGCCCAGGGCAATCACGCCCGGCAGCACCGCGTCGCCATCGAGGCGCAACTCCAGGGTTTCGCCGTTTTCGAGGTTGACCCGGCACAGGGTGTCGGGTTCGAAATAACGAGCCAGGTCCAGGCCAATGCTGGTGTCAACCGTCATCAAGGGCGGCAGGTGTTTGTCTTGTTGCACCTGCTCCAGTTCAAGCAGGCTGGCGTCGATCTCGGCATCGGTGTCGGCCGGGTGGCCCAAGCCTTTGAGGACGGCGCGCAGGGCGTCGGGTTTCACTCGTTGCGGGCGGCCGTTTGCGTCGATCCAATCGACGGCCAGGCCCGCTCGGCTGGCGAGGATTTCCAGGTTCGCTTCGCTCAAGGGTGCTCTCCAACAGGGAATAGGGTGACGCGTGCGCTGTACGGCGGCAGATGGGCGCCGTGGTCGGCAGGCGTTTGAAACAGGACATGCGCGGTCGCCGGCTGCTGCAGCGCGATGGCGCTCAGGTTCAGGTCGATCTGCAACAGGCTGCCGTCGCCCAGGCGCCAGCGTGCACTTACGGCCGCATCGCCAAGCACCTGCGCGCCCAATGCCATGCTGCCGGGCAACCGCGGCACGATGTGGCGATGGCGCAGGCTCAACAGTTGGCGGTACAGCTGGGCATGTGGGGTGTCGGCAAAGGACGGCGCCGACTGCTTAAAGGTCGGCAGCGCATTCGGGTCGGGGATGCGTTCGCGTCGCTCGGGGTCCTTGAAGGCAGCAAAGTCGGCAAATTCATTGCGCCGGCCTTCACGGACCGCTTCGGCGAGTTCGCCATGGTGGTCGGTGAAGAACAGGAAGGGCTCCTCGGCATTGACCTCATCGCCCATAAACATCAACGGAATCATCGGCGACAGCAGCAGCAGGGCGGTAGCGGCCTCCAGCGCCTGGGGCGGGCAGAGCTGGTGCAGGCGCTCGCCCATTGCGCGGTTGCCGATCTGGTCGTGGTTCTGCAGGAACGCCACGAAGGCCGTTGGCGGCAGGTCGCCGCTTGGCTCGCCGCGCGCATGGCCGTGACGCGTGGTGTGCCCCTGGTAGATAAAACCTTCGCCCAGGCAGCGGGCGAGTTTGGCGGTCGGGTCTTCAGCGAAGTCGCTGTAATAGGCATCGGTTTCGCCGGTGAGCAACACGTGCAACACGTTGTGAAAGTCATCATTCCATTGCGCGTCGAAATCATGCTTGAGCAGGCTTGCCTGGTTCAGTTCGTTCTCCAGCACCAGCCACACATGCCGCCCGATATCGACTTGCTCACGCACGCGATGCGCCAGTTGCTGCAGGAACCCCGGGTTGTCGATGGCGTGCACCGCGTCCAGGCGCAGACCGTCGAAGCGGTATTCGAGCAACCACATCAGGGCATTATCGAGGAAGAAGTCCCGTACTTCGCGGCGCTCGAAATCAATCCCGGCGCCCCAGGGCGTGTGCACGTCCTCGTGGAAGAAACCCGCGGCGTACTGGCCCAGGTAATTGCCATCGGGACCAAAGTGGTTGTAGACCACATCGAGGATCACGGCCAGGCCGTGTTCATGGGCGCTGTCGATCAGGTGCTTGAGCTGTTCGGGTGTGCCGTAGGAGGACTGCGGCGCATAGGGCAGCACGCCGTCGTAGCCCCAGTTGCGTTCGCCGGGAAATTGCGCCAAGGGCATCAGTTCGATTGCGGTGACGCCCAGCTCGGCCAGGCGTGGCAGGTGTTTTTCAACGTCGGCGTAGCCCCCCAGCGCGCCTACGTGCAACTCGTAGATCACCGCCTCATGCCAAGGGCGGCCTTGCCAGGCGGTATGTCGCCATGGGTAGGCGAGCGGGTCGACCACCAGGCTCCAACCATGCACGTCCGTGGCCTGGGCCCTGGACGCGGGGTCGGGTACGTCCATTTCTCCATCAATGTTGTAGCGGTAGCGAGTGCCCGCGGGGCACTTCACTTCTGCCTCGAACCAGCCATCTGCCTGAGGCAGCATGGCGACTGATTTACCACCTTCCAATTCAACGCTGACATAAAACGCGTCTGGCGCCCACAAGGCAAAACGCGTGTGTTGCGCGTCCAGCATGATTGCGCCGTGGGGCCAGGTTTCCAAAGTCCGTAACGGCATCTATGAAGACCTCCCTTGATTATTTAGTCGACTTCCCCAAAGCCTTGGCGACCAGTTGTTCGTAGAGTTCGGCGTAGGGTTCTACCGCCTGGCACCAGTTGAAGGGTTGGGTCATCGCTCGGCTGCGCATGGCGTTGAGCAAGCCTTTGTTGTCGAATACCCGAAGCGCACGGCTCAGCGCTTCTTCATAGCTTTCAACCGTGGACTCATTGAACAGGAACCCGGTGACCCCATTTTCGATGGTGTCCGCCAGCCCGCCGGTATTGCGCGCCACCGGCAACGAGCCGAAGCGCTGGGCGTACATCTGGCTCAGGCCGCAAGGCTCGTAGCGCGATGGCATCAGCAGGAAGTCGCTGCCGGCGAACATGCGCCGAGCGTCGGTTTCGTTGAAGCCGATACGCACGCCGACCTGGCCCGGGAAGCGCAGCGCCAGTTCGCGCATGGCTTGTTCTTCTTCGGGTTCGCCGCGACCGATAATGGCGATTTGGCCACCGTGTTCGACGATAAAGCTGGCCACCGCCTCGGTCAGGTCCAGCCCTTTTTGGTAAACCAGGCGCGAGACCACGGCGAACAGGGGGCCGGTGGAGTCATGCAGGCCAAACAGCTCGCGGACATGGGCGGCATTCACCGCCTTGCCTTCCCAGTCACCGATATTGAAGTTATGAGTCAGGTGCGTGTCGGTGGAGGTCTCCCAACTTTCATCAATGCCGTTCGGGATGCCACTGAGCAAGCCTTGCTGGGTCTTGGCGGCGAGGAAGCCGTCGAGGCCGCAGCCGAATTCCGGGGTGGTGATTTCCTGGGCGTAGGTCGCGCTCACGGTGGTGATATGGCTGGAGTACGCCATGCCGGCCTTGAGGAACGACATCTTGCCGTAGAACTCCATGCCTTCCTGTTGCAGCGCGTGGGGTGGAATGCCCAGCTCCGGTGTCGAGGCCAGGCTGACCACGCCCTGGTAGGCCAGGTTATGGATGGTGAACAGGGTGGGTGTGCGTGACCCACGCCAGTGCATATACGCCGGGGCCAGGCCGGCAGGCCAGTCGTGGGCGTGCACCAGGTCCGGGCACCAGTGGATCTGGGCGAGGTTGGCGGCCATGTCAGCGGCGGCCAGGCCCAGGCGGGCGAAGCGAATATGGTTGTCGGGCCAGTCGCGGCCGTTGTTGGCGCCGTACGGTGTACCTTCGCGCTCATACAGCTCGGGGCAGATCAGCACGTAGATGACCAGACCGTCCTTGAGGTCCATGCGCCCGATCTTGCACGGCGGCAGCGCGGCATGGCCGCCCAGCTCACCGATGATGTGGATCGGGTTGTCGCTCTCCATGACCTGTGGATAGCCCGGAATCAACACCCGCACGTCGTGCAGGTGCGCCATGGCGCGGGGCAGGGCGGCGGACACGTCACCCAGGCCGCCGGTTTTCACCAGGTCAGCGAATTCTGAGGTTACAAACAGGACTTTCTTGCGATTTGGATTATGACTAGGGACCGGCCGCACCGTGTTGAGGTCAACCAAAGAGGTCGACCCGCCAACTGGCTGACTAACACGCTCTCCCTGAATACTTGCAGCGGCACTGATCATAGTTCTCTCCACGTGTTGGTCGGCTAATGGCCCGCTGCCATTAGCTCCGAAGACCGCATCCTGCGGCCAGGCGCACAAGCGCAATTACGCTCATTACATACTTCGCAAGGCGTATGCCAGTTGCACGGTTAGCTCAAAAAGAATGGATAGACGGCAGTTGGTGTGAACCGCTTGTGCACGCCTTACCCTAAACCTGACCCATGGCAGAGTTGGAAAGTTTAGATTTTTTCGCGGGGTTTTTGTTTTGGAACGGACCCATCGGTCACCAGTCTAGGACAGATTCCAGAGCCTGTAGGGTTTATGAGGTGTTTTTGTAGGACAAAAAACTTGTAACGATATGCGATAAGAAACAAATGCGCGGGCGAAGGGTGCCCGGCGGCTTGGCTGGGGAGCGAGGATTGGGTGGCGAGGGGGCTTGATTGCGCAGCCGTCACTTGCTTTTCAGGGCCGCTTTGCGCCCCAACGGGAGCAAGCTCCCTCGCCACAGTAGGGCGTACGCCCTGAAAGGGTGCGTTAGCCGAGCACGCGAATGGGCATATCGTTTGCCCACGCCTGAATGTCCTCGACCATTTGTTGGTAAAACTGCCGGTAGTTCTGTTCGCTCACATAGCCCACATGCGGCGTGGCCAGCAGGTTGGGCAAGCGGCGCATCGGATGATCGGCCGGCAGCGGCTCCTCGCTGTACACGTCCAATGCCGCCCCGGCCAGGCGGCCGCTTTCCAGGGCCTGCACCAGCGCCTGCTCATCCACAATCGGTCCGCGTGCGGTGTTCACCAGGCGTGCACTGGGCTTCATCCAGCTCAGCGCCTCGGCATCTACCAGGCCACGGCTGCGGTCACTGAGTACCAGGTGGATGGTCAGGATGTCCGCCTGTTCGAACAGCTGTTGTTTGCTGACCCAGGTGACCCCGGCCTCGGCCGCACGCTCCGGCGTGAGGTTTTCACTCCAGGCAATCACGCGCATGCCGAACACCTGGCCGAATTGGGCGACCTTTTGCCCAATGCTGCCCAGCCCGAGGATGCCCAGGGTCTTGCCATACAGGTCGCCGCCCAGGCCCACCTGCCAGCCGCCAGCCCGTAAAGAGTTGGCTTCGGCCAGCAGGTTGCGGGTGCTGGCCATGATCAACGCCCAGGTCAGCTCCGGCGCCGCCTGTTTATAGCTGTCGGTGCCGCAGACCTGAATGCCGAGCGCCTTGGCGGCGGGAATGTCGATGGCCGCATTGCGCATGCCGCCGGTCACCAGCAGCTTGAGCCTGGGCAGGCCCTGCAGTAGCGCCTTGTCGAAGGTGGAGCGTTCGCGCATCACGCAAATCACCTCGAAGCCCTTCAAACGCTCGACCATGGTGGCGGTATCCGCCGGGTAGTCGTGCAGAAAATGCACCTGGCCCACTGACGCCAGAACCGACCAATCCACTACGTCGCTGGCCACATTCTGCCAATCATCAATGACTGCGATCTGTACCGACATTCACGAGTGCCTCGAAAAAAGTTGGATTAAAGGGCGTTCAAACCCTGCAACAGTGCTGCGTGGAACCGGGCCGGTTCTTCCATTTGTGGTGCATGCCCCAGGCCCGGGAATTCCACCAGGGTGGCATGGGGGATCAGCTTGGCCACCTGCTTGCCCAAGACTTGGTAGTTGCCGAGCTTGGCCTTGACCTCCGGTGGCGCCAGGTCCTTGCCGATGGCAGTGTTATCTGCGGTGCCGATCAGCAGCAGGGTCGGCATCTGCAGATTCTTGAACTCGTAGTACACCGGCTGGGTAAAGATCATGTCGTAAATCAATGCCGAGTTCCAGGCGACCTGGGTATGGCCGGGGCCGTTGCTCAGGCCGGCATACATGTCGACCCAGCGCTCGTACTCCGGCTTCCAGCGCCCCACATAGTAGGTATTGAGCTGGTACTTGCGAATGCCCTCGGCGCTGACTTTCAGCTCGCGCTCATACCACTGGTCGACGGTGATGAAGGGCACGCCCAGGGCTTTCCAGTCTTCCAGGCCGATGGGATTGACCATCGCCAGTTGTTCGGTTTGTGTGGGGTACATCAGCGCGTAACGGGTCGCAAGCATGCCACCGGTGGAATGGCCGAGAATGGTGGCTTTTTGAATTCCGAGTTTTTCCAGCAATTGATGGGTGTTGGTCGCCAGTTGCTGGAAGCTGTACTGGTAATGATCCGGCTTGCTGGAGCTGCAGAAACCGATCTGGTCGGGTGCGATCACTCGGTAGCCCGCGTCGCTCAAGGCTTTGATCGAACCTTCCCAGGTAGCGCCGCAGAAGTTCTTGCCGTGCATCAACACCACACTGCGCCCGTTGGCCTTGCCCTTCGCCGGGACGTCCATGTACCCCATCTGCAGGGACTTGCCCTGGGACTGGAAGGTGAAATGCTCAAGTGGATACGGGTATTGGAAGCCTTGCAGCTCGGGGCCGTAGGTGGGGCCTTGGGTGGCGGCGAAAACCTGTGTGGCGCCGGCGGCGAGCAGGCTGGCGATGCAAAAAGCGCGGATCAGTGGCATGGGCGGGGCTCCAAACAAGATGCTCGGATGCTGTTGCGAGGGGATTAAGCAGGGATTAACAGCCACTGCAAGGTCAGAGCTGCCAGCACGCCATACCGCACGCCTTTGGCCAGGGTTACCAGCAGCAAAAACCGCCACAACGGCTCGCGCATCACGCCGGCCACCAGTGTCAGCGGGTCGCCGATAATCGGCACCCAACTGAGCAACAGCGTCCAATGCCCCCAGCGTGCGTAATGGTTACGAGCTTTGTCCAATTGCTTGTCGCTGACCGGAAACCAGCGCCGCTGCTTGAAGTGTTCCACCCCACGGCCCAGCAGCCAGTTCACCACCGAACCCAGAACATTGCCCAGGGTGGCAACCCCCAGCAGCCACCACAGGCTGTAATGCCCGCTGACCAGCAGGCCCACCAGCACGGCTTCGGATTGCAGCGGCAGCAGCGTCGCGGCGCCAAAGGCCGCAAAAAACAGCCCCAGATAACCGGCCAGCACCGGTCAGGGCGCCGGGTATTCGGCCACTACCACGTCTTTACCGTCTCGGGTCAGGCCGATGACTTGATAAGCCTCGCCACGCCCGTCGACTTCCATGCCTGGCGAACCCATGGGCATGCCCGGCGCCGCCATGCCCAGCAAGTCTGTGCGCTTGCGCAGTGCCAGCACTTGCTCGGCGGGCACATGGCCTTCAACGAACTTGCCGTCGATCACGGCGGTATGGCACGAGCCCAGACGCGGGGCCACGCCGAGGCGTTGTTTGACTTCACTCATATTGGTTTCGACATGGTCGGTGACCTTGAAACCGTTGCTCTCCAGATGGCTGATCCACTTTTTGCAGCAACCGCAATTGGCATCGCGGTGCACGTCGATCGGAATCAGGTCGGCCGCCTGGGCCAGGGGGCTGATGAACAGGGCGCAGAGCAGCGCCAGGCGCAGGGTGGTTTTCATGATGGGGCTCGCAAACGTTGGGATGGCGGCGATCATGACGACGTCATCGCAGGCAAGCCAGCACCCACAGGTGAGCGACTGTGCCGGTAATGTTTCAAAATTATACGAAGGGCGGATTCTCCAACCGATGCTTGAGCTGATCCAGGGCAATGGCCGACAGTTCGATCATGCGCTCATGCAGGGTGGCGAGCTGCAATTCGGTCTCATAGGTCAGCACCCGCTTGAACAGCGTGCCGCCGCGAAACGGCTGCAGGAAGTAGTGAATCGAGCCATCGACTGCCAGGGAGGTGAACACGGTTTTGAACTCACCCGGGCGCCGGGCAACCTGCACCCGATAACTCATGGGTACACGTACGCCCAGCAGGTCGATCATTTCGGTAAACCGTGCACCGGCGGGAAGCGAGCCGGTGGTGCCGGTTTCGGCACCGAGGGACGTGGGGTGCCACTCGTGCCAGCGATCCGGTTGGGTCACATAGTCGTAAACGGCATCAATGGGGGCCTGGATAAAGCGTTCCTGACTGATCCGCTCCAAGCGGACCGACTGCTCGGCTGCGCGCATGGCACACCTCCTGTGTAGCGACGTCGAACTGTCAGAATAGTCCGACTCCCGCGCATTGCACGGGAGCATCCAGGCAAATCGTCAACGGACTTTGAAGCGGCTCATCAGCGCAATCACCCGTCCATTGGCGTCCAGCAGGCTTTGGGTATTGGTTTCAGTGGCATGGCCACTCTCCACCAGTTCTTCGACCATATGTCGGATCTGCACCATGCTGCGGTTGATCTCCTCGGTCACCGCACTCTGTTGCTCGGCGGCAGTCGCGATCTGGGTGCTGAGGTTGTTGATGTGGCTGACCGAACCAGCCATTTCGTCGAGGCCGGTGTTGACCCGCGCAGTGGCATCCGCCGCCGACTGGCAACTGGCCTGGGTATTTTCCATGGCCGCCACCGACGAACTCACGCCGGTGGTCAGGCGCGCAAGCATTTCATTGATCTGCGAGGTACTGGCCTGGGTCCGTGCGGCCAGGGCGCGCACTTCGTCGGCCACCACCGCAAAACCACGGCCTTGCTCGCCGGCCCGTGCCGCTTCAATGGCTGCGTTGAGCGCCAGCAGGTTGGTCTGGCCGGCAATCGCGCCGATCACGCCGAGGGTTTCGGTGATGCGGGCGGCGTCCTGGCGCATGTTTTCGACGGTGTGGGTGGCGCTGGCGACTTCGCCGATCAAGGCGCTGACGCTGTCGGACGCTTCGCCTACCACCACACGCGAGCGGTCGGCGTGCTCGTTGGCGCGCTGGGTGAACGAGGCGGTTTCTGCGGCGTTCTGCGCCACAGTGTCGGCGGTGGAGCTCATCTCGGTGATGGCGGTGACGGTCTGGTCGGTCTCCGAGGCGTGGCGCACCAGGATCTGGTTGGTGTGCGCCGAGGTTCTTTGCAGTTGCTCAAGCCCTGAAGACATGGCACCGGTGGCCTGGGTGACTTCGCCGATCATGTTTTGCAGGTAGACGATAAAGCGGTTGACCGAGTGGCCGATGGCGCCCAGCTCGTCTTCGGCGCGAATGGTGATGCGGCGCGTCAGGTCGGCGTCGCCGGCGGAGAGTGCGTCGATATTGGTCTTCAGCGCCTTCATGCGCTGTACCAGCTGGCGAATCGCGTAGAACGCCAGCAGCACCAGCAGCAGCACCATGGGGATTTGCAGCAGGGCCAGGCTGCCGAGCACGTCATCGCGCTGGGCGGTGATCAAGGCGGTGGGCAGGGCGGTGGCCAGGAACCACGGCGTGCCTTCGATCGGGCGCATATAGAAGGTGCTGGCCACGCCCTGGTTGTCGAACTCGCTGCGCTGCAAGCCTTGGTCGCGGCGGGCGAGGGCTTTGCTGACCTGGGCGGCAAATGCCGAGGTGCCGGTCAGTTCGCTGATGTTTTTCAACACCACCGGGCTGCTCAGGCGGGTGCTGTTGCTGATGATCTTGCCGTCGCCTTCGACGATCAGCATCTGCCCGCCGATGTCTTTTTCCTTGCTGGCCACCAGCGTGTTGAAGAAACCCAGGGTCACGTCGATGGTGGCCACGCCGTACGCCGCGCCGTCACGCTCGATTGCCATGGCGCAGTTGGTGCGCGGCTCCTGGCTGGCATCGTCCTTATAGGCGGCGGCCCAGGCACATTGACCGCGAGGTGAGGCGAGGCCGCCCTTGTACCAGCTCTGGTCGTAATAGTTGGGGGCCGGGTCGCTGTTCCAGAAGGTGTTCACTGCCAGCTTGCCCGAGGCATCGCGGTGCCAGAAGGTGCTGTGCTTGTTGCGCCCCGGAGTGCGCTGGTTCGGCAGAGGCCAGATGCCGCCACCGAAGACTTTCAGCTCGCCATACTGGTCCACCAGGCCGGGCAGGACCTTGTCGATGGCATCGCTGTCGAGCAGCGCAATGGTTTGAGTGATGCTGCGTTGCTGGGCCTGAACCTTGTTCAGTTCGCCCTGGATCTGTTCGGCCACCTCGGCGATGCGGTTGAGCACCACCTGTTCTTCGGTGTGACGCAGCGTGGGCGCGACCAACTGGCCGATACCGACAACCGTGAGCACCGATAAAACAAGGACGAACAGCACCAGAAACAGGGTGTAGCGGGCTTGGATGGAGCGCAGTGGGGGCATGAGGGTCGTCCTTACGAAGCGTTTATTATCGACGCGGCTTTGTTAGAGCTTCGTAGGGCTATCGGCTTGGCGAGCACGAGCTTTAGGTACGTACGTGCAAGAAAGTTGGAGCACCCGTGGCGAGGTGCTCCAGAGGGGGCGTGGGTCAGATATCCAGCATCGCCATCACCGCCTCAGGGTAGCGCAGGCCGGCCGTTGCATCGGCGGGGAAAATCGCCTCCAGGGCGGCCAATTCGGCGCTGCTGAGGCTCAGCGAGACGGCGGCCACGTTCTCTTCCAGGTATTTACGCTGCTTGGTGCCCGGGATCGGGATGATGAAATCGCCCTGTGCCAGCACCCAAGCCAGCGCCAGTTGCCCGGCCGTCACGCCTTTGTCGGCGGCGAGTGTCTGGACCTGTTTGACCAATTGCAGGTTTTTCGCGAAGTTCTCGCCCTGGAAACGTGGGCTGAAGCGGCGGTAGTCATCGGCGGCGAAGTCGTCCGGGCTTTTTAATGCGCCCGTCAGAAAACCCCGGCCCAGCGGGCTGTAGGGCACAAAGGCGATGCCCAGGCGTTGGCACGCGGCGAGGCAGCCGTTGGTTTCCTGGTCACGGCTCCACAGCGAATATTCGCTTTGCAGGGCGCTGATCGGGTGCACCTGGTGGGCGCGTTCCAACGTGGCGGCCGAGGCTTCGCTGAGCCCCAGGTAACGCACCTTGCCTTGCTGCACCAGCTCGGCCATGGCGCCGACGGTTTCTTCGATGGCCACGTCGGGGTCGATGCGGTGCTGGTAGTACAGGTCCAGGGTTTCCACGCCTAGCCGTTGCAGGGTGCCGTCGATGGCGTTGCGGATGTACTCGGGGCGGCCATTCACGCCGCGCAGTGCTGGGTTCGCCGGGTCGCGAACGATGCCGAACTTGCTGGCCAGGAACACGTGGTCACGTTTGCCGGCGATGGCTTTGCCGATCAGTGCTTCATTGCTGTGCGGGCCATAGATGTCAGCCGTGTCGAGGAAGTTGACGCCCAGCTCCAGCGCGCGATGCAGGGTCGCGATGGCTTCGTGGGTGTCGGTGCCGGTGGTGTAGAAATCGGTCATGCCCATGCAGCCGAGGCCGATGGCCGACACGTGAGGGCCATTGTTACCGAGTTGACGGGTGTGCATGGGTTCAGCTCCTGGGGTGGGAAGGGCTCCATTGTTACTCTCGACAAAAGCGGGATAAACCGGCTAAAAGCACTATCACTATTCGTATTTTCTAAATAATCCCGTGCGGAGCCTTCCCTTGGATCGTTTCAACGCAATGCGCGTGTTCACCCGGATCGTCGAGCTGGGCGGGTTTGCCAAGGCGGCCGACAGCCTGCAACTGCCGCGGGCTTCGGTAACCATCCTGATCAAGCAATTGGAGGCGCATCTGGGCGTGCAGTTGCTGCAACGCACCACGCGCCAGGTCAGCCCTACGCTGGACGGCGCCGCGTACTACCAGCGTTGCGTACAATTGCTGACCGATCTGGAGGAGACCGAAGCGGTGTTTTCCAACCGTCGCCAGAACCCCCGTGGCACGCTGAGCATAGATATGCCGTCGGGCATCGGGCGTTTTCTGGTGATTCCGGCCCTGCCGGCGTTTACCGCCCGGTATCCACAGATCGAGCTGGAAATCGGCCTCAACGACCGTACCGTGGACCTGATCCGCGAAGGCGTGGATTGCGTGCTGCGCGGTGGCCTGGCGCTGGATGAATCGTTGGTGGCGCGGCCCTTGGCGATGATGGACCAGCTCACCCTGGCCAGCCCGGCCTACCTGGCGCGCATGGGCGTGCCCGAGCGCCTTGAGGACCTGGCCGATCACCAGATGGTCGAGTATGTGTCCAGCGCCAGCGGCAAACGCTTCGGCCTGGAGTTTCAACTGGATGGCGAATTGCGTGCGGTCAACCTGCCCAAGGTGGTCGCCGTCAACAGTGCCGACGGCTACTTCTGTGCCTGCGAGGCCGGTTACGGGCTGATCCAGGCGCCGCATTACCATGCGATGCAGCGCTTGGCCCAGGGCACGCTGGTGGAAGTGCTGCCGCAGTTGGCCGTACCGAAAATGGCCCTGACCGCGTTGTATCCGCCGCACCGGCAGTTGTCGCAACGGGTGCGGGTGTTTGTGGATTGGCTGGTTGAGCTGTGCGCCCAACCCGGCACCGGGCTGCAACGCTAGGCTTGCGCCTTGCGATAAGCCCCCGGTTGCTGCCCTGTGACCTTATGAAACGCCCGGGTAAAGGCCGCTACCGACTGATAGCCGACCGCCAGCGCCACATCCGCCACGGTCTGGTCCTGTTTGAACAACTGGCAGGCGTGGCGCATGCGCATCATCAGCAGCACGTGCCCCGGTGATTGCCCGCACAGTTCATTGAAACGCTTGAAAAACGCCGAGCGCGAGAGCCCGGTGCAGGCCGCCATGCTTTCCAGGCTCCAGGCTTCTTGCGGATGGGCGATCAGTTGTTCCAGCAAGTTGGCAAACGCCGGCTGGCGCGCCAACGCAGCCAGGCCGCCGAGCTCGGTGTTATCCAGCACCTGTTGGCGCAGTACATACAGAAACAGCAAGTGACAAAGACGTTCGAGCAGGGCGGAAGAGGGCGCGGGTGTGCGTTCGCATTCGTGCAGGATCAGTTCGAACAGGTTGCGCGCAGCGATCAGCGACGGGTCGCCGGCGCGCAGGATGATCCATGCGGGCAGGCTATCGACAATCATCGCCGACAGCCCGGACTGGAAATGAAAGAACCCGCAGACCAAGCCCACGCCATCACTGGCGCTGCTGTCCAGGGGCAGCATCGGCCGACGCGGGCATTCCTGCGCACCGGCTGCCGTGGCTTCGCCCGAGAGCCGATACTCAAGGTCTCGC
Source organism: Pseudomonas viridiflava (assembly GCF_900591205.1). Lineage (GTDB taxonomy): Bacteria > Pseudomonadota > Gammaproteobacteria > Pseudomonadales > Pseudomonadaceae > Aquipseudomonas. Next base: position 132,472 of record NZ_UUPU01000064.1, read on the forward strand.
AACAGGAACACTGCATCGCCGTTATTCAACAGCACGGGCGTGGGTTCGCCGTCGATATGCAGCCAGCACTGGCCCTGCACAATCAGGTGAAAACTCGCCCTGGCCAGGCCATGGGTGCTGGCGTGCCAGTCACCGCAATAACGGCCGATGTGAAACAGGCTGGTGTTGAGTTCGAGGCTGTCTAATAACCAATCGACAAGTGCACTGGACGAATTCATCTAATGGAAAGACTCAAGAGCAAGTAATCGCTACTTTAGCCTATTGAGGCGATTTTTTATAACCAACAGACTGGTACACGAACCCATCAGGAGACCACTCCATGTCCCGTGTACCGTTGCTCACCCCTGAAACCGCTCCGGAGGCTGCCAAGCCCTTCCTGGAAAACGCGCAGAAAGCCTCGGGTTTTATTCCCAATCTGCTGGGCGTGCTGGCCAATGCCCCGGCGGCGCTGGAAACCTACATCACGGTGTCGGGCCTTAACGCCAAAGCTGATTTGAGCCTGGCCGACCGTGAAGTGGTACAGCTGATTGCCGCCACCACCCACGGCTGCGATTTCTGCGTGGCCGGGCACACTGCCGTAGCACGCAACAAAGCCAAATTGCCGGAAGAGGTGATCGAGGCCCTGCGCCGCCACGGTGAATTGCCCGACGCCCGCTATGAGACACTCGCGGCCTTCACGCGTGAGGTGATCGCCACCCGTGGCGATGTCAGCGATGCTGGTTTCGACGCGTTCCGCGCTGCGGGTTACTCGGAAGGCAACGCGCTGGAAGTTATTTTGGGCGTGAGCCTGGCGACCCTGTGTAACTTCGCCAACGTGTTTGCCCGCACTCCGCTGAACCCGGAGCTGGCGCAGTACCGTTGGGAAAAACCGGCAAGCTGAATCGGCGATGGTCCATTTGCTGCAACAAGGAGAAACATGAATGCTTGACCCAATCTTGAGCCGTTGGCTCGATGTTCAAGCGCAGGCCCTGGATGTGGGCAGTTGCGATCCACAGGAAGTGCTGCCAAGGCTGGCGCAAGCCAATGTATTGCGTATCGGTGTGCCGAAACACCTCGGCGGCCTGGGCGGCGATGTCGCCGGCGCGGTGGAAGCCATCGCCAATGTCGCCAGCCATTCCCTGGCAGCGGCGTTTGTGTGCTGGGGCCAGCGTTCGTTTATCGAGTATCTGCTGCAAAGCCCGAATGAGCGGCTGCGCGAGCAACTGCTGCCGGACCTGCTGGGCGGCAAGTTGGCAGGCGCGACCGGGCTGTCGAATGCGATGAAGTTTTTGTCGGGTATCGAGACGCTGCAGATCAGCGCCGCGCCCAACGACCACGGCTGGACCCTTAACGGCCGCTTGCATTGGGTGACCAACCTGCGCAAGAACGGGTTTGTGGCCGCCGCTGCCATCGAGCATGCCGGTGGCGGCGCGCCGTTTATCCTGGCGATCCCGGATTCGGTCGCCGGTTTGCAGCGCTCCCGCGACCTTGAACTGCTCGGCCTGCAATCGAGCAATACGGCGGCGCTGGGCCTGGAAGGCGTGGAGTTGAGTCGCGATTGGCTGCTGCATGACGATGCACGCAAGTTTTTGCCGGCCGTACGCCCGGCGTTTCTCGGCTTGCAGTGCGGGATGTCGATTGGCTTGGCGCGCCGTTCGTTGGCGGAAGTCGCCAACCACCTGGGCGCGACCCGCACTGTGTTGCGCGAGGAGCTGGAAGCCTTGCGCGTAACCCTCGATCATTTGGTCACCGAACTTAAACATGGCCTGCTGGCCGGGCGCTTTGCCGCCGAGCCGGTGCCGTTGTTCAAGTTGCGCATCGCCCTTGCGGAAACCGCCGCCAGTGCCGTGCAGCTGGAGTTGCAGGCCAGCGGCGGCAAGGCGTACCTCACCGCTCACGGCAGCGGGTTTGCACGGCGCTGGCGGGAGTCGGCGTTTGTGCCGATCGTGACCCCAAGCCTGGTGCAATTGCGTACTGAGCTGCAGCGTCAGGCCAGCCTATGAGCCACGCCGTATTGAGCGCCCAGGGGGTTTGCCTGGGGTATGCCGGCGGCCCGGTATTGCAAGGGTTCGACCTGCATTTGCAGCCCGGCGAAGTGGTCTCGATTCTTGGCCCCAGTGGGGTCGGCAAGTCCAGCTTGTTGCGCGTGCTCGCCGGTTTGCAGGCGCCACAGGGCGGCAGTGTACGGGTGTTGGGTGAGCCGCTGGACGGCCCGCATCCCCGCGTGGCGGTGGCGTTTCAGGACCCCAGCCTGTTGCCCTGGCTGAGCCTGGAAAAGAACGTGGCCTTTGGCCTGGACTTCGCCCGCCAGCCGCACTTGAGCGCCGAAGCGCGGCGCCAGCGCGTCGACCATGCGATCGCTGCAGTCGGGCTGGAACATGCCCGTCAGCAATTTCCGGCGCAGCTGTCCGGCGGTATGGCCCAGCGCACGGCGTTGGCCCGTTGCCTGGCGCGCCAGCCGCAAGTGCTGTTGCTGGATGAGCCGTTCGGCGCGCTGGACGAAGTGACCCGCGCCGATATGCAGCACCTGTTGCTCAAGGTCAACCGCGAGCAAGGTTCGGCGGCGGTATTGATTACCCACGATATTGACGAAGCGTTGCTGTTGTCCGACCGCATCCTGCTACTGGGCAACCGCCCGGCGCGGACCCTCGGCGAATGGCTGATCGACCTGCCGCAACCCCGCGAAGAACAGGTGGAGGCGATTGGCGCACTGCGCATCGAGATTCTTAAAACCTTACGGCAGGCGAGCCGCCCTCAACCCAACCCCCTTGAACTGCTGGAGCCTAGCCATGTGTCTGGATGACCTGACCCACTCGCGCCGTGACTTTCTCAAACTTTCGGCGGTGCTCAGCGCCGCCGGTGCCTTGCCGCTGCTGAGCAGCTTGCAGGCACGTGCCGCCAGCGAGCCGGACGCGCCGGTACGCATCGGCTACTTGCCGATTACCGACGCCACGCCGCTGCTGGTGGCGCATAACAATGGCCTGTTTGAAGCCGAAGGCATCAAGGCCCAACGCCCGGTGTTGCTGCGCAGTTGGGCGCAGGTGATCGAAGCGTTTATCTCGGGCCAGGTGAATGTGATTCACCTGCTGTCGCCGATGACCGTGTGGGCGCGCTATGGCAGCAAGGTGCCGGCCAAGGTGGTGGCGTGGAACCATGTCGGCGGTTCGGGGTTGACCGTGGCGCCGGGGATCAGCGATGTGAAGCAACTGGGCGGCAAATCGGTGGCGATTCCGTTCTGGTATTCGATCCATAACGTGGTGGTGCAGCAGCTGTTTCGCGACAACGGCCTGACACCGGTGGCGCGTGCGGCAGGCAGTGCGATTGCGGCCAATGAGGTCAACCTGATCGTGCTGCCGCCATCGGACATGCCACCGGCACTGGCCAGCAAACGCATCGACGGTTATATCGTCGCCGAGCCGTTCAATGCCCTGGCGGAGAACCTCAAGGTAGGGCGCGTGCAGCGGTTTACCGGGGACGTGTGGCGCAACCATGCGTGCTGCGTGGTGTTTATGCATGAACACGACCTGACCAACCGCCCGGAATGGTCGCAGAAGGTGGTGAATGCCATCGTCAAGGCCCAGGTCTGGACCCGCGATAACCGCGAAGAGGCGGTGAAGTTGCTGTCCAAGGACGGCCCCAACCGGTACACCCCGCATGCCGCACCGGTATTGAGCAAAGTCCTGGCCCCGGCTGCCGGCGACCGCGCTGCCTACCTGGCCGATGGCGCGATTCAGCACGCCAGCTGGGATGAGCACCGCATCGACTTCCAGCCTTACCCGTTCCCCAGCTACACCGAGGAACTGGTGCGCCGCCTGAAAGACACGCTGATCGAAGGCGACAAGAAATTCCTCGCCGACCTCGACCCGGCCTTTGTCGCCAAAGACCTGGTGGACGACCGCTTTGTGCGCAACGCAATCGCGGCAGTGGGTGGTATGAAGACTTTCGGCTTGCCTGAGGGCTTTGAGCGGACCGAGGAGATTGGCGTTTGAACAACCGCAGAATCCCGGGCTGGTTGCTCGGGTTGATCGGCTTGGCGGGTTTGCTGTTGCTGTGGTGGCTGGGTGTAAAGGTGTTTGGCGATACCGATGGCTTGTCGGCGCGCTTTTCCCTGGCGGCCACCTTCAGCAGCCTGTGGGAATTGCTCGGGCGCGGTGAGTTGTATCTGCACATTGCCGTGAGCCTCAAGCGCATCTTTGTCGGGCTGTTCCTGGCCTTGCTGGTGGGGGTGCCGTTGGGACTGCTGGTGGGCAGCTCACGCAACCTGGAGGCGGCGACCACGCCGGCGTTCCAGTTTCTGCGGATGATTTCGCCGCTGTCCTGGATGCCTATCGTGGTCATGCTGATGGGGGTAGGGGACCAGCCGATCTACTTCCTGCTGGCGTTTGCCGCCGTGTGGCCGATCATGCTCAATACTGCGGCCGGTGTGAGGCAACTCGACCCGCGCTGGTTGCAGTTGAGCAGCAGCCTGAGTGCCACGCGCTGGGAAACCTTGCGCCGGGTGATTATTCCAGGGGTGGTGGGGCACGTGTTGACCGGCGTGCGCCTGGCCATCGGTATCCTGTGGATCGTGTTGGTGCCGTGCGAAATGCTCGGGGTCAGTGCGGGGTTGGGGTATTACATCCTCGATACACGAGATCGGCTGGCCTACTCGGAGCTGATGGCGATGGTGCTGCTGATCGGGTTGTTGGGCTTTGCCCTGGATGCGTTTGCGCGGTGGCTGCATCAGCGCTGGGTGCATGCCGGCTGATGTCTGGCTTTCCTATGGGAAAGCCAGACCCGTGATCAATCAACGGTGGTAGTAACCATGGCCGCCGTCGTCATAACGGTGGTCATGCCAGCCGCCACCGCCACCGTGGGGGAAGAAAAAGCAGCCGCTCATGGTCAGCATGATCAGCACGGGAATCAGCAGCGTGATTCGACGCAACATTTGGGAATCCTCTCAGGTACTCACAGGGTCGATCGGGCGCTGGGCAAGCCAAATTTTCTCAGCGCCTGTAACATGAGACCCTGCCGACCCCAGTCCATCCCCGTCGCCGGGTATGCACTTGGCATGTTCGGCGATACAAAGTGGATACATTTTTCAGGTTCAGGAACCCGTCATGACCCAAAAGCAACGTTTGAAATACTCGATTCTGATCGCCCTGGCCGTACTGGCGACGATGTTTGGCCTGTCCTATCTGCAGAACACCGGGGTTATCAGTGAGAAGACGTTCCAGACCATCGCCATTGCCGTCGCAGTGGTTGTGGTGGTGATCAACGGCATCATGCGTCGCAAGGTCAAGCTCTAAGCGCTGACGTCAGGCGCGACCTTCGAGTACCTTGGCAGCCTCTTCATGGAGGCTGTAGCTTTTATCGGCATTCAGGGTGATGACCCCTTCGCTGCACAGGCGCTTGAGCACCTCGCGCACACTCAGAAACGACAACGGTATGCCCAGCTCCAGCAAATGGCTGTGCACGCCGCGCACCCCCAGAGTGCGCTGGTTGTCGGCTGCGGTGAGCAGCGCGTCGATGACCTTCAGCCGAATCAGGCTGGTGCGCAAGCCGAAACACTTGAGCAAATGGCGAATACGCTGGTTGCCTTGCTGTTCGGGTGCGTTGCCGAACGAGTGTGCGCCGTTGCCCAAACCGGCATCGGCGGCCGATGAATGTCCATCCGTGGGCACTTGCGGGTTGTACATGCAAAAAACTCCTTATCAGAGCCTGATCAGGAAAAATGAGCGCTCTTAAGTAATAAGACGAACGAGCGAGCAAAATCATGAAGTGTTGGATGTAGAAATTTTGTCGGTATCGGTTTTGTCACGCGTGCGGGCCCGATAGACATAAGCCTCGCGACTAAATTGTTCCGCGTGAATTGCGTCCTTACGGTGGGGTAGCTACCCCGTGAGGGTGTTCAATTTGACGGTGGAGTCGGCGTGATTATTTCCAATCGGTTGTCCAGGGTAGGCGTAGCGGGGCTGTTGCTCGGGTTGAGCCTTGCCGCAGCGGCGCGGGAGCAGGTGACACAGGCGTCGGCGGATATCCGGCGGACCAGTTTCGGCGTACCCCACATTCGCGCCAGCGATGAGCGCGGCCTGGGTTTTGGCATTGGTTACGCCTACGCCCAGGACAACCTGTGCCTGCTGGCCAATGAAGTGGTCACGGTGAATGGCGAACGGGCAAAATTTTTCGGTCCCGAACAGTCGACCCTGGAAGAGCGCAACAACCTCGCCAGCGATGTGTTTTTCAGCTGGCTGAACAGCCCGGATGCCGTTGCTGCGTTCTGGAAGGCACAAACCCCACAGATTCGGCAGCGTATAGAAGGCTACGTAGCCGGCTATAACCGCTACCTGAAAGAGCGGGGCGCGCCTGCCCAGTGTCAGGCCGCCTGGGTAAGGCCGCTGGTAACTGATGATCTGGTGAAGTTGACCCGTAGGCTGTTGGTGGAGGGCGGTGTCGGCCAATTCGCCGAAGCCCTGGTCGGCGCGGCCCCGCCCCAGGCCACGGCCGGTGTGCAGCCAAGCGCCAAAGCCTTTGAGCTGGCCGCCGCCAATCAACAGCGCTTTACCCTGGATCGCGGCAGTAACGCGGTGGCGGTGGGGCGTGATCGCTCGTTCAATGGGCGCGGCATGCTGCTGGCCAACCCGCATTTCCCGTGGGTGGGCGGCATGCGCTTTTATGAGATGCACCTGACCATCCCCGGCCAACTGGATGTGATGGGCGCCGCGTTGCCGGGCCTGCCCGTGATCAATATTGGCTTCAACCAGCATGTGGCGTGGACCCACACGGTGGATACGTCCAAGCATTTCACGCTGTATCGCCTGACGCTGGACCCCAAGGACGCCACACGCTATATGCTCGACGGCAAATCCATCGCCCTCGAAAAAACGCCGGTGACGGTCCAGGTCAAGCAGGCTGACGGCAGTCTCAAACCTGTGGCCCACACGGTCTACAGCTCGCAATTCGGCCCGGTGGTGCAATGGCCCGGCAAGCTGGATTGGGACAACCATTACGCGTTCAGCCTGCGCGACGCCAACCTGGGGAATGACCGCGTATTGCAGCAGTGGTACGCGATGAATCGCGCAAGCAGCCTCAAGGCGCTGCAAACTTCGGTGCACACCCTGCAAGGCATCCCATGGGTCAATACCCTGGCCGCCGATGACCAGGGCCAGAGCCTGTACATGAACCTGTCCGTGGTGCCCAACGTCAGCGCGGCCAAACTGGCCCAATGCAGCGACCCACGCGCCGGCCTGCAGATGATCATGCTCGACGGCGCCCACAGCGCCTGCGCCTGGGATGTGGACCCGCGTGCGGCCCAGGCCGGTATCTTCGCGGCCGACCAACTCCCACAGCTGGAGCGCACCGACTACGTACAGCACTCCAACGACTCGGCCTGGCTGGCCAACCCCAAGTCGCCGCTGACCGGTTTCTCCCCGGTAATCAGCCAGGACCATATCGGCCTCGGTCCACGCGCACGCTTTGCCGTGCAGCGCCTGCAATCCCTGGAGAAGCAACCGATCAGCGTCACCGACCTGCAAAATATGGTCATGGACAACGAGGTGTACCTCGCTGGCCAAGTCATGCCCGACCTGCTCGAGTTCTGCGCCAAACACCTCGGCAGCGACGCCGTCACGTTGCAGCCCCTGTGCACCCGCCTGAAAGACTGGGACCAGCATGCCAACCTCGACAGCGGCCTGGGCCTGGTGCACTTCATCAACCTGGTCGAGCAGCTGCAACAAATCCCGGATGCCTGGCGCGTCGCCTTCGACCCCGCCCAACCCCTGACCACGCCACGCGGCCTGGCCATCGACCGCGCACCCGTGGCAAAGGCCCTGCGTGAAGCCATGCTGGCCTCCACCGCCGACGTCGCCAAACTCGGCCTGGGCGCAGGCAGCAAATGGGGCGACATCCAAGCCTGCGGCCAAACTCCGATCCACGGTGGCCCGCAGGAACTGGGGATCTACAACGCCATGCAAACCGTGCCAAGGGCCGATGGCAAACGCGAAGTGGTCAGCGGCAGCAGCTACCTGCAAATCGTCACCTTCGACGACCAGGGCCCTCACGCCCAGGGTGTGCTGGCGTTCTCCCTGTCCAGCAACCCCGGTTCCCCATACGCCAAGGACCAGACGCAACTGTTTTCCGAGAAAAAACTGCGCCCGCTGCCCTTCACCGAAGCCCAGATCAAGGCTGACCCGCAGTACCAGGAGCAACACATCAAGGAGTAGGGCCGGCACGCAAGCCCTTGATGCCAATACGAAATATTTTTGAAATCAAGGGGTTGCAGGCAAAAGCAAATGAGTACATAATGGCGCCCATCGAACGCAACGAAGCATTAAAAACTTCAATGTATTCAATGAGTTAGAGTAGAGGCAGGGTTTTATAGCCCACTCAAGTTTTTATGCGTTGAGTGTTAGAGGTTTTGACACTGATCGTTTGAGGCCGAGTAGCAAAATGGTTATGCAGCGGATTGCAAATCCGCCTACGCCGGTTCGATTCCGACCTCGGCCTCCACTCTTAAAACCCCGTAGATCAATGGTCTACGGGGTTTTTTATTGCCTGCGATTTGATCATCGCTTCCGCAACTTTTCGGATCGCTTCCGCAACCCTACCTTTTTTGGGAAACTCAAGAGGCCGTTATCGGTATGGCTTTCCTCGATTGAGCGTGGGATTGTGCTCGAGAAAAAGGAGCCTAAACGTCCACTCACGGCCAGAAGCGGACGTCAGAGTCGTGCAAAAAAATTTACCCCCTTTAGCGTTCCTGGCAAGTTTCAGGCGCGAAAAAACTATCGAAAGACAGTTTGCTGCCCGTACTTGACTCACATTTCGTAAGCAATGGCGTAGGTGTTACCGGAGCGCTTGATATGAGCAAAGCCGAACGCGCCTAAGTGCATGCCAGCGACCATCAAATTATCTGAACTGGCAACATCCAGCAGCCTCGTTCGCGTGGCCGCCGATAGCAGCGGGTCCTGGTCGAAGGCAATCGTGACGTCGGGGCGCGCAATCTGAATCTGAGGAAAATGAACGATATCGCCCCACACCAGCAGGCTGCCTGCCGCGGACTCGAAGCGGTAACCGCAATGCCCGACGGTATGCCCAGGCAACGGTATCGCACTGATGCCCGGCAGGAGGTCATTGGCGGTGAATGGGCGCAGGTTTTTCCGGTACCGCTCGAACACCGTTCGTGCAAACAGAAAGTTTCTACGCGCGCGCTCACTGGCCTGACCAAGGTGGCCATCGTCCTTCCAGAACGCTAGCTCTCGCTGATGCAAAACCAACTCAGCATTGGCGAAGGCCATTTCTCCCGCTGCGTTCAACAAGCCACCGATGTGGTCGGGGTGCGCGTGAGTAAGCAGAATCGTATCTATGTCACCGGGTTGCACGCCGGCCAATGCAAGATTGGCCAGCAACTCGCCGCCCCATTGATTGAATCCGCCGGCGCCGGCGTCGATCAGAATCGTTCGGCCACGCCCACGTACCAGATAGCAATTGATATGGATCGACGCTGGCTCGCTGATTCCGGCGGCTAACTGAAGTCGGAGCGCCTCCGTTGGCGCGATGTTGGCGAGAAAATCCAGGCTCGCCCCCAAGTAGCCATCGCTGATGGCGGTGATTGAAAACTCGCCAATTTGCTGGCTGCGAAGTTTCCAGGGATGTATGTCCACGTTACTCATGACTGTAACTGCACGGTCATGGCGCGATATACATTCAGCCCCTGCAGATCGCTGGCCCTGGCCTGAGCGCAATCCAGTTTGGCCAGCCAGCGGTGTGCAGGGGTCTTGTCCAAAGCAACGGCGTGCAGCGCTAAAGGCGTAAGGCCTAACTCAATCAGCACTTGAGGGCCTTGTTCACTGACCAACAGGAACTCGTTCGCGCCCACGGCAACTACCCGGTCCGGCCCGGCATAGAGGTTGCGTTTCCAATCAGTGATGTGCGACTGCCAGCGGGAAAAATTGCCACCTCCTTTTTGACGGTACTCGTCGCTCTGCAATACGACAGGCGTATCGACTGAATGTAAAGCCAGGTAGACCGGGCAAGTGCCGCTCAAGGCTTTGAAACGCTGTGAGGAGCTAAAACCGCTCACCGAGATCAGCGCCGGCAATTTTTCCAGGCTGTAAAACCCATTCCACTCGGCTTCGCTGGCGGGGTCAGCGTAGTTGCATTCGACTGTGTAAATCATAGAGTCACTTCACGGATTGATGTTCTATCATGCTATTGGCGCGGTAATGACCCATAAAACGATTTTTCGGCACCCTTTAGTGACTAAACATCAAGGTTGCTGTCTTGACTCCAGGAAAGACCATGCGTCGAAAGCTCCCTAGTAACGCAGCACTGATTGCCTTTGAAACAGCAGCCCGCCATGGCAGCTTCGCCCGTGCCGCAAACGAATTGGCCTTGACCGAGGGCGCAATTAGTCGGCAGATAGGCCGCCTGGAAGCCTTTCTGGGCGTCACCCTATTCGAGCGCGTTGGCAACCGCGTGCGGCTCTTGCCTAACGGTGAGCGTTACGCGGCGCAAGTGCGCGAACTACTCGACCGCCTCGACAGGGACAGCCAGTATTTGATGGGCCAGCCCAGAAACGGCGCAAGCCTGGATATCGCCGTCAGCCCAACCTTTGCCCTGCGCTGGCTAATCCCTCGGTTGTCTGGCTTTAGCCAACAACACCCAAATATCTGCGTACACCTCTCGGAACGCATGGAACCGTTCGTACTTGCCGGTAGCGGCTTTGATGCCGCCATCCATTTTGATCACCCTGCCTGGACAGGCATGCACACGCACCGCCTGTTGAACGAAGTGTTAATTCCGGTTTGTCACCCTGCCCTCCTGAATCAGGGCAAGCAGGCAACGGTTCTGGATTCACTGCCGCGATTACACCGACGACAGAACCCGGATGCGTGGCAGCGCTATGCCCAGGAAACCGGGATTGTCCTGAGCAACCCTGCGATGGGCGCGCGCTACGATTTGCACGCGATGTTAATTGAGGCCGCACTGGTTGGTCTCGGTGTGGCACTCGTACCGCGCCTGTATGTGGAAGCAGAGCTGGCGCAAGGCCGTCTGGTTGCGCCATGGCCGCAGGAGAAGAATGTCGCCAAGACCTTTTGCCTCGTGTTACCTGAACCCCTTAAGCTGAGCCGCGCGCCCATCCAGGCATTTGCGCATTGGCTGTTGGAGGAGGCGCAGGTGAAGTAAGGGCATGCGGAGGTGCCAGTACCGGGTCGGTTTCGTAGGCCACGTCAGTGCTGATCCCCCCGGGTGACGGTGTCTATACACGACCAATTATTCAGTGGGTAGGTGATAAAAGTTTTGTGTCTGCTTTTGGCCGTTTTCTGCCTATCGTACAATTAGCAACGGGTCATTTCGTAGGCTTCACAATTTCACCGACTCGCCGATATACCTTTTTGGTCATTTCCTCTGTGGAGTGACCTAGTAGGCGGCTCGCGTGCGTTAGCTCGATCTCGCTAGCAGCTTTGGGCCGGATGTCCTTGAATTGAAACTGACGAATGCTCGTTGCCAGCACGGGATCACCATCAACTGACGCTTTGATTGCTGCCTTCTCTCGTGCGTCGTCCCATCGATTACGCAGCATCTGATGGCTCATTCGAAGTCCAGAAGCGTTTGTTATCAAGGTTGACGTGCGGATTCCATTGACGGCTCTGCGTTCTTGCAGGTCGTCGATAAAGCTACTCAAGCCGGATTGGATTCCGCCGTCCTCCAAACGAAGACGGAGACGTTTTTCGGTCTTGCCTTGACCAATCAGCAAGAAGCCATTGTTCAAGTCGGTGGCTGCGATCTTGAGCACATCGGCGGGACGTTGACCGGTCAGATAGGCTAGATCCATCGCGTCCTTGAGTTCCTGTACCGCCTCCGCGTATACCGCGTTCCATACGGTTTCACCGGCATAATAGTCCCGTGGCTTTTCCTTGTTTCGCCGAACGCCAAAGCAAGGGTTTGCTTTGTCAGTCAGCCCCCATTCACGCGCAATGGTAAATGCATGGGAGAGTAGGGCGATCTCACGGTTGGCCCTCACCTTGGCTGTCCGAGCGTCACGGTACTGGGCTACTACTTGAGGCGTGATCGACTCAATGGGGGCGCTCTCAAATGCTCTTCTGAGTTGCTTGAGTTCTTTGCGGTTGTCGGACTGGGTGCGAATCGACTTGCCCGGGATGATTTCCTTTTCGTAACGATCAAATACATAGCTCATCAGATGATTGGGCTTCGGTGGTGTCTTGCGTTCCAGCCTGGCCCACTCCACTTTGGCCTGATCGAGGTCTGTACCGAGTGGGATTTCCTTCCGCTTCCCGTCGGCAGTCCTTCCGTCGTAGTAATACGATGTCCAAGTCTTTCCACTCTTACCCTTGCGAATGCGCCGTATCATCCGTGGTGGCAGATCTCGATTGGCTGTACTTTTCTGGCGCATTAATCAGCTCACATTTGCGAGATCGAGCGACCAGGTTTCAGTCACGACGTTGGCAGCGGAAGGTTTGACACCCGACAGTTTCAGTCGGGCATAAATGCGGCCTACAATCGGACGATGAGCGCCTGTCAGAACAAACTCCCAGTGGTTTGCGGTCAACCAATGGACCTGCTTGGACGGAATCTGATAGCCGGTGATGGTGGTCAGCTCCTCGTCGGTGAGGGTTTCGCTTTGTAGTTCCATCATGCCGCTTTCCTCCGATGTTCGATGGCGAGTTGGTCCATTAGGCGCTGGTGATAGGTAAGTCGGGCTTCTGCGGCAGGCCATGGCCGGATGGTTTCAGCCATGGGTTGTATGCCGACCAAGCAATCCCAGATAGCCGGATCGGTTGGCATGAGGTCGCGGCGTTCGGTGGCCAGCGCAATCAAGTCGGCTTGGTGAACGCAAGCAGGAAGGTCTGCAGCGATGTCGAAGCGCTGACACACGCGTTGCCATACCCAGTCTTCGAAGTCTTGGTATGCATGTATCCACTGCTTAAGTGGCTTGGTCATGTCGCCTAGGTACGCCTCTGGCGCGTCGTGGAGCAAGGCTGCGAGCTTGTGTTCTTCCGGCACCAGCTCGGCGACGATGCAGCTGTGTTGCGCCACACTGTAGAACTCGCGGGTGTGCCCGTTGAAGCGGCAGAGGTGTGCCAGTGAGTGGGAAATATCCCGTGGATCAATCATGTCGGCGTCAGGTTCGAACAGGTCAAAACGCTTGCCGGTGTGGGTGAGGATCCAGTTCATGCGGCCTCCTTCACGAGATCGGCCAGCAGCAGGGCGTCGTCTGTTGCTTTGTGCAGATCGCGCAGCCTGTTGTAGCCGATGAGCGCTCTCAACTGACGATCGAACTCTCGGTTACGGCGAGTTATATCGTGCAGTTCCTTAATTGCCTTTGTGTATTGCTGTTGCAGAGTTCCAGCGGCTTGAGGCGTCAGCCGCAGCATCGGGATGGCGCGGCTCATGTCACATCCTCCTGGCGGAAGGCATTCAACTCGTCGGCCATGCTCAAAGCGTGGTCGCGCAACATGAGTGCTTGAGTCGCGTGGCCTTCCGATTTGATGGCGTGGAAGAAGTCGGCGGCTAGTTTGAGTTTCCCCGCGATGGCCAGAAGGATCTGACGGTCCTGGGGTTCCCTGATCAAAATCAGTTCCAGACGCTCACATCGCCGTGTGGCGTTTTCGAGAGCAGTTGCGGACGACGACTCGCCCTCCTCAATGCCCTGGATGTAGCCCTTAGCGTGGCCGTCGTCGTAGCCTTCGCTCCAGCCGTCCTTTAAGCCGCCTCGGTACCCGACCCAATACAGGATGGCGAGTGCAATTACGAAGCTGATCAAGGCGAGAGTTTCTAATGCCGTCATCTGGTTTGCTCCTAGTGTTGTGTTCCGCTTGACTGGTGGTGCAGCGGTTGCGGTGGTTCAGCTGTTATCGAAGTGTGTCGGTTGAAGTGTCATCGCTCGTCTGGCTGGGGTTGAGTGTTTGTCAGCTCCTCATCTGCAGCATCCGCCTGTGTATCAATGAAGATGGCCAGATGACGGATGTCGATAAAGCGGGGGCGCTTGGCGCTGGTATCCAGAGTGGTAATGGGTAGCGCTACACGGCCATTTGTCAGCGCGCGAGTAAAGTTGTCCTGGTTGAGGTTGCTGAAGTAGCGTTCACGTACCTGATCGACCGGGACGAGCAGATCCCCTAGGGTCCGGTACAGCAGCTCAACGGTTTGACTTCTGGGCGCCACCGGCAGGCGCAATTCGCGCTGTATGGAGGCCGTCATGCCGCGTTCGCCTTATCTACTTGCGCCTTGAGCATGCCAAGCGTCAGCTTTCCGGGCTTACGTTGCGGCGTTGCTTTGGCTTGGGGTTGGTTACTCGCTCGAATATCGCGGTTGATGGCTGCCAATGCTGTGCGTGCTGTAGTGCCAAAGGCCACGAAACGCGGCAGTGGGGAGGTGCTGTCTAGCGGTTCGAGCACGGCACCTAGCTCTACTCCCTCAATTCCGTAGCCAAGGCGCAGCATGGCGCGGGCCCGGTAATTCGGGCCGAGATTGATGGCGAGATGGTCAAGAGCAGCCGCCAGTTGTAGATGTTCGATTTGCAGTGGTGCGGCGCTGGTGGTGAGGGAAATGCCAGCAGCTGTGGCGGCCAGTGTGAGGTTGGCCAGAATTTTTTCGGGTGTACGGCGTTCTTCGGGCAGGTTCAGCAGCTCGATCAGTAGGGTGTCAATCAGCTTGCGGTCCATGTGTGTTCCCTCGGGGGTGGTTCCAGGCGATCTCAACGTGGGTGCGTACTAGATCGCGTAGGTGCTCCGGTACTTCTGCCAGCGCGGCAATGCGTTCCTCTCGGGATCGCATCGCCGTGATCTGGCGGGCGTACTGGCGCGGCCATGCTTCAGGCTGTCTCATTACGCGACTTCTCGCGGGTCGGGCGCGGCGGGTCGGGCGCGGCGGGTGGGGCTGGGCGCTCAATACCGATCTGCCTGGCCAGCCAGGAAATACCAATGTCGGTCACGCGCGTGGTGCGCTTGTATTGCATGCCATGCTTCTCGTGAAACCAGCGACTCTCACGGGTGACCAAAAAGTCTTTGGTCAAGGCAGGGTTGGTTGGCAGGTTGTGTTGATCCAGCAGGCCTTTGTTGCGCATGCGTTTCATCAGTTCGCGATGACCCAAACCTAGGCGTTCCGCTACGCGTTTGAGGGATAGGCTCATGACGACACCTCAAGCGGCGGCTGCGAGGCTATTGAGGTAGCCCTGCAGGAATTGGTTGAGGTTTTCAGCCAAGATTGCGTAGGCGCGCTGTTTGTCGGCAGGCAGGGTGAGCACGCATCCGGCGTCGTCGAGTTCGAGCTTGGCGATGTAGCCGCCACGTGGGTCGCGCTGGATCTGTACAGAGGGATCCAGTTCGTCAGCGATCAGATGGTAAATGCCGCGCCCACATCGAATTGCCAGACGTAGGGTGGCCTCTACATCTCCGACAGCCTCATGCTCATTTACATCGGGCACGCCGGTAGGGCTGAGGCCGTTGGCGATACCTTCAATAAAGCTAGCGACACGCGTGGCGTTGTTTTTGCGGTGCTTATCGAGGGTGACGGAATTGAGCGTCCCGCAGATCTGCACCAATACCGTGATGCCGGCGGTGCACTGATCGATCTCGACCTTAGCCGTTACGGTTTGGACGCGATCACGCGAGTGAAGGGTGTGATTGAAGGTGCCGCTAAGGGTTACCTGGGCCTGCAGGCGAATATACGCACCGGCATTGAGAGACAGTCGGCTCATGCTGCACGCCCTCCATCATCTGGATTGAAGGGCGATGGCATGGGGCTGGTGGCAGCTTTGCGTTTGGTGGGTGCGAAGGTGCAGCCGTGGATTACGGCTAGGCGGCGCACCTCGAAAATACGGCTGGGTGGGCACGTTGGTAGTACGTGCAAGGTTGTGGTTTGCATGGGAATTGCCTCGCTCTGTGGTGGGAGAGTGAGACAATTAAAGTTCTCTTAACTTTTTAAGTCAAGGTTGCTTAATTTATTTTGTTAAGAGACCTACAGCTAGAGGGCTCCAGCGTGCCATACGGCCCGTCCGATGATGAGTAGATGACCAATGCTTGTATCGGTAGCGCTCTCATCCGGATAAGCGCGTTTGTCCTCGTTGTCGCTTCGAATTATCCAACCGTTGGTGAGCGTGTGGACTAAGCGCTTGATGCTGATGTCTCCGTCTGGGCGCTGAATTGCATAGATTCTGCCGTTCAACGGCTCCCGCTGGCCTTCGTCAATCAGCAGCACATCATCATCAGCAATGGTCGGGAACATGCTCATTCCTGTGCTGTAGATGACCTTGAGGTTCTTTTCCTTCAAGCCCATTCGGGTAAGCCAGTCTCTCCTAAACATTAGGCCGCCGAGGTCTTCTATGTGGTGGTTTGTGTGACCCGGGCCTGCACCCGCCTTGGCGGTGAATTGGGGAATCAGCACATGGCCCTCCTCAAGGGCACCGGCGTCATATTTGTCCCCTATGCCTTCGGCAAGCCACTGTGCTGAGAACCCGGTAGCGCGTGCGAACAGGAAAAGATTTTCAGCCTTGAGGCTCCCGTCTCCCTGGGCTAACTGGCTAATTCTGGCAGCACTCAGGTTGGACTCTATGGCCAAGACGCTGGCTTTCTTTCCGCACTTGGAAATGGCGTATGCGATTCTTTCTGCTGGAGTATTCATTAAGCTAGCTTAAGGCTTACTTTGTTTGGAGTCCTTCATTTGCTTGCCAAATAAGTTAAGTGTACTTACTGTATTGGGCAGGCAAACAGGAGAGCACCATGCTCACGACAGAAGTAATCGCCTTCTTCGGAGGGAAATCTAAAGTGGCTGCGGCTCTGAAAGTCTCCCCCGCTGCAGTATCGCAATGGGGCTCTGAGCCGCCGCAGTCACGCCAGTATCAGGTTCAAGTGCTTACAGATGGAAAGCTCAGGGCGACAGATAAAGCGTCAAGCCAGCAGGCCGCTTAACGAAGTAAAAGGCAGAGCGGCGCGGAGCAAACCAATACAACGCGCCGTTCCACCACCCCCCAAGGCACGGATGCCCTGGGTTGCCTGCTAACCCACCACGGTCTGCAGGCTATAACGGAAGGGCACATGCGGAGCGTGTGCCTTGCCATCGGGGTGCAGCCGGGTTTTCTACCACAGAGCAACCGGCTGCATGCGACCACTTGTGAGTGACCACAGCACAACTGTACCAAACAGGCATGCAGCGGTCACTGGCAGAGTTTTTGGAGTTTTGCCATGAACCGTAAACAGTTCAATTCCAATGAGCGCGCACGGCGTTCGCTGTTGACTCTACCGCAAGCTTTGCTCCACGCCGCACGTGATTATCCGGGCGGCGCCACTGCCATTGCCGCTATCGACGGCGGAAACGCCACCACACTCAATCATAAGCTGAGCCTGACCAATACCAGCCACACGCCTAACATTGGCGATCTTGAATTGGTGCTAGATGCCACGCGCGATCCGCGCATTGTAGATGCGTTGCTGCATCCCATCGGCTGGGTGGGAATCGACGTTTCTGAGTTGAGCGACACCGACACGGCGCAGTCGCTAATGGCAGGCATTGGCGAGTTGCTTTCTCGTGAGGGGGAGTTAGCCACGCATGTATCGACCTCATTGTCCGATGACAAATTGGACGATGACGAGCTGGCTGAGTTTGAACTGCTGGCCGAGCGCATGGTGCAGGCTGTGTTCAAGTTGCGCGCGGTACTCCGCAAGATGCATGCGGAGGATCTGACCTATGTCTGACAACGCAGATGTTGCTGATAACGTCATTGCTCTTAATCTCGCAGTGGCCATGGCCGCCCGACCTATTGCCAATCCAGGTCAATGTACGCTCGAGTGCGTGGACTGCGGGGATGTCATCCTAGAGGCTCGGCGGTTGGCAATGCTTGATCGCGGCTGCACGCGATGCACTGACTGCCAGGAGCTGGCAGACCAGCGTGGGGTACGGGCATGACCAATCACGAACTACTCGATGATGTGTTGGCCCAGTTGCAGGACTACGGGCTTAAACCAGAAACCCCATTGGTGATTGGTAAGCGAACGCGTTGCGAGTGCGACGGTGACAAGGCCCCGGAGAAAACGGGTTGGTATGTGATCTATGAGCATCTGACGGGGGATGGAAAAACACTGTATTGCGGCGCGTTTGGCGATTGGCGTCAGGGTGAAAAAGGCAGCTGGCAGAAGATCAAGCCTAAGGGCGGGCGGCTAAGCGCTGAAGATCGAGCAGTGATGCGCGCCAGGGCCGAGGAGGGTCAGCGCAAGGCCGCCTTGGCTGAGCACCGAAAGCACCGCACTGCCGCCCGGCGCGCTGCTGGTATGTGGAAACACCTATCTGAAAAGGGTGGTTCGCGTTACTTGGATACCAAGCGGGTAGTCGGTATTGGTCTGCGTTACAAGGCGAAGAGCGGTACTGCTTTCGTGCCGATGCGCAATGTGAAAGGCGATATTGTCGGGCTACAGGTGTTGTACCCGGAAAAGCAGGCTGCTACGGGTCGGAACAAAACCTACTGGCCGTACGGTTTGGCGAAGGAAGGCGCATTTCACCTGATCGGCCCAGAGCCCGAACCGGGCGATGTGATTTTGATCGCTGAGGGATACGCGACCGGCGCCAGCCTGCACATGGCGACCTCACTGACGGTGTGCATTTGCTTTGATGCCGGCAACCTGCTGCCGGTGGCACAAGCCATGCGCACAAAGTATCCCGGCCGGCAGCTGGTGTTTTGCGCAGATGATGATTGGAAGACTGTAGTGAATGGGCACCCGTATAACGCGGGGGTAATCAAGGCTGGCAATGCGTCGGTTGTGGTCGGTGGGCAGGTGGTTATGCCGGTATTCGACAACGAGCGGGAAGACGGCTGGACGGACTTTAACGACTTGCACTGTGCTGAGGGCATGGACACGGTGCGTCGCCAGGTGTTGGCGGTGGTTCGACCTTCTACCGATGAGGGGTGGCGTGAGAAGCTGCAGTACTCTGAAAAAGGAGGATTGATCGTACACCCGTTCAACGTGGCATTGATTCTGGGTAACGATAAACGCTGGGCCGGAGTAATCGCCTGGGATTCGTTCAGTTCAAAGACGCGCAAGTTGCGCACGCCTCCGTATGGCGGGGGTAAGGGGGACTGGACCGATCTTGACGACATCCGGGTAGCACTGTGGCTTGCTGATGTTTACGGGCTACGGGTGAAAACTGCCCACGTTGTTGAGGCTGTAAGTGCGGTGGCGAATGACAACGCCTACCACCCGGTGCGTGAGTATCTAGAAAGCCTTGAGTGGGATGGCGTGCGACGCCTTGAGCGTTGGTTGCAGGATCGGCTGGGTGTTATGGATAGTTCGTACACCCGCAAGGTGGGCAAACGATGGCTGATTTCTGCGGTGGCACGCGTGTGTCGGCCTGGCTGCAAGGCTGACTCAATGTTGATTTTGGAAGGCTCGCAGGGCGAGGGGAAATCCACCGCTGCGCGGGTATTGGGCGGCGAGTGGTTCATGGATACGTCATTTGATCTGAGCAGCAAAGACGCCTATCAGGCGATCCGGGGCAAGTGGATTGTTGAGATGGCCGAGCTGGACTCACTGAACAAGGCAGAGTCGACCAAGGCCAAGCAGTTCGTCTCATCGCCCATCGACACCTACCGCGAGAGCTATGGCCGGCGAATGCTGGATGTGCCCCGGCAGAGCGTTTTTATCGGCACGACCAACCAGGATGAGTACCTGAAGGACGACACGGGCAACCGCCGTTACTGGCCGGTGATGTGTACAAAAGTTGATCTTGAGGGCCTGAGAGCCGACCGTGATCAACTCTGGGCCGAAGCGTTAGCCTGTTTTCGCGCAGGTGACATATGGTGGGTGGAACGCGATGAGGCTGATGTGTTTGCGGCTGAGCAGGATCAGCGTTATCAGGCTGATATGTGGGAAGACCTGGTGGTCGGCTACCTGGCCGACAAGCATATTGGAGATACGGTGACAGGCGCGCACTTGCTTGAGCATGCGCTTAACATCGACCCAAGCCACTGGGGTAGACCCGAACAAATGCGCATCGGCAAGATTATGCATCGGATGAATTGGCCCCGGCGGCGCAAAGGTAACTGTGTGCGTGGTGTGCGCAGCTATGAGTATGTGAAACCGCCGGAGTGGAAGCGAGGATCGGCGGTGCCCAGACAGGAGACTGCATTTTGATTCCTGAAATGGATGAGATGTTGAAGCTGTGGGCGCTCGATATGCACGGTGGCGGCGGCCCTGACGGATCTGCCAGCAGCATGTTGGGTCAGTTGATCGATTGCCGGGGTGAATTGATTCGTGGCGCACGCGGCGGTTCAAAGATGCTGCTGCCATGGAGTGCAGACATCGAGGTGATCGTAAACAAGCACCTGTCCTGGCATCTGGCCCAAGTGGTGCAGGAGCATTACCTGAACCGTGGAAGCGTGGAACGCCAGAAATGGGCGCACTGCGGGTGTGGTCGGACGCAGTTCTATGCGCGCTTGCACTCGGCACATCTGGAAATCGCAGGCATGTTGCTGGAGCGCGCAGCCTGATGGCGCCTCCCGTCCCTGTATGGCCTGCTAGTGTTTTGGCTAGTGGGCCATCTGCGCGCCGCGTGTTAATTGATGATGGCCCACCGTCCCACCTTTTTTCAATCTTCCCGCATGTGACGCACCCGCCCACATACGCGCGCGCACACGCGCAGCGTTTATTAATTCTCCCTTTACATGGAAAAAGTAATAAATAGTAGGACGGAAGGGCGCCGCATTGATTTATCGGTGTTTCAGACGTCGCGCCTCTCTTGAGATCAGTGGGACAAGAGGGTCCATGCCTGCGGCGCTAGAGCCAGTAACGTTATATGTCCGTTGATTGCTGGTGTATTGCCGTTGATTGCAGGGTGGCAGCGCTGAGCTCTTGCTGCCACCGGACTGGAGGGGTATAAATCAGTCATGTTCAAAGAGGTACGCAAACAGCGATCTCACCAAAAAACCCGGCCTCTGCGCCGGGTTTTTTCATTTCTCCTCAGACGTACTACTTCGTACAGATAATTTTTCCTTTGGAACTGAGAAATGGAACGAGATCAGAAGCTGTTGGTGAAAATCTTAGACGTCTGCATCAAGGACTCCGATGACTGGAAGCTCAATTTATCGGCGAAGGATATTCGCAGCAAATTCTCCAGCGCCGAACGTGTCCATTGGTCCGGTGTAGTCGTGGATGGCCATATCGAGCTGCTTGTAGATTTGGGTTGTATCAATGTTGAAGGGGAAGCTCCGGATATACGTATCCAGCGCGTCACCAATGCGGGATATAACTATCTCGACAGAAGTAGAAGGTTGAGTTCGCGTAGCAGTGAACTACCCATCCACTAGACAACAACGTTTTTGAGCCCTGCCTAGCGCAGGGCTTTTTCGTTTACGGAGTAGGCCAATGACGAACGAACAGCAAGCGCTGGCAGAAATGCCGATCTGGTTAGTGATCGTCCTGGCCCTGGTGGGCGGTGTGTCGGGCGAGATGTGGCGAGCGGACAAGGAAGGTACGCGTGGCTGGGCATTGATCCGCCGATTGGCCCTTCGGTCCGGCGCCTGCGTGGTGTGCGGAGTGTCGGCGATCATGCTGCTGTATGCGGCAGGCATGTCGATCTGGACGTCCGGTGCGCTGGGATGTCTCACGGCGATGGCAGGAGCAGACGTAGCGATCGGGCTGTACGAGCGCTGGGCGGCCAAGCGCCTTGGTCTGCGTGAAGCGCAAGCCAACGGTGAAGCTGGACCATAAGCATCCAGGGGCAATGACCATGATGCGACTTGAGATGCGTGACAACATCGACAAGATCGTTAGGGAGATGCGTGGGCTCAGCAAGTCGAAGGTGCCGATAGCCGCTGCCAAAGCGCTGACCTTCACCGCTGAACGCGTACAGGCGGCAGAGAAGGCCGAGCTGGAGCGGGTATTTGATCGGCCCACGCGCTGGACGCTCAACTCGGTCTTCAAGCGCAGTGCCACGACCAGCCGCCTGTTTGCCCGCGTGTGGATCAAGGACGAAGCAAGCTCAGGTGTGCCCGCGTCCAAGTACTTGCCGGTGCACATTGACGGTGGCAACCGACCACATAAGCGATTTGAGAAAGCGCTGATCCACTACGGCTTGATGCCAGCGGACATGTACGCTGTCCCTGGTCGGCGCGCCAGGATGGATGGCAACGGCAACATCAGTCGCGGCCAGATCGTGCAGATCCTGTCCGCACTCGGAGCAGCTGAGCGGGTGTCGGGCTTCATGGCCAACCGCACTCAGCGCAGCCGACGCCGCAACCGCAACGCACCGGACTATTTCGTGGGTCGGCCTGGCAACGGCACCGGCCCTTTGGGTATCTGGCAGCGGATCGGCAACGGGGCACGGCCCATCTTGATCTTCGTTAAGCGCCCGACGTATCGGCGGCGCTTTGACTTCTACGGGGTAGCCAATCGCGTAGCGGAGGCCGAGTTCGAGCCGCTGTTCCGACGTGCACTGGCACGGGAGATGGAGCGAGGCTGACCTCTTGTCGGTTCTAAGCATTTTTTCTCAAAAAACTTTGATTTTTCAATGATTTGTCGAGGGTTTGGCTTGACAGGTCGACCTGCGACCCAAAATCAATGGGTCCTTCCAGGCAGCGGGGCCATCGGGGTAATTCGAACCCCGACTTTTTTGCAGATTCAACCCGACATGGGGGGTTCCGCTTCCCTCCCAGCAACAGGACCAGACCATGCCAACCCAACATGAAATCGCCGAGCATCTGGACATGAGCGAGCGTAATGCCCGCGACGTGCTCAAGGGGCTTACTCTGGATTGGCAAACGGCAAGCATGGACGAGATCCGAACTGCCTACATCCGCGATTTGCGCGCGAAAGCCGCTGGGCGCGGGGGCAGCCAACTTGAGGAGCTCAACAGAGCGCGGATCGATGACCTGCAGCAGAAGTCAGCCAACGGACGGTTGGTGTATTACGAAAAACTGCGCTCATTGATCCCCTCCGGTGAGGCAGAGCGTGCGCTGTCTGACTGGGCCAGCTTCGCAAACCGGGAATACCTGGGTGGCCTTGAACGCATCATTCAGGAAATCGAGAACGTGCAGAAACTCACGGTAGATCGAACAGTGGTGGCCAAAGTTGCTGGACCTACGACCGAGCGAATTGCAGGCTACGCGCGAAAACTTGGCGCGGAGCTTGTCGGCAGCAGCGGGGAAATTCAACCCGCCGCGTGACATCCCGACCGCGCACTACCTGAGCACCGAGTTTTACCTGCCGGCTGAAAGCGGCGTGCTGCACGGCCTCTACGATTTCCAGTACACGCCTTACTTCCTCGGCGTTGCCGCTGCCCTGGATGATCCCCGGGTTAGCGAGGTCGACCTGATGAAAGCGGCGCAGATCGGCTGGACATGGTTCTTGATCGGCTACCTGTTCAAGTTCATCCACAACCTGCCGCGTCCGATCATGATCCTGTTCGCCAAGGAAAAAGACGGCAAAAACTTCCACGATGAAAAGCTCAAGTTCGGTGTGACGGCGAACACTGAGGTGGCCAAGCTGATGCCGGTCGACGTCAGCCGCACCTCGGGCAACCGTTGGGACCATAAGACCTTCCCGGGCGGGTTCCTCAAGCTGGTGGCGTCGAACTCTCCCGGCAACGTCAAGTCCACGTCCTCGGTGGGCTTGTCGGTGGTGGAAGAACCGGACGACACCAGCGATGACGTAAAGGGGCAGGGTGATGCGATCGCCCTGCTGGAGGAGCGCGGCAAACGCTACCCCGGCTCCAAGATGCTGGTGGGCGGTACGCCGGCGATCAAGGGCGCGAGCAAGACCGAAGCGCGCTTGGCCCAGACCGATTGCCGGGTGTTGCCGATCATCTGCCACGCGTGCGACAAGTCGCATGTGCTGGATTTCGCCCATATCAAGTGGCTCGACATTGAAGAGGACGCCCAGCCACACGAGATCTACGGTCGTGCGGATCCTGAGACCGCCGGCTACGGTTGCCCGCACTGTGGCGAGATTTGGGACGACTACCAGCGCAAAGAGAACATCCGCAACACGGTGTTCAACGCGATTGACGCGGGCGACCCTTATTGCGGCTGGGTGCCAACCAAGCCATTTGCCGGTCGTGCCGGTTTCATTGAGCTAAACGAACTGTACGCATGCCTGCCCGGTACCAGTCTGGCCGACATCGTGCGGGAGAAACTCAACGCCGAGCACCAGGCGTCGATTGGCAACCTGTCGTTGCTGATCAAGTTCGTCAACCAGAAACAGGGCCGTGCCTACGAGTACAAATCCGATCTGCCTGAGGCCGATAAACTGGCTGAGCGAGCGGAGGACTACCCGGAAATGTTTGTGCCCATGGGGGGGCTGGTGATCACCGCAGGGGTCGACGTGCAGCACGATCGCCTGGCGGTGGTGATGCGGGCCTGGGGCCGAGGCGAGGAATCCTGGCTGATCTACTGGGGCGAGATCTACGGCGAGGTAGTGCTGCCTGACCAGGGCGTCTGGCTTGATCTGGAAAAGCTGCTGTTTGCGCCGATTCCACACGCTTGCGGCGCCAAGCTGAGAGTGCTGGCTACTTCGCTGGACACCTCGGACGGCACCATCACCCAGGACGCGGCGTATGCGTTTTGCCGTAAACATCAGCGCAACGGCGTGATGGCGATCAAGGGCGCGAGCGAGCGCGGCAACACACGCGACGATGAGCGCCGGGAAATCTTCAGCGCGCCTCGGCAAGGCGTCGACACTGACAAAGAGCAAAAGGCATCGAAGTACGGTCTGCGCCCTTACATTGTCGGTACCTCGCGGGCCAAGGATCTGTGGATTGAGGGTCGTTTGCCGTTGACCGGTGATGGCCCTGGTCGGATGCACTTTTACAAAACGGTGCGCCCGGATTATTTCCGCCAAATCACCGCCGAAGTGAAGGCGCCCAGCCGGCGACACCACTACCGCAAGGTCTGGCAGAAAAAGGCCGGCCAACCCAACGAAGGTACCGACTGCGAGACGTACGCGTTGCATGCGGCCCGATCCCTGAAAACGCATTTGATGCGGGAGCAAGACTGGGCTGGGCTCGATGCACAGATCCGTCAGGGTGCGTTGTTTGACCCACCCGAGTCGGATCAATCCGAGGCAGAGCCCGATTCCGAAACGGACGGGACCGGTCCGGAACCGACACCACCCGTCGAACCACCCAATCTCCCGCCATCTGGCGGGAGAGTTGTTTCTGGGCGCCGTAGTGCAATGCGCGTGCTCTCCCAACGCAGGAATTAATTCATGGCTATCACCCTGGAACAAGCGCAGGGCCAGCTGCAAGCCTGGCTCGATGCGAGCATGAAGGTCAGCCAAAAGCAGAGCTATCGCATCGGCACCCGGCAATTGGAATACGCCGACCTTGCCGAAATCACCAAGACGATCGACTACTGGCAACAGCAAGTTGATCGCCTGGAGAGCGGTCGCCCTCGGGGGATCGTGCTGCGTGGGATTACGCCGCGATGAGCCGCGCGCCGAAAGTGCCAGAGCCGACGCTGCTGGATAAGGCCATCACCTGGCTCAGCCCCGAGCGCGGCGCCAAGCGCATGCACGCCCGATTGACCATGACCGCCTTGGGTGGTTACAGCGGCGCGTCGAAGTCCAAGCGCACGTTGAGCGCCTGGACCCCGACGGCAGGCAGTGCGGCAGCAGATCTGCTGCCCGACTTGCCCACGCTTCGCGAACGCTGCCGAGACCTTGAACGCAACAACCCCATCGGTGGTGGTGCGATCAATACGGTGACGACGAAGACGGTCGGCACCGGCTTGGCGCTTAAGTCGGTGGTCAATCGCTCGATTTTGGGCTGGGACGAAGACCAGGCCAGGGAGTGGCAGCGCAAAACGGAATCGCTGTTCAAGTCCTGGGCGGAAACCACCAGCTGCGACATCACCCGCGAGCAGAATTTCTATGGTCTGCAGGATCTGACCTGGCGATCGGTGCTGAGCAGCGGTGACGTCTTCACGTTGCTCACGCACAAAGAGCAGCCCGGTCAGCACTACTCGGCGTGCATCCAACTGATTGAGGCCGACCGGGTTTGTAACCCTAGCAACAAGGCCGATACGGAAGCCCTCACCGCCGGCATTGAGCGTGACGCCGATGGGGCGCCAATCAAGGCTCACATTTTGCGCAGCCACCCGGGGCGCTGGGCGTCAAAGAGCGCGTCTGGGATGACCGCCCGTTCTTCAATGAGCGCGGCGGTCGGGTGCTGCTGCATGTGTACCGGCGTCGTCGGGTGGGTCAGCCACGCGGTGTGCCTTACTTGGCGCCGGTGATTGAGAAGCTCAAGCAGTTGGACCGCTACACCGATGCTGAACTGGAAGCGGCGGTGGTGTCTGCGTTCTTCGCCGTGTTTATTAAACCGGGGCAGAGCGGCAACCTCAGTCCTTTGGCCTCAGCGGCGACCGGAAACACGCCGGTTGGCACTGATCGTCCTGCTGGCCGTGAACAAGGCGGTTGGGACGGCTCACTCAGTGGTGGCATTGTCGCCGAGCTGGACGACGGTGCGTCGATCGATACCGCGTCACCGGGTCGCCCGAACATGGCGTTCGATCCGTTCGTGCTCGCCATGCTTCGACAGATCGGTATGGCCCTGGAGCTGCCTTATGAGGTGCTGATTAAGCACTTTACCGCCAGTTACACCGCCGCACGTGCTGCGGTGATGGAGGCTTGGCAATTCGTTCGCGGTTGCCGAGATTTTTTGGGCCAGCATTTCTGCCAGCCCGTTTACGAGCATTGGCTTGAAGAGGCCGTGGCACAGGGAGACATCGAGGCTCCCGGATTTTTCGACCACCCGTTGCTGCGTTATGCGTACAGCGGGTCGCTATGGGTGGGTGATGGTCCCGGCACTGTTGATCCGCTCAAAGACATCAATGCCGCCGAAAAGCGCATCGATATTGGAGTCAGCACGCTCGCCAAGGAATCCATGCTTTACGACGGCAGCGACTGGGAAGAGAACCACGAACAGCGTGCGCTTGAAGTGAAGCGTAGGCGCGATGACGGCCTATCCGTGTCACCAACGGCTCGCCCCGAGGATGAGCCTGCGGCCAATCCTGATCTTCCTGAACGGACCTAACTATGAGCGACAACCCAACCGATGCACCTCCCGTGCACCGGGTGACGGCGTTCGACCTGGTATCACGCGAGCCCTGGGCCATCACCCCGGACATGCTGCAGACCATCACCGCCATCGCCCGCCGGGAGCATGAAGGTCCGGAAGCCTTGGAGGCCAGGCAGGGCAAACCCCTGCAGAACAGCCGCGCGGTGACCCAACGCGGCAATGTGGCGTTGCTGCCCGTCACCGGCCCGGTATTCCGCTACGCCAACTTATTTACGGCGCTATCCGGTGCGACCTCGCTGGATGTGCTGGCCAAGGAGTTCACCACCGCCGTCGACGATCCTCGCACTGACACCATCATCCTGGTGATGGACACCCCCGGTGGTATTGCCAGTGGCATCGCTGAATTTGGCCAGATGATCCGTGCCTCGCCCAAGCGGGTGGTTGCGTATGTGTCCGGTAACGCTGCCAGTGCTGGCTATTGGATAGCTGCAGCAGCCCATGAAATCGTCATGAGCCGCACCGGCGCCGTGGGCTCCATCGGCACGGTGCTGACGGTGCGCAAAAGCGACGACGACGGCAGTTTTGAGATCGTCAGCAGCCAGAGCCCGAAAAAGCGTCCTGACTTCGGTACTGAGTCAGGCCGAGCGGTGGCCCAGGCGCACGTCGACCGGCTGACTGACATCTTTGTCGAGGACGTCGCCAATTACCGTGGCCTCAGTGTTGAAACCGTTTTGGCCGACTTCGGCCAGGGCGATATGCGGATTGGCTCCGATGCTGTGGCATTGGGCATGGCCGACCGTGAATCCACCCTTGAGCAACTCATCGCCGAGTTCAACAGCAGTTCTTCTGGAGAAAGACCTATGTCTACTACCACCAACAGTAACTCACCCGCTCCAACTGCAGACAAACCCGTGATCAACCGCGAATACCTGGCCGCGAATCATGCCGAACTGCTCGCCAGCCTGGAACATGACGCACACGCCGCTGGTGCCGCCGCCGGTGCCCGCGCCGAATGCGAACGCATCCAGGCGGTGGAAGCCGCCGCGCTGCCCGGACACGAAGAGTTGATCGCCACGCTCAAGTTCGACGGCAAAACCAGCGGCGCCGAAGCGGCGGCGCAGGTTATCGGCGCCGAAAAAACCAAACGCGCAGGTGCTCTGGCCGACATTCGTGCCCAGGCGCCTGCGCCGGTGCCCAACGCGCTGACGCCACCGGCAGCCCCTGAGGCTGTGAAGGAGGATCCCGAGGCGCCGCTGGAGGAACGCGCCAAGGCGACCTGGGACGGCGACAAAGAGCTGCGGGCCGAGTTTGGCACCTTCGAGGCTTATCACGGCTACCGCAAGGCCACCGAGCGGGGCCTGGTCAAGGTCCTGAAAAAGTAAGTACCGGATAACCCCTTTCCACCCATGGCTCTGGAGAATCCTATGCCTCTTACACTCGACACCCCCCGCGCTTATGAGATCGGGGACATCAACGATTTGTCGGTCGCTGCCGGCGTGCAGATTTTCGAAGGTTCGGCGGTCGGCATTGTCGCGGCTAACGGCCTTGCGCGACCTCTGGCGGCAGGGGATCTGTTCGTGGGCTTTGCTGATCGCGGCGTCGACAATCGAATCGGCGCCGCTGCAGCAGCGCGTGTGCGTCTTCGCGAAGTGGGCAAAGTTGAACTGCCCGTTACTGCACTGGCGATCACCGACATCGGTAAGCCGGTGTATGCCAGCGACAGCGGCACGTTTCTGCTCACCGCCGCCGGTAACAGCCTGATCGGGCATGTTCACCGGTTTGTGCGCACCGGCGTCGGCATCGTCAAGTTCACCGCCCAGGCCATCCCTGTAGCGGCCTGACGCATCACTCAACCCGGTTTTTAAACTTTTCTCTGACCGTATCCTTCTTCAGGAGAATCACCCATGGGTGCTGAAGTACTTTCCAGCCGTGCCATCATTGGCATGTTTTACGAGCTGCTCGAGCAGAATGTGAGTTCGTCTTGGATGGACGCCGTGTCCAACCTGTTCGACTCCGACCAGGCCAAAGAAACCTATCCGTGGATCGGCATGGTGCCGACCTTGCGTGAGTGGATTGGTGGCCGTCACGCCAAGGGCTTTATCAGCGCTGATCTTGAAATCGAAAACCTGCATTTTGAGGCCACCCTCGAAGTGCTGGTCACCGAGCTGCGCCGCGACAAAACCGGACAGTTGCGTATCCGCCTGGGCGAGCTGGCCGACCGCACCAACGCGCACTGGGCGCGACTGCTGTCGGTGCTGCTGCTCAACGGCGAAAGCCAGACCTGCTACGACGGCCAGTACTTTTTCGATACCGACCATGAAGAAGGCCAGAGCGGCGTGCAGTCCAACAAGATCACCACCGACATCTCCGAACTGCCAGCGACACTTCACGGGACGCCCAGTCGGCCGAGCGTTGAGGAGTTTCAGCAGGCAGTTGCCCGGTCGGTCACCCAGTTGACCAGCTTCAAGGATGACCAGGGCGAACCCATCAACGAACTGGCACGCGAGTTTCTTGTGATGGTGCCGTTCAACCTGCTGAGCGTTGCGCAGACGGCGCTCAGCGTGCCGCGCGGTACCAACATCAGCGAGATCGTCATGCCGGACAACGTGGTTGTCCGCGTGGTGGGTAACGTGCGCCTCAACGCCTGGGTAGACAAGTTCGTGACCTTCCGCACGGACGGTCGATTGAAAGCGTTCATCCGTCAGCAAGAGACCGACGTGGCCATGAAGGCCAAGGCCGAAGGCTCGGAGTTCGAGTTCGATAACGATGCCCATCAATACGGTGTCGACACTTGGCGCAATGTGGGTTTTGGGCGCTGGCAGTACGCCGTTCTTAACCAACTGGTGGCGTAAGCCTTTCGGCCTGACACCTCACTGAGGGCATTGATATGCCGAAATACCGTGTGGAACAGACGATCACCCTTTATGGCGGTGAACTGATCCTGAATGCGGCCCAGGCCAGTGCGCGTGCGCACAACCTGGAGCCGGTCGCAAACAAGAAGGGCCGCTACACCATTGTGTCGCCTGTTCAGTTCAAAGCCGGGGAGGTGATTGTGATCCCCGGCGAACCGGACAAGGCATTGGGGCAGCGGTTGTCGAAACTGGACAAGGTCGCAGGAGAGCGTAATGCCGAATAAATCCTACACGGTGCTATCCGGCTCCTTTCGCGGGCCAGATGACAAACTGACCGGTGCGGGGGGCGTGATCGAGTTGCCTGATGACGTGGCCCAGCGCTTTCGCCACCAGTTGGAAGTGTTGGTGGTCGAGTCAGCACCGGCACCTTCCGCTGCGGGTGAGGGCGGACGCAAGCCCGCCAAGGTGAGCCCTGATGTTTGACGAAGATCTCAAGGGCTTCCTTGAGGACTTCGACGTTGGCGGGATGGTTGATGGTCAGCCGTTTCTGGCCGCGCGGGATATGCCGGACGAAATCCACGGCATGGGCGGTATCAACAGCCAGTCGACCGGTTACGAGATCCTGGTCATCACCGCCGAGGCCGAGCGCCTGGGCATCGACAACCCAAAACTGATCACCGTAGCCGGCGTGAATTTTCGCGTCCGTGACCGCCGGATGATTGATGACGGCGCCTTTAGCCTGGCCTCCCTCACCAAGGTTTAACCTCATGCCCTCGATTCAAGAACGCATCGTCGCAAAGGCGCAGGCGCTGATTTTGGCCGCCGGTACGTTGGCGGCATACCGGGTGTATCGCAGTCGTACTGAGGCGATCAGACGGGATATGACGCCGGCGATCGTGCTGCGCCCTGATCTTGAAACGTGTGAGCGCGAAAGCGCTGCAGTGGATCGCAATCAGTTCGAGCTGACGGTAGAAATCATCGCCCGGGAGGACACCGCTACAGGTACTGCCTGGGATCAGGTGGCTGACTTGGTCAAGGTCGCCGTGCATGCAGTCCTGATGGCAGAGGACGCCTTTGAGGAAGCGGATAGGGTGCAGCGCTTCTATATCGACTGGATCGAGGACGAAGGCGACAACACCGCCGGCAACTGCATGGTGCGTTACCGCTTCACCTACCTGTGCTACACCGGCGACCTGACGGCCGGACCTACCTTTTACTGAGGAACACATTATGCAAATCGCATTCGGCAGCGGGTTGTTTTACGCCACTCCGCTGATGGACGCCTATGGCAATGCCATTTCCGCGCCGACCCCCATCCTGTTGGGCATCATGCAAGAAGCCTCGGTGGATCTGTCGTTTGATTCCAAGGAACTGTTCGGCAGCGAGCAGTTTGCGGTCGACGCGGCGCGGGGCCAGGGCAAGCTGACGGGCAAGGCCAAGTCCGCACAGATCAGCCTGCTGCAGTGGAATCAGTTGGTATTCGGGCAGACCCTGACCACCGGCCAGGTGTTAGTTCATCACTCCACGGAGCCCACAGTGGTGCCGGCAGGAGCAACCATCACCGTGGAGCCTCCAGCCGGCGGGACGCTCTCGGGCGATCTTGGGGTACGGGGCGCCGGTGCGATTCCCTACGTACGCGTACTGAGCGCACCGACAGTTGGGCAGTACACCTTTGATGCCGCCACGGGGGAGTACGCATTTGCTGCCGCCGACGTGGCCAAGTCGGTCTTCATTGATTACCGCTACACCGTTACGACGGGTAAAAGCCTGTCGGTGAAAAACCTGCCCATGGGTGACATGCCGGTGTTCCAGGGCGAGCTGGTCCTGAAATACAAGGGCAAGACTGTATACGTGCGCGTGCCGAACTTTGTCAGCAACAAGCTTGGGATCGCCACCAAACAGGACGACTACACCATCCCGGATTTTGAATTCACCGGCTACGCAGATGAGTTCGGCGAGGTGTGCTACTGGAGTGCCAACGAATGACGGTCGTGAATGTTCCCGGCGTTTCGTTCCCGTTTCCAGGGAAAACGCTCGTCATCCCACCCCTGGCGCTGGGGGATCTGGAGCAACTGCTGGAGCGGATCAACGCGGTGATGGCCGGCAACATGGACCGGGACAGTATCGCGACTGTGATCGATGCCACGCACGCAGCACTGCGTCGGAACTACCCCGACATCGAACGTGCGGAAGTGGCCTCGCTGCTGGATCTTCGCAATATGCGTGAGGCGCTTGATGCGGTTATGAGCGCCTCGGGCCTCGAAGTTACGGAGCCGGCACCGGGGGAAGGCCAGGCCCCTTCGACTGGGGCCAACTCTACGCTCACCTGATCGCCAGTACCGGGCAAAGCCCGGTCACGCTTCGACGTGACTGGGACATGGTTATGGTGGGCCATATGACCGATTACTGGCGTACCCACCCACCGGCTCACATCTTGGTTGCTGGCTATATGGGTTACAAGCCGGTTAGTGAAACAACCGGCGCCCCCGAGCTCACAAACGCCATCACTGAGCTGGCTGGTGATCTGCGCGATGATTTGCCAGAACACTTACGTCACGCACTTGACGCGTTTTCTAGTCGGTATAGTAGTTAACCTAAGATAGTAGTGGGCGTGACGAATTCGATAGCAGTTATGTGCTTATGCAAAAACACTGTCCTGTCATTGTGGTCAATTTCAACTAACACGTCTTCATTTATAATTGCCACTATTCTTCCAACATAGAGCCTACCGGACCATTCAAAAAGAGCTGGAAGGTCTTGGTCATACATCCGTTTGAGTTTGACTAAAAACATACGTCACCTCCAGTTTGAGTGTCTAACTTGATACTCAGGTTTGATGCCGTCTTCTTGTTGTCCGTATGTTTTGTGTGGCTAAGTTCTGGATTGTCCGACAATTTAAGTTGGTCCTGCTTGGAACTATAGTCGTTAACTTTGTAAGGGTTTGTTTGTAACTATTTTGGTTTTAATAATGTAAGAACTTCTCTGGAGAAAGCAAGTAGGTCTTATTAGCTTTTGGACTACTAGTAGCCCCGCTTTGACGGGGCTTTTTATTGCCTGCGCTTTGAGGTTTCGATATGGATCGGAATATTGCGTACCAGTTCACGGCCGGCACTCAAGGTTTCGACCGTGCCGTTGAAAGCATTGAGCGCAACATGCGTGACGCCCGTACGACATTTAGTCGCGAGCTAAGAGCAATCAACACCGAGATGGTCGGTAGTCAAACCCGGCTCGCTCGTTTTGGTCCGGCAGTGAATGAGGCGTTCTCCGGCGTCAGCACCATCATGCGCTCGGGCCTCGGTGGCGTGGCGGCAGGCATTGCGGGTGTGTTCGGTCTGGGCGCGTTCAAGCTTGGTCAGATCGTTAGCGATAGCAAGGACGCGGCGATCCAACAGGCGGCTGCTTACCGTGGCCTGGAAGCGGTTGCCAATCACGCCGGTGTCGGTATTGGCCGGGCCATGGATGAGGCCAACAAGCTCGCCTCTGACGGCTTGCTCAGCGTCGGTGACGCAGCCAAAGCACTGCAAAACCTGCTCAGCCGTGGCTACAACGTTGACCAGGCGGTGACGGTGATCAACCGCCTAAAAGACGCTGCAGCGTTCAACCGGCAGGCCAATCTCAGCATGTCGGAAGCTGTGGTGTCGGCCACCGAGGGCTTGAAAAACGAAAACTCGGTGCTGGTGGATAACGCCGGTGTTACGAAAAACGTCGCCAAAATGTGGGACGAGTACGCCAAGAGCATCGGCACCAGTCGTGACAAGTTGTCGGACTCGCAAAAGATCACGGCCGAATACAACGGCATCATGAAAGAGACCGAGGCCCAGGTCGGTAATGCTGCCAAGGCGGCAGATGGGTTGACCGGCAGCCAGGCCGAGCTCGACTCCAAAAGCAACCAGCTGCAGGTCACCATCGGTACCATTCTTGAGCCTGTCTTCATCAGCCTGAACAAGCGGCTGTCGGAGACTGCCAGTTGGTTTAACAACCTGCTGAAAAGCATGACGGGGGTTGGGGTGACCGTTGATGAGGTCGCTGCCAATGTCGCCCGCTACGAACAAATGCTGGCGAACTTTACGGCAGGTCCGCGTGCTGGAGGCAGTAAGGCACCGCTTGAAGCAACACTGGCCGAGGAACGCCTGCTGCTGGAAAACATGCAGTTGGTGTCCAACAAGCTGGAAGAAGTCGACGCCGGCATGCGCTCTCGCTCCGCTCGTATCGAAGATCAGCGGCGCAAAGTGGCACAGATGGCGGCGTCGGGTGATACCGCCCTGACCAAGGCGCCGCAGCAGGGAAGGGTCAGTCCTACTGCTTATGGCCTGGAAGTCGCCCGGTTGACCAAGCTAGAACAGGCGTACGCGGCAGCCGTCGAACATCGGAAGAAAGTGGTTGAGTCCACTACACCACCAAAAAAGACCGAAGACCCGATCACTACACCGACGAAAACAAAGTCGCGTGTGAGCGAGTGGGCCGAAGCACTGGACGCGCAAAAGGTCGCTCATGCCCAGCAGCAGGCCGAGCAGGGCACTTTCCTGCAGTTTTCTGAACAGCAGGAAATGCAGTACTGGCAGGGCATTATCAAGCGCACGGATTTGAGCGCGGCTGAACGGTTGAGCGTTCAGCGCAATTACCTGGCGTCATTGAATGCGTTGCGCCGGCAGGACGAGGGCCAAGCCTTTGCCGATCTGCAGGCCCAGGCGCAGCAGTACCGCAACAATATGGACGCGCGCCTGCAGATCGCTCAGCAGACCTTGGAGCGCAGCCGGCAACTCTATGGCCAGGATAGCCAGGAATACCGCAAGGCAGCAGCAGAGGTAGTCGCTGTAGAGCGCGAAAAGCAGCAGCAAATCACCAACATGAAACAGCAAGAGCTGGCGGCTGATCAGCAGGCGCGTCTCACCGATGTTGCGCATGCCGAACAGATGGCCCAGCTGGATCTGCAGGCCAACCTGATCACCCAAGGCCAGCTGCTGCAAGCCCAGGCTGAGTTCGAAAAGCAACGGTATGCGATCGAAGCCCAGGCATTGGCCGAGCGTAAAGCGCTGCTGGAACAGGATCCTGACCGTAACCCGGTCGCCCTGCAGCAGGTCCAGCAGCAGATCCTGGCGCTGGAGCAAACCCACCGCAACAGCATGGCGGTGATTGGCAGGCAGCAAACCTTCGAGTCGCAAAGCAACTGGACGGGCATGGTCGACAGTCTGCGGACCAGTTGGTCTAGCGGGCTTACCGGGATCATCAGCGGCACCATGAGCACGCAGGGCCTGCTGCGTGGGATCTTCACCAGCATCGGGACGGCATTCGTTGAGAACATGGTCACCAAGCCGTTGATGGCCTGGATGTTCGGTGAGACGGCTAAAACCGGTGCGACGGTTGTGGGTGTTGGCGTTCGAACGGCTGCAGAGGCAGGCGGTGCGGCTATGTCCGTAGCGATCTGGGGCGCAGCCACGATCAAAAACATCATTGCCAGTGCCTGGCAGGCCATGGCCGGTGCCTTTGCAGCCATGTCGGCCATTCCGATCATTGGTCCGATTCTCGGCGCGGCGGCAGCAGTGGCTGCCGGTGCATTCGTATTCGGCCTGGTGAAAAACGTCGCTTCGGCCGAGGGTGGCTATGACATTCCCGCCGGTACCAACCCCATGACTCAACTCCACGAGCAGGAAATGGTGCTGCCCAAGCAATACGCCAACGTCATCCGCCAGGCAGCCAGTGGAGAGGGGCAGTTGGGAGGGGCCGGTAACAGCTATCACTACCACGACAGCAGCGGCCGGATGTCACCTGCAGATATTCGGCGTGGCGCCCGGGTGCTGGCCGAGGAAATGCAAAAAATGCGGCGCAACGGCGCCATCAAAACTTAGGGGGGCGAGATGTCGTTAGGACTTTTTTGGCCGGCGCGCTGGATCGCCAGTTACCCCGATATGGGCGCGGCGGTTGAAGGTGTTCTGCCGCGCCTGCCCGGGCAAACCCTGCTTTCAAAAAAGGCGCCTGAGTGGAGTACCGGTGTGCAGAAAGCTGCCAGCGGTCGACGCCGGACAACGGCGTACTACCCGGCGCCGCTGTGGTCTTTCCAGCTGAGTTACAACGCCGTGCGCAAGCGCCCCGGGTTGGATGAGTGGTCGAGGCTGATTGAGTTCTTTAATCAGCGCAAAGGGCAATTCGGCGAGTTCCTGTTCTTCGACCGCAGTGATCACCTGGTAACGCTCCAGCGCTTCGGCACCGGGGACGGCACCACGCGAACATTTCAGCTGTCCCGGGAGATTGGTCACTGGGTGGAGCCGGTGTACGGCGTCGTCAATGTGGATGTTGTCACTGTCAGTGGTGCTCTTACTTCAGCCTTCACTGTGGATGAGCTGGGGCGCATCACCTTTACGGTGGCCCCGCCCGTCAACGCGGCGTTGGTGTGGAGCGGGGCGTTCTATTTTCGCTGCGCTTTCGAGGCCGATTCGCTCGACGGGGCTCAGCCTTATCGCGCGATATGGGAACTCAAAAACATCGCGTTCACGAGTATCAAACCATGATCGATGCCACACCCGAACTGAAAGCCTTTCTGGCCACAGCGCGCAGTTTCGTCATGGCGGATCTGTACACGATTGCCCTGGCCAGCGGCCAGGTGCTGCGTTACACCGATGCGGGTTTGCAGATTTTTTATGGCGGACAGAACTACTCGGCCAGCGGGCCTCTGATCAAGCGCACAGGCGTGCGTGCGGTGCGCGGGATCGAGGTCGACACGTTGAACGTGACCTTTACCGCCGGCATGGACGACACGGTATTTGGCGAGCCCTTGCTGCCATTCATTGCCGGCGGCGGTTTTGACGGGGCCACCCTGAACCTTGTGCGAGCGTTTATGGCGGACTGGCGATCGCCCGTGGTGGGCACGGTCACACGTTTTATCGGGCGGGTCGCGGAGGTGGATCCTGCCGATCGCGAGCAGGCGACGGTGACAGTAAAGTCGCCGATCGAGCTGCTCGATACCAAGGTGCCCCGGGGCGTCTATCAGCCCTCGTGCCTGCGCACGGTGTACAGCGCCGATTGCGGGGTGAACCGTGCCCTGTTTGAAACCGTAGGTGTGGTCCAGGGCGGCAGTACGGCCCTGCGCGTGAACTCCAATGTGCCCGCCACTCAGGGTTGGTTCGACCAGGGCGTGATTCGGTTTGTGAACGGTGCCAATGCAGGTGTGACAAGAACTGTACGCAGATTCACTGCCGATGGCGCTGTGACGATGATCCTGGGGCTGCCAGGTGTGCCAGTGGCGGGTGATCAGTTTCTGATTTACCCGGGTTGCCCACGGACGCTGGATGCCTGCACCAACAAATTCGGCAACCGAGCGCGGTACCGGGGTATGCCGTTCATTCCCGTTGCGGAGACATCGGTATGAGCCCGTTTGAAGTGCAGCAGCGTGATGCCGTGATCGCGCAGGCCGAGCGTTGGTTGTGCACGCCGTACCAGCACCGGCAGCACCTGCTGGGTGTTGGTGTTGACTGCGCCTGGTTGTTGATTGAGGTGTATCACGCCGCCGGCTTGATTCCCTCGATTGATCCAGGCGCGTACGCCCAGGACTGGCACCTGCATCGCAGTGAAGAGCGTTATCTGGGCTGGCTGGAGCTGTTCGGTCGGCAGATTGATACGCCACAGCGTGGTGATGTCGCGGTCTGGAAATTCGGCCGGACCTTCAGCCACGGCGCGGTGGTGGTCGATGAGCAACGCATTATTCACGCCTATCGGGACATCGGCGTCGAGTTTGCAGACATGCGCGAGGAGCGGCTTTCCAGCCATACCGTGCGTTATTACACACTTAACCGATATGGAGTCAGCGATGGGGGGCAGCAGTAGTACCATTTCCAACAGTGCGACACGTATCAACGCGCTGCAGATCCAGAGCAGTGCGAGTGGCAAGCCGATCGCCTGGATCGCCGGCCGTAATCGCATCAGCCCTAACCTCATTTATTACAGTGATTTTGAAGCGGTCGCCAAAACCACGACGAAAAAGTCGGGGGGTAAAGGCGGCGGCGGGGCCACCCAAAAAGACACGACCTACACCTACTACGCGGCGATCATTTTGGCCGTCGGGCGAGGCCCGCTGGGTGCGATTCACCGCGTATTTCGTGACAAAGAGGTGTTTTCCTCACTGGCGCAAATTGGCTTGAACTACGCCAATGGCACTCATGATCAGGCGGTGTGGGGTTTTCTTCAAACTCGCCACCCTGCCGAAGCGATTGCCTACGCTGACACGGCCTACGTTTTTTCCAGCAGGTACCTGCTCAACGACAACGCCGGCGTTCAGAATCATACCTTCGAAGTGGACGGGCGTTATCAGGTGCCCGGGCTGCCGGATGCCAACCCGGGCGATTTCCTGCCCGGGTTGTTGCTCGATCCGTTGGACGGAATCGGTTTTACCCCGGCATGGGTCGCGGATATGTCGAACTACCGCAACTATTGCTTGGCGGAAAACTTACTCTTGAGTCCGGTGCTCGACGAACAGGCGCCGGCGAATGAGGCGATCACACGTTGGTTGCAGCTGACCAACAGCGAGATGGTGTGGTCTGCTGGTCAACTCAAGGTGATCCCCTACGGTGATCAGGCTGTTACGGGCAACGGTGTCACGTGGTTTCCGAACATCA
Organism: Pseudomonas viridiflava; assembly: GCF_900591205.1. Classification (GTDB taxonomy): domain Bacteria; phylum Pseudomonadota; class Gammaproteobacteria; order Pseudomonadales; family Pseudomonadaceae; genus Aquipseudomonas. Next base: position 170,906 of record NZ_UUPU01000064.1, read on the forward strand.
CGCCGGTGGCGGATCTGACCGATGACGATTTTCTTTCTGAGGACGGTGAGCCTCCGGTTTCGCTCAAGATCAAGAGCCAGGCCGACAGCTACAACGAAGTGTCGCTGGAGATCCTCGATCGCGATCACGAGTACAACACCGACGTAGTGCGTGCGCCTGATCAGGCTGCCATTGAGCAGTTTGGCTCCAAGCCGATGGACACCATCAAGGCATACGAGATCTGCAATATTGCCATCGGCGCCCATGCGGCGCAGCTGTTGGTGCAGCGCAAGCTGTATGTGCGCAATGAATATGAGTTCTCCCTCGGCTGGCAGCATGTGCTCCTCGAACCCATGGACCTGGTGACGATCACTGAGCCTGGCTTGAACCTGCATCAGCGTCTGGTCCGGCTGATTTCGGTTGAGGAGGACGAGCTGGGTAAGTTGGCGATCGTGGCCGAGGATGCGCTGCTGGGCGTCGGCAGCGCACCTAACTATCCGGTGCAGAGCAAAAGCGGTTATCGGGGCAATCAGAACGTCGCGCCTGGTCCTGTCCTGGCGCCCATCATGTTCAACCCACCCGAGAGCTTGCTGCCCGCCGGCACATTGCAGATCTGGGGCGGTGTTGCCGGCGTGGGTGAAGCGTGGGGCGGTTGCGAGATCTGGATCAGCGCTGATGGCGACAGCTACCGGTTAGCGGAGACGATTTACGGCAGGGCGCGCATGGGGCAACTGACGACGGCGCTGGCCGCTGGAAGCGATCCCGATACGGTCAACACTTTGTCGGTACAACTGGCAGCAGCGACCGAGCTGGCTGCCGCTACTACTGCCGAGGCGGACAGTGGCGCCACGCTGTGTTGGGTGGCCGGCGAACTCTTGAGTTACCGCGACGCGTTGCTCACCGGCGTCGGAGGCTATGAGCTGAGCTATCTGCGACGCGGGCGTTTGAGCACGGCTATCTCCAGTCACTCGGCCGGTTCACCCTTTGTGCGGTTGGATGATGCGGTCTGGAAGTACAGCTACACGTCCGACCAGGTCGGCAAGACTGTTTGGGTCAAGTTCCGCTCCTTTAACGTGTTTGGTCGAGCGCTTGAGGATCTGGCGGATGTCACGGCCTACAGCGTCACGTTATCGCCGGCCCGGGTAGCCCCCGATTCCGCGCAGAATCTTGCCCTGGTCGGTGCCTTCGAGGCGCCGTACTTCACCGTCAGCTGGGTGGCCGGAGCTCGTGCCGAGGATCGCTTGGTACGTGTTCGTCACGCGGGCAGTAATGCCCTACTGCGAGAGGTGGCGACCACCAGCACGGCATTCACGTACCAACGTGAGGATGCGCTGGTGGATGGCGCGCTCATTCGCAGCTATCGGGTGGAGGTCATCGAGCGCAACGCTGCAGGCCAGGCACAGTTGGTGTCGTTGTTGGTCACCAATACGGCGCCGGCGCCCGTTACGGGAACCGCCGCCACGGTCGCTGGCACTAGTACCGCCGATGTCAGTTGCGCGGCCAGTGCAGCTGCAGATGCGGCCGGCTACGTGTTTGTGTATTCGACAGAGGAGGACTTTGATCCGGCAACGGCAGGAACGGTCGGCTATCAAGGCGTATCGCGCACCGGGCAGGTCACGGGACTGACAGCTGATACCACGTATTACCTCTGCGCTGCAGCGTACGACACCTGGAGCAGTGTGCTCAGTCAACTCAACTTCGCCCCGGCGATCACCTTCAACACCTGATAGAGACTCATCATGCAACCTATTCAATTCTTTGCCGCAAGGGCTGAAGACGGCGTGCTATTGCCTGGAGCAACGGTGAGGGTGCTTGTCTCAGGGAGTGAGACGTTGGCGCCGCTGTTTTCCGATGCAGCGGCGACCGTGGTTCTAGCCAATCCCATGCATGCCGATGCCAGTGCACGGGTGTTCTTCTACACCACGGCGGCTCGCATCGATATTCAGATCGGTTACGCAGGGTATAGAGCGCCGCTGCTGCAGAGCATCGGTACCAGTGATCCGGTGGATATGATCAATGCGGAAATTGATCGTCTCAACCGCGATATGGTCGACGGAAAAGTGCATGCCACTGTCGCGGCGGGTCTCCTGGCGACGGTCGACGGCCAGTCTTTTTATGTCGAACCCACCTCGCCAGATATATCGCGCAGTCTGTATGTGCGGGTTAGTGCCACGCAGGCCAGGCACGTCTCCGATGATCCGTCAGTGGGTTACATCGCAGAGATAGACGTGCGCACCTCTGCGGTTGAGAGCGGCACGTTTAACGGCTTGGAGCTGCGGTTTGTTCGATTGGCCGTAGAGTCCGGTTACACCTGGGCGCTGGTGGATTCGGTTGGGCGCATGGCGCTGGGTTGCCGGGTGGATGGCTCACTCGTGGGCAAGTTCATGCTGCGCGACGGCACTGTCGATCGCAACACGCTGAAACTCGACCTGGACGGTTTCATCGCCAAGGCTTTGGATCCCCAGTCGGGATACGCGTGGGCAGTGATCGATACCCTGGGCCGGATTGGGCTGGCTCTTCGCGTGGACGGGACCGTTACCGGGAAGTTCTTGCTTGGCACCGGGGCCGTGCCTCGCAAGGCACTGGGGGCCGATCTGTCGGGCTTCATTGCGGTTCAACTGAGTCCAGAGTCCGGCTATGTCTGGGCGGTTGTCGATGCGGTTGGCCGCATTGCCCTGGGCATCACCACGGCCGGCAAAACTGTAGGCAACTTTGATATTCATATCCCCGATGTCACAGGGATTGAGTACCTCAAGCCGGTGCACGATCTGCTCTGTGTGGGAGATTCCCTGACCGCCAATAGCAGCCAGGTCACCTGGCGGGAGCAACTGGCGCCACTGATCAGTGCTCGGACCATTGTGAATGGCGGCATTGGTGGCCAGACGTCTCGCCAGATCGCCGCACGTTTCGGCGCGGGTACCGCACTACTGACCGTCACGGACAACCAGATCCCGGCTTTGGGGTCGGTGACGGTCACGGCGTTGAGCACCTTGCTGCTGTCCACGCCTGCGACCAATTCGGGAACCTTCACGTTGAAAGGTACGTTGGGTGGCATCCATGGCACGCTGACGTGCGCGCACAGTGAGACAGGCGACGAGTCGGACGCTTACACGTTTGCTCGGGATACCGCCGGAGACGCCCGATACAGTGCGCCCAGGTCGCCGTTTGTGCCCGACGTTCCCGGTGACGGCTTTTACACCGAAATCATCTGGATGGGCCGCAACAACCTCGACAACATCGAGCAGATCAAGGCCGACATCCGGGCGATGGTGGGGGTGCAGAAAACCGTTGAAAAGCGCTACCTGATCATTACGCCGCCGCTTGGCGGCAACCCAACACCGGGCACGTCGACGGGGGAGGGGTTCGGTACCGCCACCTACAACAACTGTGTCGCGCTGGAAGATTGGGCGACCACCGAGTACGGCGATCGCGTGATCAAGATCCGCGAGTGGCTGATGCAGTTCAACGACGGCAGCGCCGACGATCTCGACGACGTGGCCAAAGGCGTGGTTCCGCGTTCGCTGCGGCTGGACATCATCCACAACACTACGATCAGCAACGGGCATATCGCTCGTCGCATTGCCTATGAAATTAACCGGAGGTCCTGGTAATGGCCGGACAAAAAACCGTACTGGATGGCATCACCTTTACCGATACGACGTTGCCCATTCTGCGTTCCGATGCATTGCTGAGTGCGGGATCGCTGTATCTGTTCGACTTGGGGCATAGCTTGGGTGGTGTGAGCGGAGTGCCGGCAGCGGGTGCTGTCATTCCCAATATCGCTTACGCCGAAGCGGCAGCGGTGCTCGGTGCGGGTACCGAGAACAGCTTGGCCGGGGTGTTCAGCAGCAATGCGGTCGCGGCCGACGCTTTGTTTGAGCGAACGCCCAAGAAGGGGCTGCACGCCATTTACAGCCAGGTTAACAACACGGTGAGCGGTCATGGCTCACAGATCAATGTCGCAACCGCGATCCGTGACTACATCATCGCGAACAGGACCCACCTGTTCTATTTCTCGGTATGGGCGCACCGGACCCGTGCAGCACTCGCAACCGGTCACCGGTATATGGAAATCGGTAGCGGCGGCAACTTCCTGGGGTACATGAGTGGTGCCGGAAACACAGGCAAGGCTTCCGGCCTATACAACGTCGTCGGTGGTGCCAACGCCGTGGCCAACCGGTACTCCTCGATGCGAGCGTCCGCTGGTAGCGGTGATACGGTGGCGGCAGCGGCCGGGAGCATTATTTTCGGTAATGGTGGATCTGGTTCCGCGCTGACCAATCAATGCCCCTCGGACATCTTCTATCGCGGCTACTGCGAGGATCTGACCGTGTCGGGGCGAACCTATGCTGACGTCGATGCTCTCGACAAAGCTCTATGGGATGCCGCTTTCGCGGCAGGTGGCCGGTTTGCTGGTGACACCTTTACGGCGCCGTCGACCTTCCCATAGTTGGCTAGGTAAACCTCAAGTCCACCACCACCCGTAATTAGCGGCGGAAGCGGAATTTTTCCCAGCCATTTTTGAATCGGAAAGTTCCTGTATCTCCTGTGAGAAAGTAACGGGTTGCTCTGTAGCAAGCAGTAAACCGAGAGAATCCAAAGCGTCTGATTTTCTTATAGACCCAAACCCATCCGTGGCGATTGGTAGTTTTGGCGGGCCTTTGCACCATTTACGCGCTCCTTCGTGGCGAAATTTGGCGCAGATGATAGCGATGTGCCCCAACGCAAAGGCTGTCATTTAATAACGGGGCGGAACTTCTTATCACAACGGGGTTTCTGGCCCCATTCGTTTGAGTGCAGCACCGTCTAAAACGAACTCAACAGAGTTTATTTCACCTCTAATCCCCGCCGTTGTGCGGGTTTTTTCGTCTGGAGAAAAGGCTATGGCACGACTTTCGACCACCCAAGCGGGCAGCCGCAATGCTCTGGCTTTTCTCGACATGCTCGCTTGGTCCGAGGGAACCAGCACATCGCCCGCCACTTCCGTGGATGGCTACGACGTCATCGTGACGGGCATCGACAGAAAGCCTGAGACTTTCACAGATTTCAGTGATCACCCCTTCGCAAAGGGTCGCCGCTCGAAGGTCATCAACAGCAAGGGCCTGACCTCAAATGCCTCGGGCCGGTACCAGCAGATGCTCAAGGACTGGCCTTATTACCGAACGCTGCTGGCCCTGCCTGACTTCAGCCCCATCAGCCAAGACCTGCTGGCTCTGCAGCACATCCGCGAATGCCGCGCACTACCGGACGTGCATGCCGGCCGGGTCCAATCCGCGATCGCAAAGTGCCGGAATATTTGGGCAAGCCTGCCTGGTGCAGGGTATGGCCAGCGAGAACACCGGTCTGGCGACCTTATCCAGCAGTACCGCTTGGCGGGTGGAGTGCTGTCATGACGGCATTACGGAAAGTGTCCCGCTCTGCATGGCCCAAGCCGAGGAGGATCGTCTGTATTTTGAGTGTCCAGGGTGCGGCCTGGCTCATGGCATTTCGCACGGCGCAGGGGCTGGTCCACGGTGGGGGTGGAATGGGAACTTGGACGCGCCGACGTTCACGCCGAGCATTCTGGTCCGATACACCTGGTCGGACGGCCCGAGGGTTTGCCATTCGTTCGTGACCGGTGGGCGCATCCAGTTTCTCGATGACTGTACCCACCACCTGGCCGGACAGACCGTCGACCTACCCGATTGGGAGGATGAGCAATGCTGACCACACCACAGAAACTCGCAGTTTTGTTGGTCACTATGGCCCTTGCGTTCGGCGCGGCCTGGCAGGTGCAAGCGTGGCGTTACACGGGAAAGCTCGCGAGCCAGGCCGCGCTTCAGGCTGACGATCTAAACAATCTGACCCAGACCGCGCTCCGCCAGCAGCAGACCGAACAGGACAAGCGCCTGGCCACAGAGCAACAACTCGCCGTCTCCGATCAACAGCACACCCGAGAACTGTCCGATGCCAAACGTAATCAGGCTCTATTGCGTGACCGCCTTGCTACTGCTGATGTGCGGCTGTCAGTCCTTCTCGCCGCCACGGACTCAGCCCGTGGCTGCAACGTGCCTGCCACCCCCGGCGCCGGCGGCGTGGTTCATGCAGCCCGTCGAGCCCAACTTGACCCAGCGCATGCTCAACGAATTGTCGGCATCACCGATGCCGGCGATCACGGATTGATTGCCCTGCGAGCCTGTCAGGATTACGCAAAAGAAGTTTCTACGCCGAAGTAAATGAGTTTTAGGTCGGAAAGAAATCAGCTAAAGATAATGAGGCTTTAGCGAGAGTTAACCGATGTTTAAACTTGAATTCTAATGCTGCTGGGATGGGTGTTAATTTGAATGCAATGATTGACGATTATTTAAAAAGAAAGTGATGTTTATCTAGACGGTATATACGTGCTTCAATAGGGGATAGCTTACGTTTCCCATCACTGGAGTGATGTTGGCGTAAGCTATTTTCGTATTGTTTAACAGCTGTATTCAGTGTCAGCCTGAAAGATACTCAAGCACTGCTGCGACCGCCGCGTTTCGCATTCTTCGTGCTCTTTTATCACCTACATAGTTTGCTTCTTTAAGTTTTGCCTCTGTGGCGTTAAGTACGTCGCGGACAGTTTTCAAATCAAGTTCAGTTAGTTTTTCCAATTGCCATGCGGTAAGATCAAGTACTAACGCGGGCCTGTCTAGCTGTGTGTTAAGAGCCAGAGCCATGCCCTCGTCAGTAATTAACGCAGCCTGGTCGGTGAGCTTTTTATATGAAGGATGATTTGAGCCATACTCGGTCATTCTTTTGGGTGTTAATTCTTTTGCGATCTCGAATGCAGAGCTCGTTGGTGTGGATTCAAGCGCAAAAAGACAGCCAAGATTAATAACATAGCGCTTTCCAATCTCAGCGCGGCTAGCTTTAATTCCTACCGCATGCTCAATCACGATGCCTGTGTAAGCAAGGACTCGCAAAGCTTCCTTTATGAGCTCTGGCGCATCTCTATGTATCCAGAAAAAAGCAGATGTGGCCTTATCTGAAGATAGGTATTGCTCGTTCTTATTCTTGATGTCAGGAAGGACCTGGGATTCAATAAACTCTCTTCCCCAGTCTATTAAAGCCTTATGCCCGGAGTACTTTTCTGACAAAGTAGAGTGCTCTGCCCAAATCTCAGTTCTATAAAACTCCCTAATTGTTTCGTTTACTTGTTGAGAGTTTATCTTTGGGCATTGAGCTATGGTCTTAAGCAGAAGCCTTGGGTTGCCTGTTGCCGCGTAAGCCAGAGTAGAAAAGTTTTTTCCATATTGGGCTATTTGAGCAAGTACATTGCTGTCTGCTTGCTTTTGAACAATCTCTCGCATATTTTCTACATAGTCACTGGACAAAATATCTCGATCGATTGTAAGCATTGTAGCGTCATGAACTGGTTGAAATGTCTCTCCGAATGTCGTTACGCCTGGATACACGGCGGCATTACAAGTTATACAGTGTGATCTAAGATCTCTAAAAATTGTAAAAAATTGACGTTGTTGTTCCGGCAAGAAAATATGTGCTGCCTCATCGAAGAGTAGGGCGAATCTGGAAATGCCCAGCTCATCACCCAAATCTTCGAGTGCCTCCTTAAAGTCGTCAATACTGGGAAGACCGTCGGCGTTTACGGAAATTTGTGGCGTTTTCCAAGAGGCCTCGTAGGCGTCAGCTATTTCCTCAACCTTCGTCCTTTCTATAGATGAATGTACCTCGCCTCCAGCAAGCAAACCTATGCTTTTAGGAATACCTCCGAGCAGGCCTGCTTTAGTCAGACTTCTCATTACAGTGGAGCAGATTCTAGCTAGCATCCAATGCTTAAACTGGTCTGGATCAGACGATTGAAGCAACGAGCTCCTCACAAAACTGATGTAAACTGGATACACTCGATCTTTCTCAAACGCATCTACAAGCTCTTTTTGCGCGACTCTAAGTAAAAAAGACTTGCCTACTCCTCGACTCCCAACCAGTACAACTGGATTTCTATTTTTTAAAGCGTCGACGACTTGACGATCTTTTGAAGTCTCGACGAAATAATCAAGAACTTCGTCAGGCCGAATGTCCTCTGTTCTGAAGAAAAAATCTGCCATTGTTATTTAGCCTCCGCTGGTTGCGCGAAAATATCTTGGACTGGTGCTAAGGTTCCTATTACGTCTGTAATTATCGGTTCCAGTCGATCTTTAGCGTCCTGTGAAATATAATTTAGGTAGCGAGCAGAAAAGGCAAAAACGATTGCTATTCGCATTATCGCGGCTTTATCGTGCCAAGAAAAAAAAGCTTCCTTTTGGAAAGCTATATCAGCAGGGAGGATCGCATGCGTACCTGCATTTCCGTGAACAAATTCTGAGCACTCACGATACACCGCTTCAGCGATTGCTGAGTATTGTTTACCACAGTCAGAAAAGCCAGGGTTGAAGGCACGGATAAAGTTGGTGGCAAATACTCCATTTTGCGGATCTTTTAAGCTGTTCCAATTAATATCTTTGGAGTCTTTTGCCCACAGTCGATAGTCGATTTCATGCGCTGAAAATTGAACTGTTGAAAGCATTAGCTCGAAAAAAAGTCTAAGCCCACCAAATGCGTGTCTATACTGGCCACTTACTAATGCGAAAAGAGCAAATTGATATTCTTTAACTGCAGAGTCGAGAACAGCGGCTTCTGGTCGCCCTGAGATGGCCATTTTTATAGCATCGAAATCTAGCAGATAATTATGTGAGACTATCAATGCCTCAACTCCATTTGCTCCAACCATCTCTGTCATTACGGTATCCGAATTCCGGAAAAGCCCCCGATAATGCTCAAGTACATCCATGATCTCTTCCTTGGTCTTGATGAATTTCACACCTCCGTCGATTGTCAACTAATCAAATGAGGATGTCGAGTTGATGATGAAGCTTCGACAGCTATACCCTGAGCCATCAGGTAATCCTCAAAGAATCTCGGGTGCGTATGGGGCAGTTTTTAGGCATTTAGAACGCTCAGAGCAAGCGAGGCGGGGTGTAATCCACTACCCAGGATCGATCTAAGGAGCGTTGAGTCGTAGGGTCACCCGACAGTCAGTCAGGCGCGTTGAGGACCGCCAGCGTCAACTTAATAAACTCTTCGTTCGAGTCGATGGTGTGAAGGGCGCCGCGCACGTTCTCCGCCACATCGGCGGAACCTCTCTGCTCAACCCAGTTGGAGATCTCCATAATTGATGCCTCAAGGGCTAATTGGTTCTCGTAGAGCTTGAAGAGCAGCGGGGGGAGCAGGTCTGAGTTGGGCATCGGCGTTCCTCTGATTGAGTGAATAGGTTAGCAGGTGAAAGAAATTCGGGGCTGAGGGTTCGGTCGGTAGAGCCGAAGATGGCGCATAAACAGCCAAAGCTTCGCGCTGTTGTAGAATGCGAGTTAGCGTGTCCGATGGGTGCGAGTAATGGAATGTTGGGGCCTTCAAGGCGTTAGCCAGTTAAAATTTAGGGCGAAATTGGGGCAGAGTCAGGGCCAGCATAGACAGCAGGACGCCGTGAGCAAAGGATAAAAGCGCAGTATTTTTCAGCTTTAAACGGTATGCAAGGAAGCAAGAAGGGGGGGGCGAATCCCTATTTCTGAATTGGCTTCCCTATGTCGCATTCGACCCATAGGTGCGCCTCGCGAAAGGCAGCAATCGGCTAGGAGCTGCCCGTAATGAAAACCTGGTTCCTGCCGATGGTGCTGGTGGTTCAAAATGAATCCAAACTTTGATGGCAGTTTATTCAATTCGAGTTCATATGCATACATTACCGTCTGCGAAAAAATTAGATATTCAATATCTGTTGTACGCCCAGTATGCAGTATAGGATATAGGTCTCGGAAATAAATGCAAAGCACTTCAGGATAGTGTAGAATTGCAGCGCACGCAGGCCAGAGGCAAGTATGAACAATCCAATTATTGAAAAAGTTACTCGCGAAACACAATTAAACTTAGATTCATCTACAATCTTTGAAGGTGACGCAGTCACAGTGCTAAGGCGCTTGCCAAGCAATAGCGTGCGTTGTGTTGTAACTTCCCCTCCATATTGGGGGCTTCGAGATTATGGTATCGACGATCAAATCGGCCTAGAACTAACTATGCCTCAATTTATCCAGAAATTAGTTGCGGTATTTGCCGAGGTACGGCGTGTGCTTACTGATGATGGGACATTGTGGATCAACATAGGTGATGGCTATACAAGTGGAAATCGAGGCTATCGTGCGACGGATAAGAAAAATCCGGCAAGGGCGATGACTGTTAGGCCAGACACTCCCGAAGGCCTGAAACCTAAAGACCTAATGGGTATCCCTTGGCGCTTGGCGTTCGCTCTCCAGGATGATGGCTGGTATCTACGAACTGACATTATTTGGAATAAGCCGAATGCCATGCCTGAAAGTGTAAAAGACAGGCCGACTCGCTCGCACGAGTTCCTTTTCATGTTCAGCAAGTCTGAGAAATATTTTTATAACTCAGATGCGGTTAAACAGGTTGCTGATGGCGGCGGCTTGCGCAATTTGAGAACAGTCTGGAGTGTGAACACTAAGCCATACGCGGGTGCTCACTTCGCGACATTCCCTCCTGAACTGGTGCGACCTTGCGTCAAGGCATCGACCGAGCCGGGTGATTTTGTGCTAGACCCTTTCTTTGGCGCAGGTACGGTTGGTTTAGTCTGCAACGAAGAAGGCAGGAAGTACGCTGGTGTTGAGCTCAATCCTTCATATGTAGACCTTGCGGTAGATCGGCTCGGAGGAATTTTCCATAACGTAGTAAGGATATCGGCTGCATGAAGAAGGAACTTGCTTTCCCCTTGCCTGAGCTTCAGGTCTCTTTCTCTTTGAAGCTACAGGAATTTCGAAACGTCTGGCTTCAGGATGCTCTCTTGGAAACGGTATCCGAGTTAGCCGTTCCAGCTATTGATACAGAGCTGTCCAAGTACGTACCGGCTAAAGACCTCAAAGCGCTTGCTGCTAGGGGATTAAGAGGGGAACTTGTCTTCGCAGTGCCCGCAATTCTGCACGCGAACCCGCATCTGCTCGGCTACTACCGCCTTCTCCTTGGCTATAGTCAGAAAGAGTTTTATGGCTCGGAGTTCGGTGTGGCTTCCATGAAATGCATGGAAGTTAGCGGACGCCTGAATCCGCGCTCTGTGGTAACAATGGAAGAGCTCTGCGTCGCTCTTTGTCAGGCTGCGTCGCATCTTGTGGGGAACTTAAAAGCGAAAGATTTGAGCATTGGACTTCTCGATGATCTTACTTTGCTAACTGTTGGGCCACAGATGCGGGGAGGCGTGAACAATAAACTTGGCCAGCAAGGTATCGTAGACGTTTTTGACGTTATTGAAGAGATCCTTAGGCCTGCAATTATCAACGCCACACGTGGCGCAATTGAAATTAAAAATACGAGCGGCCGGGATGTTTGGGTGGAGTTCGCAGCAGATCCGGACATCATCATTCGTGAAGTAATGCCGGACAAATCCTCACGAAGAATCTTGGCAATTGAAGTAAAGAGCGGTACGGACGTGTCGAACATTCATAACCGCATTGGCGAAGCTGAGAAAAGCCACCAGAAGGCAAAAAAAGAAGGCTATCGTGAATGCTGGACTGTCGTCAATGTCTCAAAGTTGGACATTGAAAAAGCGAAGTTAGAGTCTCCTACCACCAATGTCTTCTATGCTCTAAAGGCTCTTCAATTAAGGAAAGGAGCGGTCTATGAAGATTTCAAACAAAACCTAATCGCGATGGTAGGTATTTCCTCGTAACGTTTACTTCCAGTGGGATGGAATAGCCAGTTGATATTTTTTGGCGGCCCTTTCTAACCCCTGGATAATATGATCATGCTGTACCAGGTCAGCGTCTGTCCACTGCGATCTACGTCCGAGCAGATCTTTCAGCTTCACCAGATCATACATTTTCAAACTATACAAGTTGGCCCATGTGGCTTCGCCGAATACATTGTAGATAGTGGTGGTGTCATCCCTTTCGCTTGCTATGCGTTGTAACCCTTTCAGAGTTGCAGCCGCATCATCAGCGTCATCCTTGGTGTCGTAAGTGTTTAGAAGGTGCATTAGAAACTCTGACGGTCAATAAGGGATATGATTGTACATATTTTTTGGTTGTGAAGCCTAACCAATGGGCCTGTGTACCAAAGTGAGCATCAAATATTCGCTTTAGAGGTAATCGCGCGGCGTCTTGCCATGCAAGATTAAACCGGCTGCCACATTTGACGAATGTATTTCGTAAATCTTTGGCATTTCTGTGGTTTTTGTTCATTCGGCAGGAGGCCGGAGAGGGCAAAAACAGGTCCGAAACTCAAAACGCACCCCCCTGCAGAATGCGGCCTGTAGCTTGATCGGTTACCATCGAGTAATGGAACGCCGACGGCCTTCAGGACCTCGGCCCGCGTGAATTTACATAGGGGTCTTGAAAAACCACGAACGTGAGCACGCTCCTTTGATGGATCTATGTTTTTCAGCCAGATCGATCTGTCCTTCAGTGCAAATTGTCGGGGCCGTGGGGGGATCAGTGACGTGCCTAAAATAAGTTCCGCAACCCAGCGCAGCCTGCTTGACCTGCCTGGGTTACGCCCGCTTGAAAATAGCGGTTTTGCGGAATTTATATTTATCTAAACGGCTGATTTATAAGTAAAATACTGTGGATTGCAAATCCGCCTACGCCGGTTCGATTCCGACCTCGGCCTCCACTCTTGGAAACCCCGTAGATTAGCGTCTACGGGGTTTTTTATTGCTTGTGAAAAAGTACGTGCGTGGCAATGATGTCTCGACATGGCTGCTAAAAATCCATCACTTGTTCAGTACGCCAACTTACTGGTTTCGCTCAAAGGTGTACTTCTCCGACGCAAGTTTCCAGTGGATCTCTGTGGGCGATGGAAACATTTTTTGATACAGTGATATCAAAATGTAATCTCAGGGAGAGGGGCATGTCTGAAAGTCTATTTCATTACACCGATGTAATGGCCGTTAAGTCGATTCTCGAAAAACGCGAGCTTTGGTTGAGCGATATTCGATTTCTGAATGACTCTCAAGAAATGAATGATGGCGTTAAGTATGTTGTAGATGTCCTAAATGCGGATATACCAGATTTCAACCTGGACGAGCGTCACACAACCGCTGCAACAGAATATTTGATCGAGACATTTGACGATCATATATCAAAATATATGGATGATGAGCCGACTTTTGTTTGCTCATTCAGCGAGGCCGGTGATCAGTTAAGTCAGTGGCGTGCCTATGGTGGGTATGCAATAGAATTTGACAAGGTATTTATGGAGGACAAACTCGACTTGTTTCAATGCCTGTACGATGAAGATAAAAAGAAAAAATATTCAGCTGAAATGGTGCATGATGCAATACATGGTCTTGCGACAGATTTAACTAGCGCTAATGGTGTGTTTAGTCCGGACTTTATGGGGTATTCTTCGTTATTGGTTCGAACAGCATCCATATTTAAAGATAAGAGTTTTTATGAGGAGCAAGAGGTACGCTGCGCAAAAGATGTGGCATTGCCCAGTCCGGATTTGAAGTTTAGATCAAGGGGTAATCTTCTGATTCCATACATTGCTGTGAGTTTTCCTTTTGAAGCCGTCAAGGCGATACATGTTGGGCCGATGCGTGACCAGGAACTTGCATTTACGTCAATGAGGGCGCTGGTGTCGATGGTTGTAAATAATTATCCGGCCACCCATGATGCTCCTGTTCCCGATATCAATGTTGTTAGGTCAAGAATTCCATACCGCGCGTCTAGTTAATGCTGTGATAGAAATTGATGGCGGAAGCAAGTAATTCTGAGTACGGCATTAATGCATCGGGTAAAGGTTATACCTTTGCTCGCAAAGCATTATGATAGCCGGAGAAGAAATGCCATGGAAGAAAATGCGGATGTGCCTCTCGAGGTGGTAGGTAAGAAAGGAAGTCGTGAAGACTTTATGTTGGTAGTTTTAATATTTTTTGCTTTCCTGTCATTTACCATTGTGCTGCTCCTGTATAGATGGAAAGTCGGTTCGGAATTGTCGACAGATTCAGGTGCCTGGTCGGACTTCGGAGGGTATGCGGGTGGCGTTCTTGGGCCGGTTATATCTTTTTTGACTCTGGTCGCTGTTTTGATAACTATCAAGGTTCAACGGCAGTTTCTAAAGGTTCAAGAGAACGAATTTTCTAAGCTCTATAAGCTTCAGCTTGATACCTTTAAGTCTCAAATGGAGCAGGCGCGACAAATGAGTGCTGACAGAGCGCGTTCTCAGCTAGTGGACCGAAAAAGCAGCTTGTTAAAAAATATTGAAAGGTTTGAGGCCCGTACCGAGCGAGATATTCAAAAACTCGAGTTGACGTTGTCGGAGTCTGAAGCGTCAGTGCGACATTGTGTCAATCAGGAGGCGCACGACAAGGCGAATGATGGAATTGCTAATCTCAAGAATAAGATACGTGAGCTTGAAGCTCGAAATATACAGCTTGACGCGTTAATTATTAGTTTTACGCTGACTGAGCACACCAGCCTTAATGAGCTGCAAAAGCACTTCCATGATAATATTGTTGTTATTTATTCTTAAGTGTTAAGGTAAAAGTTTTGGTTGTTTGGTGCGTAATTATTTCGAGTGAGGGGAGGTAGATAGCATGTGCGAAGAATTGGTAAGGGGTGAATTAGAACGTCGGTTTTACGGTTATGCTCTTTCAGAGGTCCGTGTCACGGAGTTTCGAAATGGTCGAGGTTGGGTTGATTTTTTATTGGGGCAAAAGTCGTGTTCAGCCGAGTTTTCTCTAGATCAGGGCTCAGTATATATAGTGCGCGGTCCACAGGACGACTTTTACAATGAGTATCCGCTTATCAAGCCAAATGTAGATCCAATGTTTGACTTTTCCCCCTGCTGTGAACGAGCTTTTAATTTAACTAAGCACAATGGCAAGGTGACCAACCTTGCTCTTGTAAAGCGTTGGGAAAGAGAATCGTGGATCGAATTTAGATGTGATAGATGCGGAGCAAGGTTACGTTTTGATCAGGCAGGCGCACGGGCCCCTTGGAGCAAAATTCTTTAGGAGTGGTTTTAGTGACACAGTTATCAAATTTATACCCGACGTTTTCCAGCTCGGTCGTAACTGCCAAAGCCACTGGAAAAGGTGGGTCAGGCGGTCTATAGGCTTCGATTCGTCGCGGTGAGGTTATTCATTGTTAGTATTCAACCGCCAAGAGATGTTGCTTGACGGTTTTTAGTAATCGAGTTCCGGTTCCCCAGTTACATATGGATTCTGTTCAATACGACCTGCTTAAAAAACGGCACCTATCTTATATACCGCTACAAAGCGCGGCGAAAACACGCGCTTGCAGTTGGAACTACCTGTTACAGGTCGCGTGATGCACTGACCTTTAACTGCCGGTGCATCAATGTGCTCTCTATTTACCCACCTGATACTGGGTACGCAGAACCGAACGCCTCACTTGCCCCCAGTCACATCAAGAAACGTACCGGTCACAAACGAAGCTTCCTCGCCTGCCAGCCACAAAATCGCCCGTGCCACTTCTTCGGGTTGTCCGCCTCGGCCCATGGGGATCGACTCTTTTACCCGATCCACTCGCCCTGGTTCGCCGCCGCTGGCGTGCATTTCGGTGTAGATGTGGCCGGGGCGAATGCAGTTGACGCGTATGCCTTCGCGGGCGACTTCTTTGGACAGGCCGATGGTGAAAGATTCGAGGGCGCCTTTGGAGGCGGCGTAGTCGACGTATTCGTTCGGGCTGCCGAGCCGGGCGGCGCCGGATGAGACGTTGATCACGCTGCCGCCCTTGCCGTTGTGGCGATGCGACATGCGTTTGATCGCGTGTTGCGCGCAGAGCATGGGGCCGAGGGCGTTGATCGCGAAGATGCGCTGCATGCGGGCGAAGTCGATGTCTTCGAAGCGCGATTGCGGCGCGATGATTGCGGCGTTGTTGACCAGTACGTCGATACGGCCAAAGGTTTCATCGACCGCGGCGAACAGTTGAGCGATGTGTTCCGGGTCGGCGCTGTCTGCACGTACGGCCAACCCTCGGCGACCCAGGGATTGCACGTCGGCAATCACGCCGAGTGCGGCTTGCTCGTTGGCGACGTAACTGATCGCGACATCGTAGCCTTGTGCAGCCGCAAGCCGTGCGGTGGCCGCACCCACGCCACGGCTGCCGCCGGTGATCAGGATCAGGGGGGCTGGTGAGACGATATCCATGTCGAGAACCTTTTAGGGGGGAGGCCCATGGTAGTCGATTTACGGCTCGCCGCTTGCTGAGAGTGTCCGCCCCAGCTCGTGCACCTTATTCGGCGACGAACTGCGCAGCGACCGCAGCACGAAAAACCGGTTGTAGCGTTAACCTTACAAAACCTACCAACGGGTTACACGATAGTCGTGACGCACTTCAGTTTGCACTGTCATACCCAACGAGAAGTTAATCTCGTCAAGTAAGAGAGTGTGGTTATGAAGTTGAATTACCTAACTAAGGCGGCTGTGGTTGTCGCGCTGTTGTCCACCTTGTCCGGCTGCTGGATGTTTATGCCACCGGGTGGCGGCGGCGGGGGCGGCCCTGGCGGTGGGCATGGTCAAGGTGGCGGTCCTGGCGGCCCAGGCGGCGGTGGCGGCCAGCGCTGAAGAGTAGCCAAGTGAGGCAAGCCAAATGGCTTGCCTCTTTTTTGCCTGCGCCAAATCCCAGGCAAAGAAAAGCCCGCGATGGGGAGTGCGGGCTAAAAGGTGTTCGCTTAGGAGCTGAATCAACCATAGGCGCTTATCTGTGAAAGGTTCGTGAAAACCCTGGGGCGACTGCCGACATTTTCAAGCGCTACCAAAGTGTATTCCTCGATCCGTTTCTAGCTGTACGGGGCGGCGGCTGGCATATGCCTTTACTGTCGGGGCCTATCACCTCGCTCGGACGCCGCACCATGTTGATGTCTACCAGCTTACTCTCAGCCTTTGTGCTGTTTGCCTTCGTGTCCTCGATCACTCCAGGCCCCAACAACACTATGTTGCTGGCCTCGGGGGTGAACTTCGGGTTTCGCCGCTCGATGCCTCATGCGCTGGGGATCAGCATCGGTTTCATGCTGCTGGTGATTTCGGTCGGCCTGGGGTTGGGCGAGGTGTTCAAGGTGTTTCCGTGGGCCTACACGCTGTTGCGCTATGTCGGCGCCACGTATTTGCTGTACCTGGCGTGGAAGATCGCGACGGCAGGCGGCATGTCCGACAGCAATGACGAACACGGCAAACCCATGACCTTCCTCGGCGCCGCTGCGTTCCAGTGGGTCAACCCCAAAGCCTGGATCATGGCGCTGGGGGCCATCACCACCTATACGCCAGCGGAGGGGTATGTCACCAACGTGCTGGTCATCGCGTTGGTGTTTGCGGTGGTCAACCTGCCCAGCGTGTGTGTATGGGTGGCGTGTGGCAGCGGCTTGCGCAATGTGCTGCGCGAACCGCGCTGGCTGCGGCTGTTCAACGGGTCGATGGCCGCGTTGCTGGTATTGTCGCTGTACCCGATGTTGTTTGCCGGCTGAATGTCAGACCGGTGAGATGGTCGCCAGCAGGCCGATGCCGATGGTCAATACCAGAAAACCGAACAGGAAAAGTGCCATCTTGGTCATAACGCCTCCGAAGGGAAGGGGGTGGAATTGGCGCCATTGTCCGCCCGCACGGCGTTTCAATACAGACCCAGATGGCAAAGAAAAAACCGTATCAGATGCGCCTGCGACTGTTCTGCCACGGGCTTTGGGCGGGTGTGGTTTTCTCAAGATCAGTGCTTGAGACAACCCCTGGATTTCCCCCTAAGATGGCGCCCACTGCATCAACAAAAAAGTGGGCAAACCCCCAATGCAAAGACGTCAGTTCAGCGGTGGCATGCAAGGCAAGAACCTGCGCTACCTCAACGACACCTCCCGGCAGGCAGCTGCGGTCATCCGCGTCGGCTTCGTGCTGCTGGAACACTTCTCCCTGCCGGCGTTCACCCAGACCCTCGACACCTTCGTCACGGCCAACCTGTTACGCCCCGAGCTGTTCGCCTCGCGCACGTTCAGTTGCTGCGGCGGCGAGGTCATCAGTGACCTGGGCCTGGTGATCCGCCCGGATGCGCAACTGGATGCCGCCGCACTGCCGGACCTGGACTTGCTGGTGATCTGCGGCGGCTTTCGCACCGAGCTCAAGGCCGGCGACGACTTTATCCAACTGCTGCGTACCGCTGCCGAGCAGGGCGTGAGCCTCGCCGGGTTGTGGAACGGCGCATGGTTTCTCGGGCGTGCGGGCCTGTTGCATGGCTACCGCTGCGCGATCCACCCCGAGCATCGCCCGGCGCTGGCCGAAGTGTCCAAGGCCGCGCAGGTTACCAGTGAACCCTACGTTATTGATCGCGACCGCCTCACTGCCTCGAGCCCCTCCGGGTCCTTTCACATGGCCCTGGACTGGATCAAGGGCCTGCACGGCAAGGCCCTGGTTGAGGGCATTGAAGACATCCTGGCGTTTGAGGAGTCGCGCTACCGGCGTATCAAGCCCAGCGAAAACATCAGCGTCAGCGCGCCGCTGCGCGAGGTGGTGAAGCTGATGGACACCAACCTCGAAGAACCGCTGGAACTCGATCAGCTTGCCGTGTATGCCGGCCGTTCCCGTCGCCAGCTCGAACGCCTGTTCAAGGAACAACTGGGCACCACGCCGCAGCGTTACTACATGGAATTGCGCGTGACCGAAGCACGACGGCTGTTGCAGCACACCGAGCTGTCACAGGTGGAAGTGCTGGTGGCGTGCGGGTTTGTGTCGCCAAGCCATTTCAGCAAGTGCTACAGCGCGTATTTCGGCTATCGCCCCTCCAAGGAGAAGCGGTTGGTCAAATAGCCCGCCCCTGCAGCCGGGCGTGTGTCAGAAACGCGCCAGGCGATAAGGCCCGAGCGCGGGTAAACCCGACACCAGCGGGGCCGCGCTCGCCAGCTGCGCAACCAGCTCGGCCGTCAGCGCCGCCTGCGTCAGGCCCAGGTGCTGGTGACCAAATGCGAGCAACACCTTGCCCTCGCATGCCCGGTCAATCACCGGCAGCGAGTCCGGCAGCGACGGCCGAAACCCCATCCACGGGGTCGCATCCTGCGCATTCAGGTCCTGGCGAAACAAGCCTTGGCTCAGCCGATGCAACTGCCAGGCGCGTTGCATATTCGCCGGGCGGTCGAGGCCGGCGAACTCCACCGTACCGGCCAGGCGCAAGCCGCCTGCCATGGGCGTCATGATGAACTTGCGCTCCAGCGAGGTGACGGCAAAGGGCAGGCGTTGCGGCTCATGGGGCAGCATCAGGTGATAGCCGCGTTCGGTGTCCAGCGGGACTTTTTTGCCGGTCAGTGCGCCAGTGAGCCTGGCCGAGTGGGCGCCGCAAGCGATCAGCACCTGACGCGCCGCCAGCGGGCCCTGATCGGTGGTCAGCGCAACGCCTTGCTCCTCTACGCGTGCGTCCAACACCGTGCGCTTGAGGAATTGCACGCCACTGGCCTCGGCCGCCTGGGCCAACTCACACACCACCTGGTACGGGTCCAGAAAGTGCCCGGTGCCTGGAAAAAACAGCCCACCCAGGATGGCCTCGCTCAAGCCCGGGGCGGCCTTGCGTACCGCATCGCCCGACCAGAATTGCACCGGCACCTGCTGCTGTTGCATGCGCAGTTGCACGGCGTCCAGGGCCGCCCGCGAATCCGCGCGCTCGTACACCAGCAACGAGCCGTCTTCGCGCAGCAATTGCGGCCGGTCGATGCTGTGCAGCAAGCGTTGCCACGCGGCCAAACTGCCTTCGTTCAGGGCACGGATGCCCGCTACCGTCTGCTGGTAGCTCTTTGAGCGCAAGTTGAGCAACAGTCGCAGAAACCAGGGCAGGGCGCGAGGCACGTATTTCCAGTCCAGGCGCAACGGGCCCATTGGGTCCATCAGCATGGCCGGCAAGCGTTTGAGGATCGACAGGTCGGCAATTGGAAACACCTGTTCGGTGGCCAAGTGGCCGGCGTTGCCATAGGAAGCGCCCATGCCGGGAGCCTGCTGGTCGATCACCACCACTTGCCGGCCCTGGCGTGCCAGTTGCAGGGCGCAGGCGACGCCGATGATACCGGCGCCAACCACGGCGATGTCTGCACGGTTGGGGTCGGCCATGGTCAAGCCTCCCGCTCGCCGTCGAGCAGGCGTCGTAACAGCAAGGGGTTACCCTGCTGGAGCGCCTCCGGCAACAGTGCGTCAGGGAAGTCCTGGTAGCACACCGGCCGCAGGAATCGCCGGATCGCCGCCGTGCCCACCGAGGTGCTGCGCGCATCGGAGGTGGCCGGGAAGGGCCCGCCATGCACCATGGCGTCACACACTTCGACCCCGGTCGGCCAGCCGTTGACCAGCAGGCGACCGGCCTTGCGTTCCAGCACCGGCAGCAGGGCCCTGGCGCTCGCCAGGTCCGTCTCGTCCAAGTGCAGGGTGGCGGTCAGTTGGCCTTCCAGGTGTTCGGACACCTGGTGCACTTCATCGTGGTCAGCACACACCACCACCAACGATGCCGCGCCGAATACCTCCGCTTGCAGGTGCGCGTTGGCGAGGAACGCTGTGGCCTGGGTCACAAACAGCTGCGCCCGGCCCTGGTTGGGGCTGTGTGACGGCAAACCCTGCGCGGCCACCTGGGCGTGTGCGGTCAAGGCGCCGACCGCTGATTCGTAAGCAGCAAAAATACCCGGTGTGAGCATGGTCTGTGCCGCGCAGTGCGACAGTCGCTCGCCAGCCGCCTGGATGAAGCGGTCGAGGGCCGGCCCCTGGACGGCAATCACCAGGCCCGGGTTGGTACAAAACTGCCCGGCACCCTGGGTCAGCGACGCCACAAACTCTTGGGCCAGGGCTTCGCTGCGCGCCTCCAGCGCGCCAGCAAACAGATACACCGGGTTGATCGAACTCATTTCCGCATACACCGCAATCGGCTCCGGCCGCGCCTGCGCCGCCTGGCACAGCGCAACACCGCCACTGCGCGAGCCGGTAAACCCCACGGCCTTGATGCGCGGGTCGCTCACCAATGCAATCCCCACTTCGTGGCCGGCGCCGTAAATCAGGGAAAACACGCCTTCGGGCAACCCGCAATCCTTAACCGCCCACGCCAGGGCGCATGCCTGCTCGACGTGTTCAGCGCTGCCGCCGGCGTAGGCCGGCTCCATCGGCATGTCGGTGGCGGGATTGATCGCCCGGATCGCGTCGCGAGTGCCGGTAAGGGATTGCTGACCGATCAGCATCTTGCCCGTCAGAGTCATGGGGTCGTCCTGGAAAAAGAGGAATTGGCCGCCGTAGGAACCACAGCGGCGCGTAAAGCATCAGGCAGCGTTCTGCTCGGCCGACCAAGTGGCGTACCACTGGCGGAACAGCGCGTACTGGGTTTCGGCATACCGGCGCTGGGCATCGCTGAGCGCGTCGGTTTGGTTGAAGTGCAACGCGTAGCCTGTATCGCCGTTAAGCACCATCAGGTGCTTGTAGTACAGCACCAGGTCGCAGCCCTCGTCGAAGGACGACAACACCGCCAGCGCGGCTTCCAGCTCACGGGCCTGGCGCCGGGCCTTGGCATCACCCTTGGCGGCCTGTTTGCTCAACGCCACCAGGTGCAGTACTTCCCGTGGCAGGGCGTTGCCGATACCGGTGATGGCGCCGGTGGCGTTGCAGTTGACGAAACCGTGCACCACCTGGGTATCAACCCCGACCATCAGGGTCACGCTGTCATCCTGGGAGGTGATGTGCTCTGCCGCATAGCGCAAGTCGGCGCCACCGCCGAACTCTTTGAAGCCGATCAGGTTCGGGTGTTCACGGCGCAGTTCGAAGAACAGCTCAGCGCGGGTGGCAAAGCCGTAGTACGGGCTGTTGTAGATCACCGCCGGCAAGTTCGGCGCAGCCTTGAGGATTGCCGAGAAGTGCGCCTTCTGCGCGGTGGCAGAGGCGCCACGGGACAGCACACGCGGGATCACCATCAAGCCGTGGGCACCGACCTTGGCCGCGTGGGCAGCGTGGGCCACGGCTTCACGGCTGTTCACCGCGCCGGTGCCGACGATGGTCGGCACCCCGGCCGCCACCAGGCGGGCCACGCCTTCCTGGCGCTCGGCTTCGGTCAGCAGCGGCCAGTCACCCATGGAGCCGCAGTAGACCACGGCGCTCATGCCGGTTTCGATCAACTCGCGGCCCTTGGCAACCAGGGCGTCGAAGTCCGGCTTGCGCGCAGCCGTGCACGGGGTCATCAGCGCGGGGATGCAACCGGTAAAGATGTTGTCGCTCATTGTTCTAACTCCTTGCAGCGTTCAGTTGAATAAGGCGGGCTCAGATGCCCCAGGCGAATGGGTCTTGCTCGTCGATCAGCAACGTGCTGTCGGCGGTCATGTAGGCGCGGCCGGTGATGAAAGGGCGCACGCGCTCGCCGTCCCATTCATAGCGGCCTTCGAATTGGCTGCCGGTGATGCTGGCCTGTCTCCAGGGTTCACCGGCGGCAAGTTTGCCGTCAGCGGCCAGGCACGCCAGTTTGGCGCTGGTGCCGGTGCCACAGGGGGAGCGGTCGTAGGCTTTGCCGGGGCACATCACGAAGTTGCGGCTGTCGGCCTGGGGGTCATCGGCGAACAGCTCGATATGGTCGATCAGTGCGCCATCCGCGCCGTGGATGCCCTGGGCCTCCAGGGCCTTGAGCATCGCCCAGGTGTAGTCGGTGAGGGCGTCGACGTTGTGCATCTCCAGCGTCTGGCCATGCTCCGACACCAGGAAAAACCAGTTGCCACCCCAGGCGATATCGCCCTGCACCACGCCATGGCCGGGCACGTCCACCGACACTTGGCGGCGATGCCGGTAGGCGGGCACGTTGCCCAGGGTCACTGCGCCATCCTCGTGCAGGGTGGCGCTGACCGGGCCGACCGGGGTGTCGATCAGATGAACGCCGGGAGCGATGCGTCCTAAGTGATGCAATGACGCGACCAACCCGATGGTGCCGTGGCCGCACATGCCCAGGTAGCCGGCGTTATTGAAGAAAATCACTCCACAGGTGGCCCCCGGTGTGACCGGCGCGCAGTACAGCGCGCCGACCAGTACATCGTTGCCGCGTGGCTCCAGCAGGCAGGCGCGGCGCCATTGGTCGTGCTCGCGGCGCAGGTGCTCCAATTGCTCGGCAATGCTGGCGCCCTCAAGGGTGGGGAAGCCGGTCATCACCAGGCGCGTGGGTTCGCCGCCGGTGTGGGAGTCGATCACATGCAGTCGCTTCATAAAACGCTCCAATCAGTGGGTGGCCGGGGTCAGCGTGGTGTGGGTGCCAGGTTCATCGACGGCTTCGCTTTCATCCTCTTCATGTTCCAGGCGCACCAAGTGAGCCGGCACACCGGTGGCAGCGCCCCAGTAGTAAATGCCCAGGGCGCAGGCCGCGACGACCACGGTGTCGAACGGATGGCTGAGTACCCCGAGGCCACCAAAACTGCCGAGTTTGGAGAGCAGGATGGTCACCGCGTAAAAGCCGATCAGCCAGGCGGACGAGCGCACCTGCTGCTTGAGGTTCAGGTGCGCGGTCGGCACCCAGCGGGCGCACAGCAGGTACACCACAAACATCAGGATCTGCAGGCCGAGCAGCCAGGACACGGTGCTCCAGCCGGACCAGTACACGATCAGCGCCGCGATGATGAACGACAGCGGGCCGAGCACCGCCATGCCCTTGACGCGGAACGGGCGGGCCATGTCCGGCGCATTGCGGCGCAAGGCGGCGACAGTCACCGGGGCCACGGCGTAGCTGAGGATCAGCGCGGCGGACACCACATTGATCAGCGCCTCCCAGGAGGGGAACGGCAGGGTCCAGAACACCGACAGGCCAAAGGTCAGCCACAGCGCCGGGCGCGGGATGCCGGACTTCTCATCAATACGCGTGAAAATCTTGAAGAACGTGCCGGTCTGCGCCCAGCCGTACACCACGCGCGGCGTGGCGTTCATATAGATATTGCCGCAGCCGCTCGGGGAGATCACCGCGTCCGCCACCACCAGGTAAGCCAGCCAACCGACGCCCAACGCCAGGGCGATATCGCGATAGGGCAGCGCGAGTTCCTTGCTGATGCCGGCCCAGCCATTGGCGAGCATTTCAGTCGGCACACCACCCAGGAATGCGGTTTGCAGCAGCACGTAAATGGTGGTCGACAGCAGCACCGAGAGGATCAGCGCGATGGGAATCGTGCGTTGCGGGTTTTTCACTTCGCTGGCCACCGAGATGATCGGCGTCAGCCCCAGGTAGGCAAAAATCACCCCACCGGCCGACACCGCCATCTCGATGCCCGACAGGCCGAACGGCGCAAACCCGTGCATCTGGAAGTTCGCCGGTTTGAAGAAGGTGAACAGCACGCCAATCACCAGCAATGGCACGATGAACTTGAACACACTCACCAGGTTATTGGCGATGGCGAAGGTTTTTACGCTGCGGTAATTGAGCACGAAAAACACGCACAGCAGCGCCAATTGCATCAGCCAGCCGAGGGTGGTCGGGTCGCTGGACCCGGCCTTGGTCAGCTCGGGAAACCAGGCTGCGGCGTATTGGCGCGAGGCGACTACTTCGATGGCCACCAGGCTGGAGAATGCGATCAGCGTGATAAACCCCATCAGGTAACCCAGCAACGGCCCGTGGGAGTACACCGGGTAACGCACCACGCCGCCGGCGCGGGGCAGAGCAGCGCCGAGTTCGCAGTACACGATACCCAGCAGCAGCACCGCAAAACCGCCGAGCAACCAGGAGAAAATCCCCGCCGGGCCGGCGATCGCAGACACGTGGCTGGCCGCAAACAACCAGCCCGAACCGAAGATGGCGCCCAGCCCGATAAAGGTCAGGTCCATCAGTGAAAGTTGTTTTTTGAACTTGCCTTGAGCAGACATGGCGGCGCCTTCTTGTGAGTTATTGGATAGGCATGCAGTGGCCATATCCTGAACCCATCAAAGCCTTGGGGATTGATGTTTTGCGCGTGTATGGATGACGAATTCAGCACAGTTTCCACGCTCGACAGTACCTGCGACATAGCGCAATCTGCTCGCCATCGAGGCGTAAATGGGCGGTGAATGTCATGGTGCAGAGCGCGTTTGCGGCGCTTTTTCAGGGGAGCCGGCCACACAGCATCGAGCAGCTGTTGGCGGGCATGGCGCAGGTGTTGCCGATGCTCGACGTGATCCCCAACGCCGCGATTTTCATCAAGGATGTCGACGCCCGTTACGTGCTCGCCAACCACACGCTGGTGCAACGCTGCGGCCTCAAGCAGCTGCAGCCGCTGCTGGGCAAGACCAGCGCCGAAGTGTTCCCGGCGCAACTGGGGCCGGGTTATACCGAGCAGGACCGGCGTGTGCTGGAGCAGGGTTTTGTGCTGGAGGATCAGCTTGAACTGCACCTTTACGGCACCCGTGAACCGGGCTGGTGCCTGACGCATAAATGGCCGCTGTATAACCATGCCGGCGAGATCATCGGCCTGGCGGGGATCTCCGTCGACCTGCAATCAGCCAGCGAAACCCACCCGGCGTACCAGCGCCTGGCGGCGGTGGATGAGTACATCCGCACGCACTTCAACCGCCGCGTCACCCTCGGTGAACTGACGCGCATCGCCGGAATTTCCGTGGCGCAGTTGGAGCGCTACTGCAAACGGGTATTCCACCTCACACCCCGGCAGATGATCCAGAAAGTGCGGCTGGAGCATGCGCACCGGCTGCTGCATACCGACTTGCCGATCACCGACGTTGCGCTGCAATGCGGGTACACCGACCACAGCGCGTTTACGCGCCAGTTCAAGGCGTTGACTGGGTTTACGCCAAGGCAGTATCGGCAGGCGACGGGGGGCTCAAACGAGTAACGGCACCGGTTAATCTTTGGTGACTTGCTGCTTGAGCCCGCCACACTTCACGTACCTTGAGCCGTAATCCTCGCGGCAATAATGATGGAGCTTCGCGTTGAAACGAATAATCAAGCAGGTCATCAAGCAGGCCGCCGCAAATCTGAGCGCGAGCCTGGATGTGTTTTATCCGGCCCATGGACGCAATGGGTTCAATGAACGCAACCTGAGCTATCAACTGGCAAAGGTGTTCGAAACGCGAAAGGGCGCACACGCGTTTATGGAAGTCCCCTTTCAGAACTCAAATACCAAGCGCTTTTCGTACCGTATTGACTGCATGCTGATCGACCCGAAAATAGTCGCCTTCGTCGAATGCAAGCGCCTGTACAGCCCGGAAAAGGCCGACCAGCTCAGCAAGGATTTCGACCGAATGAACGCGGCGAACCTGACGCCTATAGTGAAGAAGTTAGAAGCGTTTCAGCGTACCAAGCGCAAGGTCTACCGCGTCATGCTCACTGAAACGTGGCAGGAGAAAACGGTCGATTGGTGGATGGGGCGAGGTGAAAGTCGACGCTGGGACAGCACCTGGCTTCCCGAAGATCGCGGGTTTGTCGAGGTCAAGGCATGGGAGGGCAGCAACTCACTGTATTGGCTGTACGCCTTCGAACAAATAGAGCCTGGAGTGTGAACAATCCGCCGCAATCGCGGATTCGATGCAACGATTAGCAGCCTGACGCCTCATATGAGTACAACCGGTTAAAACCACCGCGTTGTGCTCCTTCACCACGACAGGTAACACGCTTATGACCGCGGCTGAAAACAACCATGTGAACTGGCTGGTAGAGCAATCAATGCTGCATGCGGCACGCCAGCGCGCCAAGCTCTATTCGGGGCAGGGCCGGTTGTGGCAACAGCCTTACGCGCAGACCCGGCCGCGGGATGCTTCGGCGTTGTCGTCGGTATGGTTTACCGCTTACCCAGCCTCGATTGTGACCCGCGAGGGCGGTACGGTGCTGGAGGCGCTGGGCGATGAAAGCCTGTGGCATGCGCTGTCGAAGATCGGCATTCAGGGGATTCATAACGGCCCGCTGAAAAAGTCCGGTGGTTTGACCGGTACGGAGCACACGCCGACCATCGACGGCAATTTTGACCGCATCAGTTTCGAGATCGACCCGCAACTGGGCACCGAAGCACAGTTGCAGGCGTTGACGCGCATGGCCGCAGCGCACAATGCGGTAATCATCGACGACGTGATTCCTTCTCACACCGGCAAGGGCGCGGATTTTCGTTTGGCCGAGATGGCCTATGAGGATTACCCGGGCCTGTATCACATGGTCGAAATCCGTGAGGAAGACTGGCCGTTGCTGCCCGAGGTGGCCCAGGGGCGCGATGCGCAGAACCTCAGCCCGCCGCAGGTAGACGCGCTGCGTGACAAGCACTACATCGTTGGCCAACTGCAGCGGGTGATTTTCTTTGAGCCTGGGGTCAAGGAAACCGACTGGAGCGCCACCAACGTGGTGCTGGGCGTGGACGGCAAGCCGCGTCGCTGGGTGTACCTGCATTATTTCAAGGAAGGCCAGCCATCGTTGAATTGGCTGGACCCGACTTTCGCCGCGCAGCAGATGATCATCGGTGATGCCCTGCACGCCATTGATGTGATGGGCGCGAAAATCCTGCGCCTGGACGCCAATGGTTTTCTTGGGGTAGAGCGCAAGCTTGACGGCACCGCCTGGTCGGAAAGCCATCCGCTGTCGATCACCGGCAACCAGTTGCTGGGCGGGGCGATTCGCAAGGCCGGAGGCTTCAGTTTCCAGGAGTTGAACCTCACCGTGGATGACATTGCGTCGATGTCCCATGGCGGCGCCGACCTGTCCTATGACTTCATCACTCGCCCGGCGTACCAGCATGCGCTGCTGATGGGGGATGCCGAATTCCTGCGCCTGATGCTGCGCGAAATGCACCGCCAGGGCATCGACCCCGGCTCGCTGATCCATGCCTTGCAGAACCACGACGAGCTGACCCTGGAGCTGGTGCATTTCTGGACCTTGCACGCCCATGACACTTTCCTTTACCAAGGCCAGACCTTCCCCGGCAATATCCTGCGCGAGCATATCCGCGAGCAGATGTACGAGCGCCTGGCCGGCGAACATGCGCCGTACAACCTCAAATTTGTGACTAATGGCGTGTCCTGCACCACCGCCAGCATCATCACGGCGGCGCTGGGTATCCGTGACCTGGAGGCGATTACCCCGGCCGATATTCAGCAGATTCGCCAGATTCACCTGCTGCTGGTGATGTACAACGCCATGCAGCCTGGGGTGTTTGCCTTGTCGGGTTGGGACTTGGTGGGTGCGCTGCCATTGGCTGCCGAAGAGGTGGAGCACCTGATGCGCGATGGCGATACGCGCTGGATTCATCGCGGCGCTTATGACCTGGTGGACCTGAACCCGGATGCAGAACTGTCCGCTGGGCAGATGCCACGTTCCAAAAGCCTGTACGGCAGCTTGAACAGCCAGTTGCAGGACCCGGAGTCATTCGCTTCGCAACTGCAGAAAATCCTCGGGGTGCGCCGCGCCTATGACATTGCCGCCAGCCGCCAGATCCTGGTGCCGGAGGTGCAGAACTCGGCCCTGTTGATCATGGTTCACGAATTGCCGGCCGGCAAAGGTACGCAAATCACCGCACTCAACTTCGGCGCCACGCCCATCACCGAGACCCTGCACCTGCCGGACATCGCGGCGGGGATGGTGGTGGATATCATCAATGAGCGGGTAGAAGGCGACCTGACTGCAGAGGGTGAGTTCACCATTACGCTGGATGCGTATGAGGGGTTGGCGTTGCGCGTGATCAGCAACTCGCCGATTTAACCCCCGAGAGCGGTGTTTTCAGGGCGGTGTCGGCTTTTCAGCCAACTGAAACCGATACCCCACCCCATACAGTGACTCAATCGGCGTTTCCCCCGGGCACACCTGTTCCAGCTTGCGCCGCAGGTTGCGGATATGGCTGTCCACTGTGCGGTCGGTGACCACACGATGGTCGGAGTAGATCTGATCCAGCAACTGGTCGCGGGAGAATACGCGGCCGGCGGAGCGGGCGAAGGTGTTGAGCAGGCGCAGTTCAAGGGGTGTGAGGTCGAGCGCGATGCCATCCAGCGACGCCTGGTAATTCGCCTCGTCGATCAGCAGGCGCGTCGCGCTGGTGTTCAGCAAATGCGGGCTGCGGCGCAGGATGGCCTTGACCCGCGCTACCACCTCACGGGGGCTGAAGGGCTTGCAGATGTAATCGTCGGCGCCCAGTTCCAGGCCAAGCAGGCGGTCCACTTCTTCGACACGGGCGGTGATCATGATGATCGGCACCGCGCTGAAACCGCGCAGGTCCCGGCACAGCTGCATGCCGTCACGGCCAGGCAGCATTAAATCGAGCAGGATCAACCTGGGCTGGTGGGCGCGCACGGCGGGCACCACCTGCAGGCCATTGTCCAGGCACACCGTCGCGTAGCCGGCCGCTGCCAGGTAATCGCGCATCAGTGCGGCGAGCTTGGGTTCGTCTTCAACGATCAGGATCGGCTGTTCATCGTGCATGGTTCACAGGCTCCGAGGCAGGCGCAGGGTCAGCCACAGGCCGCCGTATGGCGAGTGATCGGCAACCAGGCTGCCGTCGTGGGCATTAGCGATGCTACGGCAGATCGCCAGGCCCAGACCCGCGCCGCCATGCTCGCGGTTGCGCGATGCCTCGCCACGGTAGAAGCGTTCGAACAAGCGTGGCAACTGATTCGCCGACACGCCTGGCCCGGAGTCGAGAAAGTCGATACGCACCGTGTCGCGGTCCACACCGACACTGATGCGCAACGTGCCGTTGATGTCGGTGTAGCGCACGGCATTTTCCAGCAGGTTGCAAAACAATTGCTGCAAGCGACCGGCGTCCGCCAGCAGTTCCACGGGGTGGCGCGCCAACTCCAGGTCGATCTGCAACTGGCGGGCGGTGAAGCGTTCCTGGTACATCGCCAGGCTGTTTTGCAGCAGCTCATTCAGCACGCATGGGGCCTTGCGGTAGGTCAAGGCGCCGATATCCGCCAGGGACAATTCATACAGGTCATCCACCAGCTTGCTGAGCATGCCGACTTCGCCCAGCAGCGATTTCAGGGTGTTTGGGTTAAGGCTGCGCACGCCGTCCTCAATCGCCTCCAGCTCGCCGCGCAGCACGGACAGCGGAGTGCGCAGTTCGTGGGAGACATCGGCCATGAACTCACGCCGCATTGTCTCGTTGCGCTCCAGGGTGTAGGCCAATTGGTTGAAGTCGCGGGCCAGTTGGCCCACTTCGTCGTGGGAGGCTACGGCCACGCGGCTGCTGTAGTCGCCGCTGGCCAGGCGATGGGTGGCGGCGGCCACGCGCTTGACCGGTTCCAGCAGCGTGCGGGCGATCCACCAGGCAATCAGCATCGCCAGCAGCAGCGAGAACACGCCCATCACCAGGCTTGCGCGCAGCTGGTATTGCTGGAAGCGTTCGCCACCGGCCTCGGTCACGCTCTGGAACGGGGTCACCGCCAGCCAGCCCACGGTTTCACCCGCGACCACGATGGCGCTCAGCAGCGCGTCTTCACCAATCGCGGGGTAGCCGGTGACGCGTTTCTTGTCCTTGTCGAGTAAGGCGATGCGAAACAGCGCGCCCGTCAAGTCCGAGGCCAACGGTGTACGCAGATCATGGGTGGCGCGCTCTTCGCCGGGATCCGGCCGCATGATGTCGAACCAGCGATCCGGGTGGTTGCGCATGAAGTCCCAATTGCCTTCGAGTGCATAGGCGCTGGCCAGGCGCGGCGCCACCGTGGCCATGCGGTCCAGCGCCTGCTCATTGATATAGCCGAGAAACCCGCGGCCAAAACTCCAACCGGTGGCCAGGCCCATACTGAGGATGACCAGCAGCACACCGGCCGATACGGCGACAAACAGTTTGGTGGAAATACTCAGCTTCATGAACCAGCGCCGTAAAAAGTAGACCCACCCATTTAGGCCCCCAGGCATGAAAGATTCAACCCAGGCGGGCAATCTTCAATTTTCCTGCACATTTGCCTCGCAGCATGACGGTAAGGCTTGCACCACCCCGTCTTGCAGAGGCAACTATGTCCACCAAACTTTTCGCCAAATACCTGGTAACCGCCGCGGTTCTCCTGTCCTTCGTCATTCTGGTTCTGCTGGGCGGCTGCTCGGCTGGCGACCCCGCACCCGCCATCGCGGCGGCCAAGGTCTCAGTGATGACCGTGCAGCCCCAAAGCCAGGTGCTGACCACTGAGCTGGCCGGGCGCACCCAGGCGTTTATGGTCGCTGAAATTCGCCCGCAAGTCGGCGGTATCGTGCAACAGCGGCTGTTTGTCGAAGGTGCCGAGGTGAAAGCCGGGCAGGCGCTGTACCAACTGGATGCGGCGCCCTACACGGCAGCGCTCGCCGAGGCCCAGGCCAGCCTGGCCAAGGCCCGCGCCACCTTGAAGTCGGCCCAGACCACCGCCACGCGCAATGCCCGGTTGGTGAAGATCGACGCCATCAGCCAGCAAACCAACGAGGATTCACACGCTACCCTGCTGACCGCCGCCGCTGACGTGCAGGTGGCCCAGGCCGACCTCGAAACCGCTCGCATCAACCTGGCCTATACCCGCATCAGTTCGCCGGTGGCCGGGCGCATCGAGACCTCCACGGTCACCCCCGGCGCATTGGTGGTGGCCAACCAGGACAGCGCACTGACCACCGTGCAGCAACTCGACCCGATCTACGTGGATGTGACCCAGTCCACCACACAATTGCTGGCGCTAAAACGCGACCTGGCCCGTGGCGTGTTGCAGGCCAATGGCGACGGTGAAGCCCGCATCAGCCTCAAGCTGGATGACGGCAGCACCTATAACCACCAAGGCCGCCTCACGTTCAGCGGGGTCAGCGTCAACCAGAGCACCGGCACCGTGACCTTGCGTGCGGTGTTCGATAACCCGGAGCATTTACTGCTGCCCGGTATGTATGTGCGGGGCGTATTGGAGCAAGCCCGCGATGACCAGGCGATCCTGGTCCCGCAAAAAGCCGTGAGCCGCAGCGCCAGCGGCGTGACCTCGGTGTTGCTGGTGGTGGACGGCAAGGTCGAACAGCGCGTGCTCACGGTTGACCGCGCCGTGGGCAACCAGTGGTGGGTCACCGCCGGCTTGCAGGCCGGTGACCAGGTGATCGTCGAGGGCGGGCAAAAAGTCCGCGTCGGCGCGGTGGTCCAGACCCAGGCGGCGGATGCCGGCACCCTGGCGCAGGAGGGTTGAACATGGCGCGTTTCTTTATTGACCGACCGATTTTCGCCTGGGTCATCGCCATCGTGATCATGCTCGGCGGCGCGTTGTCCATCAGCCAATTGCCACTGGAGCAGTACCCGGATATCGCGCCGCCCACCGTGCGTATTTCCGCCACCTACACCGGCGCCTCGGCCAAGACGGTCGAAGACTCGGTGACCCAGGTGATCGAGCAACAAATGAAGGGCCTGGATAACTTGACCTACATGTCGGCCTCCAGCAGCTCGGCGGGCAGCGCCAGTATCAGCCTGACCTTTGGCGCCGGCACCGACCCGGATGTGGCGCAGATGCAGGTGCAGAACAAGCTGCAACAGGCCGAGTCGCGGCTGCCGCAGTCGGTGCAGAGTGAGGGCCTGACCGTGACCAAAGGCGGCTCGGACTTTCTGATGATTGCCGCCCTGGCCTCGGATAATCCCAGTGTCACCGGCACCCAGATCGGTGACTACATCTCCAGCACCTTGCTCGATTCCATCAGCCGCATTGACGGCGTAGGCGATGTGCAGACCCTGGGTTCGGGCTACGCCATGCGTATCTGGCTGGACCCGGCGCTGCTCGAAAAATATGCGCTGATGCCGTCGGATGTGAGCACTGCGCTGGAGGCGCAAAACACCGAAGTCTCGGCCGGCCAACTCGGCGCATTGCCGGCGGTGAAGGGGCAGCAACTCAACGCGACCATCAGTGCGCGTAGCAAACTGCAGACGGCCGAAGAGTTTCGCAACGTGGTGGTCAAGTCCACCAGCGACGGCGCGGTGGTATTGCTCGGTGATGTGGCGACCGTGGAGTTGGGCAGCGAGAGCTATGACATCAACTCGGCCCTCAACGGCAAGCCGGCCGCCGCCATGGGCGTGCAACTGGCGGCGGGCGCGAATGCGCTGGACGTGGGGGAGGCGGTCAAGGCCAAGCTCAAGGAGCTGGCGCCGTTTTACCCCACCGAAATGCAATTGAAGAACGTGATCGCCTACGACACCACGCCGTTTGTGAGCTTGTCCATCGAGGAGGTGGTCAAGTCCTTGGGCGAGGCCGTCGTGCTGGTGGTGCTGATCATGTTCCTGTTCCTGCAAAACCTGCGGGCCACGCTGATCCCGGCGATCACCGTGCCGGTGGTACTGTTGGGTACGTTTGGCGTGTTGGCGTTGTTCGGCTACTCGATCAATACCCTGACCATGTTTGCCATGGTCCTGGCCATTGGATTGCTGGTCGACGACGCGATTGTGGTAGTGGAAAACGTCGAACGGGTGATGAGCGAGCAGGGCTTGTCGGCCCTCGCGGCCACGCGCCAGTCGATGGATGAAATCACCAGCGCACTGGTCGGCATTGCTCTGGTGCTGAGCGCGGTATTTATCCCCATGGCGTTTTTTGGCGGTTCCACCGGGATTATCTATCGGCAGTTTTCGGTGACCATTGTCTCGGCCATGGTGCTTTCGGTGGTGGTGGCCATGACCCTCACGCCGGCCCTGTGCGCCACGTTGCTCAAGCCGGGGCATGCTGTTCAACGGGGCTTTTTCGGTTGGTTCAACCGCTCATTCGAACGCTGCTCCAGTGCGTATGAAGGATGGGTCGCCAGTGTGCTGCAACGCTCACGGCGCAGCCTGGTGGTGTACGCGCTGATCGCCGCGGGCATGGCCGCGGGTTACGCCAGCTTGCCCACCTCGTTTCTGCCGGATGAGGACCAGGGCATTCTCATGGCGCAAATCCAGTTGCCGGTGGGGGCCACCGACAGCCGTACCCAGGCGGTATTGCAGCAGTTTGAGCAGTACATGCTCAAGCAGCCGGAAGTCGAGGCCATGATCAGCATCAGCGGCCTGGGCATGGGTGGCAACAGCCAGAACACCGCAAGGGCATTTATTCGTTTGAAGGACTGGAGTGAGCGCGCAGACGATGCCGCGACGATTGCCCAACGGGCCACGTTGGCCCTGGCAAGCATTGGCGATGCGGATGTGTTTGTGATGCAACCGCCCGCCGTGCGCGGCCTGGGCCAGAGTTCGGGGTTTGATTTGCAGCTCAAGGACCTCGCCGGGCTTGGCCACAATGCGCTGGTGGCGGCGCGTGAGCAATTTATCCAACTGGCCAGACAGGACCCGCGTCTGCTGGGCGTACGCAGCAACGGCCTGGACGACGCACCGCAACTCAAAATCAGCATTGATGACCGCAAGGCGGGGGCCTTGAGCCTGAGCACCAGCGACATCAACAGCACCTTGTCCACCGCGTTAGGCGGCACCTATGTGAACGACTTCCTCAACCAGGGCCGCGTGAAAAAGGTCTACGTGCAGGGCGACGCGAGCACGCGTATGCAAGCGGCTGACCTGGACCATTGGTTTGTGCGCAACAGCAACGATGAAATGGTGCCGTTTTCGTCATTTGCCACCAGCGCCTGGAGCTATGGTTCACCCTTGCTGGAGCGCTACAACGGCACCTCCTCCCTGGAAGTGGTCGGTGATCCAGCCCCCGGTGTGAGTTCCGGCGCTGCGATGGATGCGGTGGAGGCGCTTGCCCGGCAACTGCCCGATGGCATCGGCTATGAGTGGACCGGGCAGTCCTACCAGCTGCGTCTTTCCGGCTCCCAGGCGCCGTTGCTGTATGCGGTGTCCATCCTGTTTGTGTTCCTGTGCCTGGCCGCGCTGTACGAGAGTTGGTCGGTGCCGTTCTCGGTGATTCTGGTGGTGCCCCTGGGCATCGTCGGCGCGGTGTGGGCCACACGCTTTACCGGTTTGAGCAATGACGTGTACTTCCAGGTCGGCCTGCTGACCACCGTCGGGTTGGCGGCGAAGAACGCGATCCTGATCGTCGAGTTTGCCAAGCACCTGCAAGAGCAGGGCAACAGTCTGCGCGAGGCCACGCTGATCGCTGTGCGCCAACGCTTGCGCCCGATCCTCATGACCTCCCTGGCCTTTATGTTCGGCGTGTTGCCCCTGGCCTTGAGCAGCGGCGCAGGCTCTGCCGGGCGCCGGGCCATCGGCACGGGTGTGCTGGGCGGCATGTTCAGCGCCACGCTGCTGGGGATCTTTTTTGTACCGCTGTTTTTTGTGTTGATCCGCCGCCGCTTTGGCCGTGTCGGCACCACGCCCATTGTAGAAAAAGGTGACGCATGATCCGCTTTCTCTGCCCGTTAGTCGCCGCATTGGTCTTGAGTGGCTGCATCAATCTGGCGCCGCACTACCAACAACCCGAGGCCCCGGTGCCGGCCGAATGGCAAGCCGGGGTTCCGGGCGAGGTGCCGGCCGATATCCAGTGGCAGCAGTTCTTTACCGACCGCCGTCTGGCGCAACTGCAAAGCCTGGCCCTTGCGAATAACCGCGACCTGCGCCTGGCCAGCCTGAATATCGAGAAGGCCCAGGCGCAATACCGCATCCAGCGCGCAGCCGCGTTCCCGACCATCGACGCCGGCGTCAGCGGCACCCACAGCCGTACGCCGGGCTCGCTGTCCAGCGGCGGCACGGCGCTCACCAGTCACGACTACAGCGCGCAACTGGGGCTGAGCAGCTATGAAGTGGACGTGTTCGGCCGCGTGCAGAACCTGCAGGACGAAGCGCTGGAAGACTATCTGGCGCTGACTGAAACCCGGCGCAGCACGCAAATCAGCCTGGTGGCCGAAGTAGCCACTGCCTGGCTGACCTTGGCGGCCGACAACGCGCACCTGCAACTGGCCCGGGAGACCCTGGCCAGCCAGCAATCGAGCTACGAACTGACTCAGCGCAGCCACGCTGAGGGTGGTTCGACGGGGTTGGCCGTGGCCCAGGCGCAAACCACCGTCGAGTCGGCGCGGGTCGATGTGGCCGAGTATCAAAGCCAGATCCTTCAGGACCGCAACGCCCTGCGCCTGCTGGTAGGCAGCGACATTCCCGACGCCTGGCTGCCCGACGCGCACCTGCAATCGGCGGCGGCGTTGGTGCAGGTTCCGGCCGAATTGCCGTCGAGCCTGTTGCAGCGGCGCCCCGATGTGCTGGCGGCGGAACACAGCCTCAAGTCCGCGAATATCGACATTGGCGCAGCGCGTGCGGCGTTTTTCCCCAGCATCAGCCTCACGGCGAATGCCGGCTCCGCCAGTTCGTCACTGTCCAGCCTGTTCAAGGCCGGGAGCGGCGCCTGGACCTTTGCGCCGAGCATCAGCCTGCCGATCTTCGACGCCGGCAGTAACCGCGCCACCCTGGATGCGGCCAAGGTCGAGAAGCAGATCCAGGTGCAGACCTACCAGCAAACCCTGCAAACCGCGTTCAAGGAAGTCGCCGACGCGTTGGCCGTGCGCAGCACCCTGGGTCAGCGCCTGAGCGCGCAACAAGCGCTGACCGATGCCAGCCAGAAAAGCTACGACCTGTCCAATGCACTCTACCGCGCCGGCTCGCAAAGCTACCTCGAAGCGCTGGACGCCCAGCGCTCGTTGTACAGCGCCCAGCAGGACCTGATTACCCTGCGCCTGGCAGAGCAAAGTAACCGGGTGACCCTGTACAAGGTGATGGGCGGCGGTTGGCAATAGCCTCAGGCGACCGGCGCCTGGAGCGGGCCATAAACCATTCCAGCACCAGGTATTCCGGCAAGCCGCAGCGCCAGTAACGTTCGCCCTGGCGGGGGAGTTGCAGGTCTTCAGCGTTGGCCGGGCGGCTGTAGATAAACACATTTTCGATGTCGTACTGCTTTAACCAAGGCCCGTTCACGCCAGGCTTTCGCAGCAGATGGTCAGCCGCCAGCAACACGTCGAACGGTGTCCGCCCGGCACGGCTGAGTCTCAGCGCTTGCGTGGCACTGCTTGCCGTCGCAATGCAGTAGTAACCCATGCGGTTGAGCATTTTTTCGATCTGCAGGACATGCGCGTGAAGGGGATCCACGATGAGGATGCGCAGGTGTTTGTCGATCATGGAAAGTACCTGTCAGCGTAAGAGTGGGTAGGGGCCCAGCGTAGCGATGACAGGTACGGATTGGATTAAGACGGGTCTGAAAAATCGGCGTGCGCACGGTGCTCTGCCGCTTGCAACACCCGCAAAAAACTCGCGGACGGCAGTACCCTCAGACTGAATGCCCACAGCCAGGTGATCTCGACGTGTGCTGACGAGCAACGCAGCCTTGAACTGCGTGTGGGTGAAATGCTGTTGAATGTGCTGCGCCCGCTGCCGGTCAGCCCGCGTGCCGGGCGCATCACGGCCGCCAATGGCTGACCGGCAGGCGCTTTAACGGATCAGGGCAGGGGTGCAGTCGCCGGTTTGGGCTGCTTGCGCCACTGTGAGGTGCGCACGTAGCGAGCCAGTATCCACAGGCCACAGGCAATGGCAGCCAGCACCGCGCACGCGAACAGATTACCCAGCGCTTGCCCGATTCGATAAGGCGTCAAGAACCCCGAAAACAAGATGAACGCTGCATCGACCGGAGGTTTAATGCTGAGGATCCAGGCCAGGACGGAGGCGGCGTAAATCGGCAGGGAGGCCACGAGGCGCAGGGAGCCAGGCAGTTTGTTCATTGGTGAGGTCTTCCATGAGTCGTTGAACAGGGTCTGGCATGTTACGTTTTTTTTCCTTGCAGTTCATTCGGGTTCAGAGGTTTGCCTGGATTCTGTTGCCGGCGCCCACCCTGCGGGCTGTACGGCGAATCATCAATGGACCGGTGGAGCTACGATATTCGTGGCCAAAGCGCTGCCGTGACCGTGCCGTGATGGCACTCAATATGCGTAATAATCATCTTGATTGTTGTAAAATATGCGCTTGATGAATTATTGCCTGGGGACTAGCGTGGTGATCACGGGCCGCCACTGTGGACTGGCCACCGACTTGCCAAGGATTCTCCAATGCCATTAGTTCGAATCGACCTCGCCGCCGATACCTCCGTCGAAACCGCCGCCGCCATCGGCGATGTGGTGTATGCCGCGATGACCAGCGTTGCCAGCGTGCCGGAGCATGACAAGTTCCAGATCATCAACCGCCATGCCCGCGATGAGCTGGTGTATCCCGCAGCAGGCTACCTGGGCGTGACTTACAGCCCCCACATCGTATTTATCCAGATCACCTGGAGTGCCGGGCGTACGATTGACGTAAAAAAGGCGTTCTACAGGTTCGTCGCTGAAGGCATCCATGCCAAAACCGGGCTGCGTAAAGAAGATGTGTGGATCAGCCTGGTGGATGTAAAACGCGAAGACTGGTCGTTTGGCAATGGCGAAATGCAATACGCGCCAACGGAGTAACGAAAACACGGGCGACGCTTGACTGAGTCGCCCGTTTTTTCATTGGGCGGTCAGTGCTTGCAGAAATTGTGTGTGCTTGAGCGTCTGGGAAAACATCGGCAGGGTGAAGTTCTGCGCCGCCTGTTGTTGCTCGTCGGTGAAGGTCGCGGTGCAATCGGTCAGCGTGACCACCTCGTAGCCTTTCTCATACCCGGAGCGCACCGTGCCTTCGACGCAGCAATTGGTCAGAAACCCCGCCACCACCAGGTGGTGGATGCCATTGTTGCGCAGCACCAGGTCCAGGCCGGTGGTGGCAAACGCATCCAGCCCGCGCTTGCCCTCCACCAGGATATCGCCGGCCTCGCGGCTCAGCGCATCGGTGATCTCGGCGCCCCAGCTGCCAGCCAGGAACGCACTGGCGTCGGCGACGCCTTTAAGGATGCCATAGGAGCGTGTGGTCAACTCCGGGTAGCCCTCGGCGAACTGGATCGGCA
The DNA here is from genome assembly GCF_900591205.1 of Pseudomonas viridiflava. Taxonomy (GTDB): domain Bacteria; phylum Pseudomonadota; class Gammaproteobacteria; order Pseudomonadales; family Pseudomonadaceae; genus Aquipseudomonas. Next base: position 209,616 of record NZ_UUPU01000064.1, read on the forward strand.
TGTGGATGATCTTCACGCCGAGCTTGCGCGCCTGTGCCACCGTGGTTGCGGTGTTTGCCAGCATGTCGGTGCTGTGCATGACGCCTTTGACGGCGTCGTGGAACACGCCGCCTTCAGTGGTGAAGTCGTTCTGGTATTCGATCAAAACAAGGGCAGTGGCATGCGGGTTCATGGTTGTTCTCCGATGGGAAGGCCGTAGGCTGTTAATCGTAGATCAGGCGCGCCATGGGCAAGGTATTTGTTTGCGGTGCGTAGGGCTAAGGCTGCGCAGCCGAGATCGGTGTTGATACGCGCTTTGAATGCAACTAGGATCGCGCCCTTTTCAAGGGAATGAAACCATGCTTGCGAAATCTATGCGTCCGTGGTGCGTGCTGGCCGTTGTCCTCTCGGTCTTTGGGTTCCTGCTTACGGGGTGGAGGGCCTTTGCCGGGCAAGTACCGGTGACGGATCTGGTGAAACCGGTGGTCATGGGCATTATTTTTACCTGGGCGTTTTTCCTTTCAACCAAGGAATAAGGGCGACACTGGGCGTCGAGGTTTTTCGCCGTTCGTCCATTGCCCGGCACTCTCCAAGGCTGGCTTTCTCTTATCTTTAAGCGCACCACCGTGCGTCAGACTGGAGAAACAGCATGCACATTGACGAAAAAGCCCCCGGCAACCAATCCCAGCAGGTCGTAACGCGCACCACGGACAACGAAACCGGCCCCGACCCGAAGCGCGACGAGGAGCAGATCCCGCAGCCGCCGGAAGACGATGCGCCGCTCGAAGAAGATATGTCGGATGTAGACGCCGCCGATTCAGTCGCGAGTGAGCATCCGGATTCGTGATGACGTGTTAACCCGGCTCCACAGCGTTTTCGTGCCGGTGCGTGGCGCCGATAAACATGTACATCGCCGGCACCATGAACAGCGTCAGCAGGGTGCCGATGGACAACCCGGCGAAGATCACCAGGCCCATGTCATGCCGCCCCGCGGCCCCTGCGCCGGATGCCCAGACCAAGGGCACCACCCCCAGCACCATCGCCGCGGTGGTCATCAGGATCGGGCGCAGGCGTACCGCAGCCGCCTCTTCAATCGCCTCACGTTTGCTGTGACCGTCGCGCTGCAGTTCGTTGGCAAACTGCACGATCAGGATCCCGTGCTTGGTGATCAACCCCAGCAGCGTCACCAGGCCGACCTGGGTGTACACGTTGATGGAGGCAAACCCCATAGTGATAAAGGCCAGCGCGCCAAACAGCGCCGGCGGCACTGAAAACAGGATCACCACCGGGTCGCGGAAACTCTCGAACTGGAAGGCCAGGGCGAGGTAGACGATCAGGATCGAAAACATCAGCAGCCCGAAGAACCCACCGGATTCCTGCATGAACTGGCGCGACTCGCCGGAGAAGTCCGAGGTGTAGCCCGATGGCGCCACAGTGCCCAGGATCGTGTTGAGTTTCGCCAGCAGTTCGCCCTGGGCCACGCCACTGACCCCGGCCAGCGTGGCCGAGTTGAGTTGCTGGAAGTGGTTGATCGACTCCGGCTGGGTCGAGGTCTCGATGTGCGCCACTGTGCGTGCCGGGATCATGGCGCCACTGGGTGTGCGGAGGTAGTAATCGAGGATTTGCTCGGGGTTGAGGCGGTCAACCTGCAACACCTGGGGAATCACTTTGTACGAGCGCCCGGCGGTCGAGAAGTAGTTCACGTAGTTGCCACCCAGTGCGGCCGACAAGGCGGCACCTACATCGGCCTGGGTCATGCCCAGTGCGGCAATTTTTTCGCGGTCGACCACCAACCTGGCTTGGGGCTTGTCGAGTTTCAAATCCATGTCGGCAAACCAGAACAGCTGTTGTTTCTGGGCCTCGGCCATCACCGCCTGGGCCACTTCATTGAGGTTTTCCACCGAGTCGGTGGTGGTGATCACAAACTGCACCGGCAGGCCCTGGGCGCCCGGCAGCGACGGCAACGGGAAGGCTGCAATGGTCGCGCCCGGCACCTGGTTCCACTTTTGCTGGAGGTCCAATACCAGCTCGGCCTGGGAGCGCGTGCGGTCGCCCCAGGATTTCAGCAGCACGCCGCCCAAGCCCTGGTTGAGCGCGGGCAGCCCGGTCAGTTGGAACATCTGCGCGTATTCCGCCTCTTTGCTGGCAATCCGGAACGCCTGTTCGGCAATACGCTCCATCTGCTGGGGCGAGGCGGTCGGCGGGCCTTTGATCTGCATGAACACCAGGCCCTGATCTTCGGTCGGCGACAGCTCGCTCTTGGCGGTCATGCCGCTGGCAGCCACCAGCAGGAACAGCACGAACCCGAACGTCACCAGCACCGGCCAGATGTCCAGGCCGCGGGCGAGCACGCGGTGGTAGCGACCGCGCAGCCAGTCAAAGTAGCGGTCCAGGCGCTTGGCGAAGCGGCCTTCTTCCTGGCCGGGCTTGAACAGCCGGGAGGTCATCATCGGCGACAGGGTCAACGCCACCACGGCCGACACGGTAACGGCCCCCGCCAGCGAGAAGCAGAACTCCTTGAACAGTGCGCCGGTGAGCCCGCTGCGCAGCCCGATGGGCACATACGCGGCAATCAACACCACGGTCATCGCAATGATCGGCCCGCCCAGCTCCCGCGCCCCGATCAGTGCCGCCTCCAGCACGCCTTTGCCTTCTTCCTTGATATGCCGGTCGACGTTTTCCACCACGATAATCGCGTCATCCACCACCAGGCCGATGGCCAGGACTAGGGCGAGCAGGGTCAGCAGGTTGATGGAATAGCCCAACAGATACATGACGAAAAACGTCCCGACCAGCGACAGCGGGATGGCCACCAGCGGCACAATCACGGCGCGGAACGAACCGAGGAACAGGTAGATCACCACCGAGACGATAATCATGGCCTCGACCAGGGTCTTCACCACCTCGACAATCGAGGTATTGATGAACGCCGTGGAGTCGTAAACGATGTCGCCGCGCACGCCGGAGGGCAGTTGGGATTGCAGCTCCGGGAACGCCTCGCGCACGCGGGTGGCGACCGTCAGGATGTTCGCCGTGGGCGCAACCTTGATGCCGATGAACACCGAGCGCTTGCCGGAAAACGCCACACTGCTGTCGTAGCTTTCGGCGCCGAGGGTGACGGTGGCGACATCCTCCAGGTACACCAGGGCATCGCCTTTTTGCTTGATCACCAGCCGCTTGAACTCATCCACCGTGTGCAAGTCAGTGCCGGCGGTAAGGTCGACCGTCACTGTTTGCCCACGGGTTGAGCCGACGGCGGACAGGTAGTTGTTGTTCGCCAGGGCGGTGGACACGTCCTGCGCGGTCACGTTGTGCGCCGCCAGTTTGTCCGGGTCCAGCCAGGCGCGCAGGGCGAACTGGCGCCCGCCAAGAATCTCGGCGGTTTGCACGCCCTGGATCGAATCGAGCTTGGGCTTGACCACCCGCACCAGGTAATCGGTGATGTTATTGGTGGGCAGCGTGTCGCTGTAGAAGCCCAGGTACATGGCATCCGTGGTCTGCCCAACCGCCACCGACAGCACCGGTTCCTGGGACTGCGCCGGCAGCTGGTTCTTGACCGAGTTGACCTGGGTATTAATCTCGGTCAGCGCTTTGCTCGCGTCATAGTTCAAGCGCAGCGTGGCGGTGATGGTCGACAGGCCGGTGATGCTCGACGAGGCCAGGTAGTCGATACCTTGGGCCTGGGCGATGGCTGATTCCAGCGGCTGAGTGATAAAGCCAGCGACCGTGGAGGCGTCTGCGCCGTAGTAGGCGGTGGTGATGCTGACCACGGTGTTTTCAGTGCGTGGCCATTGGTTGACCGGCAATTCAAAGATCGAGCGCAGCCCCAGGATCAGGATGAACAACGACACGACCACGGCCCAGACCGGTCGTTGAATAAAGGTATCGGTGAGTTTCATGGGACACCCTTAGTGTTCTTGGGGAGTCGGCGCGGGGTCGTTCAGCGGCGCGGCGCTGTTATCGACCTGCACCGGCGAGCCATTTTTCAGCTTCATCTGGCCGCTGGTAATCAACAGGTCGCCTTCCTTCACGCCGGACAGGATGGCGACCTGATCGCCGCGGGTCGGCCCAGTCTTGATGAAGGTCTGTTGCGCGGTCAGCACCGCTTCACCCTTGTCGTTTTTTTGTGAGGTCGCGATGAACACCGTGGTGCCGTACGGGTTATAGGTGACCGCCGTCTGGGGCACGGTGAGGTAGCGCTGCGGCGGGCCGGAGTTGACGACGGCGCGCGCAAACATACCGGGCACCAGGCTGTGTTTGGGGTTGTCCACGGTGGCTTCGACGGTGACGTTGCGCGTGGTCGAATCGAACTGGGTGTCGATGGTGCTGATCCGACCGTTGAAGGTCTGGTTGGCGAGACCGTCGGCCGTCACCACCACGCTCTGGCCAAGGGCGATCGCCTGCAGCTGGGTCTGGGGCACGCTGAAGTCGATGTAGATGGGATCAAAGGTCTGCAGCGTGGCGATCTTATCGCCGGGGTTGAGGTACTGGCCGGGGTTGACGCTGGTAATCCCGATGCGCCCGGCAAACGCTGCGCGAATGGTTTTTTTCGCCACCAGCGCCCGCTGCTGTTCGGCGGCGGCCAGTTTGGCTTTCAGGTCGGCGGTGTCGGTGTCGACTTGAGCCTGGGACACGGCGTTCACCGCCAATTGTGCCTTGTCGCGCTTGAGGACGATAACCGCGAGCTCCGCCGTGGCCTCCAGTGAGTGCAATTGCGCAATGTCCGAGTCGGCATTCAGTTGTACCAGCAGCGCCTGGGCCTCGACTTGCTGCCCGGGCGTGAACCCCAGGGTGCGCACGATGCCGCCGACTTCAGTGGTCACATCCACACCCCTGACCGCCTTCATCGAGCCCACGGCGGACACATTCGGCTGCCAGTCCTCGAACGGCACCTGCAGGGCCGTGACCACGGCAGGCGGCGGGGCGAGTTTGGACTGGGCGATCAGCGCCGAAATCTGCACGAACTTCACCCCGGCAATGATCGCGACGATCACCAGGGCCACCACGACCATGATCAGCATGGGCCGCCACAGTCGCCGCTTGCGCGGTGCAGTCGGTGCGGGCGGCAGCGGGGCGGTGGGCGTTATCTCAGCCATGATTGTCCTCACGGTTGCCGGGGGACGGCATGATTTCCTGCCATGACGGCAGGCCGAAGCGGTCGGGTTTGCCGGTGGTGGCCGGGTCGACATCGGCACGGTTCCACCAACCACCGCCCAGGGCCTGAAACAGCGCGGTGGTGTCGCTGTAGCGTGCGGCCTGGGCTTTTACGCGGCTCAATACGGTGTTCTGGTAGGTCTGTTGTGCGGTAAGCAGATTGATGTAGGCCACCGCGCCAAGGCGGAACTGAGCTTGCACCAGGTCCAGGCTGGCCTTCGCCGAGCGTTCCGCCACGACCTGTTGGTTGAGCGCATCGGCGTCCGCCTCCAGGGCTCGCAGCGCGTTGGCCACATCCTGGAATGCGCTGATCACCGTGCCACGGTAGCGTGCTGCCGACGCGTCATAGGCGGCCACGGCGGCGCGTTTACGGTGCTCCAGCGCGCCGGCATCAAAGATCGGTTGAGCGATAGACCCCGCCAGGCTCCACACGCCGCTGCCGGAAGAAAACAACTGGGTGCCGCTTGCCACCGTGGAGCCCAAGGACCCGGTGATGCTGAACTGGGGCAACTGATTGGCGATGGCCACGCCGATGTCGGCGCTGGCCTGCTGCAGTTGAGCTTGCGCGGAGCGCACATCGGGGCGCTGGCCGACGATCGCCGAAGGCAGGCTCAGCGGCAGCGTTTGCGGCAGGTGCAAGGAGGCCAGGTTGAAGCGTTCGCCGCGCTCCTGGTTGGGGAAACGGCCCAGGTAAGCCATCAACTGGTTGCGTGTCTGCGCCAGCTGCTTCTGCAATGGCGGCAGGCTGGCGCGGGTTTGCGCCAAGGCGGTCTGTTGCGTGAGCACATCGGTATCGGCGATGGCGCCCAGGCGTCGCTGGGCCTGCAACAGATCGAGCTGGCCGCTTTGCAGGCGGATGATTTCTTCGGTGGCGGCCACCTGGTCACGCAGGGACGCCAGGCTCACGGCGGTATTGACCACGTTGGCGGTCAAGGTGAGGTAGGTCGCCTCCAGTTGGAAGCGTTGGTACTCGGCTTGCGCCGTGGTGGACTCGATTTGCCGGCGCGTACCGCCAAATACGTCCGGGGCATAGGACACGCTGAGCGACGCCGAACTGATGGTCAGGATCGGCGACTGCGCAAGGCCCGAAGTGACGCCGGATACCTTCTCGCGGGTTTTCTGCAGAGTGCCGCTGACCGAGGGAAACAACGAAGCCTGATCGGCATACACCCGTTCATTGGCCTGGCGCAATGACGCTTGTGCGGCGCTCACATCCGGGTTGGCGCGCAGGGCTTCTTCCACCAGTGCGTTGAGCGTCGGTGAACGGAACAATGCCCACCATTGCCCGGGGATATCCATCCCGGCGATCAGCCGCTGCGCCGCGCCACCGGCGTCGATGTCGGCCTGGGCGGTGGCGGTCAGTGTGTCTCGAGCGTAGTTGGCATCCGCCGGCACCTCGGGCCGTACGAAATCGGGCCCGACGGTACAGCCCGCGAGGGTGATGCACAGCAAGCCCAGAAGGGCGACAAGGTGTGAAGGCCGTGAACCTGCGCAGGTGCGTGCGCCCTGTTGTGGTCCCGATGCACGCTGCCGAGGCTGCTCTGTCATAGCCACTCGATTAGAGGTCGTTGTTAACTGTCTGGTTGAGCAATCAGCGCCTGTGCATCAGCCCCGTATTCGCTGATGGCTGCGGCCACGTGAACGTTAAGTCAAGAGTCGGATTACCGCCAATAGAGGAAAGCTTTATCAAGCGCAATTTTGCGTGGCCTGGGGCTATGTTGATCAGTACGTGTCCAGCTCCCTGGACGCCACACGAGACCTGATTCAGATGTTCGGGCTGCTTGACGTTCCGATAACTCACTGATGCCAAAGGAGATGGCTCGTAGCGTCGGAGTATGTCGCGTATCAAGTTTGAAACATCTTTGTACATTTTATTGACGTCATCAAATTGCCATCTTAAGATCGCCGCCCATTGATGGCACTGGGCCATGTAGAGGGATCTAAAAATGTGGCGTTCTGTACGTCGGACCAGGCTTTGCCTGCTGTCCGCTTTTTTTTGCCTGGGCACAACCCTTGTGGCCCAAGGCGCGCCCGCGCAGAACACACCAGGCGTTACCGACCTGATCCGCGATCGCCAGGATCGCCTGCTCGAAGAGCAGCAACGTCGCCTCGAAGAACTCAAGGACCTGCCCGGTAAAGCCGCTGCACCGGCCAAGCCGACAGCGCCGGTCGAGACCCGTTGCTTCCCGATCAAAACCATCGAACTCGCCGGCGCCGACGCGTTGTCCGAGGGCGAGCGCACCGACTTGCTCAAGCCTTATATCGGCCAGTGCCTCGGTGTGCCGCAGCTCAATGAGGTGCTCAAGGTCATTACCGACCACTACCTGGCCAAAGGGCTGGTGACCAGCCGCGCCTACCTGCCGCAACAGGACCTCTCCAGCGGAAACTTGAAGGTGCAGATGGTCGAAGGCCGCCTGGAAGCAATGAAGGGCGCGCAGGGCAGTGGCATCACCGACCGTCAGTTGTTTATGAGTTTCCCTGGCAAGCCGGGCGACCTGCTTAACCTGCGCGAAATCGAGCAGATGGTCGACCAGCTCAACCGCTTGCCCTCCAACCAGGCTCAGATGGAATTGGCCCCCGGCAAAGAAGTCGGCGGCAGCGACGTGCTGGTCAAAAACACCCCGCAAAAGCCTTGGCGCGTTGGACTCTCGCGCCATAACGGCGGCCAGCGCAGCACCGGCGAACAGCAGTGGGGCGCCAGCCTGGATTGGGACAACCCGCTCGGCCTGGCCGACCAACTCTCCCTGCGCGGCGGCCACGATGCGGTCAGCGATCACCAGAAAACGTCACGCAACTCGATGCTCAATTACAACCTGCCGTTTGGCTGGTGGAACCTCAATTACAGCTACAGCGAAACCGAATACCGCGCCCTGGCTCAGGCCAGCGGTTTCAATTTCAAGCAGTCCGGCGACAGCCAGAGCCACCAGCTGCGCCTGGAGCGCGTGATCCACCGCGATGCCTTGAGCAAAACCTCGCTCAGCACCGGTGTGGCTTACCTGCGCACCAACAACTTTGTCGAAGACAGCAAGCTTGCCCTCAGCAGCAACCGCCTCAGCGAAGCGCAGTTCGGCATCAACCATGGTCGACGGATTGGCGGCTCATTTCTCAACATCGACCTCGGCATGCAAGACGGCATCGGCGCGTTCGACGCCCAGGCCAACCACAACCCAGGCCCGGGTCAGGCCGATGCGCGCTACCGCAAATACACCGCGACCCTGAGCTACCTGTACCCGTTCAAGCTGTGGGGCGAGTCGTTCAGTTTCAGCAGCCTGATGACCGGCCAGCGCAGCGAAGACGTGCTCTTCAGCTCGCAGCGCCTGAGCCTGGGCGGGCAGTCGTCGATTCGCGGCTACAAGGACCAGAGCCTGGCCGGCGACAGCGGTGGCTACTGGCGCAACGACCTGCGCTGGAGCCGCCCGGTGACCTGGGCCTGGCTGCAACCGGTGTTCAGCGAGTACGGCACCAGCCTCGGCTACGACCAGGGCGTGATCCGCCGCGACCGCTACAACGGCGAGCTGCACGGGCGCATGACCAGCAACGCCGTGGAGCTGTTTGCGCGTAGCCAGAACGTCGCCGCCACAGTGACCTTCGCACATTCGTTGGAGCGACCAGGGCCGATCACTGAACGTGAAGCGCCGGTGTATTTGCGTCTGGATTTCTTTCTTTAAATTTTTACCGCCCTCGGGCATCGAGACATGACATGGACGTTCGCCAACTCGCCTTCCTTGCGC